>NZ_JAHLKR010000001.1 GCF_021991875.1 Mycetohabitans sp. B8
GTGTCCATTGCCCCGCCCGCGCCCGCCCCGACGCGTTGTCGGAAATACGCAGCGAGGTCCGCGATATAGCCCGGCCACGCGTGTCCGCCGGCGGCAAGCTGCTCATACTCGGCAACCCGCGCGGACCAGTGCGGAAAGTACGGGCTGTCGCACGTCACGAAGAGCTTGCCGCCGGGCGCAAGCCAGCGCGCCATCTTGCACAACGACTCACGAAACGCATCCGGGTCCAAAAAGTGCAACACGCGGGCCGCGTGAATCGCGGCAAACTGCCCTTCGGCGATATCCATACTTGGCAGCGCACCGCAGTGCGTGACCAGGCGCGCCTTCAGCGCGGGCCCCACTTGCTCGGACAAAATCGACAAATGCCGCTCGTCGATATCGACCGCCCACACCCGCGCACCGCGCTCGAGCGCCGCAAGAGTGGCCACGCCGTACGCGCAGCCCATGTCCATCACATCACCCGCCGCCGTCGCCGCGAATTCAACGAACGCCTCCGAGCACGCGAGCAAACGCGTCGTCATCGCGCCCGTGCCGTTTAGCGTCGGAATCATCCCGTTCGATTGCGCGGGCAACGCGTGCGCCTCGGAGCGCGCACCGGATAACTCAGACGACCACGCGCAGATCACCTCACGCAGTTGTATGAATACCCGTCCGCTTGAGTCGAACACATCCACGTCGACACAGCCAACACCGCTTTTGTCGTCCGCACGCGGGGCCAGTCGCGCCCAGATCCGGCTGTCTGAACGGGCACGCCCGTAAAAGTTTGCGTCACCGATCGAGCGGATCACCGCGGGCAGCGGCACACACCCTTTTGCACTCGCCACCCAGGACGCGACCATCACGGCCACGGCTATAACGTCACGCCTCGTGCCATCGTCGCAACTCACTGCCGATGCGACCAGTACGTCCGCGCACTCGAGCACACCATCGACGCTCGCGAGCGTGTTCACATCGAGAACGGGCGTATGTTCGAGCATGAGGAGTTCCGCATTGCCCGTCGCGTAGACGCGCTCACCGTCGCCACCGTCCGATACAAGCCGATAGCCGATACCGCCGTCGCCTGCGGGCGCAACGATCGTGCGCACTTGCACCGGCTTGTCCGTCACGGCGAGTGGCTGCGGATGCACGATATCGCGCACGTGCAAGTAGACGGATTCGCTGGCGGCTACGTCGGCCGCCTGCCGTACTGCTTCGTCGATCATGTCGAGATGCGCAAGCTCGATGAACGCGCGTGCAGTACTGTCGGGGGATAAGCGGAACCAGTCTTCGCTGCCGTCGAAAGTCGATACATACTGCTGCGATGCAAACGTCGACACGTTGCGATCGAGCATCGAGCGCGGCGCAGAGGCCACAGTTCGGCTTGAGTTTGCCTGCGAAGGAATCCACAACGACTGCCGCGTGAAAGGGTAGGTAGGCAGCGTGACCTTTTTGGGCAAGCGTCCTCCCGCATAGAGGCTTGCCCAATCGACCGCTACGCCGGACGCCCAGATGCGGCCAAGGCCGCGCATATTACGCTTGTCGAGCCAGTGGTGCACAGTCGATTGCATGTCGGGGCTCGAGAACAGTTGACGCACGTCCCGGCCCGCCTGCACGTCTCGCTGCACAAACGCGCGCTCATCATCGTTTCCGTCGAGGCAGCGCGACAAGTTAACGACGAGTGTGGCCAACGAATCAGCAAATACGACCATGCGATACTCGTTCCAGTGATCGCGCCCCGTCTGCAGCGTGTAGGCGATGTCGTCAAGTGTGTGCGTTGGCGCATCACTGCATTGTTCGGCCGTCAGAAAATCGAGCAATCGTCGCGCGAGTTGCTCGAGTTGCGGTGCGGTACGCGCTGACAACACAATGGCCTGCTCGTCAAATCGGCGGGCGCCCCGCTCGGCCTGTCGCTGATCAACGTATTCGGCGAGTACAAGATGCCCTGTCACGCCACCGAAACCGAAGTTATGAATGCCCACGTGACGTGGCAACCGTTTGCCGTCGCGCGTTGTGCTCGGCCAGGTGGCCGTTTCAGTCACCGGCTCGCATGCAAACTCGCCTTCGTCGTCGGCCCAATTAAGCTCACGCAGATTTGCGATCTTAACGAGCGTGTCGGTATGCAACGACAGCATCGCTTTGAGAAGCGAGATCACACCAGAAGCGCCAGAGCAATGGCCCAATTGCCCCTTGAGGGTACCGAGCTTTGGCTTGCCCGCTTTGCGATCGCAAAAAACCTCATGGAGCACGCGCAACTCGACGTCGTCCGCCATCGGATTGGCCGTGCCCTGCGCTTCGATGTAGTCGATATCCTCCGGCGTGAGGCGCGCTTGTTCAAGGGCCTCCGCGATCGTCACGCGGTGGATTTCGGCGTTGGGCGCCGTCAGATACAGACTTTTGCCGCCATGGCGCACCGATAGGCCTTTGATGACACCGAGGATCGTGTCATTGTCGCGCTCGGCATCGTCTAAACGCTTGAGAAACACCGCACCCACGCCATCACTGAACACGTGCCCATCCGCGTGTTTGTCGAATGGCCTGACCTTGCCC
This sequence comes from Mycetohabitans sp. B8, assembly GCF_021991875.1. GTDB lineage: Bacteria > Pseudomonadota > Gammaproteobacteria > Burkholderiales > Burkholderiaceae > Mycetohabitans. The sequence goes on from NZ_JAHLKR010000001.1 coordinate 2,527, forward strand.
GCGCCCGTGAACAAGCCCAATTTGCGATTGTAAATATTGACGTCGGGCGTCAGCAACAAGTTGACGCCGCCAACGACCGCCGCATCGGCACACCCGTAACGCAGCGCAATAACCGCCTCGTTGAGCGCAACGAACGAGCTCGCGCACGCCGCATCCACTGCCGACACGGGGCCACGCCAATCGAAGAAATGGGCTATCCGGTTGACAAGCATGCCGGGTGCGTTACCGGTATTCAAATGCCCGTCGATATCGATTCCGCATGCACGGATCAAGTCCGCGTAATCTCTGCGCTCAATGCCGAAGAATACGCCGACCTTGCACTGTCGCAGCGACTCGCGCGCATAGCCGGCGGATTCCAGCGTTTCCCACACGACCTGCAACGCAAGCCGATGCTGTGGATCGATCAACGCCGCTTCGTTCGGCGCGATGTTGAAATGCAACGCGTCGAAGCCGCGCACATCGTTGATAAACGCCCCGTGTCGACAATCGGTCTTATTGGCAAGCGCTGGATCGTCGAAGTGCGCGCGCCAATCCCATCGCTCAGTGGGCACTTCGGAGATGAACGATTCATCCGCAACGAGCCGCCGCCAAAAATCCTGTAAGCTGTCCGATTTGGGCAAGCACGCGCCCATGCCAATAATGGCAATGTCATCGACACGATTGGCGATAGGACGCTGCTTCGGATTCTGCTCGGCGACGCACGCGTGCCAGCGCGGTTCGCGCGCGTGATCCGCGCCATGTCGTGGCGCCGTCTCGCGCGGGCTTGCGCTCGCTTGCTCGCCGCGCGGATGACGACGCGCACGCGCTGCGGCAAGCTCGGCCGAACGCTGAGACCCGGACGAAAGCTTTGCGACGACATGGTCCGCCAACGCCGCAAGCGACGGATGTTCAAGAAAAGCCGCGGGCCCCAGTGTGACCGCGTAGCGGGTAGCAATCCGCTTCGAGAAATCGGTCAACGAAATTGAATTAAAGCCATAATCAGCAAGGGCACGATGCGGATCAACTTCGTCGGCGACGCAGCCGATCGTCTCGCATAAGAATCCAGCCAACTCGCCCAGTATGTCTGTCGAAGACGTATCGCTCACGCCACCCGGGGCATCACTCGCGCGCATCGCGTGATGTAAATCGCGAATGACGTCGAGCGCATCCGCTTCGGATAGCTTTTCACCTCGCACCTGTTGAATAAATGAGTCCAGTTCGGTCGTCACGATGCCCTCGACAGCTTTTTGAGTTCCATCAATAGGTCGTCTCCATCCATCGTTTGAAGCTTAAGCTTTTGGATGAGCGCGCGATATTCGTCCTCTAGCGTGCTGGATGGCTTATCCGGCGCGCGCGCTGACCCGCCGCCAGATTCGTCATCGCAAAGCGGCGTAAGAAATTGGCATTCCCAGTCGATGACGAGCGGATTGTCGAAATGCATACACGCGTTTTCGTACTCGTGCTGAGAAATTTCTCCGGTACTCAACAAATGCCGCAACGAGTCGAGACCCAGCCCCGCCAACAACCGAAATTTCAGCTGTCTGATCTCTGAATCCTGCGCTTCGCCGTGAACAAACGCGCGCTTTGCACACGCGTCGACGATGTCTGCCGCCTCCGATGCGGCGTGTATGCCCGTTAGTCGGTATTGCGCCGGAAAGCACGGCCTGTTGAGCAGCGACCAGAATTGCTTGAACTCGACATGCGGATTGGGCACAAGTCCGAGCTTCATGCCGATCACGACGCTCGCAAGCGGTCCCATGATGATTTGGCGCGTGTCGGCCCCAAGCGCCAATTCCGCCTCGCTGAGCGTGTACTTACCCGATACGATTTGCGCGTACCAGCGCGCCACCATTTCGAGGTACGGGAACGTGCCGATGACCCCAATCTCCTGCAGCCCATACTGGTTGACGAGCATGGGGTTGCGCCGATGGAAAAGACCCATCGCAAAATCGCGTTGCGGTTCGATATCGTCAAGGTAGTGCCACAACGCATCCGTCCGATAGCCGCTGCACTCGACCACAACGTCAATGTCCTCAATCACTTCACCACTGCCGCGATGAAAGCATGCATTGCCGGCAAACCTATCGATTTGGCCCAACATCGTCTTAATGCGGCCTGCGGCAACAAGATCGACGACCTCGTCATTAATATGAATGAACGGATGCCGACCAAACTCTTCAATACTCGGACGCAATCCGCTGCGCTCGAATGCATTGTTAAACGTGGGCACCGCCAGCTCGAGTCGATCCAATTGCCGTTGCGTGCGCATACGCCATGGCAACAGCAGGCTAGCGGGTGAAACGAAGTCATTGGGCAAGAAGCCGACCATTCGCGGCAGAATGAACTTGCGCGAGCGGATGCTCCAGTACACGGCATCCGCAACCTTGCTCGCTTCGGTCGCAATGTCCATGCCGCTCACGCCGTTGCCGATGACCAGCACACGCTTGCCGACAAACGGGGTGTTGTCGTAATACTCGCCCGCGTGAAGTACGAGTCCGTCAAAGGTATCGAGCCCTTTGAGCGCAAGGCGGCGCGGAATTTGATAACGGCCATGGCAAAGCGCGACGCCATCAAACACCTCGGTTCGGCGTTCACCACTATCCGACACAGTCTCAACTTGCCAGCGCCCACTGGTCTCCCGCACCGAGATCACGGTAACACCGCAATGGATATGGCGCTTCAAATCAAAGTGGTCCGCGTACGCTTCAAGATAGGCGCGCACGTCACGCACGTTCGGAAAAATGTCTGCGATATGCTGCGGATAAAAGTCCGAGAAAAAACTCGTGTCCTTCGAATTTTGAAAGCGAGTCGTCGAATAGACGCCGACCGTCTTGTTCCGCTCCAAGTTCCACACGCCGCCGAGAAGCGCCTGCGCCTCGTAGACGACAGGCCGATGGCCCTCTTCCAGCAACGACTTTGCCATCACCAGACCGCCAGGTCCGGCACCGACGACGCAAATGCGCTTGGTATGCGGCGTGCCTACGACACGCGTCGAGGACGCATCGACTGCCTGCCGCTTGGCCCCATGCTCGCCCAAGCCGGCTCGATACTCACCTAGCCGAAACGGATAGTGCGGCAGCGATAAACGCGCTGGACCATCGCCCAAGGCCCTCCATTGCACGCGCGCGCCCGCTGTCCAAGCGCGCGCGAGCACAGCCGGATCCGAATTGACGTCAACCGGCGGTGCCGCATCGGCACTGCCCGACGCACCGCGATGTACCGTCGAATAAAACACGCCACGAATGCTGGCGAGCTTGTCAGCCGTGTTCGCGCCACCGCGCAGCATAATTGGCTCGACTTGTTCGAGCCGCTCGGCCAGCTCGTCTACCGTTGAAACGACGAGGGCGAGCCGGACCTGCAACGCTTGCCTCCCAACCTGGAGCGTGTGGATCACGCGTCCAAGATCGCAATCCGGATGCGCACGCAAGAAAGCACGCAATTCACGCACGACGATCGCAAGCTGCTGCGGCGCGCACGCCGACAGCACAGCCACTTGCTTCGCGCCCGCGGCACCCGCCGCCTGCCCTTGCTCACGCGCGCGTTGCTCCGCCGGACAATATTCTTCGACGATCAAGTGTGCATTGACGCCAAACCCGTAGCCATTAATTCCAGCGCGTCTAGGCAGCGGCGCTCCGCCCGCGTCTCGCGCACGCTCCCACGCACGATTGTCCGCGCTGAAACAAAATGCACTGTCGGGCCAGCGCGAGTCCACGTCCTCGTCACGAATGCCGGGTATGCCTGGAATAACGCCGTGACGCATCGCCAGCACGACCTTGAACAACGCAGCCATGCCCGACGCAATTTCAGCATGTCCGATGCAAGGCTTCAGGCCGCCGAGCGCGTAGGCACGGCGCGCCGCGCCGGTGCCCGTCATCCGCTCGAGGGCGCACCACAGCGCGTCGATCTCGGCATCATCACCCGCAACTGAACCCGTACCATGCGCCTCGATATAGCGAATCGTATCGGTTGCGACACCGCTATCGGCAATCGCGTCGCATATCGCCGCCGCCATGCCCTTGACGCTGGGCGCTGTCAGCGACGCCGCTGCGCCCCCGTGATTAACACTCGTTCCCTTAATGACCGCATGGATCGTGTCGTGATCGTCGATCGCTTGCTCGAGTGGCTTGAGTATCACGGCACCGAACCCTTCGGCGCGAACGTAACCGCTTGCATCGGGTTGGAATGTCGCTGTTCGCTGGTCGGCACTGAGCAGGCCCATCGCCCCGTAACTGTCGAAATAATCCGATGAAATGAGCAAGTTGATGCCGCCCACAATCGCCTGCTCGCATTCATCATCGCGGATCGCTCTAACTGCGCGGTGTAGCGCGACGAGCGACGACGAGCACGTCGTCTCGATGCATTCGCTCGGGCCAAACAAGTCGAGCGCATGCGAGATTCGATGCGGAATCATCGAGGCCATATGCCCGGTGACGAGATAGCTCTTATTCTTGGCAATCCTTGCTGCGTGGATTGCATAGTCATTCTGCGACGCGGCAACGAAGACACCCGTGCGCCGCTCACGAAATACTTCAGGCGCAATACCTGCATCTTCCAGCGCGTGCCATGCGCACATCAGCATCAGGCGCTGTTGTGGGTCCATCAACTCGGCTTCTCTCGGCGCGATCCGGAAAAATGCCGGATCGAACTCGAAAATTCCCGATATCAGCCCCGCCCATAATCCGCGTGGGCGCGCCGCGCCGGTGTCGTCCCACCATTTTGCATGCGCCTCATCGATAGCCGACACGCAATTGCGACCCGCAGCGATATGGGTCCAAAAATCATCGGGGGTGTCTGCGAGCGGGAATTTGCCAGCCATACCGACAATCGCAACGTCGTGCCGCCCGGCGCGACGCGCCGGCGCTTCGGGCGCATGGGTGGGCTCACTTTGCGCGCGTGACACTTGCTGTCGCCGTTCGTTACGCAAATCGTCGTGAGCCCGTTGACGCGACTGTGCGAACGCATGCTTACGCTCGCCCCCCAGTTCGCTCGCCTGCCGCGCACGTGGCGCCAGTACGAGCCGCGCGATATCCGCCGGCGTCGGGTGATCCTTCAGCGCCGATAACGTCAACGCGCAGCCGAACGTCTTGTTGAGATGGGTGACGAAGAGATTTGCCGCAACCGAATCGCCCCCGATGTCCTGAAAACGACTATCCGTATCAATATCAACCACACCGAGCAGCCGGCTCCATTCGTCAATGATGAAATGCATCACCTCATCGTTGCCGAGAGCGGATATGCGGGTGCCAGCAGCGGAAACAGGGCGCTGCGCCAACGCCTTACGGTCGGTCTTGCCGTTCGGCGTAAGTGGGACTTCGTCGATTTGGACGATGAACGCAGGCACCATATAGCCGGGTAGGCGCGCAGTCAGATAATCACGCAGCGCGTCAGCGGGTAAGCGCCCTTGCTGAACCGTATCCTCGGCAACGCAATACGCGATGAGTTGCTGCACGCCGAGATGTTCCCTTGCTACCACAACAGAGCGTCGTATATTGGGGTGGGCATCCAAATGCGCTTCGATCTCGCTTGTCTCGATTCGATAGCCGCGAATTTTGACTTGATTGTCGATGCGCCCGAGATGAACGATTGTGCCATCGGCCTGCCAACGCGCGAGGTCGCCCGTACGGTACAACTTGCCGCTGGGCTCGAATGGATTGTCAACAAATTTCTCAGCTGTCAGCTCGAGCTGATTCAGGTAGCCTTGAGCGAGTCCTAGCCCCGCGATGCATAATTCACCCGCCTCACCCACATCGCTCAAGCTGCCATCGTCGCGCACAATATAGACCCGTGTATTAGCGATCGGCCGGCCGATCGTCACGGGCTGTCCCGCATCGAGCTTCCCGACGGTCGACCAGATCGTCGTCTCGGTTGGCCCATACATGTTCCAAACGTCGCGGCTCGTTCGCTCAAAGAAGCCCTTCAGCGTCTCGGGCAACGGCTCTCCACCGCAAAGGATCCGGATTTGCTCAGCGTTCGTCCATCCCGCATTGAACAGCATCATCCAAGTGGTTGGCGTCGCCTGCATGATCGTCGGCTTGACGTGCTCGATCGCCGCAATCAGCCGATGTGCATCTGAGGCCACGTCGGTCGGGCAAAGCCAACACTGACCGCCCGTGACGAGCGGCAGCAGTAATTCCAACCCGGAAATGTCAAAGCAATGCGTCGTTACCGCGAACAATACGTCGTCATGCGTCATGCCGGGCACTTCGGCCATCGACAGCAAAAAATTCGTCAATGCGCGATGCCCGATCATGACACCCTTAGGCTGCCCAGTGCTACCGGACGTGTAAATGACATAAGCCAATTGCTCATCGCAAAGCGGGGGGGCAAACGGCTGGGCGTCGCACATCGAAATTTGCGGCCAGTGCGCGTCCAGTGGCACGCACTCGCATCGGTGATCGACGAGCGTGCCCGCTCTAGACTGCAGTGCGGAGTGCGTAAGAACGAGCGTCGTCGCGCTGTCCTCGAGCATGCCGCGCAACCGCTGCTCTGGAAACCCAGGATCCACCGGTATATAGACCGCGCCCGCCTTGGCGATTGCAAGCATGGCGACCACGAGATCGATCGAGCGGTCCATGAAGATCGCTACCTTCTCGCCAGGCCCGATCCCCCGTAGACCAAGGTAGGTGGCGAGGCGCGCGCTACGTTCGTTTAGCTCGGCGTAACTGAGCGCACGCTCGCCATCGCTGATTGCCAGCGCGTCCGGCCGTGCGCTCGCCACTGTTTCGAAAATATGATGGAATCCGACATCGACGTCGATATCGCGCGCCGTGCGGTTCCATGCCGATGAAACATGGTCAGCCAACATATTCAGTTTCTTGAAGGTCTGCAAACGCTTGACGCAAGGCAGCCAGGTTATCCAGGTCCTTGCCGAACTGGTTGATTACGTGATGGTGCCGCGTCGAGCCGCGCGATATGTACTTGATGAAATTAGCCAGCGATCCGGACGCACTCAGGTCAAGAAAAACGCGCGATGGCGTATCGAGGGTGAGCGTCCGAATGAGCCGGTAAAAATCCACCCGCTTGCGCACGATATTCCAGACATACTCACCTAGGTCGGTGAGATCACGCTCGTCAATCATTCGCCCATAGGTCGGCGAATAGTACGGAATGCGCGGTGAACGCGGCACAATGTCAACAGCAAGCGCCTTTATTTCATCGCGCATCGATCCGATGTAGCTTGAATGGAACGGATATTGGACCGGCAAATCAATTGACAGCACGCCTGCTTCAGTCAGCTTCGCCTTGGTTCGATCCAGTACGGCCCGCGGGCCCGACACACAGAAGTTTTCGTCAAAATTTACGCCAGCGAGCTCCACGCCATCGTAAATCTCGGGATGAGTGTCAAAGTGCGCAAGCGGTGTAAGCACACTGAGCATGCCGCCTTTCGGGCACATGTTCATAATCAACCGAGCTTGCCGCATCGTAAGACGCAGACCGTCCTGCCAAGACAAATAGCCTGCCACGGTCAATCCAACGTATTCGCCGAGACTATATCCGAGCGCCGCCTGCGGCTCGATACCTTCTTCCCGCAGCACAGCCGTCAACGCATAACCCACGCTAAAGAGCGCCGGGTGTGTGTGGAGGATTGAATCGAACGGGTCATAAACCTGGCGCGCATCATCGTAGACAATCTGAACAAGTGATTGCCCCAACTCTGGCTCGACTAACGCGCTGCACGCGTCGAAGTGCTGCCGAAACACCGAATGTTTATCGTAGAGCTGTCGCCCCATCTGAAAATACTGGGTACCTTGCCCGCCGTACATGAACAGCGCACGGTTCGCGCCGCGTTTTTTGGGGGGCGACGAAACAGGCATGGAATGGGCGTCAATCCTCATCGGCGCCGCTTTAATTGACGTTGTGAGCTTCGTCAGTACCGTGCCCGGACCGAGCTGCTCGATGCGCTCGCAGCCGTGCGCGAGCAACCACGACACGGTTTCATACCATTTCACCGGGCTCGAAATTTGCTTGCTTAACAAGTCAGCGTAACCTTCCCGCGGATAAGGCCGGGCCGTCACATTCGAGATGACATCAGCACACAACGGTCGCAGCGTGAAGGCCGCAAGGTAGTCGGAAAATTGCCGCTCGACGTTGCGCATATAGCGGGAATGGAAAGCTGCGCTCACATTCAGCGGGACGAATGTCGCGCCCGCTTTCTCGAACATTGACGCCATCCGGCTTGAATGAATGTCATCGTAGAGACCGGACAGAATGATCTGATTGCCGGAATTAATGTTCGCGAGATCGACCGCTTCCAAATCAGCCTGTCGCAAAATATCGCGGATCGCTTCGACGCTCAGGCCGATGATTGCTGCCATCGCCCCTTTCGGCGCCTGGCTCATCAGCTCGCCACGGCGCTTGACGAGCGTGAGCCCGGTCGAAAAGTCGAATGCGCCGGCGGCAAAGAGCGCGCAATACTCGCCGAGCGAATGGCCAGCAAGATAAGCGGCAGACTCGGCGCCACCGTTTTGCTTGCGTTCGAGATACGTCAAAGCGCCAATCGTATACAACGCGGGCTGGGTGTATTCGGTCTGGCTCAGCACCCCACGCGGATCTTCTAGGCAAAGCGACTTGATTGAATAACCAAGTATCCTGTCTGCTTCTCTAACATACGTTGGAAACGCGTCCAATAATTCGGTGCCCATCCCTTTGAACTGGGCGCCCTGGCCGGGGAAAACGTAAGCAATGTACATCCTGTATCATCCCTTTAAAACAGTTGCATGCTTAGCCGGAAACCGCAGCCGCACTATCTCGGCAAATAGGCCATATAGACTAGCTTGACCTTACCCTCTCACGCTTATTGTCCGCCCAACTATATAGTACTGCCAACCAATTTCAAATAAATTTTCAACCCCACTACAGCTTCTCATACATAGCTGTTAATAGCTGCCCCGCCCAGGCTAGCAGCTAGCGAAATTCATCTAAAACAAGATTTTTAAAAATCCCAATACACCAAAAAAATATTATCTACACCTTTTTTATTTTCAATGAAGAAGGTCAATTTTTATGCAAGCAATATCCGCTGCTTTGAGCGTATCGCGACATAGCATCTTTACGTGGCTCACTGGATCGCCCAGTTGATGCATGCCGATCAGGCAGCTGATGCAACGCCGAGTCTTTGCGGCACGCATTCGCGCAACTTTATTGCCATGATTGCGGGCCACGCACCCATGCGATATGCACAGCGCTGAACACGATCAACCAACGATCGCCTGCTTTGGCCCGCTTGGAAAAGAAAAGTTATCAACCCGCGAATCGGCGCTTTGGGCATCAGCCGCCCCACACCGCGGATGAAGCCGTGCCGATAACCCACATCGAGGACATCGTATGCACTCAGCCTTGCGAGGGTAACGCTGTACTGCGCTAAGACCAGGTTCTCACTTCTAATGCTAGTACAACCGGCGTAAAACCCGTACTTCGTCATGTTTGCTCACTCCAGACAACGCTTTCATGAAACAGAAGCTAAACACTATGATGCGCCTGCGCCCCTGACGAGTCACCTCTTACCACCAGCCCTCTAGGACCGAACTACGGCACTCAACTGCTAGTACGCGCGTAGATTTCACTGCAGGCCTATAGGTATAGAGCACCTACTCAAAAAAATCAAGCTTTGTATTGGCTGAGTTTCATCAACCGCGGGTCCCATGAATTTAGCCATGTCCGATTTGGCATACACTGACCTAGCACGTTTGCGCAACAAACGATTTAAAAACCATCCGTTTGAGGTTTTTTTCGAAATTTCGCCTGATCCATTTCTACCAAACATGGCGCCCAGAAGTCGGGGCTTGACGTGCCACACAGATGGATCTATAGGCTCGCCAACTTCGCAACTTAGCGGTGCAAATAATGGCAAGAAGCTTGGACTCTCTCGATAGATACTTTATAGTACTTTTGCTTTAGCCAACTCAATCTGTACGCACAACAGTCGAGCCTCGTAACCGCGTGCACTGTATGGCGGAGGCAAAACGATGAAATAGCAAAGCGTGAGCGGGATAGGTGCCTTAACTTAAGCTTGGCGCTCAACCCAACAGTTTTCTGGAGAGCGTCCATGACCTATTGCGCGCGCCGCTCTGCCAACATGGGCCGAGTAGTTATCTCACTGACAAACTCGAAGTCAGTCCAGTTTTTCCTACCTGGATTTTGGAGATATTGATGTCTGCTGACGTTACCCCGCTTACCTGTCCGTTAACTACTGCGCAAACAGAGATCTGGCTCGCCCAGCAAATCCATACAAACGCCCCTGTCTATCACATCGCCCAGTACACGACCATTCACGGCGCCATTGAACCCTCTCTGTTTGAAACTGCGCTGCGGCAAGTGATCAATGAAGCGGAAATCCTGCGTTTGCGCTTCATCGAAAGCGATGGCGGTCTGCGTCAGTATGTCGACTCACCACCATGGTCGTTGCCACTGGTTGACTTCAGTGCAGAAGCGGATCCCAAAGCAGCCGCTGAAGCATGGATGCAAGCCCATTATGAGCGGCCCGTGGATATTTTATGCGGTCCGCTTTTCCATTATGCGGTGTTGAAAATCGCCTCGGACCGAGTGTTGTGGTACCAGTTCTATCACCATATCGTGATGGACGGAGTGGGTATGCATCTCATCGCTCAACGCGTCGCCCATGTATACAGCGCGATGTGCGACAAAGTCGAACCGGAGCCGTGTCCTTTTGGATCAGTACGCCAGTTGCTAGAGAGCGACGCTCAGTACCGCACTGGCAATCAATGGACGCGCGACGAAGCATACTGGCTCCAGTACTGTACGGACTGGCCCGAACCCACAACACTGGCAAGTCGGGCCGCTTCCTCTTTGCAGCACCGGATTCGTCAGACAAGCTATCTTTCATCTCAGTCGATAGGCGATTACGCAGCTGATGCTAGCCGGCTGGCACAGCTTGTCACAGCTGCTATGGCCGCCTATCTTCATCGAATGACGGGTACGCAGGACGTGGTATTGGGTCTGCCGGTCACAGCCCGCTTCGGCGCTGACCGCCATACCCCGGGCATGGTCGCGAATGTTGTGCCACTTCGGTTGAACGTGCAACCGGACATGAACCTATCGTCGTTGATGCAGCAAATAGCACAAGGCATTCAACGCGGGCTTCGGTATCAGCGCTATCCGAGTGAAGCGTTGCGGCGCAAGCTTGCACGGATATCCAGTCAGCCACTGTTCAGTACCACGGTCAATATCATGCCGTTTGACTACAACTTGTCTTTCGGGGGACACACATCGACGAACCATAATCTACTCAATGGTCCAATCGAAGATCTCATGCTCGGAGTCTATCTATTGCCGGACAACCCTCGGCTACGGGTTGACTGCAACGCCAATTCTGCATGCTATACGGCAGATGAACTGATTGCCCACCAACGCCGGTTTGTTAAGCTGCTGGAAACGCTCGCTGCCGATCCGTCGCGGCCGATTAAGAGCATTGACCTGCTTGATGCCGCGGAACGACGGCGGTTACTGGTTGAGTGGAACGCGACTGAGTGTGAGTATCCGTCGCATCTGTGCGTGCACCAGCTGTTCGAAGCGCAGGTGGAGCGCACACCGGACGCCACTGCGCTGATAGTCGAGAATCAGACGCTCAGTTATAAGGAGCTGAACGCGCGAGCCAACCGGCTCGCACACCATTTGAGGGCCTTGGGCGTACGTCCCGGCAGTTGCGTGGCGCTGTATGTGCAGCGCAGCCCGGAGATGGTGATTGGCATGCTCGCCACGCTCAAAGCGGGTGGCGCTTATGTGCCGCTAGATCCCACTTACCCACCCGAACGTCTTGCTGACATGGTGACGGACAGCACGCCAGTGGCCGTACTCAGCATACAAGCACTGCATACCGCCGTGGCACAACGCCTGGGAGCTGGTGTACCAGTACTGGATCTGCAGGCTCATGCTGTGCAATGGAGGGACCGGAGTGCAAACAATCTCGACGCTCAAGAAGTAGGGCTCAATGCGCATCACTTGGCCTATGTGATCTATACGTCGGGCTCTACGGGCCGACCGAAAGGCGTGATGATCCAGCACAGCGGTGTGGTGAACCAAGTTACAGCAATGGCCCGGGCGCTTAGACTCAGCGCGAAGGACCGAGCGCTGCAATTTGCCTCGCTATCTTTTGATACGTCGGTCGAAGAGATTTTCTCCACTTTGACTAGCGGCGCGACATTGGTACTGCGTAGCGACACCTGGTTGGCAGGAGCCCGGCAATTTTGGACCCTTTGCGAGGCCAACCGCATCAGCGTGGTGAACTTACCTACCCAGTTCTGGGCGCAATTGATCCAGGAAAAAGCACCCATCCCGGACAGTGTGCGCGTGGTCATCGTGGGTGGGGACACGTTGAGTGCATCAGCATGGAGCGCGTGGTTTGCCGGCGATGGCCATCGGCCGCGCTTGTTAAATACTTATGGTCCGACCGAAACCACGATTAGCGCCACGACGCACGAGGTCACCCGCCATGATGGCCGATGGCGCTCGATCGGCCGCGCGATCGCCAACACACGGATCTATATTCTGGACGCGTGGATGCAACCCGTGCCGCCAGGCGCGGTCGGTGAATTGTATATTGGTGGAGCTGGGGTCGCGCGCGGTTATCTGAACCGCCCCGATCTGACCCTCGAACGCTTCCTGCCTGATCCGTTCACCCATGTACCCGATGCACGGATGTACAAGACGGGTGACATGGTCCGCTACCTGACTGACGGCACGCTTGAGTTCCTGGGCCGCAACGACCACCAGGTCAAAATCCGCGGTTTTCGCGTCGAACTCGATGAGATCGAAGTCCAGCTTGCGACGCATCCCGAGGTGCGCGATGCGATCGTGCTCGCGCGTGATGGACAGCAGAGCCAGACACGTCTTGTCGCCTATGTCACGCTGCGCGAGGGCGCACCTGTCGATGCTTCGCCCGCGAATGCACTGCGGGCTCATCTCGAGACCCGGCTACCCGAGTACATGATCCCCGCCGCCTTCGTTCGGCTCGACGCACTGCCTCTCACGCCCAACGGCAAGCTCGACCGCAAAGCCCTCCCGGCGCCGAGCGGCGATGCATGGGCCCATACCTCATGCTACGCGGCGCCGCAGGGCGAAATCGAAACACTGCTCGCGTCCCTATGGAGCGAGTTGCTCGGTGTTGAGCAGGTCAGTCGGCATGATGCATTCTTCGCTTTGGGTGGGCACTCCCTGCTAGCGGTGTTGCTGGTTAACCGCATGGCTGATTATGGCTATTACGTTGCGCTTAAGGATATTTTTCAGTTTCCAGTACTGGGGAACTTGGCTTCGCATATCACGCCCACCTCTGATGTCGGGCCGCTTTCACGTGTCATTAACGTCCGCGCCGGCGGAACCGGGTTGCCCATTTTCTTCGTACCCACGGGTTTGGGCGACTATTCCTATGCCTTCGCACTGGCTCCACATCTTGATGCCAGTTGGCCTATCTATGGCTTACCTTGGCCTTCGGTGGGAGAGTCCCCCCCGGCCACGGCAAAAGATTTGGCTTCTTATCTGATTTCTTTCTTAAAAGCTGTCCAACCGACGGGACCGTACCGCCTTATTGGATATTCGGGGGGAGGCATACTCGCCTATACCATCGCAGAGGTTTTATTGGCCAACGGCGACGAGGTAGCCTTTGTCGGACTCATCGACACACTGGCGCCGTACTGCCTTCGAGCATGGCCAACTCAGACAAAGTCGCTCTTTCTCGATTATGTCGAATATGCATTTAAAGTCGAATCTCCCACACTGATTGGAAGATTGCGTCGCGATGCTGACCACATGGAGCTAGTTCAACTGATAGAAGAAGTCCAACGATTGGGACTCTTTCCTCGAGGCTTGTCTGCCTGCACTGAGGCTGAAAGGTGGGAATTTCATGCCCATATCACACGACAGTTGATCGCCTATGAACCCCGACCCTTACCTATTACCGTGCACCAACTTTATTCAACCGAAACATTGCCACTTCCTACATCAATGCGGCGTCCTGGCTCCACTGAGGAGCGTGTGTCATTGCCTTCGGACCGAGGATGGCAAGCGATTACGTCCCCCAATGGGATCAAAACCATTCAAATTCCTGGCAACCATGCCACTATAATGAATGATGCTCATCATCGCGCTCAGTTGGGAAATTGCTTAAATCAGGCATTGTTCGACGCTCAGCGAAGCAGAGAGGGCTGCGATGAATTATTCGTCAAACATTCATAAAAATACGGACTGCCCCATCGGATATGCATGTCCTCACAGGTCATTTTATTCATACTTTATGGAATTCATGCAGGTAAGGGTGCCGCATCGAGCCGCGCGATCTGTACTGGATGAAATTGGCAAGCCATCCCCGGGCAAGCACTCCTTCGTGGGCCACCCAGCCGCCACATCATCGGTGAGCGACACCGATCACAACGCTGCCATCGCATTTGTGCTTCAATAGAACATTTCGCGTTGCGCTCACGCGGACCTACTCAAAAATTCCACGAAACTTCACGTAAGTAAAGACAGACGATCGACGATGAATATGATTCCCGTCACCATCCTGACCGGCTTTCTCGGCAGCGGTAAGACCACGCTGCTCAAGCGTATCCTAAACGAGCCGCATGGTATGAAAATCGCCGTGATCGAAAACGAATTCGGCGAAGAGAACATCGACAACGACATCCTCGTGCAGGAGTCGGCGGAACAAATCGTGCAAATGAGCAATGGCTGCATCTGCTGCACGATCCGCGGCGACCTATCCCGTGCGTTGTCGGACCTGTCCGAGCAAAAGCGCGAAGGTAAGCTCAAGTTCGACCGGGTAGTGATCGAGACCACGGGCTTGGCCAATCCGGGGCCGGTCGCGCAGACGTTCTTTATCGATGAGTCGATCGCCGACGAATTCCTGCTCGACGCAGTGATCACGCTGGTCGACGCGAAGCACGCTAACCAGCAGCTTGACGAACACGAGGTCGTGCAACGTCAAGTGGGCTTCGCCGATCGCTTGTTCATCACAAAGGCCGATCTGGTGGACGAGGCGACGCTCGCCGATCTGCGCCATCGACTGCTGCATATGAACCCAAAGGCGCCAATTCAGGTGGTCAATTTCGGCAACGCCGATATCAAGGAGATTTTTGACCTGCGCGGATTCAACCTGAACGCGAAGCTTGAAATTGACCCGGATTTTCTCGCCGAGGACGGGCACGATCACGTGCACCACCACGAGCACGAGCACGAGCATTGTGACCATGATCATGGCCATTGTACGCACGGTCACCACCATGCGCATCACGACGACAAGATTCAATCGTTTGTGTACCGCAGCGACCGGGCGTTCGATCCCCAAAAATTGGAGGATTTCCTCGGCGGGATCCTGCAAATCTACGGTGAGCGCTTACTCCGCTACAAAGGCGTGCTGTTCATGAAGGGAATCGAGCGCAAGGTGGTATTCCAGGGCGTACATCAGATGATGGGCAGCGACTTGGCCGCGCGCTGGCTACCGGCTGAGAAGAAGACCAGTAAGATGGTGTTCATTGGCGTGGACCTGCCTCAAGATCTGATTACCGACGGCCTGGACGCGTGCGTGGCGTAACAACGTCGTGCGCCAGGTCACTGGGTCGCGGCAGCGCACGAGATCGCGCGCCGACCTCTCTACCTCGGTGTAGCGGCGGTATCTCGCATTGGTAAATAAGGGGCGGCTTGGTCGAGATTTCATTTCTTTTGGCGTATATTGAGACATTCGCAACGACGCCGGAAGTCCGCTGTCGGACCGCGAAATACCGTTTCGGACAGGGTTTTCCGCCGCTATTGGCACCGATTGTGGTTCAGTTACAATACGTGCCCACTGGAGAATGATAACGACGCGGCGCCAGAAGGAGTTCGGCCCCGCAACGGCCGCCGCACCTGCCACGACGAATCCAGCGTGGCCGCCGCAAGGCACTCGGCCGCCGCAATTGCGGGCAATGGTAAGTGGGCAATGCTTGATGCATCGCCTCACAATGAAGACAGCAAGCCAGATGACGACGACACGACTTTTGACCGAAGCCGAAATCCTGAAGATGAGCGACAAGGATTACATGAACGAGGATCAGCTCGCTTTCTTCAAGCACAGGCTCGAACAGTTGCAGGAGGAAATCCTGCGCAATGCCGGGCAGACAACGGAAAATCTTCGGGAAACCGTGATTGTGCCCGATCCGGCCGATCGCGCGACGATCGAAGAAGAGCACGCGCTTGAGCTTCGCACCCGCGACCGCGAACGCAAGCTGTTGAAGAAGGTGCAGCAATCGCTCGCGCGGATCGAAACCGGTGACTATGGCTGGTGCGAGGAAACGGGCGAACCGATCGGCATTCCGCGCCTGCTCGCGCGGCCGACTGCGACGCTGTCGCTCGAGGCGCAGGAGCGCCGCGAACTGCGCCAGAAGCTGTTCGGCGACTAAAGCGTGGTGCGCCTGCATGGCGCGCGGTACGGTCCGGCCGACTCCCGTCGGAAGGCACGCGATAGGCGTGCCTTTTTTATGGCGTGCGCTTATTGCACGAGCATTGCGCGCGCGTTGCGTCAATATCGATACCGCGCCGCGTGCGCACGCCTTGATATTGGGCCAACCGCCCTAAAATAGGTCGGAACGCGCGACTTCAGTCCTGTCCTGCGCCGCTGGCACGCGACCCCGCTTTAAAGGAATTCACATGGAGCAATATCACGGCACAACCATCGTCTCGGTACGGCGAGGCAACAGCGTTGCATTAGGCGGCGACGGTCAGGTGACGCTGGGCAACATCGTCATGAAGGGCGGCGCCAAGAAAGTGCGGCGCATTTACGGTGGCAAGGTATTGGTGGGTTTCGCCGGCGGCACCGCGGACGCATTCTCGCTGCTGGACCGCTTCGAAGGCAAGTTGGAAAAGCACCAGGGCAACCTGACCCGCGCCGCTGTCGAACTGGCCAAGGACTGGCGCACCGACCGCATGCTGCGCCGCCTGGAAGCGATGCTGATCGCCGCGGACACGGAAACGACGCTGGTGATTACCGGCAACGGCGACGTGCTGGATCCGGAAGGTGGCATTTGCGCCATCGGCTCGGGCGGCGCATACGCGCAGGCTGCGGCCCGCGCACTCGCGCAGAACACTGAGCTGAGCGCGCGCGACATCGTCGAAAAGTCGCTCGCGATTGCCGGCGACATGTGTATCTATACGAATCACAGCCGCGTCATCGAAACCATCGAATAAATGAAGCCGGGTGCCGGGCGACCATGCGCGGCCCATTATGCCTGCGCATCGAGGCTTGCGGGCCGATTCAGGCCCGGCGCCACCTGAAGGATGCCGAACATGACTACCATGACCCCCGCTGAAATCGTCTCCGAACTGGACAAGCACATCATCGGCCAGGGCCGCGCCAAGCGCGCCGTCGCGGTCGCGCTGCGCAACCGCTGGCGCCGTCAGCAGGTGCCGGACCCGTTGCGCCAGGAAATCACCCCGAAGAACATTTTGATGATCGGACCGACTGGCGTGGGCAAGACCGAAATCGCGCGACGCCTGGCTAAGCTCGCCGACGCGCCGTTCATCAAGATCGAGGCCACAAAGTTCACGGAAGTCGGCTACGTCGGACGCGATGTCGATAGCATCGTGCGCGACCTGATCGATATCTCGGTCAAGCAAACACGCGAATCGGCAATGCGTCAGGTCCGCACGAAGGCGCAGGACCTGGCGGAGGACCGCATCCTGGACATCCTGCTGCCGCAGGCACGCCCCGTTGGCTTCAGCCCGACCAGCGAGGAAAGCGAGCGCGAGAACGCGACGCGCCAGACATTGCGCAAGCGGCTGCGCGAAGGCCAGCTCGACGACAAGGAAATCGAACTCGACATCGAGGCGCCACAGGCCAGTATGGACATTATGGGCCCGCCCGGCATGGAGGAAATGACGGAGCAAATCCGTTCGATGTTCGCCAATCTCGGCGGCGGCAAGAAGCAGCACCGCAAGGTCAAGATCAAGGAAGCCTTGAAGCTATTGACCGATGAGGAAGCCGCCAAGATGGTCAACGAAGAAGATATCAAGACCCGCGCGGTACAGAACGCCGAACAGAACGGCATCGTCTTCCTCGACGAGATCGACAAGATTGCGTCGCGTCAGGAAGCGGGCGGCGGCGAGGTGTCACGCCAGGGCGTGCAGCGCGACCTGCTGCCGCTCGTGGAAGGCACGACGATCAACACCAAGTACGGCATGGTGAAGACCGACCACATCCTGTTCATTGCCAGCGGGGCGTTTCACCTGGCCAAACCGAGCGATCTCATTCCCGAACTGCAAGGACGGTTTCCGATCCGCGTCGAACTCGATTCGCTGTCGGTCGGTGACTTCGAATCGATCCTGGTACGCACCGATGCGAGCCTGGTCAAGCAATACCAGGCCCTGCTCGCGACCGAAGACGTGCACCTGGAGTTTGCCGACGACGGCATCAAGCGCCTGGCAGAAATCGCCTTTTCGGTTAACGAAAAGACTGAGAACATCGGCGCGCGGCGGCTGTACACGGTGATCGAAAAGCTGCTCGAAGACATTTCGTTCTCGGCCGGCAACCATTCGGGCCAATCGGTCAAGATTGACGCCGCGTACGTGGACCGCGCGCTGAACGATGTGTCGCAGGACGAAGACCTGTCACGCTACGTGCTATAACGCGGCTCACCGCCGTGCGTGCATCGCTCATTGCTTCACTGGCCGTTTCGCCAGCTTGCGTTGCAGCGTGCGGCGGTGCATGTTCAGTGCACGCGCGGTCGCCGAAATATTGCCACCGTTGTCGGACAGCACGCGCTGGATGTGCTCCCATTCGAGCCGCGCCACCGACAGCGGTATCGGATTCTCGAGCGCCTCCTCTGCTTGCGACTCACTGGCGTCCACGCGCAACGCCGCCAGAATCGTCTCCACGTTGGCGGGCTTGGCTAGATAATTGTCCGCGCCATCCTTGACGGCCTGCACCGCCGTCGCAATGCTCGCATAGCCGGTCAGCACGAGAATCCGCGCCTCGGGCTGCAGCTTGCGCAGTGGCGCGATCAAATGCAGCCCCGAATCATTGCCCAGGTTCAGATCGACCGTGATCTGGCCGAACGGCAGCGCATCGGCAAGCTTCAGCGCGCTGTCGCGGTCGTGCGCTTGGTGAACGGTATAGCCGCGCCGGGTCAGACCGCGCGCGAGGATGCCAGCGAATACCTCGTCATCGTCGATCACCAGAAAGTTCATTTCGCTCATTGTGCTTCTCCACTTGAATGCGCTCGGATCGCGGGCAGGCGCAGTATTGCGCGGGTGCCCGTGGTGGCCGGCTGCGGCAACTCGGTCAGCTCGATCGAGCCGCCCAGCCGCGCCGCTGTCGTAAACGCGAGATATAAGCCCACACCGTGGCCCCCTTGCGTGCTTTCGACCGGTGCCTGCCCAAGTTTGGCGCGCCGTTCAGGCGCAATGCCGGGACCGCGGTCGCGAATGTCAAAGACCAGCATGCCGCCGTCGCGCGCCACCTCCAACGTCACTGATTCGCGGCTGGCTCGAGCCGCATTGTCCAGCAAGATGGTCAGAATCTGCCCGACCGCCACGGTATCGGCGACCAACACGTCGGCGGGCGCCGTGCCGATCCGCGAGAAATTTACATGCGGGTGACGCAACCGCCATTGCTCGATGAATGCGTCGAGCCAACTGGCCACCGGTTGCTGGCCGGTGGGCAACGCCGCCCGCGTACGCAGCCGGGCGAGCGCCGAGCGGCACAACGCCAGCTGTTGCTCGAGCAGGTCGAAATCGGCTTGGTAGGGCGCAAGCGCCTGGTCGGTGTGGGACAGGTCACGCAACTCCTCGGCCACCATCGCGATAGTTGACAGGGGCGTGCCGATCTCATGCGCGACGCTGGCGGCCTGCGCGCCCAACGCCACCACCCGCTCGTCGCGCAACAGCCGCTCCTGCGCCTCGCCCAACGCCGCATCCCCCTTGCGTAACGCGGACGACATGCGCGAGACAAACCACGAGATCAGTCCGACGCTGACCATGAAGTTCACCCACATGCCGGCCCGGTAGTAATCGAACAGGTTGGCCGGATTGTCCATGTTCAACGGCACCGAGTCGAAGCCGAGCAGCCAATAGCAGGCGACCGCAAACGCCGCGAGCCAGGCGGCCAGACGCCACGGCAATACCGCCGCCGCAATCGCCAGCGAGGGCAAGTACAGCGACACGAACGGGTTGGTCGTGCCACCGGATAGGAACAGCAGCGCGGACAGCGCACCAAGGTCAACCCACAGCTGCCCCATCAGCTCGATGTGCGTTTCCGGCCTGGCTTGGGCCACGCGGATCCACGTCAGAATGTTGAAGACCACTTCCAACGCGATAACGATCAGCATCGCGGTGAGCGGCAAATGCACGCCATAGGCGATCTGCACGACGGCAATCGTCACCAGTTGGCCAATGATGGCCAGGCAACGGAGCCAGAACATATGGCCGAGATTGACCCGGCCGGGATTTGCATACAGTGTCATGCGACAAGTTTACCGGTTTGACGTGGCACAACCCCGCAGTCACCTCAAGCTCGATCATGCTCGCGACACTATGACGCAAGCGCCTGTGCGCCGCATCGTCTGTCGAATCAACCTCGCCTGTGCGCCGATCCGCGTACAAGCGCCGTACATGCTCGGGCGCATCCACATGCCGCAACTCGGGCACATCCGCATGCCGCAACGTCTCCAGCCGCGATAGTTCCCCGTCCATTTGCGCCCGCGCCAACCGATGCGCTTCATGACATTTGAGGAAAACTCATTTTGTCCCGGGAACCAGGCCTTCGGGGGCCACGCCGTCGAACCCATTGCGTTGCAGGCATACGCACAAGCGCATGCAGGCGCAATACAGCATGGCCCACGCATGGGCCGGGCTCATGCGCCATTCCCGAAAATCGCGTCGGGTTCAAGCCCCAACCATTCCCGCATCATGAAAAACCGGGCAAGCTTATCAAGCAGCGGGGCGACGCACGCTTGAAAGCTCTCTAGAAAACGGCTTTTGCTTGAGCAACGCGCTCGGATGGCCTCAGTCTCGAGGCATCTCGCGGCAATGTCCGGTGATGTCAAACAGCGCGTCGCACACGTCCAGAACGACGGCCATCGCGTCGCTGTTGTCGGCGCCATGCAGCGACACTTCGCGCCGGCCGCGTTGCGGCACGGCAAAAGCAAGCGGGTGCAGCTCGTTCCCATGCCGCCCGGTTGATGGAGGCAATCGCCGACGCGCTGCAGTCGCGGCCCGCGCCCTGCACGCTCGAGACGGCACTGAAGGATACGCCACTTTCGGCCACTTGAAGACGGGCCCGCGCAGTCGTCCACGGTGCCATTCGTGTGGCCCTGTGTCGTGCGAAGGGAACGCGACGCCCGGCGCCGCTCCCCGGCAAAGGGAGGACGGGCTCTGAAACTGGCAGCGCCGACACGGCGCAGCGCTCGCGAAGTCAAACCCAAGCTTTCCATGAGGGACGCACACGCCTGGGTCGCCGAGCACAGCGTCAACGACGAGTGGGTAGCCGCACCTAGCCCGATACAGTCTAGTCAAAAAAGCCTGCCGGGCGGCATCGTGCCGACACCTCAGTCCTGTACAATTCGCGGTTGTTTGCCTGCTCAGTCCGCTCGCACCATGTCCGACACCCACGATCTGCCTGCCATCTCACCCGCGCTGAAGGCCGAAATCCTCGCGGAAGCGCTGCCTTACATCCGCCAGTACCACGGCAAGACGGTCGTGATTAAGTACGGTGGCAACGCGATGACGGAGGAGCGCCTGAAGCAAGGCTTCGCGCGCGACGTCGTATTGTTAAAGCTGGTGGGCATCAATCCCGTCATCGTCCATGGTGGCGGCCCGCAGATCGACCAGGCACTGAAGAAAATCGGTAAGCAGGGCACGTTCATACAAGGCATGCGCGTGACGGACGAGGAAACGATGGAGGTCGTCGAGTGGGTGCTCGGCGGCGAGGTGCAGCAAGACATCGTCACGCTGATCAACCATTTTGGTGGCCACGCGGTCGGCTTGACGGGCAAGGACGGCGGACTGATCCACGCACGCAAGCTGCTCATGCCAGACCGGGAAAAACCGGGTGAATTTCTCGACATCGGCCAAGTCGGCGAGGTCGACTCGATCAATCCCGCAGTCGTGCGAGCGCTGCAGGACGATGCGTTCATCCCCGTCATCTCGCCGATCGGCTTCGGTGAGGATGGGCTCGCGTACAACATCAACGCGGACCTGGTCGCGGGCAAGCTGGCGGTCGTACTCAACGCAGAAAAGCTGGTGATGATGACGAACATCCCGGGCGTGATGGACAAGAGTGGCACACTGCTCACGGACCTGTCGGCGCGCGAGATCGATGCGCTGTTTGCCGACGGTACGATCTCCGGTGGCATGCTGCCGAAGATCTCGTCGGCCCTGGATGCGGCCAGGAGCGGCGTGCGCTCCGTGCACATCATCGATGGACGCATCGAGCACTCGGTGCTGCTCGAGATCCTGACCGAGCAGGCATTCGGCACGATGATCCGGTCGCACTGACCATGGCCGCACGTGCCCGCCGGCGGCGCATTGCCCATCCGCGCGGCCCGGTCTGGCTGTTCGACCTGGACAATACGCTACACCACGCATCGCACGCGATATTCCCGCAGATCAATCGGGCGATGACCGACTACATCGAGCGTGCGCTGCAGGTCAGCCGGGACGAAGCGGACCGGCTGCGCGTGCACTACACGCAGCGCTACGGTGCAACACTACTGGGACTCGCGCGGCACCATCTACTCGATCCCGACGATTTTCTCGCGCAGGTCCACCGATTCCACGACCTGCATTCGATGCTGCGCGCCGAGCGCGGACTCGCCCGGCTACTGCGCGCGCTGCCCGGGCGCCGAATCCTGCTGACCAACGGCCCGCGCCGCTACGCGCAGGCCGTGCTCGACGCGCTAGGCATCTCCGAGCTGTTTGAGCAGGTAATCGCCATCGAGCAGATGCAGTACCGCGGCCGCTGGCATGCCAAACCCGATGCCGGCATGCTGCGACGCACGTTGCGCCGCACGCGAGTACGGGCGCGCGACGCAACGTTGGTCGAAGACACCCGCTTGCACTTAAAACGCTACAAGCGCCTGGGACTACGCACCGTATGGATGGTTGGGCACTTACCACCCGTGCCCAGAGCATCGGGCGGCACGCCGGCGCTGGCGGGCACTGGACGTGCGCACTATATCGACCGCCGCGTACGTTCGATAAAATCGTTACGACTCACACGCCTCTAAACGCATCGCGCAGGGCACCATGCGGCAGCCCAGACTCCCCGGCACGGCGCCCGAATCGCCGTGCGCACTGACCGACCTCGCCGGTCCTCGCCCACGGACGGCACGGGGCCGCACGCGCCGTCCGGCGCCGCAGCCGGCCCACAGGATCGCGCCCGTCGCCCAAGCCAGGCAAGCAACGCGTGCAGATCCTACAGGCGCTGGCGGCCATGCCTGCGTCGCTTACGTCAGCGGAACAATTTCGTTTATACTTGTCAGCCACAAGCTTTCCTCTGCGCGCCGATTTGCTGACTTGATTGCGGGCGCGCGAACCCACGCGGTTCAGTACAAATCCGGCTAAAGCGGTCGTCAGCGGTCCATGCGTGCGCCCATGCACGCAGCGCCCTTGACCCTTCGCCGACTTGCTGTCCGCCCGCCCGCACAAGCGGGCAACAACACAGGCAAGGGTATGAGTTCGATCGGCATCGTCGTTCCACAAACGCTCCACTTCGCCACACCGCTGCACCTGCAAAGTGGCCTGTCACTCGCCGGCTACGAACTGACGATTGAAACCTATGGTACGCTCAACGCCGCGCGCTCCAACGCGGTGCTCGTCTGCCACGCGCTGAACGCGTCACACCACGTGGCCGGCGTGTATGAACACGAGCCCAAAAACCTCGGCTGGTGGGACAACATGGTGGGTCCGGGCAAGCCACTCGACACGGACCGCTTCTTCGTGATCGGCGTGAACAATCTCGGCTCGTGCTTCGGCTCCACCGGTCCGATGAGCATCAATCCGGCCACCGGCCTGCCCTATGGCGCGCGCTTTCCGGTGATCACCGTAGAAGACTGGGTCAATGCGCAGGCGCGCGTCGCCGATCATTTCGGCATCGAGCGTTTTGCCGCGGTGATGGGCGGCTCGCTCGGTGGCATGCAAGCGCTCGTCTGGAGCACCCTGCATCCGCAGCGCGTCGCACATTGCGTGGTCATCGCCTCGACGCCCAAGCTGTCGGCGCAAAACATCGCGTTCAACGAGGTCGCCCGCTCGGCGATCCTGTCAGATCCGGATTTCCATGGCGGTGATTACTACGCGCACGGCGTCAAGCCGCGCCGCGGCCTCAGGGTCGCGCGCATGATTGGGCACATCACGTACCTGTCCGACGACGACATGGCCGCGAAATTCGGCCGCGCGCTGCGCCGCGCGCACGGGGCGCTGGATGCCTACAACTTCAATTTCGACGTCGAATTCGAAGTCGAGTCGTACCTGCGGTACCAGGGCGACAAGTTCGCCGAGTATTTTGACGCCAATACCTACTTGCTGATCACGCGCGCATTGGACTACTTCGACCCCGCCAAGGCGTACAACGGCGACCTGACCGCGGCGCTCGCGCAAACGCAAGCCGACTACCTCGTGATCAGCTTTTCGACAGACTGGCGTTTCGCGCCAGCGCGCTCGCGCGAAATCGTCAAGGCGCTGCTCGACCATAAGCGCAACGTGACCTATGGCGAAATTGACGCGCCGCACGGCCACGACGCATTCCTGCTCGACGACGCGCGCTATCACAACCTGGTGCGCGCCTACTATGAACGCATCGCCACGGAGATCGGCGCATGAACCAGCAAGCCTTCGATACCCTGTCCACCCGCGCCGATTTCCGCATGATTGCACGCTGGGTCGAGCCGCGCGCGCGCGTACTCGATGCCGGCTGCGCGGATGGCTCGCTGCTAGCCATCCTCGCCGAGGAATTGGACGTGCAAGGTTACGGGATCGAAATCAATGATGTGGGCGTGCTCGGCTGCGCACAAAAGGGCGTCAACGTGATCCAGCAAAATCTGGAAGACGGCCTGCGGCTATTCGAGGACCAGAGCTTCGATTTCGTGATTTTGTCTCAGACGCTGCAGACTATCCACCAGACCGCGGCGATTCTGCGCGAGACCGTGCGGGTCGGCAAAGAGTGCATCGTGTCGTTTCCAAATTTCGGTTACTGGCGGCATCGGCTCACGGTGCTCAACGGCCGCATGCCGGTCTCCAAGTCGCTGCCCTACCAGTGGCACAACACGCCGAACGTGCGCGTGCTAACAATCCGCGACTTCGAAACACTCGCCCCGGAGGTCGGCATCCGGATCCTGGACCGGGCCGTACTACACGGCGGCCGTGCAATCCGGTGGGGGACGAACTGGCGTGGTAGTCTTGCGGTCTATCGCGTCAAGAAAATTTGACCACCTCCGTTCGTTGACCGCAGATCCATGTCCACTCCGCCTCACGAAACCCGCACACTGGCCGCACACGCTCCCCACTCGGGCTGGCGAACCTACTTCAACACACGCATGTTGATCTGCGTGTTCCTTGGATTCACGTCGGGCCTGCCGCTGTTTACGTTGCTGAATTTGGTGCAGGCGTGGCTGCGCAGCGGCGGCGTCGATATCAAAATTATTGGCCTATTCGCGTTGCTGCAGTTTCCCTATACGTGGAAATTCGTGTGGGCGCCGTTCATGGACCGCTTCGTGCCCAGGTTTGGCCGCTGGCGCCCTGGGCGCCGGCGCGGCTGGATGTTGCTGACTCAGCTCGGCGTGCTAGCGCTGGTCGTCGCCATGGGCTTCGTGTCGCCGAGCAACTCAATCCGCACGGTGGCGGTACTCGCGGCCTCCCTTGCATTCGCCAGCGCAAGTCTGGACATCGTACTCGACGCGTACCGACGCGAGTTGCTGAAAGATACCGAACAGGGCCTCGGCACGGCGATCCACGTCAACGCGTACAAGCTGGCCGCCCTCGTACCCGGTTCGCTGTCGCTGATCCTCGCGGACCACTTCGCATGGTCGACGGTCTTCGCGGTCACCGCGGCGTTCATGCTACCTGGCGTGGCGACGGCGCTCGTGGTGCGCGAGCCGCAGGTGCAGGGCACACTGCCACGCACGCTGGAGGAAGCCGTGGTAATGCCGTTTCGCGAATTCGTCGCGCGCGACGGTGCCAAGCAGGCGCTGATCGTGCTGGCGTTCGTTTTCCTGTACAAGCTCGGCGACAACATGGCGACGTCGCTGGCGACGTCGTTCTACCTGGATATCGGCTTTACGAAAACTGAAATCGGACTGGTGTCTAAGACCAGCAGCTTCTGGGCGAGTATTGCCGGCGGCATCCTCGGCGGCCTATGGCTAATGCGCATCGGCACGGCGCGCAGCTTGTGGATTTTCGGCGTCGCGCAGATGGTCGCGGTGCTTGGCTTCGCGGCGCTCGCCCGCACGGGCCATACGCTGCCTGGACTAGCCGTGGTCATCAGCCTCGAGGCGTTCGCCACAGGCCTGGGGACGGCTGCGTTCACCGCGTACATCGCCAGCACTACGGACCCGCGCTATACCGCAACGCAGTTTGCGTTGTTCACCAGTCTCTCGTCGGTGCCTCGCACGTTCGCCAATGCCGGCGCCGGCTATATCGTCGCGCAGATCGGCTGGTTTGAGTTCTTTCTGCTGTGCACCGTACTGGCCATTCCGGGCATGCTGCTGCTGCCGCGGGTTGCACCATGGAGAGCACGCTGATGCGGCGCCTGTATGTCGGTTGGTGCCCTGGACGCGCTCGGTGCCCGCGGCCGCCTCGGGCGGGCGTCTTGGCGCTCGCCCGACGACTGGCTGGCGTGGCGCTGCTGATCGGCGGTGCTGTCGCGCCGCCGTCCGGCGCGCAGCCGAGGACCGGCAACGCCGGGTCATATGATCCGGCGCAGGCGGTGCGCTTCGGCAATGCGGCGGCGTCCCGCCACCTGATTCCGCCGTCGATGCTTGAGCAACAGGCCAGCGGCGAATACCGGCAATGGGTGCACAACGCCCAGCAGCGAGGACAATTGCTGCCCGACAGCGACCCGCAGGTCAAACGGGTCCGCGCGATGCTGCAAAGGCTCATCCCGTATGCGCTGAAATGGAACGAGCGCGCGAAACTGTGGCAATGGGAAGCCTATGTGGTGCGCTCGCAGCACGTGATGATCCACTGCCTGCCCGGCGGCAAACTGCTGATTGACAGCGCGCTGCTCACGCGTCTACGCCCGAACGACGACGAACTGGCGATGCTGATGGGCCACATGGTAGCCCACGCGTTGCGCGAACACGCGCGCGAGCGCCTGGGGCGGCAACAAGCCACGCAATGGGGTGCCGGCACGGTCCCGCAGTTGCTCGGACTGGCCGAGCCCGGGTCCGCGCCGTTGGGCATCGGCACGCCGCTCGCGCACTTACGCTACGATGCGGCCGACGAGACCGAGGCTGACGTAATCGGCGATGAGATCGCATCGCGTGCCGGTTTTGACCCAAGGGCCGCGCTGACGGTATGGAGCCGCGCCGCCGCCCTGCCGGGCGCCAGCAAGACGAGCTTTATCGCGATCCATCCGATGACGCCGCAGCGCGCTGCCGACCTACGCAAGCGACTGCCCGACATGCTGCCCCTGTACGCAAAGGCGCTCGGCACGACCACCTACGCATTGCCGCGCTACCGACGCAACCGTTGAACCATGTGGCGCCGCCGCAGCGCACGCGCCGCGTGCCGTGTCACGCCGCGCGGCGGCGCAGCGTGTAGTCGTAGTCGATCGTCAGCGGTGCATGGTCGCTGAACTTGATGTCGCGGAAGATCGACGTGCGCCTGGCCGTCGAGGCAATGCCGGCTGTCGCGATCTGGTAGTCGATCCGCCATCCGACGTTTTTCGCATAGGCCTGGCCGCGATTGCTCCACCACGTGTATTGCTCGGGCCGCGGATCCAGCATGCGAAAGACGTCCACATAGCCGAGCTCGTCGAATACCTTGCTTAACCATGCGCGCTCTTCGGGCAGGCACCCAGAGTTCTTCTGGTTGCCCTTCCAATTCTTGATATCGATTTCCTTGTGCACGATGTTGATGTCACCGCAGAAAATCACTTCGCGCTCGCGCCGAAGCGCGTCCAGGTGCGCATAGAAATCGTCCATGAAGCGGTATTTGACCGCCTGCCGCTCGTCACCGCTCGAGCCCGACGGCACATAGACCGATACCAGCGACAGGTCGCCGTAACGCAGCTCGACATAGCGTCCCTCGTGGTCGAACGCCTTGCTGCCGAAGCCGGCGATGAACTCGTCCGGTTCATGCCTTGTATAGAGCCCGGCGCCGCTGTAACCTTTCTTCTGCGCATGCTGAAAATAGCCGGTGAAGCCGTGCGGCGCGAGGAATTCGGGCGTCATGTCCTCCTGCGAGCACTTGATTTCCTGCACGCAGACGATGTCGGCGTTCTGTTCGCCGAACCAGTCGAAAAAGCCTTTCTTCGCGGCGGAACGTATACCGTTCAGGTTGGCAGTGATGACTCGTAGCATGGTTGTTGTTCCCTTGTTGACGCACGATCGTGGGAGCCGGCGGCGCGCGGCAGCCGCCACGGATGACTCGACGACGATGCCGTTGAGCGATGCCCGTGGCCTACCCACGCACTTGCCGCGTAGGGTCAGGACAGCTTTTTCTTTAGCAGTTCGTTGACCTGCTGCGGATTTGCCCGCCCCTTCGTGGCCTTCATCGCCTGGCCGACCAGCGCGTTGAACGCCTTGTCCTTGCCCGCGCGGTATTCGTCGACGGACTTCGGATTGGCGGCAAGCACCTCGTCCAGGATGGCCTCGAGCGCGCCGCTGTCGGAAATCTGCTTGAGTCCCCTGGCGTCGATGATGCGGTCGGCCGCCGCATCGTCGGTGGCCTTCTCGTCCCAGATTGCGCCAAAAATCTCCTTGCCGATCTTGTTCGAGATCGTGCCGTCGGCGATCCGCACGAGAACCAGCGCCAATTGCGCGGCCGATACCGGCGAGCGCGCGATGTCCAGCCCATCGCGGTTCAACTGCGACGCAAGCTCGCCCATCACCCAGTTCGCCGCCATCTTCGCATTCGCAACGCCCACCTTGGACACCACTTGCTCGTAGTACGCGGCAAGCGCCTGTGACGCCGTGAGCACGCCCGCGTCATAGCCGGGCAAGCCGTACTGCTCGGCAAAGCGGCGCTTCATCGCGTCCGGCAATTCCGGCATCGCACGGCGGACCTCGGCGATCCACTCGCTGTCGATCACAAGCGGCATCAGGTCCGGGTCAGGGAAGTAACGGTAGTCATGCGCGTCTTCCTTGCTGCGCATCGAGCGCGTCTCGCCGCGGTCCGGATCATACAGCCGGGTTTCCTGCACGACGGTGCCGCCGTCCTCGATCAACTCGATCTGGCGGCGCACCTCGTATTGGATGGCCTCCTCCAGAAAGCGGAACGAGTTTAGGTTCTTGATTTCGGCGCGTGTGCCCAATGCCTGCTCGCCGAGCCGGCGCACCGACACGTTCGCGTCGCAGCGAAACGAGCCTTCCTGCATGTTCCCGTCGCAAATACCCAGCCAGA
The DNA here is from genome assembly GCF_021991875.1 of Mycetohabitans sp. B8. Taxonomy (GTDB): domain Bacteria; phylum Pseudomonadota; class Gammaproteobacteria; order Burkholderiales; family Burkholderiaceae; genus Mycetohabitans. Next base: position 32,041 of record NZ_JAHLKR010000001.1, read on the forward strand.
CGACCAGCGAATGCAACGCCTTTGCATAGGCCACCGCCTCGGCGGCGCTGCGCATGTCCGGCTCGGTCACAATCTCCAGCAGCGGTGTGCCCGCGCGGTTCAGGTCGATGCCGGTCATCCCGGCGAAATCCTCGTGCAACGACTTGCCAGCGTCCTCCTCCAGATGGGCGCGGGTTAACCGGATAGTCTTCTCGTACGCGTCGCGGCCAGCCTTTTCGTTCGCTTCCACCTGGATCGTGATCGAGCCACCTTGCACGACCGGCAACTCATATTGGCTGATCTGGTAGCCCTTGGGCAAATCCGGATAGAAGTAATTCTTGCGCGCAAACACGCTGCGCGGCGCGATCGTCGCGCCAATCGCCAGCCCGAAGCGTATTGCCCGCTCGACAGCGCCCCGGTTCATGATGGGCAGCGCCCCGGGCAAAGCTAGGTCGACTGCGCAGGCCTGCGTGTTCGGCTCAGCGCCGAACCGCGTCGAGGCCCCGGAGAAAATCTTCGATTGGGTCGACAGCTGCGCGTGTGTCTCCAGCCCGATTACCACTTCCCACTGCATAGTCAGACTCCTGCGGGCGCTTGCCGGTGCCAATCGGTGACGCGCTGGAACGCATCAGCGACTTGCAGCATCCGCGCTTCGTTGAAATAGTTGCCGATAATCTGCAGGCCGATCGGCCGCGCCGCATGGGCGCCGGTGCCAAAGCCGCACGGCACGCTCATGCCCGGCAATCCGGCCAGGCTCGCGGACAGCGTATAGATGTCCGCCAAGTACATCTGCAGCGGATCGTCGGCCTTCTCGCCCAGATTCCACGCGACGCTCGGCGACACCGGGCCCATGATCACATCGCATTGCGCGAACGCGTCCTGGAAGTCCTGCGCGATGATCCGGCGGATCTTTTGAGCCTGCAGGTAGTACGCGTCATAGTAGCCGTGTGACAGCACGTATGTGCCGACCAGGATGCGGCGCTTGACCTCGGCGCCGAAGCCCTCCGAGCGTGTCTTCGTATACATGTCGAGCAGGTCGCGGTACTCGGCCGCGCGATGGCCGTAGCGCACGCCGTCAAAACGCGACAGATTCGACGATGCCTCGGCTGGCGCGATCACGTAGTAGACCGGGATCGACAGCTCCGTCTTAGGCAGCGATACGTCCACCAGTGTCGCGCCAAGCTCTTCGTATTGCCGCAGTGCCGCATCGATCGCCGCCCGCACGTCGCCCGACAGCCCTGCGCCGAAGTACTCGCGCGGCAATCCGATGCGCAGCCCGGCGAGTGGGCGATCGGCGAGCGCGCCAGCATCCTGCCACGGCTTACCGAGCCAGCGCGTGTAGTCTTCCGCGTCGCGTTGCAAGCTCGTCGAATCGCGCGGGTCAAAACCGCTCATCGCGCCTAGCACGAGCGCGCAATCGGCTGCCGAACGCGCCATCGGCCCTGCCTGGTCGAGCGACGACGCGAACGCGATCATCCCGTAGCGGGAGACGCGACCGTAGGTCGGCTTGATGCCGGTGATCCCAGTCAGCGACGCCGGCTGGCGAATCGAGCCGCCGGTGTCGGTGCCGGTGGCCACAGGCGCCAGTGCGGCGGCCACCGCTGCGGCCGAACCGCCCGAGGAGCCGCCCGGCACCGCATTACGGTCCCACGGGTTGCGTACCGGGCCGAAGAACGAATTCTCGTTGGACGAGCCCATCGCGAACTCGTCCATGTTGGTCTTGCCCAGCGTGACCATGCCCGCCGCCGCCAGCCGCTCGACGACCGTCGCGTCGAACGGACTCACGTAGTCGGCCAGCATCCGAGAGCCGGCGCTGGACTTCCAGCCGCGGGTCACGAACACGTCCTTGTGCGCAACCGGCAGGCCGAGCAGCGGCCCGCGCTCGCCGCGCGCGAGCCGCTGGTCAGCCGCGCGCGCCGCGTCCAACGTCAGTGGCGGATTCACATCGATGAACGCGTTCAACTCGCGTGCGGCCTCGATACGCTGCAGGAAGTGCTGCGCAAGCTCGAGTGCCGATACCTGCTTCGTATCGAGCGCGGCGCGCAATTCAGTAAGGCTTTTCTGATGCATCGTGCGGTTTTCCTGCGTCGCGTTATTCGATCACTTTCGGTACCAGATACAGGCCGTCCTGCACCGCCGGCGCGCAGCGCTGGTTGTCCTCACGCCGCACGTGCTCGGTCACAGTATCTTCGCGCAGCCTCAGCGCGACGTCCTCGATCTGCTCGGTCGGATGCGCGAGTGGCGCGATGCTAGTCGTGTCCACGGCCTGCATCTGCTCGACCAAGCCGAAGAACTGGTTCAGTTGCTCGAGTGTGTGCTCGGCCTCGCGTTGCCCGAGCTCGATGCGCGCTAGGTGCGCAATGCGGTTTACGTCAGTGGGGGTCAAGGCCATGCGGTCACCAAGGATGGAGGGGGAAAAGCGGGCCAAAACGTCCCCCGCTTTTCTTCGAATGAGCTGAAATTATAAGGTATCATTACGCGTTCGCCCCAAACCCGGTCGGCCTTACCGTCATCTTTCAGCAATGGTCCTCCGCACGCACGTCCTCCCGTGGCTGCGGCATTCGTGTTGCCCAGATGCGCGCACCGCCTGCGCCGGTAAAATTTTTGTTCCCGCAGCTTCGTGACTGCGCGGCGGCCGCCTTCCGGACCTCTGCCGAAGCTGTTGTTTTACCCGCCGCCGGCGCATACGCACATTTCCCGCGACCGGCATCCGCGAGACAGGATTTTTAATGTTCGGTTTTCTCCGCAGCTATTTCTCGAACGATCTGGCGATCGACCTAGGCACCGCCAACACACTGATCTACATGCGCGGCAAGGGTATCGTGCTCGACGAGCCGTCGGTTGTGTCGATCCGCCAAGAAGGCGGACCCAACGGAAAAAAGACGATCCAGGCCGTGGGCAGAGAAGCTAAACAGATGCTCGGCAAAGTGCCGGGCAACATCGAAGCGATCCGCCCGATGAAGGATGGCGTGATCGCCGACTTCCGCGTCACCGAGCAGATGATCAAGCAGTTCATTAAGACCGCGCACGAGTCGAGGATGTTCTCGCCGTCGCCGCGGATCATCATCTGCGTGCCGTGCGGCTCGACACAGGTCGAGCGTCGAGCGATTCGCGAAGCTGCGCTCGGCGCCGGCGCATCGCAGGTCTACCTGATCGAGGAACCGATGGCCGCGGCGATTGGTGCCGGCCTACCCGTGTCGGAGGCGACCGGCTCGATGGTCGTGGACATCGGCGGCGGCACGACCGAAGTGGGCGTGATTTCGCTCGGCGGCATCGTATACAAGGGCTCGGTACGGGTTGGCGGCGACAAGTTTGATGAGGCGATCGTCAACTACATTCGCCGCAACTACGGCATGTTGATCGGCGAGCAGACCGCCGAGGCGATCAAGAAGGAAATTGGCTCAGCGTTCCCCGGCTCCGAAGTGAAGGAAATGGAGGTCAAGGGCCGCAACCTGTCCGAGGGGATCCCGCGCAGCTTCACGATCTCAAGCAACGAGATCTTAGAAGCGCTGACAGACCCGTTGAACCAGATCGTCTCGTCGGTCAAGATCGCACTGGAGCAGACACCGCCGGAACTGGGCGCCGATATCGCCGAGCGCGGCATGATGCTGACTGGCGGCGGCGCCCTGCTGCGCGACCTGGACCGGCTGCTCGCGGAGGAAACGGGGCTGCCGGTACTGGTAGCCGAGGATCCGCTCACGTGCGTGGTGCGCGGCTCCGGCATGGCGCTCGAGCGGATGGACAAGCTCGGCAGCATCTTCTCGTACGAGTGATCAGACTGAAGTAAGCGCGGTTTCGGGCGTCGACCATGGAATACAGTCCGCCGCCCCTGTTCAAGCAAGGTCCTTCGGCGCTCGCGCGTCTGTTCACGTTTGTCGGTCTCGCGCTCATGCTGTTGATTACCGACGCGCGTTTCCAGACGCTCGAAGTCGTGCGCGAAGTGATCGGCACGGGGCTTTATCCTTTACAACGCGCGGCGCTGGTGCCGCGTGATCTAATCGTCGGCGGCACCGACCTATTCGTCACGATCCATTCGTTGCGCAGCGAGAACCAGACGCTGCGCGACAAAAACCTGCAATTGTCGGTACATGCGTCGCAAGCGGCCCACTTGCTGGCCGAGAACGAACATCTGCGCCGGCTGCTGCAGTTGCAGCAGCATTCAACGATACAGACAACGCCCACCGAGATTCAGTACGACACGCGCGACCCGTTCACGCAGAAGGTCATCATCGCCGGCGGCAGCCAGCAAGATGTGCAGGCAGGCGCACCGGTGGTGAACGAAAAAGGCGTAATCGGGCAAGTCACGCGCGTCTTCCCGTTGCAATCTGAAGTCACGCTGTTGACCGATAAGGATCAGGCGGTGCCGGTGCAGGTGGCACGCACCGGTATTCGCAGCGTGATCTACGGCACCCCCAAGGGTGACGTACTGGATCTGAGGTTCGTGCCGACCAGCGCCGATGTGAAAATTGGCGACGAACTGGTCACAAACGGGCTGGACGGCGTCTACCCGCCAGGACTGCCGGTGGCCAAGGTGATTCGCGTCGACCACCAAGCGGACACCACATTCGCCCGAGTGGTCTGCGAGCCGCTCGCGCCGGTGCGAGGCGCCCGTCAGTTGTTGGTACTGCGCTACGATCCGCGCACGCCGCCGCGTCCTACCGACACGGACACCGGCGCGGCCAAGGTCGCCGGCAAGGCAAAGGCCAGGAAGGACGCGAAGGCAGCCGCTGGCAACAGCACCGCGAAACCGGCCGCCACACCCGCCCGAACTGCGTCGGCCACGGTAACCGGAGCACGGCAATGAACCGACCCCATCACATCCTGCTGCCGGTCAATCCGTACTTCATTGCGTTCAGCCTGGCCGCCGCGTTTTTTTTGAATCTGCTGCCATGGGGCAAGTGGGTCGGCGTGCCCGATTTCGTCGCGATCGTGCTGCTGTTCTGGAACGTGCATCAACCGCGCAAGGTCGGCATGGGCATCGCGTTCCTGCTTGGGCTGCTGATCGACGTACACGATGCGGGCCTGTTTGGCGAGCACGCGCTCGCCTACACACTGCTGTCGTACGGAGCAATCATGGTGCACCGGCGCGTGCTGTGGCTCTCGCTGGGCGCGCAGGTCTTTGTCGTGATGCCGCTGCTGGTGGTCGCGCAGGCCGTGCCGTTCGTGATTCGGCTGCTTGCCGGCGGCGCATTCCCGGGCTGGGGCTACTTGCTGGACGGCTTCGTCGGCGCACTGCTGTGGCCGGTTACAAGCGTGCTGCTGCTGTTGCCGCAGAAACGCGCGGCCGACCCCGACGACACGCGACCGATTTGACCGGGCCCGCTCTCAGATGACGGAGTTCAACAATCCCCGGCAGGCACTGGCGCGCTTCAAGCTTCGCGTGGCCGCCGCGGGCGTGTTCATGCTCGCGTGCTTCGCGCTGATCGGCTGTCGCTTTCTGTACCTGCAGGTCTGGAACTACAATAAATATTCGCTGCAGGCTAACGAAAACCGCATCTCGGTCGCGCCGATCGTGCCAAATCGCGGCATCATCATCGACCGCAACGGCGTGGTGCTCGCGAAGAACTATTCGGCCTACACGTTGGAGATCACGCCATCGAAGATCGACGGCACACTGGATGAGGTCATCGAGCGGCTGTCGGACGTGGTCAATATCGATGCACGCGACCGCCGCCGCTTCAAGAAGCTGCAGGAGGACTCGAAAAACTTTGAGAGTCTACCGATTCGCACGCGACTGACCGACGACGAAGTGGCCCGCTTCACCGTGCAGCGCTACCGATTTCCGGGCGTGGAAGTGCGCGCGCGGCTGTTCCGGCAGTACCCGCTCGGTACGACCGCGGCGCACGTGATCGGCTACATCGGCCGTATTTCACAACGCGACCAGGAGCGCATCGACGCGGCCAGCGAAAAAAACGACAGTGACCCGGAGCACTATGATCCGCGGCTCGATGCGAACAACTACAACGGCACCGACTATATCGGCAAGATCGGCGTCGAGCAGAGCTACGAGACCGAGTTGCACGGCGTGACGGGCTTCGAAGAAGTTGAGGTGACCGCGGGCGGCCGCCCGGTGCGCACGCTGTCGCGCACCCAGGCCAAGCCCGGTAACAATCTGCGGCTGTCACTCGATATCGGCCTGCAGCAAAGCGCGGAACAGGCATTTGCAGGCAAGCGCGGCGCGCTGGTCGCCATCGAACCGTCCACGGGCGACGTGCTTGCGTTCGTGTCGTCGCCCAGCTTCGATCCGAACCTGTTCGTCGATGGCATCGATCAGCCAACCTGGGACGAGTTGAACACGTCACCCGACCGGCCGCTGCTGAACCGGCCGCTACGTGGGACCTATCCGCCTGGCTCGACATACAAGCCATTCATGGCGCTGGCTGCGCTCGCCACGCACAAGCGTACGCCGAACTGGGGCTTCCAGGACCCGGGCTCGTACACGCTCGGCGGCCACACATTCCGCAACGACGTGCCACAGGGGCAGGGCTGGGTCGACATGTACCGCTCGATCGTCGTGTCCAACGACACGTATTACTACATGCTTGCGCACGATCTGGGCGTCAACACGATTGCGAATTTTATGAAGCAGTGGAGGTTCGGCCAGCAGACCGGTATCGACGTCGAGGGCGAGGCCCGCGGTGTGCTGCCGTCCACCGACTGGAAGAAACGCGCCTATCGCAAGCCCGAGCAGCAGCGCTGGTACGAAGGCGAGACGATCAGTCTCGGCATCGGCCAAGGCTACAATTCGTATACGATCTTGCAACTCGCGCACGCTGTCGCGACGCTGGCGAACAACGGCGTGATCATGAAACCTCACTTGGTCAAGGATGTCGAGAACCCGATCACGCGCGAATTCCGGCTGACGGTGCCCAAACCCAGTGGCCGCATCCAAGGCATCACGCAAGCGGACATCGACGTCGTCAAGCATGCGATGAAAAGCGTGATGGACAGCCCTTCAGGCACCGCGTACAAAATCTTTGGTAACGCCCCCTATACGTCAGCCGGCAAGACCGGTACGGCGCAAGTATTTTCGCTGCAAGGCCAGAAATACCGTGCGCACGCGCTGGCCGAACACCTGCGTGACCACGCGCTGTTCATCGCGTTCGCGCCGGTCGAGCGCCCGCAGATCGCGCTCGCATTGATCGTCGAGAATGGCGGTTGGGGAGCCCGGGCGGCCGGCCCAATTGCCCGCAAGGTGCTTGACTATTATCTGATTGACCGCGTCAAACCCGGTGCCGAAGCCGCCGCCATCGCGATGGCGGCGTCGGCGACTGACCTCGGTGGTACGCCGATGATCGACGGCGCACAGACCCCGATGCAAGCCGCACTGCCAGCGTCGGTAGTCAGCAGTAGCGCCGCCTTCGCGCCACAGGCCGCGTCGAACCCAGCCGTCGCAGCGGCGGTGACGTCTGCGTCGGCGCTCGCAGATGCGGCGCGCAAAAGTACTCGCAGCACTCCGCCACGCGGCGCTGCGGGCGCTGTGGGCGCGTCGGCGGCCGACACGCCGGCCACGTTGAATCGATCCGGGGACGCGCACGGCGCTACCCCGGCGCACTAGGAGTCGCCATGCCCATCGAGCCCCGCGTGCTGATTGGACGCGCAAAACGGATGTTTGCTGGCTTCGACAAGCCACTTGCGCTGATCGTCTTCTTGTTGCTATGCGTGGGTCTGCTCACGCTGTACAGCGCCAGCATGGACGTACCCGGACGCGTCGAGGACCAGATCCGCAATATCCTGCTCACATTCGTGCTGATGTGGGCGATCGCGAACGTCCCGCCGCAGACGCTGATGCGTTTTGCCGTGCCCGCCTACTCGTTCGGCGTGGCACTGCTCATCGCCGTGGCGCTGTTCGGCTTGACTAAGAAAGGCGCCAAACGCTGGATCAATGTCGGCGTCGTGGTCCAGCCATCTGAAATTCTGAAAATTGCCATGCCGCTGATGCTCGCGTGGTACTACCAGCGACGCGAGGGCGTGATACGGTGGTACGACTACCTGATCGGCCTAATCATCCTGGCAGTGCCGGTCGGGCTGATCGCCAAACAGCCCGACTTGGGTACTGCGATCCTGGTGCTGTCCACGGGACTATTCGTGATCTACTTCGCGGGCCTGAGCTTCAAGCTCATCGTGCCGCTGTTGCTGGCGCTGGTGATCGGCGTCGGCTCATTGATCGCAACCGAGGACCGGATTTGTCAGCCAGACGTGCAATGGGTTCTGCTGCACGACTACCAGAAGCACCGCGTCTGCACGCTGCTCGATCCAAGTTCAGACCCGCTTGGCAAAGGATTTCACACGATCCAGGCGGTCATCGCGATCGGCTCCGGCGGAGCCTTCGGCAAAGGCTGGCTCAAGGGAACGCAGGCGCACCTGGAGTTCATTCCGGAAAAACACACGGACTTCATTTTCGCCGTGTTCTCCGAAGAGTTTGGCCTGGCCGGCGGGCTCGTGCTGCTGTTCCTGTACCTGCTGCTCGTCGCGCGTGGCCTGTACATCGCGGCCAACGGCGCCACGCTGTTCGGCCGATTGCTGGCCGGGGCGCTGGCGCTGTCCTTCTTTATGTACACCTTCGTCAATATCGGCATGGTCAGCGGTATTCTGCCCGTGGTAGGCGTACCGCTGCCATTCATGAGCTACGGCGGCACCGCGCTGATCACACTGGGCATCGCGATCGGGATGATCATGAGCGTGGCGCGACAAAAGCGCCTGATGCAAAGCTAACGACCAGTGACGTACGGCACAGTTATGTCACCAGCCTCTGCGGCCTTCTTGTACTAATAGAACGCCTGCGCGTTGTCGCGCACCGTGCCGCGCCTGTCCAGGACGGGTTTGCGAGCGCAAGCCGAGCCTGCGTATGGCCGTGTCGCGCCGCGAGCAGGAACCAGCGGTGCACCTCGGCCGGGTCGCACGCCCGCATAGGGCTCATCGCCGCACCTCTTGCAGCGCATCGCGCGCCGCACAGACCATCCAACTTAGATCCGCGGCGAGTGCGATGCCATTGAATCCCGCATCGCGCGCCTGCCGTGCCGTTGCGACGTCTGCGGCAAAGATCCCTGCGCCGACGCCGGCGCGGCGCGTGGCCTGCAGCACCGTTGCGATGGCCTGTTGTACATCTGGATGGCGTATGTCGCCCAGATGCCCAAGGCTGGCCGCCAAGTCCGCTGGGCCGACGAACACCATGTCGATGCCGGGCGTCGCAGCGATCGCGTCCACTTGCTCCAGCGCACGCGACGACTCCACTTGCACGATCGTGGCGATCTGCTCGTTCGCCGTTTGCAAATAGTCGCGCCGCGCGCCATAGGCGGCCGCGCGCACTGCGCCTGCAACACCGCGCAGCCCATCGAGCGCACCGGAAGTCGGGTAACGGGTCAGGCGCGCAATGCGCGCGGCATCCTCGGCTGTCTCTACGTTCGGAAACATCAGGGTGCGCGCGCCGGCATCCAGTACTCGCTTGACGAGCCAGCCGTCGTGCGACGGTACCCTCACAATGGCCTCGGTCGGCAAATGCGCAGCAGCGATTGCGCGCAACTGCTCGACCACATCGTGTGTATCGTTCGGCGCGTGCTCCATGTCGATGCACAACCAGTCGAAGCCGGCGTGCGTGAGCGCTTCCGCGGCAGTCGGACTGCCCAGCGACAACCACAAGCCGAACAACGGTTCGGCCTCGCGAAGTCGGGGTTTGAGCGAATTGGTCAACGTATTCATCGTGCCGCTCCAGTGCAGATGGCACGATCATACGCCCGCTCAGTCGCGGGTGATATCGGCCCAGCAATTGGGCGTCTCATACAAGCGTATCTTGGCCAGCCGCAGGTTAATGCCGTAATGCGCATCATAGACGTGGGCCAGGATCTCGAACGCCTTGGCTGCCAAATTCTCGACAGTCGGAATCCGGTCCAGCACGACCGTCTTGTGCTCGGGCAGCGTATCAAGGAAAGAGCGGACCATCACGTCCTGCTCATAGACGATGAACGCGTGATCCCACACGTTCACCAAGTGCTCCATCGCCAGCCGCTTCACGTCGGCAAAGTCCATCACCATGCCGCGATCCGGCGCGCCCTCCGTATCGATGAGTTCGCCCTGCAGGGTAATTTCCAGCACATACCGATGGCCGTGCAGGTTCCTGCACTGGCTGCGGTGATCCGGGATACGATGGCCTGCGTCGAATGCGAGTTTGCGCGTGATAGTCAGCACGGTGGTCCAGCGCCTGGTTCAGGGAATGTTCAAGTACTTATGCGTCTGCATCGACAGGCGCCATTGGGGATGCCGCTTGCACCAATCCACGGCTAGCTTCGTGTTCAATTCGCGCGATGGACCATCCATCGGTTGCACGAGAAAGTGCTCGAAATCCAACTGCGCGTATTCCGACAATTGCTGATTGTCCTGCGGGATCACGACTTTCAGTTCATTGCCGCGCGTCACCACGAGGGACGAGCCGGTCTTCGGGCTCACGCAGACCCAATCGATACCGGATAGCACCGGCACGGTGCCGTTGGTCTCGATCGCGATGACGAATCGCTCGCGGTGCAGCGCGTCGATCAACGCCGCATCGAGTTGCAACATCGGCTCGCCGCCGGTACAAACGACAAAACGGTATTGTGCCGCAGTCTCGCCGGGCGGCCACAGCGACGCGATCTTCGCCACCAGCGCATCGGCATCGCGATATTTGCCGCCGTTCTCGCCGTCGGTGCCGACAAAATCGGTGTCGCAAAAGCGGCACACCGCATCCGCGCGGTCCTGTTCGCGGCCCGACCACAGGTTGCAGCCCGCAAAGCGGCAAAACACCGCCGGTCGACCGGCATTGGCGCCCTCTCCCTGCAACGTGTAGAAGATTTCCTTGACCGCGTACGTCATCTCACTGCCTGCCCTTGAAACGTCAAAGCGACGCGGGGTCAACGCGACCGCCATGCCGGAATGCGTGGTAGCCACGTGCGCGCAACCTGCATGCCGGACACTCGCCGCAACCGAAGCCCCAATCGTGCAATTCAGCCCGCTCGCCGACATAGCATGTATGCGTATCGACGCGGATCAGCTCGACCAGCGCTTCGCCGCCGATCGATTCTGCAAGCCGCCAAGTGTCCGCCTTGTCCAGCCACATCAGCGGGGTTTCAAGCACGAAACGCTGGTCCATGCCCAGATTCAGCGCCACTTGCAGCGCCTTCATCGTGTCATCGCGGCAATCTGGATATCCGGAAAAATCCGTTTCGCACATGCCGCCTACCAGCACACCGAGCCCGCGCCGGTATGCTACCGCTGCCGCGATCGTCATGAACATCAAGTTGCGGCCTGGCACGAATGTGTTCGGCAACCCGTTGGCCTGGGTCTCGATCTGGATCTCGCGCGTCATTGCTGTGTCGCTGATCGCCCCCAGCACCGACAGGTCAACGCGATGGTCGTCGCCGAGCGCCGGCTTCCATTGAGGAAACGCGCGGATCAACGCATCGCGGAACCCCTGGCGGCATTCCAGTTCGACGCGGTGCCGCTGCCCATAGTCGAAGCCGATGGTTTCGACGCGATCGTAGCGCGAAAGCGCCCATGCCACGCAGGTGGCCGAGTCCTGCCCACCGGAAAACAATACGAGCGCGCCGCGTTGGGCGTCTGTCCGAGTCACCGTGGCACTCCTTCGATCAGATGCAGGCAGTATAGGCCGGCGCCGCGCGGGCCACTGCGCGCGAGTGTTATACGGTCATCGGCCTGCCGGACCTGCCGGAGGGTTGCGCAAAACAATGGATTTTATCATGCGGACCCAGCGGACTTCACGGACGCACCCACGTCGGCCAATCCAGCATCGCGCTGGCATAAACGGGAAGCCAACTCCACCAAGCGGCGATTCGCTGCGTACGGGCCGTATTCTTGAGCGCGCGCGAGCCCACGCGACACCAAATGCCTGCGTAACGCGTCATCCGTCAGTACGCGCTGCACCCCCTCTGCCATCGCGATCGCGTCACCCACCGGCACCAGCAGTCCTGCTTCACCGCCGGCCAGTACTTCGCGTGGGCCGTTCGGACAATCGCTTGACACAACCGGCGTGCCAAGCGCCATCGCCTCGAGCAACACCATCCCGAACCCCTCGGAGCGGCTACTTAGAACCAACACGCGCGCATGTCGTATGAACGGGAACGGATTCGCATGGAAGCCGGCAAACATGACGCTATCAGCCAGGCCGAGACGGCTGACCCGCTGCTCTAATACCGGGCGATAAGGACCATCACCGACCAGCACGAGCATCGCGTCGCCGTGGCCGCGCTCGCGCATCCGCGCGTACGCGTCCAATAACGTCTCATAATCCTTTTGATCGCCGTCAAGCCGTGCGACCGATACGATATACGGACGTGTCGGTAGTTCGACCGATGCTTCGGACTGTGCCCGGATCGCCGCAGGGTCAATGACATTCGGCAATTCGATGACGTCGCGCAGTTGCGCACCAAATATCTGCCGCGCCTCGCGCGCCATGTCCGCGTTGAGCGCCGCGACCGCCGCGTAGCGTGCGTATTGGCATGCGAGCCGCCTAACCTTGGCTGGCCGATTACCGAGCCGGGCCGCGAGGCTGAAGTGGCTGATGCCGATCCATGGCTTGCCGCCGGCACCCGCATGCTGGCGTAGCGACAGATCGAAGTCGCAGATTAAGTCGTAGCGAGCCGCAAGTGCGCGAATCCGGCGCGCGAACACCTGTCGCAAGCACGGTCGCAACACCAGTTGTTGCACGATACGACCCATCCGGCTGAGCCGGCGTTGCAGCCGCAACGTCTCGAGCCGATACTGCCACGGCCGGTCGGCGAGAAAGTGCACACGCACGTCGTCAGGCAGCTGCGCCCGGAAATGCTGTTCGAATTCTTTCGTCGGAAACCCGACGATCAAGTCGACGTCGAACACGCCCCGATCCAGCGCATGCAACCATCCCATCAGTGCAGTCTCGGTCCCGCCAAGCCCAAAATGGTGGATATGGAATGCGATGCGGGTGCGTGTGTTCTCAGCCGCGCGTGCCACATACCTGTCGTGTTGCATGATTCGTAGGGTCCCTTGCCTGTCTGCGTTACCTTGAGCGCCACATACACTGACAGCGCGGGCCTCACATCCATGAACAAGCGATCAATAAACAAAAACCCAAGAACCTTTCGGCTCTTGGGTTTTTGTCAATCAATCGATGGTGGCCTGGGGCGGAATCGAACCACCGACACGCGGATTTTCAATCCGCTGCTCTACCAACTGAGCTACCGGGCCACGCGAAGCAAGAAGTATATCAAGGTCGGCTGTAGGCCTCAAGTTTTTTGTCGACATAGCAGACGTGGCGCGGGCGGCTTAGCGAAGCAGGCGGCGCGCGGCGGCTTCATTCTGCCTTGTTCTTGCCCAGTTCGACGCCAAGTTGCTTGAGTTTGCGATACAGATGGGTACGCTCCAGCCCGGTCTTTTCCGCGACGCGCGTCATGCTGCCATTTTCACGCGCGAGGTGATATTCAAAGTACGCGCGCTCGAACGCGTCGCGCGCATCGCGAAGCGGAATGTCGAACGAGATGGCCGTGGTCGGCACACCTGCCACGCCATTGGACGCGGCACCCAATGCGTCCGCGATCGGCAATGCCGCCGCTCCAGCGACCGTTTGCGTCGCCGACACCGGCGGCTTACTGACCGCCATCGCCGACGGTGCGGCTTCCCCGCGCGCCAGCCCTTGTTCAACCGCGCTCAACAGCTTCTGCAGCGCAATGGGTTTTTCAAGGAAATTCAGTGCACCAATCTTCGTCGCCTCGACCGCGGTGTCGATCGTCGCGTGCCCTGACATCATGATGACCGGCATCGTCAGTTGGTCCTGTGCCGCCCATTCCTTGAGCAGCGTCACGCCGTCAGTATCCGGCATCCAGATGTCGAGCAGCACGAGGTCCGGCGTCGATTGCTGCCGATACTCGCGGGCCTGTTGTGCGTTTTCGGCGACGTCGACCGCATGTCCTTCGTCGCTCAGGATCTCCGAGAGCAATTCCCGGATACCCATTTCGTCGTCTACCACCAGGATGGTTGCCATTTACGCTACCTTTGTCTGCGCTGTTGCCGCTATTGCTTTTGTATGCGCCGTGTCCTTCGCCGCCGTCGCGGACCGCGGCATGCGCGCGCCGCCTGAAGGGTCCGGTGCATCGACGCCGTCGGCCAACTGCAGGAACAAGATTGATATCTGCGCGCCGGCCACGCCTCCTCCCGGCTTCGTGCGATTGCGAATGTCGATACGCGCACCATGCTCGTCGATAATCTTCTTCACCGTAGCAAGCCCGAGACCTGTCCCTTTAGCTTTGGTCGTGACATAGGGCTCGAACGCGCGTGTCAGGATGCGTGCGGGAAAGCCCGGACCATTATCCGATACGGCAAGCCGGACCGCGACACACGATTGCCCTTGCGCATCGGACTCGCCGTATTCTACTGTCCTGGTCTCGAGCAGGATATACGGGCTCGGAATGTCCGCGACCGCATCCAGCGCATTCTGCAACAGGTTGTGCACGACCTGCCGAAGTTGTGTCGGATCGCCCTTGATCACCGGCAATGCCGACAACTCCACCTTCAACGGACCCTTGCCGTCCTCGATCCCATACAGCGTTAATACTTCGGTGACGAGCTCGTTCAATTGTAAGTTCACGAGCACCGCCGGCGGTGTGCGCGCGTACTCGCGGAAATCGTCAACCATGCGCTTCATGGCGGCGACCTGATTGACGATCGTCGTCGCGCTGCGCTTCAAAAAGCCCGCGTCTTCCGGCGCGAGCTTGTCGCCAAGCTTCATCTGCAACCGCTCGGCCGACAACTGGATCGGCGTGAGCGGATTTTTGATCTCGTGCGCGAGCCGCCGGGCAACTTCGCCCCACGCAATCGAGCGCTGCGCCGAGATCAGGTCGGAGATATCGTCGAACACCACCACATAGCCCGCGGTGCCCACCTGCGGCGCATGAGTCAGGCCGGGCTGCGCGAGGCGGCTGCCGCGCACGAGCAGCGTCAGCGGGTCGCTCTCACCGGGTACCTCGATCGCGACCTGCTGTTGCCAATGCCCCGGGTCGGGCGGCAGACCTTGTTCAGCGGAGCGCGCCGCATCGCGTTCGGCAAACACCTTGCGGATCATCGCGCCAAACGCGCTCAACACGGTGATCTGCTCCAGAGGCATGCCGAGCAGGGCATCAAAAGGTTGCCGGAAAATCCGCTCTGCGCCGCGATTCGCCGTGGTCAGCCGAAACTGGTGATCAAATACAAACACCCCCGCCGTCAGGTTCGCGAGAATACTTTCCAGGTAAGCCTTCGAATGCTCGAGCTCGATCTGGTTGCGCTCGACCGCGGCGCGCGCATCGGAGAGCTGGCGCGTCATTGCGTTGAACGATTGGGTCAGGAAGCCCAGTTCGTCGTTCGTCTTGATTTCGCGCTTGGGCGTGTAATCCCCGCGCGCCACCTCCTTCGTGCCTTGTGCCAGCAGGAACAGCGGACGCGCCAACTGGTTGCCCAACGCCAACGCCAGCATCATCGCGGTAAACGTCGCGAGAAACAACGCAAGCGTCAGCGTACCGATATACATCTTGCGCAAGCCGGTCCTGCCAAGCGCCTTCTCCTGATATTCGCGGTACGCGCGCTGCACGGCGTCGGCATTGTGCGCCAGCGACGACGGCACCTGCTGCGCGATTTGCAGAAAGCGCTCGCTCGGTTGCAGCGCGCTCGTGTCCGTGCTCGGGATACGGACCACCACGCGCAACCGCAATACGTCCTTAACGGCGGTATGCGCACCTGCGCCGCTGTTGTCGACCTCGCCCTCCACGGCCGCATAGCCACGCTCGCGCGCCTGGCCGAGCATCAGCGGCGTGGGCAACTCATCCGGCACAAGCGCCGCAAAATTGGACGACGCCTGCGCGATGACGCGCATTTCGCCGGTCGCGCCGGATACGCTGCGAGCCGGCTCGACAATCGTCGCATCATGCACGCCAAACTGGTCGCGCAGCCGCAGCAACGTCAGCGTGATATTGGACGGATCGGTATTGGCAAGCTGATCTGCCATCAGCCGACCTTTATTCTGCAGGTCTGACAATGACGCATCGAGCATGCCGCGCCCAAGGTTCAGACCGGAGGTCAGTGCCGTCTCGATGTTGATGTCAAACCACGATTCGATGCTGCGCGATACGAACTGCAGCGACACCAGGTAGATGATACCGCCCGGCAGCACACCGACCAGCGCGAAGAACACCGCCAGCTTGGCAAGCAACCGCGTGCCGAAACGCCCCTGCCTAAGCCGGCTGACGATGATCCACACCAATCCACCGACGATCAGCATGAAGATCAACGCGACAACGAAGTTTGCCGTGTACAGCCACGAATAATAGCGGTCGAAGAACTCGGTGTTCGCGCTGGCGAGCGCCAGCAACCCCAACAGCAGCAGCGCGGTCAGCACGAATGTCCCGATCAGCAGCCTGACCAGCAGGCTCTTAAGTCTCGCGCTATTTGCCATGCTCGCCCGCCGTGAACGTGAACCGCTTCCAGTCCGAGGCCAGGTTCCAGTCGCGATTGTTGACCGCGTCGATCTGGAACGGCTTGGGCATCAGTGCGGTATCGAGTTGCATGCGTACCGACGCCGTATAGGTCTCGTCGGGCTTGACCTGCGAGCGATCGATCACGTGCCACGATGTGACATGGCGAATCACCGCCAACGCGTCCTCCAATGTCGGAAAGCCCAGTTGTAACCCGCCGGTGGACACGCGATACTCGCGCGTGAGCGGCTGGAACGACAGCCTTATACTTTGCGACACGTTGACCGGCTGCTCGTCGAACCAATACCAGCGCGCTCGACTCAACTGGAACTCCGTCGTGAAGTACAATGGGATGCCCCGGTTAACGGCGTCTTCAAGGTTACTGTTGAGTTGGAAGTCGAACCGCGCGTCCAGGCTCCAGCCGCTGCCGTCGGCCTGTAACGACGCCCGCTGCACCGAGAACGTGTCCGCGCGCGAGCCCGATGCGAATGTCGCGAACCAGACCGCCAGCACCAGACCGAAAACGGCGACGAGCCGTGACGAGAAAAAGCGTGATTGGGTCACCGTTTCTGAAAGCGCGCGTAGAAGAATCCGTCTTGGTCGAGGTCCGATCGGGCGTCACGGTGAACATCGCAATGATCACCCGGGCGCGCCGCCGTGGGCAGGATCTGGCCCGGCGCGTCCAATCGTACCGCATCTTCGAGCGCGTGTTCAAACCATGCGGCCTGTTGCTCGCCTTCTTCCGGAAAGATCGAGCACGTCACATACAGCAATTGCCCGCCGCGCTCCAGCAGCGGCCAGAGCGCCTGCACGATACGGCGCTGCTCGGCGACCAACGCGATGATGTCGGTGGGACGTCGCAGCCAGCGAATATCCGGATGGCGCCGAACAATGCCCGACGCGGAGCATGGCACATCGGCCAAGATACGGTCGAATCGTCGGCCGTCGTGCCACTGGACCGGCTCGCCCGCATCACCGGTCTGCACGCTGGCGCGCAGCTTCAACCGCGCGAGGTTCTCCTTGATGCGCGCGGCCCGCGCCGCATCACGCTCGAGCGCCACCAACTCGATGTCGGCGCATTCGAGTAGATGCCCGGTCTTGCCGCCGGGCGCCGCACACGCGTCCAGTACGCGCATCCCGTCGCGCACGTCGAGCAGCGCGGCGGCACGCTGCGCACCCGCATCCTGCACTGAAACCGTGCCTTGTGCGAAACCGGGCAATCTTTCGACCGGCATCGGCTCGCGCAGCGTGAGCGCGGTATCCGGGCAAGCCGGGTTGCGCAACGCGTCGATGCCACTTGCCCGTAGCCTCTCGAGATAGGCCACCACATCCGTCTGACGACGGTTCACTCGCAGCGTCATCGGCGCATGCGTGTTGCCCACTTCAAGCAAATGCTGCGCATCGTCGAACCACGCGCGCTGCAGTGCCTCAATCCACCATCGGGGATAGTTCCAGCGGGTGACCGGATTGAGCATCGCTTCGGCGAGCAATGCGGGCCGTGAACGGACCATATTACGTAGCACGGCGTTGACCAATCCCTTCGCATGCGCGACGTGCGCGCGGGCCGCGATCGCATCGACCGCCTGGTTGACCACCGTGAAGTCACGATACGCGCGCGTCGCATCGGGCTCGGCAAGCAACGCGAAGGCGCAGCGCAGCACATTCGCCACGTGCTCATCAGGCGCCCTGCGAACCAACGCGGCCAACCACGCGTCAGCCCGTGCCAGTTGCCGCGTCGCGCGATAGGCAAGGTCTTGAATCGCGCCGCGGGCCTGCACCGACGCGATGTCCGCATAGACGGTGGCCAGCGCGTCCGGTAGCGCAGTCCCAGCCCGCAGCCGCGCGAGGGCACGCGCCGCGCCGTCCAACGCAAACGCGAGGGAATCCGGCCGCAGCGTGGCGATGGCGCCGGAGGCCGGCCTTTTCCGAGGCACGTAGCTCACTCAGCTGTAGCGCCCCGTACGCGCCATCGCCATTAGCCGCGCGATCCGCTCCTCGGTCGACGGGTGGGTCGAAAACAGGCTCTGGATCGTGCCGCCGGCCAGCGGGTTCATAATCATCATCTGCGCGGTCGTCGGGTGCTCCTGCGCAGCAGCGAACGGAATGCCCGCCGCATAACGATGGATTTTGTCGAGCGCCGCCGCCAACGCTTGTGGATCACCACTGATCTGCGCGCCGCCGCGGTCCGCCTCGAACTCCCGCGAACGCGAGATCGCCATCTGAATCAGACCGGCGGCCAACGGCGCCAACAGCGCGACCGCGATACCAGCAATCGGGTTGGTTGGCCGGCCCTGCTCGTCCCGACCGCCAAAGAACATCGCGAAGTTGGCCAACGCGGAGATCGCTCCTGCCATCGTCGCCGAAATCGTCGAGATCAGGATGTCGCGGTGCTTGACGTGCGCAAGCTCGTGCGCCATCACACCGCGCATCTCGCGTTCGGACAACACGCGCAGGATACCGGTGGTCGCCGCGACCGCCGCGTGCTCCGGGTTGCGGCCGGTCGCAAACGCATTCGGCTGGTCCTCGTCGATCAGGTACACGCGCGGCATCGGCAGCCCAGCGCGCGTGGCCAGTTCGCGAACCATCCGATAGAACTGTGGCGCGCTGGTTTCGTCGACCTCCTGCGCGTTGTACATCTTCAGCACCATCTGGTCTGAAAACCAGTATGAGAAAAAATTCATTGCCAGTGCGAACACCAGCGCGATCGTCATGCCGCGCGTGCCGCCGATCATGCCGCCAATCACGATGAACAGCGCGGTGATCGCGGCCATCAGCAGCGCGGTCTTGAACCAATTGAACATATTAGCTACTCCGAACCAAACGACCCGTCGTAAGGAATGTGTTAGATAGGGGGATGCATCGAAAATTCAATGCCCGCCCCCCTCAGCGTGTCGTCATCGCCAGCTTGATGCCGAGCCCGATGAAAGCGCTGCCCACACCGCGCTCCAGCCACTGCCTGACCCGCGCGCGCGCCGACAGCCGCTGCGTCGCGGTGCCGGCGATCCAGGCAACGAAACAGGACCAGACCAGGCTCATCGCGACCAATATCCCACCGAGCGCCAGGAACGCTAGCGGCTTGCGGTCACTTTGCGCCGATACGAATTGCGGAAAAAACGATACGAAGAACAGCACGACCTTTGGATTCAGCACGTTCGTCCAAAAACCCTGCAGGTACACCGCGCGCCACGGCCTGGGCACGCCTGCGGCGGCGCCCGCCGTCGTCACACCGCCGGACTGTGGCTTGGCCAGCAGCAACCGAATACCTAAATAAACGAGGTACACTGCCCCCGCGATCTTGATCACCGAAAACGCCGCCGCCGACGCAGCGAGCAGCGCAGTCAGGCCGAACGCGCTCGCCAGCGTGTGCACGCAGGCGCCGGTGGACACGCCGAGCGCGGACAATACACCGGCTTTGCGGCCCTGCGCGAGACTGCGCCCCACGATGTACGCGGTGTCGGGGCCCGGGGTGAGATTGAGCAGGAACACCGCGGTGATGAAGAGCGGAAAATGCGTGATTCCCAGCATGGCAATCCTCTATTGCGACGGTAGCGCAGCCCGTGACCAATCGTTTGGCCCGGTCTCAAAGCGCTGGCCCACGCGCAGCGGAAATCCCGCCACGAATTCCCGGGCGGCAAGCCGCTTGCCTCCCGGCTTTTGCAACTGGGTAGCACGCAACACGTGCTCGCCACAGGCGATCGTCACACCGGCGCTGTCCACGGCCAGAATAGTGCCCGGAGTCAGGTCAGACCCGCCGGCGCGTACCGGCTCGGCGGCCCAAATCTTCAGTGGCGTGCCATCCAGTATCCCATGCGCGGCTGGAAACGGATCAAAAGCACGCACCTTGCATGCGAGCACGTCGGCTGGCAAGCACCAATTGAGCGCCGCCTCCTGCTTCGATAGCTTGTGCGCATACGTGACCCCTTCGCTTGGCTGCGGCGTGGCCGGCAACGAGCCGGTACGCTCCAGTTCGCGCAGCCCGGCGACGACGAGCCGCGCGCCAGTGGCAGCCAGCTTGTCATGCAGCGTCCCCGTCGTGTCCGTCGGCTCGATCGCCACGGCTTCGCGCATGAGCATCGGGCCCGTGTCCAGACCCGCGTCCATCTGCATCAACGTAACACCCGTGACTCGGTCACCGGCCTCGATCGCGCGGTGAATCGGCGCCGCGCCGCGCCAGCGCGGCAACAACGACGCATGGATATTGATACAGCCCTGCGGTGCGATATCGAGCACCGCTTGCGGCAACAGCAGCCCGTATGCAGCCACCACCATCACGTCGTGCGGCGTGGCACGCAACAGCGCCAACGCGTCGGCCGCCTCGAGTGGATATTTGCCGTCGCATCGCAACGAGGGCGGCTGCGCGAGCGCCAATTTCCGCGCCAGCGCGAGCTGTTTAACCGGACTCGACGAGGACTTCATTCCGCGTCCCGCCGCACGATCGGGTTGCGTCAACACGAGCGGCACCGCGAAGCCCGCGTCGTGAATCGCCCGCAGGGCGGTCGCCGCGAACTGTGGCGTACCGGCAAAGATTACGCGAAGGGTAGATGTCATCGCGGCCGTCACATCGCGTGCTCGAGCTTCTTCATTTTCGTCTTGATTCTCATCTGCTTGAGCGGCGACAGGTATTCAACGAATACCTTGCCGAGCAAATGATCCATCTCGTGCTGGATGCAAATCGCCTGCAATCCTTCGCACTCCAACTCGAACGGCTCGCCGTTCTCGTTCAATGCACGCACACGGACCCGCTCGGCGCGTTCCACACTGTCATAGATGCCCGGCACTGACAGGCACCCCTCTTCATTGACCCTGCGTTCATCGCTCGACCAGACAAGCTCCGGGTTGATGAACACGCGCAACGCGTCACGGGTATCCGACACGTCGATGACCACGACGCGCTCGTGGACATCGACCTGCGTGGCGGCTAGCCCGACGCCGGGCGCCGCATACATCGTCTCGGCCATGTCGGCCACCAGCTTGCGAATGCGCTCGTCGACACGTTCGACGGGCTTGGCGACCTTGTGTAAGCGCTTATCGGGGTAATGCAGGATATTGAGCAAAGCCATGATCAATCAGTCCTCTCGAGCGGACTCGTATTCACGCGCAAGCGTCGGCCAATCGGCCGAATCGCCCACCTCTTCATCTTCGGTAATAGTTAAGTCAGGGCGCAGCGCACTCCAATCAAGCCATGGGCGGCGGACGCACAAAGGCCGCTTGGCGCTTGCACTGGCGGACGTGGCGCGCGGGTCCTGCGACGCGGACCGGGAACGCCGGAAACCAACCTACTGGACTGACGAAATTTTATCACGCGATGAATACCACGATTCAGCCTCCAATGCTTGCAGCAGACGAGCTCGCCGCCTGGTTGACGCTCGCGCATACACCGCGCGTGCCGGCATCGGCGGCGCTCGCGCTGCTCGCGGCATTCGGCTCGCCGCGACCCATTATGACCGAGACAGCCACGGGCCTGGAGCGGGTGATCGGCGCCGTCGCCGCGCAGGCGTTACTGCAAAGCCGCGACGCGGTGGCACCGCGCGTGGAAGCAGCGCTTGCATGGGCGGCCGGGGGCGCACGGCTGATCGTGCCGTTCGGCCACCCGGCGTATCCGCCCGCGCTGCTGACACTGTACGATCCGCCACCGCTGCTTTACGTGCACGGCGCGATCGGCGCGTTGCACCGACCAGCGCTGGCAATCGTCGGCAGCCGCAATCCGACACCGCAAGGCAATGACAATGCGCACTTGTTCGCGCAGGCGCTTGCTGCACAGGGTGTGTGCATCGTCTCGGGACTGGCGCTGGGCATCGACGGTGCCGCGCATCGCGGCGCGCTGGACAGCGGTGGCGTGACGGTGGCGATCACCGGCTCTGGCGCGGATGTTATCTACCCGCAACGTCACGCTGACCTGGCTGCTGAAATCGTCGAGCGTGGCGGGGCGATCCTGACTGAATGGCCGTTGGGCGCCGCGCCGCTGAGCCAGCACTTCCCGCAACGCAATCGACTCATCGCCGCGATGGTACGGGGCGTGCTCGTCGTGGAGGCCGCCCCCTATTCCGGTTCGTTGATCACCGCGCGCCTGGCCAACGACATCGGCCGCGACGTCTTCGCCATTCCCGGCTCCATCCATTCGCCGATGTCCCGTGGCTGTCACCGGCTGATCAAAGACGGCGCCAAGCTGGTCGAAACACCGCACGACGTGCTGACCGAGCTTCGATTGCCGGAGCCCGGCGTCGAGGCTGCGCCCGCCACCGCCCCGGCCAGCGCGCAAGCAGCCCCATCGGCCGTTTGCGCGCCCAATGCGCCGGCAGCCCACCCGCCCGAGCCGGCGGCAACCCATCGGCCCGAGCCGGCAATCCCTGCTTCGAATGCGTCAGCAACCCACACGCCGGATGCTTTGACGGCCCATACATCCAATGCTTCAATGGCCCACACACCGGATACTGCGACGACTCATACATTCAATGCTTCGACGGCCCACACACCCGATGCTTCGACAACCGAGACGGCCGAGGCTTCGATAACCCACCCGGCCAAGCACGCCGCCACCCGGCCAGCGCGCGCTGGAACAGCCCAATCGGCTGACGCGACGGCAGCCGATTGGGCCGACGCCAGAGCCGTCGTACCGGTCGATCCGTGGGTGACGGGCCAGCGCGCGCGGCCGCGGCGGTACCACACCGTCACGCCCGGTGACGCACGGCGCGGCACCGCTGCGGCGCACGCCCTGACCCGACGTCGCACAATCGGACCCTGGTCGAGCGCCCGCCGCCGCCCGGCGTACCTCGCCGCTGCACGGGACACCCAAGCCGGCCACGCCGCAGACGCAGCCCGGCGCGCGGCACTGGAAGCGATTGGACACGATCCCGTCACGCTTGAAACCCTGGTACAGCGTACCCATTTGGACTGCGCGACACTGCAAGCGGTACTGCTGGAACTGGAATTGGCCGGTACGATCGTTGCGCTGCCAGGCGGGCGCTTTCAGCGCGCGTGAGCGGATTGCGTGCCGGTCGCACGGCGACCATGCTACAGTCCAAAATTAGATTGCATCAGCAGCGGCGGACGCCACGGCGGCACCCGCCGGGCGAGCCACGCCGTCACGATGCGTTGCCAGGATTTCTCGATCATGCCTGCCCTTGACCTTGACCACGACGCTGACGTCATTACCACGCGTCTGTCATCCGCTGACACGCTGTTTGTCGCCTGCCTGTGCGCCGAATGGTGCAGCTCTTGCCGCGAATACCGGGCCGGTTTCGACGCGCTCGCGGACGCGCATCCGGAAACGTGCTTTGTTTGGATCGACATCGAGACGCATGCCGACCGGCTCGATGACCTCGATGTGGAGAACTTTCCCACCCTCCTGATCGAGGATGCTCATGCCACGCGCTTTTTCGGCACGGTATTGCCCCATCCACAGATCGTTGCGCGGATGCTGCTCGACTTGTCCTCGCTGCCTGGCGTGACGCGCGCGCCTAAACTGCGTCCGGCGCTCGTCGACGCGTGAGCGACGCGGCACGCAAATTGCCCAGTCTCCGGCTATGGCCGCCTTGCGCCGCGCTTGCATGCAATTGCGCTAAGCGCTTGCGGCCAGCCTTGGCACGCGCTTATCATGCGCGGCTGAACTATGGCTGCAAGCCGCTTGCCGCGCTCGAGCCGCGATGTGTTTGCGGCCGATATGCTATAAAGCGTTCGATTCCGCGCATCTGTACTTTCCAATAGTCATGTCAAAAGCCCTGATCATCGCCGAAAAGCCGTCTGTCGCGAACGATATCGCGCGCGCGCTGGGCGGCTTCACAAAGCATGACGAGTACTACGAGAGCGATGACTATGTGTTGTCGTCGGCTGTCGGCCACTTAGTGGAGATCGCGGCGCCACAGGAGTATGAAGTCAAGCGCGGCAAATGGAGCTTCGCGCATCTGCCCGTTATTCCGCCCCATTTCGACCTTCAGCCAATCGCCAAGAGCGAGTCTCGGCTGAAGCTGCTGACTCGACTGATCAAGCGCAAGGACGTCGACCGGCTGATCAACGCATGTGACGCGGGCCGCGAAGGCGAGTTGATCTTCCGGCTGATTGTGCAGCATGCAAAAGCTAAGCAACCGGTGCAGCGTTTGTGGCTCCAGTCGATGACGCCGGCGGCGATTCGAGACGGCTTCGCACAATTGCGCAGCGACCAGGAGATGCAACCGCTGGCCGACGCGGCGCGCTGCCGCTCTGAGGCCGATTGGCTCGTGGGCATCAATGGCACACGGGCGATGACGGCGTTCAACAGCAAGGGCGGTGGCTTTTTCCTGACCACGGTCGGACGCGTGCAAACGCCGACGCTGTCGATCGTCGTGGAGCGCGAGGAAAAGATTCGTCGCTTCGTGCCGCGCGACTACTGGGAAGTAAAGGCTGAATTTGTTTGCGCGACGGGATTCTACGAAGGGCGCTGGTTCGACCCGAAATTTAAGAAAAACGAGTTTGATCCCGAGCAACGCGATTCCCGACTCTGGAGCGCGGCCGCGGCCGAAACGATCGTCGCGGCATGCCGCGGGCAAATGGGTTCGGTCAGTGAGGAATCGAAACCGTCAACGCAGCTCTCGCCGTTGCTGTTTGATTTAACCAGCCTGCAACGTGAGGCGAACGGACGCTTCGGTTTCTCGGCCAAGAATACGCTCGCGCTAGCCCAAGCGCTGTACGAACGGCACAAGGTGCTGACCTATCCGCGTACCGATGCGCGCGCGCTGCCCGAAGACTATATGCCCGCGGTCCGTGATACGCTGGAGGTACTTAAGGAAAGCAACAACTACCTGCCGTTCGCCAAGCAGGTGCTGGACAAGGGCTGGGTCAGGCCGAACAAGCGGATCTTCGATAACGCTAAGATCAGCGATCACTTTGCAATCATTCCGACGCTGCAGGCGCCCAAGAACCTGTCCGAGCCGGAGCAGAAGCTGTACGACTTAGTGGTCAAGCGTTTCCTGGCCGTGTTTTTCCCGGCCGCCGAGTACAAAGTGACGACCCGGATCACGGAAGTGGTGGGCCATCATTTCAAGACCGAAGGCAAGGTATTGGTCGAGCCGGGCTGGTTGCAGGTGTATGGTCGCCAGACGTCGGGCGACGATGCGAGCCTCGTGCCGGTCGCCAAGGACGAGAAGGTCCAGACGGACAAGATCGCAGCCCAGCAATTGACCACCAAACCGCCCGCCCGCTACAACGAAGCGACGCTGCTCTCGGCGATGGAAGGAGCGGGCAAGCTGGTCGAGGACGACGAATTACGCGAAGCAATGGCGGCCAAGGGCCTGGGCACGCCTGCCACGCGCGCGGCGATCATCGAGGGGCTGCTTGGCGAAAAATACCTGCTCCGAGAGGGCCGCGAGTTAATCCCGACGGCCAAGGCATTCCAGTTGATGACGCTGCTGCGCGGCCTGGGCGTCGAAGAGCTAACCGCCCCCGAACTGACCGGCGAGTGGGAGCACAAGCTGTCGCAGATGGAGCGGGGCCGCCTGGAGCGCGAAGCGTTTATGCGCGAGATCGCGCGCATGACCCAAACGATCGTTAAACGTGCGAAAGAATATGATTCGGACACGATCCCGGGCGATTACGCGACGTTAAAGACAACCTGCCCGAATTGCGGCGGCGAAGTCAAAGAGAACTACCGTCGCTTCGCGTGCACGAAATGCGAATTCTCGATCTCGAAGATACCGGGCAGCCGACAGTTCGAGATTGACGAGGTCGAGCAGTTGCTATCGGAGAAATCGATCGGCCCGCTGTCCGGCTTCCGTTCGAAGATGGGCCGACCCTTCTCTGCCATCCTAAAGCTCGCGCGCGACGAAGAGGCAAACAATTACAAGTTGGAATTTGACTTCGGTCAGGATACAATGGGAGAAGAGGGTGAAGCACCCGACTTCTCCTCACAGGAACCCGTCGGCCAATGCCCGAAGTGTCATGCCCGCGTGTTCGAGCACGGCATGAGTTATGTTTGCGAAAATCAAGCCGCCCATCCAAAGACCTGCGACTTCCGCTCCGGAAAGGTGATCCTGCAGCAGGAAATCACGCGGGAGCAAATGGCAAAGCTGCTCGACCAGGGACGCACCGACCTGCTGACGAATTTCAAGTCGTCCCGCACCGGGCGCAACTTCAAGGCATTCCTCGTCAAACAGAAAGATGGCTCGATTGGCTTCGAGTTTGAGAAGAAGGAACCGGCGGCAAAGACCGCAGCGAAGTCCTCAACGCGTAGTGCGAAGGCAAACAGCGAAGCCGGGGACGCCGTGCCCGATACGACGCAACGCGGCGACAGCAACCGCAAGACGTCGCTCAAGCCCGCAGCCAAACGGGCTACCCGGACCACCACGGCAACGGCGGGTCCTGCCGCGAAAACCACCGCACGCAAGACGCCGGCACGCAAGCGCGCCGCGGGCTGACTGCCCCGGCGAGCGCAGGCCCGACGTGCTGGCGGCGCAGGCCCGGTGTGCCGACGGCGGCAGGTCGCGCCGCCCAAACATATTCCGCTGCCTATGCCGGTTCGTACGTGCGACGTTCAGCGTTGCTCGGATATCGCCGTGGCGCCACCGGCGCACGGCGTGTCCCTTTGCGTTCGATACCGTTGGCGCGCAATTGTTCATCAAGCTGGTTCAGCTCACCTTCGCCGCACTTTTGTTCCGGGTGCCGGGGTGCCGGGGCCGGGTGCGCCGCCGCGTCGGCCGGCCCCATCGAGCCGTCAGCAGCCTTTGTATGCGCGCCATCGACGCCGGACCATTGTTCACCGAGCATGCTGTTCGGCGTCTGGCTGAAGTGCTCGACGAGGTGATCGATGAACGTGCGCACCTTGGCCGGCAGATAGTGCCGGCTAGGATAAGCAATGTTGATATCGACCCGCGGCAGGTGATACTGCGGCAACAAGCGCATCAAGCGCCCCTCGGCCATGTCACGGCCGATCAAGTAGCTCGGCAACAACGCGATGCCATTGCCGAGTAACGCAAGTTGACGCAACATCTCGGTATTGTTCGCGATCATCACATTGGTGGGCCGCACCCGAACCTCTTGGCCATCCGGACCGGTAAATACGCGCTCGTCGCCCCAATAGTCCGCAGGCAATGATAGGCAGTGATGCTCAAGCAAGTCCTCGGGTCGCTGCGGCGCCGCGCCATGCTTGGCGATGTACTCAGGCGTTGCGCAGACGGTGATGCAGCCGGTCGTCAGCCGACGCATCACGACACTGGCGCTGCGAACGTTGCGCGCAATCACGACACCGACGTCGAACCCCTCCTCCACCATATCGACCTCCCGGTCCACCAGCGTGACGTTCGGGATGACTTGCGGAAAACGCTGCGCGTACGAGTGCAGCACGGGCGCCAAATTGTGCAGCCCGAACACCACTGGCGCGACGATGCGCAATGTGCCGACCGGCTCGTGATTGCGCGCCACCACCATCTGCTCGACATCTTCCAACTCGTCCAGGATCTGGCGAGCACGCTCAAGATAAACTTGGCCGGACTCGGTCAACGAAAGCGAACGCGTGGTTCGATTCAGCAGACGGGTCCCCAACCGGCTTTCCAGGTCGGCGACGTGCCGGGTGACAACAGCATTCGACATGTCCATCATAGAGGCAGCCTTCGCAAAGCTGCCCAAGTCTGCCACCTTGACGAAAACGCGCATCGACTGCAAATGATCCATAAGGAAACTCCTACTGCGTGCAACCGAAATGGCGTTGTTGCACAATTGCAATGCGGGATTTTCCTATGACTTGCGAAAGTCTGCAGAAGTTGCGGCACTGCGGCACGTCACTTCCGAAAAAACGCCGAAACCCCGTAGCAAAATCGGCGTAATGTTGGGGTAACGGGCCACACAACGCAAAAAGTCCTCGCCCGCACCCCTCTGGTGCGCATGGACTATGCCGCGAGTTGTTGCTCGATCCGGTCCTTGATCCGGCTCAACGCCTCGGGCAGCCGCCGCTCCAGCTTGGCGAACAGTTCCCCGTGCGACGCTAGCTCCTCGCGCCACGCCCCGGCATCGACCGACATGACCTGCTCGAACTGCTGAGTTGAAAACGCCAGGCCGGTCCAATCGATATCCTCATGGCGCGGTGAAACGCCCAACACATGCTCGACACCGCGCGCCTGCCCGTCGATGCGCCCGAGCATCCACCGCAGCACGCGCATGTTGTCGCCGAAACCCGGCCAGACGAACTTGCCGTCAGCGCCCTTGCGGAACCAGTTCACGCAATAAATCCTGGGTAACGTCGCGCCTTGCGTTTGCAGCCGGGCGCCGATGTCGAGCCAATGCGCAAAGTAGTCACTTATGTTGTAGCCGCAGAACGGCAGCATCGCGAATGGGTCGCGACGCACGACGCCTTGTTGGCCCGCCGCGGCGGCCGTCGTCTCGGAACCCATCGTCGCGGCCATATAGACACCCTCTTCCCAGTTACGCGCTTCGGTCACCAGGGGAACGATACTGGAGCGGCGGCCACCGAAGATGAATAAGTCGATCGCCACACCCTGCGGGTTTTCCCAATCAGGATCGATCGACGGGCACTGCGATGCAGGCGCGGTGAAGCGCGCGTTCGAATGCGCGGCCTTGCGACCGGTTTCCTGCGCGATTTGCGGTGTCCAGTCCTGACCTTGCCAATCGATCAAATGCGCGGGCGGGGTGTCCGTCATGCCCTCCCACCAGACATCGCCGTCATCGGTCAGCGCGACATTCGTGAAGATCACATTCTCGCGCAACGTGGCCATCGCATTGAAATTGGTCTTTTCGCTGGTACCCGGCGCGACGCCAAAATAACCGGCCTCCGGGTTGATCGCGTACAGCCTGCCGTCCGTGCCTGGCTTGATCCATGCGATGTCGTCGCCGATCGTCGACACACGCCAGCCGTTCATCCCCTGCGGAGGAATCAGCATCGCGAAATTCGTCTTGCCGCAGGCCGACGGAAACGCCGCAGCGACATGGTACTTACGCCCCTGCGGCGAAGTCACACCCAAGATCAGCATGTGTTCGGCGAGCCACCCTTCTTCACGCCCCATCGTCGACGCGATACGCAGCGCGAAGCACTTCTTGCCGAGCAATGCGTTGCCGCCATAGCCCGAGCCGTAGCTCCATATCTCGCGGGTCTCCGGGAAGTGCACAATGTATTTCGTATCGTTGCACGGCCAGCGCACATCGGACTGACCTGGGGCGAGCGGCGCACCGACCGAGTGCACGCACGGCACGAACTGACCGTGCTCGCCGAGTATGTCGTAGACTGGCCGCCCCATCCGCGTCATGATCCGCATGTTCACGACCACATATGGGCTGTCGGTCAGTTCGACGCCAATGTGCGCAATCGGCGAGCCGAGCGGTCCCATCGAGAACGGCACAACATACATCGTGCGCCCGGCCATTGAGCCATTGAAAAGCTGCCCAAGCGTCGTGCGCATCTGGCCAGGATCAATCCAGTTGTTCGTCGGACCCGCGTCCTCCTTGCGCTGCGAACAGATGAACGTTCGGTCCTCCACCCGCGCGACATCGGACGGGTCTGAGCAGGCGAGGTAACTGTTCGGACGCTTCGCTTCGTTGAGTTTTTTGAACGTTCCGTGCCGAACCATCCGCTCGCACAGCCGGTCATATTCCTGTTGAGAGCCATCGCACCAGACGACACGGTCCGGCCGCGTCAACGCTGCGACCTGCTCGACCCACTCGATCAGCTTGCGGTGCCTGACGTATGTCGGCGTATCGAGGTCAACGGTGAGCGTGCCTCCTTGGGCAGGTTGATTCATGGAGCTGTCTCCGTTTTGACAAGAAAAAAACGGTATGAGTCCGACGATGTTGGCAACGAGAGGCGCGTGCCAACAGGCGCGCGTGCGAAGCGGACGTCGCGGACATGGCAGCTTGTACCATCTTGTAACGTGGCTTGCATCGACGCTCGACAAGCTGTTAAAAATTGAAAAGGCTGTTTGATTCTCGGCACGGCATAGGTGCGCTCAAGCGCATGAAAGCGGCTCCCTGGCCTCGGTGCAGCAGCGCTGCCGATCACTGCAATGCCGGTTGGAGTGTCAAGCATAGCACCCCGTCCGTGGTGCAAGTAGTGCACCGCAAAAGACCGCACTGTTCCAAGTCCCCATGAAGATTGCCATCCTTGATGACTACCAAGACGCCGTCCGCAAGCTCGATTGTTTCCAACTGCTCGCCGAGCATGACGTCAAGGTGTTCAACAATACGGTGCGCGGGCTCGGGCAATTAGTTAGCCGACTCGCGGAAGTCGAAGCGCTCGTATTGATCCGGGAGCGTACTCGCATCACACCGCAATTGCTGGACAAACTACCGCGACTGAAAGTCATCAGCCAGACAGGCCGCGTATCCAGCCACCTGGACCTGCAGGCGTGCACCGAGCGTGGCATTGCGGTGCTCGAAGGCACGGGCTCGCCCGTTGCGCCCGCCGAACTGACGTGGGCGCTGATCATGGCGGCGCAGCGGCGCATTCCTCAATACGTCGCGAACCTCAAGCAAGGGGCCTGGCAGCAATCAGGCTTGCGCACCACCGCGCTGCCACCGAACTTCGGGCTCGGCCAGAGACTGCACGGGCAGACGCTGGGCATCTGGGGCTACGGGAAAATCGGCAAGATCGTCGCCCACTACGGGCGTGCGTTCGGCATGACCGTGTTGGTCCACGGACGCGAACATTCGTTGCAGTCGGCAAAAGACGATGGTTTCAAAGTGGCGCAGACGCGCGAGCAACTCTTTGCCGAAAGCGACGTACTGAGCCTGCATCTGCGGCTGCACGATGAGACCCGCGGCATCGTGACCGTCAATGACCTGGTGCAGATGAAGCCGACGGCACTATTCGTCAACACGAGTCGCGCCGAGTTGCTCGAGGAGAACGCGCTCGTATCAGCCCTTCATCAAGGGCGGCCGGGCATGGTCGCGGTGGACGTATTCGAAAGCGAGCCGATCCTGCAAGGCTATCCTTTACTGCGCATGGAAAATGCGATTTGCACGCCGCATATTGGCTACGTGGAACGCGAGAACTATGAACTGTATTTCGGCGCGGCGTTCAACAACATCCTCGCGTATCTAGACGGCGATACGCAAAACATCGTGAACCCGGAATCCCTCACGGCGCGGGTGCGGCGTTGATGCGCACGTGCGTCGGGGCCGCAGAGACCACGGCTGATATAACACGAAGAATGTCTGATTCCCCAAAGCCCTGCCCATAGAAATGTGTGCATGCCGCGAAAAGTCTGCTATAATTTTTCTTCTGTCGGGGCGTTAGCTCAGTTGGTAGAGCAGCGGACTCTTAATCCGTAGGTCGAGTGTTCGAGTCACTCACGCCCCACCACTGAATTTAGCTGTAGGAAATCAAGCACTTGTGAGCGATCGCGGTGCTTTTTTCCGTCTATAGCTGCGCGTGGCGGCGTCAGAGAAGGCGAGCGGTGTCTCTTGCGTGCAAAATCATCCAGTTGCGCCTGAACGGCGCACGCTGGATCTTGCTCGCTTGCGCATTTTCATCGAACTCGTTATCGGTTACGTAATAGCCGGCTTCGACGCTCGCCAGCGCCTGCTTCGCACGCGCAATTTGTCGTTCCAGTCGAGCGGCACTTCTCTCCGCGCTCGGCATCAGAGGCGTCGATGTTCATTGGCGACTCATCCTTGTAAGGCAAGCGCAAATAGTCGAATCCTCGTTGACGTTGGCGCCCATCTCGTCACCGGTAGCGCGCCCCTCGCCCTGCACAGCACATCACCGGTTTTCAGATTGACAAGCTTGGCCGATGCTGCCACGACCGTCTTACTGTCGAGCACGGTGTAGACGCAGCCATATTGCTTGACCTTCGTATAGAGCGCTGCGTCAGCACCCAAGATGTCGCGAAGCTTCGCGGGCGTGACACCTTGAATATCTGTTGGCGTGGTCAGCCCGTTGTACTTGAATGCCTCCTCCGTGGGGGCCACCGATAACACATAGTATCCGGCCTCGGCCAACGGAAGCGTCATCTGCGAAAACAAACCGCATGTCGCCTTCACGTCCGACGGCAGCACGAGGTCGCGAGATGTCAGCGCCCAATCGGAATTGCACGGCCGCTGCAAAAAACAAGTCCGCTCCATCTGCAAAACTGGACCCAGGCTGCCGCAGCATTGTAAATCAGCGCAGCGCCCTTGTCGCAACACGGCAATTCATCGCCATGCAAGCGATCCTAGCTATTTATTGCTTGATAAAGCGGTCCGAAGTCCATAAGCCGTTCGGATCTCGATTGCCCGCGTTCTGAAATTCAATCGCATGCCCGACTACTCGGATAATTCTGAATTCGTCATTCTCCGGCGTCGACAGGCATTGATACGCATTGAACAACTCTTGCATTTTTCCTTGTTCACCGGCCAACGCATGCCGATCAGCCGCGTCCAGCTTATCGCGCGACAAACACCCATAGGCATTTGCCTTGAACCGGAATGTCTGGTCCGGCGCCCACTTCACGACTTTGTCCTGGGCTTGCGCCGCAGAAAATGCGGCGGCGAGCGCGACGAGAGCAAAAGTCCTTCCAGCCTGTTTCATCATGAATCTCTCCCCTGTAGGCTGCGCACACCTTGGTATGTCATTAGCTAAAGATAAACGCAGCAGTTCCATCGTAGACCAATGTACGCGAAGCACAAGCAGAACTTGTGTGCAGCCGCAATAGGCCAAAATGCCGCACCTAGTGGTAACATGCCTGCCACGAGCATTGCGGCGTTTTGCCGCACCGCACATATCGCGCTGTAGTATGCAGCCAAAATGGCGCGTAGTTTGCCGCATTAACGTCTGCATAAAAACAACTAGCCCGCTCAGCGGGTAAGCCACCAGCGCCATTTTGCCCAAAATTAATATGGCGCTAAAATGCTTGCTGAATAAAAGACCGCCGGGGAGAGACACAATACGTGCCCCAAGCCGGGATACGCAAAGCGGGGCAATCCGAATCACATTGCACGATAAATCGTGCGGATTGTTCCGGGTAGGCATGCGCCCCATTAACAGCCTCCACGCTAGTCCCGCTCGCCAGCCAGAATGCCAGTCCCGGTGCGCAAACTGGATGTCGATGTGGGACACAAGATGGAAATGCTGGTGCTGACCGACTAGCTGGAATGCTGGTGGGTAATGGACAGCGACCTAAAATGAATAAGAACTAGCGTAGAAACCCGATCATCGGCGAGCAGATTATCCTGGACGCATTTCTCTTACTGCCATTGGTGATCGTTGCGTTTCTTTTCATTGACGGACTATGGCAAGAGCACCGGTTACGCAGTCATGCGCCGCGCCGAGCGCGCGGCCTTATTCGTTGACGGATGCGTGACGCGATTCGTCACAATCACCGGCCGGCTTCAGGATGCCGCTTGCAAATGATGCCGCACCTGCGCACCGGCGCACCGCACGCGCGGCGTCCAATCAATGATGACGGCGCAGCCATCCCGCCAGATGACGAGTCTCCATCCAATGAAGTACGCGACTGCGTTCCGGATGCTCGCGCCAACGTGATAAGAGTTCAAACCCCCACAGTGACAATAGAATCAGCAGGCCTAATCCACCACCGATCAGACCTACAACCGTTTCGCCTTCCATGATTGCCCTCCATTGGGAACACTCATCACTTTATTGTAGGCAATCGGATAGCGACGAAAAGGGGCAAAGACACGCGCCTGCGCGCGGCCAGTTGATTCAGCCGCCATTGAGCGCGCGCAGGTACGCACCAAACATGTCCGCCATCGCGGCGGCGTTACGGGACAACGGCAGCGGTAGGCTGATCACGAGTGAATTCGAGCCGTCCAAGGTGGCACGGGCCCGCGATCACGTCGCAGCCGGCAGCCTCAGCGACCTGGTCGAGATCCGGGAGGGTGATGCACTGCAGACGTTGAGCGTCGACTTGCCAAAAACAATCGATCTGCCCCTACTCGATGGTGCGAAGGGGTGCAGCGCCCCGCCGACACCCGGCGTGGCACACCACAGCTTTATTTGCTCTTTACCGTCATCGTCGGCCGACGCAGCACTCACGGTGCTATCCTCACACACGTTGCACATCAGGTGCACCCGCGAATACTGTTGGCGCCGGCAGGCTCCTCTTAGTGCAGTGGCGGGCTCAGTGGCCCATATAGACGGATTGAGACACATGGGCAATGGTCGGGCCGCCCGCTTGCGTCGAACCGCTGGCCACGCCGCCCACCGCTTGTGCGGCGCCGCGTTGCTCGGCGGCATGCTTGGCCGCCACGCGGGCCTCAGCCGCTTGGATGTTGTTCGGATAGTCGTAGTCGTTGGCCGTGGCGGGGCTGTAGCCAACTTGCTCAAGCTCAATCAACTCGGCCCGCACTTGGGCGTGCGTGAGCGGTGCGTTCGTTTGTGCGAACGAAGTCAGCGGCACCGCAGCAGCGGCGGCAACAGTGGTAATGGCGACAGCTTTGATCAGCGCATGCATGACACAACCTCCGATTATTCGTTTCACATTGAAGCTACAAACGTCAAGGTCCGTAGCCGACAAATGCAGTGTAGGAGCCAGACAAATAAGGGTAAATATTGAATTCTCGAATTCACTGTTATCAAAAAAAGAACAATCGAGATGCGATGCAGCGTCTCAACGCACTCCGACCATTGCGCCCCGTCGCCAGCCGACTCAGACGCACGCTACGACACCCGATGATCCGCTGACATGGAATGGAATCCAGGCATGCGCGCAACATCGCAGCAAAACGGGTCGTTTTGCGGTGTAACGCTCAACGCAGGCAGGTCGGGATTAACGAGTTCGAGCCGGTCCAGGTGAAAATTTAGGACATTAAAGGTTGCCAACGGATGTCTATGGGCCCGGCATTACTTCCCAATACAGAACCGACTAAAGATCACCCCCAGCAAATCATCCGACGTGAACTCACCGGTGATCGCGTTCAATTGCTCCTGCACCAGTCGCAACTCTTCGGCAAATAGATCGAGCGCCTGCGCATTGCGCGCCGCGTGCTCCGCAGCCTTCGCCAAATGCTCGCCTGCTGTGCGCAATGCGCGCAAATGACGCTCGCGCGCCAGATAGACACTTTCCGCGCCTGCCTGCCAGCCGGCAATGCGCAGCAATTCGGCACGTAGCAGGTCGATACCGAGCGCCGCCTTTGCGGATAACCTAACCTCGCGCGCCGCGCCATCCCCGGCATCGCGCACCGCCGGCTCGATGCCTGCCAGGTCGATCTTATTGAAAATCCGCACCACCGGCACGCCGGCGGGAAACCGCGTGGCGATCGCGTGATCCTCCACACTCATCCCATCACGCGCATCCAACAGGTGCAGCACGACATCCGCTTGCTCGATCTCGTTCCATGACCGTGCAATACCGAGCCGCTCCACTTCGTCCTGCGTATCGCGCAGGCCGGCGGTATCGATCACGTGCAGCGGTATGCCTTCAATTTGAATAGTCTGCGCAACCTTGTCCCGCGTCGTACCGGCAATCGGTGTCACAATCGCCAGTTCGGCACCCGCCAGCGCATTCAGCAGCGAGGACTTGCCGACGTTCGGTTGCCCGGCCAGTACGACGGACAGCCCCTCGCGCAGCAATGCGCCTTGCTTCGCATCGCGCTGCACGGCCGCCAATGCATCGCGGATATGTGCCAGCTTGCCGCGCGCGTCGGCCGCCTCCAAAAAATCGATTTCTTCCTCCGGGAAATCGAGGGTGGCCTCGACCAGCATCCGCAGGTTGACCACCTCATCGACCAGCAGATGAATGTCGCGCGAGAATGCCCCTTCCAACGAACGGCCGGCCGAGCGCGCGGCCGCTTCAGTACTGGCTTCGATCAGGTCTGCCACGGCTTCAGCCTGCGCGAGATCGAGCTTGTCGTTTAGGAACGCGCGGCGCGTGAATTCGCCAGGCTGCGCGAGCCGCAGGCCGATGTCACGGCCGGCGTCGAGGCATCGCTGCAGCACGAGTTGTAATACGATCGGCCCGCCATGCCCCTGCAATTCGATGACATGCTCGCCGGTGTACGAATGGGGCGCAGGGAAATACAGGCCGATGCCGCGATCCAGCGGCACGCCGGCCGCATCGAAAAACGGCACATAGACGGCCCGGCGGGGCGCAAGCCGATCGCGGAATAATGCGTCCATCAGCCGCGCCGCCGCGTCGGCCCCAGCCGCGCCGAACGAGACACGCACTACGCCTATACCACCACGGCCCGACGCGGTGGCAATCGCGACGATCGGATCAGAATCGGTTTGCATTAACTCGAATAAATAGGAGCGGCAATACGGGTCGCCGCCGATAACGGCTTGCGGTCATTGTATCGCGCGATACGCGTTCGCTAAGACGCGCTAAACGACGTGATCCGGCGGCCCGCCAAGGCCGCCGGATCACGGGATGTCAAGCATTGTCGCGGCGTTAGCGCTCGAGCTCGAGCAACGCCAGGCGATGGAGCGACGTCGAGCGGTCGGGCAGCACCAAGCGGCGGAGCGACGCCGGACGGTCGGGCAGCACCAGCCGGGCGATTCGCGTCGGATACCGCGACGGCCTATGCCGGCGGCGGGCACTTCGTCAAGCTGCCCGCCTCACCATCACGGGCTCAGGCCTTCTTGTCCTTGCCCATCATTCGCGTGATGTAGTACTGCTGGGCGATCGACAGCACATTGTTCACAACGTAGTACAGCACCAGTCCGGCCGGGAAGAAGAAGAACATTACCGAAAACGCAATCGGCATGAACATCATCATCTTCGCTTGCACCGGATCGGGCGGCGTCGGGTTCAACTTGGTCTGCACGAACATCGAGACCGCCATCAGCACCGGCAAGATGAAGTAGGGGTCCTGCTGCGACAAATCACGGATCCACAGCACCCATGGCGCACCGCGCATCTC
The DNA here is from genome assembly GCF_021991875.1 of Mycetohabitans sp. B8. Taxonomy (GTDB): domain Bacteria; phylum Pseudomonadota; class Gammaproteobacteria; order Burkholderiales; family Burkholderiaceae; genus Mycetohabitans. The sequence goes on from NZ_JAHLKR010000001.1 coordinate 69,258, forward strand.
GACTGACGAGAGCAGCACCCAGTACAGCGAGATGAACACCGGAATCTGGATCAGGATGGGCAGGCAGCCGCCAAATGGGTTCACCTTCTCGGATTTGTACAACTCCATCAGCGCCGCGTTCATCTTCTGCGGATCGCTCTTGAAGCGCTCGCGAATCTGCTGCATGCGCGGCGTGATCTCCTTCATCCGCGCCATCGACTTGTAGCTGGCCGCCGACAGCGGGAAGAACACCGCCTTGATCAGCAGCGTCAGCAACACAATTGCCCAACCCCAGTTGCTGACAAAGCCATGGATCTTCTCGAGCAGCCAGAACAACGGTTTCGCGATGATCGTCACCCAGCCGTAGTCCTTGACCAACTCCAGGCCCGGCGCAATCTTCTCCAGCTTACGCTCTTCCTGCGGGCCGGCGAACAAGCGCGCGGCCACGTCCGCGCTCTGGCCCGGGGCGATGCTCTGCACCGGCTCCTTCATGCCGACGCGGTACAGTGCCTGGCTAAACTTGTCCGCATAGAATTGGCGCTGCACGCCCTCCTTCGGGATCCACGCGGAGGCGAAATAGTGCTGCACCATCGCGACCCAGCCGTTGTCGGCCGACGGCGCATAGTCCTGCTTGCCCTTGTCCAGATCCGAAAAGCTCATCTTCTGGAACTTGTGCTGCTCGGTGTAGACAGCCGGGCCGATGAACGTATGCGAGAAACGCGGCGTCTCAACCGGCGTGTCGTCGCGCACCAACTCCATGTACACCGTCGGCGTCACTGGGGTGGAGCCAACATTCTCAATCTTCGTATTGACGCCGATCACATAGCTGCCGCGCGTAAACGTATAGGTCTTCACGACCTTCACGCCGCCTTTGATCGGCGATTCGAGGCTGATCGACACCGTGTTCGCGCCGGCCACCAGCGACGTCGGTCCCGGCACGACGGTAAACACATCGTTGTGGTTCGGAAAATCACCGCCAATCAGGCCAGTGCGCGCCAGGTACGTATGGTTGGCCGCGTGGTCGAACAGCGTAATGTACAGGTCGGGTTGCTTGCCCTCACCTTCTTTGACTAGCGACAGCCGCGACAACGTGCCGCCCACCGTGCTAATGTCGCCGTCGTACACGTCCGTTTTGAAGTGGATCTGCTGGCCCTTCATCACGAGTTGCGCGGCGGGCGCCGTGCCCAGCGCGTCGCTCGTCCCCGCGGTCTGCGGCAGATCCGCCGGCTGTGTGCCCGGCGTGGTTGTGCCCGGCGCCACCGAAGCGGCCGTCTGGGTCGATGTCGTGTTCGGGAAGAACAGCGACGGACGTCCATGGTCCCGCTGCCAGTTGTCGTAAAGCATGACGACTGACATGAAGAAAATGCCCCATAGGACGGTACGTTTGATGTCCATGCGTTGTCTCGTGGTGAATGAGCTGAGCGACTAGCGCCTGTCGGCACGGACCGGTGGCACCGGGTCGACGCCGCCTACCGAAAACGGATGGCAGCGGCACAATCGTTTCACTGCCAGATAGGTCCCGTGCGCGGCGCCATGATACTGGATTGCCTCGCGCGCGTAGTCCGAACATGAAGGGTAAAAACGGCACCGATCGCCGAGATAAGGGCTCACGGCGAGCTTGTACAGGCGCAGGAGCGCGATTAGCACCGTTTGCATGTCATCGTTGCGTGTCGGTGGACGTCCGGCTCGGCGGGCCCTCGCCCGGCACCGTGCCCGATGAGGCCGACGCCGCCGCCCCCTGGTGCGGCGCGGGCACCCATGGCTGGGCCTGCACAAGCCGCACGTCGCCCGTGCGACGTGCGGCCTCGCGCACCGCGCGCCCGACCAGGCCCTCGATCTGTGCTTGCAGCATCTGTGTGAGCGCCGCAGATCCAGCACTCGGAAACTGCGCACGATCGATCTTGCTCGACAGCCGGATCAGCACGTCCCAGCCGGTCAACTCCACGCGTCGCACACGAAACGCCTCGCGAACCAGCCGCTTGACCAGGTTGCGCGTCACCGCGCGTGGCGCCTGCTTCTTGCCGACGACCACACCGAGCCGCGCAGCCTGCCCGGTGGGGCGACCGTACAACACGAAGTGAGCGGAACGCTCCCATGGGCGCAAACGAAAAACGGATGAGAATTCATCCGTTTTCAGCAGCCTTGCGGCCTTTGGGAAACCAGCAGGTGTCGTGCGCACGCGCTCAGGCCTTTTATCTAGCGGGCCAGCCCATCGCGCTGCCCGGTATCATCCCGCCCATGGCGGGCATCGCCCGGCATTGACGTGCAAACCGCGCTGCTCGGCCGCCGACCGTCGCCACCCAGCGTCACGCCGGCCCTAGACGGCCAGGCGCTTACGGCCCTTCGCGCGGCGAGCGTTGATGACTTTGCGGCCGCCCGTGGTCTTCATGCGAACACGGAAGCCATGGGTGCGCTTGCGACGCGTCACGGACGGTTGATAGGTACGTTTCATGTTGCTCTCACTCGTTGGAGGATGGGCCGCGGCGTGTTTTGCAAGAACCTGACGCGCCAGCACAACGACAGTGCGACGCCGAGCCAAAAAATCAGTTTTCGCGGAACCCGCTATTTAAACCGCTTTTCTTTGCGGCGTCAATATCTTACGTCCGCTGGCCCATGCCGCCACCCCGGGCGGTCACGGCAACGGCGTGGACCCGACCCTGTGGATAACTCGCCCTGACCGACGCGTTTGGCGGTAGAATCCCGGCTATCCCAAGAATCCAGTACGCCACTTCGGCCGCCGCAATGCGTTATCGCATCTGCGGCTGAATGCGTCCCACAGCTTCGAATGCAACCCTATGAAACATCCTGAGGGAAACCGCGCCGTTCGCGTCGAGCGGCGCGGCCGATACGGCGTCGCGACACCACAACGGACCACATGAACGATTTCTGGCAACACTGCTCGACACTGCTGGCGCGGGAACTGACGCCCCAGCAGTACGCGACGTGGATCAAACCGCTCACACTGGTCGACTTCGACGCTGAAGCTAACACGGTGCGCATTGCCGCGCCGAACCGCTTCAAGCTCGACTGGGTGAAGAGTCAATTCTCCGGGCGCATCACCGACCTGGCGCGAGACTTTTGGCAGCATCCGGTGCACGTTCAGTTCGTCCTCGATCCGAAAGCTGGCATGAAGGCCACGCCGGCGCGGCGCGCGAGCGGCAGCCCGCTCGCCAATGCCGTGGACGCGGTTATTGCCGCAGCCTCGGGCACGTCGGCCGCCGCGCTGGCCAATGGCTCAACGCCTCACCCGGCGAGGGCTCAAGCGCTCAGCACGGCCAGCGCCGCGACCGCAGACAGCAGCGCGGAACTGGACTTGCCGAACCTGGACGCGAACGAAGCCGCGGCGGCGCGGCGCAATTTCCGTGCTGGGACGCCCGCGCCGTCGCCCGAGGCCGATTCCGCGTATGAGCGCTCCAAGCTCAATCCGGTCCTCACGTTCGAAAACTTTGTTACCGGCAAGGCGAACCAACTCGCGCGCGCCGCGGCGATCCAGGTCGCCGACAACCCCGGCGTATCGTACAACCCGCTGTTCCTGTACGGCGGCGTCGGGCTGGGCAAGACGCACTTGATCCACGCGATCGGCAACCAACTGCTGCAGGACAAGGCCAATGCGCGCATCCGCTACATCCATGCGGAGCAGTATGTGTCCGACGTCGTCAAGGCGTACCAGCGCAAGGCGTTCGACGAATTCAAGCGCTACTACCATTCGCTGGACCTGCTGCTGATCGACGACATCCAGTTCTTCTCCGGCAAGTCGCGCACGCAAGAGGAGTTCTTCTACGCGTTCGAGGCGCTGGTCGCGAACAAAGCGCAGGTGATCATTACCAGCGATACGTATCCGAAGGAGATCTCCGGCATCGATGACCGGTTGATCTCGCGCTTTGACTCCGGCCTGACGGTGGCGATCGAGCCACCCGAGCTGGAGATGCGCGTCGCGATCCTCATGCGCAAGGCGCAGTCCGAGGGCGTCGCGCTGAACGAGGATGTCGCGTTCTTCGTCGCGAAGCACCTGCGCTCGAACGTGCGCGAGCTCGAGGGGGCACTGCGCAAGATTCTCGCGTACTCGAAGTTCCACGGACGCGAAATCACGATCGAGCTGACCAAGGAGGCGCTCAAGGATCTGTTGACGGTGCAGAACCGCCAGATCTCAGTCGAGAACATCCAGAAGACCGTCGCCGACTTCTATAACATCAAGGTCGCCGACATGTACTCGAAGAAGCGCCCGGCCAACATTGCGCGGCCGCGTCAAATCGCGATGTACCTGGCCAAGGAGCTCACGCAGAAGAGCCTGCCCGAGATCGGCGAACTGTTTGGTGGTCGCGACCATACAACCGTGCTGCACGCGGTGCGCAAGATCTCCGACGAGCGCGGCAAAGATGCGCAGTTGAACCACGAGTTGCACGTGCTCGAACAAACTCTTAAGGGGTAGCCGCCCCGGCGGTCCGCGAGCGGCCCATGCTACGCCACGGTGCTGCGTCACGGCACCGGCTGCCGTCGCCCCCACGCTGCGTGGCCGGCGGCGGCCCTCGAGGATGCCGTGCTGCAGAACCCATACGCCGCCGCAGGCACCGCCTGAGAAGCCTGCATGATCACCCCCATATGGGTCGGGCAAAACTGGGCGTTTTTCAGGCACAATACGGGTTTATGGCCGGCGGGCCGACAGCCGGGCGCAACGCCTTGTTCAAACGCCTGTTTGATCGACCGCCACATGCCCTGCAGCGCGGGGCCCGGGGCCGCCCCGCACCGGGCGCTACGCACAGCAATGGCGATGGGGGCGGATGAGCCGTCATATCAACGAAGGAATTCTATGCAATTGGTCAAGACCGAACGAGACACCCTGCTGCGTCCGTTACAGACGGTCAGCGGTATTGTCGAACGCCGCCACACGCTGCCGATCCTCGCCAATCTGCTGATCTCCAAAAACGGCCCGGACGTGTCGTTCCTGTCCACCGACCTCGAATTGCAGATCACCACGCGTGCCGACTTCGGCATCGGCAACGAGCAAGTCGCCACGACGGTGGCCGCGCGCAAGCTCGTCGACATCCTGCGCGCGATGCCAATCGGCGACGTCACGCTGACGTTGTCCGACAAGCGGCTGACCGTTCAGTCCGGCAAGAGCCGGTTCGCGCTGCAAACGCTGGCGGCCGACGAGTTCCCGACGCTGGCGCAGGCAAAGGACTTCGGCGCGAGCCTGTCGGTGCCGCAAAAGACGTTCAAGCAATTGCTCGGGATGGTCCACTTCGCGATGGCGCAGCAGGACATCCGCTATTACTTAAACGGCATGCTTCTAGTGGTCGACGGTGATCAGTTGATGGCCGTGGCAACCGACGGCCACCGCCTCGCGTTCTCGTCGATGAAGACGGACGGCGCATTCGCGCGCCAGGAAGTGATCATCCCGCGTAAGACGATCCTTGAGCTACAGCGGCTGCTGGAAGACATCGACGACCCGCTGAAGATCGACATCGCGTCCACGCAGGTGAAATTCACGTTCGGCCAAGTGGAACTGGTGTCCAAGCTCGTCGAGGGCAAGTTCCCAGACTTCCAGCGCGTGATCCCGAAAGGCTACAAGAACACGTTCATGATCGGCCGTGACGAATTGCAGCATTCGTTGCAACGGGCGGCAATCCTGACGTCGGACAAGTTCAAGGGCGTGCGGTGCATCGTCGCGCCTGGCCAGCTGAAAATTATGTCGACCAATGCCGATCAGGAAGAGGCGCAGGAAGAGCTAGAGATCGCGTATCAGGGCGATACACTGGACGTGGGCTTCAATGTCACGTACCTGCTGGACGTGCTCGCGAACCTGAAAGTCGACATGATTCAGGTCGCGTTGGGCAGCGATGCGACCTCGAGCGCGTTGATCACGATTCCCGAGAACGAACAATTTAAATATGTGGTGATGCCAATGCGGATATAACCCGCAGAGCAGAACGATGACCAAGGGGCCTAGGGAACCATCCCGGCCCCTTTGATGTTTATTGGGTGTTTAAGCAGTACGCAGAACCGGAAGAAATTCATGACTGAACAGCACAATCTGCAAGCGAATTCGAGCGCGGATAACAGCTATGGCGAGTCGTCGATCCAGATCCTCGAAGGTCTCGAAGCTGTACGCAAGCGCCCAGGCATGTATATCGGGGACACCTCCGACGGCACCGGTCTGCACCATCTCGTATTCGAAGTACTCGACAATTCGATTGACGAGGCACTCGCCGGACACTGCAACGACATCCATGTGGTTATTCACGCGGACAACTCGATCTCCGTAACCGACAACGGCCGGGGAATCCCGACCGACATCAAGCGCGACGACAAGCACGAACCGAAGCGCAGCGCGGCCGAAATCGTGATGACCGAGCTGCACGCCGGCGGCAAGTTCGACCAGAACAGCTACAAGGTGTCCGGTGGGCTGCACGGCGTCGGCGTATCGTGTGTCAATGCCCTATCCAAATGGCTACGGCTCACCGTGCGCCGTGGCGGCAAGAAGCATTTCTTGGAATTTCATCGCGGCGTCGTGCAGGACCGTGTGCTGGAGCAACGCGACGGTGAACAAGTCTCGCCCATGGTGCTCATCGGCGACACCGAGAATCGCGGCACCGAAGTGCACTTCCTGGCCGACGACACGATCTTTGGCACGGTTGAGTACCACTACGATATCCTCGCTAAGCGCATGCGCGAGTTGTCGTTCCTGAACAATGGCGTACGGATTCGGCTGACCGACCAGCGCACCGGCAAAGAAGACGATTTCGCATTCGCGGGTGGCGTAAAGGGTTTTGTCGAATACATCAACAAGACCAAGCAGACATTGCACCAGAACATCTTCCATGTCGTCGGCGAAAAAGACGGCGTCGGCGTCGAAGTCGCCATGCAGTGGAACGACAGCTTCAACGAAAACGTCCTGTGCTTCACGAACAACATTCCGCAGCGGGACGGCGGCACGCACCTGACCGGACTGCGCGCGGCGATGACGCGCGTGATCAACAAGTACATCATCGACACTGAGATCGCGAAGAAGGCGAAGATCGAGACGACCGGCGACGACATGCGCGAAGGGCTGTCATGCGTACTCAGCGTCAAGGTGCCGGAGCCCAAGTTTAGCTCGCAGACGAAGGACAAACTGGTGTCGTCGGAAGTGCGTGCGCCGGTCGAGGAGGTCGTGGCGAAGGCGCTCGAGGAATACCTGCTCGAGACGCCAAACGATGCGAAGGTCATCTGCGGCAAGATCGTCGATGCCGCGCGCGCGCGCGACGCGGCGCGCAAGGCGCGCGAGATGACGCGCCGCAAGGGTGTGCTGGATGGCGTCGGGCTGCCCGGCAAGCTGGCCGATTGTCAAGAAAAAGACCCGGCGAAATCGGAAATCTATATCGTCGAGGGCGACTCCGCGGGCGGTTCCGCGAAGCAGGGGCGCGACCGTAAGTTCCAGGCAATCCTGCCGCTGCGCGGCAAGGTGCTGAACGTCGAGAAAGCGCGGTACGACAAACTGCTGTCGTCCGAGCAAATCGTCACATTGATTACCGCCCTCGGTTGCGGCATCGGCAAGGACGACTACAACCTCGAGAAGCTACGCTACCACCGCATCATCATCATGACCGATGCGGACGTGGACGGCGCACACATCCGCACACTGCTGCTGACGTTTTTCTATCGGCAGATGCCCGAGATGATTGAACGCGGATATGTCTACATTGCGCAACCGCCGCTGTTCAAGCTGAAAGCGGGCAAAGATGAGCGCTATCTGAAGGACCAGCACGAATTAAACCAGCACATGCTAAAGCTGGCGTTACATGGTGCGGAGTTGGTGCCGTCGGAAGGCGTGACACCGATCGTCGGCGACGCGCTGGGCGAGCTCGCTCGCTCGTACCTGCTTGCGCAGGCGGTAGTGGACCGGCTCAGCAAGCTCTATGACGAGGCTTCGCTCGAAGCGGTCATGGACGGCGTGACCATTGATCTGACGTCCGAAGACGCGACGCGACAATCCGCACAAGCCCTGCAGGACAAGCTGCGCGATGGCGCGCTCAAGCCGGACGTATCGGTCTTACCGCACTATGACGCCGTGCGCGAGTTGCATTCGCTGCGCATCGAGCGGCGGCATCACGGCAATGTCAAGGTCTCGATCATCGACGAGGAGTTCCTACTGACCGCGGACTTCCAGCAACTGACGAATACCGCGAATACGTTCAAGGGGCTGATCGGCGCCGGCGCGATGATCAAGCGCGGCGAGCGAACAATAGCCGTGACGGACTTCAAGAGCGCAATGAAGTGGCTGATCGCGGATGCGGAGCGCAACGTATCGAAGCAGCGCTACAAGGGGCTCGGCGAAATGAACCCGGAACAGCTGTGGGAGACCACGATGGACCCGGCCGTGCGTCGGTTGCTGCGCGTGCAGATCGAGGATGCGATTGCCGCCGATGGGATCTTCACGACATTGATGGGCGACGAGGTCGAGCCGCGACGGGCGTTTATCGAGAGTAATGCGTTGCGGGCGGGGAATATTGATGTTTGAGGCCTGCGGTAAATAGGCGCATAATCCGAAAAAAGTGGACCCATCAGTTGAAAGACTTATGGGTCTTTTTTATTTTTGTGCCGCGCGTCGGCCAACGACAAGAGCCAGTTGGTGTCCACGCAGTCCTGAGACAGCTGACCGCTGAAGGATTCGATACATGATGCATTGTCGGTCGACTTGCCAAGTTGGCTGAACCCCATTTGACACGGCTGCCGTAGGAGCCCGCCAGATTTTTAGTGTGCCGAGACGGTTTGTGGCCAGCGCGCAAGTCACGTTCAACATCCAGCTACTGCTGCACGAAGGAAACAGTTGCTTGAGGCCTGGCTTACCTTCGTTCTCGCGTACGTTGCGAGCAGCGATGTTCTCGTAGCTTGGCAAAAATCTTCCTGTATGAGCCGGAACAACCGCGTGCCGCCGGACGACACCAGACGGTCGGATCGACCGACAACGAGTATCCGCCGTTTGCTTAGCGGGAGAGAGTGAGACTTTCCGTTGTGCTCCCCGGCCACTGCGACTCTGGCCTTCATTGTGCACGTTTTGTCGAGCCGGGCGACAGGCGAGGCGTTGAAGAGCGCTTCGCCGTAGCTACAACGGTACTTCATCAACTACCGACTTAAAGTGGCACTTGAGATGGTGAGACAACGCGCAAAGTTCGATATCGGGCCGGTAACCTTGAAGGCGAATTTCACTGGTCGTGCGGTTCAAATGGGTGATCGACATCCACGCCATCCGGCACAGCCTTCATTCGGCTCTTAAAACGCGAAGATTTGGACTTTGGCGATCCAGGCTGCACTGCCTGGTCCTCCTCCTTGCCGTCACCTTCACAGGATGGATACAGTTGCTTTCTCAGACACAGGGCTTCTTTTGCTGAACGCGCAGCCAAGATATTGCTCAAGGCTACGACAACGGCAACCAGGACGCCAGCAATTGCGACCCATGCTTGCTCTTTCAGGGTTTGTTTGACCAGCGCTTTCAAATTATCGTCTTTCAGAGCATTACAAATTGCGTCGGTTTCGGAGGCATTGAAGCCGGTCAGTTGCGCGAGGCCAGCTTTGTCGGCCGCGCATTTTGCCGAATCGAAGGACCAACCTCCCAGCGGTGCCTTGACCGTGACAGCGTCGGTCTTGAACAACACTTTGGATGTGCGCGTTTGAAGGTAAGCATCGCCCGACCCGGCGAGTTGACTGATCCCGAACATTGGGAGCAGTGTCAAGCAAGCCAACGCTAAATGGATCAAAACATAGTGCCTGGGTGGCTGGCGCACCATCTCGTGTGAAGTGGTATCAATCCAAAAGCGCATTTTTTGAAGCCGAGACATGCTGATTTCATGTGTTCTTCTCCATTTGTCGAGCCTGTGGATTGCAGCCATGGTCTCTACCTTCAACCGATAGGTATATTTAAATTTTTCAATGTCGCGTCTTTCAAGCAGGAGCGCTTTCAGTACTGGGTCATGCACGTCGGCCTTGCCGGCAACCAGCTGCCAGAGCCGGTCCAGCACGACGTGAATCGAGCCGGCACGCCACCAAAATAGGCCGGCCATAATCGGCCCGCCGAAGATGATAGATAGTGGCGAAAGGACTGGACTTTGGACAAATGTTGAAAGGGATTCCACGTTGTCGATTCCTGGATGCTTTGATGGGATGTCTGCAAACGCGGTTGTTCCCGCCCGCATCGACAAGCGTATCAAAGAAGAGGCATCGCTCATACTGGCGGCGACGGGCCTTACGGTACCCGACGCTTTTCGCATCATGCTGACCCGCGTCGCCCACGAAAAGACTCTTCCATTTGAGCCGCTGGTGCCGAATGAAACTACTATCGCGGCTATGCGTGAGGCACATGCAGGTAACCTCAAGCGCTTCAATAGCGTTGAGGCGCTAATGGGGGACCTGCATGCGCAGGATTAAGGTAAGCTTTCAGTAGACGACATGGTTTGCTCTGGGTGGTCTGCCATGCGTCAGTGTGTTGAGGCGAAGAGCCGTCACGGCAGCAGAGCCTGGTAATCGTCGGCAATGTTTGCCAGTGGTAGGGGCCTGAACAGCGCGACGAGATAGCCATACGATTCGACGCGATTTGCCTTGCAAGTTTCGATCAGCGAATACAGTAGCCTAAACCAACAAATATTTCACCAGTTAAATTTTTGTTATGCATTGTTGGCGTTAGCTAATTTACGATTTTCATCATTAACCAATTGGCTATATAAACCCGTATCAGATCTATCATTATTTCCCGAATAATCTATCGAAATAATGCCCGGACTAACACCTCGCAAAACAAGGTGGCGAACAAAATTGGTAACTAGCTCTTTTTGATCCGCAGCCAGATTTTTAACGCTAAATAATTTCATTATACCAAGGAAATAATTAAAATCCTTTGAAATAGGATTAGCCCTCATTGGCATATTTGTTTGTATAATGTTGAATTTATTTTCCCTGTCACCACTACGATCACCATGAAAATTTAGAATATGAGATCCTGTTCCTGAGCCACTGGCCTGATTGGCCCATTTTGTATTGGTATTTTTATCATAGTCCCAGAAATATTTCTTTAAAGACCCATCCATAATACTACCCTCCGCATTTTTGACCAGCAGCAAAATATTTCTATTTTGGCCAATCGTATTATCAACGGTCAAACTCCCAAGAGGCTTTTCTGAACCTGATGCGTTATTTTGAATAATACGTTGCTCGAAATCTGATAGCTGACGAATGAAGTGCCTCGCATCTCTCTTTTTGAAATGCAACTTCATTATATATAAATTTCTTTCATCTCCGGCCGCATACCTAAGTAGCTTTTTGACTTCTTCCAATGCATCCCCGCCTGTCGAGCTAGGGCCATGGAAAAATCGGTAAATATTGCTTTTATCACGTTCTACTCGCAAATCAAAATAGTGGATACCCGCTTCAGCTTGTCCCACCAAATCTAGGGATTGACACTTAAAAGGGCCCGGCCATGTTTTTCCCAACGCAAAGCCGCCTTGCGCTTTTTCTTTACTAAACAAATAGGTGCCTGCATCGTGTGAACCCAGCATGTTGAGCTGGGTTAACCGTGTTTGAGGCGGTAGGTCTGCGTGATCTAAAGGTGGCAGATTCTCGGGTAGTCGATCCGGATTTTCCGGGTCCAAGTTACGCCGGCTGAGCGGCATAACTTGTAAGTCCATCGCGTCCTGGTCTGACGTAGCAAGAGCAGCTTGATTTCTTCTTTGTTTTTTGGATTGAATATCATACGAACTTGTCTTTGGCATTGTGCACCTCATGAATAGCTGTGTTTATTCATAACTTTAATGTGTCAATGATCACCCGTTGCAGACTCGGACTTTTGATGACGTTGGCCCGCTTGCACCAGCGCATCAGGCTTAACGGCACCACATTACTTTATAGGCAACAAATCAATGCTAGGTTTGCGTATTCAACACATCAAATTCAAAATCGTCTACGCGGGAATACCAGCTTGAATTGGCATATCACTACGGCATCTATACTGCTGTCACAGCTAAGCCAATCTCCAATCCACCATCGGCATCTTTCCCATACTCAAAATTCATGACACTGCGGGCACGCAAGTCAGCTTTCATTCATCAATCGGCATCGTGCGCGGGAGCGTTCACTACAGTCAAATCAGTGATCACCAATAGAGAATTAGGTAGTTCCTCATCTATCTCATTCCAACGATTGTTATACTCTTTAATCACTTCTTCTGCTGCATTATTTGTCGCTTGATCAAGTAGACCGCTTACGTAAACCGCAGGCTGATTGGGCTCTTTGTACTCACATGTTATGGCCAAACGTGCGAGTTGTGCTCGTACCTCAGGCATTGTATTGACGTCCGACTTCTGCAGAACTTGTTTAACCAGCGCACGCTTGAAAGGCAACGATTTATCATACTGTTCCCACTTTGACGATTCAAGTTCCGTACTGAACACGGGTGGCGCTTTTACAGGCTGATCCGGAACTATTTTAATTGGTATCGTCACTTGAAAATTCAGGCACAGGCGTGGCCGATCGCCCAATGATTGCCAAAAATTCCCCAAACTCGACAAATGCTCCAATGGTGCGATCACCCGCGCAAATGATGGCAGGCCTGCCTCTCGAAGAAGCGTATCCAGTTCAGCACTGAGTAATGCATCGAGCACCGCATTCATTACTACCATCGGTTGACCGTCTGGCTTCATCCCCTCTTTCTTCGGTTGCTCCCAATACGTCACAAGGTAACAACAACGCACGTTGACTTGTCTAGCATCAAATGTCCCTGTCTTTGCGCAATACTGGCGTGATTGCCCGTGGCGTAGCTCAAGGTCTTCTTGAATGTCATAGAGGAACACACAAACGGTTGGCATATCCGGTAGCAATGTTTTGTCCGGAATATCAAAACGAATATCGATTGACTCATCGCTTATCCGCAACAAGTATTTTTCCAATGAAAGTGCAATCGCTTTATTCAGAGTGATGATCGGCTGCATACTTTCTGACTCCTCGCCCCTATCCATGATTTAGTCTGCCATGACCGCACCCGTCATTTAAAATTGACGTTCTTGATCATTCCCGTCTTGCATTGGCAAAGACCTTTACTTAAAGCTGCGGCATAATCCTCCCCGTCTTGCTCAGCTCGCGGCGCACCGCGCGAGCGATATCGACCCAACTTACTGCTCGATCCTCCTCGGCAGCAAGCCAGCTCGCCAGCAACGCCACGTTCCGGATTCCCGCTCCCGTTAACTCCGTGGCTGCCGAGATACGCGCAAAATCCACTTCCTGATCCACCGCCACCTGCTCCGGCCAGATCGCCCGCCACATGCGTTCACGCAATACGGCATTGGGTGCCTCGAAACGCGTAATAAACGTTAAGCGGCGTGTGAACGCATCATCCAAGTGCGCACGGTTGTTCGTGGTCAGCACCACCAGCCCAGGGTACTGTTCCAACCGTTGCAACAAGTACGACACTTCAATGTTCGCGTGCCGGTCTTGCGCGTCCTTCACCTCACTGCGCTTACCGAACAGCGCATCCGCCTCATCGAACAACAATACGCCCGTGTCCGCCACCGCTAGATCGAAGATCTGCGACAGATTCTTCTCTGTCTCGCCGACATACTTGTTGACCACCGTCGACAGGTCCACTCGGATCAGATCCAGCCCTAACTCCCCAGCGAGCACCTCTGCGGCCATCGATTTGCCCGTACCCGATTCGCCATAGAACAGTGCGCTGATGCCAGTGCCATAGCCTACTTTGCGGGCGAACCCGCGCGTCAGCACCACGTCGCGCTGCCGGATGGCCGCGAGAATCTCGTGCAGCTGCTCACGTAGGTTCTCGTTCACGATCAGGTCGTCGAGGGTGCGCTGCGGCTGCATGCGCTGTGCGAGTTGTCCAAAGTGTTGCTGGCCCCGCACACGCAGCGCTTGGCACAGGTCGGCTTCTGCAAGCGGCGCTTGCGCCCCACGCAGTGCCCGATAGCCTTGCGCCTCCTGCAGCGTTGAAGTCAGGGTGTCCGGATTCACCCGTGTGCGCTTAAACAAGCCCGCCAAATTCCACCCATCACTGCTAGCCCCCAGGCCAGCTTGCAGCAACCGCACGTTATCCTCGTGCATGCGCGGCGGCATCGACAGGCGCAACTTCGGCAGGCTTGCAAACGCCTCTGCTGTTTCCTGCGTAGGCAATAAACACACGATGGGTTGACCATGCCGCGCCAGTCGTGGCTCCAGTGCCTCGAGTAGCGGCCCGTGCCGAGATACGCCTTCGGCGACGTGGTGTAATACCAGTATGCCGCCGTGCAAGCGCGCCTCACGCAGCACCGCCAATAGCAGCGGCCAGGCATCCGTTGCATCGTCTGGCAACGCCCGCAGATTGACGATCAAGGCTGGGCGGCCTGCCTCGCTGGCTAGCTGTGCGATAAGCGCCTGGCTTCCATCGCCCCCTTGCAGTAGTAGTAAGGGGGTAGGCATCGCGCCTGCTCCGGTCCCGAAACAGAACGTCGCAATCTGCTCCGCGCACGCGGCCCACGCGCCGTGACGCAGCGCCTCGCCGGCGTGTGAGGTTGGGCGCCATTGCGCGAGTTCCGTCAGTGCCATGGGCAGCGACATCGCGTCCGCCCCACTGAGATAGCGAAACACGGTCTCGTTCACGCGCAGGTAGGCTGCATCGTCGCGCGCGCATGCGCGACCATTGCGCTCGGTCGTATGCACAAGCTCATTAAGCAACAGGCTGCCTGCGCTCGAGTAAAGCTGGTGGCGGTGTGCGATACGCTCCACCGGCGTGGCGCTAAATAGCGTCAACGCCAGCTCCACGCCAGGCCAAATCGCACCTTCATCACCTTGCAAATAAGCAATCAGTGCGCGGTAGCGTGGCTCGATGAGCGGCAATAAGCACAGCACCAGCACCTGGGTTTCAAAATGCGTCAGCCCGAATCGGTCGATAACGTTGGCGAGCCGGCCGCGCGGCACGGGTGCGCACAGCGTTGTCCACGGAGGAGCGTCGCCGCTCGCTGTGCTCCAATGCGGCATGCCGCGCGGTTGCGTGCGTGTGGCTTCAAGCGCCTCCTGCGTGCGCAGTAACTCCGCTATGTTAAAGCGGTCGTCTTCGCGTTGGTGCTGCCACACCAGCAGATGCTGCAGCGCCTGGTCGACGTATTCGAGCCATGGCCCCAGCGCCTCGAACGCATGTGCCACGCGTGCATTCGCAGGCGGCGCATTGGCCCGATCAACCGTATCGGGTTGCCCAGCGCCCGATGCCAGGGCGTCTAACAAGTCAGTCGAAAAAGTTTTCATTGAAGCCACATCACGCTGATTGGGGCCGGCAGCCACGGCAGCGATACTTACGTGAGCGGCCACGGCACTTCATTGAGTAGTATGTCGATCGCCGCGCGCTCGACGCTAAACTGCAGCCTGCCGTCTTCTTGCTGCAGCGTGCCCGGGCGCTATAGGAACAGCTCGCGCAGCGCTTAGCGGAATCAATCTCCCTCGCTCACCGCTGTCCTCGGACCCGTCTACACCTTTCAGGATGTGCAGTCCTCACGCGTCAATATGCACGTTTCTTGCAAATCTCACAACACTATTTGGCCTTATATTTAGGTTAACTAAATAGCTTTGTCACATTGTATTGTGAAGGAAACGAAATGCAATTGTGAATAAAAAAGATAAAATTCCACCGCAAAAGACGTGGATTGCATTGAATGCGTCAACATTGCAACAATGAATG
Organism: Mycetohabitans sp. B8; assembly: GCF_021991875.1. Taxonomy (GTDB): domain Bacteria; phylum Pseudomonadota; class Gammaproteobacteria; order Burkholderiales; family Burkholderiaceae; genus Mycetohabitans. The sequence goes on from NZ_JAHLKR010000001.1 coordinate 84,916, forward strand.
TGTCAGTGGGCAGCTTGTTTCCAGTTGCAGAATCTCATCGCGCTTCGCACAGGCATAGCGTTTTGACGGATCACGAAGCTGTACGGCATGGCGCCGGTAGCCACTGCTCACGCACCAGGCGCACTGCGCGGGCTAGGACTTCCGGGGAAAACTTGCTCGGCTTCTTGTTCATGGCCCCATTCTCGAGCCTCCACAACATCCGGGTCAATTTAGTCATTGACTATTTTCAAACATAGACTAAAGTGATGTTGAGTTCGCTGTCGGTTGGTCAGAGAACTTAAGCTGGCGGGACAATCACCCCATCGATGACGAGTTCAGCTGCATCGGGCAAGTCAGATGTATGGGGCCTTTTAGCGGCGCCATTCTCAATGGATGGAAAGAAACGGTAAGTTGAGAAAGCGTCGTGGTCCTAATAAGAAGTAGCCAACCACCTTGCCCAAAACGCAAAATAGGGGAAAAATGATGATGTTTTTAGCTAGACTTCTCGCTGACCCAGCCATTCTCACTAAGTTCGAGGTCGATAAGGATAACATCAACGCCAACAGCCTTAATTTTTTCTATAATACGCTGGATGGTAACCAACCGGATAAAAACCAAAATACTGTTTACCTGTGGCAAACAGCTAATTGGGAAATTCCCGGATCGGTATACAAAAGCCATAAAATCAACTCCCCACTAGCCAGTGGCGTCCAGACCTTTGCAGATCTCGGATTGACTAACCAGGACTACTTGATAGGCTACGCGGTAGGCGAAGGGAAGGGAGCTGTCGTGACCACGCAGCGCTTGAAGTCCCAAGGCGGCGGTCAATACGATGTAATTTCGGCGCCTCCGGAGGAAGCACTCTCGTTTAACATGACCAATGTCAATACGACAACGGTGTCGTACAGCTTCCGCATACCGAGTGGGACGAGTGCGGAAGCCGACGGGGATTGGGTCGGGGTGTGGAAGGGTACTACGGGGGCATACCTCTACGACTCGTCGAAACAGCCCATTAGTTCGAAGGGGATATCAATCGACGACAGCTACGGGAACGATAGGTTGACCCTTTCTGGCGGCCAGCAATTCGTAAGTGGCGCCAGCTACATGCTTGGCTACTTCAAGTCCGGGTGGAACACCAGCCAACCAGGCGGACCCGTTCGGACTACGCTCGCTGCCATTGTCAAATTCAAGGGTCCCTAAGCACTAAGCAGCGCCCGGGCAGACGAAGGTGCCCGGGCGCCCTCTCTCCTACCCCTCAGTTCAGCTGCGCCGAGCAAGTCAAACATCCTTTAAATCAAAAAGTCAAATAGGAGAAAAATGATGGTGTTGCCAGCTAAATTTCTCGCCGATCCCTCTGTTCTTACCCAGTTCAATGTCGATGAGCAACACCTCACCGCAACAAGCATTCCCATTTACTATAATACTTTAGAGGGAAACCAGCCAAACACATACAGAAATACTGTCCACCTGTGGCAGGTAGACGGTTGGGAGCTTCCTCCATCGAGCCCGAATCTAATAAGAGAGCCTTTAATTATCGCCGACGAATCCAGCTCCTCCCAGGACTTTAGCGTTGAGTTGACTCGTGCGAATTATTTAATCGCCTACGCGGTGGGCGAAGGAAAGGATGCCGTTGTGACCACGCAGCGCCTAGAGCCCTTGGGCGATGGTAAGTACAAGGTCATCACACCGCCCGAGGAGGAGGCACTCTCGTTTAAGATAACCGATGTTAATCCGACAACAGTGTCGTACAGCTTCCGCATGCCGAGTGGAACGAGCGCGAAGGACGATGGGGATTGGATCGGAGTGTGGAGGGATCCCCAGCTGTCGGATCTCTACGAGCAAGACCCTATTCACTTCTTGCCGTTAGAAGACGACGACAGCAATGGAAACGGTAGCCTGACCCTTCCCGATGCCCGGCAATTCGAAATCGGCGTCAACTATATGCTCGGCTACTTCAAGAGTGGGTACGATACGCAAAAACCCTTGCGGACCACGCTCGCTGCCGTCACCTCCTTCAAGGGCCCCCCGAAGCCTAGTCTCACCCAGTTCAGTGTTAAAATTATTAACAGCGACGCGACCGAAATTGATTTTCACTATAAAACGCTGGACGGGAACCAGCCGAACACATACAAAAATACCGTCTACCTCTGGAAAACAGAAGGTTGGACAGTCCCCTCAACGACGGGCGAGGAGTATTTAATCACCTCTGATACAGCCGAAGATTCCCAGAACCTTAGCGTTAAGTTGGATCGGGTGAATTACTTGATTGCCTACGCGGTGGGCCCAGCAGTGAATGCTGTTGTAACCACCCAGCGCCTAGAGTACCAGGAAGACAGCAAGCGCTACAAGATTATCCCGCCGCCCAGCGACGAGGCACTCTCGTTAAAGATAACCAATGTCAATACGACAACGGTGTCATACAGCTTCCGTACACCGGCGGGGATGAGCGCGAAAACCAATGGGGATTGGATCGGAGTGTGGAAGGGTACTACGGTCTCGAAACTATACAACGATGCGGAAGAACCCCTTGGCTTAAAGCCGATATCAATCGACGACAGCCACGGGAACGATAGTTTGACCCTTCCTGGGGGCCAGCAATTCGCGAGCAACACCAGCTACATGCTCGGCTACTTCAAGAGCGGATACAATCAGAACAAACCAAACGAACCCGTGCGGACCACGCTCGCCGCCATTGTCCACTTCAGGGGCCCCTAAGCACTAAGCAGCATCCGGGTAGACCGCAAACTAGGAGGCAATATGATAATAAGCCCAGGTAGGTTCCACTCTCAGCTCACTTCAATCACTGTCGAGCCGGAAGACATCAAGTCAACAATCATACCCTTTCGTTATGACACGCTGCCTGGGAACCAGCCGAAGGCAAATAAGAATATCGTTTACCTTTGGCAAACGAATGGAGAAGAGGTCCCCTTCCATGAAGACCCGCAGCGAAAATCGATGCTCATCGACTCTAATCGGGCGGATAATCTCGTCAACTTCGACGAGCTTTCGCTGGCTAAAGACTCGTATTTGATGGCCTACGCGGTAGCGAATAACGTGAACGCCGTTGTGACCACGCTACTCATCAAGGGTGTGGGTGATGGCCGATTTGATGTATCCCTACCAGAAGATAAGCTGGCGTTCTCAGTGGTCCAGGTCGGCTCGACATCATTGTGTTACCAATTTTGCGTGCCGAGAGGAATGAGTCCGAAGGACGATGGCGACTGGGTCGGACTGTGGGAAGGTTCTACGGTATCGGAACTCTACTATAAAAAACCCCTATTCTCCTCGCCGGTGTTAAGCGACATCAACAGCGGATACGGTGGACTGACGCTGCCTGAAGACCAAAACCTCATGAGCGGTATCGAATACATCCTTGGTTACTTCAAGAGCGGGCATAGGAAAGATAAGAAAGTCGATAAAGAAGAGATCGGTAAAAAAGAAGATAAGAACAACGAACAAGCAGTGGGAGGTAAAGAAGAAAATTATAATAACAATCAAGAAGGAGGGAGTAAGGAAGACCCCTTGCAAACCACGCTCGCCGCCGTTACCATCTTTACTGGCCCATAAACGCCGAGCGGCACCTGGGCGGATGAAGGGGCCCCGGCGAGCGCCCGTGCCTAAATCAGCTGCGTCAAGTCAGTCAAAAGTATGCGGTCCTTTTTCTCAAACTAAGAGGGGAAAAATGATGGACGAGCCCTCCTCCCAAGCAACTTCGATCACTCAGTTCACTGTCGAAGCGGAGGACATCAAGCCGAGAATCATCCCCTTTCGCTATGACACACTGCCGGGGAACCAGCCCAAGACAAACAAAAATACTGTCTATCTCTGGCAAACGAAGGGAGAGGACGTTCTCGTCAAAATCACGCCTTTCAGATTGCAATCCATCAGTCGCAACGAACCTAACGCCTCGACCAACTTCACGGGGCTTTCATTGAGTAAAGAGCCGTACTTAATGGCCTACGCGGTAAACGACAACGTTAGGGCTATTGTCGCCACGCTGCTCATCGAAGGTGTGGGCGACGGTCGATTCACGGTATCCTCCCCTACGGATAGCCTATCGTTTTCGGTAACTCAGATCGGCCCGGCATCGTTGTCGTACTGGCTCTGCGTGCCAAGAGGGATGAATCCAAAGGACGACAACGATTGGGTCGGACTGTGGGAGGGCTCTACGGTATCTGAGCTTTATTACAAAAGACCTCGATGCTTTTCGCCGGTGCCAATCCACACCAACAAGGGGAACGGTGTGTTCACCCTCCCTGAAGGTCAAAACATCGAGAATGGCATCGAATATACGCTCGGCTACTTTAAAAGCGGGTATGACGAGCAAAATCCCTTGCAAACCACGCTCGCCGCCAGTACCACCTTTAAGTGGGAAGGGGGCGGGTAGTCCATGGTGCTTACCATGCTCATCTTCCGCAAGACGAGTGTGGTAAGCACTTACTCTTCATCTGCGCCACTCCACGCATAACAAATCGTTACACCATGGCAACCACACCTGCTCGAGTGGCCACGGAATCGTGTGTAACAGCACGTCAGCCGCATGCGGTTCAACCTGCAGCGTCCAGCGCTTATTGGGCTGACGCGTCAGCATGCCGGGACGTTGCAGGAACAATTGCCGCACATCAGTCACAGCACAGCGATGCAACCCCGGCAGGCGAGATGGCAACGCCGCGAGCCAGCCGTTCAGTTGCGCCCTCACCGTTGGGTCAGGCTGCCAATCGGGTAACATAGCGTCCAGTGCCACACCGCACAGTAGTTTATTAATCGGTGTACGCCACTCGGCAACCGTGTCATCGCCCCAAGCCAGTTCATCAAGCCAACCCGCAGCAATCAACGGTGCGCTGGCATCGATAAAGTGATTGGCATCATCGAGTAGCGCAAGCGTGCGGAACAAGCCTGGCAACATCGGCCACAGCAGTACGAGACCCGCGCTTAAGACGGCAAACTCGGCCGGTACGAACGCGGCGTTCCGGTCACGGCTTCTGTTTATACGATCAGGAGTATCTGGTAGCACGGGTGCATTTGGCCGAACGGTACGTTGTGCGGACACCGCCTCTGGAGCTGGCCGATTGGATCCTGCGATAGCATCCAGTAAACGTGTGGCGGATGAAATGTCTTGCGCCGCACGGGCTAGGCTATCCGCTTTAGCCGGTTCGGGGTGCTGAGCCTCGTAGGCAGTCCAGATATCTTTTAGCGCCGGTATCGCACACAGCTGCGCCAACCGGTGACGCACTGCTGAGTGCAATACCGGGTTCGCTTGCAGCCATTGTTGCAGACGGGCTCGCGCGGTATGTATGGCTTTCTCGGTGATCTGCATTGCGGAGGTTGTCGGCATTACCGGATGTGACTGAAAAGACTCCAACGCAGTCCACAGCAATGCATCATCAGTATCCGCCGCCGGTTTATTGCGTTCCAGCGCGCGAAACATGCCCGGCAACAGCGGCCAGAGCAGCCCAAAACCAGCGCTAAAGCCAGCTAGTTCGTTCGGCACGATCGCGGGGTTCATCCGATAAGGCATATCCGGTGCGCGTGCAGATGCGTCTGGCCAGATGGTATTTTGCTGTGCGGGCACGGCTTCCGAAGCCAACCGACTGGACTCTGCAATAGCGTCCGGCAGACGTGTGGCGGATGGAATGTCTTGCGCCGCACGGGCTAGGCTATCCGCTTTAGCCGGTTCGGGGTGCTGAGCCTCGTAGGCAGTCCAGATATCTTTTAGCGCTGGTATCGCACACAGCTGCGCCAACCGGTGATGCACTGCTGAGTGCAATACCGGGTTCGCTTGCAGCCATTGTTGCAGACGGGCTCGCGCGGTATGTATGGCTTTCTCGGTGATCTGCATTGCGGAGGTTGTCGGCATTACCGGATGTGACTGAAAAGACTCCAACGCAGTCCACAGCAATGCATCATCAGTATCCGCCGCCGGTTTATTGCGTTCCAGCGCGCGAAACATGCCCGGCAACAGCGGCCAGAGCAGCCCAAAACCAGCGCTAAAGCCAGCTAGTTCGTTTGGCACGATCGCGGGGTTTATCCGATAAGGCATATCCGGTGCGCGTGCAGATGCGTCTGGCCAGATGGTACCTTGCTGTGCGGGCACTGCCTCCGAAGCTGGCCGATTGGACTCTGCAATAGCGTCCGGCAGACGTGTGGCGGATGGAATGTCTTGCGCCGCACGGGCTAGGCTACCCGCTTTAGCCAGTTTGAAGTGCTGGGCCTCATAGGCCGCCCAAATATCCTGTAGCGCCGGTATCGCACACAGCTGCGCCAACCGGTGACGCACTGCTGAGTGCAATACCGGGTTCGCTTGCAGCCATTGTTGCAGCCGGGTTCGCACAGTGCGCATAGCGCTCTCGGTGAACTGCGTCACAGGTGCTGCGGGCATCGCCAGATGTGCCTGCACGTTCATCGTGGAAAGAGACGGTGCAGCTGACGCTGTCCCAACGCCCGTGTGCAGCCAGTGCATCCAAGCCTCGGACTCATCATGCGGTGTCATCGAATCCTCATTGGCCATGTCTTGCTCAGCACGTGCCAATTCCTCGATAAGCGCCTGCTCCACTTGCTGCAGCAAGCGCGTTCTCCATTGCTCTTTCCAGCCGGACGCATCCAACACACCCAGATCAACCACCAGCCGTTTGATGAGTCTGGGACGAGAGGCTCGCTTCGCTAAACGATGGATGAGTTGATCGAGATCAGCCAGCACACGCTGGTGAAACAACTGGCTGCATTCACGCAGCAACGCGTGACCATCGAACTGCTCAGCCTTGAACGATAAGCGCAGTCGGTCAATTTTGGACACGGCTGCTCTCCAGTCAATTTTCTGGCGAACTGAAGGAGACAATCGCTTCATTAATCGATTGCCCGGCTGTGCTTGACACCTCCCCTGATCTTGACACCTCCCCTGATAAGGTCATCGCTTGCACCTGGCCGTGCTCGGCATCCTGCTGGTTGCCGTCTGGTTCGTCCTTTGCCTGTGCGACCAGCAATGCCGCCCGCGCATAATGCCGCAAACGTGCGATGAGCAGCTCACGCAGCGACACATCACCGTGCTCAGCAAACTTGAGCAGCCCTTCTGTCACTGCACCCGCCAGTGCTGTGAGTAGCGCAGCGATCGACATGCCCCCCGTTAAGCGGGGTAACAGAAGGATATCAATGGCTGTAAGCTGCACAGGCCGGTGAAGCAGATTTGCCGTGGCCCGCGCGCCGGCTGCGGCATCGCTGCGCGCCAGCGCACTGGCACAGAAAAATGTTGTGTCCAGTTTATCCTCCAGCACCGCGCATTCCAGTGTACTCGCGGGTTGTGCGCACACCGGTTCCGTGCGCGCGATCGCAAGCCCGCCCACCACGAGGTAAAACAGCGCGTCACGTATTGCCGCTCGAACGGGCTCTGAAATGCCAGATCCCACCGCAGCCGCGCTCAATTCATCCAACGTACTCGAAGCCGGATACCGTGAGATAAGCGTATTCAAAGCCGCCTGCACAATGGGATCGGACGTCCGGTATTGACCTTGAGGAGCATGCAACATCCAAGCGTCATTCTCCAACTCGAACCGGTAAGGCCCACACAAAACGACGTGCAGCTTATCTAAATGCATAGCCCGCAATGTGCGATCAATCGTCCGATGATCATGCACGAGCAAACTTTCGCGAAACGGGCGGCCCGAGACGAGATCATTCACCTGCTCGTTCGCCAATAACCGGTCGCCCGTCCACGCGCGGATTGCGGCTGCCCGCTCGGGGGCGCTCAACTCCGGCAGCATGGTGGTTAAGCGCGCCTCGCACAGAAACACCAGCCCTTTAGCCGCCTGCACGAATTCGCTGAATAGGCACGGTGCGTTGGTTGCGGCCAGATATTCATGCATCAAATACGGATCTGAACGCTGCATCAAATCGTCGATAATGGCACATACTGCCGAGCCATACATTGAATCGGACGATGCATGCGTTCGTAAAAAGCTCAGCATTGCACGCAACTGCTCGAGCTGCTGAGCGGGCTCCGCATCCGCTGAAATATGCCACAATAACGCATCCCGAATCGCCTGCCGCTGCCGCCAACCCGGCAGCACGTTATAACTAACGTGCGCGATTCCGTCGGGGGCCAGATGCTGTTGGCAGATTTGCATAATCGCCGCACGTACCGCAGGCGGCACCCAGCTGTAGACACCGTGACAAATAATGTAATCGAATAGACCCAATGTGCCAGGAAGCTCGAGCAAGTCGCGACACTCGAGGCGCACATTGCGCAAACCCGAGTAGGCAATGCGTTGTTGCCCATCCTCAATTTGGACCGGCGACAGATCGATACCCACGCACACTGACTCAGGAAATTCAGCGGCGAGCGGAATCAGGTTTCCGCCAGCCGCGCAACCCAGCTCCAGAATCCGCGCGGTATGCACTGGCGGCGCGGTAAGTCCGAACAGTCCTGCCAGCGCAGCCAGTGCTCCTGGGTGTGTCTGCTCGAACGGATACGAAGTGTACGGCAAGCGGTCATACGCCGAGACAAAGGGCGCAAGCGCTGTTGCCGCGGTGTCTTGAACGGCTTCATCAGCTTGTAATTGAGTTTCTAACATAAGCTCTCCAAAAAGCGGGACAGCCTGCCATTCAGCCAGCGCATACAGGCCCCCTTTCAGACGCGTGGCGCAATCATCAAACTGTGATGTCACACGATGACTGAGCCTTTAAAAACCATCCCCAAAGGTGAGGCCTCGCCATTGGCTGCTCTGATTGCAACAAGATACTGTTCTTTTTGTCCTTCCGAGTTTTCGATTACTTTCATCGAGATGGACCGTGCGGAATAATCAAGCGTTTGCACTTTATCAATAGACAAAGTCGCAGAATTCTTCCGTTTAATTCGATAAACTCCAATGACATCGTTCTCTATCGCGGCGAAGTAATCTCCATTCTCACCGATGGCTAGCGCAGAATGGGGCAACTCACATTCGTGCTCTTTAGTCCATTTTTTTCCATCCTCTTCTTTGAAAAAATATATTTTTTCTTCGTCCCCCACCGCTGCAAATCTTCCGTTTCCACTCAACGTTACACAGGTTGGAGTAACATGGGGAGGAGAATCATCATCAGTGAAAAAATCGTTACTTTTTTCGTATTTTTTCTTTACGTCACCACCGCCTTCTTCATCGTCATCGTCACCACCGCCTTCGTCACTAAAATAATATACATTGACATTTTTATTTTCGCCATCCAATAAAATTATCCGCCCCCCATCCGAATTAAAGCACAACGACCCACAAAAACAAGTTTCCTGACCAGATTTCTGTTCAAGTTGAAATTTTTCATCCCTATAGCGTGTAGTACTTATGTCTATATAGTGAATTTCAGATTCTTCTTCGCATACGCCGATGCCAACCAATTTATTATCAATAATAACAATTGAATTTCCAACCTCCCCACCAATATCCTTTCTCTCCTCTTTATCCAAAAACATTAATGATTTTTTTTTGCCATTTTCATCACGAGTCAAGACAGAAAACCATCCGCCATTTGAGCGATAATTATCGTAATGATTGCAAGCGGCATCCGCCCATAAAAAATCCTTAGCTTCAGGTCCAAACGGCACACCATCTTCATCAAAAACAGAACGAAGTAGATTGTATATTTTTCTCAACGACTCCTTCCCGAGACCCTCAAAAACGCCCTTCGAAAATATATCACTCTGCTTTAAACAAAGCCCTTCTGAAAGGCTTTCAAAATGACTCTCCGCATCAAGTTTCAAGCTTAACCCGTCATTAAATTCTACGCCCCTTATCTTATCAAGCTGGACACTCAATTCGTTTTGATTACTCCCCTCATCTGGGATGACTAGCCCCTTTCCCTTAAGTATATCGAGTTGCAAGGTAGAGTCGATCTTGAATCCACTGTTCCCCTTGCACTTCAACCCCAGACCTTCTTGTTTATCTAAGACTAATGCATCTTTGTTCTTGATTTTTAGTTTGACCTTTTTACCCTTACCATCTTCACCACCCTTTGTGACCTCAATTCCATAGCCCGCCTGCAGCGCAAGCGTTGTCACACCATTTTCATTTTCCTCTCCTTTCAATTCGTTACTAAAAATACATTTTAAACCATTACTATCAGAACCGATTCCTCGACCCTTGTCCACCTTGACAGCCACACTACCTGTCTTGCTGGTCATGGACCGTTTTTCATCCAGGTACACAGATAATTGATAGTTATCGTTGGATAATTTATTCAAATACAACCCATTCGCAGGCAACTCTGGCTTTCCCTCTGAATCAATACCAACAGCCTTAAAACATTTCGACAATCCATCCAAAATGGCTTCGAAGTGCTCCTGCCGTGGAACATGTTTGGCTTCAAAGCACGATTTCAGCTTTGATAGCGACCAGGGGCCCTCTGTAGAGGAGCCCTCTTCATCGACATTTTTTTTCGTACCGGGATCTTTATCTGGTTCCATTACTCACTATTCGATCGAGTCCCGCTGATTCCACGTTGATACGAAGAATATACTCCGCTATCTAAATTTAACGCTTTCATCAACTTTCGTCGAATCGCCCCATTTTCTATCAAAGATTAAAATTAATACTCTACCGTTTTTTCCACCACATGCAGCGCTCTCGTTCATTCTGCTGTATCACGAATCTTCCTGTGCAGCTTTGCATAGAAGCTGATAAATATCCTTCAAGGTCTGGCAACCCTCTGGTTTTTCATCGAGCTTTCTAAATGTGACAACATCACAAAGCAACGTGCCTTCCTTTACGCGCAAAGCATTTTGGCCATTCTCTTCGGCCTTTTCTATCACGTTATCTTTTTGAGAATTAAGCAGCAAATCGACAGTATTTTCTTTAAAAACCAAACCACCATCTGTTGCCAGATTAAGTTCGAGAGTTTTATCTTGATCATTCCACTGCAATCCTTCACCCAGCACAACCTCAAGTGGACCCTTATCGATCTTGATGGCAGGCCCACAATGGATTTGCACGCTGTCGCCTTTTGTGCTGTCAAACCTCAAACCTTTATCCTCTTGCAACTTCATCGCAAGGGTTTCTTTGCCCTTGCTCCTCATAATTTCCAGTCCCGGCCCCGTTTGGATTTGAAGCAAACCCTCCCCTTCCAACTCCGAACTGAAAACAAGCTGAAGCTTTCCATCATCAGAAACCTGCAACGCGCCGTCCGAGTTCGTTTTCAGTTTCAGTGCCTTTGACCCTTCTTGCTCCGCGCCTAGCTCAGTTGTCCGGCCGTCACACTTAACGCTCAGCTTCAACGGACCGTCCAATTTTGTCGACGACGGAGATAGCTGCAAACCAGCTCCCGGATTAAGATCCACTGCCCCAACTGCTTGGCAGGCTTCTTGCAATAGATCCAATAGTTCGGAAAAGTCAGCTTCAGTCGGGACCTGCCCCGCTTGAAAATATCCTTTTAGCTCTGCAATCCGGTCTCTCAGCGGGCTATTCCGAACGAGCGTATTCTGCGGCCTGCCGTTTTCATCGTCTAAACTCATGTCAACTCATCCTCCTCTTTTTCTTGACCTGCTTTCACTAAAATCCGCCATATCTCTTGACGCTGGGCAAGCGGCATCTTTTCGAACGTTTCAACTGAGACCAAATTGCTCGGGTCGAGCGTCAATTGACCGCTGCCGTTCAGTCGCAGCGCGTTGCCTTCGGCGGTATGCACACGGAGTCCGTTTGCATCGAGCGCCAACGCTGTGTCTTGAGCCAGCGCGACGTGCAGCCCGCCCTGGACACTCACACCGCCACCGCAGGCCACTGCCAGCCCCTCGCGGGTCGTCAGCCCGCTGCTGGCCACCGCGACCTTTAAACCCTGCGCCGTGGCTTGAAGACCGCCCACGGGTTGATTGTTGCTTTGCCAATTGCTTGGCACCACTTTTTCGACACCGTCCACCTTTTCGACCGTCACGCCGCGCCCCGTTTGCACAGCCAGGCAGCCTTGGCCATCATGGAGCACGGGGTGGCACTTTACATCGATCCCTTTGTCATCAGCCACTAAACATGTGCTGTCGTCAAGATGGACCGTGAGGCATGATTTTTGATCGACACTCAACCCGCTTTTCTTATCTAGATTCAGCGCAAGACGGTCTTGTTCCAATCGCAGTCCATCACCCGGTACGACTTTCGTTAGATCCTGCGTCATACCCAGCGCGTCAAACAACGCTTCGAGCACATTGAACCATGACACGTAATGCTCGGGACACGGTAACTTTTCTGTCTGAAATGCCTTCTTGAGTTGCACAATGACCGATGCCAAATCACCCGTGACCGCATGATCCGGTTGCTTTGAAGCAGCTGGCACAAAATAAACTCTGGCCAGTTCAATTTTTTCCTGATCATTGAGGATGCCACTCAAGTGCACATCTTCAGACTGACTCAAAATACGCAGTTTACCGATCGCAGGGGGGTAAGCGGTCGCTTCCAAAAGCTTCCATATCTCTTGACGCTCGGCAAATGACATCTTTTCAAACGTGCTCACCGAGACTTTTGGATTAAGTGTCAATTGACCATTCTCGTCAATCTGCAGCGCATTGCCTTTGCCTGTACACACACGCAGACCATCGGCATCGAGCGCTAACGCTGTATCCTTAGCCAGCACGATCTGCAGCCCCTGCTCAGCGCTCATGCCTTTGCCGCACCTCAACGCCAGCCCCTCTTCGATAGTAAGCCCGCTACCGGCTGCCTCCACCCTTAAGCCGTCCTCCGTAGCCCGAATACCGCCCACGGGTTGATTCACGCCTTGCGGCACCACTTTTTCGATACCACTGACCGTTTCGACTCTCACGCCAAATCCCGCCTGCACAGACAGGGGGCCTTTGCCATCATGAAGCACGGGGCGGCATTTAACATAGATACCGTTGTCATCGGCCGCTAAACATGTGCTGCCGTCGAAATCGGCAAAAAGATACGGCGCCAATGCGTTGATTTTCAACCCGCCCTTTGCCTCTAGATTCAGCGCGAGACGGTCTTGTTCCAACCGCAGCCCATCACCCGGCACAACTTTCGTTAGATCCTGCGCCATGTCCAGCGCATCACATAATGCCTCGAGCACGTTAAACAAGAGGACATAATCACCTTCACTCGGTTTTCTGCCGGTCCCGAAACGCTTTTTCAAATCGGCAATCTTAACTTCCAAACGGGCGTCCAATATTCGGCGCATGGCTTTTTGCAGCGTCATAAGCTCCTCGACGGTAATATCAGCAACGTCGCGCTCAAATATCGCATGGTGATTAGTACTGTTTATCTGTTAAGATATACATCACTTCGTTTTTCTTGACAGCCTCTTCGTCTTGATAAGTCCCATCAGGCTTGAGCTTTACATCTCCATCTGTTTTATACAGAGAGACCGTGCCAATGCCAGCCGGTTGATCCGGCAAGCGGCTCAGTGACAGGAGCTCGAGCAGTTGATACGCGTCATTGCCGAACGGACAACCACTATTTTGCCAACCATTGTACGCATGTCCAAAGGAACGGAATGCGCTACGGTTCAACCAGTGGACAGTCGATTGGATATGACATGGAATTTCATCTCGTACAACCTGCTCGACCCACTCGATAACATCGCTGGGTTTAGAAGACGGAGAAAACCAATCGTTATCGCGATTCAACACGACGCCGATGCTAAACGAAAACTGGTCTGTCAAGGGTAACGAACGCTCGACGTAGCAGCGCCGAAGTGTTTTGCCATCTCCGTTGGTTCCTGGCCACTGGGCGCCATTGCCGCATTTCGCTACAAAGGTGCCCTGCGATATGTTCACCTGTTCAACCACCACGTTGATCGGATCACCCGGAATGTTTGGATTAGATGGAATATCGATCGTATCTCCGATCTGGATCGCTGTCGCGCTGGAGGCAATTTGGCAACGCTTTCGCTGATTATCGAGTAAGCCAGATTGATCAGCAGCATAGACGAGTGGATAGTCTACGCCCCACATCCATTCGCTCAATGTCTCGCAAGACAGTTGCCATGCTTTATTGGATACACCGTCCACAATGTATTCGGCATCAACATACAACTGGTTATTGTGTTGCAGATCGAACGATAGCGTAATAGACCCTCCTTCATCCTTTACATTCGAAACAACCGCCCAAGGATAAGCACTAACATCGGGCGGTGGGGAACCGCCTGTCACAGTCATTTTGAAAATTTGTCCGATTTCGGGAACATCTGCTCCCTTTACAAAGCTCAGAGCTAGTGCTTTTTTCTCCGTTTCCTGTTCGTCTAAAAATTCAATGACTGCCTTAGACGCAGCTCCCAACTGAATGGATTTTCTGGGTTGCGGTGGTAACAATAGCCAATATTCGAACAGGTAAAACGGTAGATTATTCAGCTTGCCGCCGCAAGGCAGGGCAAAGAGTTCTGCGCCGATGCCCAGTCGAGCGGCAATCCGCTTCTGAAGATCGGAAATCTGACCGATTTGGACATTGGCACGGTTGTAGGTCAGCGTACAAAAATGTTCGAGGTAGCCTTGCTGAACATGAAGAAATTCACGAAGTCGCGCCTTATCACGCAACACGCCTCGGCCTTGCGGAACCCCGAAATACCCCAGCAGATAGTCGATAATCGCTAGTTCTTTGACCCAATCGTCCGAACGCTCGACCATACAATCGGTTAGGTCTTTTTTCCAGTGATCGAACAAGTCATTCAAGCGAGAATCCGGCAAATAGGGCCACTGAAATCCCCATATGTTCCCTGGCGAAGCTTGCTTCAAAGTGTACCGGTCGAATGCCAATAATTTGGCAACATTGGACGCTTGCGCTATGCCGTTCGCAATCCACTGCTCGAACGGCAAAAAGAATTGGTATTGGCGTTGCAGACGTTTTTTTTCCTCATCCTCTTCATCCTCGTGATAATTAATATCATCTTGTAAGCCGTAGCACGGCGGGATGCGGTTGCTCGCCGGTGCGTAGGTATCGCCACGCCAACGGCCAATCGGCACACCCGTAGGTGTGTCCGTGACGATGGCGGGTTGCGCATCTTGGATCGCTTGTTGGAGAGCGTCTGGGTTAATAGTTTGTAGTTTGCCTCGCTTAAATAAGCGGACTTTAGGTGAATTACCGGTTAACGAAGCAATCGGATCGTCCCCCCAGGCGACCGGATAGCATTCCGGGCCGATCACCATTGTCCAGGATGGTATATCTCCGATTTGCAGCTTCATCATCCTATCGACCCCGGCAAGCGCCAGTAATGACTGAGCAAGTCCACTAATATCGACGGCACGGGACTGCATGTAGTCAACGGGACCGGGTATTGAGGTGATCCAGCCGTTCTGTAATCGCGGACCATCATAGACAGCCTCCGCCGGAATGCCTTGCTCGATGAGCTGCCGCGCCCCCGCGCGCCTCGTCGGTGAACTGATGCAAGCATCCACCTGCTGATAAAGAGCAGCCATTGTCTTGACCGGATCCTGCCACTCATCGTCGAGTTCAATATCGATTTGCACGTCCACGTTTTGGGGCTTGAGCCAGATAACCCTACGCACCTGCTCACACAGATTACGATTGTTTTGCAGACACGTTTGCAAGGCCTTCTTGGCTTTCTCTTCATCGATGCCGCGCTGCTTCGCCACATACAAGTGGTATCCGCCTAACAAACAGAATTGATTGGGCTCAAGGTGCGGTTGATCAAAAGGCAAATCGAAATCGAATCGGAAACGGTGATTGTCTTTATCGTACCGATAGCTATACATCTGTTCGAGATCGAAGGGCTCTCGTATCAGCTGCGCATCCATAAAGTAAAAGTCCTGCGATAGTGTCGCAGCCTGCGTTGACTCATCCGAGCGCAGATCCAGAATCGCGCGCCGATAGTCGTCTTCCGTGACCGGTGAGCAGGTTAGCGCCCAATCTGGACCAAACGTCAATGGAAAAATTCGCTTCCGATTTTTTTCTTCACGCCGTTGCACATCCTCGGGACTGAGCGTCAGCAAATCTTTTAACGGATGCGTGTGCCGATAAGCTAGATCGGCCACGTTATAGGTGAGCGCCTGCAAAAACGTTACACCTGGATCGTGCTCGCCAAACTCGGTCCATTGTTGGCCGGCGAGCGTACGCACCGTATCCAGTGCCGTAGCCCACAGGCTATCAAAGTGAATCGCGTCGTACTGCTGCTCAGCGTCATCCATGAGATAAGCCCCAGTCGATAAAAGTGTCCGTTCCCTGGCGCGTAGACGGTGCGTGCCGTCGAACTAACAGCGGGCTCATATTGACTCTGCTGCCCGGTGATACAACAGGATTGAGTCTTGTTCGCCGCCCATCGCAAGTATTAAGCCATTGCCACTTAAGCCCACACTTGTGCCGAACTCTGTTTCCGCCTCAAGCGTTTGTAACAAAGTGGGATCGGGACCATTCACACCGATCCAAATTTCAACCTGCTTGCCATCAGCAGCGCCGGCGGCCAGAACATAGCCGGTATCGCTCAGACTCACGCTGGTCACCGGCTGGGTCAATGAGATGCCCTTACCGGCACGTTGCCAGAGGCCGTTTTGTATCTGATCAATAGTAATATCCGTTTGATACGCGCATGTGACCACCTGCGCGTTCCGGCTAAGAGTAGATACGGCACTTGATGTACTTCCCAATTGGACAAGCTTATCAGGATGATGGATCACGTCCGGGTACACATAAACGCCCGTACCGTCCTTGCAGCTTGCGACTAAGGGAAGCGTTCCGCCGCCATTGAGGTCAATCTGGCGATCTTTCCAATCCGGCAGCGTTATCGGGCTCCTCTGCCCTTCCTGATACGTATTGTTATTGAGTGTCCAGAAACGAAGGTACCCTTCTTTCTGAGCCACAGCGATGAACTGCCCGTTGTCCTCAACGCTGAGATCCGTCACAGCACCTTCGTTTGTGCCCACCTCGAAGCTTGGGCCGATGCCAAACGGCTGGTTATTGAGCAGATCAAACTGCACGGCGGTACCGCGAAGATAGGCAATACCAGGACAGGCATGCGGCCCAGTCAACTCAAATATGGCCGCCTGCCCGGCATCTAGGTCAATCTGGCGCCATTGGTTGTCTGGTCCATAAATGGCAATGGCCCACTTGTCGGACTCCTTAGTCGCATCGACCGCTAGATACTGGCCGTCATGGCTAATGCGTACGCGATTGCCAACAAGGGTATAGCCTGCCGGAAGCTTCACCTGCTGAGGTTGTCCAAAAAGTGTTGACGTGCGTTCGCCAAACGTGAGCACCAACGCCTCTAGACCGTTTGCCGAAACGGTTCGCGCTTGTCCATCGAGCAATAGGCTCTTCACGCGCATCACGATCGGCAAGCGTTCGATGAAAGCAAGCATCGCATAGTAGTCGAGCGTTGCACCCGTATAAACTTCACCTGGGCTGGAGCCATTGGCCCACGGCATATACTGAGCGCTGAGCGCCTGCGCCACCAGCCGATAGCCCTGGTCAGAATTCGTGCTCGCAGTAAAGTCGATCGTATAAGCGAGCGGGACATCACGATAAGCTGGGTTGCCGATTTCAAGGTTAAGCCATAGCGTCGCTTTGTCGAGAATGAATTGTTTCATCTGCTTCAGCCGTGACGCATTGAATGCAGGACGCAACCGGTCACCGCTATCGGATTGATCAGGCTTTGGAATGACGACCAGACGCTGAATTAAAGGATGAGCGTTCGGATCATCTTTGTCTTGCACGCGGGGGGCGGCCTCTCGTACGTCATGAATTTCCGTATAACGCTCCGTGAGCAATTGCCGGATATCGCCCCATGTCAATGCACGGCCGCGGTGATGCAGGCACTGGGCAATTCGTTGATAAAATCTTCCTGTATCTTCCACGGGTTGGCCGCCCTCGGAAGGCCAGGGTTGTGTGATAGTTTGCAGACCCTCGATGGGCTCGACACTGCGCGTGACGGTATCAGCAGGCAGGGGCGTGGTCAGATGATCTGCGGCAATATGCTCAACATTGACAAGCGTAGCCGTCATGCAATTGACATTCAGGCCCAACAGCCACGGAAAATCGGAAGGCCGCACCGCATCGTCACTGACCGCAAAATCATCCTGCTCCTCATCGTGCTCGTGCTGGGCAGGCGGCTTGAACTGTGCGCGTACCCAATAGCGCCCTGCGGGCATGGCCGGGTCTTGGTGATTCGCATCGTGCGGCAACGTTGTCCGCCATAAGCCGGACATTGACAATTTTTCTGTTTTATCATGCACCTGCATGTCCAGCGCTTGCCAGCAGCTCTTCTTATCCTTGTCCTGGGAAAGATAGTCCCAAGAGAACAGCACATCGGGGTTGGCTGCTCGCACTTTCCAGTACAGCGTCAAATCTTGTCCCGGCTGTATCCCCGCGAAGCCCAGCATTAATTGACGCGCTGGCTGGCCCAACTCGCGGGCCATTGGCGCATCGTCCGCACAATGGCCAAATGGCGTAAGCCGGTATTGGGTGTCGAGTGCAGCCGTCGATAGTTTGTACGATACGGATAACGATGACCACTGCGGCGTGTACGGGGGATGAAGCCGGATAATCGTGGGCGTCTTCTTGTAGAGCGGTGTGTTCAGAGAACTTTGATAGACGTCGTGCTCAAAGTCCTGGCCCGTCAGTTTGAAACGAAGGTACTGGTCCCAATGGCGCGGATCGGTATCCTCGATGATATCGGCGGTCAGCGCATCAATCGCGTTAAAGGCTAACGAAGCACCGATCGGTGGCGAAGCGTTTCCCGGCGATTTGTCTTTGAATAGCGGGAGCTTCCCGTCATCTAATAGATTGCCCGCCATCGCCGATTGGCCGCCTTCCACGGTCATTTCGACCATGAAAACCTGGTTATTTTCAGGTACGCAGCCGCCATAAATGGCATAGCCAAACTTCTCATCCTGGCCATCAACGCTGTCCCATTCATACCAACTCTGGAAACTCTGCGTGGGCAATCCCGCCCAACTTGGATCCAGCGTGATGGTCAGCTCACAATCCGGCTTGTTGCACCAGTCAGGCGACATCAAATAAAAGCTTCTGTCCAATACTGGGGAATCACCGAATGGCCTGTTTTCTTTATCTATTTCCGCCACACCGCTATCGGTCGCCATGATCACGTGGGGAGAATTGCGCACGGTTACGTTGATCTGCGTAACACCTGGAACCTCAACCGATGAACGCGTCATCTTGAGCAACGGCACAAGATCATCGAAGCCATCCAACCCTGCGGGCGCCGCTACTGCGCCTTGACTGGCCAGTAATACAAATGAAGCCTTTTCATCATCATCGCTCTTCTCGAGGTTCTGCAGGGAGATCCAACTTTGGTTCTCTCCGCTCACCCATGCACTCAGGTCTTCTTTTGCCCCGATAGAGGCATCAAACGTCACTTCGATCACACGCTGCCCGCCCGCAACGGCCAGCACCGACGAAGCAATGGCGCAACCCAACGAGAGTGGATGCCGGGTGAGCTGCTTTGTTGTCGATAACTCGTACGACACGGATAACGATGTCCACCACGGCGTATACGGAGGATGGAGCTCGATAATCGTAGGCGTCTTCTTATATTGCGGCGCGACAAGTGAATTCTGATAAGCAACATGCCCAAAGTCCTGGCCCGTTAATTCGAAACGAAGATACTGTGTCCAGTCGTGCGGATCGGTACTTTCAATGATGGGGGCGGTAAGTGTCTCAATCTCATTAAAGGCCAGTAAAGCGCCTATCGGCGGCGGAGCGTCTCCCGACAATTGGTCGTCGTATAAAGGAACCGTTCCACCATCTGATTGACCATTTGCCACCGTCATTTTGACCGTGAACGCCTGATTATTTGCGGGTACGCCACCGCCATAAATGGCGTAGCCAGACTCTCCACCCTGGCCGCCCACGCTGTCCCATTGGTACCAATCGTGGAAATTCTGCGTGGGCAATCCCGTCCACGTCGGATTCAGTGTGATGGTCAGCGTACAATCCGGCTTGTTGCACCAGTCAGGCGACATCAAATACAAGCTACTGCCCAATGCGGGAAATTCACCGAATGGCGTGCTCTTTTTACCTGCTTCTGCCACACTGTCATCGGTCGCCATCATCACCTGGGTGGGGTTGCACACCGTGACGGTAATTTGCTTAACACGTGGAATATCAGCCAATAAACACGTTATCTTGAGCAACGGCACGGGATCATTAAAATCATCCAACCCCGCGGGCACCGCTATGGCGCCCTGATCGGCCTGTAATACAAACGCCGCCTTCCAGCCATCAGGCGGCATACCGATGATGTGAAGCCTCTTTAGGGGGACCCAACCTTCCTCCCCGCTTATCCATGCACTAAGATTCTGGTCTTCTTCCATCAGGCTGCCGGCACCATCAAACGTCACCTCGATCTCGCGCTCCCCTTGCGCAACAGCCAGCACCGGCGAAGCCACCACGCGCCCGGACACTACGGTCTGGTCCCTTTGAGGATCGTAACTAAATAGCCGCACCCCTTCGTTTGGCCACACCGTGGCAGACTGACCAAGCGTATCAAGCACCACCCGCTTCGTGGCAGGATGCTGGATTTGAGGGTTATCGCTATGGTTTTCCGACTGATACCAGCACACGTCCGTGAGCACCGCCTGGTTCACCCACACATCCTCATCAAGCCGATATTCCAATGGTGTGCCTGCGCTATCCTGGCCCGCACTGAACCGTTCACCGGCCGGCAACATTAAGGTTGGCTGGCTTGGCGTGAATGACAGCATCACCTGATCCGGCACGGCAGGGCTTTCCCGCACACCAAGCTCGTCCCGATAATAAAGCGCGCGATGCCGAGCCGGTATCGTGTTAAGCAGATCTCGCGGCACGTTGAGCGAGGCTAAAAATGCGATCAGAAAGGCTTGCTGGGGAGGCAGCATGCCATTGGGCTGAGCTACCGCCTCAAGTAGGGCCGCGACGGGGTCGACTGAATCACCGGCTTCATCGAACGGAAAAAAAAACTTCTTCCACGACTCATCGTCTTTATTAAAGCTGCCCGGCGTGGCAAACGGGTCATCAAATGGCAGCAAAGCTACATAGTCTCGCCAAGCCTTTAAGTGCCATGCCAAATCGCGTTGATCCAGTATGAACGACTCTTGAGGCGATAATGTCTTCTTCACTGTCATAATAGGTTTTTTTAAGCTGATCGTAAGAGAACGTTCTATTTACCCGGTTTGGACTTCCTTCTCTAAGCACTGCTCTCATTGGCTCGCCGCGTGGTACGCATGCTCTACTACATCACACTGGCTCAAGGGCGCCTTATCCGGCTATTCATTGTGCAAGCCATCCTCCCTGCGGACTGCTGATATTCAGCTTGCCACCGACATGTTGCACCGTATTGTTCAGGGGAATCCGGTAAGCAATATCGATATTGAGCGTCCACGGCGAATTGCTGTCTGGTCTGAAATCAATTGAGACCAGCGTGCCCCGGGGCTCGTAGGTTTGAACCGCGTCACTGATCATCTGGCGAATTGCGGTGCGCAGCCCATCGCTGATGTTCTCAAACACAAAGGTCTGCAAATCACATCCATAGCCTGCACGCATCACCCGTTCGTACGGCTGCGTACTAAACAGTACCTGCAGACTCTCTCTGATATTGTCCGCATCGCGTGACATCGTCACTTGCGCTGCTTTTGGCTTGCCGGGGACACATTCGAACTGCACTGGGAACTTCCAGCCGCATCCAAGCTGATCCTGAGGTCCGTTCGCCATCCTGTCCTCCATTCATACGATTAACCCAAATTGACCTGGCCGCCTTTGAGGTCAGCTTTGGCTGAGCCCTGCAGCGAAAGCGTCTGCGATTTGGCGCTTAGGGAGGTTCCTCCCATCTTCATTTCGGATTGACCATTTTTGAGGGTGAGACCTTCTTTAGCTTCTACCGTGATTTTTTTCGCATCAAGCGCGAACGCTTCTTCGCCATGCAAGCGCAGGCTTGCCTTAGACATCATCAGTGCTGTCTTCTGCGCTTCCAACGTAAGCGTGCCACCGTCCTTGACGTCAAAAAGCCACTGGAACTGCGTCTTGCCATCTTTCGCCAAAACCAAGCCCTTTTGCTCGTTTTTCTCGCTCGGCTCGAACGGTGCCTTGTTTTTCGGGTTATGCACGGCGCTGACGATCACTGGAAAGCGCGGATCGTCACTCAGAAATGCCAGCATCACCTCGTCATCGGCTTCCGGATACAAGCATAAGCCGCTGCCTTTGCTGGCATAGGCCATGCCGGGCCGCACCCAGACCGGCGGCTCCTGTCCTGGCTTGCCTCCCAGACCTGGCACGCGCACCGCCATACACCCCCAACCAGTCGGGTCCTTTTCGCGGCCAGGCTTCACAACCACACCGGGTGCCATACCTTGAACCCTTGGCATCAAGGGCGCATCAATCTCAGGTACTTGAAGGCCGATCACGGCGTTAGGCCGGCCCGTCGTCAAGATCGTCTTACCTTGGCCAGCACCGAGCCATTGGTGCCGCACTTCGGCAATTAGCCCTTTGCCGTCGAAAGTGCCATAGCCTGACAACTCCAGAGTTTGTCCAGGTGCCAGTTTAGCCGTTGCTTCACTCCAATCCACCGTAAACTCCGCCTGGGTACCCGCCAGTTGGCAACCTAGCAAGCGAGCATCCGCGAAAGATTGCGCTTCCGTCTCGCTAAGCGGCAAGCCTGAGTTCAGTGTCCAGTGCATCGCATCGGACACAGCATAGGTGAGCGGCTTGAATACGCCCGATCCGACTGTCGGAGATTTCGCCTTCACAGACCGGCTTTTCTGCTGCGTGACATCCCAATAATTCACGCTCAATTGGCTCGGTAGTCTTCGGCTATCACGCCGGTACTTCATATCACGCAACTCGATCCCAGCATTCTGCTTCGCCGCTTTCAAGACGAGGCCTTGGGGCGCTTGCCCAATATCCGGTTTGAGAATCGACACCGATTGTTCGGGAGCACCGATCAACCAGACCGGATACGCGCTAATCCGGCTCATCAACCAGGCCCAGTCCGAGCAAGACCATTGGATCAGCTGTGCGTGCGAAACCGTCATGCCATCCATTTTCTTCACCTTGATGCCGTGCTCCTTGAATAGCTTTTGCAGAGCCTGGGCATCGGTGAGTTTTTCGCCTTTTTGGGTCAACACCTGACTGCGGTGGCTGTTAGCCATTTTTTGCAGCTCATGGACCACCTCGAGCTGGCACGTTAGTTGCCGTTGCACATAGCTTGGGTTCAGTGGCCTGGCAACCATCCCATCAAAAATCGGAACACGCGTGCCTGTTTCATCCGTATAACTGATTTTGACGGGATGAGCTGGCTGCCATGCCTTATCTATCTGGCCTAACGATGCCCAGCTGTTAGCTGGATCTTCTATATCCACCCGACACGTTAACCGGGCCATTGGAATCCGGTTAACTGCATACTGAACTTCCGCTTCAATCACCGTTAAACCAAGCTTAGACAGCGGCTGGCCTTGCACCTGGATGTCAAATCTTTTACTCGCAAAGGGAAGCGCCATCACGCCTCCCTAGAGCCAGGCACACGCAAAAATTGGCCAGGTGTCAAGGCCTCCAGGCTATCCAGATCATTTTCACGGGCGTACGAGAGATAATCGCTCGCCGTCGTTTGGCTCGGCACAGACCACGCTCCCTCGGCAATATGAGCCAATGTGGCACCATCTGGAACGGGCCCGCCCTCGTACAACATACTGGCTTGCCGCGTACTACCACCGCTACCGCCTTGGCCGCCTCCCTGCGACACGTTACCGCCGCTGCCTCCCTTGCCTCCCATATCTAGCTCCAACTCTTCAAGGAAGTGGACCGAGAGGTTGGCACGTTGAGGCGCGCCACTGCGGTCAAAAAGCGAACATGTCACCGTCATGTTCGTCATCCAGCCGGTAAACTTCATTTGCCCCGCCCAGCCAAAATGGCCCCATTCGACCTTAACAATGTTGGGCGTACGCACCGCACCGTTGATCCTAAAAAACGTGATGTACAGACTAGACAACTGCTCATCGACGCTTGTTTTGCTGTCTGGCAAACTGCTATCTAGGATCAACTCCACCGCCAGCGTGCTAGGTGTCACCGCGCCGAATTTGACGCGGGTATTGGAGCTGTCGGCCAGCGACTCTTCCCGAAAATCCGCACCATACCCAATCGTCAATGATTCGGGGTTATACAAAACTTCGAAGGGCCCGCCCAAGTTTTTGAGCGCTCCCCCCTTGTCCAGCGAATAGGGTGTCATCTTCAATTTCTGTAACGACTGATCGCTTCCGCTCATACGCTACCTCCGTGGACATCACTGCGCCATTCATCACGCAACCGTTCAATAACCTGCCGCACGATCGCATCCACCCAACGCGCCTCACCCTGTGCTGCTTCCCGAGAAGGTATGGGCGACGCAGTCGTATCCAGGGCGGTCGCCGGCACACTCCGTGTCCCTGGCGTACCGATGCGCGCCTCGATGATTAATTCATGAATTTCAATCATGCCACCAATCCCATCCACTGCACATCCCGGCAAGCAAGTTCCATCGTATTAAGCAAGACGGTATTGCTATTGGCATCAAGTTCACCCCATTGCAGCTTCACAGGTAACGCATCCATGCAAATCCAACTGCACAGCGGCAACGACGATGAATCAAGCAACAAGATGACCACCACCAAGTACCGGCTTTTGAATTGACGCATCGTGTCGATGAACATTGTCGTCAACGGCGATAATGTCGTGACCCCGCGCTCCAAAACAATGTTCTCCTGTGTGAGTTCCTTCGGTAAGTGAATTTGGTTAATAGGATCACCGCCTTGATGAAACTTCTGTGTTTGGATCGTCCGGCCCAGTCCACTAATGCGTTGAAAACGAAAATCAACGACCGTTGGCAGTACATTGAGCGCTTGCAGATTACCCGTGAATCCCCAATTCTTCTTAGCAAAGATTTGGACTAGAAACCGGTGGCTATGCGCGTAAAAATCACCGGTGATCGGTGCCTTAGCCATCGCCTCGGCGGTTGATAAAATTGCACTGCTCATGATGTCGCTTTCTCCGTCGATTCCATTACCACAGCATCGCTGCCCGTTTGAAACAACACGCGCAGCTCGATAAATTCCGCCGGATATTGCATCGCAAGCTTCGCGATCAGAATTAACCGGCCCGATCGAATATCTTCTGTAGTCATGCTCTCGCCAAGTCCTAACAAGACCTGGAACGCATCGCCTTCCTGTGCCCCAACCAGTCCTCCCGCGAGCCATAGATCGCGTAGCCAAGCACGCGCTAAGCTTTTGAGCGTCGTCCACGTAATCGCGGTATTCGGCTCGAACATCGTATAACGGCCAATGTTTGTTAAAGTGGTCTCTATATAGGTCAGCGTGCGCCGTACCTGAATGTAGCGCCACCGATCCGGCAACGGTGGGGCAACCAACGTGCGGCAGCCCCATACACGCACCCCGCGCCCGACGAAGCTTCGAATCAGATTAATGCTGATTTTATTTTCATCGAATAACGGCGGCTCAGAGAGCAATACATCGCGCCAGCTCCGATAGTTAGGCCGGGTCACTTGGGTTAATTCGACATTGGCCGGGGCCTTCCAAATACCACGATCGCGGTCGGTTTTACCGATTGCTGCAACCACAGCGCCTGAAGGCGGAACGACGATTTGGCGAGTACGCTGACGGCCGTCATCATAATCAACGTAATAATTCGTTTGCAGACGCGGCCAATACACCGCACCGCGCGCGCGCAGTGCCTCATCCATTAGCCCCAGGCTATCCAGACACTGGCGCACAAGCTTCTGATTATCCGGCGCATCGAGCACTACAAAAACCTGCCGATGGGATTCGGTTGTTTCTAATAACTTCTTCCACACCGACGTCCAAAGCCCCGCATCTTCCTGCGGTACCTGCTGATCGCTCAACTGATCGCTGCCATTTGCCTGATAGTACTGGGGCGCCGATAGCATCACCATATCGGGCACCGCCAGCAGCGTTGCATCTAGCGCCTGCTCAAGAAAATCATTCCAGTCAGTTCTGGTGATGCAATCGGCTATGTCTTGCCGTGCGTAATAGTCGTCCCCTTCTGGCAAATTCGCATAGCTTCCCAATGAAACACCATAGCATGCACTACCACCGTTATCGAAATAATGTCTCACGGTGTAATAGAAAGCAGCTTCCTGCGTCAACGGAACCAGTGGATTAGATGACGGAAAACCACCAAAAACCTGCGTAAAATCTTCGAACGTATTCAGCAGGACGGGAGATTTTGGACATTTTAATTTTGGATCCTGTGATTCCGGGTCTTTTTCCGTATAGCCAGCAAATAACGGCACCGTCGTATCGGCCGGTGTGGTCGTACGAGCTTCCTCTTGAAAATTGAAACCGACACCAGGTTCGTGATGCACTGTTCAAACTCCAAAATTCTTCAATCTCAACGCATTTCAATGCCTCCAACCGGCACTCGGTGTGCCAAACTCAAGCGCTCACTCGTCTTGTTGTTTCTGTGAAAACTGCAAGATAATAAATTCGGCCGGGCGCACCGCAGCCATTCCAACCTTAACGATCAATTTGCCCGCGCGAATATCGGCATCGGTCATCGTCACATTCTTGCCCACCTGCACAAAATACGCCTCTTCCGGTTTTGTGCCCTGCAAGCCGCCCTTACGCCATATCGCGTGCAGATAAGCATCAATAGCCGCACGAACTTTTTCCCATGTC
The DNA here is from genome assembly GCF_021991875.1 of Mycetohabitans sp. B8. Lineage (GTDB taxonomy): Bacteria > Pseudomonadota > Gammaproteobacteria > Burkholderiales > Burkholderiaceae > Mycetohabitans. The sequence continues at coordinate 111,476 of NZ_JAHLKR010000001.1, forward strand.
GGCTGACTGTTCGGCTCGAACACGACTTGCCTCATCGCAGCCTTGATATCCCGTTCAGCAGCATTAAATAAGCGCCGCACTGGGATATACCGCCAACGCTTATCAGGATTGTCGTCGAAACCGTTCTGTGTCCGCCCCCCCCAGACCACATAAGCTTGTTGATTCGTGAAATATCGGATTGCATTGATGCCTTTTGGATTCAGTTTCTCCTGAAGCTCATCGGTAACCGTCACCGGTTGAGGTGCTTGCTGGAGTACTTGCTGGGGTGTTGGACAAGGCCACACCGTCCCTTTTACCGACGACAAGGTCACATTCGCCGGGGCCTTCCATACTCCACGCAATGCATCGGTACGCGCATAGACTCCCGCCATGACTCCACTTGCACGCAGAGGAATGGCTGACAATGTCCTAATCTTTCCAATCAGTTCTTCTTTATCCCTCTGTTCCGCGTCATTTTTTGGTTTATAATCGCTCAGTGATTTAAGTGTTGGCGGCAAAGACGGACCGGGAGGGGAAAAACTTTTAAAATTTCCACTTAATTTAATTTTATCATCATCAGGCATCATCATCTGATAGTCCATCTGCAATGCTGGATAGTAAATCGCAACCTGCTCCTTATTGCCGAAATCAACCTTCGTTACATCTTCAAGATTGCTGTCCGTCAGCACAAAATAGCCAAGGTTTTTCTGCGGATCAATCAAGTTTTTGAAGGTACTTTTAACATTCTCCGGCTCCGACGATTCATTTCCACAATAGCACAGCAGCGAAATATCAGGGTAGGCCAGAATCGCACTTTCAATATCGGCTTGTAGTGTTGATTGCTGAATTGATAAAATATAGCATGGCCCACCACCGTTTTCGAAATATGCCCGTACCGATATGGCGCTGGCGGAGTTGGGCACAACGGTGCATGTACCTTTAATGGCGTCGTTAGCCACTTGAAGCGCGGCCTCCTTTAAATCAAGCGTGTTATCAAACTGCTTAGTAAATTCAGCCCAGTTATTCACTCTGACGCAAGCTACTGGATTTGTGCCCTCTGGTATTGAAATTGGAGGATCACCTTCATTCTTCCCGGGCTTAAAAAACTGTCCAACAAACACTGGAATGGCCGTTGCACCAGACAGCACACTCAGCGACAACGAATGGTCTTCTTCAATATAAACGCCAGGAACTTTATAAGGTCCACCCATGACTATCCTCACTATTTCTACATTCTTAATTTTTAGTACAGCCTATCCGCTCGACCATCCATCCGCATTACGCAGTGTGCATGTCCTGAGTGAAGCGCAAAATAATGAACTCCGCAGGAAACACGGGCGCCATGCCAACTTGGACAATCATTTTGCCTTCATCGATGTCGTCCTGCGTCATTGTCACCCCCAGCCCTAACCGCACAAAGTACGCCTCCTCCGGCTTCGTACCCATGAGCCCGCCCGCCTTCCAGATACCGTACAGATATGCATCGATTGCCGCTCGCACCTTCTCCCACGTCGGCTGGTTATTCGGTTCGAACACCGCAAACGCCATCGCCCGTTTGATATCTTTTTCCGCCGCACCGAATAGCCGCCGCACCGGCACGTATCGCCAACGCTCCTTCTCGCTGTCGCCTGCCAGCGTGCGCGCACCCCACACCAATGGCACGTCTGTCTGAAAACAGCGAATGATGTTCAGGGGTTTGGTATATTGATTGTAGATCCCCTGAATTGCATCGGATACGACAAACTTCGGCACGACCCCGCCTTGTAACTGAACATTGGCTGGCGCCTTCCACACACCGCGGTCACGGTCAACAGCACAGTATGCACCAGCAACCGCCGCACTCACCGGGATATCCTTTACGACCTGTGCATCCTTCCCTGTACCTTTATCCGTCGTGACATACGTTGCCCAGTTTGCCTGCAAAGGGGGATAGTAAGCAGCAGCATATGAACTATTAGGATAATCCTTTGTCATGCTCTGACTGGGGTCCGTGGCAAGCTTAAGGGATGGACCATCCAGGATCGCAAAGCGCGATTTGCCCTCTGCACATAAACCTGTACCTGGCGTAAAGACCGCGTCTGCCAACTTGGGTACCCCCGCTTGAACAATTAACGTCACGTCATCCAGCTCGGGTACAGTCTTGATTAAGGCGTCGGTAGTATCACCTTTTCCGTTCGTCGGACACACATAGCAATAGCCACCGCCATTGTCGAAATAGGTTTTTAACGCAACATAGAGTGAGTAATCGACCAGATGCTTTGTGAGAGGATTTTTTGGATCTTTTGCCTCGTTCTCGACCGCGGACTGAACATTGGGCAAATTCATAAACGCCATCCATGAATCGATACGGGTCGGTGCTGAGATTAACTCTTGGTTACTTGCTTTACTTTTATCTTTATTTTGGTCGCCAAGGTCGTACGCAATCACCGGCACCGCGGTCGCCCCGCTGGTAATCGCCAAGGACAGACCTTTCTCTTCTTCGACATAGACACCCGGCCAATCGTAAGCCATGTTCTTACCTCAATCGGGATAGGGCACTGGCGGCATGCGCCGCTGATCGCGCTTTCAGTGGAATGTTATCGTTAATCGATCGGCTACGAGCGTCAACTCCTCGATCGACACCTCATTGCTTGTCGCATCAAAGCTCGGCCCCGACAATTTGCTTGGGAATGCATCCGTCACATTCCACGTGACCAGCAACGCGGTGCCCGCCTCGTCGGTCAGGCTAATTGAGAGGTCCCGTTTGTCGATCAGGTTCTTCGATATCTTGCTAATCCAGTCATACAGCTCGTTTTTACCCTTAATCACGCCCCGCCGCAATGTGATATTTAACTCACTGGGCTGCCCGGGCATCCGGTACACATGTCCCGCTCCATCCTTATAGGTAATCGTCTCAAATCCCAAATCCAACCCCGAGACATTGCTAAATGCCATCTCGTCTTTGCCCATCGTCACTTTGAACCGGTAAACCGGAATCGGGTAAGTTGTTGCGATTTGATCTGCCGTGGTTGCCATAACTTCTCCTTTATTGTGTATTAGGAAAGGAAACCTTGCGTCCCGATTGCATCATGAGCCCGTGCCGTTTGACTGGCACGTATTGCGTACAGTGGACACGACGTTTACCGTGCCATTCAGCGATATCTTGATCCGCTGATAGACGCACCCAACTCATCGGCGGTAATACGTCGCTTCATTGAGCAAATGGATTGACCAGCTAAGCAAGCCGAGCTTCAACGCTTCGAATATCGACACCCGCCCGCGGCTGAACAAGCAATAAAGGCCAACTCAGTGTTGTCATCTTCGTATCCTTCTTATGCTTCGTGATTTTGACAATTCACCCGGTTCGCGCTGGACCTTCACCTCTGACTCGGTTCCTGCGCCAGCACCGCCCGAGTGATGCTTCATCCGCAGTCGGCAGTGTATCGCCGTGGCTAAAAGTTTAGTTCAGTGTGAAAAATAGTTTAGTACAATTTATTCTTGTAATAGATGCCAGAGTTGGCATCAGTTATTCGGACAATTTTAGTGATTTTTCGCCACATTCGTTCAACAAATACATTGTCGCGCCAACTTCTTTTGCCCATTATTAACACTCGAATGCTCCGGCCCAGCACGGCACGTCCTCAATGAACGCGTTCGCTGTGAACTGACTGCCTTGGTTTGTGTTCGCGGTTTTGGGCTGCCGTAGCGCGCGAACGCTTCCTCGAGCGCTTCGACAGCGTGCGTTGCTTCCGGCGTGATGGCGACCCGGTGCGCGATTACCTTGCGGCTAACCCAGTCCACCACCGCCGTCAGATACACGAAGCCACGCACCATAGGAACATAGGTTGTGTCCAGCGCCCACAACTGGTGGCCCGCTCGATCTTTATGCTCCGTAGCAGATACCGCCAGACCTTGTGCTGCATGTTGCGCCGGCTCGTGTTCGGGCGGTGGCACAATGCTTCTAGGCTCACCCGTTCCATCAATGTGCGCACGCGTCACCGGCCAATCTCATGGCCTTTCCGGCGCAGCAGGCACGCAAGCATCCGCGCCTCGGCAAATGCAAACGCCAAATATCGTTTGTCGATGCAATGCATCAGATTCTAATTAGCCAGGAGAGCGTGATCTGGATGCCCTGACTGCCGATAAGCCAATACCGCAGAAGCCTTTGTCAGATACGCGCAGCCGCACGAAACAACAGAACGCACTGAGCTTTGATGTACGCGATGTCATGTATCAGCTTGATGGCGTTGACCTGACGCAGATCCACGGACTCGGACCGTATCTGACCAGACGCCTAGTTGCCAAGTGCGGTGCCAATCTAAGCTGCTAACCAACGGCTAAACACTTCACCTCGTGCTTAACTAACATGGTCGCCGGCTGCAAAATCAGCGGCGGCAAGATATTGTTGTCGCATACGCGCCAGGCAACTAATCGCCTGGCCGCACTGCTGCGGCTGGCTGCCGTCACTGTGAACAAGTCCAATACGGCGTTCGGGCGTTTTATCGTCGTTTAGCAGCGCGTATCGGTAAAGCAAAGGCATTAACAGCCACCGCCCGGAAGATTGCAGTGCTGCGCTACAACGCGATGCGTTTCGGCATGACGTCCGCGGCCCCCGAAGCAAACCGTTACGGACGGTGCTACAGGGAGCGAGTCATCAAACAATGACATCAGCGAGCGGCGGAATTCGGCGTCTCATTGCAACCTGCGCAAGGCATTGCTTAGGAATCCTCTTGCCTTCTTGCTCATTTCCTTAAAGCCTGTCCGATTTAGTAAGGCCACTTCTGGGCGATTTTACCAATCTTCGGTCAAAGCTCGGGCCACCTTGTTCTCCTCCTAGTTCGCCACGTTCATAGTAATAAAGGGTGCGCGACATCCCCACTAAGCGGCATACACGCGCCAGACTCACAGTGAAATGCTGCCTTAAATGATCGATTAACCTGCGACGCTTGTGTGTGCTGAGACTCTGCGCTCGAAGCGCCTCGCTCAGTACTTCACTATCGCGTTCAAGCGATTTCACACGCTGGCGCAACCGTGCGTTTTCCCGCGTCAGTGCGGTGATACGTTCAAATACAGGTGCACTCAGACCGTCATAACTTCTTTTTAATTGATAAAGCGTCGTTGCACTGATACCCCATCGGCAACAAACCTGAGGTACCGTCTCACCCTCACGGAGTGCTTGTAACACCGCTATGATTTCAGTCGCATTGAGCTTATGGTTTCTCACGTCATATTATTCCTATCGTTGAACAGCATGAGAAAATGAATTGCGGCACACAATCGCATATCCTATAGGATGCTATCTGCTATCGAAATAAAGACCGATTCATTTTTATAGAAAAAATCATACCACACTAAAGTCTTATTTTCCCCATAAGGATTATTAAGGGAGTGCATGTGATTGTGCCAGCTGTTTCGCACATGTTGCAAACCTGAATGGATGCTTGCTTTGATTCAGACGAAGTCCTCACGATGCTTAAGGAGAAAATGGTGTGGGAAGTGGTTTTTAGATAGATGAGCAACCTATGCCCTAGTTCGCTATCACATTGATATTGGGATTGGCCATCACGGTAGCCTTGCCTGAAACGGGTGGATGGGGTTGTGGAACAGGGGGCGTACCCGGTATTTGTGCCGGAACCGTGATGGTACATAATATGTCCCAGCTGGGCGCGATAATGACAGGCAGCGGGCTCTTTGTTCGCTTGGCGGTTTCGGCCTGCGTAACCGTCAGAATAGCGACGCCTGGAATGGAGGCCGATGCCGTCTGATAGCTAGTTGTCACAATGATTTTTTTTTCATCGCCAAGCTGACAAACCGGCCGCCCCTTCACCTTGGCAAGGCCGCTTCCCGACAGGGGCCGTGGAGGAATCGGGGGCACGAATAGTACATCCTGAATCTGAACCGGAAAAACCAGCATGGCGCCCGTCACGACGATCGGCTTGCCCATCAATGATCTCCATTGCCTTCAGCTAAAAATCGACCGTTCCATTACCAAGTCCCGCAAATTTAAAATGGATCCTTTTCCCTACAGGGAAATCACAAGGTCAGCGTGTTTCGGTAAATGGCCATCGGATATCAATAAGTGCAACGGTTTAAACAACGCCTGTGCAACAAAAAGCCGATCGAACAGGTCATGATGGGTAGCCGGTAGATGGCGAGCCATTGCAGCGTAAGCTACCCGTACCGACAGTTCTGAAAAGCCGCCAGCCTCACTTTCCGACACGAGCGGACTCACGTTCGCATCAAGCTTGTCCAGATTGGCCGCGAATACTCGCGCTGCTGACAAAACATCATCTGCGTCGAGTCTCGCTGAAAGCGCATAACACGCTTTAAATCCATACTAGTCCATCCTAACTCGCCCAGTCAACGCTTTTCAAAAACTGGCTCTCACATATCGTGTGACGTTTTGAGTTCCAAGTTAGCAAAGGTGGCCTTGCAATCGAACATCCTGATAAGTGAGATGTCCGTGCCCCGAGCCGGCGATAAGGCAGGCAAAGGATCCCAGGAAATGACGAAGGGAACAAGACGGAAGCACTCATCGGCGGTCAAGGCAAAGCTGGCAATGGCAGCGGTCAAGGGTGAACAAGCGCCGGCAGGATTGGCGCACCCATTCAATGTGCACCCGAATCAGGTCACGGAATGGAAGGGGCAGTTGCAGGAGCGTGCGACTTCACCGCCGCAGATTTTGCAGCGCCCCTGCAGCACGAAATCCCCGCGTTCAGTCCGACCACTAAAATCGACGATCGTCGTTACGTCGCGACATCGGGTACACCAGACGTTGGCGAAGAGTAACTGTTGCCTGTGGGAGGTGATTGCATTCCAAAGCGCGCGGGCTGCTGCATGACAGCATATGCCGCCGAGACCTTGTACCGCGAGGAGCAGCTCAGCGTTGAGCAGATTGCGCAACGGCCGCACATTTCCAAGAGCACGCTCTAGGCGTATCTGCGCTATCGCAGTGTCCCGATCAGCGGATGCGCCGCGGCCCGGTGAGTCGGAGGGCCCCATGCCACGCATGACGATTTTCGCGGGGTCCCTGATCGACTTGTCCCGGCAACTGGCGGCATCGCCGCATTAATGTGACAGAGCTTCTATGTGTTGGTCGGTGAGCTTCCCTTTGGATATAGCACACTGCGGTCCCATCTACGTCGCTCCCGTTGTCTAGAAGGCTCTGGCAATTTACAACCTTCTGGCAGTTGCACACTGGGATGCATGGAACGCGCATATTGCGCTCTTCATCATTGCTGGCACCGTATGCCATAACGGGTAGCAAGCCAGGCTTTTGCGGATTTAGAGCGTGTTATGCACTTTCAGCGAGGTTCAGAATCGAATCGAGATGGAGAAACGCAGACCCTATCCGAGCGACGTGACGGTCGAAGAATGGCGCTTCGCTGCTGCGTATTTGACGTTGATGGAGCCAGACGCACCGCAAGATGGTATGAATTGCGCGAGTTGTTCAACGCGCTGCGTTGGCTAGCTCGTGCTGGCGCTGCGTGGCGCATGCTGCCGACGAACTTTCGTCATGGGAGGCGTGGTGTATCAGCAAACTCAACGCTGGCTGCGAGCGGGCTGCTTCGAAGCGATGGTTCAAGATTTGCGTTCGGTGCTGCGTGTTGCGCAGGGTCGGCAAGGCCAGCCCAGTGCGGTGTTTCTGGACGGGCGTACGTTGCAGTCGAGCTGCGAGCAAGGCCCACACGCAGGCTACGACGGCGACAAGCGCAAACGAGGAAGCAGGTGCATATGGCCGTCGATACGCTCGGGCATTGGCTGGCGGTCCATGTCACGCTGGCCAATGAGCAAAAGCGCGCGCAGGTTCCGAAGTTGGCACAAGAGGGGCAACTTGGGACCGGGCAGAGCGTGAAGCTTGCCTTTGCCGACCAAGGTTATATAGGAGAGAGCCTGCGCAAGCCGCGTAAGATGAAGGCATCAAATTGCAGGTTATCAAACGGTCAGAGGCAAAGAAGGGCTTTATCCTGCTGCCGCGCCGATGAGTCGTCGAGCGTAGTCTTGGATGGCTCAATCGCTTTCGAAGACTCGCTCGTGACGACGAGCGTTTGCCTGAAACGCTCGTCGGCTTGCATTTCGTCGTCTTTGCCATGCTCATGCTCGTTCATGCCACGCCTATCTCGCAAAGTGCATAACACGCTCTAGATAATTTTGATCCATCAGACATAAACTAGTCGATCGCCGCCAAAATAAATAGAGATCACCCAAATTATTCTACATTGAGGGTTTGAACGTTGATTGACAGCCCAAATGCTCTGTGCATTGCGCAAAGAAAGGTGCCAATAAGGAAGGAATTTGTTTTTCGATAATTGGGATATAGCTATACTCCAATAATTTTAATTAATTAAAATAGAGGGAAAATTATGCTTGGCCGCAAAGAGCTAAAAAATAATTCTACAAATCCTTCTAGGTCGTCCAGATCGGTGGAAGCACACGCTTCTGCTTCAAAAGGTCGCCAAAGTGCTTTAAAAAATTCAAGATACTATTCCCCTAAACTTCATCTTACTGGAGATCGCAGCGCTCCTGATATAAAAAATAATTCTGGCACTGCGTCTGCAGGGAAATCTGCAATTAAAATAAATTTAAACACTAGCTGGGCTAATAAAGAAACACGATCAAAATGCAAATATGCTCCCGTCAACGTATCAGGTGATAAAAATAAAAATTTTGAGTACATGAAAGAAGTGTTAGAAAAAAGAATTGCTACATGTAAGGAACTTGCTTATCAAGGTGATTCAGTTGGCTGGTTCTCATTCAGGAAAAGAGAGGGTACACAAGAACATAAATGGCAAGAACATGATCTGCAGTCAAATGAAGTGCCAATTATTGTTATAAGCGGCGGGAGCGCAAATAAAATTGCAGGCGACCTTAAAAGCAAAACAGGCGGCAGCCTCGCATGGCATCCAAAATATATGCGAGATGAATCAATTTATTTGCTTGTTCATGAGACAGAGTTCAAATGCTATGAGGCTGCTCTTAACGAAATGATGGAGCAATATAAAAATTTGCATCTTGTCGGGTGGTACGGCGGTAGCTTGACCGGTTTCGGCGCTGCGCGCGCTGCAGCCTTGGCGTTTGCAGATACACTGCCATATCGTCCTCAGCAAATTATAATGATGGATCAGGACGTTGCTCTAACCGAAAATACTAGACACACCAATCCTGGTATAAAAACTCAATTGAACAATAAACATAAAAATACTCAAAAATCTATCGTCGGACTTGGAGTTGGTTATCCTACACGTGAAGAACCTCCGAAACACTTTGGATTCAAAAAAAATGAATATCCCCCCAAAAAACCAAAAACTGCAAACGAGCGACCAGTTCTATCGCCAGCACAACAATACGTTTCTATAAAATCTCCATTTCGCAAAAAAGGAGAAGATGGAATCTATGCTGCGTATATGGTTGCAGGCGGAGAAGACATGCTTATGGGAATACAGCAAGGCTTAATCCAAAAATTTAAACAAAAAGATGGTCGAAATATTGGCAAAAATATCGCCTTAATGGAAGGAAAAATTGTGAAGAAGGAACTCAAGGGCCAGGAGGATGAACTCAATCACTATTGGAAAAAAATGCGCCCCGAAACCCTTAAAAAGCTTTTTGAAGCTGAAAAGGATACCCAAGTTGAATTTGATGGAAAAACCATGAGTTTAAATAAGCTCATGGAGCATTTTAAAGATCAAGGATATATTGAGCAACATCCAAGCCCAGAATCACACAACGTCGCAGCATGCATTATAGAGCGCATTATATTAGATTATCATAAACAAAAATCTTCCGACAATCAATCTAACGCAATTTTTAATACTTGGACCAAGAGCTCCCTTGAAGGAGCGACTTCAACTAAAGCTCCATCAGCAGTTTCAAAGTCCGACCCAATTGGCTCACCACTATCGGCTCTTCAACAATCCGGGCGCCTCCGCGTTTCTGGGCGCTCTCGCTATTATTCGGAATGAACAATGGTTTGACTAAATTTTAAATTGTATTTTCAGCGCGTATAATCCAACAAAACTTTTTTGGACTAGAGCGAATACCCCCAACCGCCTTAAGCTTGATAAAATATTTCGACCGCGACAGGAAAATACAAAAACTTATATTTAACATGGAGTTAATTATAGGATAAAATGCATAAATAAATGAAGCCGCACGGGTGTAAGTGGGCAACCGAGAGAATGCACATCGACATTGATGCCGCAAACTATCTGAGTGTTTATTTTTAACAAAATATTGAGCAATACTTTTTGCAAAAATGTCGACCATTAATCAGCGCAACCGGACGCAAATAAAATTAATACATTTTTCCGCTTTGTTATTCCGAGCGTCACAGAAATCACGTGCATGATCACCGATTAACCCACAGAAATGAAATTAACGCTTACATGCCGCGAAATTAATTTTTCAGAAAAATATTTAATACAAAGCAAGCCTTCCAACATAAACCATCTGCCTTGATAGAATTTTCGCAAATTATGGCCAAATACCCAGAAGAAAGTTTTTTTAGATCTTCAAAACAGCACTTCACTCTTTGAGCGGTCATGTGCTATTGCATCTATTGGCAGTAAAAATACTATGAATCATTTTTTTGCAGTCGTGCACTTTCAAGCTAAAGAACGCGTGCGCAGGTGTCTTGAAGCGCTTGGTCAACGTCACCGCATCGCCGGCTTGACACTGGATGCCAATGACGAGGCAGGGATCGAGCTAGCGTGGGGGGAGCGTTTGTACCTAAGGTTCAATGCTGAATCAAACAAACTGTATATATACGCACCCTTTGCGCCGTTGAATGATGCTCAGGATGGGCAAGTTCTTGCCGATATGTTGCGTTTGAATTGTTTGGAGGTAGGCACGCGTGGCGGTGTGATTTCAGTTTCTGAGCCGATGGACGCATTCGTCTATCATCTCGGTTTGCCTGTCGAGACGCTTAAGCCCGATGCGCTTGAGCAAGCAATCGAAAAATTTATCGAAGAACGCCAGCGCCTCGCTCAACGGTTCCGACAAATCCGGCAACTTTGACGTCCTTTGAAAGTCCGGACACACTTTGCCACTTACAATAGCGGGTAGGCATAAGACTGTGAATACGAAGCAGCTGGAAGCCGGCGCGGCCATACATTTGGCGCTTGAGGAACTTGAGCCGATTGACATGGCCCTCAACGGCGCCGTTACTGTAGGGCTTGAGGAGCGCTGCGATGTGCGGATTTCGCTCGGCAGTCGTTGAACAAAGCGCTGGACGCGCCGCTTATCATCGTCGGTAAGCGCGGCCATTCCTCGACTCAATAACCAGCCGCCTATTCGGCGAGTGGACCCAATTCTGAACATCAACGCGGCCCTGAAACAACGCCTACCCTACGCTAACTCCGTTCCGCAACCAAACAGAACCGCCCTCCATAGCCACTGTTGCCTGGACTCGCCCGTGGGTCAGCGCCCAAGAAATCCGTATGCCGGCATCGGCCGTTGTCCTAGCCACACCGAGTAGTTGGCAAACCGCTTTTACCAATCCCTCTTGCGACGTACCACGCTGTTGCATCAAGATATACATAGCCGCATTACCCAATTCTTCGAGGCTAACCTCGTCGATACTGCGGCGCGTTTCGGGGTCACCTCCTGGTACCCGGATACCTTCCCAGGTGCTTGGTTTAGCATGCCCTGGCCAATAAAAAGTGATGTCGTTGTCCATCGTACGGGTCACCTGCTTGGGCACCAATGCAATCAAATGAGCCTCGATGCGACTACCAACCCTAGACAACCCCCAAGCCCGCGTCACACGCTTGAACACTATCGCCTGCGATACCGGTCCTTCCGTTTCGATTACCTTAGTAACTGCTCGGCCAAAGTCGGCATTGAGCGGCTCTCGTAGAAGAGGTGGGGGTTGCCTCTGTCCAAGCGGGCCAGTTCGTATTCGGGCAACTGAGTAGCAGGCGCAATCGACCCGACGACCGATCCGACCCGGGCATACAAAGCATGCGGCGCTTCTTCATACTTCTCCTCTTCCGGCAGTTCAACAGGCGGTTCGTTCTCGGTCGGCACCGTCGCTACCCACTCTTCCAGTCGGGCCACAAGCTTTCGTATCGGCTCTTGCGGACTCAGCCACCAGTCCGTGGACCATATACGATACAGTTCCCAACCGAGCCCTTCAAGGACATGCTGGCGGAGCCGGTCACGGTCGCGCGCAGTGGCGCCGGCGTGATACATGGCGCCATCGCATTCGACGCCCAGCAGATAGCGTCCCGGCGCACGCGGGTCGACCACGCCAATATCAACCCGGTATCCGGACACGCCGACCTGCGGGTGGACTGTCCAACCTTTCTCACGAAGTGCGGAAATCACCTGCTGCTCGAACGGGCTATCAGGCTCCCGTCCAGTCGGCACATTTTGCTCCACCAGGGCGCGTGGGCCTCGAATGGCGAACTCCAGGTAGTTCTTCAGGTCTCGTACGCCGGCAGCCCGGACGCGCGACAGGTCAATCTGCTCGGGAAGCAATGTGCTAAAAATCACGACGCCGACACGAGCACGTGATACGGCCACGTTGAGACGCCGATGGCCGCCCTCTAGATTCAACGGCTCAAAGTTGAGGCTGATCTTGCCCGATGCATCGGGGCCGTAGGTAATGGAGAAGAAGATGATGTCCCGCTCATCACCTTGGACGTTTTCCAGGTTCTTGATGAACAGCGGCTATTGCGCCGCCGCCTGCGCAATAGCCTGGTCTAGTTGCTGAGACGCTCGACGGCGTTCATCCAGCATCCGCTCAATCAGGCTTTGCTGTGCCTGATTGAAGGTCACTACGCCGAGCGTCAGATGCCGCTTCGCCGAGTCCAGATAGTGCCGCTCAATTGCCTTGACGATGGCATCGGCTTCCGCCCGATTAGTTCGCGAACCACCGCGGTCGTAGACACCCAGTACGCGTTCAAAGCGCATGCTCTGGTCATTTGTCATCGGCGACGGGAACGTGACCAATTGGAGGTGCGGCTAAAATCTTGGACTGGTTTATGCCGCAAGTCCGAGGTTTTCCCGGTATTCGAGTGGACTGAGTGCGCCAGGCGAGAGCTTGATTCGCTTTGCGTTATACCAGCGGATGTAAGCGTTGACTACCTCAATGAACTGCTCAATACTTGTAGCCCGCCAGTCCCGAGAATAGAACAATTTCGTTTTCAGCCGCCCAAAGAAGCCTTCGCAGGCCGCATTGTGGGGCGAGCAACCTTTGCGCGACATTGAGCGAATCAGCCTGTGACCTGCTTCTGAGTGGCATTTACAAAGTGTTCGAGGAAAAGATACTGGAAATCGTCGACCTCTTTTATAGCCAACTTGAGCGACTAAAGCTCGCGCGACAGTTACTCGAGAGTCTGCCAGTGAGCGCGTCTGCGAATGCAGCAGACAGATCGAACTGCGTCCTCCAGACGCCGTCCAGCGTTGGCGGCATCGCTTCTTTCGTCTCGCGGCAGAAGTGTGGCCGGTGGCGTGAGGCGCTTTCACAATAAGATAATTCGCGTGGTTATCGCCTGTCCTTACCTGCTGCTACGACTGCCGCGGGCATCACGCTGGCGGCATCCCTTCGAGCGCCTGGGCGGCATCCAATAGCCCGCCCAGCACCTTGTCGGCTACCTGCTGCGAAAAGCCTTGCGGCAGTTCCGCTTGCACCTGCGCGACCACCTCTGGCGTCCGAGCGACCAGTTCCTGAAGCAATGGCTCGGCGTTTCCTCCATAGCCGAGCTTTTGGGCCGTGCTATTGAAGTGCCGGCGCTGGATGGCGTGCATATGATAGTGCCGGTTCTTGCCCAGCAGCGCCATAGCAAGCTTAAGGTCCTGCTCGGCCCACTGGTCCGGCCCTTCGCCGATGACCGGATACGCCGACATCACGTCATACATCGGCGTGAGCCGGAACCGTCCAGCTGTCCCCGCCTGCAGTTGGATGCTGAAGTTCTTGGCATGCCCGTCCGGCGCGCGCAGCATCCAGAACAGGATTTGCGAAGCCATGAGGGCGCGCAGGTCACGCTCGGCATCCAGCGACTGCTGCACGAGGGGGAACAGTTGCCTGAGGGTCCGGGGTCACGACTTCGAGCAGGTGGCATTCGATGGCTTCGTCGTCCACGACAACGCCGTCGATACGGTCGACACCAGAAGGTATCTCGCCTTCCGGCAGGAGTTGTAGTGCGCCTACGCAATCGCGTCCGATGGCGGCCAACAGGTTGAAGGCTTCGGTAGACCCCGTCTTGAAGCGGGCTGCAACGCGCTTGCGGATGGCATCGCTGTCAGGCAGCAGGCCTTCGAAGTAATGGGCGACGCGCTCGCCTTTCAACGGCTCGTTGTTGAGGTTAAAGGGCAGCGACAAAGATATTGGCCGTCCATGCGCAGAGGCGAGCCAGCCCCCGTCGTATTGCAGCTCCATGTCGCCGCGGGCCGTGATAGTCCAGCGGCCCACGTAGTCGCCGTTGGCCCAAAGCGTCAGGGTTTGACTGTGCGAGCGCCGCCCCATCTCACCACTCCGTCTTGTTGGTCGATTCGAGGCGCTCGCGCTCGCGCTCGCCCAGCCGCAGTTCCAGCCCGACGGCCGTGCACCAGCCCAGCAACTGCTTGAAACTCAGTTGGTCCGGGTGTTGTTCCAGATAGGAAACGCGGTTCTGGCTCAGCCCCAAACGGGCCGCCACCTCGGCCTGTGTCAACCTGCCACGCTTGCGAGCCGCCTTCAGCAGTTGACCTAGCTGCAAAGCAGTCACAAGCGGTTGGAACGGCGGGGTGTGGGACATAGGATTTGTACCCGAAAATCAGCTATTTTAATTTTAGCTGCAATTAGGATATTTTCAATATATCCGAAAAACGGATAATTTAAAAATATCTGAAATTCAGATAAAGTTGAGCCCTTCAGCACGCTGACGGCGCGTCAGATTCGCAATTACCCAGCTTTGCACCATCGATACCGCACGCAACGCCCCCAGCAGCACATTGGCAATACGCGAATGCTTCGCTAAACGCTTCACCGGTACGCCAGTCGCGACCAGCACGCAAAAAAGCGGGTGTAGCATGGGCTAGCCACCGCATCACTGAACCCACCACCTCGTCATAAAAAGCAAGCATGTCGTCTTTTTATAAAAAGGTCAGACGCAAGCATTGCGACACACGGACACCGACGATATGCTGACTGAGTTGCCAACCTCGTCCAGACAAATCTGTCTATTGATTAATGGCTGCACCGAGGTTCCGCCTATCTGAAATCGATAGCGATGTGGCCGTTTGTAACGACAAGGTGTGCGGCGCACCGGCTGGCCTGGACGGGTACGCTGATTTTTCGAAAAACTGCGTCGCTCCCACAACGGACGGGCGAGCAAGCAAACCTACTGCCGATACCCTATATGCGCTGCAGTCAATTTGGTCGGCTGTTCACGACCGCGCTCGATCATCCGAGCGACGGCTTGCATATCGCGCTCCACAGACCACCCTCGTGGCTGCTTGCGCAACTGCTTGGCTGGCATGCAAATTCCCAGATACCGCTTGAGCCAATCGGCTCGTCAGGAGAGCCTGCATGAACAAGTTTGCAACGCTCGCGAGAAGCCTCGCGCTCATCCTGTTCGTCATCGGCGGCCTCGCCCAGGCCACGCCGATGCAACTGGACATCACCGGCGAGATCCAGCATACGAATGTGCCAGGTGCTCATGTATACCGTTTCACAGAACAGGAATGGCGGTCGATGCCGCGTGCCCAGTTCACCACGGCCACGAACTGGACGCCCTCGTCGCGATTTTCCGGCGTGCTGCTTAGCGACGTGTTATCGATAGTAGGCGCAAAGGGAACAACGCTGCGGGTGACGGCATACGATGGCTATGTGGCGTATGCGATCCCGATCAGCGACGCGCACCGGTACGGCGTGATTCTAGCCGACCACATCAACGGCAAACAGCTGACGCTCAGGGACTTTGGCCCGCTGTTTCTTGTCTACCCCCGCGACCGGTTCCCAAAGGAGTTGAATCGCTCAGAGGTCGCCGGGCGGTTCGTATGGCAGGTGAAGTCGATTGAGGTCAGATGATACGTGTCAATGGCTTCGTTGGTCGCGGGCAGGCACCTTCTTGGGGGTGGCGCTCGCGCTGGTGATAGCGGCATGGGGCTATACGGCACTTCAGTGGACCAGCACGGAACCCATGGCCGTGTACAAGCTGGCCGGTCCGCAGGAAAACTACTACTGGGCACCCGCTCAGTTCAAGTTCAACGCAGATCGCCTGGAAAACCTGCTTTTGCGGTACGCGAACGGCGACAGTCAAGATCTGGACGAGATTCAGCGTTCCTATGAGATCCTGGTGTCAAAGTTCTCGCTTATTTCAAAGCCGTCGGATACCACCCAGGTACAGCTGAGCGTGCCGGACTACGTGCAGGCTGTCACGGCAATCCAACATTGCCTGCAAACGATCGATCCGCTCATCGTCGATCTGCAGCCGGGCGACAGGTCGACGGCGCGCGTCATCGCCGACCATCTGCACGCGCTGGACGAGTCGACACTTCAATTTGCGCAAGGCATCGGCGAAGCAGAAAACAAACGTCGCGACATCGCGCTGGAGGACTTCCGACACAAGCGCCGGGTGCTGTGGGCAAGCAGTATCGGTGCAGCTTCGTTGACGAGTTCGCTATTGATCGCGCTGACCATCACCACGTATCGTGGCATGCGTGCCGCCCGGCGGGAACGGACTTGGAGAATTGCCGAGCAAAGCGCGACGGCGGCAGCCAATGCGTCATTGAAAGCCAAGAGTGCGTTCCTGGGAGCGATCGGGCATGAGATCCGCACGCCGTTACAAACGATATCAGCCGGTCTTTCGAGTCTCGCCGACGCCGAGCTGTCGACAAGGAGTATGCGCGCTGTGTTGCGAATGGAGCAGGCGGCCGAACAGATCGACGCGCAACTGCGAGACCTGGCCGATTATGCAAGGCTTGACGCGGGCAAGCTCAAGTTGCGCATTGCGCCGGTGGATCTGATCGATATCGTGCAGCAGGTCGCCACACAGATGCGGCCGATGGCTGCGCCCAAGCGGCTGTCTGTGCGAATCGACACGCGCGGCATCGTATGGTTGATTCACTCCGATCAGCAACGGATACGGCAGATCCTGCTCAATCTGGTCGACAACGCAATCAAGTATTCGATCCAAGGCGACGTGCTGATCCGTGCGACGCAGCACATTGCTGCATCGGAATGTGTCACGCGAATCGCGGTGACCGACCACGGTATCGGCATCCCGGAGCAGGCCAAGGAAAAGTTGTTCGAGCCGTTCGTGCAGCTTGACGACGGCAACACACGAAGCCACACGGGCATCGGCATGGGTCTGGCCATTGTCGACGGGCTGGTGCGACTGCTCGGCGGCCATATCACCGTGACGTCCACGCTCGGTATTGGCTCAACGTTCGAAGTCACGTTTCGCGAATCGACCGACTCGTTGATACGTCGCGGGCAACCCGACAGCGACAGCCGAAGCGCGCTGCCCGACACGCCGCTGTACGGCAAACAGGCACTGGTGGTGGACGATCAGCCCCAGATGCGCGATGCGCTGGTCGCGCTCATGCACAGCTTGGGCCTGGCCGTTACCGCCGTGGACTCGGCGTGGGACGCCAGAGTCATGCTCAGCCAGCGGGAAGTGGATGTCGCGCTCATTGACCTGCAAATGCCGGGGGAAGACGGCGCTTCGTTGGCGCGATGGATCCGGAAAACCGGCGCGCCTCATTCGAAACTGATTGGCGTGAGCGCATCGGCGCCGGAACTACTCAGTGAAACGCAATTGGCCATGTTCGACGAACTTTTGATGAGACCGGTCCGGATTGACGCGCTGCGCGCCGCCTTCGGAAACCTGCTGGATGGAGCGTCTTCATGAGCGTCGATAAGGTAGCACTGGTGACCGGTTCGGCCAAGCGGGCCGGCCGGGAGATCCTGGAGCATCTCGCGAAGCATGGATATCGCGTGGCCGTACACGCGCACACATCGCGCGATGAGGCGCAAACGGCCGCATGGGCGCTACAGCATGCCGGATATGACGCACTTGCCTTCAGCGGTGACCTGCGGGACGCCGAGCAGATCGACCAGCTCATCCAGGATGTCTTCGTGCACTTCGGCCGGTTGGACCTGCTGGTCAACAACGCGGCGGTTTTCTGGCAAGACGATTTCGTCGACTTCTCCGTGCAAGCGCTGGATCAGGCATGGGCGGTGAACTGCAGGGCTCCGATCCTGCTGACGCGGGCTTTTCACGACTGCGCAAGGGCCGCAGGTGCGACTGGCGCAGTGATCAATGTCGTGGACCAGAAGGTGAAAGGCAACTTCCACCGCGACCACTTCACTTATACGGTCGGAAAGACAGCGCTGGGCAACCTGACGCAAATGCTTGCGATCTCGGCCGCGCCGGTCTTACGCATTAACGCCGTTTTTCCCGGACTGATGTTGCCCAGCGACAGCCAAACCGATGCGGACTTCCAGTACGCGGCCCACCAGTCCAACTTGCTGGGTAGGGTGGCAGGCCCAGCCGATGTCGCTGCGGCGGTCCTGCTACTGGCTTCCCCGGCCTACAACGGCACCGATTTCGTCATCGATAGCGGCCAGAACCTGATACCCGTGCAGCAGGACGTCATCTATCTGCATCGCGCCCCACGGGACTAGCCAGACACCCCCGCCTTGAGCCGCCGCGCCAACTCCACCGCCACCCAGTTCAGGCGCGCGGGCTTTTCAAAGGGTTTCACGTCGTATTGCTGGATCACGCGCGCCACCTCATCCTCGTTCGCCTCGCCTGTCACGAGCTTGCCCGTGAGCAGCAAAATGGGCGCGTCGCCGCGACGCGACTGACGGATCGACTGGATAATCTGTTCGGCCGTGCCGCTCTCTAGGAGCCAGTCAACAATGAATCCGTCGAACACATTTTCGCCAAGCGCCGCGCGGAACGTGGCCTCCGTATTGTACGGCCGCGCAATATAGCCTCGAGAATGGAAATACGAGCACATCTCCGCGGTCAATAACGGATCGTCGTCGAGTATCGCAATGACCGGGCTCACCTCGGGCGCGCCACGAGGGCGTATCAGGATCTGCTCGACCACGAAATAGTCACCGCCCGGCGCCGCCTCGACCGGAAACACCTTCCATCGATTGCTGTCCTTGAGCGCAACGAACTCCAGCCCCGACACGTCATGAGCCCGCTCTCCGATCTCGGCTAGGCAACGATAAACAGCATCACCGACATAAAACACCGCTTCTTGCATCTTTGCAGCCAGTGCGCCAACCGGCTCGCCCGAGTCGAGCCCATCGAGCAACATCGCGGCAGATTCACCATACGCTTGCGCCACAGTCTTGACCTGCGTAATGGTCCACGGATTGGCACCCTTCATTTTCCGGTGAGCCTGGGAATAACTCAGCCCGAGGATGCGCTGAATCTCCGCCGCGTGTTGGCGTTTGCCTACACCGTGTCGGTTCAGCAAATCATGAATTCGCATAGCAATCGCCAGCGACTCTTCTGAAACCTTGTCTTCGCTTGAAAACATGTAATGTCCGGATCGTTCTGCTCGGCCCCAACTTTATGAGAAAACGCGCATGACATGCAATGTCATTTTAAGAAATTCAGTAATATATTGCTTGACACACGATGTTTAGCCGCTAATACTTGCATTCCGTACAACGATTTGATTTGTCATTGCTCGAGGTAAAGAGTATCCGCCATGAACGCAATCAATCCGACAGGGTGCATAGGTTCAGTCCAACACGATGGATCGAATGGTTTGTGCCCGCCTCAATTCAGCGTTGCTCGCTACAGACTCGATGAGCCGATATTGCAACGGTAAGACATACGCCTGAACGGACTGCTCAGTCTGTTGCCCTCAATTGACGAATCCCATGCAGTTCAAACGATTGATAACGCAAAAGGCCATGCAATTTGTTGCACGGCAGTAATCGACGCGTTGCGCCGCCGGGTTCATCTCAACCACGAGGCGCGTCTACGACATCGAACCGCTCCCGATGGAACGCAACCCTATCTGTACGGTTCGATCATGCTGGCCAATGTGAAGGCAAAAGCCACGTGGCCGTTTCCCTTAACGTGGAGGCAACAACGCTGACAATGAACGAGCGTAGTGCAGGCAGGCCTGGACAGCAGGCGACAGTACAGCGGGACACGAATGGGCTGGTCCCGCCTTTGCGGGTCGGGTGCCACAGATTCCGAAGGCAGGATACAGCGGCATCGGAGGTGGTGGCATGAGCTTTGAGTCAGGTACACGCGCGAGCGCCACTTTGGAACGGCCATTGACGCGTGACGAACTCAGCCATCGTGCCGTTGCATTCGAGGTGGCCAAATGGTTACACATCGGCGCGTCGGCGGCCATTGTATTGCTGTGCATGATGATTATCCACCGCGCGCTGCAGGATATCGACGCGGGCCGCGGCGGCCATTGGAAAATCGCCGCGGCGTTGTTGATCGGCCATCTGGCCGTGCTCTGGGCCATTTTGCGCGCGATGCGCAGCAATCGCTATCAGACGCTGGGCAGGGATGACGAACCGGCTGCCACGCTGCTGCTGGAGGGGATGCGGCACGATGCGCAAGTGATGGCCTACTGCCAGGCCATCCAGGACGAGCCACGCGCGTTGACGGGCCACGACATCGACGTCTTGCGGCGCTATCGTCAATCGATGGGCGCGGGACCCGGCTAACTCATCCGCGCTTGACACGCCGCCCACACTCGCCGTAAAGTGGGCGCACAGATCGAGATAAGAGACTATCTGTAAGATGGTCTCTTGCGCGCATCGATCGCGTTGTCTGTTCAGGCCTCTTACAGAATCATGAGAATGGAGGCCGGCGGTGCAAGCAATCGCGATCAAGATTCGTGGCATTGAAGACATCCTATCGTTCCTCGACTCACGGCCCGGCATCGCGGGCAGAGCCGGCCTCATTTGGTGGCTATCGCTCGGTGGGTTGTTTCTCGACGCATTCGCGAATTCAGCGCTGAGCGCGGGCCTCGGGCCGATGACGCGCGACCTCCATTTGACGGCGGCCCAGGTGGCGCTGATGACGTCGTTCGCATCATGGGTGGCGATTGCGTTCAATCCAGTTGGCGGTTGGATGGCGGACCGCTGGGGCCGGCTCCGCCCCCTCATCATCGCGAAGCTGCTGTCAGTGCTCGGCGCGGTGCTGGTAGTGTGCGCGCCGCGCTTCGAAGTGATCCTGCTGGGGCGCTTCTTCGTCGGCATGGCGTACGGCCTCGATTTCGCGATCGCCATGGCGATGCTGGCCGAGTTCACGCCAGCCCACTTGAAAAGCCGCCTGAACGCGTGGCAAGGCATGTGGTACACGGCGGTATGCACGAACTTGTTGCTGGCGTTGCTGTTCCACTCATGGAACGTCGGGGATTCGATCTGGCGCTACTCGGTGGCGGCCACTGCCGTATTCGGTGTCGCCATTGTGCTCATGCAGTTTGCATTTCTGGTCGAAAGCCCGATTTGGCTCGCCCGCAGGGATAGACTGGACGACGCGGCCCGTGCGATGGCGCAAATCTATGGTCGTCCATTCGTCGCTGCGCCGCTGCGTGAGCGCGTGCCGCTGCTCAACCCAGCAACGCGCGGGCTGGCCAACGTGCTGTTGATCTTTCGCGGCGTGTACCTGCCGCGCACGGTCCTGGCGGCCACCGTGCAGATCGGACAATCGATCGAGTACTTCGCCATCGGTTGGTATTTGCCGCTGATTAGCGCGACGCTGTTCGGCAAGGATTTTGTGTACGCGACGCTCGGCGCACTGGTATTCAACGTGTTTGGTATTGCGGGCGGCTTCACCTCGCCGCTGATCGCGCGCCGGCTGGGCTTGCGGCGTGCATCGGCCATGGGATTTGCAGCGGTCTTCGCGATGTTGCTAATACTGGGCCTGTTCCATGCCCGGATGCCACTGTGGGCGTGCGTAGTCATTCCGTCGTTGTTCATTCTGTTTCATGCCGGCGGGCCGGGGGCGAATGGCAAGAGTCTGTCGTCGCTGTCGTTCCGCGGCGAACTGCGCGCCAGCGCCAACGGCGTGGTCGGCGCACTCGGCTCGATCGGTGCCGCGCTGGGACTGCTCGTCTTCCCACTGTTCCTGGAACGCTACGGCCTGGAGCAGACCTTCCTGATCCTGGCCGTCGTGCCGCTTGCCGCCAGTGCGATCTGCTGTGCGATTCGCTGGGACCCCACGCGCACAACGATCACCCCGGATAACGAGCCGGACGCACCCCAGTTCAAGGACGCCTCGTCGTCCAAGCCGGCGCTCATGCCCCCCACCATCGAGAAGACCCAGCCATGAACGCGCATCGAAACGCCGTCCTTGCGATCGACGAAGGCACGTCTGGCACACGGGCTGCGCTAGTCGACGCCCATGGACACGTATCCTTCCTCGAATATCTGCCGCTGCGCGTGGACAGCCCACAACCCGGGGTCGTCGAGCAGGATGCGAATGCGATTTTGGACAAAACCGTCGCAGTCTGCCGCGCGACGCTGGCACAGGCCGCACAGCAGGGTGTGCGTGTCGTCGCAGCGGCCATCGCCACCCAGCGAGCAACGGCCGTGCTATGGGACACGCACACGGGACGGGCACTGGTCCCCGCGATGGTCTGGCAGGATACGCGTCATGCGGCCGAACTCGACCGCCTGGCCGCCACATGGGACCGCAGGTTGATGGCGGGCGTAGGCCGGCCCGCCGGCGTGCGCTCGCCGTATTTATGGGCCGCCCATCAATTGCGTACGGTACCCGCAGTCGCTGACGCGTTTCACGCACGCCGCCTCGCGTTCGGCACGATCGACACCTGGCTACTGTGGCACCTGTCCACCGAGCGCGCATGCGTGACCACGCCCACCAATGCGACTTCGGCGAGTGCCTATCTGCTGGGCGAGCATCGGTATTTCGACGCCTGGGTCGATGCGCTGGGCTTTCCGCGCGAGCTGTTGCCAGCGTTGCGCGAGGACGCGGACGCGTTCGGCCGCACTCGGCCCGAGTTACTCGGGATCGACGTGCCGATCCTGGCCTGCGCGGGCGATCAGCTTGCCGGCGCGGTCGGACTCGGGTGTCTTGACCGTGGGCAATCCATGTGCGTGCACGGCACGGGCAGCTTCGTCGATCTGCTGACGGGCCCGGCCTTACCGTGCACCACGCTCATGGATGAGCATGAGCACCAGCCATCATACGGCACAACGCTGGCCATGACAGCGCGCCGCCATGGCGGCGTTTCACACTATTCGCTCGAAAACTTTGTCGCCACGACGGGCTCCGCGCTGAATTGGGTTTGCGACACGTTGCGCTGGTTCGACCATTCGGCGCAGATCAGTGCCCTGGCCAGCACCGTGTCGTCGGCGCGCGGCGTGCTGTTCGTCCCCGCATTGACCGGGTTGCGTGTGCCGCAGATGGAACCGTGCGCCCGCGCATCGCTGTCCGGGATCTCGATTGCGACCACACGGGAAGAGGTCGCGTTCGCCCTGCTCGAGGGCATTGGCCATTCGGTGACGTCATGCATGGAGGCGAACCAGGCGGTGGCACGTATCGATGTGCATGAACTGGTGGTCGGTGGCGGCCTGTCGGGCAGCGACGTGCTGCTGCAAATCCAGGCGGACCTGAGCGGCCTGCCGGTGCGGCGTATCCGCGAGAGCGACCGCGCGAGCCTGCGCGGCGCGGCATTCTTGGCCGGCGCCTCGGGCTTGTTGTGGGACTCGCTGGACGCGGCACGCGCCACGCTGGTCACCGACGCGGTGTTCGAGCCGTCGCCCGACATCGGCTTGCGGCAACAGCGACGCGCGAGATGGCACGCGCGCATCCAATCTGAGCTCGCCCACGCGGCCGATTTCGATCACGGTTGAGTACGGAGATTGACCAGTATGATTTTCTTGCCATCCAGACGGCCCACGCAGGATCGGGCTGCGATGACGGCCACGTCGCCACTGCACGTGGTGCGCGAGGAACAGCTCGCCCGCCTGGGCGGCGACACATTCGACATGTTGATCGTCGGGGGCGGCGTCACCGGCGCCTATGCGGCACTGGACGCGAGCCTGCGTGGCTATCGCGTCGCTTTGGTCGAGAAAAGCGACTTTGCGTCCGGGACGTCGTCCAAATCCTCGAAGATGGTTCATGGCGGCCTGCGCTACATCGAACAGGGCAATCTCAGCTTGGTACGCCACTCGCTGCTGGAGCGGCAGCGCCTGCGCCGCAATGCGCGCCACTTGGTGCAACGGCTGCCGTTCCTGTTTCCGGTGATGGAGCGCGACGGCGTGTTCGACAAGCGTCTGGCGAAGGCCTTTGAGAGCCTGTTGTGGATGTATGACCTTGCCGGCGGCTGGCGCGAAGGCATCTTGCACCAGAAACTGACCAAGGCTGAAGTGCTGTCGCACTGCCCAACGTTCAACGAAGCGTACCTGACCGGCGGCTTCATGTACTTCGATGCGCGCGTGGACGATGCGCGGCTGACGCTGACGCTGGCGCGCACCGCGGCGTTCCACGGCGCGGCGGTGGCCAATCATGCGCGCGTGGCCGAGGTTACCCGTAATGCGCAAGGACGCGTCAACGGGGCAATCGTGCATGCCGACGGCCGCGAAATCCGCGTGCGCGCCGGCGTGGTAATCATGGCAACCGGCGTCTGGCTGCGCGACTGGGACGGGCGCCGCAAAGGGGATGCACCGGCGCTCCAGGTACGACCGGCCAAGGGCGTGCACGTGGCGATTCCGTGGTTGAAGATCCGCAACGACTGCACCGTCACGATCCCGGTGCCGGGCCGCAATCGGCGTGCGACGATCACCCGTTGGGGCAACGTCTCGTATCTGGGCACCACCGACGAAGACTACGATGGCGACCTGGACAACGTGTACTGCACGCGGCAAGAACTTGATTTCCTGCTGGAAGGCGCCCGCTCGGCTTTGAAGACGGACCTGCAGCCGCACGACGTAGTGGGCAGCATCGCCGGCTGCCGGCCGCTGGTTGGCCCACCCGGCGGCAAGACGATCGAGATGCGCCGCAACCACGAAATCCGCGTCGCGCCCGACGGCCTGGTAACGATTGTCGGCGGCAAGCTGACGACCTCCCGGCACATGGCGGAGCAGACCATCGACGCGGCGCAGAAAGTCATCGGCAAACGCGCGCCATGCCGCACGAAATCGGCCTACCTGCTGGGCGCGGCTGGCTACGATGCGCAGGCGATCGTCGCCTCGGGCGGGCTGGCCGCGCATCTGGGCGAGCGCTACGGCACCGAGGCGCGTTTTGTCAGCGACCTGATCGATGCACGCCCGTCACTGCTCGCCCCGATCGTCGAGGGCTTGCCGTACAGCGAAGCGGAAGTGGTCTACGCCGCGCGTCATGAGTTGGCGCGCAGCGTAGACGACGTGCTGTCGCGACGCACGCGCGCGCGCTTGATGGCGCGCGATGCGTCAGCCCGCGCCGCACCGCGCGTGGGCCAGATTCTGAAGGCGGAGCTCGGCTTGTCCGACGCGCTCGTCGCCAGCCAGGTGCGCGACTACGTCGCGGCCGTCCAATACGAAAAATCGGTCCTCATCGGAGATAACGGATGATCAGCAAAGAAGCCATCCAGCGCGGCTACAACCGCGGCAATTATGTCGTCGGCGCTCACACACCGCCACCGTACTCGCTGAATTTGCCCAGTGTGCCGTACGACGTGCCGGCCGGCGGCATGCAACGCGCACCGGTGCAGGTCTCTGAACGACAATGCGACGCGCTGCGGGAAATCGCCGACGAGGTAATCACGCAGCCGGCACAAGTGGTCGCGTGGACCCGTGATTGGTGGGCCGCCTCGATGGTCACAGAAACCGCCGGCCGGCCAGCCACGCCGCACGCCGTCGTCGTGCGCGTGTCCAGTGTCGCGCAGGTCCAGGCAGTGATGCGCATTGCGCATGCGGCGTCGATCCCGGTGACGGCATCGGCCGGGCGCAGCAACGTCACCGGCGCGGCGCTGCCGGTGCGGGGCGGCATCGTACTGGACTTGTGTGGCCTGAACCGGCTGCTCAGCGTGGATCACGAGAGCCAGCTCGTCGAGGTGGAGGCGGGTATGTTCGGCGACGTGTTTGAGGCATCGCTGCAGCGCGAGCACAAGTTGACGATGGGACACTGGCCGTCGTCATTCGGCATCAGCACCGTGGGAGGGTGGATTGCCTGCCGAGGCGCCGGACAGTTGTCCACGCGCTACGGCAAGGTTGAGGACATGGTGTACGGCATGGACGTCGTGCTGGCCGACGGCTCGCTGATCAGCGTCGGCGGCTATCCACGCGCGGCAATCGGGCCGGACCTGCAGCAGCTGTTTATCGGCAGCGAAGGCACGCTGGGCATCATCGTACGGGCACGATTAAAGCTGCACCGCCTGCCAGACTACGGCCGGGCAATTGCCTATGGCTTTGACTCGTTCGCCGCCGGCCTGCACGCGTGCCGCGAGATCATGCAGCGCGGCGCCCGTCCGGCGGCGCTGCGTCTGTACGATGCACTCGAAAGCGGCGTGCAGTTCGGCCTGCCAGACACGAATGTGCTGCTGATCGCCGACGAGGGCGCGCGCGAGCTCGTCGATGCGGGAATGGTGGTGTGCGAGCAGGTATGCGAGCCGCAAGGGCAGCGGCTGAACGGGGACGCGATCTTCGAGAAGTGGCTCGACACGCGGTACTTGACCGGCAAGAGCGCGGAGGGCTTCAAACGCAGCCCAGGGTTTGTCGCCGACACGCTGGA
This sequence comes from Mycetohabitans sp. B8, assembly GCF_021991875.1. Taxonomy (GTDB): domain Bacteria; phylum Pseudomonadota; class Gammaproteobacteria; order Burkholderiales; family Burkholderiaceae; genus Mycetohabitans. The sequence goes on from NZ_JAHLKR010000001.1 coordinate 138,091, forward strand.
GATGGCTGGGTGCTGGCGCGATCTGGCCGCGATCTATCGCGACGTGGTCGATGCGCTGCAATCGGTGCCGGGTACGTTGGCGGGCTCCGCGCACCAGTCGCATGCCTATGTGGACGGCGCATGCCTGTACTTTTCATTGCGCGGCGAAGTGGGCATCGAGCAGCGCGCTGCGTGGTACCGTCGTGCGTGGGACGCGGCCAATGCCGTGCTGATCCAATACAATGCGACGCTGAGCCACCACCATGGCGTGGGTCTACTGCGCGCGCCCTACATGCGCGACGCGCTGGGCAGCGCGTTCCCCGTGCTGCACGCGCTCAAGCGTGCGCTAGATCCGAAGAACATCCTCAATCCTGGTAAGCTCGGCTTGGGTGACGACATCATCGCGCCAGCAAGCTGATATTTTGATATGGACAAGTCTCTCGGAGCGCGTCTGGCCCGACATCCCGTGATCGCGACGCTGTACGGCGCCGAGCAGCTCGACAGCTTCATTGGCAGCGCGGCCGAAGTCGGCATCGTGGCCAACGTCGAGCTGCGCAAGCTGCAGGCGGTCGTGGCCGCGCTGACGCGGGCCGGCAAGTTCGTGATCGTCAATATTGACAGCTGCGATGGGCTGTCGCAGGACAAGGGCGGCGTCGAATATCTCGTCGATATTGGCGTCACCAGCCTGGTGTCCACGCGCGTGGCGACGGTGCAGCGTGCCAACCGCGCCGGCCTAGTGACAATGCAGAAGGTCTTTGTGACGGACCGCTCGACATGGCCGCGCAGCGTCAAGGCGATCGAGCAAAGCGATCCCAATCTGGTACAGCTGATGCCGGCGCCGATGCTGCCGCACCTGCGTGAGCAAGACCGTGCGGCGCTGCCGCCGATCGTCGCATCGGGCTTCGTCTGCAATGAGCACGATGTGCGCCAGGCGCAGGCGCACGGCGCAGTGGCGGTGTCCACTAGCGACAGTCAATGGTGGAACCTGGATACGCCGCATTGAACGCGCGATGGACCGTGGAGGAGGAAACCAACGGTGAGGCCACCTTACTTGCAGGTCATTGCCCACTATTTCGCCAAGCCCGGGCAGAGTGAACGCGTGCTGGCGCTGCTTGACGCGCTCGCGCGCGCCACGCGCGATGAGCCGAAAAACCTAGACTACCAGTTCTTCCGCTCGCCGCACGATCCTGACCATTTTGTAATCCTCGAGCAGTACACTGACGCAACGGGATTAGACGAACATCGGCAAACGCCGCATTTTCAGCAGATCGGTTACGGGCAAATCATTCCGATGCTCGAACGCCGCGAGGTCAGCAGCCATATGGTGCACGGAGCAAGCCAATGACCCCATTTCGCTTTCAGACCGTACCCACGGTGATCATGGAGTTTGGCGCGGCACGCCGGCTCGGTGCATTGTTGCGCGAGCGCTTTGGCACGCTCAGCCGGCTGTGCGTGGTGACCGATGCACTCCTGCATCGCAGCGGGCTGCTCGGGCCCGCGCTGGCGGACCTCACTGCGCAGGGTTGGCATGTCACCGTCATCGATAACGTGGTGGCCGATCCGCCCGAACAGGTGGTGCTCGGCGCCGCCGCACGCGCCTCGGCCGTCGGTGCCGAGATCGTGCTCGGACTCGGCGGCGGCTCGTCAATGGACGTGGCTAAACTGATCGCCGCCCTGGTGGCCGGGCACCAACCGCTGGCCGAGATGTACGGCGTAGGCAACGTACGCGGTACGCGCTTGCCGCTGGTACACATGCCGACCACCGCGGGCACCGGCTCGGAAGTCACCGCGGTGTCGATCGTCACGCTCGGCGAGGGGCGCAAGATGGGCGTGGTCGCGCCGCAGCTGTTCGCTGACATCGCGATTCTAGACGCGGAACTCACGCTTGGCCTGCCGCGCGCGGCGACCGCGGCCACCGGCATCGACGCCATGGTACATGCGATCGAGGCATACACGTCGGCACGCCTGAAGAACCCGCTGTCGGACAGGCTCGCGCTACAGGCGCTGGAGCTATTGTCCCGCCACCTGCTGCCGGCGTGCGACAACGGGCAGGACCGCGCGGCGCGCGAGGCCATGCTGCTCGGCGCGATGCTGGCCGGGCAAGCGTTCGCCAATGCGCCGGTGGCCGCCGTGCACGCGCTCGCGTATCCAATCGGCGGCCTGTTCCACGTGCCGCACGGTTTGTCCAACGCACTTGTGCTACCCCATGTGCTGCGCTTCAACGCGAACGCGGCCGCACAGCAGTATGCGCAGCTTGCAGCGATCATCGCGCCCGACGCACGCGGCAGCGACGAAGCCAGGACAGCGGCATGGATTGCAAGCATCGACGCGCTGATTGCCGCCACCGGGATCCCCAGGACGCTGCGCGAAGTCGGCGTCGGCCGGCACGAGTTGCCGAGAATGGCCGCCGACGCGATGCTGCAGACCCGCCTGCTCGTGAACAATCCTCGCGAAGTCCGCGAAGCCGACGCCCTCGCCATTTACGAGCAGGCCTGGTAGGACGCCCACGTTTCGTGGACTCGGCCCACATGTCTTTCTTTGCGTCCGGGGGACTCGGCCCACCGTACGTGTATGGCCCGCCGATCGTCTGTGACGGTGACGTTACGTTGGTGGATGCGGCAATGACGATTGGTCGGCGTCAGGATGGCAGCCGTGTGTTGCATTGCCATGGCGGCATGATGGATGCCCACGGCACGCACCACGGCGGCCATTTGGACCTGCAGCGGACCGTGGTCGGCCATGAGCCGATGCGGGTCAGGGTGTGCCTGTTCGACGAAGTGGAATTGGTCGTCTCCCATGATCCAGAAACCACCTACGACCTGTTGCAACCGATGAGAACACCGCTCGCATGAAAAAATCATGTCATGATCGAATCGGGCCGGCTAGCGCGGCTGGTCGTCGCGCGCGTCAAGCCCAACGAGGACCTGGTTACGTCGCTGGAACACCTGTGCGACGCGCACGAGATCGAGCGGGCGCTGGTGCGCAGTGCGGTCGGCAGCCTGCTCGGCGCCACACTGCTGCTGCCGCAGCGTGGCGCGATCGCGGCAATCACGGTCGATGGCCCCGGTGTGGAAAGTGTCGTTGCAGGAGTGGCTGGTGGGCTCCATCATCGAAGGTCCCGCCGTGCCGTGACACTACGCTGCCGCATAGTGGGCTGAATGCCGCGCAAGCGCGACGAAGGCGGCGAGGTAGTCGGTGTCGGCATCCGCCTCGCGCAGGCCTACAAAGATCTGCTTGGCGATGCCGTCGCGTCCCAGCCGCACCGGCTCGATCGGCATCTTGTCCGCATATTCCTGCACCAGCCAGCGCGGCAGCGCGGCAACGCCGCGACCGCTGGCAACCATTTGCACCATGATGTCGGTGGTCTCGATCGTCTTATGACGCTTCGGCCGCACGCCGGCCGGCATCAGGAATTGCGCATACACGTCGAGCCGGTCGATATCGACCGGATAGGTGATCAGCACTTCGCCGGCCAACTGCGCCGGCTCAACGTGCGTGCCACGTGTCAGTGCGTGTCCGCGCTGGACCACCAGCACCTGCTCGTAGTCGAACACCGGCTCGAAGCGAAGGCCCGCGCGGTGCAACGGATCAGGCGTGACCAGGATGTCGATGTCATAGACAAACAACGCGCCAATGCCGCCAAACTGGAACTTCTGCTTCACGTCCACATCGACGTCCGGCCATTGTGCCAGGTATGGCGACACCACCTTAAGCAACCATTGGTAGCAGGGGTGGCACTCCATCCCGATGCGCAGCGTGCCACGCTCGCCCTGCGCGTACTGCGCCAGGCGCGCCTGCGCGTGCTCCAGCTGCGGCAGTACGCGATTAGCGACCGATAGCAGGTATTCGCCCGCCTGCGTCAGCCGCAGGTTGCGGCCTTCGCGACGCCAAACCGCCGTGCCCAACATCTGCTCCATTTTCTTGACCGTGTGGCTGAGCGCCGACTGAGTCAGGCACAACACCTCGGCCGCAGCAGTCAATGAACCCCGCCGGTCAACCTCGCGCACAATCGCGAGGTGAATACGTTCGAGCATATCGAAACTTGAAAATAATTAATAGGACAATGAAATAATGCCACTTTTTTTCATGGATCCCAACCTCTATGATCGATGCACTCTTGACCCACCCTCTATCGAATTATGGCCATCACGCACAATCTGGGCTTTCCGCGCATCGGCGCAAAGCGGGAATTGAAATTCGCCCTCGAGTCTTACTGGAAAGGACAGTCCTCGCTGGATGAACTGAAGACAGCGGGCGCTCAACTGCGTCAGCAGCACTGGGCCAACCAGGCAAAACTGGACTGGTCGCCGGTAGGCGATTTCGCGTTCTATGACCAGGTGCTCGACATGAGCTTCACGCTCGGCAACCTGCCGGAGCGGGTACGCGACCTGGACGGCGACTCGCTGGACAACTACTTCCGGATTGCGCGCGGGCGTTCGGCCACGGACGGAGCATGCAGCTGCGGCGTGCAGGCCGGCGAGATGACCAAGTGGTTCGATACCAACTACCACTACATCGTGCCGGAGTTGAGCGCATCCACGACCTTTTCACTCGACGCGTCGCGACTGATCGACGAGCTCGAACAGGCGCGCCGCCTTGGCGTGAAAGCCAAGCCGGTGATCATCGGGCCGCTGACGTACCTGTGGCTCGGCAAGGCTAAGGACGACTCGGACAAACTCGCGCTGCTGCCGCGACTGCTACCGGTCTATGCGCAATTGTTGGCTGAGCTTGCCGCGTGCGGTGCCGAATGGGTGCAGATTGACGAACCGATCCTCGTCACCGAGCTCGATCCGCAGTGGCAGCAAGCGTTCGTGCACGCCTACGACACGCTGCACACCGATCGCGTTAAGCTGCTGTTGGCCACCTATTTCGGGCAATTGCAGGAGAACCTGCCGCTTGCCTGCCGATTGCCAGTGCAAGGCCTACACGTGGACACGCTCAATGCGCGCGATGAAGTCCGCGACGTCATCGCGGCGCTGCCGGCCGAGCGCGTGCTGTCGCTCGGTGTCGTCAACGGCCGCAATATCTGGAAAACCGATCTCGTCGCCAAGCTCGATTGGCTCGAGCCGATCCACCGGCAACTCGGTCAGCGGCTCTGGCTCGCGCCGTCGTGCTCACTGCTGCACGTGCCGGTGGACCTGGCCAGTGAGCGCGAGCTCGACGCCGAGCTCCGTTCATGGCTTGCATTCGCGCTGCAAAAACTGGACGAACTGAACGTGCTGGCTACAGCACTGAACAACGGCAGGCAGGCCGTGGAGGCTGAACTGCGGGACAATCAGGCCGCTATCGCGGCGCGCAAGGTATCGGCGCGCGTGCATAATCCGGCCGTCAAGGCGGCGCTTGCGCGCATCGACGCTGACATGGAACGCCGCACCAGCCCCTATCCGGAGCGCGCGCGCAAGCAACACGAGCAGTTGCAACTGCCGCCGTATCCGACCACGACAATCGGCTCGTTTCCGCAAACCGAGGAAATCCGCCAGGCGCGCAGCCATTTCCGCCGCGGCGAATTGGACGAGGCGGGCTACCATGCAGCCATGCGCGAGCAGATCGCGCGCAGCGTGCGCGAACAGGAGGCGCTGGGGCTCGACGTGCTCGTGCATGGCGAGGCCGAGCGCAACGACATGGTCGAGTATTTCGGCGAGCAGCTCGAAGGCTATGCGTTCAGCCAGTTCGGCTGGGTGCAGTCGTATGGCTCGCGGTGCGTGAAACCGCCGATCATGTTCGGTGACATCCGCCGGCCGAAGCCGATGACGGTCGAATGGATCCAATATGCGCAATCGCTGACTCACAAGCCGATGAAAGGTATGTTGACCGGGCCCGTGACGATCCTAAACTGGTCGTTTGTGCGCGACGACCAGCCGCGCGCCGTGTCGTGCCAGCAGCTTGCGCTGGCGATCCGCGAAGAGGTGCTCGATCTGGAACGCGCGGGCGTACGCGTGATTCAAATCGACGAGGCGGCCTTGCGCGAAGGTTTGCCGCTGCGCAAGTCACAATGGCATGAGTACCTGCAGTGGGCGGTCGGCGCGTTCCGCATTGCGGCCAACGGCGTGCGCGATGACACGCAGATCCACACGCACATGTGCTATTCGGAGTTCAACGACATCATCACGTCGATTGCGGAGATGGATGCAGATGTCATCACAATCGAAACCTCGCGCTCAGATATGGAACTGCTCGATGCGTTCGATCACTTCAACTATCCGAATGAGATCGGACCGGGCGTGTACGACATCCATTCACCGAACATCCCGACGCAGGAGCACATCGTCCAGTTGATGCGCAAGGCGGCCGAGCGCATCCCAGCTAAGCGCCTATGGGTCAATCCGGACTGTGGGTTGAAGACGCGCGCATGGACAGAAGTCATCCCGGCGCTGCGCAATATGGTGGCCGCCGCGCATACGTTGCGCGGCACCGCATAGCGACGCGCTCAGCGGCCTCGAACCGCGAGGCGCCACAGCGACGTCACCTCGCGGGCCCGCGCCGCATGCAACGGGTCCGCGGCGTCCGACGCTTTGGGATGACGCGGCCGGATATCGGCGCGGTCGAGCACCTGCAAGCCGACCGCGTCGATCATCGCGAGGAACGCTTCGCGCGAACGCAAGCCAAGATGCTCGGCCAGGTCCGACATGATTAGCCAACCCTCGCCGCCGGGTGCTAAATGCGCCGGCAGGCCGGTAAGGAACCCTCGTAACATGCGGCTGTCCGGATCGAACACGGCATGCTCGATCGATGTGCTCGGGCGCGCCGGCACCCACGGCGGGTTGCAGACCACCAGCGGCGCGCGGCGCGATAACGGAAAAAGATCCGCCAGCACGACTTCCACTTGCGCAGACAGCCCTAGCCGAGCCACATTCTCGCGCGCGCAGTCCAGCGCGCGCGAATCGACGTCCGTCGCGATCACGCGCCGCACACCGCGCCGGGCCAGCAATGCGGCGATTACACCGGTGCCGGTGCCGATGTCGAAAGCGAGTGCATCGGCACCCTTCGGCAACGGCGCCTGCGCTATCAGGTCCAGATATTCGCCGCGTACGGGCGAGAACACGCCATAGTGCGGATGAATCCGCTCACCGCCAAGCGCGTCGATGACCACACCCTTGCGATGCCACTCAAACGCACCCACCATCCCCAGCAGCTCGCGCAGCGAAACAACGCTTGCCGCGTCGTCGCCGGGTGGCGGACCGTATGCGTGCGCGCACGCACCACTCAGGTCCGGAGCACGGCGCAGCGGTATTCGGTAATGCGCATCAAGCGGCACCAGCAGCATCGCCAGCGTGCGGGCCCGCTGCGATTGCGCCAGCCGATGCAGGTTAAACGTTTCCTGTGGCGTCGCACCGTGCTTGGGCCGCCGGCGCTCAATACGCCGCGCGATGGCCTGCAACAACTGCCGTGCGTTATTGAAGTCGCCCTGCCACAGGATCGCGACGCCCTCGCATGCCAGCCGATAGGCGTGATCAGCGCTGACCGTATCGTCGGCCGGCACCACGCGCCGCGGCGGCGGCAGCCCGGCATGCGAGCGCCAGCGCGCGTGGCGGGTCTGATCGCCCTCGGTCCAACTCAGTATCGGGCCTTCGGATTCGCTCATCGCGTCAATGCGCCGGCGCCGAGGCGGGCCGAAGCTCGCATTGCACGTCCAGCTTGCCGGCGGCACCGAAATTGAGCGTCAACGGGATCGTCGTGCCGACTTTCAGCGCGTGCTGGGGCTGTTCGAGCATCACGTGATAACCACCCGGGGCAAACTGCAACGTGCTGTGGGCTGGCACGTCGAGCGCATCGACATGGACCATCCGTGACGTACTGCCGTTGCTCTGCGTCTGATGCATCATGACCATTCCGAAGGCCGGCGCATCGACGCCCTTAAGCGAGACCGGCTTGTCTGCGTCGTTCTTTATCGTGAAATAGGCGGACGACGGCAGGGTCGCCGGCATCGTCCGCACCCAACAACCGCTCACCTGCACCCCTGCCAGTCCAGAGGCCTGCGCGGCGGCGCTCAACATGGCAAATAGCGCCGCAGCGGCGCCTATTAAAGTCTTGACCTGCATCCCTACCTCCGGAATTGAACGGCGAAAAATCGAACAGCACTGCAGCATTATGCCAACGTCACGATCAGATAGACCACGTAGAGCACGCCGTTGAACAGCAGCGCCCAGACCGGCAGGCCGCGACCGCGCGACAGCGCGCGGCACCACGCTGCCGCGGCCAGTGTGATCACGATGCCGGTCAGCACCTCAATGCGCGGCTCCCATGGCGTGAGCATGATACCCAGCGCCGGCAGCAGCGTGCCTTGGAACACCATCGCGCCGGTGATGTTCCCGAATGCAAGCGTGTCCTTGCCGCGGCGCACCCACAAGATGCTGTTGACCTTCTCCGGCAACTCCGTGGCGATCGGGATAATCAGCAGTGACAGCAACAGCGGCGACACACCCAACAACTGGGAGACGCCATCCACGCCATGGATGAATCCCTTCGCGCCGCCAACCAGCAAGGCCAGCGCGAGGGCCAGCTGCAGCCAGATCGTCACGAGCCGGGTCGGGACACCGAAGCGCGACAGATGCATCACGCCCGGCGCCTCGGTACCGTGCCCGCCAGCCACCAACGCGTGCGATGCACGCAACGTCGCATACACGTAACGCAGATATACACACACGAGCGCGACGCTCAGCAATGCCCGCACAAACACGTTCGAATGCGGCACGTACATCGCGGCGGCCGATAACGCAAACGCAAACAAGAAATAGTCGAGATCGCGGTTAATGCCGCCGACCTCCGGCCGTATTCGTCCGCAGAGCCCGCGCTGGCGCAGTACCGCAACGGTCATCAGACAGGTGGACAGCGTCGCGAGCATCAGCGGCGCACCTAGGATCGCGCCTACGCCGATCTCCTCGTTGAGCCGCTCGCCGCGTCCCGACAAAATGGCAATCAGCGGAATCGACGTCTCGGGCAGTGCGGTGCCGACCGCTGCGAACAATGAGCCGGTCACGCCCTCAGATAGCTTCATCCGCTCGCCCAGGTGTTCCAGCGCGTTCGTGAACAATTCGGCGGCAACCAGAATCACCGCGAGCATCAGCACGAGTTCGAACACGAGCCAAGTCATGCGCACTCTCCCGCCGCAACGGACGACATGGCTAAACGGGCAGTGGGGTACGGGGAACGGGGATGTTGCACGATATCTCCACGGTCGGACAGATGAACCATGACGCGGCGCGACGGTCCGACCGGGACGAGGCGCGGCGTCGATGGTCTGGCCAAACCCGGGTGGGTCGAGCGCGCCACGGCATGAGCCAGAGACTGTTGGCGCGATCTTCCTGGCGTGCCGGCATCGAACTCATGCGGCGCGGCCACCCGGCAACGCAGCAACGCAGCAACGCAGCAACGCAGGAAAGGCTACTCCCCAAAGACCTGCGCATTCTAACCGACACGCGGCGGCTCGCATAGAATGCTATGCAGCACCGCGTATCCGCTAGCCCTTATTCGAGACACTGCTGAACATGGCGCGCATCATTCCTGACGACTGGAAACACTTGGACGCAACAGGCGCCGCAGCCCGCGAGCGCGAGACGTTGACCATGCTGGCCGAACAACTGCCAGGCGACTACACGGTCTATCACGGCGTGCATTGGACCCGCGTGAACCAAGGCTTCTCGGTATTCGGCGAAGCGGACTTCGTCGTGGTGGGCCCGTCGGGGCGCTTGATGGTGATCGAGCAAAAGTCGGGATTCTTGCGCGAGACGCCTACGGGCCTGGTCAAGGTCTACCTGCAAAAGGAACGTAATGTCGCGGTTCAGTTGGCCCGTACGATCGAAGGCCTGCATCGGCGCTTCACCGCGGCGTTCGGCGCCGGCACCTATTGCATCGAGGCGCTGCTGTATTGCCCGGACTACATCGTACGCGACCCGGGCATTGCCGGCGTCGCCCCAGAGCGCATCGTCGACGCAACGCGCAAGGACCAACTCGCCGCGGCCATCCAGCACGCGTTGCCGCCCAACGAGGCCCCATTCGACTGTGCTGCCAAGCTGCATCATTTCCTGTCCGATCACCTTGCGCTCACGCCAGACGCAAGCGCGCTGGTCGGGCAGGCGGACACGCTGGTCACGCGGCTCTCCGGCGGCCTGGCCGAATGGGCACGGCGCCTATCGTTCGAGCCGTTCAGGCTACGCGTGACCGGCACGGCGGGCTCAGGCAAGACGCAATTGGCGATCCAGGTGATGAAGGATGCGCTCGCACAGGGCCGGCGCGCACTGTACGTCTGCTTCAACCGTCCACTGGCGGACCACATCGCGCGCGTCGCGCCGCCGGGCGCGAAGGTCGCGACCTACCACCAGTTGTGCGACTGGGTCGTGCGCGACAGCGGGCAGAAGCCGGACTTTGCAGCACCGGATGTCTTCGGCTGGCTCGATGCACGCTTTGCCGACGTGCCGCCCAGTGATGCGTGGCGCTTTGATGTGATGATCGTCGACGAGGGACAGGACTTTCGTGCGCATTGGGTCGCCGCGCTGCAACGGCTGCTGGCACCGAACGGCGCATGGTGGTGGCTGGAGGACCCGATGCAGAATTTATATATGCGCGAACCGGTTCCGTTGCCGGGTTGGGTCACGCTCAATGCCTGCGTCAACTATCGTAGCCCACGCGAGATCTTTGACTACCTGCGCGAGGTCATCGGCCCGTCGTTCACCGTCGAAAGCGGCAGCCCATTCGGTGGTTCAGACGTTTCCGTGTCGACCTATGCCGGCGATGATCCACTTGAGCCGACCAAGCGGGCCATCACTCAGGCGTTGTCGCTGGGTTTTCGCAAGCAAGATATCGCGCTGCTGTCGTTCCGCGGCCGTGAAAAATCACGCTTTGCCGCACTGGAACAGCTCGGGCCGCACCGGCTGCGCAGCTTCACCGGTCGCTACGATCTGTTCGGCAACCCCGAGTACCGCGACGGCGACGTACTGTACGAATCGATCCACCGCTTTAAGGGCCAGGCCGCGCCCTGTGTGATCCTAACCGAGGTGGATTTCGATGCATTCGACGAGCGGGCCGCCCGCAAGCTTTTTGTCGGGGCAACCCGCGCCACGATGAAGCTGATCGTCGTGATGTCCGCCCGCGCCGCGGCGCGGCTGCCGCACCACTGAACGAGCTCCCTGAGGTCCCCTGACTGCCTGCTCAGCCTTATCTTGCATGGCGTCAGCAATGCTTCGCAGCACGTGTTAAAGTGCCCGCTACTCGTGAATCCATCCGCCGTGGCAGACCGGCCTCCAGCACACCATACGAATAATGCTCAAGAACACGCCCGCCCTCCCGACGACGGATGCGTACGCTCAACGCCTGGCGTTATTGGCGCAGCCCGCGCATCGCCCGTTGCTGGCGCAGGGTCTGCGCGGCGTCGAGAAGGAGAGCCTGCGGATTCAGCGCGATGGCACGCTGGCGCCCACGCCGCATCCGGCCGCATTGGGTTCGGCGCTCATGCACGAGCAGCTGACGACCGATTATTCGGAGGCGTTGCTCGAGATCATCACGCCGGCCGGGCACGCCGCCGATGCGATACTGGAGCAGCTCGATACGCTGCATCGCTACGTCTACGAATCGATTGGCGACGAGTTGCTGTGGAACGCGTCGATGCCCTGCGTGCTGCCGCCCGAGGAGCAGATCCCAATCGCGCAATACGGCACGTCGAATATTGGCCGGCTCAAGCATGTTTATCGGCGCGGGCTGGCGCTGCGCTATGGCAGGGCGATGCAATGCATCGCCGGCATTCACTACAACTTTTCGTTGCACGAGGACATTTGGCACCTGCTGCAACAACATGAGCAGGTTGAGGGCTCGCCGCTCCAGTACCAATCGGATGCCTACCTTGCGCTGATCCGCAACTTCCGCCGCAGCAGTTGGCTGCTGATGTTGCTGTTCGGCGCGTCGCCAGCGTTGTCGCACAGCTTTGTGGGCGGACGCACGCATGCGCTGGATACGTTCGATGCCGATACGCTGTTCCTGCCGTACGCGACCAGTCTGCGCATGAGTGACCTGGGCTATCAGAACACGTCCGCGCAGGCTGCATTGCGCGCGGACTACAACAGCCTGGACGGTTATCTACACAATATGGCGAACGCGGTCAGCCAGCCCTACGCGCCGTATGCGCGGTTTGGCACCCAGCGCGACGGCGAGTGGGTGCAGATCAACACCAACGTGCTGCAGATCGAAAACGAGTTCTACTCGACAATCCGTCCGAAGCGCGTCACGCAACCGGGCGAACGGCCGCTGCACGCGCTCGCGTCACGCGGCGTGCAATACATCGAGGTGCGCCTGTTGGACATCGATCCATTCGAGGCCACCGGGATCTCGGCCACCACTGCGCGTTTTGTCGAAGCGTATCTGTTGTTTTGCGCGCTAGACGCGAGTCCGTTGCTCCACGAGGCGGAGTGCACCGAAGCGGGCAACAACTTCGCCCGCGTGGTAACGCAGGGGCGGCAGCCGGGACTTGAATTGTCTCGCGGTGGCCGCCCCATGCCCTTGCGGGACTGGGCCCTCGAGTTGCTCGAGCGGATCGGGCCGGCCGCGGCGTTGCTCGACGCACAGGAAGGCGGCAGCCGATATGGCGACGCGCTGGCCGCGCAACGCGCGAAGGTCGAGGACTTCGCGCTGACCCCTTCGGCACGTGTATTGGAAGACATGCGCACGACCGGGCGCTCGTTCGTCCGCTTCGCGCTCGAGTACAGCGCGCAGCACGCCGCAGCGATGCGTGCCCGGCCGCTGCCGCGCGAGTTGCATGCCCATTACGCGGCCCTGGCGGCACGCTCGCTGCAGCAACAAGCCGAGATCGAGCGCACCGAAGCCAGCCACTTCGATCAGTTCGTCGCGGCCTACCGCGCGTATACGCTGAACCGGATCAGCATCTGATACACACCGCCAGCGCATCACTGGGTGCATCGTGCGTCACTTCAAACGTGCCCAGCGCACCATCGATCTCGACACCGCGCCGGTAGACCTGCGCATCGACGAACTCAACGCCAGGCGTCGCTTGCGCGGCAAACAAGCCCGCCATGCGATGCCAGTCGTATAGCGGCCGATAAGCGATCGACGTGGTGAACGCGTTACGCATCGATAGGTTCCGAGCCGGGCGTTGCAGCACGGACAGCACCATCGCGCCGTTCCGCGTCGAGCAACGCCGCCTTGCGTTGCAGCCCCCACCGGTAGCCGGCCAACGCACCGCTTTTCTGGACCACGCGATGACAAGGAATGACCAATGCCACCGGATTCGCGGCACATGCGGCGGCGACCGCCCGCACCGCGTTCGGCACGCCAAGTTCGGCCGCGACCTCGGTATAGCTGCGCGTCTGTCCGTACGGAATACGGCGCAGCGCGTCCCAGACGCGGCGCTGGAACGCAGTCGCCACCCCATCGAACGGCAAGTCCGTCGGATCGGCGCGTCCGTCCAAGTAGGCGTCGATACACTCGACGTAATGCGCGAGGCATTCAGGGTCGCAAACCCGCTTCGCGTTACGAAACTCTTCATGCAATGCGTGTAGCAGGGAGGCTTCGTCGTCACCGAACGCCACCTTGCACAGGCCGCGCCCGGTGGCCGCGATGAGTACCGGGCCCAGCCGGGTCGAGGCAACCGCATAGACGATCGTCATGCCGGCGCCATATTTGCGGTATGCCGACGGGGTCATGCCCAAATGCTCTCGTGCAGCATGGCGCAGCGGCGACGCAGATTCGAAGCCCGCGTCCAATGCCGCATCGGTCACGCTGCTGGCCGAGCGCAGCGTTTCGCGCAGCCGCTCAGCGCGCAAATTCGCATGGTATTGGCGCGGCGAGGTACCCATTACGCGACTGAAGACGCGCTGTAGATGGTAGGGACTCGTGTAGACCGCGTCGCCGAGTTGTGCCAGCGTGACACGCTCGTCGATCCGTTCGGCCAGCACCGAACAGGCCCGTGCGACTAATTCAACCTCACGGGGCGCGTGCAGCGGCTGGCAGCGCTTGCACGCGCGGAAGCCCGCTGCGATGGCCGCGTCGGCAGATTCGAAAAAGCGCACGTTTTCACGCCGCGGCGAACGTGACTTGCACGACGGCCGACAGAACACGCCAGTCGTGCGAACCGCAAAGAAGAAATACCCATCGGCGCACGAATCGTGTGTGCGCACCGCATCCCAACGGGCATCATCGCTCACGTAATCGCTCGGCGCGCCGCTGGGTTGACTGACTGTATCGTGCGTCATGACGCTCGAATGATACCTCTTCGGCGGCGACGCGGGCGCGCGCGCGCGCGATGAACCGGCCCGATCTGCCGGGTGGACGGGCAAAGTGGCTCGATCATTCATGATGGACCCTGGTATGGATGGCATGTCATCCACTTTATCGATGCCGCCGTACACGGGCGACACGTATCTTGCGCTGTCATTCGGTAGGAATAAAGCGCCTGGTCGAACAGATCAATCGCCGATTGATAGAAGACTTACTCTAAAATTTCCACGCCAAGATGTTGCATTGCAGCACCCGAATCAGTATAGTGGGAACCGTCTCCTCCATGTCTCCTCCTGATATGGATTCAGCCCACTCGACGAGTGGGCTTTTTTTATGTCGCTGCCACGCACAGTACGCGAATCCGTCGTTCCAAGTCCTTCCCCATCGTAACGATGGGGCTTTGCCCAACATGGCGCTGTCCATGAACGAATCCAACGACCGCTTACCGCCATGTCAGTCGCTGCCCGCGTCCCTGTCCAATACGCCGGTCAGCGCCGCCCGGTGGCATCGCCGCGTGCTCGCGCTGGCGGTACCGATCATCCTGGCAAACCTGACCCAGCCGATCCTCAGCGCGGTGGACACGGCCGTCGCGGGCCACCTACCGGACCCGGCGTATCTGGGGGCGGTCGCCGCGGGCGGCCTGTTCTTCAATTTCGTTTTCTGGGGCTTCGGCTTTCTTCGCATGGGCACCACCGGGCTCACGGCGCAGGCATTCGGCGCATGCGACCCCGCCGCGTTGCGCGCGACGCTGCTGCGCGCGTTGGCACTGGCGATCGTGATCGGCCTAGCCGTGCTCGCGTCGCGCACGCCATTGATCGGTGCCGCGTTGCGCCTCATCGGCGGCAGCGATGCGCTGCAGCAGTACGCGAGCGACTATAGCCACGCGCGGATCTGGGCCGCCCCATTGGCACTGTGCAACTATGTGATACTGGGTTTTCTGCTGGGCTGCCAGCACGTGCGCGTCGCGTTGTTCATTCAACTGTTCATTAATGCCGTCAATGTGGCGGCGGTACTGCTGTACGTCTATGTTTTCGACTGGAGCATCGCCGGTATCGGCGCGGCTACCGCGACAGCCGACGCATGCGGCTTCGCGCTGGGCGCGTATCTGCTGTGGCGACAGCGACCGCGCGCGCTGCCGCCATTGCGCTGGGCCACGCTTTTAAATACCGACGCGCTGCGGCGATTGGTTGCGCTCAATCGCGATCTCTTCGTGCGTACGCTGTGCCTGCTGACATGTTTCGGCTGGTTTGCGCACGCCGGCGCAGCGCAGGGCGACCTGGTGCTGGCGGCCAACGCACTGTTGCTGAACTTCCAGACCTTCATGGCCTATGCACTCGACGGATTCGCTCATGCCGCCGAGGTGCTGGTCGGGACCGCCATCGGCGCACGCCAACGCGATGCCTTCCGTCAGGCCGTGCGGACCACAATGGTGTGGGGCGGACTCGGCGCACTGGTTTTTTCGCTAGTCTACGCGAGCGGCGGCGAATGGATCATCGGCTGCCTGACCGATCAGCATGCGGTCCGCGATACGGCCGTGCGCTTTCTGCCGTGGGCCGCGGCACTGCCGGTCATCTCCGTCTGGGGGTTCCTATTTGATGGCGTGTTCATCGGCGCCACGCGCACGCGGGACCTCATGTGGGCTATGGCAATATCGCTCGCCGTGTTCATGCTGGGCTCGGTGACACTGTCCGGCCCGTTTGGCAACGATGGGCTATGGGCGTCACTGCTACTGTTCATGGCGGCGCGCGGTATCACGCTGGCGCGCGTGTTGCCACGTATCGACGCGCAATTGACAGGACCGCCCGGCGCCGCGTCGAATCAAAAGGCCTGATCGGTCGACAGCTTTTCCCATAGGCTGATGCCGCCTTTGCCGCTGCGACCGCATGGCCTCAGTTGCATGTCGGACGAATAACGTTGTACAGCGGCTTGATAGCTTATACGAAAAGTTCTCGTGCTATGCGCAATCAAACAATCCAATGCACCGCGGCGCACGGTGCGTCGGCGATAATCCGGTCATGCTCGACGAGCATCGCACAACGACGGAGGACACTTTCATGGGCAACGCTGTATCGATCGCGCTGATTGTTGGCGGTATCGTGCTGTTGTATTTCGGCGGCACATCACTGCACTCGTTCAGCAATGACATATCGCGCCTGTTCACCGGCATGCCAACCGACCGTACCATCACGCTGCTCGCCGCCGGTGCGGTGGCATTGGTTGCCGGCATCATCGGACTTGCGCTCGGGTCGCGGCGCTAACGCACGCGGGACCGGCGCGTGAGCACGCGTGGCACACCCAGTCCAGATGCCACGCGTGCGCACTGCCCGCCATCGCTTACAGTGGTACTTCCGGCTTGGCCGCCGAGCGCGTGCCCGGCACCGGGGTGTTACTGACGCCATGGTAGGTAAAGACCAGCGAGAACTTGACGTTGTCAGTCAGGTTCTTGCCCGCTGAATGTAACGTGTTGCAGTGAAAGAACACCACGTCGCCCGGGTTCAGCGCCGGGGAAACCGCCGTGCTGATCAGCGCTGCATTCTCGGGCACGTCCGCGCGGAAGAACTTCGCTTCGTCAAAATGCTCCGAGGCAAAATCCACCGCGTGCGAGCCGGGCACGAACCACAGCGCGCCGTTCTCCACGGTCTCCGTACCGAGCGCGAGCCACACTGATACGAGGTCCTCGCGCTTGAATGCCCAGTACCGGACGTCGCGATGCCAGCCCGTCAGACTGCCGTATGTCGGGTGCTTGGTCATCATGCAATTGTGATGCGCGCGCGAAAGCGCCACCTGCTCGCCAAAATACAATTCCATCCAGCCGCGTATTTCCGTTGACGTGGCCCACTGTTGATACAGTGCATTGCGCGCGTATGCGTCGAGCAAACGGCGTACCGTATGGCCGCCGGGCGCAGCGTGCGACTGCGGTGCGCCGGGATAGCGCAAATCCGCCTCGAATTCGACCGGCCCCTGTGGCTGCGCCAGCTCGGCACGCGCCGCCTGCTTGATCGCCTCGCAACGCTCGGCCGGCAACAACCCGGGCACGACGACAAAACCGTGCTGCCTCAGCAACTCGACCTGCCCTCTCTTTGAGAAATGCTCCGCCATCGCATATCCGGTTCAATGACTTTGATTGCGTTGATTTTACGTGCAGTACACGTCGCATGCTTCCAACCCTGTTTTTACCCGCTGAACTCACACGCGGCAGCGTGGTCCGTGTCACTGTCGGGTAAGCTATTTCGGGTGTACGCTGAATCCGTTAACACTGCAAACTAGCGCTGCGGCGCTTCCAATCTCGAGTCAATGATCATGTCAGCCCGTTTGTCTAAACGCATGTCCGTCACTGTCTGGCATGCCGCTCACATCACGCGTATCGCCCAACGGCGCGCCGCGCGCTCGCTGCGTCACCACGTCGCACGCACACGCGCGCTGGCTGCGCGTTTGTCGCGTGATATCGCGCAGCGTTGGAGCGGCAACGTACGCGCGTGGGTGCACTCGCTCGTCCATCTGCGTCTGCACAGCATCTGGCGTGCCTCGTTGGGCCGCTCAATGCGCGTCGCGCCGGCGCGGGCGCTGCGCCATCCGCGCCAAGCGCCCCGCCTTCGTCTGGTGCGCGCGCCGCGCCGCCATGCCCCCCCGTGCGGCCCCTGGTCGCCGTATTTCGGCGGCCGCTGAGCAATGTCAGCCTCGGACACCGGCGCCACGCCGGCGGCGCGTGACACATACACGATGCCCGCGGCGATGCCTACCTGCATCATGGCCACGGCGCGCCGCCCGTCGAGCCGTGCCGACATCAGCTGCCCAAGGCCTCGGAAGCGGCGGTCAGCGGCGCCACCGACCCGGCTTCGGTATCGAGTCGCGCAACGTCCCAGTCACCGCCGAGCGCCTTGATCAGTCCAACCGACGCGGTCATGCGCTGGCCAGCCAGCGACTGCAATGTCTGCCGCGCGGACAGCAGGCTCGCCTGTGCGGTGAGCACCGACAAGTACGCGGCAGTGCCAGCCTTGTATTGGTTGAGCACGATGTCCAACGCCTGCTGGGCCGAATCGACGCTAGCTTGTTGCAGCGCGATCTGCTGCTCCAAGATTCGCAACGAGGTCAGGTTGTCCTCGACATCCTGGAGTGCCGCCAGCACGGTCTGCCGGTACACCGCGACCTGCTCGTCGTAGGCGGCACGCGCCGCGTCAACTTTCGCGCTGCGCAAACCTCCATCGAAGATTGTCACGGCCAACTCCGGGCCGAGTAACCAGAACCGCGACGGCGCCCGCAGCAACTGCGCCAGCATCGAACTGGAGGATCCCCCTTGCGCCGACAACGTCAGCGACGGGAAGAACGCGGCCATCGCCACGCCGATCTGCTCGTTGGCCGCGGCAGCCTTGCGCTCGGCGGACGCAACATCCGGGCGGCGCTCGAGCAGCGCACTGGGCACCGATACCGGGATCGCCGGGGGGGTCACGTCAAGCGGCGCGGGCGGCAGCGAGAATGTCGAGGCGGGCTCGCCGACCAGCACGGCGATCGCGTGTTCATATCGTGCCCGGGCGATACCGTTGCCAAGCGCGGCGGATTGCGCCGACTGCAACTGTGTTTGCGCGTAGATCACGTCCGAGCGCGGCACGATGCCTTGCCTGTATCGGTTTTGGGTCAATTCGAGCGTGCGCTGATACGCGGCCACAGTCTCGTCAAGCACCTTTTGTTGCGCGTCCGACGTGCGCAGCAGGTAATAATTCTGCGCCAATGTCGCCTGCGCGGACAGCCGCGCATTGGCAAGATCGGCCGCAGCCGCCTGCTGCGCTGCCTTCTGCGACGCCACCGCGCGGGCAATCCCACCCCACAGGTCCGCCTCCCATGATGCATCCAGCGGCGTGCTAAAACTGTTCGATATGCGCGAGCCGCCGGTCGCCACCGCGCTTGTCGTCGTGCCGCGCGACGCGCTGCCCGACCCGACACGGCTGCCGGAAGCCGACCCGCTGAGTGTCGGGAACCCGCTTGCGCGCGCCTCGTCGGTCAGCGCGCGCGCCTGCCGGTAAGCCGCGGCGAACTGCGCAACGGTCTGGTTTGCGGCATTGAGCCGGCCCATCAACGCGTCCAGTTGCGTATCGCGATAAAGGGCCCACCAATTGCCACGGTCCTGCTGATCGGCGGGTTGCGCCACTTTCCAGCCGGGCGCGGCCTCCTTGAAACTCGACGGCACCACGATGTTCGGACGCGTGTAGTTGGAACCTACCGCGCAGCCGGTGAGCAGTAAGGCAAACGCCAGCGCGCAGCGCAGAACAGGGACGCGGCGCGGCACGGCGGCGCCGCGTTGCACCGCCGGAAAATTGCAAAAGTCCAAATGCATTGAAATTCCTGTAACCGGACGCGGCGCTCGGCCCGTGGAACGGTCTGCCGCACAATGCGAAGCATAAACCGCCCGATACGCCAGCGCGTTGTCTGCGTGGCCACCTACGTTACAGGCGTTTACGGCTCAGGCGCGCTGCGGATGCAGGTGATGATCGAGCCACGACACCGCCAGCACGCCGATCGCCCCGCCCGGCAACGCGAATAACGGGATGTTCAACGCGCGGTTTCAGCGCGCAAAGGTAATCGCGTAGGTCGTGTCATCGATACGGCGACCCAGCAGGTTCAACAGCCCGGTTAGGCTGCCACGGGCCTCGCTCGTCGAACGGGCCGTGCCCTTGAACGCGAAACGCCCTTGCCGCCACTGCCCGGCGCCGTCCAGTTGCAGCGGGCCGCTCAGCGTCGCCAGTTGCAGCGTCGCCGCCGGGCCTTGCCCAAGCAGCGTGACCCGATAGCTGCCAAGTGGCCGGACCGGCGACACGCGCGAGGCCATGTCGGTCAGCAGCACGGTGAGCTGTCCATACGCCTGCTGATTGAGCACGCGCAGGTCAGTCCAGGACAACCGCACGTCGCCTTGCAAATCCAGCGTATTGAACGGTGCGCCCAGACCCGCAAGCAACGTGGCGGGTAACACCAGCGAACCGGCGCCGAGCACGGCCTGGCTGCGCGACGCGTCCAGCGTGACCGGCTGAGGCATCGCTTCGGTATGCTGCAGCGTCATGTGCAAGCGGCCGCCGAACAGCGGCCAAAAGGCGGTGTGCCATTCAACCCGGCCGGGCAGCAGCGTCGAATTGGCGCGCTCGCTGCCGGGGGCCAGCAGCAGTGTGGCCGACCCATGCCACAGCGAGCCAGCCGGGTCCACCAGGTTCACATACCCGCCAGTGGCCCGCCCGAACTGTGGCGTGATCCACGCGGCGGGCGCGATGCATAACAGTGTGATGAGCGCCGCCAGGCCGCCCGCGACGATCCAAGGCAGCGCGCGCGCAATTCGGCGCCAGAGAAAAATCATCGTGGGTCCCGTCGGATCACTTCCTATTAGCCGGCTGCAGCGTCGCGGTGACGTCCACTTGGCCGTCGTCCTTCAATGCACTGACATGCGCCTGCGAAGCCTTGACCTTGAACTGCCGACGCACGTCGTCCAGCCACGCAAGCCAACTGCCAAACTGCGCGTTCTTCAATTGAAGTTGGACGTTGGGGCCTGCCACGTTCAACTGCGTCGCCACCAGTCCACGTTGCGCGAGCGACGCGGCCAACGCCTCCTTAAGCGCATTGCCGGTGGGCGTGCTACCCTGCGCCCGCGCAGCGAGTAGGCGGGCCTCGCTCGCATCGGCCGTCATCTGCGCCAGGCGACGCTGCATCGCGGGCAAGTCAGCGCGCAGCGTTGCGCGGCCACTCAGCGCGGGATCCAACACCAACCAATACAGCACGACTAGGGCCAGCACGGTGCCGCCAATCGTGATCAGCTTCTTCTCGCGCGGCGCACGCTCACCCCAAAAATCGTCCAGAGCCGTCGCCACGGCGCTTTTCCCTTTCATCGCGCACTCCTGATTGTCCATTTGCCGGTGCTGGTGTCCATCTCGCCGGTTACGCCATGGCGAGCCAGGCGCTGCGTCAGTCCGTCGTCGACGGCGACCGACGGCTTGAATGTCACCTCCAGCGAGCGGTTGCGATAGTCCAACTGTGCGATCGTATTGGACGGCACGGGCCCCAGCGAGCGGGCAAGCGCATCGGCCAGAGACAGGAAATCGTCCGGCGCCGGCTCGCCGGCAGCCAGCCGCAACTGATCCAGTTGCCGCGTCATCTGATCAGCCGGATCGAGTACAACCGTGGTTTTCGGAAAGGCGCTGAGCAACAACTCGGTCATCTGCGCATTGATTGCATCACGCTGCCGCGCCAGCATCAGCCATTGCACGTTCACGCCAATCACCGCGACAACAATCGACGCGAGCGCGAGCGCGATCGGCAAGCGCCAGCGCGCGAGCGTGGCGCCGGACAGGTTCCACAATTGCGGCGCGAACTCGAACTGGCATAGGTCAAACTCTTGCGCCAGCGCGTTGTGTGCCAGCGTCTCGAACGTCAGCGGCAGGGCCTCGACATGCGTGGTCGGCGCCGCCGCGTCATTGCCGCCACGGCTGGCGTGCGGCTCACTGCCCGGCACCTCAGTGAGCCGGTAAAGGGTAACCGGCGCATCGGCGGCCAGAGCGGCAAGCGTGGGCTCCAGCGCATTGACCGGCACCGCAAACCCCTCGCCAAGCGCACCGCGCGCCAGCGCCAGTTCACAATGCGGCCCGAACACGCCAGCCAGCTCGCCCGGTTCGCCGAGTAGCGCGGCCGGCTCCGTGCGCACGACATTGCCGAGAATCGCGGCGACGATCGGCAAATGCGCGGGAGCGCTGGGCTCGTCACCCGCCTCAATATTGGACGGGCCTGCGTCGTCGCCGGCCGCGACCCGGGGCAGTGCCGCGCCGGCGGCAGCCTGCGAGTCAACTTTGTCCAGTCCGTGCTGCACGGCGCCCGGTTGCGGCAGACATCGCGTGACCGGCACCGCACGCAGCGATGTGTGGCCGGCGCTGCGAAACGCATCACAGATGAAGCGGAACCAGCCGCGGTCGATCACGGCAATCACGCGCTTGCCATCGATCGGCCCGGCCGGATCGAGCGCGATGTGGCAGGTCTGCGCATCCTGGATCAGGTGGTCCTCGATGACATTGGGCAATGCCTGGCGCAAGCGCGGGCCCTTGAGCGGCGGAATGGTCGCGGCCAGCATCAGCAAGTCGCGCGCGGCCAGCATCAGCACGGTACGCGTGGCGCGCGGCAGCAACGCCAGCGACGCGCGGCCAGCGCGTTGAGTCCGGCCTTGCTTGTCGAGCAGCAGGAACGGCAGATCCGGCAGTTGCCATTCCTGCGACGGCACCGCCGGGTCACGCGGCGGCAGTTGGACGATCAGCGTGGTCAAGAAGCAGTCCTCGTTCGATGACGGGGTTGAATGGCAGGGCAAGGAACCGCGACGCAGGGCTGGCGCATCACTCGTCCCTCACACTGACGACGCGCGTGGTCTTGGTCAACGCGTCGCGGTATATCAAAGTCGTACGGATCAATTCGGCGCGCTCATGCTGGACTGTGCCATGCACGATGAAGTAGTGCGTGTCGACGCCGATTGTGTTTAGGTTCTTCTTCACCTCGGGGATGCCAGCCGCTTGTAACGCGAGCTGCACGTCGCCCATATTGCGAAAGAACACTGTGCTGCGGCGCGCCACCAGCGCTTGCGCCGCACCGATCGACATACCCGGTATGGTGGCGGCGATCACTTCGGCGCTGGCGGTATTCATGTTGAGCATCGTGCGGGTTGGCAGCACGCTCACAAACGGCTTAAGGCGCGCGGCCATCTCCGGCGTGAAACCGGCCACATCCAGCAGCGCGGTTGCATCGACCATCTGGATCGGCCGGCGCGCGGACGCATCGTCGCCGCCTTCGAGTCCCGGCTTGTCAGTCAACTCGCCGCCAATCGCCGAGCCAGCCGCTGCCTGTTGAGCGGGCACGCCACTCGCCCCAAGCGGCGCCTGTGCATTCATCTGAAAGCGCGTCGCGGAACCCGCCAAGCTGTCGCGCATCGCACTGGCGACACGACCGGCCAATTGTCCATCCAACCCCAGCAACGACAGCAGTCGCTGGAACGCCAGCAGTTGGTTCGGGTCGACCGCGATCACGCCGGGGCGTGTAATGGTGGCCAGGTTGCGCAAGTTAAATCGTGCCTGCGCGTCCTCGATCGAACCGGACAGGTACGTTGCGGCCCCTTCCTCGGCACGTACCTCGCCGATCTGGCCAAGGAAGTCAGACAGACGTGTGCGTGCAATGGGCACACCCCAAATACCACCCAGGTAGGTGAAGCCCGGCGAGGTGTCGCCCTCGCTGCGCAGAATCAGCCGCGTCCAATCGGTCGCGCCGCGCGAAATCCAGCGCGCCTGAGCCAGTAGCCGCTGGTTCTCGATCCGTCGGATCTGCACCTGCTGCCGCCACAGCATCCCGGAGACCAGAATGGCCGCGAGTGTGACCACGAACAGCGCCGTGATGATCGCGGCGCCGCGCTCGGCGCGCATGCGCCGTGGCGGTCGAGCACAATGTAGAAGGTTTGGACGGCGATGGGCGCGCATCGTCATTCCCCGATTAACAGGACGCGCGTGAGCGGCGCGCCGACCTGCTGTGCGCGCAGCGTCACCTCCAGCCCCGTGGCCGCGCGCAGCAGCGGCGCGGCGTTCAAGCCCGGTATCTTCAGGTTATTCATGCGCTTTGCGATGGTCGCATCGACGTCGGCCATGGAATGGGTCCAGCCGACTTGCGGCACGAACAGACGCATGCGCATCGCGCCGACACCGCCAATCAGTGACACCTTGCTCCAGCCCTCGGAGCTGCCGCGCAGCGCACTGCGCAATTGTCCCTGCGTGGCGATCGGCGGCGACGCGAGACGGATGATTTGCCCATTGTCGAGTCGGTAACGCACCACTTGCAGCCGCGGCGCGCTGTCCTGGGCGAAGAGCAGGCGCACGATGCGCAACTCGCCATTGCCGATTGCCACCGCCGCGGCGCCCGCCTGGTCATCGGTGGCCGCCTGTCGAGCGTCTGCGCGCAGCTGATCGAACAGCTGCGCCAGGACGCGCTCATCCTCCATCGAGCGGCTGATCGCCTCGCGACTGCGCGTGATCGAATCCAGCCCGCGCCACGACAGCACGGCGATCACCGCTAGGATCGCGATCGCGACCAGCAGTTCGATCAGCGTGAAGCCACGCTGCTGGTCAAAGCGAGCGGCCTGTTTCATTGGCGATGACCGTAACCATTTGCACCAAGTAGCCCGACTGCCCCGGAGTGGCGACAAACACCTCGACGCGCCGGAAGATCGGATTGGGGGTGGCCGATACCCGCCGCGTGCAATTCAACGTGAGATTGCCCTGTGAGCAGTCGAACGTGCGCGAGCCGATATCGGGCCACGCCTTCATCAAATGCAGCCTGGCCAGTTCGTTGTCCGCACTCCAGCCCGCATACATGCGCTTGTCCAACTCGCTGCTATTGACGGCCAGCACGCCGACCGCACGCAACGATGCGGCAAGCGCGATCGCGATGATCGCCAACGCGATCAGCACCTCGATCATCGTGAACCCGCGTGTGCCGCGCCTCATTTCAACGTACCTCGAAGCGGCCATTGCCATTGCCAACGATGCTGACCTGGCCGATCGCCGAATAAAGGGTGACCTGCACCGGCATGTCGATGCTCTCCACCCCGAACACAATCCGGCTGGCCGTCTCGTCCGATCCTGGATACTGTATCGCCACCCCGGTCACTTCCGTATCCCAGCGACGCGGCGCGAGCAGGTCGTCACGCAGCGCACGCCAGCCATCCGCGGTGCGTGCCTCGAAGCGATAGCCGTGCGCCACCGGCACCCAGGCAATCGGCTGGGAACGCACCTGCGCCTCGTCGCCGGCCGACTCGAACAGCAACGCCAGACGTTGCGCCTGCTCATTCAGATCCGTGCGCGGATTGCGTGTCATCGTCAGCGTCGCCATCGATACCAGGAGGCCCGCAATCACCAGCACCACTAGCATTTCCAGCAGCGTGAAGCCGGCCATCGCGCGCATACCTCGGCGCGGCTGCACGCGGCCGGCATCGCGCGCCGCGGCGCCACGGGCGATCATCGCCACGCCCATCACACGGGCCATCTATTGCGCGCCGGCTCGCGCATTACTGCCACGAGCCGATGTCGGCGTCGTTGCCCTCGCCGCCCGGCTTACCATCGGCGCCATAGCTGAACACGTCGATTTCGCCGTGCACGCCCGGGTTCAGGTACTGGTACGGGTTACCCCAAGGATCATTCGGCAGCTTCTCGAGGTAGCCCCCTTCCTTCCAATTGTTTGGCACCGGATCCGTCGACGGCTTCTGGATCAACGCACGCAAACCTTGCTCCTGTGTCGGATACCGGCCGTTGTCGAGCCGGTACAGCTTCAGCGCATCCATGATCGTATGGATGTCCTGGCCCGCCGCCACGCGGCGTGCCTGGTCGGGACGACTCATGATCTTGGGCACCACCAGGGCGGCCAAGATCCCAAGAATCGCGATCACGACCATGATCTCAATCAGCGTGAATCCACGCTGGCGGCGCGCCGGCGTGCCGGCCTGGCGGCGAATCGTTGGTCTTGCGTATTGCATTCCTACCTCGTTACTCGGTTACTTGAATTGACTGGAAAAAAGTTAACGCGACGCGCCGGTGCATCAGCGTTCATCGACCGGCCTCGTGCCGCGACCATTTTAAGCCGCTGCCTGGACGGCCAATCCGCGCGGCCGCCGTTTCGCCCTCCCCCGTGGCGCCATGACGCACGGACTCGCCATACCGTTTGCTGCGCTCCGGCGCGTCATGCACGCTCCTCAATGTCATATAAGCCCGTACAATATCTATCATGAACTTCCTGACTCAACGCCTTGCGGTGCGGCTTGCATCGCTCGCCTTGTTCGCCGTGCTGTGCGCGACCGTCACTTACTGGGTCGTCACGCTCGGCTCCCGCGACACCGCGCCGCTTCCGGCCGCCGCGCCGGGCCGCCTGCCGGTCACCATCGACGCAGCTCAGACCCTGTTCGGTTCACACGCCGGCGACACGCGCGCGGCCGACATCCACCTATCCGGCATCCTCGCGCTGGCCGACGGCGCGGCCGCCATCGTGTCGTACGGCACCGATCCAGCCCGCGCGATATCGCTGAACAGCCCGATCGCGCGGGGTGTGAAGCTCATCGCCGTGCGACAGCGCTCGATCGTTGTCGAACGCAATGGCAGACGCTCGGAAATCTTTCTGCCGCCCAACGCACCAGGCCAACCAACGATCTACGTGCGCTGAACCGCAGGCGCTGAATCACGGGCGCGGCGACCACCGCCGCGACGCTCAGCCCACCATGTTGTTCAACTCGATGATCGGCAGCATCACCGCCAGCACGATCACCAACACCACCCCGCCCATCGCGAGGATCAACAGCGGTTCCAGCAAGCTGGTCAGGAACATCGTGCGCCGCTCCAGTTCCAGCGCCTCGCCTTCCGATGCGCGGTCGAGCATCGACGTCACGTCACCCGTCGCCTCGCCGGAGCGAATCAAATGCACCAGCACCGGCGGAAAGGTGCGCGTATTACCCAACGCGCGTGACAGCGAGGTTCCCTCGCGCACGCGCACGATCGCCTGGTCTACCAGCGAGCGCATGGCACGGTTGTTCAATGTTTCCCCGGCGGCCTGAAGCGCGCGCAGGATTGGCACGCCGGCAGCGGTCAGGATTCCGAGCGTTGACGCGAAGCGCACCGTGTTGTAGCCGCGTACCAGCTTGCCGGCGAGCGGCGCGCCGAGCAGCCAGCGATCGAACGCCAGGCGCGGCCCGCTTTGCTGCAGGATGCGACGCACGAGCCAGACCGTGACCCCTACGGTCAACAGGATCGCCCACCAGCCGTGCCGCACGAACGAGGACAGCGACATCATCATCACCGTTAGCCATGGCAATTGCTGTTTCGTGCTTGCGAACACGCTGACCACTTGCGGCACCACGTAGCTGAGCAGGAACGTCACAATGACGAACGCCACCAGCGTGACAATGGCAGGGTACGTGAAGGCGAGTTGGATCTTCGAGCGCAGCGCGTTGCGCTGCTCGATATAGTCGGCCAGCCGGGACAGCACGAGCCCGAGCTTGCCGGTATGCTCACCGGCCGACACCAGTGCACGATAGATATCCGGGAAATCGCGCGGATGCTGCGCCAGCGCGCCGGCCAGAGACTGACCGCCGAGCACTTCGGCACGGATGGCGGCAATTAACTCGCGGATGTACTCGCGCTCGGCTTGGTCCGTTAGCACACCGAGCGCTTCGTCCAACGGCAGCCCGGCGATCAACAGGCTGGCCAGCTGCCGCGTAAACAGTGCCTGCTCGCGCTGCGACAGCTTGCGACCGAATACCAGCCGCTGGCTGCGCTCGCCGCTGCCAGCGGCCTCGACCAGTAGCGGCGTCAACCTTTGCGTGCGCAACTGGGCACGCGCGGCGCGCGCGCTGTCGGCCTCGACTACGCCGCGTTGCGACTTGCCTGTGGCGTCGATCGCCTCGAATCGGAAAGCGGGCATAGGCAGTCCGTATTATTCGCCGCCGGTCACGCGCAGCACTTCCTCGAGCGAGGTCACGCCGGTGTCGAGCCAGCGCTGCGCATCCTCGCGCAATGTACGCATGCCGCTCGCGCGTGCGCGCTGGAGCAGTTCGGCATCCGATGCATTGCGGTGAATCAACGTGCGGATCGCGTCATCAATCACCAACAATTCATAGACGCCACGGCGGCCGGTATAACCCGAGTGGCCACATTTGTCGCAACCGACCGGATGCCACTGCACGCGGCCATCCTCGACGCTCTGTCGCTTGCATACCGGACACAACTGGCGCACCAAACGTTGCGCAAGCACGCCCAGCAGGCTCGACGCGAGCAGATAGGGCTCCACACCCATGTCGGTGAGCCGCGTCACCGCGGATGCTGCATCGTTGGTGTGCAACGTGGCCAGCACCAGGTGCCCGGTCAGCGACGCCTGCACCGCAATCTGCGCCGTCTCCAGATCCCGGATTTCACCAATCATGATGATGTCCGGGTCCTGCCGCAAGATGGAGCGCAGCGCGCGGGCAAAATTCATCCCGATGCGATCGTTGACCTGCGTCTGCCCAATGCCGGACAAATCGTACTCAATCGGATCCTCGACCGTCATGATGTTCGACGTCTCGGTCTCCAGCCGCGACAGCGCCGCGTACAACGTCGTGGTCTTGCCCGAACCGGTCGGACCGGTCACCAGCACGATGCCGTGCGGGCGTCCAATCAGCTTGTCAAACTGCGCAAGCGTATCGGGGCCCATTCCCAGCCGCTCCAAGTTCAATCGCTGCGCGTCCTTTTCGAGCAGCCGCAGCACCGCGCGTTCGCCATGACCGGTGGGCAACGTCGATACCCGGACATCGACCGGACGCCCGCCGACGCGCAACGTGATGCGTCCGTCCTGCGGTAGGCGCTTTTCGGCGATGTCCAGTTGCGCCATGATCTTGATGCGCGAGATCAGCGCACCATGCAGCGCCTTTTTGGGCCGCACCACGTCGCGCAACGTGCCGTCCACGCGAAAGCGCACGACTGACGTGTTCTCAAACGGCTCGATGTGGATATCCGACGCGCCTTCGCGGGCAGCCTGCGTGAGCAGCGCATTGATCATCCGAATAATCGGCGCATCGTCCTCGGACTCGAGCAGATCCTCGACCTCTGGAATGTCCTGCATCAACCTGGACAAGTCGACTTCGCCCTCGACCTCGCCGACCACTTGCGCGGCGCTGCCGTCCTGCCGCGCGTACGCGCTGTTGATCGCCTGCGTCAACTCGTCTGACGGCAAGCGGGTCAGCGTCAGCGCACCGAAGTTGCGTGCCACCTCGGCCAGCGCCGCGGCACTAGTGCGCTCGCTGATCCACACATCCAGTCCACTGGCGTGCTGGTGCGCGATCAGGATCTGGCCGCTGCGCGCGAACGCGTAAGGCAGCAGCCGCGCGGCCAACGGCGACGGCGGCTCGCGGTCAGCAACAGTTTCGTTCGAAGCAGTCACGGTACGCATCGACAGACCCGTCTGTACAGAAAGGGCAGGCGTCACGGATGCTGTCCGGGCGCCACCATGGAATCGGCCGGCGACGCTGGCACAGGCGACGCGCCCACAGGTGCAGCGGCATTGCCAACAGACACGCCAGGTGCGTTGGACACCTCGGCTGCCTCGGACACCCCGGGTGCATCAGACACATCGGGTGCGGCGCCAACAGACGGCGGCGCGCTCGCCGCCGCAGCGCCGTTGCCGCGTGCATCAGCTCCATTGCCATGGTACGACCCGCCTCGACTATATGTCGAGCGCAGGTCGAACACGTTGTTCGCCGCAGGCCCGCCGCCCTCGCTCGGCCCTAGCGGCGCGGGCGGCAGCAACGGCGTTTCGCGGTCCTTGACAATCCGGTTATCCGATTGGTATGCAGCCTGCTCGGCACGCAAATACTCGTAGCGGTCCAGCGCCAGCTGGCTACTGGTGGCCTGGTCGCGCACGATCACCGGACGCAGGAACACCATCAGGTTCGATTTCGTGCGCGTCTTCGATTCGCTGCGGAACAGACTGCCGAGCACCGGGATATTGCCCAGCCATGGCACCTTCGAATTGCCGTTCGCGTAGTTGTCCTGGATCAAGCCACCGAGCACGATGATCTCGCCGTCGTCCGCAAGCACGGTGGACTGGATCGAGCGCTTGGTGATCGACACACCACCAGGGTTGGACTGCGTGCCTTGTTGCACAGCGGAATCCTCCTGGTAGATTTGCAGCTTGAGTACGCCGCCCTCGCTGATCTGCGGCTTGATATGCAGCGTGATCCCCACGTCCTGGCGATCGAACGTGTTGAACGCGGAGACCGAGGTCGTCGTATTGGCGGTCGGCGTCGCGTACGAACCGGTCACCACCGGCACGTTTTGGCCGACCACGATCCGCGCTTCTTCATTGTCCAGCGTGATCAGGTTAGGCGTGGACAGGATGTTGGTATCGCTGCTCGTGGCCAGCGCCTGCAACAGGCCGCCCAGGCCGAAGATCTTGCCAAAGCGGTGTAACAAGCCGATGTTCAGGCCGTTGTTGAGCAGGTTGTTCGGGCCAATCTGTGCAGCCGCGGTGGCCGGGTCCTGCGCGACGATGGCACCGGTGGCGCTCAAGCCGACGATGCCCTGGCTGCCGTTTGCATTGAAGTTCGAGCCGCCATACAACCCATTGTTGCCGTTGTTCGACAGTAGCGCGCCCTGCCATTGGATACCGAGGTTGGCACCAGAGGTCGCGTTCATGTCCACGATCACCGCTTCGATGTAGACCTGCGCCCGGCGCTGGTCAAGCTGATCGATCACATTGCGGATGTTCCGGTACAACGGCTCTGGCGCGGTGATGATGAGCGAATTAGTGGCCGGGTCGGCCTGCACGATGCCGCCCTGCGCATTGTCGTCGTTGCTACTTTCCTTGTTGCCGAAGCGCTGGTCCCTTGACTGTCCGGAGCCGAATCCGCCGGCGCCGCCACTGCCCGACAACGGGTTACTGCTCATGGCACTGGACCTGGACGAGCCCGACGGCAGCGGTGGCAGCCCAGAGACGCCGGTGGAGCTGCCAAGACCGCCGCCGAACGAATCAGATTTGCCGCCGCTGTCTTGCAATTCCGAGCCCGTTGCCCCGCGACTGCCCTG
Organism: Mycetohabitans sp. B8; assembly: GCF_021991875.1. Classification (GTDB taxonomy): domain Bacteria; phylum Pseudomonadota; class Gammaproteobacteria; order Burkholderiales; family Burkholderiaceae; genus Mycetohabitans. The sequence goes on from NZ_JAHLKR010000001.1 coordinate 168,885, forward strand.
TCCAAGCATGCCGCGCAGCGTCTTAGCCATGCGTACCGCTTCGGCGTTGCGCAGCGGCACCACGTGGATATTGCCCGGTTGCATCGTCGGCGCGTCCAGCGTCGCAATCAACGATTTCGCCGCCGCCAGCCTTGACGGGCTCACCGCGCGCAGCAGCACTGAATTGGTCCGTGGATCAGCGTTCACGCTCACTCGCAGCGTTGCATCGGTGCCGCCGATAGCACCCGGGTCGAGCAGCTTGCCCAGTTGTTGCGCGACATCGATTGCGCTGGCGTTCTTCAACGGCACAATCTGCACCTGTGCCCCGGCCGACATGTCCACGCCTCGGATGATCTGACCGATACGGCGCACGTTGTCCGCGTAATCGGTCACTACCAGCGTATTGTTCGACGGATAGGCGGCAATTTGGTTATTTGGCGAGATCAATGGCCGCAGCACCGGCAGCAGGTTGTTCGCTGACTCATTGCGCAACTGGAACACCTGTGTGACCACTTGGTCGCCGCGGGCCGGCGTCGTGTTGCCGATATAAGTCGGCACGCCTTGCAGCTTCGCATCGGCCTCCGGCACGACCTTCAGCACACCGTGGTCCTGCACCAGGGCGAAACCCTGCATCCGCAACGCGGACTGCAACGTCTTGAGTGCCTGATCCTGCGGCACCGGCTGCTCGGAAACGAGATTCAGTTGCCCCTTGACGCGGGGGTCGACAATGATCGTCTTGTTGGTCGCCGCGCCGATTGCCTTGGCGACCTGATCAATCTCGGCATCGACAAAATTCAAGGTGACCTGCGCACGAGCGGGCGACGCCCCGAGCACGGCGGCGATCAGACCCGCGACCAGCAGCGAACGCGCCATGCGCCGCGCAGGAAAACGATTCTGTGTCATTGGATAGTGATGTTTGGCGCCGGCCGGGCAGTGCTCAGGCCGATCAATTATGCAAGCAGCTTGGGGTGACACCGCAAAAGATGCCGTGCGCGGTGCCAAAACTGCAACATTAACAGCTTTTTATGTTTGAACTATCACAAGAGCGATCATTCATTGAATTCGGACAAAAAACTATCCTTAAGCGATCCTTACTGTACACGCATGCGTCACAATGGCAAAAATGCCGGCGGCAGACTATTGTGCCTGCCGCTTCTGTGGGCAAACGCCTAGTTCTGCTGCCTATCGTGCCAGATGATGGGCCACGCGCGGCGCAACTCGGCGGCGCACCGCGCAGTGACGCGTGCCGGCGCGAAGCCATGCTTCAAACCAGGCATCCCGATGCGCTACCATGAGCGACGAAGTGGCACGAAGGTGCGCGTGCTGGCCCGTACCGCGCCGGGGTCGCCGCACATTGTACACGCTGGGTGCCGCCTTGAAACTGCTCCTGTCCGAAACGATGAACCTGAGATCCGTCACCTCGATCGCCTTTGCCGCCAGCGTGCTCGCGCTGACGTCGCCGCGCGCGCATGCGGACTGCTTCGACAACGCGGCTGCCTATCATCACGTGAATCCACTGATCCTGCGCGCGATCGCGTGGCAGGAGTCGCACAACCGGCCTGATGCCCTGCATAAGAACGCGAACGGCTCGATCGACTATGGCCTGATGCAGATCAACTCGATCCACCTGCCCAAGCTCGCGTCGTATGGCATCTCGCACCAGACGCTCATGGAACCATGCAAGGCCGTCTATATCGCCGCCTGGCACTTGCGGCGCCAAATGGACAAGTACGGCAATACCTGGCAGGCGGTCGGCTCTTACCATTCCGAAACACCGGCGCTGCGCGACAAGTACGCCAAGCAGATTATGGCGATCCTGAACAAGTGGAACCTACTCGCGCAGCGCTGAGTTGAGCAGCGCGAGCGGCGGCGGCAGGCGTAGAATACGGCGATGACTTGCGCCCCCTCCCTGTTACCGTGCTCTGTGGTTTTCTTGGCGCCGGCAAGACTACACTGCTCAATCATATCCTCGCGAACCGCACCGGCTTACGCGTGGCCGTCATCGTCAACGATGTCGCATCAGTCAATATCGATGCGCAACGGGTACGCGGCGAGCGCACCAGGCTGGCTCGCGTCGCTGCACCACGATGATCCCGGCGAGGCCGACGCATTCGGCATCAGCAATGGGGTGTATCGGTCGCGCCGGCCGTTTCATCCGCAACGGTTCTGGGACCTGCTGCACGACGAGACTGCCTGGCGCGGCGTGCTGCGCGGCAAGGGTTTTTTCTGGCTTGCTCCCCGCAACGACCTTGCCGGCACGCTGTCTCAGGCCGGCACGGACCGGCCGGGGCATGGTGGGCTGCCCAGCCGCGCGACACGTGGCCGCGAGACGACGCGTTCCTGTCGGAGTTGGAAGCGGACTGGCATGGGGATTGGAGTGACCCGACGATCGGTGATCGTCGCCAGGAACTCGTGCTGATCGGCGCGCATCTAGATCGCGATGCGTGGCAAGCACGGCTCGACGCGTGCGTGCTAACCGATGCGCAATGGCAAGCAAGACAACAGGGCACCGATCCGTCGGCATGGCAAGAATTCGCCGACCCGTTTCCGCAATGGAGCGAAACGTTTGATCACGTCAGCGATGTCGATGATCCGCCCGGGAACACACCCGGGTTGCCGGCGTTCGCCAGCCAGTCAATGTGAACCACGGTGCCGCGCGCCACGCCCGGCGTGCTCGCTGGGCGTGGCGCGGGGAAAGTGCACCCGCTCGCGAGCGGCGGGCGGCACGCCTGCCAGCGTAGCGGTTAACGCTTGTTGACGGCGTCCTTGAACGCCTTGCCGGCCGTGAACTTAACTGTCTTTGCAGCGGGAATCTTGATCGTCTCACCGGTCTTCGGGTTACGGCCGGTGCGCGCCGCGCGCTTGCCCGAGCCAAAGCTGCCGAAGCCGATCAACTGGACGCTGTCGCCCTTAGACACGGCCTTCTTAATGACTTCGAGCAGCGTGTCGAGCGTCTCGCCGGTTTGCGCCTTGCTGGCGCCGGTCTGCGCGGCGACCGCGTCGATCAGTTCCTGTTTGTTCATACGTATCCTTTTAAAGTTGGTTGATTACGAACGCCACAAACGCGCCGATTATACGTGCGCGCGCCATGGCGTCGAGCCCCGCGATCTTGCTGCAAGCGTTCCCCGCACCCCCTGCGGCGATGGGACATCAGCGTTGCTGCCTCCCGGCCCAGACTGACATACTCCCACGTGCGTGGACGGCACTTGATATGATAACCACGGCAAACCCTTTGTTGACAAGGGTTCTGCAGAATTTACCTGCTCTTTCACGCGCTGTGTGCAGTTTGTGCCGAAAAGGAATGCGATGTTCGCTCCCATCCCGATAAAAACCTGGCCAGCGTTGGTTTTTGCCAACGTTCGAGCTCGATGACGGGTCCACTCATTGCCGCGCAGTTGGCGTTGCGCGAGGACGGCACCCCTTATTCACCGCTGTTCGATGACATCTACCATAGCGCGATGGGAGGCATCGGCCAGGCGCTGCACGTGTTCGTCGCAGGAAACCGGCTGCCCGCCAATTGGCGACACAAGGCGGTGTTTTCGATCGTGGAGACCGGCTTCGGTGTCGGCTTGAACTTCCTCGTCACATGGTCGCAGTGGCGCGGCGACCCCTCGCGATGCGATCGGCTGCATTTCGTTTCCGTCGAAAAACATCCGTTCAACCACGACGATCTTGACACGCTCCTTACGCGCCTGCTCGATTCGCATGATGAACTTGCAGGCCTTGCGCGCAAGCTGGTGCGCGCCTGGCCCATGCTCACGCCCGGCATTCATCGGCTGGCGTTCGATGACGGACGCGTCACATTGACACTGGCACTGGGTGATGCAGCGCAAATGCTGCCCAAGCTGGCCGTGCGCGCCGATGCGTTCTATCTCGACGGCTTCTCGCCGGCCAAGAACGACGCGCTATGGTCGCCCGCGATCTTCAAGGCGCTGGCCAGGATGGCCGAAGTAGGCGCCACATTCGCCACTTATACGTCGGCCGGCAAGGTCAAGGCTGCGCTCACCGGCGCCGGTTTCGTGCACCGTAAGGCGCGGGGCTACGGCACCAAGCGCGACATGCTGGTCGGCGAATTCGCACCGGCCTACCGGGTCCGACGACATGAACCGCCGCCGCGCGCTGCCTGGACGCACCGCCATGCGATCGTGGTCGGTGCGGGGCTGGCCGGCTGCGCGGTAGCCGAGCGGCTGGCTGCGCGCGGCTGGGCGATCACGCTACTGGAACAACGCGATGCGCCGGCAAGTGAAGCTTCAGGTAACCCGGCGGGCGTGTTCCATCCGATGATCGCGCGCGCAACGACACCCGCCACGCGGCTCTCGAGCGCGGGCTTCCTGTATGCGCTGCGGGCCTGGCAGGCATTGGCCGACGCCGGCCATGTGCTGCACTGGCACGCCGGCGGGCTGCTGCAACTCGCGCAAGACGACGTCGACGCCGCGGCATTGCGCGACGCCATCGCCGCAGCCGGACTGCCGGCTGGATTCGCCGTCGCGGTGGACCGCGATGTGGCCAGCGCCCACGCTGGCGTCACGCTCGAACGCGGTGGCGTCTGGTTCCCACGTGGCGGGTGGATCGCGCCGCCGTCACTGTGCCGCGCCCAATTGGCCTCGGCACACATCACACTCGCCGCGAACGGCCAAAGCCTGGCGTGGCGCACGCTGTTCGGCGTGCGTGTTGAACAACTCGTTCGTGACGCGGGACACTGGCATGCGCTCGATGCAGCAGGCGGGCGAATCGCCACGGCGCCCGTCGTGGTCATCGCCAACGCGCACGACGCGGTCCGTCTGGGCCATATGGCACACGCGCCGGTGCGCTCGGCTCGTGGGCAATTGACGATATTGCCACACGCCACGCCGGCTTCGCTTCGCGTACCTGTAATCGGCGATGGCTACGCCCTGGCATTGGATGGCGGCCGCCTGATGACCGGCGCGAGCTACGACATGGACGACGCCGGTTTGGACGAGCGGCGCGCGTCACATGACGAGAATCTCGCCCGCCTGCGCGCGCTAATACCGGGAATCGCGCCGTCAGTCGACTGGACCAGGATACAGGGGCGGGTGGGCCTACGCTGCGTGGTCAGTGACCGGCTGCCCATGGTCGGTCCGCTGGTGAACGAAGCGAATCCGATGGCGGCCGGCGCCTCCCAGTGCGGCGCACGGCTCCCGGACCTGCAACGACACCCAGGCCTGTACGGCGCATTCGCCTATGGTTCACGAGGACTCGTGTGGGCGGCGATAGGCGGCGAATTGCTCGCCAGCCAAATCAACGGCGAGCCTTGGCCACTGGAGCGGGACCTGGCCGATGCATTGGATCCGGCGCGTTACCTACTACGCGCACTGCGCGCCATGGCACAGCGCTAGAGCGACACGGTGGCACAGCGCGGTGGCCTAATGCTCGTTCGCCGGTTATCCACCTTGTGCTGTGGATAACTGCGTGAGTTAACAACGCACGGCATGTGGACCTATTCTGGGTAACTGCTGACCGTGATCTTGCGTCAAGAAAGTTGTTCGGCGAAAGCATCGCGCATCACACATTTTTTCCGGCGACTTCTCAGTATGGCAAGTGGATGTTTACAAGGCGTTAACTTAGGTTATCCACAGATAGAGCACCACCTTGTTAACTTCTACTACGTTTACATATACGGTAAACATTAAAACCAACACTCCAACGCCCGGTTATGCTGGGCTAGGCAAACGCACGCTATGTGAAAACCGTCAATTTCAACGACCACAACCCAATATTCCAGCGTAGATGACTGAACCAGACGCACACACCGGGGCACTCGAGAAACCCATCTCTGTCCACACGACACTTTGGCAACAGCCAGGTTCTCTTATGCGCCAACGTAACTCAATTCACTATTCGCTGCCTTTTGGGCGCTATAAGCAATTTGCCTTTGCATTCTTACAGCACCGTTTGCCAGCCCAGCTGTGGCAGGCATCCCCGGCATGCGCCAGGTATCGTTGTGCAGGGTTGGGCATCGACTGCACGATGATGGCCGATGTGCTCAAGCGACTGGAGAAGCGTGGTTTGATTACGCGAAAGCCGAGTGGACAAGACAGGCGTCAATGCATCGCGCGGCTGTCCGGGAACGAGCGCACTTGCGTCAAATGCCTCGAATCGCATCGCGCAAGGTATCTATCGGTCGAAATGACCTATCGCTCATGCCTCGCCAGTGAAGATCGCGCTGTTTTTACCGGCTCAGACTGGCTAATTTCATTTAGGGTCCGCAACGTTGCGTCGGGATAGCCGGGCTGTGGCAAAATCAGGCACTTTCTACTCTGCTCGTGTTTGCCCGGGCAGCCAATCCGGCTTGTCCGGCATCGTGCGGGACGCATAGCTATAACGATCCGTGGTGCAACGGCGGTCACGCCCGCCAGTCGAAGCAGTTGACACCGTGGCGGAATGTGCCCGAACGGCCATACCAGGCAGCACACTTTCTTCACGCCGCGGTGTTTCGATGCGGTGTCCGCACGGGATGGTATCGCCACGCGTGCCGCCTAGCGGCCACATGCGAACCGGCGACGATCGTAGATAATGAGCCAGCCTTAAGCGCCGGTGGTGCGCAACGACTGTCCCCTAGGCAAATACTTTGCAGAAACACTGGATACTTGACAGGAGAAGGCATCACGATGAAGTCGGCGTTTTCTTTTTTTCCGAGCTGGCCGCTGGTTCCCGACGCGGTTTTCTATGCCGGACTCGTTTTGCTGATTGCCGGATTGTGCGGTGAAGCCTGTTGGCGAGCGTTTCGCTTACCGCGCATTACCGGCTATGCGATCATCGGCCTGGTGGCTTCGGGCGCCGGTGCGCATGCGATTGATGCGACATTGGGTTTTTCGACCCGCTTGTTGATGGATGTGGCACTCGGTCTGTTGTTGTTTGAGCTCGGCAGCCGCGTCGACTTGCGCTGGTTGCGCAAGAATCCGTGGCTGATCGTATCGAGTCTGGCCGAGGGCGCGTTGACGTTCATCGCGGTGCTTGGCGCGTTGCTGTCCTTGAAGATGCCGGTCGTCGAGGCAACCGTGCTAGCGGCGATCGCAATCGCGACTTCGCCTGCGATGGTCATCCAGTTAAAGACCGAACTGCGTGCGCAGGGGCAGGTCACGCAGCGCTTGCTGACCCTTGCAGCACTGAACAGCATGTACGCTGTCGTATTAGTGAAGCTAGTGTCTGGCTGGCTGCACCAGGAATATTACGGCAACGCGTTCGCCACGATTGTGCAGCCGATCTACTTGATCGTCGGCTCGTCGGTGCTGGCCTACGGGCTCGCGCGCAGTTGTAATTTCCTGTACCGGCGCATCGGCTTGCAAGACGAGCATTCGTTTGTCGCGGTTTTCGGTCTCGTGCTGCTGGCGATCGCCATCGCGCATTTATTCAAGCTGTCGACGGTCTTGGCCTTGCTCGCGGCGGGGATCATCTTTAAGAACCTGGACGAGCGCCCACAGCTATGGCCCGAGCATTTCGGCAGCGCCGGCTGGCTGCTGACCGTGATCCTGTTTGTGTTGACGTTGCTCAGCTTCCAATGGTCGCAGATTGCGATGGGTGGGTTGGCCGCACTGGTGTTGATCGTCGCGCGCTTTGTCGCCAAGCTGGTAGGTGTGCTGGCATTTGCCAAGCCCAGCGGTATCGACCTGCGTCAAGGCACTGCGCTGGGCGTGTCACTTGCGCCGATGTCCGCGCTCGCGTACTTGCTGATGGATGACACCTATGCGTTGTATCCTGACTTCGACCCCGCGTTCCGAGCCGTGTTGATGTGCTCGATTGTCACGCTGCAACTGGCTGCGCCACTGCTCGTGTATTGGGGACTGGCGCGCGCGGGCGAACGGCGTCAGTGACGATCGGCGCAACCGCGACATGCGGCTGCGGCCAGGTATGGAACAAGCATAATTGAAGTATCCAAAGGCGTTGATCATGGCACTCGAACCCTTCATCAATTCGGAACCGTTCACGTTCGGCGTCGAGTTGGAGATCCAGGTCGTCAATACGCACGACTATGACCTGACCAAGGCCGCATCCGACCTGATGCGGCTGATCAAGGGCCAAAAGACACCGGGCGCGGTCACGCCCGAGATCACCGAAAGCATGATTGAACTGTCGACCGGCATTTGTCGCTCCCATGCACAGGCCCTGGACGAGCTTTGTGTGATCCGTGACATGCTGGTTTCCGCGGCCGACCAACTCAATGTCGGGCTATGCGGCGGCGGCACCCATGCCTTCCAGCAATGGAACGAGCGGCAGATTTTCGACATGCCGCGGTTCCAGTACTTATCGGAACTGTACGGCTATCTGGCCAAGCAATTCACCGTGTTCGGTCAGCACGTGCATGTCGGCTGCCCGGACGCGGACAGTGCATTGTTCCTCCTGCATTCGATGTCGCGGTACATTCCGCATTTCATTGCGTTATCAGCGTCGTCACCGTACGTGCAGGGTGTGGACACGGGATTTCATTCGGCGCGGCTAAATTCGGTATTTGCCTTTCCGCTCTCGGGCCGCGCGCCGTACGAACTGACCTGGGAAGGTTTCGAGACGTATTTCTCAAAAATGGTCAGCACCGGCGTAGTGAACAGTATGAAGGACTTCTACTGGGATATCCGGCCGAAGCCCGGCTACGGCACCATTGAGGTGCGCGTGATGGATACGCCGCTGTCAATTGACCGGGCTGCGGCGATTGCGTCGTACATCCAAGCGCTCGCGCGTTACTTGCTGCTCGACCGGCCGCTGACACTGTCCGAGGACGACTATCTCGTCTATACGTTCAACCGTTTCGAGGCATGCCGTTTTGGACTTTCCGGTGTGCTTGTCAATCCACAGACCCGTGAGCGGCGCACGATCGGTGAAGATATCCTGGCAACGCTTGCCGCACTAGAGCCGCATGCGCGCGCGCTGGGCTCGATCGACGCGCTGACCGACATTGAGCGAATCGCACGAAGCGGCGAGAATGATGCGACATGGCTGCGCAATGTCTTCAGCCAGGAACAGTCGCTGCCCGAAGTGGTGCGGCAGCAGACGCTGCGCTGGCGGGGCTGATACATCGCCGCGTTGTCGTTATTGCTGTGCTGGCAATTGTTTCGCAATCCCGTCCTTATGGCGCGTGGTGGCCGCGCCCGGATCAACTTACTGAATAACGAATAGCCCCACGGAACTCCGGCGATTTATCGTTGTCCGCCATTATATGTAGGCGTGCGGAAAGCTTGGTAAACGTTGGAAATGTATGCGCTCAATCCTGTAGTGAACTCGATTCGACATCCTCACCAGGACTATCAGAAATTTCGTATACAACGGTAATAATAGTTAACTAGAGCGTGCCAACAGCGTGAAAAACCGAAGAAAACACTAGTATATCAATGCGTTACGAAAATAATAACAATAGGAATTGCGGTGTTGCCACGGTGGATCGTGATGAACAGATGTGAGCTTGCCGCTACCGTTGGACACTTGTTCAGAATGGATGCATCGCAAACAACGCCGTTTTTTTGCTGGATTATCCACAGTTTATGTCTGATCGCGACATGACCTATTCTCCAGGCTCGCATAGAATGGACACGCCGACCCGGTAACGTGGCCACCGGAACATCGTGGTACGAACTTTCATTGTCGGCGTTTTGGCGCACGGCAGCGCGGCGCCGGTAGTGAACCGGACGGAGGGAGCGGCAGTGCATCGCTGCGGTCTCCCGTCTTTATACTTATCTTGGATGGATTGCAAAACACGACTATGAGCGAAGGGGTCTACGGCGATAGGGTAACCGGTCGAATTACCCATGGGTTGCTGCGGCTGAGTACGGCAATGCGCAGTCAGGCCTGGGGCTGGGCAGAAGGCGCGGGCCTGACGCCGACCCAGGGAGAAATCCTGGTGTTGCTGATGCAGCGCAAGGGACCGATGCGTTTGGGCGAGATCGCGCGTGAGACGGCATTGACACCGGCCACCACCAGCGATGCGGTCAGTACCCTGGAGAGCAAAGGCTTGGTCGAGAAACGCCGCGCGCTAGACGATGGGCGGGCGCTCGCGGTGCGCCTGAGCGCGCGCGGCAAGACGGCTGCCAAAAAAGCGTTGCAATGGCCCGACTTCATCGGGCATGCGCTCGGTGTGCTGCGCGCGGAGGAGCAATCGCACTTCTATCGCTCGTTGTTGAAGATGATTTGGCAGATGCAGGAGAAAGATCATATTCCGCGTCACCGGATGTGTGTGTCATGTACTCATTTTGTGCCGAGCAAGTCCCCGAAGAAGACACCCCACCGGTGCGAGTTGCTCGATCTGTCGATGAGTGACACAGATCTGCGGCTCGATTGTTCGGTCTTCGAAGAAGCCGACGTACCCACACAGAAGAGAACCTGGAAGATCTTCTCGCAAGCCGCCTAAGCACGGGCGTTGCAACGTCGTGGCGGCAGCGTCTGGCATCAGGCGTGGCGAGGGCCGGACGTGCAGCGCATTGCCGTCGGCGCGCGTCCGGTAGCAGCGTTCCCCCATACCATGCTCGTGTGCAGGGTGCCACTACCTGGAATCGTGCCGCGGTGAGCGTTTTTCTTTCACCGTTCCGGCTGCGCGACGTGATGCTCGCTCGCGAACCGGATCGTTTTATCTCGCCGATGTGCCGGTCTCGACGTCGCAGGGCTGGGCCACGGACGGGTACATGATCCATCTGGGCCAATGAGCGCTGCGCGGGGCCGGCATGCTGAGCCTCAAGGCGAGGGCAGTGAAACCGGTTGGCCGCATCACGCTGGCGGAACTCGGACTGTGGGACATGCGCGGCACGGCTCGTCGGTGCGATCCGCGATGCATTCGATGCGTGCCCGCGTTGAACAGCGTAATGGGGTGCGTGTACGATGCAAAGTTTCACAGTTGATTCTTCGGGAAGGACAATTCGATGAGTTCACGCAGGATCGCCGTGCGTCGCTCTGGAGTGCATGGAAAAGGCGTGTTCGCGACCCGCAGGATTGCGTCGGGCGAACAGTTGATCGAATACAAAGGAGAGCGCATTTCCTGGAAGGAAGCGCTGCGTCGCCATCCGCACGATCCCGAGCAGCCAAACCATACATTTTATTTCGCGCTGGATGACGGCACAGTGATCGATGGCAAGGTCGAGGGCAACAGTGCGCGCTGGATCAATCATTCGTGTGCGCCGAACTGCGAAGCGCAAGAGATCGACGGGCGCGTATTCATCCATGCGATTCGCGCGATCGAGCCGGATGAGGAGTTATTCTACGACTACGGGCTGGTCATCGACGCACGACTGACTAAGAAGCTGAAGAAGGAATATGAATGCCGGTGTGGCGCGAAAAAGTGCCGTGGCACGATGCTCGCATCATCGTCGCCGGTGTCCAGCGGCGGCAGAAAACCGCGTGCTACTAGCGAGAAGCCGCTTGCCACCAGCGGCGGCGCGAAGCTGCGTAACGGCAGCCGCCAGCACCGCAATTCGGCCTCAGCGAAGAAAAAGCGTTGAGCGCGGCCCGGGCCCGCCGCGGGCCCGGGTGGCATTCATAGGCCACACTGGAGCTCAGTGGGCCGGCGTCGGTGGCGCGTCATCGTGTCCAGGCTTGTGCAACGAGGGCAGCGGCAGACGTACGATGAATCGCGATCCGCCGCCTGGCGCATCTTCATAGTGTACCGAGCCGCCGTGCAGCGCGATGATGTCCCGTATGATGGCCAGCCCCAGGCCCGCGCCCGTCGGTCCTTCGCTGCCGGTCTGCGCGTCGCCGCGGAAAAAGCGCTTGAATAGGTCGGCATGCAGCGCCTTCGGCACACCGGGGCCGTTATCTTCGACAACCACTTCCGCCCAGCGGCGCAGGTCGGCGGGCGGCCGGGCTCCGGGGAAGCGAGCGGCTGGTTCAACGGCCGCGCTCGCGCGATCGTCGGCCAATCCGGCATCGTGGAGCGGGGCGTCGACACGGCCGACCGTGACCGTGACGATGCCGCCGCCGCTGGGCCGCGCCGGTGGGACATATTTGAGCGCGTTATCGATCAAGTTGCCGATGACCTCGCGCAGCAGCACTGGATTGCCCCGCACGATCAGTGGTTTGCCGTCCGGTGGTGGATTGTAGTGAAAGCCCAGATCCAGCTGCGCGGCCAGCGCACGGGGCACCCATTCCGCGCCCGTGTCGAACGCGAGTTCGGTCAGATCGATGTCGACGAATCGCGCGTTTTGCTCCTCCGGTTCTGCACGGGCCAACGATAACAATTGGTTAGATAGGCGCACTGCGCGGTCCGCCGAGGTGCGCAGCTCGTGTAGCGCAAGCCGCAACGTCGTGTTGTCCTTGGCCACGCTGGCCTGTTCGGCATGCAGCTTGACAGCGGTCAACGGCGTGCGCAATTGGTGCGCGGCATCGGCAATGAATTTGCGCTGTGCGTCCAGCGCTGCTTTCAACCGATCGAGTAACGCGTTTAGCGCACTGGTCAACGGGCGGATTTCCAGTGGCACGTGCGTTTCATCCACGGGCTCCAGCGATCGGTGCGTCTGGCGGTTTAGCGAGTCAGCCAGGTCGGTAAGCGGATTCAACTGCTGATTGACTACGCGCCATACGATTACCCAGCCGGCGAACAGCAAAATCAGCAGCGGCATCATGATCGCGACGAGGAATTCAGCGGCGATCTGGTAGCCGTGTGTGACATGCTGGCCCACCTCGATGATGATTGCATCGCTGTTCACCTGTTCGACCCGTACCTGGGCCACCCGTACCACGCTGTCGCCGTAGTGGGCATCGAACACGTACGCGTAGTGCATATGGCGCACCCGCGTGCCGTGCAGCGGCAAAGCCGGGTCACCGGCGATTAGCTGGTTGCCGCGGCTCACACGGTAGATCAACTGCTGCGCCGGATCAGAAAACATTGCATGCGTGAGCGGCGGCACGGTCCGCGGCGCGTCCGGCCCGGACAACTCGACCTGCCGTCCAATTGCGCTGGCCAGATCGACCATCGAACGGTCCACGACCCGCTCCGTGTATTCCCACGCGAGCCAGTACGCAATGAGTCCGCTCATCAATGCCAGCATCGACAACGGCGCCGCCAGCTTGCGCAGCAGCGAGCGACGCAGACTCTTCGCGTTGGTCATGAATTCTGGTGGATTTCCTGAAGCAGGTAGCCGAAGCCGCGCACGGTCACAATTTCAACGCGGCAATGCTCGAGCTTCTTGCGTACGCGGTGCACATAGACTTCGATCGCCGTGTCGCCGAGGTCGCCGCCAAAGTGCGTTAGGTGGTCCTGCAACTGCGCCTTGCTGACCACGCGTCCGTGGCGCAACAGCAGCATCTCGAGCACCGCGAACTCGCGCGGCGACAACTCGAGCGGCTTGTCGTCGTTGAAGATGCGCCGATCGACGCCGGATAGCCGCAGTCCGCCAAGGCTCACCTCCGGGCGCGGCATGTCGCCATGCGACCCGCTGCGGCGCATGACCGCGCGGATCCGGGCTTCGAGTTCGGCTGGCTCAAACGGTTTGATCATGTAGTCGTCGGCGCCGCTGTTCAAGCCCTGCACGCGATCGTTCAATTCGTCGCGGGCGGTTAGCACGATGACCGGCGTATGGCGATTCGTCTGCCTGAATCGCGCTAGCAACGTCATGCCGTCGATGCCCGGCAAACCCAGGTCGAGGATCACGAGTTCATGCCGGTTTTGCGTCAAGGCCTGTTCCGCGAAAATGCCATCGTGGACCATGTCCACCGTGAAGCCTGCCTGCTCTAGGCTGCTTTGAATACCCCGTGCGATGGGGCGGTCATCTTCAATCAGGAGGAGTCGCATGGAAGTCGCTCAAGTACAATAGGTTGGACCGCCTGCTGGGGCGATAAGGCCCCGCGTTTTGCACAAGGGCCCGTGATGTCCAATATCTCGATTTACGAGCTGGAAGCTGCAATCAACTACTGGCGTGCTCGTTCGCCGTCCACCGGTGATGAATTGCGCCTGGGCAACGAGGCGAGCGCGCTATCGAAACCTTATGCGCTTTTGATTGTAACGCGTCAGCACGCCATTCCGGAGGACGCGCTAGACCCCGTGGCGCGCGATGCGTGGCAGGCTTACATACGGTTGAACGGGCGCTGACATTCGTGAAAGGCAGCGCCCGCGTGAGCTTTCAACCCTATGACGCGCCGGCGATCAAATCGATGAAGCAGGCCAACTCGACGTCGCGCGTGGTGAGGCCGCCTGCCTCGTGCGTGGCCAGCGTGATTTCGACCCGATTGTAGACATTGGACCATTCCGGGTGATGGTTCATTTCCTGTGCCTTAATCGCCACACGGGTCATGAAGCCGAACGCCGCGTTGAAGTCGGCGAACTGCAACTGGCGCCGAATCGCGTCACGGCCCTCGACCGGCTGCCATGCGGGCAATGTCGAGCCGAGCTTTGAGCGCTCGTTGGTGCTGAGTTTTTGGATCATGTCGTCACTTGTTCCTGCAGCAGATCAACATAGGCATGCGGCACGAGGTCGGTGTCGGATACACCCAACTTGCCGAAGATATCGAGTGCTTCCGCCTCGCCATCTGCCTCCTCGTCATCCTGCGCGAGCACGACTTCGAGCTCGATGAAATCCCCCAGTCCGTCGACGCGATCCAGGTGAATCCGGGTGCGGCCGGCCAGATAGACGGTGCGCTCCTTCGTGACGATGCCGCGCGTGCCCAGTGCCGCGGCCAGTAGCGCATGCGTGGCGTGCGGATTCGCGACCGGACAGCGCTGGTAGAACGACACCTTTGGGCCATCGCGGTCATCGCGCTGGTAGAAGATCAACTCGGCTGGCGTGCCATCCTCGAACTGCCGTAGTTTCAGCCTGCCACGCGGCACATCGTAGAAGTGATCCTGCTGGCGGTACACTAGCGGGGCATCACCGTTGGCGAGCGCCGCCGCGCGCTCGCGTAACGCGTCGATGTTCGGAATTCGGGCTTTGATCTCGATATTGCGTGCCATTGATCTCTCCACGACGATAGGGGCGGTAAATGACCGAACGGCGTCTGCCGCGCGGCTGCTCATGCAGCTTAGCGTATCATCGTATCTTGTGCCCATTGTTGTTCGACCAGTCGCAGCACGGCAGCAATCGCTGGCTCATGGCGGCGCCGGCGAGTACGGCTACATCATTGTAGGGGCGGGCACGCCAAGCTGCGTGCGGGTGAGCCGGCTCTCGGCAGATCCGGGCATCCGGGCATCCGGATGAGGGCGGAGCAGACAATCCAGACATGAAATGTATTCAAGCGAAGACAAGGTTTCAGAAGAGTCGCTGGCGATTGCCATACGAATTCATGATTTGCTGAACCGACACGGTGTAGGCAAACGTCAGCACGCGGCGGAGATTCAGCGCATCCTCGGGCTGAGTTATTCGCAGGCTCATCGGAAAATGAAGGGCGCCAATCCGTGGACTATTACGCAGGTCAAGGCTGTAGCGCAAGCGTATGGCGAATCTGCCGCGATGCTGCTCGATGGTCTGGACTCGAGCGAGCCGGTTGGCGCACTGACCGCGAAGATGCAAAAAGCGGTGTTTTATGTTGGCGAGGCCGTCTATCGTTGCCTAGCCGATATTGGGGAGAGGGCGCATGATGTGTCGGGGCTGGAGTTCGTTGCGCTCAAGGACAGCAATCGATGGGAGGTGTTTCCGGTCGAAGCGGCGCCCCGGGGCGAGTATTTCGTGGTGGACCAGATTCTGATACGCTCGCGTGGCGCGCCCGAGGTGAACCCGGTCATTGCGATACTCGACGACGATCCGTTATTGACCGCGGAGATGTGCTCGTATTTCCATTCCCGTGGCTATATTGCGCGGCCGTACAACACGGAGGCCACGTTCCGCGCGGCGCTTGGCGAAAATGTGTTCGACGGATTCATTGTTGACTGGCTACTGGAGAGCAGCACGGCCGAACAGATTATCCAGTCGATCCGTCAGTCGCATCACGGCGACGCGCCCATTTTGCTGCTCACGGGCAAGCTCGTGACAGGCGAGGCGAACGAGGATGAGGTGGCGCGCGTGATCCAGCAATACGACGTGAAACCCTTTGAAAAGCCTGCGCGCATGAACTGGTTAGCGGTGGAGTTGGCGCGGCGGCTCAAGACGGGATTGTCTAGCTAGTCCCGTGGGATGCGATGCAGATAAATGACGTCCTGCTGCACGGGTATCAGGTTCTAGCCGCTATCAACGACAAAATCGGGGCCGTCCACCGCTGATGACCGGCGGGTCGTGGCCACGCGCTTTTGCTGACGCGCGATATCGTCGCCTCGCCTACGTTGGCCTGCTATCAGCCGGAAGCAATCATGACGGGTGCCGCCTATCGGGCGCAGCAAGCGTTCTGTGCCGCAGCGGGGAAGATCGGCACGACGATTTTTCATCCCGTGAGGACCTGCAAGAGGGGCGAATCAGTCACCCTCATCACGGGTATCCTCCTTATCGTCTGCGTGCTTTTATTCAGGCGTGGCGTGGTGGAGGGGATCGTCGCCAAGGTGAAGCCGTTGCGTGTGTGAGGCGGATAGAATGGGATTCTGTATATTATATGGAGCCCGAATAATAGGGCAGGGCATTCAGCGGCGCCGTGGCAATGGGGGCTGTAAGCATCGCGCGGTGTCTGCGTGACTGCATCGTGCGTGGCGGCTGCAATAGCGGTGTAGCGCATCGCGGCGATGCAATAGGAAGGCGCTAATTGTGAGTGTCATGCACCACTAGGGTAAATGCTAGTTGTTGCAGGGCGGGCGATTGTTTAATCTCAAACCGTTCGACGCACCCAATTTACAAGTGGAGAACGAGGAGACAAGTGGCGCAAAGCGCCCAAAAACGAAAGCGCTGTTGGAGAAGTGTCCAACAGCGCTTTTTATTTGTGGTGTCGATTAATATTTATCAAACAATTGCGTTGTCGTCGATCGTATGCCAGCCACGATTCACGTGGCCGTGTCACGCGGTGTGACTGTTGCGTGTGCTGGGCACGGCCACCATCACGATGACTGTTGCGATCATAATCAGGCTGCGCCACCCTGCGCCGGCGGCCACACCCGTCGTCACGGTCGCGCTCACCGCAGGCGCGTCGTTACACTCGCTATGCAAAATTATATGACCGGTCGGGAATAGCAAGCCTGACATGAGCCAATTCGATTGTCCGATGCGCGACAGCCACGTACGGGCAAGATCGGTGTACGTCCGATCATTGCGTATGATGCGGTAGTGATGCAGCGGGCGTATGGAGAATCACGAAATGGAGGAGAGCGTGATATCTGTCCGGCTTAAAGACGAAAGGCGCGCGCCGATTCGCCGTCTTTTTTGCGTCATCGATGGATGATGCAATGCGCGCTCAACATGGCCATTCGCCTGCTGAGTGTCAAGGAAACTACGCGTGGTTTTCCGGAATAATATGAGTGGGTTCAATAAATAGACGGCCCCGATCATCGGCGGGCTGGTCAGTTACCCGCTTGCCGTAGCTTGTTGGTTACTGATTGGGCGGCTCGAATCCTATTCGTCGTTCTGGGCGATGCGCACATTAAGGTGGGCGCGGGGCAGATCGACCCGGTCATCGGGCCGAACGGCGCGGGCAAGTCCATGTTGCTGAACGCTATCATGAGTTTGTTGCGCGGGCCACGCCCAGAGCTCGGTCCGCTATCTGGCGAACACGTCAGCAGCATTGAGGTGGAGCACCGTGCTGCATGTGGCATGTGTCTGGTGCCGGAAAGCGCGAGTTGTGTGCGTCGATGACGGTCGGGAATAACCGGTTACTTGTTCCCTATCGACGCAAGCGTGCCGGAGCGCGCCACTAACTGGATCAGATGAAGTTGTTTTTAGCTTGTTCCCCCGGCTCAAGGAGAGGTGCAAGCAGGCCGCGGGCACGCTGTCCGGCGGTGAGCAACCAACGTTGGCAGTGGGCCACGCGTTGATGGTCAAGCCCGATCTGCTGATGCTCGACGAGCCGGGCCTGGGATGGGCGCCGCTGACCACGAAGGAAATCCTGCATGTCATCGGGGACTTGCGCAGCACCAGCGTGGCGACGTTATGGATTGAGCAGCACGCGCGCGCCGCGTTGCAGACGTTTAATTATGGCTATGTGATCGAGACTGGTGACTGGATGCTAGCAGGCCCCGTGGCATTGCTTACGGCGAATCCGAACGTGATCGACACCTTACCAAGAAGGCTGCGGCGTAGCGTTTCATCACGGCCGACCTCGCGGCTAGTGTCGGCGCGGCGATGATCCCGCAGTTGTTTCACGTGAAACACGACGCTTTTTTCACACGTAGGTCGTGCAGTCAATTCACCTATGTGGCTGAGCCGCTATAATTCACTGATTCCCTTATCTCTTTTGCAGGGGCGCGCACGGTTGCTCGGCGCGTCATCATCATGCTTTACCCCACCGAATTTGATGTCATCGTGGTAGGCGGCGGACATGCCGGCACCGAAGCCGCACTGGCTTCCGCCCGGATGGGCGCTAAGACGTTGCTGCTGACACATAACATCGAGACGCTTGGCCAGATGAGTTGCAACCCGTCGATTGGCGGCATTGGTAAAGGACACCTGGTCAAGGAGGTCGATGCTTTGGGTGGGGCAATGGCGGCTGCCACCGATGAAGCCGGAATTCAATTCCGTATCCTCAATTCGTCCAAAGGTCCTGCCGTTCGAGCGACTCGCGCGCAAGCCGACCGTATCTTGTACAAGGCGGCGATTCGATGCCGTTTGGAAAACCAACCGAACCTGTGGTTGTTCCAGCAATCCGTTGACGACCTGATCATCGAAGGCGACCGCGTAGCAGGCGCTGTCACGCAGGTCGGCATTCGCTTCCGGTCTCGTGCGGTTGTCTTGACCGCAGGCACGTTCCTAGACGGCAAGATCCATGTCGGCCTGAACAACTATACGGGTGGACGCGCTGGCGATCCGGCTGCGGTGTCGCTATCAGCGCGCCTAAGGGAACTGAAGCTGCCACAGGGACGATTGAAGACCGGCACGCCACCCCGAATTGATGGCCGATCCATCGATTTTTCGAAGCTGGAAGAGCAGCCGGGTGATCTGGACCCCATCCCGGTATTCTCGTTCCTGGGGCGTGTCGACCAGCATCCGCGGCAAGTGCCGTGCTGGGTGACGCATACGAACGCGCGGACGCACGAGATCATCCGTAGTGGCCTGGATCGCTCACCGATGTACACTGGCGTGATCGAAGGCGTAGGCCCCCGCTATTGCCCCTCGATCGAGGACAAGATTCATCGATTCGCCACTAAAGACTCCCATCAGATTTTTTTGGAGCCGGAAGGACTGACGACGAACGAGTTCTATCCGAATGGTGTCTCGACTAGCTTGCCGTTCGACGTGCAACTGAGCCTGATTCGCTCGATGAAAGGTCTCGAGCACGCCCATATCCTGCGGCCGGGCTATGCAATCGAATATGATTATTTCGATCCACGGGCACTGAAGGCATCGCTGGAGACGAAGGCGATCGCAGGATTGTTTTTTGCCGGGCAAATCAACGGAACGACCGGGTATGAAGAAGCCGCTGCTCAAGGACTACTGGCGGGCATTAACGCGGGGCGCTTTGTGCAACAGCGCGATGCATGGGTGCCCCGTCGCGACCAGGCGTACTTGGGTGTGCTCGTCGACGATCTGGTGACGCGAGGTGTATCTGAGCCTTACCGGATGTTCACCAGCCGGGCTGAATACCGGTTGAGCCTGCGCGAAGACAACGCCGACATGCGGCTGACGGAAATCGGCCGGGAATTGGGTGTCGTCGACGACGTGCGATGGGACACATTCTCACGTAAACGCGAGGCTGTTTCACGTGAAACAGCGCGTTTGAAGTCGATATGGGTCAATCCTAAGACGTTGCCGGAGGAGGACGCGGTTGCGTTGCTGGGCAAGCCGATCGACCACGAATACAGCTTGGCGGATCTGTTACGCCGTCCCGGAATTAGCTATGACGACTTGATGGCACTGCAGGCCAGCCGCTATGCGCCGCCCGATGTATTGATCGACGATCCGGGGCTACTCGAGCAGGTCAAGTACCAGATCGAGATCGGGATTAAGTATCAAGGCTATATCGAGCGACAAACAGGCGAAATCGAGCGGAACGAAGCGCATGAGAGTACCCTGTTGCCGGCGGACTTGGATTACGCGCAGGTCCGCGGGTTGTCGTTCGAGGTCCGCCAAAAGCTCAATCAGCATCGTCCTGAAACCATCGGCCAAGCCTCACGGATTTCCGGCGTGACACCCGCGGCTATTTCGCTGTTAATGGTTCATCTAAAGAAAGGCCTAGGTCGCTCGACACTGAAAAAAAGCGCGGTGGCGGCGAATACCCCTCTCACTGAATCGGAAGCCGTCGATGCCACAATGGGTGCTTCCTCCACTCGGTCTACTGCGCAATGATCCGTACCGGGAGTGGGGTAGTTCGAAGCATGCCTGAAGACTTTACGGCGCAACGGCCCGAGCTTGAGCGATTATTGCGTGGTGGTGCCAACGAGTTGGGCGTTCCGCTGTCAGACGAACAGATCGGGGGATTGTTGGACTATGTCGGTTTGCTGGCGAAATGGAATGCTGTCTACAATCTGACGGCGATCCGCGATCCGCGTCAAATGGTGATCCAGCACCTGCTCGATTCACTGGCGATCGTGCCGCATATTGCATCCCGTTCGCCAGCGTCATTGCTCGATGTCGGTTCGGGCGGTGGTCTGCCAGGGATTGTGATCGCGCTCGCTATGCCGTTCTGCGGCGTAGTGACCAACGATATCGTGCACAAGAAAACTGCATTTCAGCAGCAAGCCAAGGGATGCTTGCGCTTGCCGAACCTGTCTATCGTGACCGGCCGCGTGCAGACGTTGCGTGCCGAGACTGACGTACCGAGTCGATTCAATGCGATCGTATCGCGCGCGTTCGCGGAGCTGGCCGATTTTGTTACGCTCGCTCGGCATTTGCTCACGCCAGGCGGCGCGTTGTGGGCCATGAAGGGCGTTCGTCCGGATGAGGAGATCGCCCGGTTGCCGGCTGGCGCGACGGTGCGCCAGGTCATCCGTCTGACTGTTCCGTCGCTCGATGCCGAGCGTCATCTTGTTGAAATAGCCGTGGAGCCTAAATGAGCGATGCTGACAACACCCTGGCTGAGTCGCGCGTGGTGAACCCGACAAGTCCCGCCGGCCAGCAAGCCGTGGCCAAAATCTTTTGTATCGCGAACCAGAAGGGCGGAGTTGGCAAGACCACGACGTCGGTTAACCTCGCCGCGAGCCTGGTGATGCAGGGACAGCGCGTATTGCTGATCGATCTCGATCCGCAAGGCAACGCGACGATGGGCAGTGGCGTGGACAAGGCCAATTGCGCTAACACTGTCTATGAGGTGTTGGTCGATGGCGTGGCGATCGCCGATGCCTGCACCCGCGCGCCGACATCGGGATACGACGTGTTACCGGCGAATCGTGAGCTTGCGGGCGCCGAAGTCGAACTCGTGAGCGCGCCGCAACGCGAGCGACGGCTCAAGGACGCGCTAGCCAAGGTCGCTGATGCTTACGACTTCGTGCTGATCGACTGCCCGCCGGCACTATCGTTGCTGACCCTCAATGGTTTGTGCGCAGCACATGGTGTGATCATCCCGATGCAGTGCGAGTACTTCGCGCTCGAGGGATTGTCCGACTTGGTCAATACCATCAAGCAGATTCACGCGAACCTGAATCGCGAGTTGACCGTGATCGGCCTGCTGCGGGTCATGTTCGATCCACGCATCACGCTGCAACAGCAGGTATCAGACCAATTGAAGCAGCATTTTGGCGACAAGGTATTCAATGCGGTGATACCGCGCAATGTTCGGTTGGCCGAGGCGCCCAGCTATGGGATGCCGGGTATCGTATTCGATGGCGCGTCACGGGGCGCGCAGGCATACCTGCAATTCGGTGCGGAAATGATTGAGCGCGTGCGTGCGCTATAGGGCCTGTTTGCGCAGGGACCGGTCGGGTGAAACAGGCGTCGCGGCGGAGCCGCGTCGCGAGGGACGATGATGAACGCAGCAGTCAAGAAGAAGGGATTGGGTCGGGGCCTTGATGCACTGCTCGGAGGCAGTGCCGACATTACCGAGGCCGTCAAGCAGCAGGGCTCGCCGAGCGTGCTGCCGCTGGATCGGCTGCAACCTGGCAAATACCAGCCGCGCACGCGGATGGACGAAGGCGCATTACAGGAGCTCGCTGCGAGCATCCGCGCGCAGGGGTTGATGCAGCCGATTCTGGTGCGACCGGTGGCGGCGCAGCGCTACGAGATCATTGCCGGGGAGCGGCGCTTTCGCGCGGCACGGCTCGCCGGCCTCGACGAGGTGCCGGTGCTAGTCAAGCAGGTCGCGGACGAAGCGGCGGCCGCGATGGCGCTGATTGAAAATATCCAGCGCGAGGATCTGAACCCGCTCGAAGAGGCGCAGGGCATCCAGCGGCTGCTCGACGAATTCAAGTTCACGCACGAGCAAGCGGCCGAATCGCTCGGACGCTCACGTAGCGCGGTGTCGAACCTGCTGCGACTGCTCAATCTGGCACAGCCGGTTCAGACCATGCTGCTGGCGGGCGATCTCGACATGGGACATGCTCGGGCACTATTGGCAGTAGATAGTGCGATCCAAATCACGTTGGCGAACCAGGTGGTCAACCGCCGATTGTCGGTCCGTGAAACGGAGAAGCTGGTTGCGGCCATTGCCAAGGAGACACCGCCATCGGCCAAACGGGCGAGCCAAGAGCGCAGCCGTGACATCATGCGGCTCGAAGAGGAGGTGTCCGATCTGGTCGCGGCCACGGTCAGGATTAAAATGGGCCGACGCGGCCGTGGGCAGCTGACGATCGACTTTGGCAGCCTCGATGCATTGGATGGCATTCTGGCTCGCTTGCGTCGCGACGCGACTGCGTGATGCCGCCTCATGAAGAGCCGTCGCGCTCCGTGCAACGTGAGCAAGGTGCCGGTTTCGTGCAGCCCGACACTGTGCCACGCGGCGTGGGCGTTGCATATTGTCGGATCCGTCGCGTCATCGTGGCGGTGCGCCGCGGGTTTGCTAAGGAGCCCATACTGGCGACGCTGATCACGGCGTTCGTGCTATTGCAGTGCATTCACCCACAACCCTGGCGCACCATGCCGGCCCGGGTCGACTGGCAAACCGTGATGACGCTGGCCGGTCTGCTGATGCTAACCAAAGCGGTCGAATATTCAGGATTTCTGACATGGGCGTCGCATCGCCTAGTGCGTCGCATCCATAGTGAGCGTGGCCTCGCATTATGGCTCGTGCTGCTTGCCGCCGGCTTGTCGACGCTGTTCACCAATGACGTTGCGTTATTTGTGATCGTGCCCCTGATGCTGTCGTTGCATGCGCTCGTGCCATTGCCGGGCACGCTCGAGCGGCCATTATTCTGCGCCGCCGCGGCCTTGTTCGTCTGCTTCGTGGCGCTGGCCGACGCACATCATGCCGGGATCGGACTGGCGTTGGTGGCACTGAGCTTGGGTGCGTGGCGGCGCGACATCGTGATGCGCATCGACTGGCTGTTGCTGCTGATCTTCGTGCTGATGTTCGTTGTGCTGCGCAGTGCCGCGTCGCTGCCGATCGTGCACCGGCTACTGGCGGGCGCTGATCTCGCGCGGCCTGGGCCGGCTTACTTTGCCGGCGCACTGGTGTCACAGTTCATCAGCAATGTGCCAGCTGCGATCATGCTCGCCGAGTTCTCGCGGGATTGGCGCGCGCTCGCATTCGGCGTCAGCGTTGGCGGCTTTGGCATCGCGATCGGTTCGCTGGCGAACCTCATTGCGATGCGCCTGGTCGGCTCGCATGGCAGCTGGTGGTGCTTTCACGCGATGTCGCTGCCGTTTTACGCGCTTGCGTTGCTGATGGGCAAAGCGTTGTTGTAATACAGGCGCGCACCATGACGCATGCCCCGTGTCAGCGTCCAGTAAGGAAAGATTTGCAGCAAAATGAAGCCGTGCCTCGCCGCGCGCCGGCCCGGATGCGCTTGGGTCGGCAGCAATAAAGCCTTGAATACGCTGCAACAATCGCTTACAATCGCCCGGATTTATCAGCTTGCCTACTCCGAAAGGCGCGCGTAAGCGTGGTGGGGCCGCAAAGGATGTGTGATGACGACCGGCGTACCGGAAAACGAGCGTGATCCGGCCGTTGCGTCGGGTTCAGTGCCATCGCCTTGCAAGCCATCGAACCGGTCCGCCGCTGTGTGCCACGATGGGGACGACGAGCTGGAAGATAACGACATCGTTCCGCTCACCCGGGGCGAAGCCGAACGCATGTTCGGGCCGCAGGTGAGCCGTCCATCGCGCGTCACGCCGACGAAGGTCGTGGCGGTGCAAATGGTTGTATCCCTGGCAGCGGCGCTTGCGTGGTGGCTATTTTCAAGGTCGCCGGGTCATGCTGCGCTGTCCGCGGTGTTGGGCGGGGCGATATGCTGGGTGCCGAGTGCGTTGTTCGCGGCACGCCTGAGGAGGAAGGGCAGCACCGAGCGCATTCTTGGCTGGGTGCTGGGCGAGGCGGTCAAGATCGCGTCAACGGTCGCGATGTTTGTTGCGACCGCGATGCTGTATCGGAACGTCCACTGGCTCGCGCTGCTTGTTACCTACCTCATTGCGCTGAAAACGTACTGGCTCGCGCTGGCATGGCGCTGAGCGGTGCGGTACCCGACGAAGCAGGTTTTCGATTTATTGGATTGACACGTCATGGCCGCTAGCGCAGGAACGCATCTGGATCCGTCCGAGTATATCCAGCACCACTTACAGAATTTCGCGACGAAGCACCAGACTTCGATCGTCGACTTCTCGATCATCAACATCGACACGCTGTTCTGGTCGATCGCGATGGGGCTAGTCACGATCGTGATACTGGCGATGGCTGCGCGTGCCGCGACGCCAGGTGTGCCGGGCCGATTCCAATGCGCGATCGAAATGCTGGTCGAGATGGTCGAGGACCAGTCCAAGGCAATCGTCCATGGCAATCGCCGCTTTATCGCCCCGCTGGCGCTGACCGTGTTCGTCTGGGTTGCGTTGATGAATTCGCTGGACTTCGTTCCGGTCGACCTGCCGGGCAGCATCATCGAATGGATCGGCCTGTCGAACACGATTTCACATCATCGGCTCGTGCCGACCGCCGACTTGAACGGCACGCTGGGTATCGCGCTCGGCGTGCTCGTACTGATGTTGTATTACAACGTGAAGATCAAAGGGCCCGGCGGCTTTGTACGCGAGCTGGTGTCGGCGCCATTCGGCTCGAACCCGCTGCTTTGGTTGCCGAACCTGTTGCTCAATCTCATTGAGTTTCTCGCGAAGACCGTTTCGCTCGGCATGCGGTTGTTCGGGAACATGTACGCAGGCGAGCTGCTGTTCCTGCTGATCGCGCTGCTCGGCAGCATCTGGAGTTTTGGTGCGGACACCACGGTGCTCGGCTTTGTCGGTCACGTGCTCGCTGGCAGCGTCTGGGCGATCTTCCACATCCTGATCGTACTGTTGCAAGCCTTCATTTTCATGATGCTGACGCTGGTTTACCTCGGCCAGGCACATGACGCTCACTAAAGCGTCCCCGGCCCAACACGTTTAGATTTCCAGTTCCCAAGTCTTTTAAAAAGGAGTGATCATGCAAGCTTTCATCGCCAACATCCAGGGTCTGACCGCCATCGGTATCGGCATCATCATCGGCCTGGGCGCGATCGGTGCCTGCCTTGGTATCGCGTTGATGGGCGGCAAGTACATTGAAGCATGCGCGCGCCAGCCGGAATTGATGAACCCGCTGCAGACCAAAATGTTCCTGCTTGCCGGTCTGATCGATGCGGCGTTCCTGATCGGCGTGGGTGTGGCCATGCTGTTTGCGTTTGCGAACCCACTGCTGTCGAAGCTCGCTGGCTAAGGTTTTCGGTTACCGCGCGCCGCATGATGCGCGGCGTATTGAAGAAACGGGCGCGAGCTTCGCTAGGTCCTGCGAACGCGCCCGCTTTCAATTCTGGCAAAGCTATCGTTAAGGAAACACCGTGAATCTGAACGCAACTTTGATTGCGCAAATGGTCGTGTTCCTGATCCTCGCGTGGTTCGCGATGAAGTTCGTGTGGCCACCCCTGATCAGCGCGCTCGACGAACGTGCGAAGAAGATCGCCGATGGACTGGCCGCCGCCGACAAGGGCAAGACGGAACTCGAGGCGGCCCACAAGCGGATCGACCAGGAATTGGCGAACGCGCGCAACGAAGGACAGCAGCGTGTCGCGGAGGCGGAAAAGCGCGCGCAACTCGTGGCCGACGAGATCAAGCGCAACGCACAGGCCGAAGCGGCGCGGATCATCGCGCAAGCGAGGGCCGAGGCCGAACAACAAGTGGTCAAGGTTCGCGACGCATTGCGCGGCGATGTCGCCGCATTGGCCGTCAAGGGTGCTGAGCAGATCTTGAAGCGCGAAATCGACCAGAACGCGCATGTCGAACTGCTGAACCAACTGAAAGCCGAGCTCTGATCATGGCCGAACTAGCAACCATCGCCCGTCCGTACGCCGAAGCGCTGTTTGGCGTGGCGGCGACCGATCGTGCCGCCGATTTGGCTGCCTGGTCCGCACTGGTGCAGGAGTTGGCGCAGGTTGCGCGTCTTCCTGAGGTGCTGTCGATTGTATCGAGCCCGAAGGTGGGCCGCCAGCAGGTCGTGGACCTGCTACTTGCCGCGCTGAAGTCGCCGGCAAAGGACTCGTCGGCCGCGAAGAACTTTGTGCAGATGCTGGTGGAAAACCACCGGGTTCCGTTGCTGCCCGAGATCGCTGCTCAGTTCGATGCATTAAAGAATGCACGGGAAGGTGCGGCCGATGTGACCATCGAGAGTGCGTTTGCGCTGGACGAGCAGTCGCTTGCCGATCTGGTCGCGGCGCTCGAGCGCAAGTTCCAGCGCAAGCTGAAGCCGGCGGTGAAGCTCGAGCCGGCACTGATTGGCGGCGTGCGGGTGACGGTCGGCGACGAAGTGCTCGATACCTCGGTCCGCGCGCGGCTCGCGGCGATGCAAACGGCGTTGACCGCATAACCGAATTGCGGTCCGCCAGCGTCACGCCAACGCGACGCGCAACAGAATTGAACATCAGGAGCGATTATGCAACTCAACCCCGCTGAAATCAGCGAGCTGATCAAGAGCCGGATCCAGGGACTGGAGGCCGACGCTGACGTCCGCAACCAGGGAACCGTGGTCTCCGTGACCGACGGTATCGTCCGCATCCACGGTCTGTCGGACGTGATGCAAGGCGAAATGCTGGAGTTTCCGGGCAACACGTTCGGCCTGGCGCTGAATCTGGAGCGCGACTCAGTTGGCGCGGTGATTCTCGGTGAATTCGAACACATCTCCGAAGGCGACACGGTCAAGACGACGGGCCGCATCCTCGAGGTGCCGGTCGGTCCGGAGTTGATCGGCCGCGTCGTCGACGCGCTAGGCAACCCGATTGATGGCAAAGGTCCGATCAACGCGAAGACCACTGATGCGATCGAAAAGATTGCGCCGGGCGTGATCTGGCGCAAGTCGGTGTCCGAGCCGGTGCAGACCGGCCTGAAGTCGATCGACTCGATGGTGCCGATCGGCCGTGGCCAGCGCGAGTTGATCATCGGCGATCGCCAGACCGGTAAGACCGCCGTGGCCGTTGACGCGATCATCAACCAGAAGGGCAAGAACCTGACGTGTATCTACGTCGCGATCGGCCAGAAGGCGTCATCGATCATGAACGTCGTGCGTAAGCTCGAAGAGCATGGCGCGATGGACTACACAATCGTCGTGGCTGCGTCGGCATCCGATTCCGCCGCGATGCAATTTATCGCGCCGTACGCTGGCTGCACGATGGGCGAATACTTCCGCGATCGCGGCCAGGACGCGCTGATCATCTATGATGACCTGACCAAGCAAGCGTGGGCGTACCGCCAGATCTCGCTGCTACTGCGTCGTCCGCCAGGCCGCGAGGCGTATCCCGGTGACGTGTTCTATCTGCACTCGCGTCTGCTCGAGCGGGCGGCCCGCGTGTCCGAGGAATATGTCGAGAAGTTTACGAACGGCGAAGTGAAGGGCCAGAGCGGATCGCTGACCGCGCTGCCGGTGATCGAGACGCAGGCCGGTGACGTGACGGCGTTCGTGCCGACCAACGTCATCTCGATTACCGACGGCCAGATCTTCTTGGAAACCGATTTGTTCAATGCCGGTATTCGTCCCGCGATCAACGCCGGTATCTCGGTGTCGCGCGTCGGCGGCGCGGCGCAGACGAAGGTGATCAAGAAGCTGTCCGGCGGCATCCGTACCGACTTGGCGCAGTACCGCGAGCTTGCGGCGTTTGCGCAATTTGCGTCGGACCTGGACGAAGCGACCCGCAAGCAACTCGAGCGTGGCCGTCGCGTGACGGAGCTGCTCAAGCAGCCGCAGTATCAGCCGCTGCAGGTTTGGGAACTGGCGGTCGCGCTGTTCGCCGCGAACAACGGCTACCTGGACGAGCTGGAAGTGAAGGACGTGCTGCCGTTTGAAAAGGGCTTGGGCGAGTTCCTGAAGACCCGCCATGCCGCGCTGATCAAGCGTATCGAAGACAACAAGGACTTGGCGAAGGACGATGAAGCCGCGCTGCATGCGGCGATCAAGGACTTCAAGAAGTCCGGCGCTTACTGATCTCGGGAACGCGGACAGAATGCGGCCTGCATCGTGCGCCGTCACGACGGGCCGCGCCGCTTCGGACAAGGAGTAAGCAATGGCTGGTATGAAGGAAATCCGCGGCAAGATCAAGAGCGTGCAGAACACGCGCAAGATCACCAAGGCGATGGAAATGGTGGCCGCGTCGAAGATGCGACGCGCGCAGGAGCGCATGCGCGCGGCTCGCCCGTACGCCGACAAGGTTCGCGATATTGCCGCGCATATGAGCGAGGCGAACCCCGAGTATCGTCACCCGTTCATGGTGAAGAACGCCGGCGCAAAGACGGCGGGCGTCATCGTGGTGACCACCGACAAGGGCTTGTGCGGCGGCATGAACACGAACGTGCTGCGTGCATTGGTGCAGAAGTTCAAGGATCTCGACGCACAGGGCATCAAGACCGAGTCGACCGCAATCGGCGGCAAGGGCCTCGCCTTTTTGAACCGCTTCGGTGGCAAAGTCGTGTCGCAGGTCACGCATCTGGGCGATACCCCGCACCTGGAGAAATTGATCGGCGCGATCAAGGTCCAGCTCGACCGGTATTCGCAAGGCGAGTTGTCGGCGGTGTATCTGGCTTACACACGTTTCGTCAATACGATGAAGCAGGAGCCGGTGATCGAGCAACTGCTGCCGTTGACCGACGAACGTTTCGAGAAACGCGCGGATGAAGACCCGACGCCGAAGTCGTCGTGGGACTACATTTACGAGCCCGATGCGCAGGCGGTGGTCGATGACCTGCTAGTGCGCTATGTAGAAGCACTGGTGTACCAAGCCGTGGCCGAAAACATGGCGTCCGAGCAATCGGCGCGGATGGTGGCGATGAAGGCGGCATCCGATAACGCGAAGACGGTGATCAACGAGCTGCAGCTTGTCTACAACAAGAGCCGTCAGGCAGCGATCACGAAGGAACTGTCGGAGATCGTTGGCGGTGCGGCGGCGGTCTGAGCCCCGCATGGACGAGGCCCGGAACCACGCGCCGCGCGCGGGGAAAGAATCAAGTATCTAAAGGAAATGCGATGAGTACTACTGCTTTGGTAGAAGGCAAGATCGTACAGTGCATCGGCGCCGTTATCGACGTGGAGTTCCCGCGCGAGCAGATGCCGAAGATCTATGACGCACTGATTCTGGAAGGCAGCGATCTGACGCTCGAAGTCCAGCAGCAACTCGGCGACGGCGTTGTACGCACGATCTGCTTGGGATCGTCCGAAGGCTTGCGCCGTGGGCTGACGGTGAAGAACACGGGCAACCCGATCACCGTGCCGGTCGGCACGCCGACGCTCGGTCGGATCATGGACGTGCTTGGCCGGCCGATCGATGAAGCGGGCCCCATCTCACACGAGAACACGCGTTCGATCCATCAAAAGGCACCGGCGTTCGACGAACTGTCGCCATCGACGGAGCTGCTTGAAACGGGCATCAAGGTGATCGACCTGATCTGCCCGTTCGCAAAGGGCGGGAAAGTGGGGTTGTTCGGCGGCGCCGGCGTGGGCAAGACCGTGAACATGATGGAGTTGATCAACAACATCGCGAAGGAGCACGGCGGTTACTCCGTATTCGCCGGTGTGGGTGAGCGTACCCGCGAAGGGAACGACTTCTATCATGAAATGAAGGACTCGAACGTCCTGGACAAGGTCGCGCTGGTGTACGGTCAGATGAACGAGCCGCCGGGTAACCGCCTGCGCGTGGCGTTGACGGGTCTGACGATGGCCGAGCATTTCCGTGACGAAGGCCGCGACGTGCTGTTCTTCGTCGACAACATCTACCGGTTCACGCTGGCAGGGACGGAAGTGTCGGCGCTGTTGGGCCGGATGCCGTCCGCGGTGGGTTATCAGCCGACGCTCGCCGAGGAAATGGGCAAGCTGCAGGAGCGCATTACGTCGACGAAGACCGGCTCGATCACGTCGGTGCAGGCCGTGTACGTTCCGGCGGATGACTTGACCGATCCGTCGCCGGCGACCACGTTCGGCCACTTGGATGCCACCGTCGTGTTGTCGCGTGACATCGCGTCGCTCGGTATCTATCCGGCGGTCGATCCGCTCGATTCGACGTCGCGCCAGATCGATCCGAACGTGATTGGCGAGGAGCACTACACGATCACGCGCAGCGTGCAGCAGACGCTGCAACGCTTCAAGGAACTGCGCGACATCATCGCAATTCTCGGGATGGACGAACTGTCGCCGGAAGACAAGCTCACGGTGGCGCGTGCGCGTAAGATCCAGCGCTTCCTGTCGCAGCCGTTCCACGTGGCAGAAGTGTTCACGGGCTCGCCCGGCAAGTACGTGCCGCTGAAGGAAACGATCCGCGGTTTCAAGATGATCGTTGATGGCGAGTGCGATCATCTGCCGGAGCAGGCGTTCTACATGGTGGGTACGATCGACGAAGCTTTCGAGAAGGCAAAGAAGATCTAATCGGTCGGGTGTTCGTATCGGGGAGGCGTCCTCTTGTTGAGGGCGCCGGGAGAGTCAAAACTGACCGTCCTCATCCCAGCGATTCACGCTCAACCAGGAGTCGATATGGCAACCATCAAAGTAGACGTCGTCAGCGCCGAGGAAAGTATTTTCTCGGGACACGCGAGATTCGTCGCGCTGCCGGGCGAAGCGGGTGAGTTGGGCATCCTGCCCGGCCACACGCCACTCATCACGCGTATCCGCCCGGGCTCCGTGCGTATCGAGGACGAGAATGGCGACGAGCAGTTCGTGTTCGTTGCCGGCGGCATCCTCGAAGTGCAGCCCGGCGCGGTGACGGTGCTCGCGGATACCGCGATCCGTGGCGCGGAACTGGACGAGGTAAAGGCCGAGCAGGCGCGCAAGCGTGCCGAAGAGGCCTTGCAGAACACTGACTCGAACCTCGAGTACGCTACGGCACAAGCCGAGCTGGCCTATGCCACTGCTCAACTCGCGGCCATCGCGCAACTGCGTCGTCGTCGCGGACAGCATTGACCCGGACATGGCTGCGGCAAGCTCGCGGCCGCGCCAGTCTGAACGACCCACATCGAACGATGTGGGTTTTTTTTTGTCTTCGTTTTGAGCGTTGCGGTTGCGTCCGGGTTTCAATCGATGCGCAGTGTCATAGGCCACGGCCACAATGCGATTGAAAGCTTCCCAATACGTCAACGTCACCCTGAACGACTCAGAGGATGAAACCGGAGACGATCATGACCGCTGCACTCGCCTTGCCGCCGGCGCAAATCGAGCCCAAGGACGGCTTGTCCTACGTTCGTGGCCGTACCGATGTCCCACTGTCCGGGGCGACGGTGGGCGAGTTTCTTGGGCAGACCGTGCAACGCGTCGCTGACCGTCTGGCCGTCGTGTTCCGGGAGCAGGGGGTGCGCTGGACGTGGCGCGCATTGTCTCAGGAGGTCGACGCGCTGGCTGCCGGGTTGGCGTCGCTGGGCATTGGCAACGGGGACCGGGTCGGCATTTGGTCGCCGAACCGCGTCGAATGGCTGGTTACGCAGTTTGCGACCGCGCGCATCGGCGCGATCCTCGTTAACATTAACCCCGCCTATCGGCTGGCCGAACTCGAATATGCGTTGAACAAGGTTGGCTGCCGCGCGATTGTGGCCGCGGAGCAATTCAAGACGTCGCGGTATCTCGAGATGCTGCAGACGCTCGCACCGGAACTTGCGCAGCACGCGCCGGGGGAACTGCAAGCGGCGCGCCTGCCCGAACTGCGCCACGTGATTAGGATGGGCACCGGCCAGACGCCGGGCATGCTTCGCTACGACGATCTGGTGCAGCAAGGACGCCGCCTGGACATGGCGCAGCTCGCCGCGATAAGCGGCACGCTTGATGCGCACGACCCGATCAACATCCAGTTCACCAGCGGCACCACCGGCAACCCGAAGGGCGCTACGCTGACCCATCGCAACATCGTGAATAATGCGCGCTTTATTGCGATGTCGATGCGACTGACCGAGCAGGACCGGTTGTGCATCCCGGTGCCGCTGTATCACTGTTTCGGCATGGTGCTTGCGGTGCTCGCCTGTGTGTCCACCGGTGCCGCGATGGTATTCCCGGCGGAAGGATTCGATCCGGCGGCCACGCTTGCTGCAGTGTCGGTCGAGCGATGCACAGCGTTGCACGGCGTGCCGACGATGTTCATTGCTGAACTCGACCACCCCGATTTCGAGCAATATGACTTGAGTCGGCTGCGCACTGGCATCATGGCGGGCTCACCGTGCCCGATTGAAACGATGAAGCGGGTTGTCGCACGCATGCACCTGGGCGAGATCACGATTGCGTATGGGATGACCGAGACGAGCCCTGTCTCATTCCAAAGTTCGACTTCAGACCCGCTCGAAAAGCGCACCACGACGGTGGGCCGGGTCCAGCCGCACCTGGAGGCGAAGATCATTGATGCGCTAGGCAATATCGTACCGGTCGGGCAGACCGGTGAACTTTGCACCAAAGGCTATTCGGTGATGCAAGGCTATTGGGACGACGACAAAAAGACGCGCGAGTCGATCATCGACGGCTGGATGCATACGGGCGACCTGGCGATTTTGGACGCTCAGGGGTACTGCAATATTGTAGGACGACTCAAAGACATGGTGATCCGTGGCGGCGAGAACCTCTATCCGCGGGAGATCGAAGAATTCTTGTTTCGACATCCAAAGATACAGTCGGTGCAGGTCTTCGGGGTGCCGGACGCGCAATATGGCGAGGCGTTGTGCGCCTGGATCGTGTTGCGGCCTGGCGAGACGGCGACCGAGCAGGACATCCGGGACTTTTGCCACGGCCAGATCGCTCACTATAAAATCCCCAAATACGTACGATTCGTGTCGGACTTGCCGATGACGGTAACGGGCAAGGTGCAAAAATTCGTGATGCGCGCCAAGATGATCGACGAGTTGAAGCTATCGTCGGATAAGACCGCGTAGGCAGCCAGCGCGGGCAAAAAAGTTCTTCGTAGGAAACCGTGGAGCGATTTTTGCCGATTGCGTAACCTGACGGCTGAATTTAAAGACGTCGGGGGAATCAACATCATCAAACTCATCAAGCGTCGAGCCTACGGGTACCGCGACGAAGCGTATGTCTTCCTCAATATCCGCGCCGCGTTCTTCAAAAATATTCGATGAACCAAAAAAAAGCGGGCTCGAAGCCCGCTAAAAACCACACGCTACGGGGTTAGCGCGAGGAGACCATGGGTGGCACTGCGTTACCGCGTCCGACGCAATTCCAACAAGGATGCCCCTCTGTAAGAGGGCTTCGGCAGTGCCGACCGATCTTCACGCGTCGCATCCGCTCATACGACACTTCAGACCACATCCGTGTTGGAACCCGCTGGAAGCATTCTGGGCGAAACCCGCAATACGTAGGGTAACAAAGTGTTTCAGGTTGTAACGTCCTTGCGATTGTCGTTTGCAAGTAGGTTATTTTATTAACCTTCGCCTTTTGGTAAAAAAATTTCTGCAACATTGACTCGATGCGGTATGCGGCTGTCGCCGCGCGCGTGCGTTGCGGCCCTGCGTTACGTTCATTCGCGTTTTTTTACAAGCACCGCGTGATGAGCATCGATCCGGCGTATGCAGCGCCGACTACGTCAGCTTGTGGTCGATCACGGCCTGGTGCTCGTCCGTGTCGCGTGCCAGTCGCAGCCACTGTCGACATATTGCTGCCAGGCTACGTCGTCGTGTGGCAGTGGGTAAGCTTTCTCTTCGTACTGAAACGGCTTGTCGGGGTGGGCTGAGCACAGGCCGGGGACAGCTTTTGCTGGAGCAGCGCTCCGAGGCGTCGGTCACCATCATGTCGGCGTGGCCGGCGGCAATTTGCAGGAAGATCGTTACGTTGTCCGGATACACAATCAACTTAGCGAGAGGGAAGAACTGCTTGGCAACCGCTCATTGCTGCGGCCTGGGTGACGATGACCCAAACACCCAAACACCGGGACCCGTGCCTCATGGACTAGCCGGTGTCCATGGCCCGAATCGCCGATGCGCGGCGCGCGTCCGTTAAAATGATGTTTTTATCGGGCAGATCGCACCGTGCCTCACAAACTCGCTAACGACACTTTCCTGCGCGCGCTGCGGCGCGAACCGACCGAGTACACGCCGATCTGGTTGATGCGCCAGGCGGGCCGCTATCTGCCCGAGTACAACGCCACGCGCGCCCGTGCGGGCAGCTTCCTCGGTTTGGCCAAGCACCCCGACTATGCGACCGAGGTGACGCTGCAGCCGCTGGATCGCTACGCGCTCGATGCAGCGATTCTATTTTCGGACATCCTGACGATCCCCGATGCGATGGGGCTGGGACTCGAATTCACGCCCGGCGAGGGCCCGCGCTTCGCGCGTCCGGTCCGCACCGAGGCCGACGTTGCCCGGCTCGCGGTGCCCGACATCGATGCGACGTTGCGCTACGTGACCGACGCGGTTGCGCAGATCCGTCGCGCGTTGATGGGCGCCGACGGTCGCCAGCGCGTGCCGCTGATTGGCTTCTCCGGCTCGCCGTGGACGCTAGCGTGCTACATGGTCGAGGGCGGTGGCAGTGACGACTTTCGTGTCGTGAAGTCGATGCTGTATGCTAGGCCCGATCTGATGCACCGGATACTGGAGGTCAATGCGCGCGCGGTTGCCGATTATCTGAACGCGCAGATCGATGCCGGCGCGCAAGCGGTGATGATCTTCGATACCTGGGGCGGCGTGCTGGCCGACCGCATTTACCAGTCGTTTTCACTGCAGTACATGTCCCAGGTCGTCGCGGCGCTCAAGCGCGAGCATGATGGCGAGCACGTCCCCGTGATTGTCTTTACCAAGGGCGGTGGGCAGTGGCTTGAAGCCATTGCCGAAAGCGGCGTCGATGCGGTGGGGCTGGACTGGACCGTTGATCTGGCGCGGGCGCGGGCGCGAGTGGGCGCACGGGTCGCCTTACAAGGCAATCTCGACCCGAACGTGTTGTTTGCCCCGCCCGACGTGATTCGCGCGCAGGTCCGGCAGGTACTGGACGCCTACGGCAATTACCCAGGGCACGTATTCAACCTCGGGCATGGCATCTCGCAATTCACGCCAGTGCAGGCGGTCACCGAACTAGTCGACGAAGTACACCAGTACAGCCGCGCAATGCGCGCCGGTGAGTGAGCGCCGACCGTTGCCGCAATGCACTAGCGCGGGCTCGGGTCGTCAGGAGCCCCCGGGCTCGCGCAAACTGCGGTAGCTGCGACTTGTCAAGACCTGCCGACGGCCACTTATACACATTTTTTCGCCAACCTTGCCACATCACGGATTTTGGCGTAGCACGGTAGCATCACGTGCGGATTATTTGAGTAACCCATTGATTTGTAAGGAAACCCGGATCAGGGCGATGTAATACCCAATCTCAGCGGAAGGCACGCCGCGCGGTCGTTCCACGGAGGCGGTCGGGGGTTTTTGCACAAAGTTATCCACAGGGATGCCGAGCGACTATGAATTTTTACGCCAAATCCATGGCTTAGCAGCGGTTGCGATGTTTTACTTTAACTTTACGCCGCCTTGTCCCCTCTCTCGGTGACGCTTCGCCGGCTCGAACCGCTGTGGCTGCGCCGACACATGACCCATGCAACCGACGCTTTTTCGTTACGTCCGAGTCGCGCTGGACCATCCGCTTTCGGCACTGTACGACTACCGCTGGAGCCTGCCGTCGCAGCCGCTGCCCGGCATGCTCGTGCAAGTGCCATTGGGCCGCCGGCAGACGGTGGGACTGGTCATCGAGGTCGCGGATACGACTGACGTGCCACAGGTTCGGTTGCGAGACGTCCAAGGCGCGTGCATCGATTGCCCGCCGCTGAACGCGGACTGGCTTCAATTGATCGCGTTTGCCGCGGATTACTATCAGCGCGGCCGCGGCGAGGTGGCGTTGCCAGCGTTGCCGCAAGCGTTGCGCGATGCGGCCCGTTGGCCACGGTTGTTCGCGCGCGAGCCGGCCTATCGGCTGACGGCGGCCGGACGCGACAGGCTGCCTGACGCATTGCCGGCTCGCGCGACGGCGTTGCGACGGCTCGCCCAGGCATTGTTGTTGGCGGATACGCTGGGCGCCGACGATGTCCGCGCGATCCACCCGAAGGCCGTTGCGATGCTCGAGCAGTGGCAGGGGCACGGATGGGTCCACGTGCAATGGCGTGGCGCCGTCGAGGCAATGGAAATGAGCGGCACGACGCAGCCGCTGGGGCGGGCCGAGCACGATGTCTCATCGCGGCTGGACCCGTGCCCGGTGCCCGAACTCAATGCTGAACAGCGGGCGGCAGTCGAGGCGATCGACGCCGCCCGGGGCTTCGCGCCGTTCGTATTGCATGGCGTGACCGGCAGTGGCAAAACCGAGGTGTACCTGCACAGCTTGGCTGCCTTGTTCGCCCGTCGGCCCGATGCGCAGGCGCTAGTGATGGTGCCGGAGATCAACCTAACGCCGCAATTCGAAGCGGTATTCCGAGCACGTTTTTCGCACTGGCCGGCTACCGCCTTGGTGACCTTGCACAGTGGTTTGGCAGACGGCGAGCGAGCGCGTAATTGGCTGGCGGCGCACGCTGCCGGTGCGCGGATCGTGCTGGGCACGCGGATGGCGGTGCTCGCGTCGCTGCCGCGGTTGGCGCTGATTATCGTCGACGAAGAACACGAGCCCGCCTATAAGCAGCAAGAAGGGCTGCGCTACTCTGCACGGGACCTGGCGGTGTGGCGGGCCAAGCAATTGAGCGTCCCCGTCGTGCTCGGTTCGGCCACGCCGTCGCTCGAAACTTGGTGGCACGCGTGCCAGCGCCGCTACACGACGTTGGCGTTGTCGCGACGCGCGGTCGCGGACGCGACGTTGCCTCGGGTCAGGCTAATCGACATGGAGGCGGAGAAACAGACGGGCCGTCATCGCGCAGACGGGTTGTCGATGCCGCTCGTGAAAGCGTTGCAAGAGCGCTTGGCGCGCGGCGAACAAAGCCTGGTGTTCCTGAACCGCCGGGGCTACGCGCCGGTGCTGGCCTGCGACGCATGCGGCTGGGTCACAGGCTGCCCGCGCTGCAGCGCGTATATGGTGCTGCACAAGCCCGAACAGCGCATGCGATGCCATCACTGCGGCGGGGAGAGCCGCATCCCGCGGGCATGTCCGGCGTGTGGCAACGTCGACCTGGCGCCGTTCGGCCGCGGTACGCAGCGTATCGAGGAGGCGCTTGGTGCGGCGGTGCCCGGTGCGCGAGTGTTGCGCATCGATGCGGATAGCACGCGGCGCAAGGGTAGTGCACAGGCTTTGTTGTCCGGGGTGCACGCCGGCGATGTCGATATCCTGGTCGGCACACAGATGATCGCGAAGGGACATGACTTTCAACGGGTCACGCTGGTCGGCGTGCTGAATGCGGATGCCGCGTTGTTCTCGCATGATTTTCGCGCGGGGGAACGGCTGTTCGCGCAATTAATGCAAGTCTCGGGCCGGGCCGGGCGGGGCGGCGCCCGCGGCGAGGTGCTAATCCAGACCGGCCATGTGCGGCACGCGTTATATGCGGCGCTGGCGCGCCACGATTACGTGGGTTTTGCCGAGACGACACTGGCTGAGCGGCGCGACGCGCATCTGCCGCCCTTCGTTTTCCAGGCATTGCTGCGCGCCGAAGCGCGCGGCTTAGACGACGCGCTGCGGTTTCTCAATGAAGCCGCCGCGATACTCGACGCGGTACCCGGCGCCGAGTGCGTGACGCGCTATGATCCGGTACCGCTGAACATCGTCAAGGTGATGCACGTGCACCGCGCACAGCTGCTGCTCGAAAGCGCTTCGCGCGCCGCGCTGCAGCGTACGCTGCGCGCTTGGGTGCCGCGGTTGCGCGAACTCAAGGGGGCGCTGCGCTGGAATGTGGAAGTCGATCCGCTGGATATCTGAGTGCGCATGGCATGACGCCCTATCCTTTTAGCGAAGCCGTTGTTCAGCTTTGCGCGCCGCGTCTGATCAGGTCAAATCGCGCGGTAGCGTCGCGACGGTGCTTGCATGGATCGCTTGGAACGAAAAGACGGAACCGAAGGACGCACACGAGCGGCACCGTCAACGAAGTAGCCGGCTGCGTGCTGTCAGTGTCCGTATCCGGTAGCTACGGGGCGGATTCCGGCCAATGAGTTCCCCGGTGACGGGCGAGCGCCGCAGCGGCGTGTCCGTGGGCGAACCGATGCGAGTGTACGGCAGTTGTGCCGATTGCCGGCACCGCGACGCCGACGCAAAAAGTCTTGAGCACACCATGGCAAGTCTCTCCGTATTCAGTCCCTGCTTCGGTCCTGGCGTGGCCGATAGCCGCCGACGCCGGCCCGACGATGAACGCGTGTCGCCGCGCGACGGGTGCGATGCGCTTGCCTCGTCTTGCTGCGTCCTCCATCTTGATAACGGCGGACTGCCCCGTCTCGATGACTAGGGAAAACACCAACGTCCAGCCGCTCGATTCGTTGCGCAAGCAACTCCGTAAACCCTTGTAAATAAATAACTTATCGAGGTGCAGCCCTCGGCTGGAAAAGGTTGCGCCTTTTTTATGTGCGCAGTACGATCAGCCAGATTTTTTCGAGCGGTCCGGCGGCGACGCCGATGGAAAGGAATCATGGCTAGCACCACCCTTGGCGTTAAAGTTGACGATCTGCTGCGGACCCGACTCAAAGAAGCGGCCTTGCGTCTGGAACGCACGCCGCACTGGCTGATCAAGCAGGCAATTTTCGCGTACCTGGAGAAAATTGAGCACGGTACGTTGCCTCCCGAGTTGTCGCCGTCCAATGGGGTGGCCGACGCCGGCGAGTCGGGCATCGAACCGGACGACGGCGCGCCGCACCCGTTCCTGGAATTTGCGCAGAACGTGCAGCCGCAGTCGGTGCTGCGTGCGGCGATCACCGCGGCCTATCGGCGTCCGGAGCCGGAGTGCGTGCCGTTCCTAATCGGACAGGCGCGGCTGGCGGCGCCACTGGCCAGCGACGTTCAGATGCTCGCCACGCGCTTGGTCGAGGCGTTGCGCGCTAAGCGTACCGGCGGTGGCGTCGAAGGGTTAATCCATGAGTTCTCGCTGTCGAGCCAGGAAGGCGTCGCGCTGATGTGCGTGGCCGAGGCACTGCTGCGGATTCCGGACCGGGCCACGCGCGATGCGCTGATCCGTGACAAGATCAGCAAGGGCGACTGGAAGTCGCACGTCGGCCATGCCTCGTCGCTGTTCGTCAACGCCGCGACATGGGGCTTGATGATCACGGGCAAGCTGGTCGCGACCAACAGCGAGGTGGGCCTGTCGTGCGCACTCACGCGGATAATCGGCAAGGGTGGCGAGCCGTTGATCCGCAAGGGCGTGGGCATGGCAATGCGGTTGATGGGCGAGCAATTCGTCGCCGGCGAGACGATTTCCGAGGCGCTGGCGAACGGTCGGAAATACGAGGCGTGCGGCTTTCGCTATTCGTATGACATGCTCGGCGAGGCGGCAACGACCGACGAAGATGCTCAGCATTACTATGCATTGTACGAGCAGGCGATCCACGCGATCGGCAAGGCCGCGGGCGGGCGCGGCATCTACGACGGACCGGGGATCTCGATCAAGCTGTCGGCGTTGCATGCGCGATACTCGCGCGCGCAGTACGAGCGCGTGATGAGCGAGTTGCTGCCGCGGGTGCGAGCGCTGGCACGCCTGGCGCGCCGCTACGATATCGGCCTGAACATCGATGCAGAGGAAGCGCAGCGGCTGGAGATCTCGCTGGATCTGCTCGAGGCGTTGTGCTTCGACCCGGAGCTGGCCGGCTGGAACGGCATCGGCTTTGTCGTGCAGGCGTACCAGAAGCGTTGTCCGTTCGTGATCGACTACTTGCTTGATCTGGCCCGCCGCAGCGGCCATCGCCTGATGGTGCGGCTGGTCAAGGGCGCGTACTGGGACAGCGAGATCAAGCGGGCGCAGGTGGATGGGCTCGAAGGCTACCCCGTCTACACCCGCAAGGTCTACACTGACGTGTCCTATCTCGCGTGTGCAAAGAAACTGCTGGGCGCGCCCGATGCAGTGTACCCTCAGTTCGCCACGCACAACGCTCATACGTTGTCGGCGATCTACCATTTGGCGGGCCGGAACTATTATCCGGGCCAGTACGAGTTCCAGTGCCTGCACGGGATGGGCGAGCCGCTGTACGAGGAAGTGACCGGCCGCGACAAGCTCAATCGTGCGTGCCGCGTGTACGCGCCGGTTGGCACCCATGAGACGCTGCTCGCATACCTAGTGCGTCGGCTGCTGGAGAACGGTGCGAACACATCATTCGTGAACCGGGTTGCCGATGAGGCGGTGCCCGTGGGCGAACTGGTGGCCGATCCGGTCGGCGAGGCATCGCGGATCGTGCCGCTCGGCGCGCCCCACCCCAAGATCCCGTTGCCGCGCGCGCTGTATGGCAGCGAACGGGTCAACTCAATGGGGCTGGACCTGTCCAATGAGCATCGCCTCGCGTCGCTGTCGTCGGCATTACTCGCGAGCGCCAACGTGATGTGGCATGCCGCGCCGACGCTGCCGCCCGGCGAGGTAGTGAGCGGCACGCCGCGTGAAGTGCGCAACCCCGCCGATCATCGCGACGTGGTCGGCACGGTGGTGGACGCGACGGCCGAGCACGTGCAAGCCGCGCTCGCCACCGCGCTCACGACCGCGCCGATCTGGCAAGCCACGCCCGTGCAGGCGCGCGCCGACTGCCTGGAGCGCGCCGCCGACCTGCTCGAAGCGCGGACCCATGCGCTCATGGGGCTGGTCGTGCGCGAGGCGGGCAAGTCGTTGTCGAATGCGATCTCCGAGATCCGCGAGGCGATTGATTTTCTGCGCTATTACTCGACTCAAATCCGCGGCGAGTTTTCCAACGACACGCACCGTCCGCTTGGGCCGATTGTCTGTATCAGTCCATGGAATTTTCCGCTGGCGATCTTTATGGGCCAGGTCGCGGCGGCGCTGGCCGCCGGCAATACGGTGCTGGCGAAACCCGCCGAGCAGACGCCGCTGATTGCCGCGCAGGCGGTGCGCATCCTGCACGAGGCCGGCGTTCCAACGGGCGCCGTGCAATTGCTGCCCGGCGACGGGGAGCGGGTGGGCGCTGCGTTGGTCGCCGATCCGCGTACCCGTGGCGTGATGTTTACCGGCTCCACCGAGGTCGCACGCGTCATCAACCGCACGCTATCCGAACGGCTGGGCCCGGACGGCAAGCCGATTGCGCTGATCGCCGAGACCGGCGGCCAGAACGCGATGATCGTCGATTCGTCGGCGCTGGCCCAGCAGGTCGTCGCGGACGTGTTGCAGTCGGCGTTCGACTCGGCCGGCCAGCGGTGTTCGGCGCTACGCGTGCTGTGCCTGCAGGAGGACGTGGCGCGGCGCACGTTGCAGATGCTGACCGGCGCAATGCGCGAATTGTCGATTGGCAATCCAGATCGTCTGTCTACCGACGTCGGCCCGGTCATCGATGCCGAAGCCAAGCGCGGCATCGAAGCGCATATCGCGGCGATGCGCGACAAGGGCCACAAGGTGTTCCAATTGCCGCTGCCGCACGGCTGTCAGCATGGCACGTTCGTGCCGCCGACACTGATTGAGCTCGACAGCATCGACGAGTTGGAGCGCGAGGTGTTCGGTCCGGTGCTGCATGTGGTGCGCTACCGTCGCAATGCGCTGGCATCGCTGCTGGAGGCTATCCGTGCGACCGGCTATGGACTGACGCTAGGGGTCCACACGCGGATCGATGAGACGATCGACCACGTCATCGAGCGTGTGCATGTGGGCAATATCTATGTGAACCGCAACGTGATCGGTGCGGTGGTCGGCGTGCAGCCGTTCGGCGGAGAAGGGCTCTCGGGCACGGGGCCGAAGGCGGGTGGACCGCTGTACCTGCATCGGCTGCTGGCCAAACGTCCGAACGGCATACCCGCGTCGTTGGCCAGGTCACTGAGTGAGGAGACGCCGGCCGGCGGCGGACCGGTGGCGGCGCTCACGGCGTTTCGCGACTGGTTGATCAGCGAGTACGATGCCCAACTCGCCGCTCGTTGCGACGGTTACCTGAGCCAGGTGCTCGTCGGTGCCACGGCCGCACTGCCAGGCCCGACAGGGGAGCGCAACACCTATGCGCTCAGCGCACGTGGCACGGTACTGTGCAGTGCGTCGACGGCCAGCGGCGCACGCGCACAGTTGGCGGCGGTGCTGGCCACCGGCAACCGCG
This sequence comes from Mycetohabitans sp. B8, assembly GCF_021991875.1. Taxonomy (GTDB): domain Bacteria; phylum Pseudomonadota; class Gammaproteobacteria; order Burkholderiales; family Burkholderiaceae; genus Mycetohabitans. The sequence continues at coordinate 211,508 of NZ_JAHLKR010000001.1, forward strand.
CGCTGTTCATCGGCGCGAGCGGCGAGCAACTGGTTGGCGCGCTGCCGGCCGCGTTGCACAGCCACGCGGCGGTGAGCCGCGACGGTGACCTCGACGTCGAGTATGATGCCGTGCTGTTCGAGGGTGACAGCGATGCGTTGCAATCGCTGGTGCGGCAAATCGCCGCGCGCGGCGGCCCGATCGTCGGCGTGCAGGGCGTTGCGGCTGGCGCGTTCGACGATGGCGCCTTCGGCGACGACTATGCGCTTGAGCGACTGTTGACCGAGCGCTCGGTGAGCGTCAACACAGCCGCCGCGGGCGGGAATGCCAGTTTGATGGCAATCGGCTAAACACCACTTGGTCGCTTGACACGAAGCGAGGCGGGGCACGGCGGACTCCGGGCGACGCCTCACCCTTAAAGCCAAAAGGAGATGTCTCGATGGAGTACACGATGAAAAAGCTGACGGGTGCGATGTTGTTCGCCGCTTTGTCGGTTGCGGGGAGCGTAGCGCACGCGCAGCAGGCAGAGCAGGTGAAGGTGGGCTTTGCCGCACCGATGACCGGCGCCCAAGCGCACTATGGCAAGGACATGCACAACGGCATCGTGCTTGCGATCGAGGACTTCAACGCGACCAAGCCGGTGATCGGCGGCAAGCCGGTGCAAATCGTGCTGGACACTGGCGATGACCAGGCCGACCCGCGTACCGGCACGACCGTTGCGCAAAAGCTCGTCGACGACGGTATCAAGGGCATGCTCGGCCATTTCAACTCGGGGACAACGATTCCGGCATCGCGCATCTATGCGAACGCCGGGATTGCGCAGATCGCGATGGCAACCGCGCCGGAATACACGCAGCAGGGCTATAAAACGACGTTCCGGATGATGACCTCTGACACGCAGCAAGGCTCGGTGGCTGGCACGTTCGCGGCGAGGACGCTGAAACTGAAGAAGGTTGTGATCATCGACGACCGAACTGCGTATGGCCAAGGCCTGGCTGATCAGTTCGAGAAGGCCGCGAAGGCCTCGGGCGCGAAAATTCTTGAGCGCGAGTACACGAACGACAAAGCGGTCGACTTCAAGGCGATTCTAACCAAGGTGAAGTCGGTGACGCCGGATCTGGTCTACTATGGCGGCGCGGACGCGCAAGCCGCTCCGATGGTCAAGCAAATGAAGGCGCTAGGGATCAAGGCGCCGCTCATGGCTGGCGAAATGGTCAAGACCGACACGTTCCTGAAGATCGCGGGCGACGCCGCCAATGGCACAATCGCGTCGCTGGCGGGCCTGCCGCTGGGAGAAATGCCGGGTGGCAAGGACTATGTCGCGAAGTACAAGAAGCGTTTCGGCGAAGATGTACAGACCTATTCACCGTATGCGTACGATGGCGCGATGGCCCTATTCGAAGCGATGAAGCAGGCCAACTCAACCGATCCGGCGAAGTACCTGCCGGCGCTGGCGAGGACCGACATGTCGGGCGTCACGGCCAAGCACGTCGCGTACGACGCGAAGGGCGACCTAAAGAACGGTGGTATCACGCTGTACAAGGTCGTCAACGGCCAATGGACCCCGCTGCAAAGCGTGGGCGGTCAGTAAGTCGCAGCCGAGCGCTCGTGCGTGGATGACGCGAGCTTACTCGCTTATTTGCGTACCGTCAGCACTCGACGATGTTCACGGCGAGGCCGCCGCGGGACGTCTCCTTGTACTTCGTTTTCATGTCGGCGCCGGTCTCGCGCATCGTCTTGATCACCGAATCGAGTGACACGTAGTGCGAGCCGTCGCCGCGCAGTGCCATCCGCGCGGCATTGACGGCCTTGACCGACGCCATCGCATTGCGCTCAATGCAGGGGATTTGCACCATGCCACCCACCGGGTCGCAGGTCAACCCCAGGTTGTGCTCCATGCCGATCTCCGCTGCATTCTCGACTTGCGCGGGCGTGGCCCCCATGACCGCGGCCAGCGCGCCGGCCGCCATCGAGCAGGCGACCCCAACCTCGCCCTGGCAACCGACCTCGGCGCCGGAGATCGATGCATTAAGCTTGTACAGGATGCCGATCGCTCCTGCGGTCAACAAGAAATCGATAACGCCCGCGTCGTTAGCGCCAGGCACGAACCGCGTGTAGTAATGCAGCACAGCTGGGATAATCCCGGCTGCGCCGTTCGTTGGCGCTGTCACCACGCGGGCCCCGGCTGCGTTTTCCTCGTTGACCGCGATCGCGTACAAATTGATCCAATCCACCATGGAGAGTGGATCGCGCAATGCCACCTCGGGCTTGCCCGACAGGTCGCGATACAACTGAGGCGCCCGCCGGCGCACCTGGAACGGGCCCGGCAGGTTGCCGTTCGCCGCAGGGTTGCCGATGCCGCAACCGCGCGCGACGCATGACTGCATCACGTCCCAGATACGCAGGAGATCGGCACGGATCGCGTCGTCGCTACGCCATATTCGCTCATTCTCGAACATCAGTTGTGCGATGGTGCGCCCGGTCTGCGTACATCGCTGCAACAACTCGCTGCCGGTCGAGAAAGGGTGTGGCAGCTGCTCGTGCGCATTGAGCACGCGTGTATTGGACGCACCGGCCGTGACCACGAAGCCGCCCCCCACGGACAGATAGGTCGATTCGCGCAGCACGCCGCCGGCGGCGTCGAGCGCCCGTAGCTTTAAGCCGTTCGGATGTTCGGGCAACGCCTGCCGGTAGAACACGATATGCTCCTTTGGCAGGAACGGAACCGGATGCGTGCCGAGTAGCGCAAGCGTGCGCGACGAGGCGACGTGCTCGAGCTTGCCCGCGATCGTCTCGGCCTGCACGGTGTCCGGCGCCTCGCCAAGCAGGCCGAGCATGACGCCACGGTCGGTGCCATGGCCCTTGCCGGTCGCGCCGAGCGAGCCATAGAGCTCGACCTTGACCGATGCGGTGGTCGGCAGCAAGAGGTCGCGCTGCAAACCTTGCGCGAACAGCAGTGCGGCACGCATTGGGCCGACCGTGTGCGAGCTCGACGGGCCAATGCCAATCTTGAACAAATCGAATACGCTGACGGCCATGGCGACTCCAGAAGTGTCACGCTACGCCCGCGGCCGGACCAGCGGGGCAGGCGGTTGCAATGCTGATGTTGCGCTCGCGTTGTTTCATCGCTCGCTTGAGCGCGCGGGCAGCGGCAGGCATGTGGCGAGCCACGGCGGCGGCACGGGCGCCAGGTGCAGCGCCACGGGCTGGTACCGCCCGTTTAGCCGCGCGGCGAGATGAAACAGCTCTGCCGCGCTGCGAGGGTCCCACGCGCCACTGAAGCCGCGCAATCCGGCGGCGCGGCGTGTTTCATCGAACGGCACGCGGTTGTGGACGAACTCCTCATGGCTCGCGCGGCCGAGCGCATACGGGACGAGCCAATCGAGCGCGCGCTCCAGCGTCGCACCGCAGGTGCTGCGCTCGCGCAGCCAGTTACGGTTGTGCCGGCGCGCGGCTAGCGCGGCCATCACCAACGGCTGCAAATCATAGGTCACGTAGTGCAGCGCATCGCGCTCGCCAAAATCCCGTGTTGTGCCATCCGGGGCAATGTTTGTGCCGACCTGCTCCACGAACAGCCGCTGCGCGGCATCGATCAACTTGCGATCATCCAGCGTGAACGCGGCTATCGCGATCAGCTTGACGCGATGGCTCTGCCAGTTGTTCGCGAACGTATGCCGGAGCGGCCGGGGCTGGCTGCCGATGCGCTCGACATAGCCGCGCGCCAGTGTGCGCAGGAACGCGATCGTCGCGTTGCGCGTCTTGGCCGGCAGTGCACTGGCGGTCAAGTCGTACGCGAGAATCGAGCCCTCGAGCTTCGTCTCGTCGATCGGATTGAAGCTTGGCTGGTAAGTCGTGACCCACGGTTTCGTGCGCTGCATTGATGCTGCGCCGCGCAAATTTACGAACATTTCATCATAAGGGACCCCGTTGGGCCAGACTTGCACCGTGTCGATTCTCGGTCACGACAGCGGTGCGGCTCTCAAGGCTAAAGTGCTTGTGAAGCAACGGTAGGGGAGAGCAACCCACGCGGGAATGTGAACGCCGCATGCGTGGGTTTTCGCGATCCGCAGCGGACGCAAGTCTCCTTGCTGTGTTTGGGCCCGAAAGCGTGGGGTTCGTTCGGCGCTAACATGACAGTGCCGCGCTACGCATAGTCGGAGACCGGCACGCACGAGCAAAACAGATTGCGATCGCCGTACGCATTGTCGGCGCGGCCTACGGGCGGCCAGTACTTGCTGGCTGCCAGCGACGGGACTGGATACGCAGCCTGTTCGCGCCCGTAGGCATGAGGCCACGTGTCGGCGCCAATGACCGCGGCCGTATGCGGTGCATGCTTGAGCGGGTTGTCGTCTCGGTCAGTGTGGCCTTGCTCGATCGCGCGAATTTCGTCGCGGATTGCGATCATCGCGTCGATGAAACGGTCCAACTCCGCCTTGGATTCCGACTCGGTCGGCTCGATCATCAACGTGCCGGGCACCGGAAAACTCATCGTCGGTGCGTGGAAACCATAGTCGATCAGCCGCTTTGCGACGTCCTCGACGGTTACGCCGCTTGCGTCCTTGATCGGCCGCAAGTCCAGGATGCATTCATGCGCGACCAGGCCGCCGGCTCCGGAATACAGCACCGGGTAGTGTGGGGCAAGGCGCTTGGCGATGTAGTTCGCGTTCAGGATCGCCGTCTCGGTCGCCGACTTGAGGCCGCACGCGCCCATCATTGCAATGTACATCCACGAAATCGGCAGGATGGCGGCTGAACCGTACGGCGCCGACGAGACCGCGCCGATCCCGTCCGGATTGCCAGCTGGCGTCGCCGCGCCTTCGCGCACATAGCCGACCGAACGCTGGTTCGGCAGGAAGCGCGCCAGGTGGGCGGCCACCGCGACGGGGCCAACGCCTGGGCCGCCACCGCCGTGCGGGATGCAAAAGGTCTTGTGCAGGTTCAAGTGCGACACGTCGCCGCCGAATTGACCCGGAGCGGTCAGGCCCACCATCGCGTTCATATTCGCGCCGTCGACGTACACCTGGCCCCCATGCGCGTGGACGATCTCGCAAATCTCTCGCACGTTTTGCTCGAACACGCCATGCGTGGACGGGTACGTGATCATGATCGCCGCCAGCTTGTCTGCATGGCGCGCAGCCTGGGTCTTCAGGTCCTCGACGTCGACATTGCCCTGCGCATCGCACGCGACAACCACGACTTGCATGCCGGCCATCTGGGCGGATGCCGGATTGGTGCCATGCGCGGACGCCGGGATCAGGCAGACGTTGCGATGTCCTTCGCCGCGCGACGCGTGGTACGCGTGGATGATGAGCAACCCGGCGTACTCACCCTGCGAGCCGGCATTCGGTTGCAGTGATACTGCGGCATAGCCGGTGCACGCCACGAGCATCCGCTCGAGCTGCTCGATCATTTTGCGATAGCCGACGGTTTGCGAGGCGGGCGCGAACGGATGGATCTGCGCGAACTCGGGCCACGTGACGGGCAGCATCTCCGACGTGGCGTTCAGTTTCATCGTGCACGAACCGAGCGGGATCATCGCGCGATCTAGGGCAAGGTCCTTGTCGGCAAGCCGGCGCAGGTAGCGCAGCATTTCCGTCTCGGAATGGTGGCGGTTAAACACCGGATGCGTTAGATACGCACTGCGGCGCCACAACGCGGCAGGCAGCGTGTCTTCGACGCTGGCGTCCAGCGCGTCGATGTCCCACGTCGGCGCGCCGACGTGCGCGTGCGCGGTGCCCGGCTGCATGCCAGCGAGCGCGGGCGCCGCGCCGGCCGTTTCGGCGAACAGCGCGAGCAAATCGGCCAGGTCCGAACGCGTCGTCGTCTCATCGATCGACACGCCCACGCGCGCGCCGTCGATCCGGCGCAGGTTGATCCGCCGCGCGAGCGCAGCCTCGTGCAGCGCTTCGGTGCGCGCGCCCGACTCAATCGTCAACGTGTCGAAGAACGTGTCATTGGCGAGCGTGTAGCCGAGCTGCCGCACGCCGGTCGCGAGCATCGCCGCGATGCGGTGCACGCGCTCGGCGATCTGCCGCAGGCCTCGTGGACCGTGGTAGACCGCGTACAGGCTAGCCATGATGGCCAGCAATGCCTGCGCGGTGCACACATTCGAGGTCGCCTTCTCGCGACGGATATGCTGCTCACGGGTTTGCAGTGCCAGCCGCAACGCGGGCTTGCCTTGTGCATCGACGGTCACGCCGACGAGCCGCCCCGGCATCTGCCGCTTGAACGCGTCGCGCACGGCAAGATACGCAGCGTGCGGGCCGCCGAACGCGAGCGGCACGCCAAAGCGCTGTGAGGTGCCCACTGCGACATCCGCGCCCCACTCGCCAGGCGGCGTCAACAGCGTCAGCGCCAACAGATCGGCGGCGGCTACCACGTGCGCGCCGGCTTCATGGATTGCGTCGGTCAGGTCGCGATAGTCACGTACGTCGCCGTTGACGCCCGGATACTGCAGCAGCACGCCGAACGCGCCGGCTTGCGCCGCCGCCGCGGCAGGGCCGACCCGCACGTCGATGCCCACCGGCTGCGCGCGCGTGCGGACCACCTCAATCGTCTGTGGGAGCACGTCATCGGCCACGTAGAACACGTTCGAGCGTGGCTTGCCCACGCGCTGCAGCAGCGTCATGGCCTCGGCCGCCGCCGTGCCTTCGTCGAGCAGCGATGCATTGGCGGTGTCCAGCCCGGTCAGGTCGATCACCATCTGCTGAAAATTGAGCAGCGCCTCGAGCCGGCCTTGCGAGATTTCGGGCTGGTACGGCGTATAGGCGGTGTACCAGGCCGGGTTCTCGAGCACGTTGCGCAGGATCACCGCGGGCGTATGTGTGCCATAGTAGCCCTGACCAATGTAGCTGCGGAACACTTCGTTTTGGCACGCCAGTTCGCGCAGTCGTGCGAGCGCTTCGGCCTCGCTGCGCGGCGCGGTGAATTCGCCAAGCGGCAGGCTGTCACGACGCCGGATGTTCGGCGGAATCACCGCGTCGATCAGCGCGTCGCGGTGATCGAAGCCGAGCACCGCCAGCATCTGCCGCTGATCGTCGGCGCTAGGCCCGATGTGACGTTCGGCGAAAGCGTCGTGTCGTTCAAGCTCGGTGAGTGTGGGACGGTTGGCGCGATTCGTCAGGTGATCCGGGAGCTCTGGCTTCATATCGAAATCCTGTTGGTCCACGCCGCCGCGACGCGCGGGGCCGGCGTGGACCCGTTGAGGTCAATCAGGCGCCGATCGCCTGGCCGTACGCGGCCGCGTCGAGCAATGGGTCCAACGCGGCCACGTCCGCGGGCTTGATACGGAACAACCAGGACTCGTATGGCGCGCCGTTGACCTGGTCCGGCGCACTGGTCAGCGCGTCATTGGACTCGACGATTTCGCCAGCAACCGGCGCATAGATGTCAGAGGCCGCCTTGACTGATTCGATCACTGCGATCGCGTCGCCAGCCTCGACCTGCTTGCCGGCTTCCGGAAGTTCGAGAAATACGACGTCGCCCAGTGCTTCCTGCGCGTGGTCGGTGATGCCGACGGTCAGCGTGCCGTCGTCTTCCTTGCGAATCCACTCATGAGATTCGGTGTATTTAAGTTCGGCCGGGATGGTCATGGACGACTCCTGATATCGTTGAGCTCGTGAATCGGTGTGCGCCGGCGCGGCGCGGGGGACAGTGCGCGGTGGTGGTGGCACGTCGCCGTCAGACGAGCGGCTTGCCGTGGCGCACGAACGGTAGTTTAACCACCCGCGCGGGCAACGCCTTGTCGCGGATCACGACCTGTACGGTGTCGCCGGCCGACACGGCCGTCGGCACGCGTGCCAATGCGATGGATTGCTGCAACGACGGCGAGAACGTGCCACTGGTGACTTCGCCGTCGCCGTGTGCAGTGAGCACCTTCTGGTGTGCACGCAAGATGCCCGCTGGCTTGCCCTGCGAGTCCTTGTCCAGCACTAGGCCCACGAACGCCGCGCGCTGGCCCTGCGCGCGCAGCGCCGCGCTGCCGATGAAATCCCGCTCGCTTGACAAATCGATGGTCCACGCGAGGCCAGCGTCAAGCGGTGACACATTTTCGTCCATGTCCTGCCCGTACAGATTCATGCCGGCCTCTAGTCGCAGCGTATCGCGCGCTCCCAGGCCGCATGGCTTGACACCGTGCGCCGCCAGCGCCTGCCACAACGCTTGCACGTGCGCGGTCTCGACAATGATCTCGAAGCCGTCCTCGCCGGTATAGCCAGTGCGGGCAACCATCAGTGCACCGAACGGCGTGCCGTCCACGCGCGCGGCGTTAAAGGGCTTGAGCGCTTCGCCCGGCTGTTGCACCGCCGGCACGGCTTGCCCGACCTTCACCCGCGCATTCGGGCCTTGCACGGCGAGGATGGCCAGGTCCCGGCGCGGCGTCAGCGTGACGCCGAAGTTGCCTTGCGCGTTGAGTTGGCCGAGCCAGCCGATGTCCTTGTCCGCGGTACCGGCGTTGACCACGACGCGGAACGCATCATCGGCGAAGTAATACACGATCAGATCGTCGACCACCCCGCCGCTTGCGTTCAGCATGCACGAGTACAGTGCCCGGCCCGGCGTTTGCAGTTTGTCGACATTGTTGGCCAATGCCATGCGCAGGAACGCCCGTGCGCCAGCGCCGGTGATATCAACGACGCACATGTGTGACACGTCGAACATGCCGGCGTCGCTGCGCACCGCGCGGTGCTCGTCAATCTGCGAGCCATAGTTCACCGGCATATCCCAGCCGCCGAAGTCAACCATGCGTGCCTGAAGCGTACGGTGGGCTGCGTTGAGCGGGGTGGTTTTGAGTTGAGTCATGAAAGCTCTCGGTAGCGCGAACACAAAAAGGCGCACGAGCATCCGGGTAGCGGTGGATGCATGCATGACCCCTCTGTCCTCGGTACCTGAGAGATTGCGCCGCGCGGCTTGCCTGCCACGCATCGGCGCGCGCCCCTTCGGTGGGTAGCCTGCGCCGCTGCGTTTGCACGCGCACGGCTGCTACTACCGCTCTCCAGAGTACGGTGCCGACCGGTTGGTGCACACGCGCCGACGGGCAGCGCGCGACGACGAGTCGGCGGTCCGGCGCGCACGGTCCTTTTGCCTGAGAGTTTGTGGGTTGCCCCTTCGGCGGCACCGGCTTGCGATTTGTCGCACGAAGCCGGCGCACTCTCCCGGCGCGCGTGGCGATTGTGCGCGCCGCGCGCCGCTGTGTCAATCGGCCCAATCGCGCCACCACGTCATCAACACGGTCATCGCAGTCGGCCCGATGAGCAATCCGATCAAGCCGAAGGTTTGCGCGCCGCCGTCCGGTTGCCGCGCTTTCACGTGCCTTTTCGATGATCGCCAGGCCGTCGGCCGCATCACGAGCGCTGACCGGCAGCGGCGTGCCGTACCGGACCGCGTCCGCGATCGCCGCATAGAACTGCTGGTACGCGCGCTATCCGCGCTCGGATATTCGCGCGACAGCTCCGTATTACCGTCCAGCGCGCGCAATGGGCCAGGCGGATTGCGGCCCCATTGGCTATGGTCTGGATTTCTTTAATGGTGACGTGATGCGCGGCGTGATGGTATTCACCCTGGCTGTTTCTGCAGTAGGGCCTTCAGGCTCGCCAGCCGATCCTTGGGCGTCATCGGTGCTTCGTCCGGCGTGGGCGGCGGCGCATCGTCCAGACGCATTTCCGCAATAAAGCGGGACGGCTCGCACACGAGCGTCTCCCTTGCGCGCTTTCGCTTCTTGCAATAGTTCAAATGCAGGCTGCGCTGTGCGCGCGTGATTGCGACATACATCAGGCGGCGCTCCTCCTCGATCCGCGCGTCGTCAATCGGCTCATCATCGGCGCCACCGCGGTGCGGAAGAATGCCTTCCTCGACGCCTACCAAAAACACGTGTGGATATTCGAGGCCCTTCGACGCATGGATGGTGGACAGGCGTACCGCGTCTGGGTCCTCGTCCTTGCCATCGAGCATCGACATCAGTGCGACGGTCTGAATCAAACCCAGCAGGTTCTTGCCGGTATCGGCCAGTCCGTCCGCATGATCGTAGCCGTATGCGTGTTGTTCGTCATCGTCGTTGGCATCCTCGCCGCCTGGCGTGTCGGCTCCGCGGAGCGTGGCGTCGCGCTCCGGTTTTGTCCCCTTCTTCTTGAGCCATTCGAGGAACTCGAGCACGTTTGTCCACTTGGTCTGCGCCTGGCGCTCGTCGAATGCGTCATACAGGTACGCTTCATAATGGATGGCTTCCATCAGATCATCCAGTAGCGTCGTTGCTGGGTCGGTGCCGGCCCGCGCCGCGATGCGCTGAATGAAATCGCAGAACACCCGCAGCGGCTCGACCTGACGTGGCGACAGCCGCGCCTCGATGCCGCCCATATAGACTGCCTCGAACAGCGACACCTTCGCCTGGCCGGCAAACGAACCGAGCGCCTCTAGCGTCGTGTTGCCCACGCCTCGGCGCGGCGTGGTGATCGCGCGGATAAACGCTGGATCATCGTCGTGATTAGCGATCAGCCGGAGATAGGCGCAGATGTCCTTGATTTCGGCGCGATCGAAGAACGACTGTCCGCCGGACAGCACGTACGGGATACGCTCGCGGCGCAGCACCTGCTCGAAGATCCGGGCTTGGAAGTTGCCCCGGTACAGGATCGCATAGTCGCGGAAACGCGCGCGGCGTTCGAACTTGTGCGCCGATAGGCGGAACACCACCGATTCCGCTTCGTGCTCTTCGTCATTGCATGGCGTCATGGTAATCGTGTCACCCATGCCATGCTCGGACCACAGCTTCTTCTCGAACAGTTTCGGGTTTTGCGCGATCACGCTGTTTGCGGCGTTCAGGATGCGCACCGTCGAGCGGTAGTTTTGCTCGAGTTTGATGACCTTAAGACGGGGGAAGTCCACTTGCAATTGCGCAAGGTTCTCCAATGTCGCGCCGCGCCAGCCGTAGATCGCTTGGTCATCGTCGCCGACTGCCGTGAACGCCGCGCGCGGGCCGGCGAGCAGCTTCAGCAGTTCGTACTGGCACGCGTTGGTGTCCTGGTACTCGTCCACCAGCAGGTAGCGCAGCCGGTTCTGCCATTTGTCGCGCACCGGCTCATTGTCGCGGAACAATTCCGTGGGCAGCCGGATCAAGTCGTCGAAGTCCACCGCCTGATACGCGTGCAGCGTCGCCGCGTAATTGCGGAACACGATCGCCGCCTGCATTTCGTCCTCATTCTGCGCGAGTACACTGGCCTGTTCCGGCGTGACCATGCCGTTTTTCCACAGCGAGATGATCGACTGGATTCTGCGAATCAGTCCCTTGTCCGTCGTGCCGACCTGCTCCTGGATCATGGCGAAGCAATCGTCCGCGTCCATGATCGAGAATTGCGGCTTCAAGCCGACATGTGCCGCTTCCTGACGCAAGATCTGCACGCCCAGCGAATGGAACGTGCATACCGTCAGCTGATTGACGGGCACTTTGCGGCCTTCCTTGCCAGGCGTCGTCAGCGTTTTGCCCTCGAGCAGCTTGCCCACCCGTTCGCGCATTTCGGCTGCCGCCTTGTTTGTGAAGGTAACCGCAGCAATGTGACGTGGCTCGAAACCTTTTGCCTCGATCAGATGGGCGATCTTTTGCGTGATGACACGCGTCTTGCCGCTGCCGGCGCCGGCAAGCACGAGGCAGGGGCCGTCGAGATAGGTGACGGCGGCACTTTGCGCGGGGTTTAGGCCATACATGGAGCGTAGCGGAGGGCGACGACGCGCGCTGCACGGATGCATCGCGTCGGACGATGTGGTTCGCTGGGACCGGGGATGTTAACACAGCGGCGCTAACACAGCGGCGCGTTGTGGACAGCCGACGCGCCGCGTGGGCCTAAGGTTCGCAGATGGGTTGACTGCGCCGCTCCGTGCCAATCCGGCTATTTGGCTGCACCTACCATATAGTCGACGGCCGCCTTCACGTCGGCATCGGAAGCATTCGAGCCGCCTTTGGGCGGCATCGCGCCCTTGCCGTGCAGCGCGTAGTGGTAGACAGTATCCATCGACTCCTTCAGCCGTGGCGCCCAAGCCGCCTTGTCACCGAGCTTCGGTGCGCCGGCTACGCCGGCGGCATGGCACGTTTGGCAGACCTGCTGGTACAGTGCCTTGCCGGCCTGCGCGGCGTCCGCGCTTGCGGACGTGGCGGCGCTGCCGGACGGCGGCGTAGACGCAATCGCGGCGATTGCCGCTGCGGCAGCTTGCGCGCTACCGCTATTTGCTACCGCGGCGGATTGCGTTTCGGCAGCCGATGTGTCAGACGCGAGTTGGCCTTCGCCTGGGGTGTTCGCGTCGCGGACCGCTACGCGGGCTACGGGTGCGATACGGCGGGAAACCTGCTCGTGCGACAAACCGTCGGTGCCGGCACCGGTACGGGTGCCGTTGTTCACATAATTAACGAGCAACGCAATGATGATGACCGGGAGCGCAAAGCTGGCAATGACCAGCGCGATGAGCTGCTTCGGATTCTTGATCGGGGCTTCGTGTGCTTCGCTCATGCTGTCTCGTCTCTCTAACAATGGATTCGGTAAAGCGTGGTAGCGAACGACAGGGCCTGCCAGAACGACTGCCGATAACAACCGTCGATCGATTATAGACGCAAAGAAACGAGGCGTGACGGAGCTTCCCGTGCTATTCAGCGCGCGTTTACCCACTCAGAACCCGAATGTACAGGCGAAAATCTTTACCTCGCGTCGTCACCTACTGAGCGCTTGGCAAACCGGGGGAGCGCCCATGTACGGGAATCGATGCGGGACCGCGATGGCCGGGGGCGGATATTCCCACACATCGGATGGACGACACAGTCGAGTTGCGTTATACTTTTGGACTGTTTTGGCGTCCGTTTACCTCGGATGCCCTGCAATGCGATGCGCCCGTAGCTCAATGGATAGAGTACTGCCCTCCGAAGGCAGGGGTTGCTGGTTCGATCCCAGCCGGGCGCGCCAGAATTTCTAGAAAAATCAAGGTTTTAGCACGATCTTGCGCACAAGCCATGCGGTTGGAAAAGACCCAAAATGGCCTCATTTTAGACTCGCAGTGTTCCCAAATTTGTACCCGCCTGTCCCTGGTGCCCGGACCTAATTTTACTTTGCTAATTCGTAAGGCTTGCGCCGCCGCGTGCCCGCCTGGTTTCCCCCCATCGGTCTTCCGACGAATACCCCGGAGGATTGAGAGGGGGGCAGGAAAGTCTGCCGGGCGCTGGCCGCTTCATTCCTGCCTATCGTAGGTAGTGGTTGGTATTAATTTTTTCATTTTTAATCAATGAGTTGTGTACGCGTGGCGGCTGTTCCATCTTCGTTCGGGTACACAATCGGGCCTAAAACGGGACGGAATGCGCCCGGTATAAACGGGTATAGAAAGGGGCGCGCCATGCCCGTGGCGGGGCTGTAGGCGGGGCCTAAACCATCGCCCACCATTGACCATGCTCCGCCTCGCTTCTGGCAACGTGCCACGAATGCGCGTGCACGCGTGGGCTATCTGTTTGCCGTTTTGCACTGTGCGTTCTCCTCATTCAATATCGGGACACTTACCGACACAACCCATCATTCCAGCCCTCGCTCGCTGCCAGGAGGCTTGCTGACATTGTCGCAAGTCGCGTATCTGTGCCGCACTCTTGGAGCGAGCGAAGCAACGCGACGAGTGCCAGTAACAACGGCGTACCCTAGGGACCGAGGGAGTAGAGTGCTCCTACAAGACAAGGGCAATAGTGGAGCGCTCCATAATGACAGTGTTCTGACTTGTAAGCTTTGTACTCATGTAATTGCGTGTCGGATTACATTCAGTGTGAAGCCGCTTTGAAACACAAGAGGTACTAAGCCGACAATTGCCATGGATAATTTGCCAACACTCATTGTTACCCGCTCGACGGGGAAATATGCTGGCTTCAGCAAGCTAATACGCTTGCCAACTATGAATAATTGAATTAATTCACCTAGTGAGGCGGCAATGTGCAGAATGAATGCAATTGTGTTGATGCTTTTGTTTACGCTTGTATCAGCACCTGTTTGGTCGGATATTGGTCAATACACTACGGCTACGTCCACTCCGCAGGACGGGGTAATGCGAGTTCAGGGAATCCAAATTACGGACATCGTGGCAGAAGATACTGCTTGTCCTGAAAATGGTCGTATAGCAAGAGATGCCAATGGAACGCCCCTCTTTTGTCAGTCTGGTCGCTGGTCCTACGCAACCGCCAGCGGGGGAAGATATGTTTGTTTTGGGCACAAAGAATGTGGTTTCTCAACTAAATATAAAAAGGATGGCGAAATTACTATGCTCCATTTAATCAAGAGAAATGAATCAAAGAGGACGCAGTGGTTCATGATTAGCAGTATTCCCAAAGAATACGATCATGGAGTATGTCGTGTGAAAGGTTATGTGTCTAAAGAAAAGCCGGAGGCATGGCTGGGGGATGATATTAAATTGACGGAGCTTGAAAAAGCAGGTGAATATGGTCTTCTAAAAAATGGAGATCGCGGTTGCAGCGTAATCATTCCCGTTACGCCTGGGTCATTTGGAACACTTTCGATTAGTAATGTTTCTAGAGAAAAAGACGGCTCGGAGATTGGCATGGGTAATTGGACATATCATGTCTCTATATATGAGTAAGCGATTTTAAATAATTAATATCATGTGCTGCTATGGATAGTGTTCGGGGTGGTATTTGTGCAACTCTTGATTAACCTCATGGAGTGATGCTTCTAGTATGGGTGGTGTAAGCAGTAGGTGGTGCATACGCTGTTAGCCTGTCACTGTCTTTCACCACCTAAGTCATACGACTTGCCGATTGTTTCTACATAATGACGGAAAGACGTACCTGAGTGAATTGCGAAGAATACTATGCTCAACAAAGGCTGGATGTAAGCCGGTATCTATCCCATTCGAGCAGGTTGTGAAGAATGTTATGGGAGAGACTTTGCTCAATATGAACAACGGGGTTAATATTTGAACAATTACAATAAATTACTTGCTGCTATAGTTCTGGCTTTTACTCAATACGGCTGCGGAGGAGGCGGTGGTGACGTATCCAGTCCTGTAACGGATGCTCAAGGGGCCTATGGTGGTCAAACCAACAAGAATCAAGATTTAGTCGCTGTGGTTCTCGATGACGGTTCGTTCTACGCGCTCTATGTGAATCCAAACAGTTCTGGATTTAATGGGGTAATCATAGGTAGTCGGCCCTGCAAAAAGGTTGAGATGCTGTTGCGGTCAGGCGCAGAAGTCGCTCGAGGGGTTGCGTAACTCCCAGAAAGATAATCCAATAGGGGCAATTTCTGGGAGTTTTCAATACTGCCGATGAGCACGAGCCAGACAAGTTCTTGTGGGACACCGGATTTTTTTCGTAGCCGCCTGGACGCGATGATTGATCTACGGCACCCGCTTGCGGTGCTGGCCACGCGTATGCCATGGAGCACGATTGAAGCGACGCTTGTCCCGCTGTTTGAGCGGCGCACGCACGAAGGTCTAAGCAGCACAGTGCCCGATCTGTTCGGGATGGCGCCCAAGCTGGCTGGCGCCGGTGTAAGCGTAGCCGGACGTCCTCGACTGCCAATTCGATTGATGGTGGGACTGCTCTATCTGAAGCATGCCTACAACGAAAGTGATGAGTCGGTGTGCGAGCGCTGGGCACAGGACGTGTACTTTCAGTTCTTCTGCGGTGAGCAGTACTTTC
>NZ_JAHLKR010000002.1 GCF_021991875.1 Mycetohabitans sp. B8
TATGCCGTCTTTTATGGAGGGGATTGAGCTCGATTAACACTGTTCTGCGATGGTCAATCTGGCGTCGCACCCATCAATGGCGAGCGCAGCAGGCTCATTATCGTGCTCGCGGTTGCGCGCCACCGTGAATAGTTACGTCTGTAGTACTAAGAGCAGATAAAAGCGATGGCCGCATTCGTGCGTATGCTCGGCACGAGTGACGGTCGTCGGAAATAGTGTAAGACAATACTACGTTTAAAAGCGTGCGAGATAAATATGCAACCTGTCAATAGTATTTTGAGTAAGCTTGTTACGCTTGATAAAAGCCATGATTTCGATTTTGGCGCCTTCTTGTTGTGCAGGAGATAACAGCCACGTCAACCTTAGGATTTTTTTTGCTTGAAACACCTGCATGATGTCCAATTCATCAGCGCCGTCGAGTAAGCGTAGCGCACGTTGCCATACCTGTTTTGTTACGGTATTGTCTAGCAGCGCTGTGCTTTCTAACAACCCAAGCGCCGCCGCTGTACGTTGTGCAGGCTCCACGCGTTGAATGGCGGGTGCGAGCAGCGAAAATTCATACGCTTGTAGAGCGGGCGGTAAATACTCTAGCACGTGGGGTAGGTAGCGCAACGCGCTGCCTAGTTGGTGAGTGGGCAATGACAACGTCATGCGACGCAGATTGGCAAAGTACTCCGGTATTTGAGTCTGCGGAACGACCCACATTACTTCGGCTAATGCGCCAATCGGCGCACCTAGGTGCGATTGCGACAGGCGCTGCACCCATTGTTGAAATATTCTATAATATTCGGCAGACTTCGTATTATCGTCAATGTGGTGAAAATCCGGTAGGAGCCTCGCTAGGTTTGCGATCAAATCGGCTTGCCCGGCTACGCTTAAATTGGGAAGTCGGTTTAGAAAAACCCGATATTCGCTTTCATACCGCGAGGGGTCGATTGGCAAGCATTTTAGCAGCGATGCAAGTTCGGCCCAAGTATCGTCCGGCTCTCTGCCTCGGCGTTCGGCAACTGCATACGCAAAATTGTACATTTTGAGTTGTTGCGGGCTGGATAATCGCTTATATCCTCGATCATCTGTTTTTGTACCTGCAAACGTTGCTTTTTTGGCATGCGGTCCGCAGTCTCAAAAATAAGTGAGAATGCTGTTGGCTTTTGCTCATCGGGCAGGTTTGATATTTGCAACGCCAGCCTCATGAGTGGCTCGGCGCGCAACGCAGTGTTTGAGCGGATGCGTTCAATGTCGGCTAACAACTGAAGCGCTGATGTTAAATCAAGCGTTCTTGCGTTTGTGTACGAGGCGCGTGTATGGCAAAGATAGCTTAGCCGCCGTTCTCGCAGCACGTGGTATGTGCGCCTGTCCACGGCCGACAGATCGCCGATAAGATGAAAGGGTATGTAGGCGGCTATTTGCTGGATGATGTCGGGCGGCAGATCATGGTAGGTTGTCGGACGGTTTTTACGAATTATTGTCGAGTCATTGGCTGGTTCTTTGACTTGATTTTCCGTTGCACATGTCATCGACTCTTTCAACGTATAGGCGTTCTTGGGCGCCATCTGACGCGATGAGCCAGGCGGCGCGGCTCCAGCCGCATGATGGCTTTGCTGGCTCTGCATTGCGTATAGGGCCACCTGAGCGCTGGTAGATGCAAGGTTCGGATCAAAATCCATGAGTGATTAAGCATGTTTAATAGGCATGCAAATGGCATCATCGGTAGAGACACTTGTCGTTGAGCTGCGAATGCATCGCGGCGCCTGGGTGTCCATTGCACTAACCGCGCGATTTGCCATGATGGGCGAAATTTAAAGTCATCTATGTGTAAAGCGCAGATTAACGGAAAAAATTGTCGAATAAACCGATTAAGCAGGATCAAATACCTTTTGTCTGATTAGATAATGTCCGATGTGTTTTTAAGCAACATCATGGCGGGTTAATCAAAAGTTGACGCGCTGGCGTGACGCATTCGCCGTGCACGGCGCAATACGCGAGAACCTGCTGTCACTACGCTGTATGGCACGCGCACGTCGCGCGTGGCGTGTAAACTAGGGTCAATCGAAGGGGCGCTTGGCCCGAACGCCGTCTGCGTTGCGTTTGGTAATACAATGGATGGCCTGCGGGCGCGACGCCCTGCCTGCAAGCGTTTTCATCCGACATTTCCGCATATTCGCTATGGCAACTATCCTGCAACAACTTCCGCGCGGCCAAAAGGTCGGCATCGCGTTCTCCGGCGGCCTGGACACTAGCGCAGCGCTGCACTGGATGCGCATCAAGGGGGCGATCCCGTATGCGTACACGGCCAACCTGGGGCAGCCCGACGAGACCGACTACGATGACATCCCGCGTCGCGCGAAGCAGTACGGGGCCGAAAACGCAAGACTGATTGATTGCCGCGCGCAACTCGTCGCAGAGGGCTTTGCCGCGCTGCAGTGCGGCGCGTTCCACATCAGTACCGCTGGCGTCACCTACTTCAACACGACGCCGTTGGGCCGCGCAGTGACCGGCACGATGCTGGTGGCGGCGATGAAGGAAGAGGGTGTCAACATCTGGGGCGATGGCAGTACATTTAAAGGCAATGATATCGAGCGTTTCTACCGTTATGGGCTGCTCGTCAATCCGGGCCTGCGCATTTACAAACCATGGCTGGACCAGACGTTCATCGACGAGCTCGGTGGCCGAGCCGAGATGTCCGAGTTCATGCGCCAGGCGGGCTTTGATTATCGGATGTCGGCTGACAAGGCGTATTCGACCGATTCGAACATTCTCGGCGCCACGCATGAGGCCAAGGACCTAGAGCAGTTGGACAGCAGCGTGCGGATCGTCGCGCCGATCATGGGCGTCGCGTCGTGGCGCGACGACGTGCAGATTGCCCGCGAGGACGTGACCGTGCGGTTCGAGCAGGGTCTTCCGGTGGCGATTAACGGCGTTGAATTTGATAGCGGCGTCGAGCTACTGCTCGAGGCGAACCGCATCGGCGGACGGCATGGGCTGGGCGTGAGCGACCAAATCGAGAACCGGATCATCGAGGCGAAGAGCCGCGGCATCTATGAAGCGCCGGGACTGGCGTTGCTGTATATCGCCTATGAGCGCCTGGTCACGGGTATCCACAATGAAGATACGATCGACCAGTATCGTGATAATGGTCGTCGTCTTGGACGACTGTTGTACCAAGGTCGCTGGTTTGATCCGCAGGCGATCATGCTGCGCGAGGCGTCGCAGCGCTGGGTTGCGCGCGCGATCACCGGCGAGGTGACGATCGAGTTGCGTCGCGGGAACGATTATTCGATCGTCAACACCCAATCGCCGCATTTGACCTACCAGCCCGAGCGGTTGACAATGGAAAAAGGTGAATCAACGTTCTCGCCGTTGGACCGCATCGGCCAGTTGACGATGCGCAATCTCGATATTGCCGATACCCGCGACAAGCTGCAAATCTACGCGAAGACCGGCGTGCTCGGCGCCAAAGGCGAGATCTCGCTGCCGCAGCTGGAGCAAGGTGAAGGTTGGCACGGCGACGACGTGGGCCAGTAACGCCCCGCTGTGCCGCATCGCATCGCAACGCAAGTAGCATGACCGTACTCTAACTTTTCAGGGATGAGGCAGCATGGTTACGTCGAGCTATACGGACACCCGACTCCTCATTGACGGCCAGTGGTGCGATGCGGCGAGCGGCAAGACGCTCGACGTGGTCAATCCGGCGACTGATCAGGTCATTGGCCGCGTCGCGCACGCCGGCATCGCGGATTTGGACCGCGCGTTGGCGGCCGCGCAGCGCGGTTTCGATACTTGGCGCAAGGTACCGGCCCACGAGCGCGCGGCAACGATGCGCAAGGCCGCGGCGCTGGTGCGCGAGCGCGCCGAGGGGATCGCGCGGCTCATGACACAGGAGCAGGGCAAGCCGTTTGCAGAAGCGCGCATCGAGGTGTTGTCGGCAGCCGATGTCATCGAATGGTTCGCGGACGAAGGGCGGCGCGTCTATGGTCGGATCGTGCCGTCACGCAATCTTGCGGTGCAGCAGTCGGTGTTGAAGGAGCCGATCGGGCCGGTCGCCGCCTTTACGCCTTGGAATTTTCCGGTCAATCAAGTAGTGCGCAAGCTCGGCGCGGCGCTCGCATGCGGGTGCTCGTTCCTTGTGAAGGCGCCGGAGGAAACGCCGGCATCGCCGGCGGGGCTGCTGCAGGCGTTCGTCGACGCCGGCGTGCCGGCCGGCACCGTCGGACTCGTGTTCGGCGATCCCGCGGAAATCTCGAGCTACCTGATTCCGCATCCGGTGATTCGCAAGGTGACGTTTACCGGATCAACGGCGGTTGGCAAGCAACTCGCGGTGTTGGCCGGCGCGCACATGAAGCGTGTGACGATGGAGTTGGGCGGCCACGCGCCGGTGATCATTGCCGAGGACGCCGACATCGCGTTGGCGATCAAGGCGGCGGGTGGGACAAAGTTCCGGAACGCGGGGCAGGTGTGTATTTCGCCGACGCGTTTCCTGGTACACAACAGCATCCGTGAGGCATTCGAGGCGGCACTGGTCAAGCACGCACAGGGTTTGAAAATCGGTGACGGACTTGCGGAAGGTACCACGCTCGGCCCGCTGGCGAACGCGCGTCGTCTTGCGGCGATGACGCGGATTGTCGAGAATGCGCGCGCCACCGGCGCGACGGTGGCCACCGGTGGCGAGCGGGTCGGCTCCGCAGGCAATTTCTTTGCGCCGACGGTATTGACGAACGTGTCCCGGGAGGCGGACGTGTTTAACCAAGAGCCATTCGGGCCTGTTGCCGCGGTCCGCGGCTTCGACCGGCTCGAGGATGCGATCACCGAAGCGAATCGGTTGCCGTATGGCCTTGCTGGCTATGCGTTCACGCGCTCCGTGCGCAACGTGCATTTGCTGTCTCATCAACTCGAGGTGGGCATGCTTTGGATTAATCAGCCTGCGACGCCGTGGCCTGAAATGCCGTTTGGCGGCGTCAAGGATTCAGGGTATGGGTCTGAGGGCGGGCCGGAGGCGATGGATGCCTACCTGGTCACCAAAGCGGTGTCCGTGACGGCGGTTTGATTTCGCCGTGACGCGGCCGCCGCGGTATTCGGGCGCTCGGCGGGCTGGCCGTGCCCGAACAGGACTTATCGTGCTAGCATTTTGGGTCGGCCGGCGTGATGAGTCCCAGGTGATATTGAATTGAGTCGGCATAGGGATCGCGATGGCGCACGAGGCTCGCGCTAGGAGGCAGTTATGCGAACATCGCCGCCTTGATCGTCAGAATCTGCTGCAGGCGTTGCATGGTTACTGGGCGCAATGCCTGGGCCGACGGATGCGGTACCGCGGCGATTTTTGCGCAGCGTCGACCGTCAGCGCCTTGTGGCGGACCGCGCGCCGATTTTCGCACAGCGGTATGAGTTCCGGGAAGGCGTGGCTGTCGATATAGGCCCCGCGCCTCACGCTTCGAGAATAGGCTCTTCCACGCGAAGCCGGCCGGCGGCCCTGCAACCGCCCCATCCGGTCACCCAAGGCTGCTGTTAGCAGCAGAAATAGGTTAGCGAAAAATCGGATAAATCCGCTCAAAGGGGTTTGCGTTGCCTTAACGTGAAGTCACGTCGCAGGATGAATGCGATGCATTATGGTTACCGAGCGAGTAGAGTCGATCGTAGCTTTAGGCCGACCGTCAGCCTATTAACAAACCTATAAATTAAAGGCTTTCTTCATTGATGGGCGCGTCGTGGCTCGATCGCTGTGAGGTGGCGCGAGCTGCACATCGGCGCCGTTGTGCATCGTCACGGTTGCGGGGGCGAGCATGCGAGCCGGAGGCGGTAGAATTCACTTTTTCCTAGATATTCTGCGATAACCGATTTGATAGCCATGTCGATAAAAAACAGCGTCCCGTCGAAAGCGCGGCATACGATCAAGCCCGCAGACGTGCGGCGTGAGGAACCGATGGATGGCGGCGCCAAGCTGTTTGTGCTGAACGGCATCGACAAGACGACGATCGACGACATCGTCATCGAGGCAGCTAATTCGAAGGGCACGTTCTATCATTATTTTAAGTCGAAGGATGAACCCGTTGACGCATTGCGAGGCGATTTTCAAGGCCTGGTGATGTTGTTTGCGAGGATGCAGACAGCCGGTGCGCAAGGCGCTTGAAGTGTCGCGTGGTTTGCGTTTAGATTAGCGTTCGCTATGTTCACCGGTCTGCGTGATGGTTGCGGGCCGTCGCGGCGGCATTGGCCGGGTGCAGGAATTCCGCGCGATATTTGCAGGAGGAGCCATGTCCGTGCTCGACGAATCTCGGCGCCATGTGGGTGGCGACGGTGAAATGGCGCAGCGGATTCGGGCGTTTGACTGGTCCATGACCGAATTGGGCCCGATCGAGCGTTGGCCGCAGAGCCTGGTGTCGGTGATGCAAGTGGTGCTGGCTTCTCCAGTGCCGATGGTGGTGCTGTGGGGCGTCGATGGCTATATGCTATACAACGATGCGTATGCGGTATTTGCTGGCGGCCGGCATCCGTACTTGCTCGGCTGTCCGGTTGAGCAAGGCTGGCCGGAAGTGGCCGCGTTCAATCACCGCGTGCTGGAAACTTGTCTTGCTGGCGGCACGCTGACGTATCGCGACAAGGAGCTCGTGCTGCTGCGCGACGGCAAGCCGGAGGACGTCTGGATGGACTTGTACTACAGTCCAGTCGTCGGCGACGATGACGTGCCTGCGGGCGTCATCGCGGTAGTCGTGGAGACAACCGAGCGCGTGTTGACCGAACAATCGCGGCAACACGCAGAGGTCGCACTGCGGCTGGCCAACGAGCGGTTGCAACTCGCGCTCAATACCGGCGCGGTACTTGGCACGTGGGTTTGGGACGTTGGCTTCGGCACGGTCAGCGGCGACGAACGCTTTACCCGCACCTTCGGCGATGTTTCGCAGCGACAAGTCCGTGACATCGGCGATCTATTGTCCATTCAGCGGGTCGATCCTGACGACGTCGAGCACGTGCAGGCGCAGATGCTCGCGTCGCTGCGCTCACAAACGCCGTTTCGCGCCGAATACCGGATTACACGCGCGGACGGCGAATTCCTTTGGGTGCAGTCGAGCGGACAGTGGGAACTGGATGCGCACGGAGGGCCACACCGGCTGCCCGGCGTGCTGATCGACATTCATGAGCGTAAGGTCGCCGAAGCGGCATTGGTGCAGTTGACGGCCACCCTGGAGCAGCGGGTCAAGGACGCGGTTTCCGCGCGGGCGGCGGTGGAGGCGCAACTACGGCAGGCGCAAAAAATGGAAGCGCTGGGCAGCCTGACCGGCGGCGTTGCCCATGACTTCAATAATGTCTTGCAAGTGATCAACGGCAACTTGCAAATGTTGTCGGCGGAACTGGCCAACCACCCAGTTGCGCAACGCCGGATCGCAACCGCGGCGGAGGCGGTGCGGCGTGGTGCCCGGCTCGCATCGCACCTGCTCGCATTCGCGCGCCGCCAGCCGTTGTCGCCGTTGGTGGTCTGTCCGCGACAGTTGCTTGAAGGCATGGATGAGATGATCCATCGTTCGCTTGGCGAGACGGTCAATATCGATACGATTGTGCCGGATGACTTGTGGAACGTGCTGGTCGACCGCAACCAACTGGAGAACGCGCTACTGAATCTGGCCATCAACGCCCGCGATGCGATGCGCGGTGAGGGCACGTTGACGATCGCCGCACGCAACGTGGTGCTGGACGGCAAGCCGGACAACGGTCACGGCGGTGGTGGTGATACGGAGGTCGGGCCGGGCGAGTACGTCTGCTTTTCGGTCTCAGATACCGGTGTCGGCATGTCCGCCGAGGTGCTTGAACACGCGTTCGAGCCGTTCTACACGACTAAGCCGGAAGGCCATGGAACCGGGCTGGGCTTGAGCATGGTATTTGGCTTTGTCAAGCAAAGCGGCGGCCACATGGAGATGGAGAGCGTGGTCGGGCGCGGCACGACAGTTAAGTTGTTTTTTCCGCGCTCGCTCGAGGCGCCGTGCACGGACTCGCCCGCGGCGCCGGGCGGCGTACCGCGCGGTAACGAGACGGTGCTCATCGTCGAGGACGATGCGGACGTGCGCCTGACCGCCGTCGACATGATTGCGCAGCTTGGCTACCAGGTGTTGACTGCATCGACCGGCGACGAGGCCAAGGCGATACTGCTCGGCGACGCGCGCATCGACCTGCTGTTCACCGATGTCGTGATGCCGGGGGATGTGAAGAGCCCCGAACTTGCCCGCCTCGCCACGCAACGGGTGCCGTCGGTGCCCGTGGTGTTCACGTCGGGCTATACGCGCGACGAGATCTTCCATCATGGCCGGCTCGATCCGGGCGTGACGCTGCTGGCCAAGCCGTATCGGCGTGATGAGTTAGCGCACAAGCTGCGCAGCGCGCTCGAGGGGCAGTCTAGGGGGCAAGCGACGCCTCGGTCGGCGCTGTCGCCCTACGAGAACGAGTCGCCATCGTGCTCGCCCGCTGAGTCGGCATCGTCTTCCTCATTGCCATCACTTGTGACCCCCCAGTCCGCCGCCCACGGGCCGCGCGACGAAGAAGGGCAACTGCCATGTCATGTGCTCCTGGTGGAGGACGACGCACCCTCGCGCGAGGCGATGCGCGATCTGATTGAGGTGATGGGGTTGCGGTGCTGTGCCGCCGGCAGCGCGGAGGAAGCGCTGGAGCGGGCCACGGCGCAGCGCTATGACGTCTTGCTGAGCGATCTCACGTTGCCTGGCATGGCCGGCGACCAGCTTGCATTGGCACTGCGGCGTACCCAGCCGCATGTCCATGTGTTTCTGATGTCGGGGTATGGGCAGTGCGCGGATGTCGATCCATTGCTCAACGATGTTCCCGTGTTGCAAAAGCCACTGGACGCGCTGGCGCTCGGCCGTCGAATTGCGGCGTGCCGCAAATCGGCGTAGCGGTGTTGCCCGTTGGCTGTCGGCGCAGTGGCCGCACGATATGACGATGCTCCCGGGCAAGCGCCTTGCTAAAGCTGATGTATTGACTCTATTCCTTACCTTATCGACAGATGGAGAGAGCAATGGCATCTGGAAAGGGCGCTCCCATGCGCGAAAGGCGGCGGCTCGGCGGCTGGCTTCCTAACCGGGAGGACGCGCTGGCGCAGTATCGGCTGGAATTGGCGGCGTGCGCAAAAGCACGCCGCGGCTTGCGTACCAGCGTGGTCCAGGAGCTGGCTGCGTTGGTGAGCAACGATGCTGTATTACGCATGAACCTCGAACGGGCCATCGAGGATGCGCGTGGCGCCGGCTACCAACTGGGCTACGCGACGATCGATGAGTTAATGACCTTGATTGACTATCTGATGACGTATGCACCGCCCTTCAGCGAGTCGAGTCTGGTCATCTGCCCTCTCAATGCGTTGTTCGACTGGCCAATGTGCATGCCGTCCGGCTATGCATTTTTTCGTGACCCGGCGCTCAATGCGCAACTCAAGCGGGTATTGAATCATTGGTGCGGGTTCCTGAGCGGTCCGTACTCCCGAACACACCTGAACACTCAGTCACCGCACGGCTGGTTCTGCAACGAAGCGCTAAAAAAACTCGGCATGATGGAGTTTATCTGCGATCCTCAGCAACCGTATTGGGGCTTCGCATCCTGGAATAATTTCTTTACACGCCAGTTCAAGCCCGGCGCGCGGCCTGTCGATGCGCCGCACGACGCCAAGGTCATTGTCAGTGCTTGCGAGGCGTCGCCCTACCACATCCGCTCGGACGTTCAACTTCATGATCGCTTCTGGATCAAGGAGCAGCCCTATTCGTTGCAGGAAATCCTAACGACGGGCGAGCGCGAATTGGCCAAGCGGTTCGTCGGCGGGTCCGTGTATCAGGCATACTTGAGCGCGTACAATTATCATCGTTGGCATGCGCCGGTCAGCGGTACGGTATCGAAGGCGTACGGGATCGATGGCAGCTATTATTCTGATTTGGAAGCCGAAGGGGTCAGCCTGAGCGGGCTGAATGCCTCGCAGGGTTACACCACCGCGATTGCCGCGCGGGCGGTGATCGTGATCGATTGCGATGACCGCGCACTCGGGCAGGTCGCCTGCGTGTTCGTCGGGATGGGCGAGGTCTCGTCATGCAATATCGTGGCGTTGCCCGGGCAACATGTGGACAAGGGCGACGAGCTGGGTTATTTCCAGTACGGTGGCTCCACATACTGCTTGATATTCGAGCCGGGTGTGATCGAGCAGTTCGAGCCGCAGCCGCCATTCGACGACAATGTCGAGCCAATCAAGGTCAATGCGCGGCTGGCGACGGCGCGATAGGCTCTGGTGCCGCGGCGTTCTGCGCTGTACAGGAAGCGACTGTTGAGTTGCTGGCCATCGCGGAGCGCATGTAGCTCCCGGTGAGCGGCATCAAGCCATGGATGGCTTGCAGAAACGACCAGAAAATCCCCGGCGTCATGCCGGCAACCAGCAGGCTCATGCATGGCGTCGGAGCGGGCGCCTGCTTGGTAACGGATGCCGGTGATCACGACGCGCACGCCGGCACTGGCGATCAATGCGCAGTCTCCAAGCTTGGCTGGTATGCTGGCCAAGCCCGTCATCACCCTGTCGCGCTTGAGCGCGAGCACGGTCCAGCGGTGATCCAGCGGCGCGCCCGACATCGGACCGACCTCGCCACCGATACGCAGCGGCAGCGATGCGCCGACACCGGCGACAAACGCTAGCTGTACCGCGCCAGCATCCCATACTGGCCCGACGAGTGCCGATTGGCGCCGGCTCCACTACTTTCTGCGCTACGTTGGCGCGGGGCTGGGCGTAATATTTCTGTCAGTTTATCCAGTGGAGCGCGAGCTGGCCGCTGGTGTGCTTGTTGCACGGCGCACGACCAACGCCGTGCTCGAGAGCGCCAAGGCTCAGCTATTCGTGCGGCGCGGCCGTCGCTATTCGGCCGCCGTGCAAGCTTTTCTCGCGCAAATGCGACAGTTCGGCCTGTTTTAGCGCGCAAGCTGTCCGGCACGGATGCGGCTCGCCGGCGTGTCGGTCTAGCCTTCGATGATCGCCCGCGTCAATCCGTGGCTAGTTTGCACCGCCTCGGGCGGCCATGGCCGTGAGGATACGATACGGCGCAGCAACGGGCGGATTGACGCGTCCACGAGGCCGGCGATTGCACGCTGCCGATCTCCACCGCGCGTCTGCTCAAGCGCCACTGTCTAACCTACTGCTTGCTGCACGGTGCTCTGTGGCCGATGCATATCAAGAAGTGATCCCGACCCATCGCTGGAGTTTCAACTATGACCGAGCAACTGTTCAGCCGTACCGGTGTTCGCTACGAGGTGGCGCTGGACGTGTTGGGCGCCATAATTGCCCACCATAGCGAAGTCGTTGCAGTCGAGCGTGACAAGCTGGTGCCCGATGAGGCGGCTATCGAGCGCGCCCTGCAGGCCAAGGATGCGCTGTACGCACTGCGCGACGAACTTGACCCAAGGGAGCCCGAGGTTATCGAGCGCGTTATCCAGCAGTACGCCCCATGGGCCCGCGAACTGTACGGTTACTAAAGACGGAGGAAAATGATGCCCGGCAGAACGTCCAAATACACGGTGGAGGCGAAACGTCTAAGTACACGGTAGACAGCGCCTACAAGGACGTAGAGTGCGATGCCTTGGCGAGGACTCAGGCCCAGGAACAGTCCAAAGCAATCTGTCTCAGCATCCATCGATTGCGCCGTCAATATAGTCGCCCCTCGTCGGAAAGCCGTGCTGCGACACCCGCTACCACCTCTTCAACGATCTCTTGCAGCTGTGTCGGTTTGCTACCGTCGCGCGCCTGGATCGATATGCCCTGCATGACAGCAGCCAAATGGCGCGCCAAACGTCGAACCTCATGCGTCCCCGCAAAGGGCTGAAGCGCTTGCGCAATCCGTTCGCGCATGGCCTCACGCCGCGCGGCCGCGTCGCGGGCGAGTGAGACATGATTGGGGTGACACGCGATCATGCCGCTTGAGATCAAGCAGCCTCGTTCAAGGTGAGGGTTAGTGACGGCTCTCACGGCTCCCTCAAGCAATACTCGCACCGCCTCCGCCAGCGACGTTGCCGAGTGAATGGACGCCACATCGAGGCCTCCGAGCGTCGCCTCATAGCGGCTAACAGCTTCCCGATAAAGCTCCGCCTTGCTGCCGAAGGCAGCATACAGGCTGGGAGGTGCTATCCCGATCTCCTTCGTGAGATCGCCGATCGACACTCCTTCATAGCCGTGCCGCCAGAATAGCCGCATTGCGGTGTCGATCGCCTTTTCCCGGTCAAAGCTCCAAGGCCGCCCGCCGCGCGATTTCGAGTCTCGTTCCATAGCGACACTAAACAACCCTTGACATGAAAAGTCAAGCGAGATAATTTATCGATCACTAAACAACATGGAGCGCCACTCATGAACCACTCAAGACGTACCTTCCTCGCCGGCACGGCCGGCCTTGCCGCCCTAGCCGCCAAAGTTGCCTATGCGACACCTGGAGGGACCCACGCATTCGCCGACACACCGAGTGCCTTTCCGGATAGGGGGGGACCTGCGCGTGAGCCGTTTGTTGTTCGCTCTGCCGATGGCGTGATGCTGACGGGCGACGCGCAGGGCGACAGCCAAGCGCCCGAAATCCTGTTCATTCACGGGCTGCGTCAGAGCCGCCTGAGTTGGGAAAAGCAGTTCGCCGATCCTGCGCTAGGGCACTTGCGCATGGTCGGCTTCGATCTGCGCGGCCATGGTGATTCCGATAAGCCGGTTTCGCTCCAAGCCTATTCCGAGGCCGATCGATGGGCGGATGACGTCGCCGCGGTTATCGCCGGCGCTAAGCTTCGCCGACCCGTGCTGGTGGGCTGGTCGCTCGGTGGCTTTGTGATCGGCGCGTATCTGCGCAAATATGGCGGCTCTGCCATTGCCGGCATTAACCTGGTCGATGCCGTTACCAACTTGTCGCCGGATCTTCTCACCGAGGAGGCGGCAGCCTTTACCAACACCACCACCTCTCACGATCTCGCCGTACGGACCGCGGCCACAGCCGAGTTCCTCGCTGCCTGCTTCCACCGGCCGCCGACAAAGGTGGAGATGCAGCGCATGCTGGTCGTCAACGGCATGACGGAACGGGCCGTGAACGAGGGCTTTATCAAGACGGAGACGCCCAATTTCGAGCCCGTCTTTAAAGCCTATGCTGGCCCGATCTTGCTGACGCACGGCGTCCATGACCGGCTCGTGCGCATGGCGATGTCGGAACGGATCAAATCGATTCATGCGAACAGCCGCCTGTCGCTCTTCTACGAGAGCGGACATAGCCCCTTTTACGAGGAGCCGGTGCGCTACGGACAAGAACTTGCGGGATTCGTGAAGACAGCCAACTATGGCTGAAAAAATCACCGTGAACCTGGATTGACAGCATAATCCTGCCAATCCTTCGGCCGCCGAGCGTGCTGGGCCTGACGCGACGCCTCCGTTTTTTTCGGGCTTTCGCACTTGGGACATCAATGCCGGCGGCGTTCGCTTGGCCGGCGTCATCGGCGCGGCGGTGCGAGGCCACCGCCCATGCTGCTACACGGGTTTCCCGAGACGCACATTGTGTGGCGTAAGGTCGCCCTGATACTGGCCATGTGATCCTATGCTATCGTGCTTGTGCTTGTGCTCGTGGGAGACGATACGCAAACGCGTTCATGGTTCGTGCTCGACGACGCCGATCTGGACTTGGCCATCGCCAATACGGCCTGGGACGTGTATCTGCACCAGGGGCAGATCTGCATGGCCACCGGTCGCTTGGTGCTCGGAAACGTTTCCAATGCGCAAAATGGCAAGCTCTGGCAGAACAACTGGTTGCTTCGGCTGCCAAGCGTATAGGGGACTGTCGTCGCCATCCGTGCTGTCAACGCGTTGCCCGTTGCTATGATGGCTGTGGACGCAGTCGCTCGATCACGCCCGTGGCGAAGACGGTACCGACCAGCACAATGGCACAGCATTCAATCATCCATATTGATATGGATAACGAAAGGAATAGTGAATCCCAAAGCATGCCGAACACCGGGATCACGAATGCGGCGGTCATCGCGTGAGTCGGCCCGCCGGCGGTGAGCAAGCGAAAATACAGCACATAGGCAACACCGGTGCACGCCACGCCGAGCGCCAGTGCCGCGAGCCACGCTTGCAGCGAAACCGGCGTCGCTGGCCACGCCCACGCGGCGAGCGGCAGCAGTACGATCGATGCACCGACGAGGCTACCGGCCGCGATCGTTAAGGGGTCGATGTCGGACAAATAGCGCTTCGTATAGTTGGCCGCGATACCTAGCAGCGCTGTGGCGGTGAGTCCCGCGCCGGCGGCTAGTGCGGTGGCCCACGCACATGGCGCTGCGCCTGCGATACTGCCCGTTGCACTGATCTGACTTCCGACCATGAGCGTTACGCCGGTGAAACAGAGCGCGATGCCGGCGATTCGCATGATGCTGGGTCGGACCCCGAGCCACAGAAACGCTACCAGCGCGCCCCACAGCGGTGCGGTCGCGTTGATCACGGAGGCCAGGCCTACCGACAGGGCGGGCACGGCATACGCAAACAAGCAGAACGGCATTGCAGCGTTCAGCACGCCGAGCACAAACAACGGCCGCAGCTTGCGTTGCGAATGACGCCATTTTCCCTCCACGCCTTTTCGCGCGATCAATAGCGTGACTAAGAAAGTGGCGCCAATCGATACACGCAACGCCACCATTGGCACGACGCCGAACTCCGCAACGCCAATACGCACGAAAAGAAATGACGTACTCCAAAGTGCTGCGAGCGCCAGCAAATTGGTCAAGTTAAACACCGCTCGGGAAATCATGCGTAGCCTTCGCAGGGTAACCGGCATTGCACGTTGCACGCATCGACAATTCCGGATGGGACAAGGACAACTAGTTAAGCGCCACTGTGAAAGGCTATTCGAAAGCACGAGCAGTATTGGTGGGGTCAGCGGAGGCGGTTATGCTTTCGGCGGATAACGCATGGTAAGCGCAACAGCCGCTGGCTTGTCTGAAGAGCAACCTATGGGCGGATTCGCTTCTTATCGTGGTAGTTTTTTATACCAAGATAACACCACCACGCTATTACAGTCTGGTACGCATCGAGAAAGGCGCGGCTTTCGGTGGTTCTCGTAAGCCGGAGGGTGGAGAATGGGTAGTCAATGCATCGCTTGAAACCGTCCGTTACAGCGCATCGTAAGTGGGTAAAACATCCGTGATCCGACAAAACGTTGCCGCGTTACGCTGCCGCGCTGCGCCGCAGCGTGCATTGTTCACTACATGGTGTTAGTTCATCCGACTGTTGCGTCAATGTGTCACGTTGCATCCCAGCTTCGCGTGTAATGGCGCCCGCCAGGCGAGTAGTCGTGACAGATGTATAGCCGGGTGTACGCCGGCAGTTTCAGGATTTTGCGTATGGATCGGTATAGCGTACGCGCGTCCCCCTCCGGGGAAGTCGCACCTCGCCAAGCCATGGCCGGGCATGAGCAGCGTGTCGTTGACGAATGCTGCGTACTCGTGTCCGGTACACACCCAATATGTCATGCAGGCCAATGTGTTGCCCGGCGTGTGCACCGTATAGGTTGGCAAGCCACCGATGGAGAGTTTGATGCTGTCGTCCAGCAGCACATCAACGCATCGGGTGCGCATTGCCGGATGCCGAACGCATTGAATCGAACGCTTATGGCAGTGTCTCACATCGATCGCACGCTACGCAGGCTCAAGCATGGCGGCGCTTGGCCAAAGCGCATGCAGGGCTGTTCGCGTTGGGGCTGCACAGCGGTGCTGTCCGTGAATGGACGCTAATGGAGGGCGTGGCATTTTGGGTCGGGCCGCGCGTCGGGTTGTGCGGCTCGGCGACACCCCGGGGACAATGGGGAGTGAA
Organism: Mycetohabitans sp. B8; assembly: GCF_021991875.1. Lineage (GTDB taxonomy): Bacteria > Pseudomonadota > Gammaproteobacteria > Burkholderiales > Burkholderiaceae > Mycetohabitans. The sequence goes on from NZ_JAHLKR010000002.1 coordinate 15,839, forward strand.
GAAAAAATGATGGACAGCAGTGCGATCCTTGGCGTTGCCGTTGGCTTGGTGCTGGCATTGACCGGCGCGGGCGGTGCGATTCTTGCGGTGCCGCTGCTTTTGTTCGTGCTGGATCTAAGCGTTGCGCGGGCCGGCCCGATAGCCTTGCTGGCTGTGGGCATGTCGGCAGCGGTCGGCGCGGCGCTGGGCTTGCGCGGCGGGATTGTCCGCTGCCGGGCGGCCGTGCTGATGGCGGCAAGCGGCATGATGATGTCGCCGATTGGTCTGTGGGCGGCGCGCTGGCTTCCCAATGAACCGTTGGTGCTCGTTTTTGCGTGCGTGCTGGCGTGGGTATCATGGCGCATGCTCCTTCAGGGTCGTGCGTGCGCCGGCGTCCATCCGGATCGATGTACGCCGTGCACGAGCATGGCGCCCCCTTGCCAATTGGATCCCGCGAGCAGGCGTTTTGTTTGGACAAGTGCCTGCGCGCGCGCCTTGATGGCGTCGGGCGCCGGTGCAGGATTTTTGTCCGGCTTGCTTGGCGTGGGCGGCGGCTTCGTGATCGTGCCGGCGCTCAGGCGCGCTACGGACGCGCCGATGCAGATGATCGTTGCGACGTCGTTGGCGGTGATTACATTGGTCTCAATGGCTGGCGTGGCCGCCAGTGCGCTAGCTGGACGGATGGACTGGCCAGTGGGCTTGCCGTTTGCCGCGGGTGCCGTCGTCGGTATGCTCGGCGGACGCCGGATCGCCTCGCGGTTGAGTGGACCGCGCTTGCAACAGGGTTTTGCAGTGGTGGCTGGGTTGACTGCACTTGGCATGATGGCCAAGGTGCTGCTTGCCTCGCGCGGTTGGCAGGCGTGAACGACGGCGCGCGTGGCGATACCGTGGGCTTCGCTTGCCGGACGGCGACGCTCACAGCCATGCTTGCGACGTGTCCCGCTGCACATGTAGCAGGCCAGCCTGATGAAGGGTACCGGCTATCGTCTGCCGTGCTGTGAGGTATTGCGTGAGCACCGGTCGTACTTTATTGGTTGCCCAAGCGGAACTGGCGCTACGCCAGCGGCGCCCATCGAGGCGGCACGCTGGTAGCAGCCGAGTTTCGTGCTCGGCGACGGCTATCCACGACGAGTTCAGCGACCCGACGGTCGGTCATCGACAGGTCGCTGGTCGCTATTGCGCGTTAGTCGAGGAGCGCCTTCAAGTTTGGCGCACCTTGCTGGATAAAGCTCTGTTCCGGGGCTTTGATGGCTGCCTTTTGCTTGTCAGACAGCGGCGCGAATTCGGCCCGGTCGAACTGGATGGAATCGGTGGGCGAAATGGGTTGAACTGTACTAAAATCCACAGCGCCAGAAGCACCTCTAATATCGACACTCATTGCTATCCTCCAACAAAGTAAGGGGCCAAGGCCCTAGTGGTGTGTACGCGGGTGTCCCCGCGCCACTCACTATGACAGACCGGCCATCGGCGCACGATTGACTCGCGAAGAAGGCGGTTCGAAAGCGAACATCGAGCCAGCGGCTCGGCACTGGTTGTACAATCGATCATTAATCGACGTGGCAACTGCTCGGCGTGCCAGCGGGTCAATGCGTACCAAACTATGCTACCCCTTTGCGTAGAGAGGCGAAATGTCCCGCGCTGCCGCCGACAAGCACGCCGCCTTTCGGCAACGGCACCAATCCGGTTGCTTTGTCTTGCCGAATGCACATGGGACGGGGGCAGTGCTCGTTATCTGCAATACATTGGTTTCGAGGCGATCGTGACGACCAGTTCCGGCACCGATCTGGCGTTGCACGAGAGTCACCAGTGAATGATCTGGCCGATCCAGGCAAGATCCGATGTCGGCGAGCGGCATGCCGAAGCGACGCAGCACATGTATTGGGTACAGGCGCGCGACGTCGTCGAGGCTATAAAGCCGGTATCTCGCTTCAGAGCGTGCCGAAAACTTCAGCAAACCGATCGCATCATAGTGGTGCAGCGTGCGTACCGTCAGTCCGCTGCGTTTGGCCAACTCTCCCACCGTCAAGCGCATTGCCTTTGCCTCCGTTTCCAGCGTTTCAACAAGATGAGCCCTGACGGCGCGTGAGGATCAAGCGGAAAATCGTCAAGGCGGGTGATCAGCCCTCATGGGGATGTTTCTTCACGCTGCCATGGCGTTGTCAAGTCACGGGACTGGGGCGGCGTCCCGCGCCGTAACCATTGATGCACTGCCTTTGCCGGACACCGGCGTCATCGACTTGACTGCCAGCGCCTCGGCGCGAGATCTGCGCCGGATGCCAATTCACCCGGACCACTGGTACCCGTTGGCCTGGTCCCACGAGGTCAAGCGGGGCAAGGTGCTCGGCGTGCAGTTTGCAGGCGATCCGATCGTGCTGGCGCGCACCGCGTCCGGCAAGCTATTCGCGCTGGAAGACCACTGTGCGCACCGGCAATTGCCGCTGCACGCGGGCGTGGTCGAAGGCGAATCCATCCGCTGCGGCTATCATGGCTGGGCCTACGATTGCGGCGGCCACTGCATCGACGTGCCGTATTTCAGACGAAAGCGCCTGCCCAACGGGGGGCGTGCCTATCCATGCCGTGAAGGATACGGCCTGATATTCGTCTTTCTGGGCGAGCCAGCCTTGGTCGACGCGCGGTCACTGCCTGTGCTGCCCTCGGTTCATCGAAACGTGCATTATTAATTAGGAACGCTTTGTAAAATGGACTTGAATCTATCGAAAATATGCGGGCGGATGAACCACTCGGATCGTAAGTTGCTAGGATGCTCGAGCGGTTATCACGTTTGCACTATGTACTGGCCAAGCTGGTGATGCATCAGCGGTGTCAGTTGCTCAAGAACCTGGAGGCGGTCAATCGTGCACTGCATCTGGGCGACGTAAGCGGTATGCCAATAGCGTGATGGCATGATGGGACAAATGACGCAGTTCAAAAAGCTTGAAATTTTTTTGAACTTGTGAGAAATTTCCCTTCGTCCGAACGAAGGGGCGCGCAGCGAAATGAGGCATGACGATTCGCTGAGGCAGGTGCAGTACCGCGGTCTTCGATCCATGCAAGCGATGTTTGGAACACGATAATGAAAGCGAATACTGGCTTGACTCAACGACACTTTCCTCAGGTACGCAGTACGCACCTAGCCTCTTTCCCCTACTGTCAGTTTTACGAATACGGCGGTAACGCCGCGTGATGACTGATCAAGCATATTCACTTTCCTGCTCATTGTTTAACGACTCACGCTGATGTTTGTCGGCGTGATGCGGTGCTTTAAAAAATCTGACGCATGAATCGCTTATCGCTTTGTGTGTGAAGCGAGATTGTTCCTTTTCCTGGTAGAGAAGTATGAGCGTTTTCGACGATGCATTCGATAAGCTTATTGGCAATGAAGGCGGTTATTCCAATAACCCTCAGGATCCAGGGGGGGAGACGATGTGGGGCGTGACTCAGCGCGTCGCGCGCGCATGGGGCTATACTGGCCCGATGCAGGAGTTACCGCGTGAGACAGCGAAACAGATCGCCAAGACCCTGTACTGGGATCCATTGCACTGTGACCGCTATGACGCACGGGTCGCGTTTCAAATTTTTGATGCCAATTACAACGGTGGTCACGTTGTTACCTGGATGCAGCAGGCCAGTGGCGCATTCGCCGACGGCAAACTTGGGCCCAAGACGATCGCTGCGGTGCAGGCCGTTGATCCTGAGCTTTTCATTATGCGTTTTATTGCCGCGCGCTTGACTTACTTGACCGCACTGCAAGCTTGGCCAAGCTTTGGCCGCGGCTGGGCGCGACGCATCGCGACTAACTTAAGAGTGGCTGGAGGTTGACCATGTTACCGATTGTTCTTGCACTCGCACAATTCGCGCCGCAGATCGCGCATTGGATTGGCGGCAGTCAAGCCGAGCAAGTGGCCCAAAAAGTGGTCAATATCGCCCAAACTGTCACGGGCACGAGCACCCCGGAACAGGCACTGGCCGCGATCCAGGCAAACCCAGATCTTGCCTACCGGTTTCAGGAGTCGATCGTTGAGAGTCAGGTTGATCTGGAGCGCATTGCAGCGGATGTGGAAAAGACGCGCATTACGGCCAACGTGGAAACTGCGAAGACGAATGCAGCCGATCGCGCTAATGCCCGGCAAATGGCTTTAACTGAACACGATCACACTCCGCGTAACCTGGCCTATCTGTACACAGTTGGCCTATTTTTGGTGATTGGCGCGCATTTCTGGTTGCTGTTCTCTCGCATCCCCGTCAATCCGGTCGCCTTTGGCGTGCTCGGCAATATTGAGGGGGTGCTGATCGCGATGGTGTTGGGCGCAAAAGAATTCTTTTTTGGCTCATCTTCGACGGCAACCAAGCAGGCGGCGGTGATTACCAGCTTCGCGACCGATCCGGACACGCATGTGACGACACAAACGATGAATGGTGCACCGACGTCTGCTCGAGCAACGTTGCCCACTATAGCGAACGACAGATCATAAATTTTAATTAAATGATGCAAGCGAGTGCAGTAGTTTAGGCGTTAACGAGAGGGATGCCAGTGTGGAGTGAAAAGGCACATCTCATACGAATTGGCGTATAAGCAACCGTTTGCTCCGAGCAGAGATAAGTAATGCATCTTTGTTTGATATGGAATGTAGTTGAATATCAGTTAAATATGGTAAGGAGTGCTAATGGCTACGGCAGCTGAAAAAATTGCAAAAAATTATCACTGTCTCACGGAAAGTCATACTGACTTACCAGCAATCCGATCGTCAGATCGCTTCGTATAGCGGCAGCGTCAGAAAGTCGGTGAACGTGTCCGACGTCGACATCTGTTCGAAGATCTGCGCGGCCCAATCGTATGGCGCAGTATCGCCGCCAACGACGGCCTTGACCTTGGCGAGTTCCTCAACGCTGAGCGCGCGCACGAGTTTCGCGGTCACCTTGCGGCCGTCATCGAGCTTGCCCTTCGGCGAGCGGATCCACTGCCACACCTGAGAACGCGAGATCTCGGCGGTCGCCGCGTCTTCCATCAGGTTGTGGATTGGCACGCAGCCGTTGCCAGCCAGCCACGAGCCAAGGTAATGGATGCCCACGTTGATGTTGTTGCGCAAGCCGGCTTCGGTGATCGGCGCTTGCGGACGGAAGTCGAGCAGATCCTTGGCGGTGACTTGCACGTCGTCGCGTTGCTTGCTGATCTGGTTGGCTTTGTCGCCGAACACCTTGACGAACGCTTCCATCGCGATCGGCACCAGACCAGGGTGGGCGACCCATCCGCCATCGTAGCCATCGCCCGCATCTCGGGCCTTGTCTGAACGCACGCCGGCCAGCGCCTTGTCGTTGGCGGCCGAATCGTTCTTGATTGGAATCAGCGCGCTCATGCCGCCAATCGCCGGCGCGTTGCGTCGGTGACAGGTTTTGACCAGCAGCAACGCATACGCCCGCATAAAAGGCGCAGTCATCGTCACCTGGGCACGATCGGCGAGGCAGAAGTCGTTGTCGGTCTTGAATTTCTTGATCGCCGAGAAGATATAGTCCCAGCGCCCGGCGTTCAGTCCAGCACTGTGTTCACGCAGTTCGTACAGGATTTCGTCCATCTCGAATGCGGCGAGGATGGTCTCGATCAGTACAGTCGCGCGGATCGTGCCACGCGGGATGCCGACTGCCTGTTGCGCGGTGACGAAAACATCATTCCACAGCCGCGCTTCTAGGTGGCTTTCCATCTTCGGCAGGTAGAAATACGGACCAGTGCCGCGCGACAGTTGCTCTTTGGCGTTGTGCAAGAGGAACAACGCGAAGTCGAACAGACCACCGGACACGCGTTGACCATCGACCGTCACATGCTTCTCGTCGAGGTGCCAACCGCGGGGGCGCACCAGCAGCGTCGCGATCTTGTCGTTGAGCCGGTATGACTTGCCGTTCTGCTCCAACGAGATCGTACGTCGTACCGCGTCTTTCAGGTTAATCTGGCCTTGGATTTGGTTGTCCCAATTCGGCGCATTAGCGTCCTCGAAGTCGGTCATGTACGCGTCTGCGCCAGAGTTCAGCGCGTTGATGATCATTTTGCGCTCGACCGGCCCCGTGATCTCGACACGACGGCATTGCAGGTCGGCAGGCAGCGGCGCGACAGTCCAGTCTCCATCTCGAATGGCTTGGGTCTCGAGCAGAAAGTTAGGCCGCTCGCCGGCATCTAACCGCTTTGCACGCTCCGCGCGCGCAGCCAGCAGGGCTTGGCGGCGCGCTTCAAATTGGCGGTGAAGCTGGGCAACCAGCGCGAGTGCGTCGTGCGTGAGGATCGCATCGAAGCCGGGCTTGAGCGGGGCATGAATTTGCACGCCTTCGGGCAGCGAGAGAGCCGGGTGGGCCATGGTTTCTCCTTGTTAGGTCAAATTGATTCCGCGACGATCAAGCGCACATCGAGCAGGGGGCTGTATGCGTCGAACAGCACCGCCCTCGGCATGGCTGTGCGCGCAGGTGATTTTATTGTCGAGGCGGTCAGCCGACGTAGCTTACGCGACTTTCTTACTGTCGAAGAACTGCTCATCTTCGGTGGAGCCATGCAGTGCGGTCGTCGATGCTTCGCGCTCGATCGTCTGCGTGAGCGCGTCGAAGTAGCCGGTGCCGACTTCACGTTGGTGCTTGACCGCGGTGAAACCCTTTTCGGCTGCGGCGAACTCGGCCTGCTGTAACTCAACAAAGGCGCTCATCTGGTTGCGCGCGTAGCCATAGGCGAGGTTGAACATCGAGTAGTTTAGGCTGTGGAAGCCAGCCAGCGTGATGAACTGAAACTTGTAGCCCATCGCGCCGAGTTCCTTCTGGAACTTTGCGATCGTTGCATCGTCCAGGTTCTTTTTCCAGTTGAACGACGGTGAGCAGTTGTACGACAGCAGCTTGCCCGGGAATGCCTTGTGGATGGCCTCGGCAAATTTCTTCGCGTATTCCAGGTCCGGCTTGCCGGTCTCGCACCAAATGAGGTCGGCATACGGTGCGTATGCCAGGCCGCGCGAGATCGCTTGCTCTAGGCCCGGGCGGGTGCGGAAGAAGCCTTCAACCGTGCGCTCGCCAGTGAGGAACGGCTTGTCGTTGTCGTCGATATCGGAGGTGATCAGCTCGGCGGCTTCCGCGTCGGTGCGGGCCACCAATACCGTCGGTGTGCCGCTGACGTCGGCCGCTAGCCGCGCTGAAATGAGTTTGGCCACCGCTTCGCGGGTTGGCACCAGCACCTTGCCGCCCATGTGACCGCACTTTTTGACGGAGGCAAGTTGATCCTCGAAGTGTACCCCGGCCGCACCTGCCTCGATCATCGCCTTCATTAACTCAAATGCGTTTAGCACGCCGCCAAAGCCGGCTTCGGCGTCCGCGACAATCGGTGCGAAGAAGTCGATGTAGCCTTCGTCACCCGGATTCTTGCCTTCGGACCATTGGATCTGGTCAGCACGGGCCAGCGTGTTGTTGATGCGCTTGACGACCAGTGGCACCGAGTTGGCCGGGTACAGCGATTGGTCCGGATACATTTCGCCGGCGACGTTAGCATCGCCCGCGACTTGCCAACCTGACAAGTAGATTGCCTTCAACCCGGCCTTGACCTGTTGCATTGCTTGGTTGCCAGTCAATGCGCCAAGCGCGTTGACGAACGGCGCTTCGTTCATCAGCCTCCACAGCTTTTCGGCGCCGCGCCGGGCAAGCGTGTGCTCGACCGGTACCGAGCCACGCAAGCGAATCACATCGTCTGCAGTGTAGCCGCGCTTGATGCCCTTCCAGCGCGAATCGGTTTCCCACTGGGCCTGCAGTTTCTGAGCTTCCTGTTGGCGAGACATAGCGTTCTCCTGACTCGAATGATGGGTTAGCCTGGTCGACTCCGGGTTTCCAACGCCGCATTAAGCGTTGTGTCGTGAAGTCTTATATAAGAGTTTAGGCAAACCACGTCGACCGAAACAGGGGCGAAAAAGGTTTGATTGAGTATATTTAATGCATAATAATCAATGAAATAAAGATATTATTTCATATTGTGATATTAAATTTTCTATGCTGCAACAGAATTTTTTTGCCATGCACTACCTATTTTTATGACACAAATCATAGTTTCATATTATGAAATTTAGTGCAGAATGTTAGTGGTACGATGTAACCAGTACGACGCAAAAAATGGCGCCGCAGGGGGCGCCATCGTCTCGGAACGTCGGGCCATTGCCGGCCCGCTCGCGTCAGAACGGTCAGTCGTCGTAGCGTGACGTACGGCGATCGTCATCCCGACGGCGCGCCGGCCCGCGCGAATCCGCAAAACCGCCCCGGCCCCGGTCATTGCTGGCGCGGGCATCACTGAATCCGCCGCGATAGCCGGCATCGCGGCCGCCGCCTTGGCTACCGCCAGCGCCGTGCCGTGCGTTGCCGTAGCCGTTGCCCGTTCCTCGTCCTTGATAACCGCCGGCACCTCGCCCTTGGCCGCGCGGCGGCGCGCCGCGACGCGCCGGTGCACGCGTGGACGGTGCCCGCTTGGGCTCAAATCCGGCGATCACGTTGACAGGCAGCGGCGTGCGCACGAATCGCTCGATTCGCTTCAAGGTGCCGACTTCAGCATGGTGCACGAGGCTGACAGCGATGCCGCTGCGCCCCGCACGTCCGGTCCGGCCGATCCGGTGCACGTAGTCTTCCGCGAATTTAGGCAAATCGTAGTTGAACACATGCGTGATGCCGGGTATGTCGATGCCACGCGCGGCGACATCGGTCGCGACCAACACGCGCACGCGTCGTTCACGCAGCGCGCGGATTGTCCGGTTGCGCGCGCCTTGCGGCAAATCACCATGCAACGCGGCGGAGGCGAAGCCGTCTTCGGCCAGCCTGGCGGCAATCACGTCCGCATCGTTCTTTGTCGCGGTGAACACAATCGCCTGATCAAGCGCGCCGTCAGCCAGCAGATGCGTCAGCAGTCGATCCTTATGGGCACGGTCGTCAACATAGTGGATGGACTGCGCAATGTTCGCGCGCGACTCCGGCTCACGACGGATTTCGATCCGTTCGGCGTCGCTGAGAAAGCGCTGAGCCAGCGATCCCACTTTGCCGTCGAGCGTTGCCGAGAACAACAGCGTTTGCCGTGTAGCCGGGGTGCGATCGATGATCGCCTCAATGTCTTCAATGAACCCCATGTCGAGCATCCGGTCGGCTTCGTCGAGCACCATCATCTGCAACTGGGACAGGTCGATACGGCCGCGCTCGAGATGATCGATCAGCCGGCCAGGGGTAGCCACCAGGATTTCGGGGTTCTTCGCCAGCAGCATCAATTGCTGGCCATAAGCGACCCCGCCTAGAATGCTGACCGTGCGCAGCCGCCGCAGGTGCTTGCCATAGGTGGTCGCCGCGGTGGTCACCTGCATCGCGAGTTCGCGTGTCGGCGTCAGCACCAGCAGCGCCGGTCTGGCAACAGGCTGCTCGCGGCGATGACGGCGCTCGCCTCGATCACCGCGCTGTGCCTGATGCACGGGTGGGTTTGCGCGCTGGCCAAGCGTGCCGGCTTTTTGCATCTGCGCAAAGCGCTCGATCGCGGGCAGCATGAATGCTGCGGTCTTGCCCGAGCCGGTCGGGCTCGAGACCAGCAGATCGCGGCCGGCGAGCGCAGCCGGTATCGCGCGCTGCTGGACCGGCGTCGGCGCCTGATAGCCGGCGGCGGTCAGCGCGGAGACGATCTCCGGCGACAGACCGAGTGCGACAAAGCCGTCGCCGCGGGGCGTGTCGTTGTTCGCCGTGTCGGCAGTCTGCGCAGCGTCGACGGCCGCGCTTGCCGCGGGGCCGGGCTGCTCGGTCATCGGCGTGGCCATCGCATCCAGTGCGGGCGTGGCGGCGGCTGCGTGCACCGCCGTGGCGGGGGCGGCTTCAGCAGCCGGGGCGGGCGCCGCCGGCGCGTCGCGGTGCGACGTGGGGGCATCGTTGCCGAAAAGTTCACGCGCCAGCGCGCCGAGTGACGAGGGGGAATTCGAGGTCATGACGATCCTATGAGTTTCGCGCCTGCGGCGCGAACCGGTCCGGAAAAATGCGAGAGGCGCCAATCGGCAGCCACGATCGTCGGATGCGATGAACGATATCCGTTCACCAGATCGAAAAACGGGCATGGCTCGTGAAATGCGAGCCGATGTTAGAACCTGTAACGGTGCGAACCGCCCAACGCGGAAACGCGAACCTTGCTTGGTCTACAACCGCACCCAAAAGTGGGCAAAGGTGGGAGGGGACAGTTTCTAAACGGGGATTGGAGCACAACGCTGCAAAAACGCGCGATCCAGCCAAATCATACAGTTCGCCGGCGCGCGAAGCGTTGATTCTATCTGAATTTGCTGCGCTGCGCCACCTGTTGCGAGCAAGATCGCGCTGCGCCAGCCGGCGTGGGTGCGCAGCATTACGATGTGGTGCCGTTCTTCAACGATTCGACCAACTCGGTGTATTGGCGCTTGGCGGTATCCTGCGGCGTGCCTTTCAGCGCGGCCCAGGCGTCGTACTTGTACTTACCGACGATATCGGCCAAGCCGGGCTTGTCGCCGCGCACGTCGCCTTGCGTGGCTTGCTTGAACAGCGCGTACAAGCGCAGCAACGTCAGGTTGCTGGGGCGCTCCGGCAATTGCTTAACTTCGTCTTGCGCCTGCGCGAATCGCGCATCGATTTCACTCATCGTGACCCTCCTTGGTCCTGTCGATCCATCTGGACTGTTGAGTGTAGTCGGAACAGGCCGCCATGCGCTGGAGCAAATCCTCCAAATAACAGAGTTGACGCGGGCCGGCATTACAATAGTGGTTATGACGCCTCATGCCTTGCTTGCCCTCGATACGTCGACCGAATTTTGCTCGGTCGCTGTGCTCCACCTGCCGCATGTCGCCGGCTCGCCGCGCGTGATCAGCCGCCATGAGCACACTGGCCCGGCTTCTAGTGCACGCGTGCTGCCTGCGGTACGCGAAGTGCTGGAGGAAGCGACACTCACGCTGGCTGATTGCGCCGTGGTGGCGTTCGGCGCGGGGCCCGGTTCGTTCACCGGCTTGCGCACGGCGGCCGGCGTGGCGCAAGGTCTAGCGTTCGGGCTCGGCGTGCCGGTGGTGCCGGTCGGCACGTTGCTCGCCTGCGCGGAACGCGCGCGCGCATCGGATCCGGATGTGCGACGCGTGCTCGTGGCGCTCGATGCGCGGATGGGCGAGGTCTATTGGGCGGATTTTGCGTGGGATGACACGCTCGCCGACTGGCGAGTGTGTCATCCTGCCGCGCTCGCCGCACCCGCCCACGTGCTGGCGCCGGACGAGCCGTTTACGCTGGCCGGCAATGCATCTTCCGTATTCGGGGACGCGCTGCGTGCCGCGGCGCGGGCGCGCGTGATCGACCCATGCGCGATGCCGCACGCCCACGCGTTGGCGCTGGCTGGCTGGCGTGCGTTTATGGCGGGCCGCGCGTTGCCTGCGCATTTGGCCATGCCCGAGTATGTGCGCGACAAGGTCGCGCAGACCACCGACGAGCGTGCGGTGGCCCGTGCGTTGAACGATTCGGCGAAGGAGGCACGATGAGCGGTGTATTGATGACCGAGCGCTATCTAACGCCGATGACCGAGAGCGATCTCGACGAGGTCGCGGCGGTCGAGCGCGACGCGTACGAGTTTCCGTGGACGCGAGGCAACTTCGAGGATTCACTGCGCAATGGCTATTTCGGCGTCTGCCTGAGGCACATCAGCGGCGCGTTGGTCGGCTATTGCGTGCTGATGCCAGTCGTAGACGAGATGCACTTATTGAACCTGTGCGTGGCGCCCACCGCGCAAGGCCACGGCGCTGGTTTGGCGTTGCTGCGCGAAGCGGTGCGCCTCACGCTTGCGCGCCAGCTCGGTAGCGTGCTGCTCGAGGTGCGTCCGTCCAACCAGCGTGCCATGCGGCTGTATGAGCGCTTTGGCTTCATCGCGATCGGCCGGCGCAAGCATTACTATCCCGCGCGGCACCGCACGCGCGAGGACGCAATCGTGATGCGTTACGGCTTGCACGCCGAGGTGTCGGTCGCGCCAGTCGCTGCCGCGGGGCACGCCGACGCACAGGGGCGGCGTGCCCCGCGGCAGCTCGTCTCGCCACAGGGCGGGCTCACACAGGGACAGCCGATGCCCGGCACGCGGCGTGCGGGCGCTCCGCTGGAAAAGGAACGGGAGCAGGCTAATGGCGCAGCTTGACGCGATTCTGGAAGAACTCGGCATTGCGCCGTTGTGGGTCCGCCACGGCGCGGGGCAGGCTCATCGCCCTGGTGACGCCAGGGGTGATGCGTTGTCCCAGGCTCGGGACGTCATGCGCGAGGTCGGCATCGCGCTGCCGTCGCAGGCGCTCCAAGCGACGGATGTGACGGCGCAGGCTTGCGACGCGCAAGAGCGTGCAGCGCCTGCACCCGTTCAAGCAAGCCACACGTCGGTTGAAGCCGCGCGGTCGCGCGTTGAAGTGACCAGGGCGCAGGGCAGCGCAACTGGAGCAGCGGGTGAAGCCGGCAAGGCGGCTGAAGGAGTCAGCGCGGCTGAGGAAACCGAGGCGGCTCAGAGAGCCAAGACGGCTGTAGGAGTCGAGACGACTGAAGAAATCGAGGCGGCTGAGGAAGTCGCGGGGGCTGAAGGCGCCAAGGTGGCTAAGGAAGCCGAAGCGGCTGAGAGCATCCATGCGCCTGAAGGAGTCGGAGCGGCGGTAGAAGTATCGAATGCGCGGCGGGCGTCGGCTGTGCCGGTCAGTCCGGCCGGGTCCGCGCCGACTGGATCAGGCGATGCTCACTCGTTGCAGGCTGGGCCAATGGATGGGCAGGGCGAAGAAGCTGCCGTATCGGCGTGCGGAGCCGTCGCAAGCGCGCAACCGGTGCCGATGTTGGATTGGGAAGCGTTGAAGGCGCGCGTAGCGGGCTGTACGCTGTGCCGGCTGTGCGAACGACGCACGAACACGGTGTTCGGCGTCGGCGACGAGACGGCCGACTGGATGCTGGTCGGCGAAGCACCAGGTGAGAACGAGGATAAGCAAGGCGAGCCGTTCGTTGGCCAGGCCGGCAAGCTGTTGGACAACATGTTGCGTGCATTGCAGTTGCGGCGCGGCGACAACGTCTATATCGCGAACGTGCTGAAATGCCGGCCGCCGGGCAATCGCAATCCGGAGCCGGATGAAGTGATGCGCTGCGAGCCCTACCTGAAACGGCAAGTGGCACTGGTCAAGCCGAGCGTGATTGTCGCGCTCGGACGGTTCGCCGCGCAGAGCTTGCTGAAGACCGATGCGAGCATTGCTTCGTTGCGGGGGCGTGTACATGAGTATGAAGGCGTGCCGGTGATCGTCACGTATCATCCGGCGTACCTGTTGCGCAGCCTACACGACAAGCACAAATCCTGGAGCGACCTATGCCTGGCTCGCGCGATTCATCGCAAGCGCACAGTCGTGCATTGAGCCGCCATGATCACGTCCCCGGCGCGGCTGCCGACGAGGGCGGCGGCATGCGGCACTCGGATGGCCCGGCTGCATTCGCGGCTGCCGCGCGAGAGTGCGGGGGGCATCGGATGCCTGCGTGTGCCCGCAGCCCCTGCGTTGATCTGCTCCATGCGTATCGCGACGTCGCGGTACGGGATTTGGCGTGGCTGCTGTTGTCGCCCTCGTTGCTCGACGCGCGATATTTCGGCCCTCGAGCGGCACCTGTGCTGGTGCAGCCGCGGCAGCGCCAGCAAGCGCTCGCATGGCTGGCGCGGCTCGACGCCAATCCGCGCGCGTTGTATGCAGCTCTGGATGCCCGGCCGCAATCTCGTCTCGGTTTATATGCGGAGCAGCTGCTCGGCTTCTTCCTGCAACACGGCCCTGCAACGCGGTTGATCGCCGCGAATCGGCCCGTGCGGGTTGACGGGCACACACTGGGAGAGTGCGACTTTCTGTTCGAGGATGACGGCGCAAGGACGTGGCATTGGGAACTGACGGTCAAGTGCTATCTCGACGCAGGGGGGCCGCCCGGTTCGCTGGCTCGCTATGTTGGGCCCAATTTGGCCGACCGCTTCGACCGTAAGCTGACCCGGTTGTTGACCCACCAGTTGGCGCTGAGTCAGCATCCACAAATCGCGTCGTTGGCCGCCAGTGGCCATTGGCAGGCAGCCATGGTCGTGCGCGGCTGGCTGTTCCGTCGCTGGGCACCGAGCGGCGTCGGCGATTCGGACAACGTCAGTGTGAACCGCGCGCCGCGCGGCGATGCCGCGCCGGTACCCATCGCGCCGGATCACTTACGGGGCTGGTGGACATGCGCCGCGCAATGGCCCGTATTCGACGCGCCCGCCTGGACGATTGTGCCACGCTTGCGCTGGATGGCGCCGCTGCGGCTGTCCGCCAACGACCCACGCGTGTATCGCGATTCGATCGCTGTACTGATGCGCTGTATCGACTATTGGCGCGATCGGCCGGATCAGCCATTGATGGTGGCGGCGCTGGCCGACGTGCACGTCGGCCAGGACGTCGGCAACCCGGCCGGCGAGTGGTGTGAGTTGGCGCGAGGATTTATCGTGCCGGATGACTGGCCCAAACGCGCGGCCGCGTACACGACGATTCCGTGACATCGCGGCTGCCTCTGCACGGTAGCCCTGCGCGACGTTCTTCTATGGCGCCCCTGTGTGGCGTTCCGGTATGGCGTCCCGGCATCGCTCGCGGCGCGAGGTATGTCGCGCGGACCGCCACGCCCGTTGTCGCCTGGTGAGAACGGCTACCACCATGGATGACCGTGATGCAGTGGTCCGGTACCTTGCCCGACCGAAAGCCGCGTGCTTTGTATCAAGGCTTGGGTCAGATAGGTTTTTGCATCGCTGACGGCATTGGCCCAATCTAGCCGCTGGGGGCGTAGCGCGGCAATCGCGGCGGACAAGGTGCAGCCGGTGCCGTGCGTGCCGGTTACATTCACGCGAGCGCCGGCCAGGCGGGTATGGCGGCTTGCCTCAATCAGCCAGTCTGGACTGAAGTCGCCTGGCAAGTGACCGCCCTTGATCAGCACTGCGCGGGCGCCCAGCGCGTGTAGTGCATCGCCTTGACGCGCCATCTGCGCCTCGTCGGCGGCGACGGGTTGGTCGAGCAGCGCCGCCGCTTCATGCAGGTTTGGCGTAATGATGCTGGCCAATGGCAACAATCGCTCGCGCAGCGCGCCAAGTGCATTGGGTTCGAGCAACGAATGGCCGCTGGATGACACAATCACGGTATCGAGCACCACGTGCGCCAGCCGGTATCGCTCCAGCGCGTCGGCCACCACATGAACGATCGCCGCGTTCGCCAGCATGCCGATCTTGACCGCGTCGATGCGTAGATCGCTAAATACCGCGTCCAGTTGCGCAGCAACGATGTCGGCAGACACCGGATGAACTGCGGTGACACCCCGCGTATTTTGCACGGTCAACGCGGTAATCGCCGCGGTGCCATAGGCGCCTAGCGCGGAAAAGGTCTTGAGGTCAGCCTGGATGCCGGCGCCGCCGCTTGGATCGGACCCGGCAATCGTCAGCACGTTCGGAATCATATGCCCCGTAGCAAAAAGCGCGCGAAAATCACTCAAACACTCATCGATGCCGCGCCGCGGTGGCCATTGACGCATGCGTCAATGCCGCTGCTCGCCGATCAGCGCGACTGAATCGAACGCGCGTTGGTTTGCTGCGTGCCGGCGCATCACGCACCACATGGTGAGGCACACAAAGGTGCCAAACAGCACAATCACCAGTTGAATCGGCACGTTGAACCAGACGAGCACAGCATACAGGCACAACATCACGAGCACCGACAGATTCTCGTTAAAGTTCTGTACCGCGATCGAATGGCCGGCGGACAGTAGCACATGTCCGCGATGCTGCAGCAGCGCATTCATCGGAACGACGAAAAAGCCTGACATGCCGCCGACCACCATGAGGAAAGCATACGCGCATATCAGGTAGGCGGGCACGCGAATGTGGCCAATGTGCCATGCCCAGTCGGATGGAAACAACTCCCGAGTATAGAATGACATCGTCATGACCAATAGACCCATCATAATACCGACGGGCAGCACCGTGAGCGATCGCTTGAGCGGCACGCGCGTGGCCGCGAGCATCGCGCCACCGGCCACGCCGACCGCGACCACGGCCTGTAGCAGCGCACCTTCGGACAGCGTCATGCCGAGCGATACCTCGGCCCATTTGAGCACGATGAACTGCAACGTGGCGCCGGCGCCCCAAAATAATGTGGTGACCGCCAACGAGATCTGGCCTAACTTGTCGCGCCACAGCGCGCCGAAGCACTCGGCAAAGTCACGGATCAGCCGGATTGGCTGGTGCTGCTGTTTGGGGTAGCGTGCGCCGGTGTCCGGTATCCACAGATTGAACACCGCAGCCAGTGCGTACACGGACATGATCACTACAATCGCCGATTCTGCCGCGGTGTGGGCGAATGACAAGTGCTGCAGCAACGGTTGCGCGATATGCGGACTGATCAGCGCCCCCCCCATCACGGTGCCTAGGATGATCGACGCGACGGTCGTTCCCTCGATCCAGCCGTTGGCGACGACCAAGCGCTCTGGCGGCAGTAACTCGGTCAAGATACCGTACTTGGCCGGCGAGTACGCGGCCGCGCCGAATCCGACGATGCCGTAGGCCAGCAGCGGATGCGCGCCGGTCAGCATCGTTACGCAGCCCACCATCTTGATGGTATTGGTGACGAACATCACGCGGCCTTTCGGCTGCGAGTCTGCAAATGCGCCCACAAAGGCGGCAAGTACAACGTAAGACAGCACGAAGAACAGCTTCAGCAGCGGCGTCATCCAATTCGGCGCGTGAAGGTCTTTCAGGAGGGCTATCGCAGCGATCAGAAGCGCACTGTCGGCAAGCGAAGAAAAGAACTGCGCCGCCATAATGGTGTAAAAACCTTTCTTCATCTGATGCTGAGTTGGATTTCTCTGTCGGCAGCCGCTGTCGGGCTAACCCGTAGCGTGAGCCGCTCGAAATGGGTTGTGTGCACGGCTTTATAACACGAAAATACGAGGGTTCAGATTAGCGCTCGCCTCGCCGACGCGGATCGCGTCGGCGATCGTGCACTTAAATCGTTGATTCGTAGCGACATTCAACCACCCAATTTATGCCTCGCCCGCTCCTTGCCACGATTCACACCGCAGCGCTTGCCAATAATCTCGCCGTTGCCCGCCGCCATGCTCCAAAGTCCAAGCTCTGGGCCGTTGTCAAGGCCAATGCCTACGGGCATGGCTTGGCGCGCGCGTTTCCTGGCCTGCGTTCAACCGACGGCTTCGGGTTGCTTGACCTCGAGGAAGCGGTCAAGTTGCGTGAATTGGGCTGGGCTGGGCCCATTTTGCTGTTGGAGGGTTTTTTTCGTCCGACCGACATCGACGTGATCGACCGCTATAGCTTGACCACCACCGTGCATTGTGACGACCAATTGCGGATGCTGGAAATGGCGCGTTTGTCCAAGCCGGTCAATATTCAGTTGAAGATGAACAGCGGCATGAACCGGCTTGGCTATGGGGCCGACAAGTATCGCGCCGCATGGGAACGCGCGCGCGCGTGCCCCAGCGTCGGCCAAATCACGTTGATGACTCATTTTTCGGGTGCCGATGGCGAAATGGGCATCCGACACCAATTAGAAGTGTTCGAACACGGCGCCGAGGGCATTGCTGGCGCGCGCAGCCTGTCGAACTCGGCTGCGACGCTATGGCACCCCCATGTGCATTTCGACTGGGTGCGTCCGGGCATCATGCTGTATGGCGCGTCGCCGTCCGGCGTCTCGGCCGAGATCGAGGGCCTCGGCCTGCAGCCGGCGATGACGCTGAGTTCGGAACTGATCGCGGTGCAGACGGTCGAGCCGGGCGGGAGCGTCGGCTACGGCTCGACTTTCAAGGCGCGCGAGCGCATGCGTATCGGCGTCGTGGCGTGTGGTTACGCGGACGGCTACCCCCGTTGTGCGCCCGAGGGCACGCCGGTCCAGGTGGACGGTGTGCGCACGCGGGTCATCGGTCGAGTGTCGATGGACATGTTGACGGTGGATCTATCCGCGTGTCCGAGCGCGGCTATTGGCAGCCCGGTGCAACTGTGGGGGGCCGACGTGCTGATCGACGATGTCGCGACAGCGTGCGGCACGGTCGGCTACGAATTAATGTGTGCCGTCGCGCAACGCGTGCCGGTGCGCGCAGAATAACGCGGAGTAGGTTGCGTGGCAAAAACGAAGACCGTTTACGTCTGCAATGACTGCGGCGCGCAGTCGCCGAAGTGGCAGGGCCAATGCCCATCATGCCACAACTGGAATACCCTGATCGAGTCGGTCGAGTCGAGCCCCGCGCCGAACCATCGTTACCAGGCACTGGCTAAAAGTCAGCCGGTGCGCAAGCTCGCCGAGATTGAGGCGTCGGACGTGCCGCGCTATTCGACAGGCATCGGTGAATTCGATCGTGTGCTCGGTGGCGGTTTGGTCGCGGGGGGCGTGGTGCTGATCGGCGGCGACCCCGGTATCGGCAAGTCAACGTTGCTGCTCCAGGCGCTCGCCGAGATCACGCGCGAGCGGCGTGCGCTGTATATCAGCGGCGAGGAGTCCGGCGCGCAGATCGCGTTGCGCGCACAGCGGCTCGGCTTGCTCGACGCGCACGCCAGCCGGGCCGGTGAGTTGCAACTGCTGGCAGAGATTCAACTCGAGAAGCTGCAAGCCACGATTGATGCTGTCAAGCCGCATATTGCCGTCGTCGATTCGATCCAGACCATTTACTCGGATGCGCTGAGTTCAGCGCCCGGCTCCGTAGCGCAAGTGCGTGAGTGTGCGGCGCAATTGACGCGGATCGCGAAGCAATCTGGCGTGACGATCATCATGGTTGGCCACGTGACGAAGGAGGGCGCGCTTGCCGGGCCGCGGGTGCTCGAGCACATCGTCGATACGGTGCTGTATTTTGAAGGCGACACCCATTCATCGTTCCGGCTCGTGCGGGCGTTCAAGAACCGCTTCGGCGCGGTCAACGAACTCGGCGTGTTCGCGATGACCGAGCGCGGGCTGCGCGGCGTGGCTAATCCGTCGGCGTTGTTCTTGTCGCAGCACGAGCATACGGTTCCCGGCTCGTGCGTGCTGGTTACGCAAGAAGGGTCGCGGCCGTTGCTGGTGGAGGTGCAGGCGCTAGTCGATACGGCGCACGTGCCGAACCCGCGCCGGCTGGCTGTCGGCCTGGAGCAAAACCGGCTTGCGATGCTGCTCGCGGTGCTGCACCGGCACGCAGGCATCGCATGCTTCGATCAGGACGTCTTCCTGAACGCGGTCGGCGGCGTGAAGATCGCCGAGCCGGCCGCGGACCTGGCCGTGCTGCTTGCGATTCATTCGTCGATGCGCAACAAGCCGTTGCCTAAGGGGCTGATCGTGTTCGGCGAAGTCGGGTTGGCCGGTGAGATCCGGCCATGCCCGCGTGGCCAGGAGCGCTTGAAGGAGGCCGCCAAGCTCGGCTTCTCGATTGCATTGATTCCGAAGGCCAATGCGCCGAAGCAGTCAATCGACGGATTGCAGGTAATCGCCGTCGAGCGCATCGAACAGGCGATTGACCGTGTCCGGACGCTGCAGCAGTAGGGGGGCGCAATGGCTACCCTCAAATGCACCGCCTATCCGCGCTCCAGGTGCGAGACTTGATGCTGGCGTTCAATAACGCGCTTATCGAACGCGCGATAGGGTGCGGCAATGAATGTGCATTTGGGGCCTGCATTTAAACGCGTGCACGTTGGCCGCAGCGTTGTCTTTTTATCGAGGGCTGACTTTGACGATGGACTTCGATTTGAATACCGCTTTAAACTATCCTGCCAGCTACCTATGTGCAGGGCAGGCTGGCCAACAGCCTGCCGCGTCAACGCCGCCACAACCGCCTTCCGACAACCCGTTGACTCCTCCCTTGCCCACCCGACCAACAACGTATGATGACCTGCCGTCTGAACTGATTGCCCGGATCGGTGACTATGTACCCATTCAAGACGTGATGCCGTTTGCCACAGTCGATCGCCGCACGTATCATGCGATGCAGACCAGGCGCCTCGTCCACCGCTATTGGCAGCGGGCAAACCAGGCCGTCAGCTTGGCGTCAGTCAATCAGCTGCTGAATGAAATAGGCGGTGCGTTGAGCAATCCAGCGCAGCATGTCGAGCCTATTGATGCGCTGAGCCAGTGTCTGTAAGCGTTGCCAGAAGCCGAGCGAGTCGACGCATTCAAGCGCGTGTTTGCGGCTGCGGAGCGTCTCCCGCAGGACGGCGTGCAAATACAAAAAGCGCTATTACGCGCTTTTTTTAATTTTCCTCAGAGCCAGCGTGTTGAGTTATTCGACTTCGCTTATGCGATGGCGGAACGACGCGCGCCCGGGCAAGACAATATCTGGGCGGAACTGGCTGACAGTTTGCAGTTTTTTTCGTTCCGCTCACCTTTTGCCGACCAGCGTTATCAGGCGCTTTTGGCTCGGCTTGCATCGTTGAGGGTAGCCGAACAAGCGAAGCTCATCCCGGTATTGTCCAATTTGCTCCTTTACTCCAACAAGACAGACCCACGCGTCCCTGAACGCTATGCGCTCTTACGCGGACACGCGTTACAACTGCCGCCCGCTCATCAAGGCGCATCGGTCGGCATGTTAGCGAGTTGCGTACGGATTTTGCCGCAAGCGGAGCAGTTTGCCCAATACACGCAGATGCGTGATTGGGCGCTGTCGCTGCCTGACGAGCAGTGGGGGATTGCTTTGCGGTATTTGCCTGAAGGGCTTGAAGAGCTGTCGAGTGAACAACGCGCGCAGGAGCTGACGTTGCTTGAGGGACATTTAGCGCGCGTGCCTATGTCACAGCGTGTTTCAGCAGTGTTTGGACTACTCAAATGCCAATCGTTTTTAGACGATGTACAAATAAAGCGGGCCTGGCGGCAAGGTTTGAACCTACTGAATGGTGCGGGCGAAGCCGCTTTATGGGATTTGCTTCGCCAACTTCGGGCCGCTTGGGTGTTATCTGAGTTCAGCAATTTCAGATGGGAAATGGCAGTGGAGGAGATTACTCGCTTTATGGAGGCTAGCCATTTCTCCGAGCCGGCGCGGGCGCGATTCCAGGCCAATGTAAATTGGCTCAGAAGTGAGCCAATAATATTTATTGAGACTGAATCCAGTCTACTTCGTTGATCCCAACGCCGGAACAGATACCGTCGTGCCATCTGCGCGCTGGCAAGGCATTCATTGTGAGCACTGGAGTGCTTGTGACGCCGACTTTACCGTTCACTTGTAATGAACCGTAGTCATTCTGCCAAGACGGAGCAACGTCGACATGGCCGCCTCGGTTACGCTCGGGCCTACCGGCTTGCCAATGCCATCCTTCTCTGCTTAAAAACTTCTGTTGGATTCCATGGCACTTTTGCCGACAATCTATGCTCAAGAGCAAGCTAGGTTGCCTGCGCCGCGGGTGAAAATGACGTGCTTCAGTGACGTTATAAGCATGCTGTTTTGCTTGTGATCGCGCAGCACGAAGTCCAGACGTCAAAAGCGAAGCGTCTGCCAGCGGGCGAAAATGAGCTGAATAGAGGGGCCAATGACAGCCGACGCCGCATCATGCTGCGTCCAGCATCTTGACGATGTGCGGGTCGTCGGCGCCGACCGCCGGTGTGCGCCGACGGCCGATGTTCGGCATGGCCACGCCGCTTAGTTGTTCATCGGTGGCACGTAGCCGGAGGCAACGTCGGCCCCTTCGCCGAAAAAGAATTTTTCCGTCTGCTTCAGCAGGTATTGACGCGCGCGCGGATCAGCCATGTTCAGACGGTTTTCATTGATCAGCATCGTCTGCTGCTTGAGCCACGCCTGCCATGCTTCCTTCGAAATGCTTTCAAAGATGCGCTTGCCAAGCTCGCCCGGCAACGGCGGAAAGTCCAATCCTTCCGCTTCCTTGCCGAGTTTTGCGCAGTGAACCATTCGAGCCATTAGACTTCTCCTTTGATATTGGGGTGGGGCGGGGCGCCAACGTGCGGACTCCCCGCGCGTGCTCAGAGCTGCTTGATCAGCACGAGCGACTTGCGCTGCCAGTTGTACAGGCGGCGCCGGTCCTCGGGTAGATCGTTGACCGTCGCCTTTACGAAACCGCGTTTGAGGAACCAATGCTCGGTGCGGGTCGTCAGCACGAAAATCCGCGTCAGGCCGCGCGCCCGGGCGCGTTGCTCGATGCGCTTGAGCAGGCGCTCGCCGTCGCCAGTGCCTTGCGCCTCCGGCGCCACGGTCAGGCACGCCATCTCGCCGATCCGCTCCTGCGGGTACGGGTACAGCGCCGCGCAACCGAACAGCACGCCATCGTGCTCAATCACTGAGAAGTGGTCGATGTCGCGCTCGATCTGGTGGCGGCCGCGCCGCACCAGCGTGCCGTCCGTCTCGAGTGGCTCGATCAGTTGCAGGATGCTGCCGACATCGTCTGGCACTGCCTCACGCAGGCTTTCTAGATTCTCGTACGAGATCATTGTGCCGACCCCGTCGTGTAGAAACAGTTCCAGCAGGATACTGCCGTCCAGCGCATACGGAATGATGTGCGAGCGCGGCACGCCGCCGCGGCACGCGCGGATTGCATGCTTCAGGTAGAAGTCTGCATCCGCGCGGTCTAACTCGCCCGTATGCGCTTCGTAGATCTTCTGTGCGTCGTCCAGCGATAGCTCGCGGGTCAGTTCGCCGTCGCCGTCGATCACGCCGGGCGTCTCGGTGATG
This sequence comes from Mycetohabitans sp. B8, assembly GCF_021991875.1. Classification (GTDB taxonomy): domain Bacteria; phylum Pseudomonadota; class Gammaproteobacteria; order Burkholderiales; family Burkholderiaceae; genus Mycetohabitans. The sequence goes on from NZ_JAHLKR010000002.1 coordinate 38,468, forward strand.
AAAATCAGCTTGTCGGCACGTAGCGCGATGGCCGCGGACGACGCGACATCCTCCATCGACAGATTGAATGCCTCGCCGGTCGGCGAGAATCCGAGCGGCGATAGCAGCACAATTTTGTTGCTCTCCAGCGAATGCCGAATCGATTCGGCATCGATCTTGCGCACCACGCCGGTATGTTGGAAATCGACGCCCTCAAGTATCCCGACCGGCCTCGCGGTGACGAAATTGCCGGACACGACGCTGATATGCGCGTGCGCCATCGGCGTATTCGGCAAACCCTGGCTGATTGCCGCCTCAATGTCCAGCCGCACTTCGCCGGACGCTTCCTTGGCCGCCTCCAGCGCGCGCGCATCGGTGATCCGCATGCCGCCTGCGAACCGCGACTCGACCTGGTGCAAGTTCAACTGTTCCTCGACTTGCGGGCGGGAGCCGTGCACCAGTACGATCTGAATGCTCATCGCATGCAACAGCGCGACATCTTGCACCAGCGCATTGAGCGCGTCCGCCTGCACCAACTCGCCGCCGAACGCGACGACGAACATCCGGTTGCGGAACGCATGGATGTAGGGGGCGACCGATCGCAGCCATTCGACGAATTGAGCGTGATTCGCAGTGTATTCGATGGCGGCGCTCGTCTGGCCGCCGGCCACGGCGAGGTCGCTGGCCCTCTTGTCGCGGCGGGCGAGATCGTTTTGTGCAGTCATGGCCGGATTATAATGCGCCCCCATGTCCAATGTAGCCAAAAACCGCGCGGCGGATGCTTCGCCGACTGATCACGCTGACCCCGCACACCACGGCAGGCCGCCTGCCGCGCGTCGCGCCCAGGCCCGGCGCGCGTCCTCGGCGCCCAACCCTGTGCCCAATCCGGTGCCCCCTGTCACGTTCCCGGAGGCGCTGCCCGTCAGCGGCCGGCGCGACGAGATCGCTGCCGCGATCGCGCACCATCAGGTCATAATCGTCAGCGGCGAAACCGGATCAGGTAAGACCACGCAATTGCCCAAGATTTGCTTGGCGCTCGGACGCGGGCTGGGTGCGGGTGGCACCGGCCTGATTGGCCATACGCAACCGCGCCGTATCGCGGCATCGGCGACGGCGCGACGCATTGCTGAGGAACTGGGTACGCCGTTCGGCGAAGTGGTTGGCTACAAGGTCCGTTTCACCGACAACCTGTCGCCGGGCGCCTCGGTCAAGTTGATGACCGACGGCATCCTGCTCGCGGAGACGCAGACCGATCCGCTGCTGCATGCTTACGATACGATCATCATCGACGAGGCGCACGAGCGCAGCCTGAACATCGATTTCCTGCTTGGCTATCTGAAGCAGATCCTGCCGCGGCGTGCTGATCTGAAACTGATCGTCACGTCGGCTACGATTGATGCGCAGCGCTTTGCGCGCCATTTCGGCAGCGACGAGCGACCCGCGCCCGTCATCGAGGTCAGCGGACGATTGTATCCGGTCGAGATCCGCTATCGGCCGGTCGTCGGCGACGACGAGCGCGCCACGTCCGCACGGCGCGGTGCGGCGCCAGGGGCCGCGCCGCTTGGCTCACCGGGCGCCTTGCCGGGCGCCGCGGGCAGTATCACCGCCGCGCGTCAAGCCGAGCGCGACTTGCATGACGCGATTGTCGATGCGGTGGACGAACTGTGTCGCGAAGGCCCGGGCGATGTCCTGGTTTTCCTGCCGGGCGAGCGGGAGATCCGCGACGCCGCTGAGGCGCTGCGCAAGCACCATCCGCCGCATACTGAAATCTTGCCACTGTTCGCCCGGCTCTCGGCTGCCGAGCAGGAGCGGGTGTTCCGGCCCGGCAATGCGCGCCGCATCGTGCTCGCCACCAACGTCGCGGAGACATCGCTGACGGTGCCCGGCATCCGCTATGTCGTCGACACTGGTCTGGCGCGGGTCAAGCGCTATTCGTACCGGAACAAGGTCGAACAATTGCACATTGAGCCGGTGTCGCAAGCCGCCGCCAATCAGCGTGCTGGCCGGTGTGGCCGGGTGGCCGACGGCGTTTGCATTCGGCTCTATGACGAGAGCGACTTCCAGGCTCGATCGCGCTTCACTGATCCGGAGATTTTACGCGCGTCGCTGGCGTCGGTGATCCTGCGGATGAAATCGTTGCACCTAGCCGAGATCGACGCGTTTCCATTCGTCGAGCCGCCGCCGGGCCGGGCCATTGCCGATGGCTATCAATTGCTCGCCGAGCTTGGCGCGGTCGACGACGACAATGCGTTGACGCCGGTCGGCCGCGAGTTGGCGCGCCTGCCGCTGGATCCGCGCGTGGCACGAATGATTGTCGCGGCGCGTGAGCAACATGCGTTGCGCGAAGTGCTGATCATCGCCAGCGCGCTGTCCGTGCAGGATCCGCGCGAGCGTCCGCTGGACGCGCAGGAGCAGGCCGATCACGCGCATCGCCGCTTCGCTGACGAGCGCTCGGAGTTCATCGCGTGGCTCAAGATTTGGGCGTGGTTCGAGGAAGCCGTCGCACATAAGAAATCGAACCGGCAACTGGCCGAAGCGTGCCGCGCGCAGTTCCTCTCGCCTCTGCGGCTGCGCGAGTGGCGCGACGTGCATTCGCAGTTGTTGACCGTGGTGCGCGAGCACGGCTGGCGGCTGAACGAGTCCGAGGCGACGTTTGAGCAGATCCATCATGCGCTGTTGACGGGGTTGCTCGGAAACATTGGTCTGAAGGCCGACGACGATCCGCATTACCTGGGCGCACGGGGCATTCGTTTCTTCGTGTGGCCGGGATCGACGCTCGCGAAGAAGGCCGGCCGCTGGGTGATGGCCGCGGAGTTGGTCGAGACCACCCGGCTTTACGCGCGCACCGTCGCCCGTATCGAGCCGGAATGGATTGAGCGTGTCGGCGGCCACCTGATCAAGCGCTCGGTCGCCGAGCCGCATTGGGAGAAGAAGGCCGCGCAGGTGGTGGCGTTCGAGCGCGGCACGTTGTATGGGTTGCCCGTCTATCAGCGCCGGCGCATCGCGTTTGGCGCGCAGGATCCGGCGCGTGCGCGGGAATTGTTCATTCGCGGCGCGCTGGTCGACGGCGAATTCGACACCCGTCTGCCGTTCTTTGCGCACAATCGGCGGCTGGTTGCGCAAATTGAGCAACTCGAGCACAAGTCACGTCGTCAGGACGTGCTAGTCGACGATGAGTTGATCTACGCATACTACGATGCGGCGGTACCCGAACAGATCCATACCGGCGCGGCGTTCGAGCGCTGGTATCGCGACGAGGCACGGCGGCGGGGGAGCGACGGCGACAAGCTGCTATTTCTGTCGCGCGAGGACTTGATGCGGCATGAAGCGGCTGGCGTGACGACGGATCTGTTTCCGAAGCGGTTGGCGATGGCTGGCGTCGACATGGCGCTGAGCTACCATTTCGAGCCGGGCGCGGCGCGTGATGGTGTCACGCTGACCGTGCCCCTGTACGCGTTGAACCAAGTTGATGCGCGTCGCACCGAATGGCTCGTGCCTGGCATGTTGAAGGACAAGGTGCAGTGGCTGCTTAAGTCGCTACCGCAAAAATTGCGTCGGCATTGCGTGCCGCTGCCCGAGTATGCGGCCGGTTTCGTCGAGCGCGTGCATTTCGCCGGGCAGTCGTTGATCGATGGGCTGATTGCCGACATCCGCGAGCACAAGCAAGTGATGGTCAAGTCGGCCGACTTCAAGCTCGAGACGCTGCCGGCGCACCTGTTTATGAACTTCAAGGTGGTCGATGAGCACGGGCGGCAACTCGCGATGGCGCGCAATCTCGCGCAACTACGCGGCGAATTCGGTGCGCAGGCGCAGCAACAGTTCCAGCGCATCGTCTCGGCCGCAACCGGCGCGTCAGGGGCCGATGGGCGGCAACCGTTTGGGCATGCGCAGTCGGTTGCGGCCAGCGCCGGTTCGGCGGGCAACACGGCGGGCGAGGGGCCGGCACCGGGTGCGCTGCGCGTGGCCGATCAGCCGTCAGCCGGCACGGCGCGAAACGGGCTCGCGAACGCCGGTGGGCCGGCGCGCGCCGGAGCACCGGATACGGCGCGGCTGGCCGGTACCGCGCTGTACGAGAACCTGACGACGTGGAATTTTGGCGTGCTGCCCGAGTTGCTCGAGATCCAGCGTGGCGGCCAGACGCTGTTCGGCTATCCGGCTCTGGTCGATCGCAGTGGGCACTGCGACGTTGAAGTCTTCGATTCGCCGGTGCAAGCTGAGCACATCCATCGCGCCGGTCTGCGCCGGCTGTTCGCCCTGCAGTTGCGCGATCCGATCCGCTATCTGGCGAAAAACCTGCCAGGGCTGCGCGAAATGTCAATGCAGTACATGGCGCTTGGCACGCAGGAGGAACTGCGCGACCAATTGATCGACGCCGCGCTGGATCGTGCCTGCCTGCAGCTGCCGTTGCCGCATGACGATGCCAGCTTCGCCGCCCGGCGCGACGAAGGCCGGGCTAGGCTTTCGCTGCTCGCTCAGGAGCTCGCTCGGCTGACCGGCCAGATCCTCGCCGAGTACGCGGCGCTTGTGAAGAAGCTCGCGCAGGCTAAAGGCTTTGGCGCGGCCCACGCGGACATGCAGCAGCAGTTGGCCGCGCTGATGACTCGCCGCTTCGTGATCGATACGCCTTACGCGCAGCTTGCGCATTTCCCGCGTTACTTGAAGGGCATGTCGTTGCGTATCGACAAGCTCAAGGTGGACCCGGCGCGCGACCAGCGGCTGGCAGCCGAGCTCGCGCCGCTCATGCAGCCCTACCAGCGCGCGCTATCACAGCGCGGCGGCGCAGCTGATGCACGGCTCGTGGAGTTCCGCTGGCTCCTTGAGGAGTTGCGCATCTCGCTGTTCGCGCAGGAACTGCGCACGCCGATGCCGGTGTCTGTCAAACGGCTACACAAGGTATGGGAATCGATGCAGCGATGACGCGCAACATGCCGGCGTGTTGGCGCTGATGCGCGATTCGTTCCGGGCTTCCGGCAAAGACCGTACAATAGACGCAGTTTTCCCGTCTGGGTGCCCATGCTCCATTCCAATCGTTTCGCACGAGCGAGCCGCGTGGCCGGCTCGCTTGCCGCCGCACTCGTGTGTGGCGCGCTGGCTCCGCGGGCTGTCGCTAACACCGCGCGCATCGTACCGCCGTGGCCGACACCACGCCTTTGCCAATGAACGCGTTGCTCGGTTCGTTCGGTCGCGCGTTGCTGGGCATGCTTCATCCACGAATGCTGTGGTTGACCGTGTTGCCGTTTCTGCTGACCGCGCTGGGCTGGGGAGCGGTGCTGTGGTTCGGCTGGGAAGGATGGGTCGGTGCGGCACACGGTTGGCTGTCACACTGGGGCTGGACTGCGTCGATCAATTCGCTGCTCGTGGGGATCGGCTTTGGCCACGTGCAAATGGTGCTCGCGCCGCTCATCGTTGTCGCGATCGCTGTGCCATTGATCGTGTTGACCGTATTGCTGATGATTGCCACGATATCGATGCCGGCGGTGATCCGTCATCTCGGTGCGCGCCAATTTGTCGATCTGGAGCCCCGGCGCGGCGGCACGCTGCTCGGCAGTGTGCTCCACTCGATCGCGGCCACGTGTGTCTGCGTGGTGGCGCTGGTCGTCACGGTCCCGCTGTGGCTCGTGCCGCCGCTGTTCGCTGTAATCCCGCCGCTGCTGTGGGGCTGGCTCACCTATCGCGTGATGACCTACGACGCGCTGGCATGGCATGCGAGCTCGGATGAGCGGCGCATGATCTTTCGCACGCACCGCATGCCGCTGCTCGCGATCGGCGTGATGTGCGGATTGCTCGGCGCGGTCCCGACGCTGCTGTGGGCATCCTCCGTGTTGATGATCGTGCTGTTCCCATTTGTCGCGATCGTGTCGATCTGGCTGTACGTGTGCATCTTCGTGTTTTCCGCGCTGTGGTTCGCCCATTATTGCCTGCGCGCGCTGCGGCGATTGCGCGCACGACACCACGGAGCCGACCGGTAAGCGCCGCAAGCGCGCCCGCCGAGATCGGCGTAAGCTGCGTGCCGTTTGAAATGATCAAGGGGATCCCATGGGGTTCGGTATCGTCATCATTGGCGACGAAATCTTGTCTGGACGGCGTGTTGACAAGCATTTGCCAAAGGCCATCGAGTTGCTTCGCGCGCGGGGGCTTGCGCTCGCGTGGGCCGAGTACGTTGGCGACGAGCGCGGACGAATCACTGCCACCCTCAAGCGCACCTTCGCCTCAGATGACATCGTCTTCGTGACCGGGGGCATCGGCGCGACGCCGGACGATCATACTCGACAGTGTGCGGCGGCTGCGCTCGGCGTGCCGCTGGAACTGCACCCACGGGCCCGGCAATTGATCGCCGAGCGAATCATCAAAACCGCGCCGGACGGCCAGGCAGACTTGGATGCGCCGGATAATCTGCATCGCTTCAACATGGGCGTGTTTCCGCAGGGTGCCAGCATCATTCCGAACACCTATAACAAGATTCCTGGCTTTTCGGTGCGCCATCATTATTTTATGCCGGGGTTTCCGGTTATGGCATGGCCCATGATGGAATGGGTGCTCGATACCTGTTATGCCCATCTACATCACGGCACGCCGCATGACGAGCGCTCATTTCTGGTGTTCGAGTTGCCTGAGTCGGCGCTCACCCCCCTGATGGAGCGGATCGAACGCGATTTTGCCGGTGTACGTGTCTTCAGCTTGCCCAACGTCGGCGATGCCGAGCGCGGCGGGATCTATGCGCGACGGCATATCGATCTGGGCGTCAAAGGTGACCCGGAGGCAGTCGCTGCTGCGTATGGGGTGTTACGTGAAGGCGTACATGCGCTGGGAGGAGAAATTTTCGACTGATATAATTGATTATTGTGCTCAATATTGAAACTATCATGCGCAATGTTATGGCCCTTATATCTGAATCGATGAAGGTCGTTTGCCACAGCATGGGCTTTTGTCATTTAGGCTGAACGACGCGATAATGGCTGCGCGGCCGATCCGGCGACACGCCGCGCCGCCGCGTGCCTGTCATGCAGCTTTTCTTGTGTGCGCCGGATCGGGCATTGCTGCGCGCATTGTTTCGCCAACGCCAAAACGCTGTATGAGATTGATCACCAAAGGGCTGCTGCTGATCGCGATTCCGAGCCTTGTCGAACTCGGCTTGTTGGCCGGTGTGATGCGTACCCAGACTCAGGCTCTGGAAGCAGAGCAGTGGGCAGTGCGGAGCAAGGAAGTGCTGAGTCAGGCCACGGCTGTGCTCGACCCGGTGCTAGTCGATGCCGTGCGCATGCGCGGCGCCGTGATCGACGGATATGGGCAGGTATGGACGCCGCCTAGCCAATGGGGCGAGATCGATCGTCGCATCGACCGGTTGATCGAACTGGTCGCCGACAATCCGCTGCAGGTCGAGCGTGCGGTGCAGATCCGGCAAAGCGCACAGGCGTACCGGCAGTGGAGTGAGCGTTCGCAGGAGTTGCTTCGGCACGGTCAGCAAGCGGGGCTTGTGGCGCGCTTTCGCGAGTTCAACGGCCACGATATCGTCGATCACTTCCGTGCGCAGGTCGCCGCGCTGCAGCAGGAGGAGATGCGGCTGGACAGCGTGCGCACCGAACGTGTCGCCCAGGCGCGCCGCACTCAGCAGGTGCTGCTCGTGTCGGCCGTGGTCGCGTCAATCATCACCGGCGCTATCGCGGTCTATGTGTTCACATCGAGCGTGCGACGGCGGCTACGCACCCTTGCGGACAACACTAAATTGCTCGCAAACAATGAGCCGCTCGCACCGATGTTCAAGGGCGACGATGAAATCGCCGAGTTGGACCTCGCGCTGCACCAGACGAGCCGACGCCTGCTCGAGGCGGACCGCATCGAGTCGCGCTATCGGTCCGACCTCGCGCATCAAGCCGAGGAGCTCAGCACGATGAACGAGCATCTGCGCGAGCGTACGCAAGAAAACGAAATGTTTATCTACAGCGTGTCGCATGACTTGCGCGCGCCGCTGGTCAACTTGCAGGGATTTTCTCAAGAACTGAGCTTGGCGTGCGATTCGGTGCGCGAGATACTGGCGCGCAGCCCGTTGACCGACGCACAACGGCGCCGATTGTCGCGGATCGTTGACGACGATATTGCCGAGGCCTTGCGCTTTCTGCAAACCGCCGTGATGCGCTCGGCCAGTATCATTGACGCGTTGCTGCGGCTCTCGCGCGCGGGCCGGGTCGAGTACCGGCCGCAACAAGTCGATGTGCAGGCGGTGGTGTCCCGCGTGGTGGATGCGATGCGCGATTCGATCAAGAGCCAGGGCGTGACCGTGAAGACGCATTCGCTGCCGTCGGCATGGGGCGATCCGACCGCGGTCGAGCAAGTCTTCGCGAACTTGATTGCCAATGCAGTCAATTATCTCGATCCGAGCCGCCCCGGCGTGATCGAGATCGGTACGCGCCCGAACCCAGTCGGCGTGCACTCGTTACGCATTTACTACGTGCGCGACAACGGATATGGCATTCCCGCATCGGCACTGCCTAAGTTGTTTACCGCGTTCCAGCGCCTGCACGGTGGCGCAGTCAAGGGCGAGGGCATTGGACTGGCGCTCGTGCGTCGTGTTGTCGAGCGACACGGTGGCAACGTATGGGCCGAGTCCAGTGAAGGCATCGGCTCGACGTTCTACTTGTCGCTGCCCGAATCCAGTGGTGCACATGAAGCGTTGCGTGCGGCAACACTGAGCGCGCTGGCGCGCATCAACGTGGGACCCAGGGCCGCGCGAGCGGACCGCTTGCGCCCGGGCAGTGGGCTGGAGCCTGGCGCCGGCGCTTCGGCTCAGGACCGCGCGTCGCCTACTCACTCGACGTTCCCCGTATGACGCCTGCTTCTCATCAAACCGATTCGTCACCCGGAGCATTGGGCGCGGATGGCCAGCCGGCTGCCTGTGCACTGATTATTGACGATGACGAGGGTTTGCTCAGCCTAGCCCGCCGCGCGCTTGCCCGCGCCGGATTCGACGTGGTGACGTTGACGAGCACGCAGGCCGCGCGTGCGTGGTTGGACAGCCGAGGCCAGGAGCGATGGCCCGACGTGCTGGTCGTGGACTATGTGCTCGGTACCGCCGAGACGGGGCTCGACTTTCTGCGCTCGTTGCGCATGCAGGGCACGATGCTGCCCGCGATCCTGTGCACCGGCTTTGCTGACGAGACGCGGGTGATCGAGGCGCTGCGCTCGGGCGTCGCGGACGTGGTGCCAAAAACCTCCGATTACCTTGACTACTTGCCACAGGCAATCGAGCGCGTGTTGGCGCAAAAGCGCGCGCAGCGGGAGATTGCTGAGGCGGAGTTGGTCCGTGCAAGAGAGTTGCACTACCGGACGCTCGCGGAGGCGATTCCGCAACTGGTCTGGACCGCGTTGCCTGACGGACGGATCGATTTCGCGTCCAAGCAGTTGCTGTCTTACACGGGTCTGGACACGTTGTCGCTACTGGGCCACGTGTGGCCAGACGCGCTGGTTCATCCCGACGATCGCGACCTGACCGCACAGCGTTGGTCCGACGCCTTGCGCGACAGCAGTGATTACGATGTCGAGCATCGGCTGCGGGCCGCCGACGGCGCGTGGCGCTGGTTCAAGACCCGGGCCGCGCCGCTGCTGGACGGTGCCGGCCGGGTTAGCAAGTGGTTTGGCACGTCGACTGACATCGACGACCAGAAGCTGGCTGCGCAGGAACGTGAGCATTTGCTCGCGAACGAGCGGCAAGCTCGCTCGGAAGCGGAGCGAGCATCCAGGCTCAAGGACGAGTTCGTCGCCACGCTGTCGCACGAACTGCGCACGCCGCTGAATGCCATCGTCGGATGGGCCCAGTTGCTGCTGCGTGACGCGTCCGAGCCGGCTCGCGTCGAGAAGGGCCTACAGGTGATCCACCGCAATGCACGATTGCAATCGCAGATGATCGACGATCTGCTGGACATGTCGCGCATCATGGCGGGCAAGGTGCGGCTCAACGTGCAGCGCGTCGAACTGGTCGATGTGATCACCGACGTGATTGCGACCGTGCAGCTAGCAGCCGACGCAAAGGAGCTTCGTGTCATGCCGGTGCTCGGCGCGCCGGCAGTGGTCAATGGTGATCCCGCCCGGCTGCAGCAGATCATTTGGAATTTGCTGACCAATGCGATCAAGTTCACGCCTCGGCGTGGACGCGTGGCAGTCACGTTGACCAGCGGCGACGGGGAGGCGCGACTGGTCGTCAGCGATACGGGCTGCGGGATCCGCGAGGCGTTCCTGCCGCACGTATTCGAGCGGTTCCGACAGGAGGACGCGAGTACCACACGCCAATTTGGCGGCCTGGGGCTGGGATTGTCGATCGTCAAGGAACTGGTCGAGATGCATGGAGGGCATATCACCGCGGCCAGCGAGGGTGAGCAGCGCGGCGCAACATTTACAGTGACGCTGCCCACGGTGACAACCGGCGTTGACACGCGCCGTGGCGCAGTGGCACCGATCAGCGCGCAGCCGGACACGGCGCTACCGCGCCTGGATGGCGTTCACGCGCTGGTGGTCGAAGATGAAGCCGATGCGCGCGAACTTGTGCACCGCGTGCTCGAGGAGCGCGGCGCGCAGGTGAGCGCGGTGGCGTCCGTGCGCGACGCGTTGCAGGTCTTTGACGACGGCACGCCCGATGTCGTCATCAGTGATCTGGGCATGCCGGAGGAAGACGGCTTCGCATTCATCGCACAATTGCGCGAGCGCGAGGCGGCACGAGGTGGGATGACGCCGGCCGTGGCATTATCCGGCCGGGTCCGCGGCGATGATCGCCGGCGCGCCTTGATGGCCGGCTTCCAGACGCACTTGGCCAAGCCCGTCGATCCGGCCGATTTGCTGCTGGCGATCGCATCGTTGGTCGGCCGCGTGCCACCAGCGGTTAGCGCGTAGCCGACGCTACCCGCCAGGGCTCGATGCGGGTGCCGAGTACGGCCAGGAAGTGTTGCAGCCATGCCGGATGAGCGGGCCATGCGGACGCGGTGACCCGCTTGCCGTTGGTGACCGCGGCGTCGAGCGCGATGTCCGCATAGTCCATGCCGGCAAGCTTGACCGGACACACTGGCTCGACGGAATGGTCCACGATCCGCAGTGCCTGGAAAGGCCTCATCGTTTCGTCATCCTCGGCGAAATCACCGACCAGGAACAAAATTTTCTTAGCGGCTGTTGCGATGCTCCGTTGACAGCATGCCGCGCCGGCGTAGCGGGCTTAATCAGTATCTCGCGTCACCCTATAGCAGTAGAATGATTGCTATTGCTACCGTTGTCTGACCCCCTCCCTATAGATGACTAGTCCACGTCAGTTCAACCCACGCCAGCCTGCTGCAAAGACCGGTCGCCGCCGACATCTCGATCCCGCAGCGTGGGTCGGCGTGATGATGGTCGGCATCGTCGCCGGGGTGCTTGCGACTGTGCTGTTCAACGCACTGTCGGGCAAGCGGGAATACGATGCCGAGCATCATCAAGCCGTTGCGGATGTCGCCCCCGCGGTGTCTGCCGCGCTCGGTGCATCGACAGCGGTATCCGCGTCGCGCTCGCGCGTCGGCGTGCAGGGTGTTTCGGCGGCCGGTGCGTCGGCTGCCACGCCGGCGTCCAGTCGTTAGCGGCGTCGATGCCTATGTCGGTAGCTTGATGGCACTTGCATCCTTGCGGATTAGAAACGATGCGCCCACCATTTGCTTACACTGGTATGCCAGCCCCTTGAGTTCTTGCGCCACGTTGGACGATTCGCTGCGCGCGCGTTCCGCGTCGACGACCATTTGGTCCAGCTCACGATTCAACTGTTTGACGATGCTCGTTTGATCGGGGGGCGGTGCGACACCCGCTTCGGCCTGCACCAGATTGTCATGGACGATGCCTAGCGCCTTGCGCAGTGGCGCAAGCGCTTGTGCATCGACGACCGGTACGGGCTGGGTGCCCCATCCAGTGGCGCCCACGATCCCGGCCGTGCGGGCCGGCGACTGGGACAGCGTCATCATTAGCGGCGCGGACGCGGTGATCTGTGCCGTCAACGCGTGCACGCGCACCAACAGGTCATTCAACTCGGCGACATAGCGTTGCGCGGACTTTGGTTCGAGCAACATGCGCTGCAACGCCTGCCCGACGTTGGCGAATGCAATATGCACATTCTTACGCGCGAGCCGGTATCGGATGTCGCTGTCGATCGCCGATGCGGCGGCGCTGGCCGCTGGCGTCGGCTGCGCGGTGGCGCTGGAAACCAGCGCGCTGGCCTCCTTGCCCTTGCCCTTCTTGTCCGCCGGCGCGGCCGGATTTGGAGCGGACGGCTTGGCCTTGTCTGTTGCGCTGCCGGACGCGGCCCCCGATTTGCCCGCATACCAACAGATTTCCAGATATTGCCGCGTTGCGCTGAGCAAGCCGTTGACGAGTTTGCCCATCAGCCGATATTCCCAGTACGGAAACAGGTGGCTCGCGGCGATCGCAATCGCGCAGCCTAGTGCTGTATCGATCGCACGTTCGCCGATGATGCGCAGGCTACCGGGCGCCAGCATGTGGAACATCAACAGGACATATGAGGACGTGAATACAACGCTGGCCGTGTAGTTGAATAGCAGCAGGCTGTAGCTCATTACCATGCTGGCGAACATGACAGCCAACAGCAGCGGCGGTTCCTTCACGAACAGAATCAGCGCGATGCTCGCCGCGCAGCCGATCGTGGTACCGATGATCCGCTGCGTATTGCGTTGCTTGGTGAGCGAGTAGCCGGGCTTCAGGATGATGATGGTCGTCATCACAATCCAGTACGCGTTCGTGAGCGGCAGCAGGCGACCGAGCCACAAGCCGATCGCCACCGCAACGGTGACGCGCAACGCGTGCCGAAAGCTCGGCGAGGACATGGTCAGATTCGAGAAGATTTGCAACCACGGCACGCGCCGGCTCGACAGGAAGCGCGACAGCGCCTGATCGATCCGCATCTCCGTGTCTTGCGTGCTGATATCCACGCGCGTGTTGCTGTGCATGCGCTCGATTAGCCGCTGTGCGCTCCAGACGCGCCGGAATGCTGATACGATCGCCGAGTACGCCTCCGGATGGGTGGTCGGCAATGCCTTCTTGCGCATCAGTTCAATCTCGTACTCGATTGCGCGCAGCTCCGCCTTCGCGTTGATCCGCTGTGCTGACGGGCGATCCTGCAGCACGGCCAGCCCGACGTCCTCCAGATCGGTCGCGGCCTTTTCGATCAGGTCGCGAAAGAATATCATCAAGTCCGAGCCGCCGAACGTCGCACGGATCATCGCGTGATCGACGTGCGCACCGACAAACAGCTCGTGCAGGTCGACCGTATTGATGAACAAGTTGAATAACATCGTGCGGTGTGCGTCGAGTTGCCCGCTGCGCAGCTTCGGCAGGTTGCGCAGCACAATGTCGCGCGCCGCCTCTTGCCGGTCCACGGCCAGCACCTGCTTGTCGACCAGTTGCCTATTGCACTCATCCAGATCATGCGTCGGATCGTAGAAGCGGGCGCGGGCGCGCAGGTAGTCGGCGCACGCGAACACACTTTCGGCGATCGCCTGTTGTTCGATCCGGTGGGTCTGCCAGCGTGACACGAACGTCGACCAGTACGTGTACCAGATTCCGCCGGCCAGGATCCAGCCGGCATTGGCTAGCGCCTGCAGCGGTGTGAAGCGCTCCTCTAGCGTCACCACCATCATGAACAACGTCGCGAAGCTGATCTGCGGCCACTTGTTCCCGTAGACGACGATCAAGGACAGCACGAAAGTCAATGGTACGACCGTCAGCCACAGTGATAGCGGGTGAGCGGTCGCGATGCCGGTGGCCAGCGCCGAGAAGAACCCGATCACGCTGCACGCGAGCATCTCGTTGTGCTTGTATTTCAGGGGCCCGGGCATGTCGACCACGCATGCGCCCAGTGCGCCGGTCGAAATCGTGAAGCCGAGCTCTCGGTTGTGAAAGACGATGAGCAACACCACTGCCGGCAGCGAGATGCCGGTCGCGATCCGAAGCCCACCATAGAAATACTGACTGTACAGAAATTTTTTGATTTCGATCGAATATCGCATCGACGCTTGGGTGGGCACGCAATGCTGCGAGTCTAGCGCACTTCACCGATGTTTTTTGTGCCTGCCGGAAGTCATGCTCGTGCGTGCCGTTGCATCGGGCAGCATATCGTCGGGCACCAGTTGTGTCCTGCCGAGCGCCGGCGGGGAGCGGCTCTGCGACCGACTCGTTGACCCGCAACTCGGGCAGGCAGTCGGCGCGCGTGCCGGCGTCATCCAGGTAAGGCAAGCCCGTCGTGAGTCGGGTATCGGTGGTGGTGTTCATCGCGATCCTCCGTGGGCGCGCCGGCGGCCAAGCTTCCGGCCTACAGCTCGATTATGTACCGGGACAGCGTAACGCCGCGGGTCCGTCACGCACAATAGGCCGAACGGCTGGGTTCGCGTGCGGCGGGCGCTTTGTTATGCTTGGGTCTTTCACTGACGACGGGGCGCCTACGTGGCCGTCGCGCGTCGCGATTTTCATCCGCTGCTTCATGCTTGAACTGTTTTACTCGAACCGCTACGAGACGCTTGCCGCGGCGCTGTTGGGCGACCTCGAGCGCATCGGCAGCGACCTGTGGCGGCCGCAGCCGATCATCGTGCCGAATGTCGCGGTGCGCCGACGGCTCGAATTAGACTACGCCGACCGGTTCGGCCTGTGCGCGAATGTCGAATTCTGTTATCTTGCGCAGTGGTTATGGGCACAGATTGCGCGCGTTGATGCAATCGACGTGCCGCGCGAATCGCCGTTCGCGCCGGAGCGGCTCGTATGGCGGCTTTACCGGCTGCTCGCGCAGCGCGACACGGTGCGCGATGGCGACGGCCAGGCGCCCTTGACGCGACTGGACGCCTACCTGGCGGCGGCGGATCCTGCGATGACGTTCGATCTGGCGCGTCGCATCGCCGCCATTTTTGATCATTATCTGACGTATCGTCCGCATTGGCTTGTTCAGTGGCTGGCAGGCGAGTCGATTTTCGCGCTGCGCCGCCCGGCTGGCGGCGCGCAACGGCTTGCTGGCGCGACGCCGATACAACGTGCCGACGAGGCCTGGCAAGCACAATTGTGGCGCGACGTGCTGAACGAACTGGCCGGCGGACGCGATGCCGGTGCCGATGCGCTCGAACGGATGTCGCCGCCCGCGTACCGGTTTCTGTCGATCGCATCGCAATTGGATCTGGACGACGTCGCGCGCGCGGACTGGCCGGCGCAGGTCAGCGTGTTCGCGTTGCCGACGATGCCACCACTGCATGTGCAATTGCTGCGCGAGTTGTCGCGCTGGATCGATGTGCGGATCTATGCACTCAATCCATGCCGCGAGTACTGGTTCGACATCGTCACGCAACGGCGCGCCGACGCGTTGGATGCGGCGGGGCAACTCGATTACCAGACGGTCGGGCACCCGCTGCTGGCCGAGTGGGGGCGGCAGACGCAAGCGCAACTCGCGCTGCTTTATGAGCATACCGAGGGTGCGGTGGCAGGCGAGAGCAGCGAATTCGTCGAGGCTCCTCCGGCGTGCAGCTGGCTCGCCGTCGTACAAAATGCCATTCTGTCGCTCGAGCATCCGGTGTCACTGTCGTCACCGCCTGCGCGCGACGGCATCGAGGTTCACGTCTGCCATAGCCTGACGCGGCAGTTCGAGGTGCTCCATGACCGGCTGCTGGCCGAATTCGATGCGGATCCGAGTTTGACGCCGGCCGACGTACTGATCGCGGTGCCCGACCTGATTGCCGCCGCGCCGGTCGTGGACGCGGTGTTCGGCGCGGTGCCGCCGAGCGACCCGCGCCGCATCCCGTATCGCGTCACCGGTTTGCCGCCGTCGCAAGCCAATCCGCTCGCGCGCACGCTGCTGGACTGGCTGGCCCTGGCGGAGCGCGACGTCAACGCGTCCGCGCTGGTCGAATGGCTGCGCGTGGATGCGATTGCGGCGCGCTATGACATCGATCCGGTGGCGCTAGACACCGTGCAAGGGTGGTTGGCGGACGCCGGCGCGCGCCGTTCGTTCGCGCCGCGTGAGCAACGGGATGTTGACGCGCCCTGCGCTCGCCATACGTTTGCTGACGCCTTGACACGGTTGTTTCTTGGCTACGCGATGCCGGACGACGCACTGCCTGTCGGCGATTGGTTGCCGGTGGCGGCATCCACCGGCGCCGACGCCATGCTGCTCGGGCGGCTGGCGCAATTCGTCGACGAGCTCGATGCATTCGCGCTCGCGTGTGCGACACCGCATACGGTTGCGCAGTGGCGTAATGTGCTGCTCGTCGCGCTCGAGCAGTTCTTTGATGCCCGCGGCCCGGATGCTGATTCATTGAGCGGGCTGCGCGACGCACTCGATGCGCTCTTCGTGCAAATCGAAGCAGGCGCGCCACATACGCCGTTGCCCGCGGCGGTGTTGCGTACGGCGTTATTGTCCGTGCTCGACGATCCTGCGCGCGGCGCGGTCCCGTCTGGCGCGGTAACCGTATCGCCGCTATCCAGCCTGCGTGGCGTGCCGTTCCGTGTCATCTGCGTGGCGGGTATCGACGATGGCGTGTTGCCCACGCTCGCGCGCGCGGACGAGTTCGACTTGATGGCCTCGTTTGCGCAATCCGGTGACCGGCAACGTCGCGATGACGAGCGCAACCTATTCCTAGACCTCATGTTGGCGGCGCGCGATACCGTGTTGCTCAGCTATACCGGCCGCAATATCCGCGACAACGCTGAGCTGCCGCCATCGGCGCTGGTGACTGAACTGCTTGATTACCTCGCGTCGTTGAAGGCGGGCGAAGGGGCGAGCCTTGACGAAATGGCACTGGCGCGGCGCAGCTTTGTCACGGAACATCCGTTGCAGCCGTTCGCGCTGTCGTATTTTTCGATGCAGGGGCCTTTGTTGACCTACAACGCAGATTGCGCGCAAGTGGCCGCAGCGCTTGCCGATCCGACACGGCGAATGGAGGCGGACGGCATGCCGCCGTTTTTTAGCGACGCGCTGCCCCCCGATATGCGTGAGACGATTGGGTTGGACGAATGGGTGCGATTCTGGCGCCACCCGCAACGCGCACTGCTGCGCGAACGACTGGGTATCGTGCTGCATCGCGCGCAGGCCCCACTGCCCGACACCGAGCCGTACGAGTTCGACTATGCGGGACGCGATGCGCTGGCCGGGCGCCTGTTGCCGTTGCTGGTGGAGTCATCGGCGTACGCTGAGCGGGCCCATGAGATCGCGCGTGCGATCCCCGAATTGCCGGGAGGGGCGACCGGACGCGCGATACACGAGCGTGAGGTGGTGGCGTTGCGCAAGCTGGCCGAGCACATCCGGGGGCAGGCCGGCACTGGACTCGAACCTGCCGAATTCTCGATCCGCGTTGCCCCGCGCTGGCCTGAGCAGCTCGGGTCCGTATCGGCGTTGCTGGACCGGGTGCCAGCGTGGCGCGAGACGGTGCTGTTGCCGACGGTGTTGACTGGCGTGCTGGACGGTGTGACACGTGACAAATTGGTGCTTTACCGCTATGCCAGGCCGAGCGCTCGTGATTACCTCGATGCGTGGCTGCGCCATCTGTGCTGGTGTGCCGCGAGTCCGCAAGCCTCTCGACAGACGCTGTGGATCGGCGATGATGAGCGCTTCGTGCTCACGACGCCACGGGACCCGCACGCGTACCTGGGCGAATTGCTTGCGCTGTATCGTGCCGGGTTACGTGCGCCGTTGCGTTTCTTTCCCAAAAGCGCCTGGTTACTCGTGTCGCAAAGCGAGTCCGCCGCCCGCACCGCGTGGTCGAACGAACGTACGGGCGGCGAGCTCGACGATCCGGCGATCCAGCTCGCGTTGCGCGGCACGCCGATGACACTGGACGACACGTTTGTCGCCATTGCCAGGACGGTGTTCGAGCCGCTGCTCGCGCACCTGCAGCTGGCGGAGGACGCCTGATGATTTCCGACGGGCTTGAACTCGACGTCTTCGCGTGCGCGCTCGATGGCGTGACGCAGATCGAGGCCTCCGCCGGCACCGGCAAGACTTGGAATATCTGTGCGCTCTATCTCCGCCTGTTGCTCGAAAAGGACTTGCAAGCGGACCAGATCCTGGTCGTGACCTTTACGAAAGCGGCCACCGCGGAGTTGCGCGAGCGAATCCGAGCGCGTCTGATGCAGCTCGAGCAGGCGCTCGCGCATGGCGCCGCGCTGGACGACCCGTTCGTGACCGGGCTAATCGGGCGGATCGTCGATGGCGAGGCACCGGAAACGGCCACGCAGCGCGCGCTAAAACGGACCCGGCGCGCGTTGCATGGTTTCGATCAGGCCGCGATCCATACGATTCATGCGTTCTGCCAACGTGCGCTGCAAGAAGCGCCGTTTGCGGCTGCGATGCCGTTCACGCTCGAGACCGAAGCCGATGACACCGCGCTGCGCTTCGATGTCGCCGCGCAGTTTTGGCGCGAGCGCGTCGAACCGGAAGCGGCGCGCACGCCGGGATTCGCGCACTGGCTCGTTTCACAAGGCGCCGGGCCCGCAGTGCTGCAGGCGCTGCTCGCGCAACGTCTGAAAAAGCCGCTGGCCGAACTCGTATGGACCGACCCGGCGTGTGATGCGACGGTTGACACGACGATTGATCATTTTAGCCGCGCTGGCAACTTATGGCGCGAAGCGCGAGAGCAGATCGCGCAGCGGCTTGCTGACTGTGCCACCCAGTTGAACCGGCGCACGCACAAGCCGTCTCAGGTGCAAGCCGCGCTGGCGGCGTGGGAGCGCTTTTTTGTGCGCGGCGACCGCTATGCGCCGATTCCGAAGGACGCGCAGAAGTTGACTTCGTCCTCACTGACCGCTGCCACCAAGGCCCAATGCCAGCCGCCGGCTCACCCGTTCTTCGACTGCGCGGACGCGTTGGTTGCCGCGTTCCGTGAAGAGCAGGCGATGCATCGGCGTCGTTGGTTTGCACTGGTGCGCGAGTGGCTGCGTGTCGGGCCGCCGAACATCGCCGAGCGCAAGCGCACCGCGCGGGTCATGTCGTTTGATGATCTGCTGGCCAATTTGTATCATGCGCTGCATGTGCACCGTTGGCTCGCCGATGCGTTGCGTGAGCGCTATCCCGCAGCGCTGATCGATGAGTTCCAGGACACGGACCCGCTGCAGTTCGCCATTTTTAACCAGATTTTTGCGCCGAAGGGTCCCTTGTTTCTCGTTGGCGACCCGAAGCAGGCGATCTACAGTTTTCGCGCTGCTGATTTGCATACGTACTTGGACGCGCGTGCTCATGCCAGCGCCCGCTACACGTTGGCCGTCAACCAACGGTCCGATCCCGCGCTGATCGCTGCGTGCAACCGCTTGTTCGGTGCCAACCCGCGCGCTTTTGTGCTCGACGGACTCGACTATCACCCGGTGCGCGCCGGCATGAGGACGCGACCGACATTTGCCGACCGGCACGATCCGCTCGGCGCAACCGATGGCTGTGGGGCGGCCCTGAGAGTATGGTGGCTGCCAGACCACGCGCCGCTGAGCAAGCGCGATGCCGAGCGCGCAGCCGCCGAGGCATGCGCGGCAGAGGTCGCACGGCTACTGCGCGACGCGCGGGCGGGCGATGCGACGATCGGCACCGAGCCGCTTGCCCCGGCCAATATCGCCGTGCTCGTGCAGGCGCATCGGCAGGGTACGCTGATGAAACGGGTATTGCGCGGATGGGGCATCGGCAGCGTGGAACTTGCCCAAGCCTCGGTGTTCGCGTCGATCGACGCGGAACAATTCGAACGCGTCTTGCTGGCAATCGACACGCCGGGCGACTTGCGACGCTTGCGAGCGGCATTGGCCACGGACTGGATCGGCTTGGACGCGGCGGCGTTATGGGCCATCGAGCAAGGTGAGCCAGCCGCTGCCGCGGCCGGTCGATGCGAGCCGGTGCCATCGGACCTGGATTCGGCATCGTGGGTGGAGCGGTTTGCGGGCTATCGGTTGCTTTGGCACGAGCGCGGCTTTGCGCCGATGTGGCGCGTCGTGATGCGCGAACTGCGCATCGCGCAGCGCCTGGCGAGCGCAGACGAGGGTGAGCGCCGGCTGACCGACGTGAATCACCTGGCTGAACTGATCCAGGCTCGCGACAGTGAACATCCCGGGATCGTGCCAACTCTGGGCTGGCTGAGCGCGCAACGTGCGGATCCCGGTATCGGCGACGAGACGCAATTGCGGCTCGAATCAGACCGAGACCTGGTTCAGATTGTGACAGTCCACAAGTCCAAGGGGCTCGAGTACCCCGTGGTGTTCTGCCCGTTTCTGACCAACGGTGCATTGCGCGCAGGGCCCCCGTCTACTGCATTGTCTGTGGCGCGCGAGTACCATCGTGACGATGGACTTGCCGTGCTGCACTTCGGCTGCGATGGCGACGACGCGCAGCGCATCGATCGAGGCGTGATGCGTGAGCAGGCGGCCGAGCGTGCGCGCCTGATCTATGTTGCGCTCACGCGTGCGGTGTATCGGTGCTATCTCGTGGCGGGGATCTACACGAGCGGCGCCCATGCATCGACGAAGGAGGCGCGCCAAAGTGTGCTGAACTGGCTCGTTGCGGGTGGGTCGTCGCATTTCGACGCATGGTTGGACGAACCACCTGAGGTTGCGTCATTGGCAGCATGCTGGCGCGCGTTGCCGGGGGACGAGGATGGCATCGTCGTTGTACCGCTGCCGACCGTCACCCGGCGTGATCCATTGCCTCCACCCGATGTATCGCACGCGGACGTGCGCACACGCGTGCCGACGCGCCGTCTCTTCGATACCTGGCGGACCGCGAGTTTCAGTTCGCTCGCTTCGGCGCGACAGCGGCCATTACCGGGTATTGACGATGTGTTGCACGCGCGACCCGATCACGACGACGATGATGTCGCTCAGGTCGATGCGCAGGCGATTGCGTCAGAGCCGGAACCGATGCCGGACAGCACGTTGACCGGGCTGCGTGACGACGACATCCTGCATTTCCCCCGGGGGCCGGCCGCGGGCGACTGTCTGCATCGGCTGATGGAGCTTGCCGATCTGCGCGATCCTTCGAGCTGGCCGACTGCCATCGTGCGGGCGCTGACCGAGCAGCCGGTGAATCCGCGCGAGTTGAGCACGGAGCGGCTCAGTGCCATGATGATGCGCTTGTTGCGGGATCTGGCGCATACTCCGCTCGAAGCGGGCTTGATGCTCGGCGAACTGGATCCATCGCGTCGGTTGACCGAACTCGAATTTATCTTCCCGGTTGCGTCGCTCGACATGCGCCGGCTTGCGACAATGCTTGAGGAGCACGGCATCGCCGGCGTGGCCCTCGACGAGGGCGTATTGCACGGCTATCTGAAGGGTTTCATCGATGCCGTGGTCGAGTTCCGCGGCCGATTCTGGATTATCGACTGGAAATCGAACTATCTCGGCAACTCGTCGCACGCGTATCGCGCACACGCGCTATCGGCCGTGATGGACGCCCATGCATACCGGCTGCAGGCGCTGATCTACACGATTGCGTTGCACCGATATTTGCAGTCGCGACTGCCGGATTACGACTATGACATCCATTTTGGTGCAAGCCTGTACCTATTCTTGCGAGGCGTGCGTCCGGATTGGCCTGGTGCCGGCATCGAACGATTCAGGCCGACGCGCGCCACCGTCGAGGCGTTCGACGTACTGTTTTCAGGGGGGAAGGGGCATGCCTGATTTTAGTGGGTGCGCACTACGCCTGGCTTCGGTGGAGGGTAGTGATGACTGACATCATGCTGGCCCAGGGGTTCTCGCGCCGGATCGGCGCGCTTGCAAAGCGCTTGGGGGCAGCCGCCGGCGATGCACGCGTCGCTGCGGCCGCCGCTGCGATGGTCAGTGCGGCAACCGCAAACGGACATGTCTGCATCGAGCTGGCAGCGCTCGCGCGGCAACTCGGGCAACCGCTCGACACAGTCCGCGCGTCACTGCTCGCAAGCGGCGTTGCCACGTGCATCGATGACGACGAGCCGGCGCCCCGTTTGCCGCTGGTGATCGACATCGATGACCGACTCTATCTCGCACGCTATTACGAATTCGAGCGTGGACTCGCTCATGCACTGAGCGCACGCGCGCAGGCGGAATCTGACGATGCGTCGTCCGATGACGCGCAGCGGTGGCGTAACGTACTGTCTCGCTATTTCGGCGAGGCGAGCGGCAGCGGCCTCGACTGGCAACGCGTCGCGGCGGCTGTCGCCTTGTCCGGGCAGCTGACGATTGTTAGCGGTGGGCCGGGCACGGGTAAGACGACCACGGTCGTCGGCGTGCTGGCCTGCTTGCTCGATGCCAAGCCGGACCTGCGCATCGCGCTGGCGGCGCCCACCGGCAAGGCGGCACAGCGCATGCTAGAGGCATTGGCGTCCCGCGCTGACCGGTTGGCTCACCATATCGCCGCCAAGCTGCCGACCGCATCGTACACGCTGCATCGGTTGCTGGGCAGCACACCGGACAGGGGCTTTCGCCACCATCGGCGCAATCCTTTGCCGTACGATGTTATTGTCGTCGACGAGGCTTCGATGATCGATGTCGCGCTGGCAAGCCGGTTAGTGGACGCCGTTGCACCGCGTGCTCGGTTGATTCTGCTGGGTGACAAGGACCAATTGGCCGCGGTCGACGCGGGAGCGGTGTTTGCCGAACTGAGTGCGCATCCGTGCTATGTCGGGCAGCGCGCCGAGCGCATTGCGCAGGCGCTTGGCTGCACGGCCAATACGCTGCGCAAGGCGCTTGCCGCGTATGTTCGCGCTGGCCTGCCCCAACGCGAACACACTGATCTGCTATCGGACGGGGCGGGTTATCGCGTGTTGTTCGATACGCTTGGCTTGTTGGCCGATAGACAAAATCCATTGGATCGGCAGACTGCCATACGGGATTCCGGCATTGCGGACGTGCCGCCCATCGCATGGCCTTCCGATGACTCGCGGTGTTTCCTGCCGACGCAGGCCGTTGCCCCGATGCAGTCTGCTATCCCGGCGCAGCTTGCTACATCCGCGCTGCCTGTCACGCTGACGCCGTCGTCAGCGCCTGCACAGCGCGATCTGTTCGCCGACGACAATCCGGCGGATGGGGCGGGTACCATCGAGCCAACGCCGAACGACACGGCGCGCGCGGCCAACGGTGCACAGACTGCCTCACTCGCCAATTGCGTCGTGTGGTTGCAGACCAACTATCGGTTCGGTCTTGATTCTCCGATTGGACAGCTGTCCAGTGCAATCCGTGACGGTTCGCCTGCGGACGCGCTCGGCGTGCTCGACGCGGCAGACGATCGCGCGCCCGCCTACTTCATCGATGACGGCGGACCGGCACTCGGACACGCGGCACGCGAATATATTGCACGGGGTTTCGCACGCTATGCAGATCTGCTGGCTGGGATGTTGCAGCGGCGCGAGCCGCAGGCCGGTGCGCTGTTCGATGCGCTCAACGCATTCCGTGTGCTGTGCGCGGTTCGCGCCGGCCCACACGGCGTCGATGCATTGAACGATTGGATCAGTGCTGAACTGCGTCGGGTCGCCCGCTTGCCGCTTGCGCCGGCTGCTCGGTGGTTTGCCGGCCGTCCGATCATCGTCACGCGCAACGACTATGCGCTCGGCCTGTTCAATGGCGACATCGGCATCGCGCTGCCGGCTGGCGACGGCGCGCTGCGGGTGGTCTTCGAACAGGGGGCTGGACAGCGCCGGAGCGTGTCGCCCGCCATGCTGCCGTCGCACGATACGGCATTCGCGCTCACGGTCCATAAGTCACAGGGTTCGGAATTCGAACGGGCTGCGCTGGTGTTGCCGCCTACATTCAGCCGGGTTTTGTCGCGGGAGTTGATTTACACGGCTGTGACCCGTGCACGGGCTCAAATCGCGATTATCGGCACGCGTACGGTGCTGGCACAGGCCATTGGCACGCCGACCCGCCGTGATACCGGATTGTCGGCGCGGTTACGGTACGCGGCGGCGCGTGCACAACTCGAAACCGCCTCGCCACGGTAAAGCCGTGAGCCTGTCGAGCCTAGTCGGTCACCGGCCGTCTGCCCGCCTTGACTTGGCCACGGCGCGCCTTCGTGTCGAGCCTGCGCATTCGCGACGCCAGCGTAGGCCGGGTTGCCCGACGGGGCCGACGGGGGAGCGCGGCGCGTTCGATCAGCTCGTGCAGGCGTGCGAGTGCCTCGGCACGGTTCAACTCCTGTGTCCGATAGGACTGCGCCTTGATCACGATGACCCCGTCGCGCGTAATGCGGTTGTCGTTCAGCGCAAGCAAACGCATCTTAACAACCTCGGGTAGTGACGAAGACCGAATCGAAAATCGTAAGTGGATCGCACTGGATACCTTATTGACGTTTTGCCCACCTGCGCCTTGCGCTCGCACTGCCGTCATGGTGATTTCGTGGTCGGGAACAACGAACTTGTGCATGGTTCAGTGTCTGCCCGTACCGGCCAGTTCAGCCGATATAGCATCATGGACGCCCGTCCGGATTGCCCGCGCCAGCAACGCGTCCAACGTGATTTCGTCGGCGCCGACGTTGCAGCGTGCCATGGCCTCATAGCCGATGATACGCGTATGCATAATCGACATGACCGGCTGGAATACCGAGCGCAGCGTCAGTTTGCCGTATTGGGCGGCCCAGCCCGGCGCGCCGCCAGGAATGCTGCGCGGATTGGGTTGCAGCAGTGAGATGATGTCATACGCGCGCGGCGGGTGAGTCGGCGCAGCGCTGGCTACGTCGGGCGCAATCGTGACTACCTCGGTGCGTGCCATGCCGCTACGTCGCATCATGTTCGTCGGCGCCTTGCCATGTGAATGGTATCCGTAGTGTAAACCACGACGCTTCACCGCTGCCGATAGAAACTGTGCCGCGCGTTTGCGCTCGGGCGTGCGGCGCGGGGTCCGTCGCCACGGCGCTTGCTCCAGCAGCCGGATGCCAGTACGCTTTTTGCTTCGCTCGCGCGTACCTTGCGCGTAATGCTTGCTGTCTGGCGAACGGTCAACATTTCTTTTGAATTGCAGCATCATGAATGCCAAGCTCGATCAGTATGATTTTCGGATTCTCGAACTGCTGCAGCAGGACGCTCGCATTTCGCATGCCGAGGTCGGACGGCGCGTCCATCTGAGCCAGCCGGCTGTATCCGAGCGGATTCGCAGGCTCGAGGCCAGTGGCGTGATTGCCGGATATCGCACGCAAGTGGATCCGGTCAAGCTTGGCTATGCGATCTGCGCGATGATACGGGTGCGCGCCCGGCACCACGGCGAATATGAGCAGTTCGTGCGCGAGAGGCCAGAGGTCGTCGAATGCCGGACTGTGACGGGCGACGATTGTGCGGTGATACGCGTGCTGGCGACGGATGTGGGCCACCTGCAGTCATTGATCGAGGCGTTGAGCCGTTTTGGCACAACGTCCACGGCTATCGTGCTGTCCACTGATGTCGAGCACAAGCCGGTGCGCTCGCCGCAGGTGGAGGCCGCGGCGCGGGGCGTTTCAGCTGGATCGTGGAATGTCGCTACCACGGGTGCCTGTGTGCCGGTTAGCGCTATGCCGACTATGCCGGCCGATACGTTATGCGCTACGGCGCAATCGCCGCGGTCAATCAGCCGCACGGGTGACCGGGCGAACGGGTGACCAGGAGTAGACGGCGACGGGCAGGCACGCAGTGCGGCCGGGGCGATAAGCGTATTCCAAAAGCTTGGTTGGTGGGTGGCACGCGTCACGGTACAGTGAACGCGTAGCTTCGGCTAGATTCTCCTTTGGCATGGGATGGCTCGCCCTTGTGGCGGGCCTCTTTCTCAACCGGAGCCCCTCCGAAACGGTGCCCCCTAAATGGTGCCCCCGTTCAACATCGGGCCGCGTGTGCCGCCGCAATAGGGTCCCTGCCGTGGAGTGGCAAACTTGCGCCAGGCGTTACGATTGCTGCGTGCGTAACCGCTTGATGACGCCGGCGGCGAGTGCGGTGCCGATCAGCACGACCCCGCATCCCTCGATCATCCGCATCGACACGGATTCCGCGAGGAACAGCGCGCCCCACAGAATACCGAACACCGGTATCACGAACGTTACCGTCATCGCGCGGGCCGGGCCGGCCGTGGCCAGCAAATGGAAGTAGAGCCTGTACGCGATACCCGTGCACGCGACACCGAGGGCCAGCACCGCGAGCCACGCATGCGTCGAGACCGGGACGGCAGGCCAGCGCCACGCGGCCAGCGGCAACAACGCGATGGACGCGCCGACCATGCTGCCGCACGCCACGGTCAACGAGTCCACTCCAGACAGATATTGGTTGGTATAGTTCGCCGCCACGCCGTATAAGGCCGTGGCACCGAGTGCCGCGCCCGCGGCGAGTGCGGTGGTGGCCGCCGGTACCGGCGTGCCGCTCGCGCCTACCGGTGCCGTAATCTGATCCCAGACTAGCAATACGACGCCAGCAAAGCCGAGCGCGAGCCCGGCGGTGCGCATGCCGCTGAGCCGCTCACCGAGCCAAACGAATGCGACCAGGGCGCCCCACAATGGCGTCGTCGCGTTAATCACTGAAGTCAATCCGGCCGACAGCGTGAGCTCGGCGTAGGCAAACAAGCAAAATGGCGCAGCCGAATTCAATACGCCGACGACGAACAATGGCCACCATTTGCGGCGCGCGCCATGCCACGCGCCGGCCAATCCCTGTTGGGCCACTAACAGCGGGACCAGGAACACCGCGCCGATCGAGACGCGTAGTGCCATCAGCGGTGCGACGCCGAATTCGGCCACCCCAATCCGAATGAACAGAAACGAGGCGCCCCACAGTGCGGCAAGCACAAAGAGAGTAAGAAGATTACGGGCTGTCATAGGCAGGATCAAAAAGAACGCCTATCACTCTAAGCCATGGCGGCTGCGCTGAGAATGGCGCTCCAATCGTTATTGTGGCACTTCGCTTATGGCTGAGTGGTTTTGCGCTGGGGCGAGGCAATGGGTCCGCGCGGCCCGTAGCGTGGAGAAGGGCGCGGCCAGCCCGCGCGCTCGTGGCGCGGTCGAATGCTCGCCCCAGGGGCCGCAATGAGCAGAGCAAACCATCCGGTGGTGGGGCGCGTAGCGGGATAGCAAAGGATGCCGCGTGCCCCGGTGCGACGTCGGGCACGCACGTCGCCTCATAAGCGTGATGGAGCCCGCGTGCGCCCCGATGGGCGACAAGGGACGGCAGGGGTGTCCAGAGACAGCCAGCGGCGCGGTGGTTGCCGTGCCGCTGGCGGAAGTGCTGCCTGCTGGGTTGTCCCGCGGCGGCTCACGCGAGCCGTGTCCCTGGCGCGCGACGAAGCCTTACTTGCCGACCTGGTTGCCGATGATGCCGCCGACGGCTGCGCCGCCCAGCGTCGACAGTGCATTGCCACCGATTGCCGCACCCGCGACGCCGCCCACGCCCGCGCCGATCGCGGCGTTGCGCTGGCGCGTGGTCATCCCGTTGCACGCCGCCAGGCTCGTCAGCAGCGTGGCGACGAGCGCCGCGGCGCCGATACGCTTGACCGAATTCATGATCTCGACTCCTCGTTGTATTGATTGCCGACCTGATTCAATAGTACGCGATCGATACGTTTCAAGATGTTGCGGCTTTGTAGGCGATTCGTCGCTTTTGTAAGCAAATGTTACTTTACTGTTTCCGGTAGATCTCCGCGCCCGACTGCTTGAACTCGATCGCCTTGACTTCCATGCCCTTGCGCAGCGCCTCCACTTCACCGACCCCTTGCTTCTCGGCAAACTCGCGCACGTCCTGCGTGATCTTCATCGAACAGAAATGCGGGCCGCACATCGAGCAGAAGTGGGCAACCTTTGCGGAATCCTTCGGCAGTGTTTCGTCGTGGAATTCGCGCGCCTTGTCCGGATCGAGTCCGAGGTTGAACTGATCTTCCCAACGGAACTCGAAGCGGGCTTTCGACAGTGCGTTGTCACGCATCTGCGCGCCGGGATGCCCTTTCGCAAGGTCGGCGGCGTGCGCGGCAAGCTTGTACGTGATGATGCCTTCCTTGACGTCGTCTTTGTTCGGCAACCCCAGGTGTTCCTTCGGCGTTACGTAGCACAGCATTGCGGTGCCGAACCAGCCGATCATCGCCGCGCCGATGCCTGACGTAATATGGTCGTATCCTGGTGCGATGTCGGTGGTCAACGGCCCGAGCGTATAGAACGGCGCCTCGTTGCACCACTCCAACTGCAAGTCCATGTTTTCCTTGATCAACTGCATCGGCACATGCCCCGGGCCTTCGATCATCGTCTGCACATCGTGCTTCCATGCAATCTGCGTCAACTCGCCCAGCGTCTTGAGTTCGGCGAGCTGCGCCTCGTCGTTTGCATCGTAGACCGAGCCCGGCCGCAACCCGTCGCCCAGCGAGAAGCTCACGTCGTATGCCTTCATGATCTCGCAGATGTCTTCGAAATGTTCGTACAGGAAGCTCTCGCGGTGATGGGCAAGACACCACTTGGCCATGATTGACCCGCCGCGTGAGACAATCCCCGTCATGCGGCTCGCGGTCATCGGTACATAGCGCAGCAGCACGCCGGCATGAATCGTGAAGTAGTCGACGCCTTGCTCGGCCTGCTCGATCAGCGTGTCGCGGAAGATTTCCCAGGTCAGTTCCTCCGCCTTGCCGTGGACTTTCTCCAGCGCTTGGTAGATCGGCACAGTACCGATCGGCACTGGGCTGTTGCGGATGATCCACTCGCGCGTCTCGTGGATGTTCTTGCCGGTGGACAAGTCCATCACGGTATCGCCGCCCCAGCGGATCGCCCACGTCATCTTGTCGACTTCCTCGCCGATCGATGACGTGACAGCGGAGTTGCCAATGTTTGCGTTGATCTTTACCAGGAAGTTGCGGCCGATGATCATCGGCTCGGATTCGGGATGATTGATGTTGGCCGGAATGATCGCGCGACCGCGCGCGACTTCTTCGCGCACAAATTCTGGGGTGATTTCGCGGGCCTGGGCGCCACTGAATGCCGTCGCGCCGAATGCGTTGCCACGGTGCTGCCGGCCGATCAGCTCGGCCAGCTTGGCGCCCTGGGGTCCGCTGGCGCGCAGACTCTCCAAATACTCATGACGACGCTGGTTCTCGCGGATCGCAATGAACTCCATTTCCGGCGTAATGATGCCGCGGCGCGCATAGTGCATCTGGGTCACATTGGCGCCGGCCTTGGCTCGCCGCGGCGCGCGATGCAGGCCTGGGAAGCGTAGTTGCGCGGTGCCCGGGTCGGCCGCGCGGGCTTGGCCGTACTGGCTCGACAGCCCTTTCAGCCGCTCGGTGTCGCCGCGCTCCTCGATCCAGGCCTCGCGCAGCGCGGGCAGGCCGGCACGGATGTCGATCCTGGCGTCGGGATCAGTATACGGGCCGGACGTGTCATAGACCGTGATCGGCGGGTTTTTCTCACCACCGAAGCCGGTCGGCGTGTCGGCCTGGCTGATTTCGCGCATCGGAACCCGCAGGTCGGGCCGGGAGCCGGTCACATAGATTTTGCGGGAATTCGGCAACGGCGTGACCGCGGCATCGTCCACGCGTGCGGACTCGGACAGAAACTTTGGGTTGGCAACCATCGAATGTCTCCTGTGGGCAAGGGCAACAGAACACGGGAGACCGGAGAAGCGGTGGAGCGGGGCGGATGCGGCGACTATCGTTGATCGACCCCGGACGCTTCCCTGCGCTGGCATTACCCAGATCAGGTTCAAAGGGTGTTTCTCACCCGCTTGACGATGGTGCGCAAGCAGGACCCCCGCGTAGCAAGAGTCACGATACACTGGTTCAGGGGCGTTTGGCAACCGCCGTCCGTAACGTTGACGCCGCTGTCCGTGACGTTTTCTTTTCATAGCGTGGACGGGATCTTAGGCGCGCGCGATTTTTCAAGCTACCCAACTCCAGTGGTTTCAGTAAATTAGGGTAGAGCTTATTCGAAACGAGGTAACGCTTACTCATTGTATGAAAGAAAGTGGCGGCCTCCGCTTGTCTGCTCACCCTATAAGCGGTGGGCCGTGCCACCGTTCGGTAAACAGCTCTAAACCCTTGATTTCGGGAGGACAATAGGTTGTCGGACAGGGCGTCACCGGAGTCGAGAGAAACAATCTGGCATGCCGCTTGCTTAAATTGCGCTCGTTGCCGAAACTCGGCGCTTGCTATGAAGGTCGCGATCATGTTGAAGTGGGCATTATTCTTTGCGGTTGTCGCCATCATCGCGGGATTGCTTGGATTTAGCGGCATTGCCACGGGTGCGGCCGCGATCGCGAAGTTCCTGTTCTTCGTCTTCGTCGTACTATGCGTGGTGTGCCTGCTGATCGGCATTTTTGTCGCGAGGAAGATTTTTTAGCTGCCACACGCGAGCGATGGGCGCGGCGTGCGTGGATAAAGGGCCGCGATGCTGTACGACACAGCGGTGTTGCTTCGTGTCGCAGCCGTGATGGTCAGCGCATTGAGGCTGACCGGCTTGGCCACGCGGCGCGCAGACCGCGCAAAATCTTGTTTTATGTTTTCGCTGTCATGTTCGTCGTCAGCTTGCTGATCGGCGTGATAAGGACATGACGGTTACTCATGGAGGTTGCGATGACAGACACTTTTAGACTCGATTTAGAGACAATCCGCGAGCGCGCTCGCCAGCACATGGACGAGGGCCCCGTGACGTCGACCTACAGCGCGGATCGCGACACGATCATAAAGCTGCTCAATGACGCGCTGGCCACGGAAATAGTCTGTACGCTGCGCTATAAGCGTCACTATTTCATGGCAAAAGGGATCAACTCGGAAGCGGTGGCCGACGAGTTTGCGCAGCATGCAGCCGAGGAGCAGCAGCATGCAGATCAGCTTGCGCAGCGCATCGTGCAGTTGGGCGGGTCGCCCGATTTTGCGCCAGCCGGGCTGGCCAGCCGCTCGCACTCCGAGTATGTGGAAGGCGAGACGCTGACCGAGATGATTCGAGAAAACCTGGTCGCGGAGCGCATCGCGATCGATACTTACCGCGAGATCGTCAAGTACATTGGCGATAAGGACCCGACCACGCGCCGTATCTTCGAGGAAATCCTGGCGGTTGAGGAGGAGCACGCCGACGATATGGCCGACTTGCTCGCGGAGCGCGCCTAACGCTCCTAACGCGCCGGCCGCTTCACGTGGCCGGCGCGCTTCGCTGTCCGCCGCGCCAATGGACCACGCTGGCCAGCGGCGGCAGTCGGCCCGAACATCGTGGCCCCGCACCTGGCACGGGCCGCTGCTGGGCAGGTCCAGGTAGCCCAGGATATTCACAGCGTCGACTGATCAGATTCGGGTGTGCCGACGATGGCCGCCATTTCGCCATCGTGCATAGCGTGTGCGGATGGGGGCCAACTCAGGAGGACAACCCGGCTGCGTGCATCGCGAGGCGCAACGCACCCGCGACAACGGCCAGAGCAGTGACGCCGGCCGTCCACAGTGCGACCAGCCAAGCCAATCGCGCAACCCAGGCTGGCACGCGGTTTCGACGAAATTTTGGCATCAATGGTAGTGCTCGCCGGGGTGGACCTTGCCCCGGAACACATAGTACGACCACGTCGTGTAACCGAGGATGAACGGGATGATGAACAGCGTGCCGAGCAGCGTAAAGCCCTGGCTTTGCAACGGACCGGCCGCGTCCCAAATCGATAGCGACGGTGGCACGATGTTCGGCCAGATGCTGATTGCCAGCCCGGTGTAGCCTAGGAACATGAGCGCCAGTGCGCACAGGAATGGACCGGCGTGCGGTGTGTGGCTCAACGAGCGTTGGAGAGCATAAACGGAAAGCAGCACCAGCAATGGGACGGGGCAGAACCAAAGCAGGTTGGGCAGGGTAAACCAGCGCTGTGCGATGTGGGGATGGGCGATTGGCGTCCAGATACTGACAATCGCGATCGCGGCGAGTACGAGCCATGCGAGCCGCCGCGCCACGCCGATCATCGTGCGTTGCAACGTATGTTCGGTTTTCATGATCAGCCATGTCGCGCCCAGCAGCGCATAGATCACGACCACGCCAAGCCCGCAAAAGAGTGCAAACGGCTTAATCCAATCGAGGGCGCCGCCAGAGAACGCATCGCCGTCGACCTTCACGCCGTCGATATACGCACCCAGCGCTACGCCCTGGAAGAACGATGCAAGTAGCGAGCCGGCCACGAATGCGATGTCCCAGATGGGGCGCTCGCGATCGTTGGCCTTAAAACGGAACTCGAACGCCACGCCGCGAAAGATCAGGCCGAGCAGCATGAAGATCAGCGGCAGATACAACGCGCTCAGCAAAATCGCATAGGCTCGTGGAAACGCGGCTAGCAGCCCGGCGCCGCCGAGCACCAGCCAAGTTTCATTGCCGTCCCAGACCGGCGCGACACTGTTCATCATCAAGTCACGCTCCGCGCGGTTTGGCACGAAAGGAAAGAGCAGGCCGATACCCAGGTCGAAGCCGTCAGTCACGACATACATCATCACGCCGGCAAAGATGATCACGGCCCAGACCAGTGAAATGTCGAAACCCATTGTCGTTATCTCCCGATGTCGCCTGTCGTGGCCGTTCGATGCTCATCTTCATGCGCGGCGGACAGCGGTCGCGCTGGGGTGTGCGGCTGTCCCGGGCCGCCCGTGGGCGGCGCGGTCTCGGGTTGCAGCTGGGGCCCCTGACGGATCAGTCGCAGGATATAGGCCAACCCCGCCCCGAAGACGAAAAGATATGACACGACGAACAGCACCACCGACAGCAGTATTTCCGGCGCAGAATGGGGCGTCACTGCATCGGCGGTTCGCAGCAGGCCATACACGACCCAAGGCTGCCGGCCGATTTCTGTGGTCAGCCAGCCTGCGAGCACGGCGGCCAGTCCGGCTGGCCCCATCATCAGCGTGCAGCGCAGGAATGCCCGGCAGTGGTATAGGCGTGCGCGGCGGCGCAAGAACAGGCTCCATGCGCCCAGCGCAATCATCAACAGTCCGAGGCTGACCATCGCGCGAAAAGTCCAGAACACCACGGTCGAATTCGGCCGCTCGTCTGGGGGAAATGCCTTCAAGCCCTGGAATTGCTTGTTCCAGCTATGCGTCAGGATCAAGCTGCCCAAGTGCGGGATCTCGAGCGCATAACGAGTCTGCTCGCGTTGCATGTCGGGCCAGCCGAAGACGATCAGCGGCACGGCTTCATTTCCACGGTTCTCCCAGTGGCCCTCGATGGCAGCAAGCTTGGCGGGTTGATGTTCCAGCGTGTTGAGTCCGTGTGCATCGCCCACCACAGCTTGAATCGGTGCGACGACCAGTATCATGCCCATTGCCATCGATAGCATCTTGCGGATCGCCGCATTGTCGTGGCCGCGCAGCAGGTGCCAGGCGGCCGCTGCGGCCACGAACAACGCAGTGGCCAGAAACGCGGCCAGGCTCATGTGCACGAGGCGGTACGGGAACGATGGATTGGCGATGACCTGCAACCAGTGGACGGGCACGACGCGTCCGTCGATGATCTGATATCCGTGCGGCGTGTGCATCCAGCTGTTTGAGGCCAGGATCCATGTCGTTGAAATGAGCGTCCCGACGGCGACCATGCTGGTTGACAGGAAATGCAATCCCGGTCCAACCTTGTTCCACCCGAACAGCATGACGCCGAGGAATCCCGCCTCGAGGAAGAACGCGGTCAGTACCTCGTAGGCGAGCAGCGGGCCGGTTATGCCGCCGGCAAAGCGCGAAAACCCCGCCCAGTTGGTGCCGAACTGATAGGCCATGACGATGCCCGACACCACGCCCATGCCAAAGTTGACAGCAAAGATCTTGAGCCAGAATTGATACAGGTCGCGGTAGACGACGTTGCGCGTGCGCAGCCAGCATCCCTCGAGTACGGCCAGATAGCTCGCCAGGCCGATCGTGATGGTGGGGAAAAGAATATGGAACGAGATCGTAAAAGCGAACTGAAAGCGCGCCAAATCCAGCGCGAACAAGCCTGACATGCGGGTTCCTCCATCGCGGCAACGACGTCCGCGGTTGGACGCCGCGCCATTGCATAGCAGACCCCGTGCCCGTGCCCCCGGCGCGTGATGCTCGAGCGCGGCCGCGCTATTGTGCCAGCAGGGTGGCGTATCGATCCAAGTCCATGTTGCCGCCGCTGAGCACCATGCCGATACGCTTGCCCGTGAAGCGGCCCGCCATGCGGCGGTCCGCTGCAAAGCCCAAGCAACCCGTCGGCTCGACACCGAACAACTCGCAACGCGGCGACAGCGCGCGCGTGGCGAGCGCCGTCCCGGACAGCAGTCCCCCGCCGCCCAGCGGCACGAACAGCGCATCGAGTTCACCCACTTCATCAAACAATTCTTTCGCCGCCGTGCCTTGGCCGGCGATTACGTCGGCATGGTCGAATGGCGGAATCAATGCTGCAAGGTTTTGCGCATTGCCCCGTCGGGCTACCAGCAGCCATGCTGCGCAGCTTCGCGATCTGTCCAAACATTGTGCCCGTGCAAGACGTGATGAGATTGTGCAGCTCCAGATCAAGCGCGTTTGGCAGGCCACCATGCAGGTCTATGGTGTGCTGAAGATCTGGAAGCAGATGAACCGGAAAGGCATTGTGGTGGCACGCTGCACGGTCGCACGGTTGATGAAGCTGCAGGGCTTGCGCGGCGTGGTTCACGTCAAGCGCGTTCGCACGACGATTCCCAATATAGCCGCGCTGCGCCCGCTGGACCGCGTCAACCGGCAGTGTAAGGCGGTGACAGTGACGATAACGCGCTGGCTGAAAAACCGCGATAAGGATAAGTTGAGAGAACTTGCTAGCAGAGGACAAGCCGGCATCCGGCCTGTCGCCAATATCATTTTACGTTCGCCATTACAAGACCACCTCAGCGGCAAGTGCCTCCCACGGCGCCGTCAAGCGACCGTCTTCCCGCACGACCAGACCGGCAACTTCTAGTGCTGCCACATCAGCATGCACACGCTTGTAGTCACGTGATAAAGCGCATGCCAAAGCCTTGACGCTATCGGCGCCTTCTCGGTGCAAATAGCGTAGCAGCTCCAGCCGTTTGGACGTCAGCGCCGCCACCATTTCCTGCCACGAGAGAAACGTAACGTGACTTTCCTTAAAATGCTCGCCTCTGGCCGCGCGCTCAAAGGCACTCACGAACCGCTGCCCCATATCACGCACGCCGCTCACATGGACTGTCAGTTTGCTCATTTTCCGCTCCTTTCGCGTTCAACACCCCCAAAAAGTCCCTCACCATCTGTTCTGCGGTCGAAAAAACGTAGGGCACTTCGCGGTCACGATAGTGGCGATGGTCGCCCTTGCCGCGTTCATTATCGTAACCAATGATTCTTGCGCCGCCCTGACCATAGAACAGGCTGTATTTAAAACTATGGGGCCTTTCCGCATCACATTCGGGCAATCGCCAGATCCGCATTTTAAGAATGGCTCCGTCCGGATAAACCATTCGATCCTCAAATAACAGCGTCGCCTTCTTTTTCATATGGCGTGCCATATATCAGATTATGGCGTCAACCGCCATACTGTCATCGAGTTGTTCGGCTACCCAGCTCCTGACGAATCACGGCTGCGGCCAAACGGTTCTTCCAACGGATCTTACGCGTTCAGCCGTCGCCACGCCAGATCGTCACGGATCAGTTGGGCAGCTATGCGGCAGCCAAGACGCAGATACCGCAGCTCGCTGGCGTCAAGCGCATATTCGTGAAAGCGGCTGCCCGACTGGACAGTCGGGCTGAGCATAGCCATCAGCCCACAGCGGAACGTGAGCGGCGCATGCATGGTTTTCGCGACCCACAGCGTACACAAGCGTTTCTGTCGTGTTTCGGCCCGATCCGGGAGCACTTTGCGTTGCCCAGACACCGTATGAATGCCGCAACGCATCGCAGCTGAGGCTACCCTGAGAAGAAGGTCATGCTGTGAAGAAGAGCAGATCGCGTTAGGGGCAAACAGACTTCAAGGCGATCAGATAGTGGATTCGATTTGACTATTTGCACTGCGAGACCCGAACGCTTCATCCAGGCTGATTACGTCGCTGCAGCGATTCCTTCATCCGCTTTGCGGTCCCACCGCGGCAATCACATCGGAACGCTGTAGCGACTCTCAAACGGCACGTTGTGGCGCACTGCGACCACGTAGACGACAACGAGACGGCCTCTATGAAGAATTGCAACGGGGAGGGATCTTATTGACAGGAATTAGACGACAAACGGGTGTACCGGATTTATCGCGAGTTGGAGTTGAACTTGCGGATCAAGCCGAGGCGAGGGCTGGTACGTCAGGCGCCCGTGCCGCTGGCAGGATCACACAATTTGTGGGTAATCCTGAGCTCCTTGAGGGAGGAATTACATTGTTCCGCAGGCTTCATACCTTGCCGTTGCCAGCAACGCATGCTCCGGTAGGCTACTGCTGAGGAAACAGCAGGTCTCTCTGCCCTTGTTGGGGTGAGACAATCATGGGGGCGACTTTCGCGTCGCACCTTGAAGAGCGCATCGTGCGGCGTCATCGTCGATGAACGTTTCATGCCGAGCGTAAATGATGGGGGCCGCTGATTTTACCATCGTCCGCTCACGATGCCTGCCCGCTGCGGCGCATGGCTACCTATGGATTTCTATGGTCTACCCGCAAACCGCAAACGCAGACGGGTGGCGGTTCACGACTCGCGTTGATCTATTTGGCCTGGGGTGATCCGAGCATTTCCCGTTCTAGCCTGCATGATGTCGTCGCACGCTCCCTTCCCAATTCCAGATGCTCGGGCAACATGAGCGCCTCGGTTGGGGCGCGCCAAGAGTGAGGTTAAACAAAAGCGACACACTCGACACGTAACACGACATTATAGCCGTAATGTCGTGTAGTGTGGCAAAGGCGTTAGATACATAACGTATTAAGTAGTATTATTTAAGCAAATCTTTTCCCGGAAACTGCGATGAGCGATGTCCTGCCCACCGACGCAGCGCTGCCACGGAATAGGGAAACCGCGGGGAGCCGCGCTTTCTTCAGGTTGAGCTTTTCGGCTCCGTCGCCAGCAAACGATAGTTGCTCCAGTAGGGCAAAGGGGATGATTGAAATCAACGACAGTGATCAGGATAAGATTGTCCTGCCGTTGGACGAACAACCACATAGGAGCCGAGCATGAAACGACCTTTCTTTCGCGGTTGCCGCCGCGCGTTCACGTCATCCGTCTTCAAGGGCGCACTCGCGCTGCCGTTGGGCGCGCTGATGCCTCAAGTTCGTGCGCAGTCCAGGTCGGACGCGCATCAATACCCTAGCCAACAGCCTGAGCGTAAGGACGCACCTCGATCGACGGATGCGGTGATGACCGAACATAACCTCATCCTAAAAACCCCTGTGCCGCGAACCCGGTCCAGTCTCGCCCGCCAACTCGCGGAAGGGGGCGTGACGGCAGGCAGCACAATCCTCGTGCATTCCTCCCTCAGTTCGCTTGGGTGGGTTGCCGGAGGAGCCGTGGCCGTCATTCAAGCGCTGATGGACTGCATTGGACCTAACGGGACACTGGTCATGCCAACACACACCGCCCATTTAACCGATCCCGCAGAATGGGAAGCGCCGCCTGTGCCATCCAACTGGGTCGAGACCCTTCGCGAGGAAATGCCGGCGTACGATCCGGCGACAACCCCGACTCGCAACATGGGCGCCGTGGCTGAACTGTTCCGTACTTGGCCCGGCGCCCGCCGCAGCCTGCACCCCACCTGCTCATTTGCGGCAATCGGGCCGCGAGCCGATCAGATCATAGCCGACCATGCGCTCGAGAGCCCACTTGGTGAAAGGTCACCGTTGGCCAAGCTCTACGACGTAGACGCCTCTGTTCTCCTTCTGGGTGTAGACTTCGACGTTTGTACACTGCTTCACCTAGCAGAGCAACGGGCATGGCCGAACAGACCGAAAACGCGGGAAGGCTCGCCGGTCCTTGAGAACGGTGTCAGGCGGTGGGCAGTCTACGAAACCCCTGCCCTCCTGGACTCCGAGCACTTTTTGCCGATGGGCCGGGCGCTGAAAAACCGAGGGGCAGTGAAGACCTTCAGCATAGGGAATGCGCGCAGTATGCTCTTCTCGGGTCGTGAGGCGGTCGACTTTGCGATCCAGACTTGGAGAGGCCAACTTCCTCCTGCCTGATCGGCTATCCTCTTCGATAGTCTTCTGCGCAGATTGCATTTTGTCTTCGTGATCGAGCATCTGAT
>NZ_JAHLKR010000003.1 GCF_021991875.1 Mycetohabitans sp. B8
TCGACAGGCTATAACCTGCGCTGGCTGCTGCGCGCCATTACCCGATTGGGCATCAAGCCCGCCTTGTGCTTTGGTGGCTGCGCTCGCTTTGGCGCTGCGCCACTACCTGTTCTGTTTCACTTCCCTCGCACGGAACTTCTCATCCAAATTTTGAATTTTGAAGGGCCGACTACTTTATCCATTTCTCCCTCTACAGTGAAATCACAGTTAGCCGGTGACGTCCAGCGGCGTTTCGATTGTCGCTGACGAGGTTTCCTGCGGTAACCCGATGATTGGAGCCGCCGACAGGTGCGTGCACCCTGTCGAACGTTTTCCATCCCCCAAGCTCTTTGAGCACTCGCAGCAGCGTGTCGCACTGTACGTGTCAGCTTGTACACGTGTGCCGCAGAGTGTGCCACCGGAACTCGCAAATACCGGCCAAGTTGATTGTCGCCGTGCAGTCACTGCTATGAGAACGGCGGTCACGCCGGCTTTATTCTGTACGTGACCGATCCAGCACAGCATCAGGGCGATATCGACGACATGCGTGCGGCGTTCAAGAGCGCGAATTGTTTGCTTTACCTAAATTCAGGAGCAAGCCGGCTCTTTAATTGAAAGTTTCCCGTGTTGTTTTTTTCCCATTTATCGCTGTTACTGGCATCGAGCCTCATGGGTATCATTTGGTCTTCGTCGTCTGAGTCATAGTCGGAATCTGCCTTGAATCCCATTCTTTCGTAAGCAGCCG
This sequence comes from Mycetohabitans sp. B8, assembly GCF_021991875.1. GTDB lineage: Bacteria > Pseudomonadota > Gammaproteobacteria > Burkholderiales > Burkholderiaceae > Mycetohabitans. The sequence continues at coordinate 725 of NZ_JAHLKR010000003.1, forward strand.
CGGCGTCCCTGTCCATCGCATTCAGCGTCAGAACGGGTTGACCGGTCATTTTCACCGCATGGTTCATAGCTTGTTGCATGAACGTACTTCCAACACCTCTCGTGCGGGGATCAGTCACCATCGCCATGACTTCCATGTCTCCATCTTTCTTTTTAGGCATTTTTAATCTCACCAGTCCCACATTTTGGTCATTCAGTTGATAGGAAAATGTCTCGGTGTTTTCTATCATTTTATTATTTTTAAAATAATCCACCATTTCATTAGTACCCAGCAAGCGAAGCGGGTCTGTTTGTGGGCTGGGTGCGAGATCGTTGAGCACTCTTTCCATGCTTGTGGCAATTGCTTCGGAATCGCGTACAGTGCTCATCCCGGGCAACAAGGCGGAGCCTAGCGTCATGGGCGTTTGCATTGAGCTAGGGCCGGCGATGGACTGCGTCGGACTCGGGGAACGAAATCGAGCCCGTGTCGTTGAAGGTTGGTGTTCAAGCGCCGACAAACTTCCAGGGCTCGCTTGCCGTTTTGGCTGTGTCAGCGTACGGGTTGAAGTTTCGGATGGATGGCGTGCCGGTTGAGTATCCGAGGGAGATCCTACTGGACTTGGGCTCGGGGAGCCAATTCGTGAGGTATCCATGATGCGCCTTGTTCAATGGTTCGGGGTGACCCGCGCTTATAGTGTTAGTGTAAAATTGCCTAACTATTGCGTCCGCATCCGAAGCTTCGTGATATTTTGCGAAGCGATTACGGCATCCGTTCCTGAGGGTGGCGTAGCAGCAGCATACGGGTGTCTATCGTCGCACGCTCTTGCTCCGTGAAGGGGTTGCGGTCCATAAAAGCGGTGACTTCGTTGACCGCATCTTGCCATTTTGGGGCTCTTAGCATGGCCCCCACCTTGCTTAGCACCTCCAGCAATGCTGTTGCGCTGCTGCCGTCAAGTAACTGCAACGCACGCTGCCACACGTGCTTCGAGAGCGCGTCGTCTAGCAGGAAGGTCCATTCCAGCAAGCCCTGTGCGACCTGCACGCGCTGCTCGGGCAACACGCGCAGCAAGGCTGGCTCCAGTAATTGGAGTTCGTGCGCGTGGTGCTCGCGCGGTAACATAATTAACCCGCGTGGCAGTTTACGCAGCGCAGCGCCAAGCTGCTCGTCCGGAAGCGATAGTGCTAGCTGTCGCAGCTCTGCATAGTGCGCTGCGCGCGCTTCTCTCGGTAGCCTTTCTATAGCGGCAGCTACCATGCCGACCGGCGCACCTTGTAGCGAGGGCGGCAGCGATCGTGCTTGCTGCCGCAAGGTCGCATGGGCCAAAAGCGTTTTGCTGCTGTCGGGATCCTCCAGAGGAGAGAAGCTCAGTTTCGGAGCCAATAGCGGAATCAGTTCGGCCTTCTGGGGCGCGTCCAGGTATGGCAGTTGGTTGAGCAATACTTGATAACGTTGAATATACCGCCGAGACGGCGTCCATACATTGACAAGCGCTTTGGCTAGTTCAGGCCAAAAATTCGCTTGATCGGGACGACGCCGTTCAGCCAGCGCAGAAGCAAAATCGAACATTCGAAGTCGCATGCTTTTCGAAATACCCCCTAGTGATGCAAGCATTGTTTTTTGTAACGGAAGACCTTGTTCCGGGAGGCGGTCGGCTGCTGCAAATAACAATTTAAAGGCCTCGATTTCGTGTTTTCTAGAGAGTCCCATTGATTGAGACTGTTTCCACAGAGCGGTGAGCGGTTCGGCTCGCAGATCCGGTTCGGCCTGAATCTGCTCAATTTCGCCTATCAGTTGTTGTAGCGACGCGAGATCGGAGACGCTGCTCGCGTGCTGGTAACAGCGCCACGCCCATCGTTGTTCCTCCATCAGAACATAGGTGTTGCGATTGACACGTGAAAACTCGGGGATATGATCCAATGGTAGGTAGCGTGCGACCTCCAGAATCACTCCGCTTGGCAAAGTGTCGTAGACTCTGCGCTTTTTGACGCGTGTGTCGAGTGTGGCGTGCGCTGATCGTTTCGCGCCTGTAGGCGGTGCAGCGCTCGACCCTTGGCCGGTTTGTTCATTTGTTGCATAAATAGCGATTGGGGCGGTATCCAATGCGTCGCTGAAGTCCATTGACAATTCCGAGAGTCAGGTATGGGCCATAAAGCGGCGATCAGGGCAGGGGGCCCCTGACGCCGAGGCCAGGATAAGCGTAGGGTGCAGCTGGGCACAGATGGTCGCCATGGAACGGACGAGACAGATCATACGGTGATTCACTGCCTGCTACGCAGCAGACTAGCAAAGAATGCATGCCTAAACGCGACTGCGACTGCGACTGCGATCGGCCATCGGCTAGTTTTGTGCCGGATAGCGGCTAATGCGAAGGTGTTTGAAGTTGACCCGCGAGAACGGACACCCAATGGGGCAAATATCGTACACCGCATTTTGAAGTTGCCGCAGATGCTCGAACAGCCATAACCTCGCTTGCCCGCTTCGCGTAATTGGGTGGTTTTAGTGCATCACGCCGCCCAACTCGCCAGTCCTTGTGGCGTGGTGTCCGGGAGTTTTGCGGTGCGCGGAAATATTACGTTTTGATGCAGCAACGTGCGAATCGTTGCGCTTACAGCAGATCAGTTTTTTTGAAGAGAGAGTCGCATGCAGTTTGACGACTTGGGTTCTTGACAAGCTGTTGATCTTTGTGTGGAGCGACATTTCTTTACTTTCTCCTGCTGAGACCGCCCTGCACAACTCGCGGATCCATTTTCCGGCCGATCTGATGGGCGGAGCGTTCACGCTCTACGTCACCGAAGACCCGGTCAACGGCGGCTTCATGTTCGAGCACTGGCTGTTCGCGCAGTGCTGCATCGCATTCACGCGGCCCGGTGGTGCGACTCGGCTTTGGAGGAATGCTGCCACGTGCAATGTGTAATGGTGCTTTCTTGACGAAGATTAAAGTGTGCCACCCGCGTTTGCCGCACACTGGCATTTTGGGCGCACTGCCGCCACCGTCGAGAGGTTTCAACCGTGCTTGTGCAAAATGTCGTATGCAAACGCTTCAAGATCAAGGGCCGGACACTGTTGCCGATCGTACAGGGAGGCATGGGCGTGGGCGTGTCTGCGCACCGTCTAGCGGGAACCGTCGCATCGCTCGGTGCGGTAGGCACGATCTCGAGTGTGGATTTGCGCCGCCATCATCCGGATTTGATGGAGCAAAGCCGGCGCTCGCGCGACCGGCAACTGATCGACTCGCTGAATCTGGAGGCACTGCGCCGGGAAGTGGTGGCCGCATTGCAGCTAGCTTCGGGCAATGGCCTGATTGCGGTCAACGTGATGCGCGCGGTGTCCTCATATGCATCGTACGTCACGCAGGCATGTGAAAGCGGCGCGGGCGCGGTCGTAGTCGGCGCGGGTCTACCGTTGGACCTGCCGGAGCTGACTGCTGACTTTTCGAACGTGGCGTTGATCCCGATTCTGTCGGATGCACGCGGTATCGGCCTGGTGTTAAAGAAGTGGATGCGCAGAAACCGGCTGCCGGACGCCATTGTGATCGAGAGCCCGCGTTATGCGGCCGGACATCTCGGCGCACCAACGCTCGATGGGCTGGACCATCCGAACTATGCGTTCCAGCAGGTGTTGGAAGGCGCGCACGAGTTGTTTAAGACGCTTGGGCTGGAGGCGGAGAACATCCCGTTGATTGTCGCGGGGGGGATTCACAGCCACGAGCAGGTTCGGCATCTGCTCGACCTCGGCGCCAGCGCCGTACAACTGGGAACCGCATTCGCGGTAACGGAAGAAGGCGACGCGCATCCGAATTTCAAAAAGGTGCTGGCCGAGGCGAAGCCAGAGGACATCGTGACGTTCATGAGCGTGGCCGGCTTGCCAGCGCGCGCCGTGCGCACGCCGTGGCTGGCCAGTTATCTCGAGAAGGAACAGAAGCTGCAGCAAGCCGCCAAGCCGCGGCGATGCACGCTCGGATTTGACTGCCTGCAGCAGTGCGGGCTGCGCGATGGCATTGGCAAGCATGGGCAGTTTTGCATTGATATGAGGCTGGCCCATGCGCTCTCAGGTGACGTCGAGCGCGGGTTGTTCTTTCGCGGCTCGGAAACATTGCCGTTCGGCCATGCAATCCGTCCGGTGCGAGCGCTACTCGATTATCTACTGGGCGGCGCGACACAGGCGCGCGCGCCGGCGACCGAGGATGCCATCCTTTGGGCATCGGCACGACAGTTCACCCGAACGGTTGCCTAACCCGGCGCTCGATGCGCGTCGCGTCGTTGCCATCTGAACTGGCGGCCGGTGCGCCGCGCCGGCCGCGCACAGCCCATGGGCTACAGCATCCGGTGCAGCGTCCTGTCCCGCAGCAGCACGTGACGGCCGATCGCGGCCAATGCATGTAATCCGATCACCCAGTAGAACAGGTTGCCGATGAACTCGTGCATTGCCTTGAGCAGTGGCCGTGCGACAGGATCTGCGCCGATCAGTCGGATGTCCAGCCCGATGATTGGCAGTGAGACTGGGTTACCGCCAGCGTTGACCATCAGGATGCCGAGCAGCGGCTGCGTGAAGATGAACAAGTACAGCGCCAAGTGCATGACGCGCGCGAGGAACGCCCATATGCGCGTCGACTCGACCTCCGCGGGCACCCCATGCCACAGGCGCCAGAGCAACCGCAGCGACGCGAGGGCCAGCACCAGCGAACCGGAACAGAAATGAATCGTATTCCAGAACGCACGGCTGTCGCTGCCTTTTGGGCCGCGGACCTCGATCGCGACATAAGCGAGTGCAACGAGCAGGAAAATCGCCCAGTGTAAAAAAATGGCGGGTTTGGAATAACGATCCGTCGCGAGTGTGGTGGGCATCTCGATATCCTCATACTGGTTGGGTGGCGGACCGGGCGTGCGACGAGCGGGACGTCATTGCGAGCGCTGCACGAACATGTGTATCGCCGAGCACCTCGGTGTGCACCGCCAAGTCGCGCTTAAAGCACTCGCTCTGCTCATACTCGCTTGCGGAAGATGAGTGTGCTTCCATGGGAGAACTCCGGTTTATGGACTTTTTTGGGATCGGCTCATAGCTTATGATGCATCGGTTGCCGCCGAGCGTAGCAAACGCGGATTGACTTTCCGAGCCCCATGTGATTAATATATTAATTACATGGGGCTCTGTGACGAGGATCGCCACGTGAAGCTAAATGTTGCAGCAGGCGCCAGGATACCCGGATCGGTCGAGGTTGGAACGGTTTATGGCGTGTTATTGAATTTCCGCGGCGTGCTGCAGGCGCTTGGCGACGCGGTGAACCAGCCGCCGTACCAGCGGCCGCCACAAGCCCCGGTCCTTTATATCAAGCCGGCCAATACGCTAGCCGGCGATGGCGACAGGGTGCAAGTGCCGCATGACGATGCCGGCGCTTGTGCGGCCGCGGTCGACTCACTGGAAATCGGTGCGTCGCTGGGCATCGTGTTCGCGCGCCGCACCACGCGCGTGAAAGAACGCGACGCGCTCGATGCGGTGCTCGGTTTCACAGTTGTCAACGACGTCAGCGTGCCACACGCGAGCCTGTACCGGCCCGCCGTGCGGTTCAACGCTCGCGACGGGTTCTGCCCCCTGGGTCCGGTCATCGTGCCCACCGGGCATGTTAGCGCACCCGACGCTTTGGACATCACGGTGCGGATCAATGGCCAAGTCCGCCAGCAGGCCAATACGCGCGATGCGATCCGCGGCGTGGCGCGCCTGATCGAGGAAATCAGTGCGTTCATGTCGTTCGAGCGCGGCGACGTGCTGCTGCTCGGCGTGCCGCCGCATGCGCCGCGTGCCCGGCCGGGGGATGCGGTGGAGATCGAGATCGAGTGCATCGGCGTACTGCATAACGGGTTCGTGACGGAGACTACAGCATGAAGACCGCCCGTGTTGCCGTCGATGGCACGATCCATTTCGCCACGCCGGGCGCTGGTGACACCGTGGTCCTAGACACCGGACGCACCGTCGCGTCCGGTGACGTGGTGTGGCTGCCGCCGATCGAGCCGCGCACGACGTTCGCGCTCGGGCTCAACTACGCGGACCATGCGAAGGAACTCGCGTTCAAGGCACCGGACGAGCCGCTGGTGTTCCTGAAAGGCGCCAATACATTCGTCGGCCATCGTGCCCGCACGGTGCGCCCCGCCAACGTTCAATACATGCACTATGAGTGCGAGCTTGCCGTGGTAATCGGGCGACGCGCGCGCCGCGTGCCGAAGGAGCAGGCGTACGACTATGTGCGCGGCTATATGGTCGCCAATGACTATGCGGTCCGAGACTACCTCGAAAACTACTATCGTCCCAACCTGCGCGTGAAGAACCGGGACACCTGCACGCCGCTTGGGCCGTGGCTGGTGGACCGTGACGACGTGCCCGACCCGTTGAACCTGACCCTGCGTACATTCGTGAACGGGCAGCAGACGCAGCAAGGCAGCACGCGAGACATGATCTTCGATATCCCGACGTTGATTGCATACCTGAGCCGCTTCATGACGCTGGATGCTGGCGATGTGATCCTGACCGGTACGCCGCACGGGTTGGCCGACACGCAGCCGGGCGATGAGGTGGTGACGCAGGTCGAGGGTATCGGCCGGTTGGTCAACACGATTGTCGATGAGCGGCACTATTACGGACGCGGCCAATAGCGGCTGGATGCCGCGGCATGAAGCGCGGCGGTAACGATGTGGCGCCGCGTGAACGCGCCCGCCACGCTGGAGAGAAGACGGATGACAATCAAGCATTGGATTGGCGGCAAACAGGTCGAGAGTGTGCACACGTTCGTGACGAGCAATCCGGCCACCGGCGAGCCGATCGATGCGGTCTGCGCAGGTGGCGAGCGTGAGGTTGCGCTGGCGGTGGCCGCGGCTAAGGCCGCGTTTCCGAAGTGGGCCAATACGCCCGCCAAGGAGCGTGCGCGACTGATGCGCAGGCTGGGCGAGCTGATCGAGCAGAACGTGCCGCGATTGGCGCAACTGGAGACCCGCGACACAGGCTTGCCGATCGCGCAGACCCGCAAGCAGCTGATTCCACGCGCGTCGGAAAACTTCAATTTCTTTGCCGAGGTCTGCGTGCGGATGAACGGGCGCACCTATCCGGTTGATGATCAAATGCTGAACTACACGCTGTACCAACCGGTCGGCGTTTGCGCGTTGATCTCGCCGTGGAACGTGCCGTTCATGACCGCGACGTGGAAGACTGCGCCGTGTTTGGCGCTGGGCAATACCGCAGTGCTGAAAATGTCGGAACTCTCGCCGCTGACTGCGGACCAGCTCGGTTTGCTGGCTTGCGAAGCGGGTATCCCGGCCGGTGTGTTCAATGTGGTGCAGGGCTACGGCGCGAGCGTGGGCGATGCGTTGGTGCGCCACCCCGACGTGCGCGCCGTGTCGTTCACTGGCGGTACCGTGACCGGCAAGAAGATCATCGAGCGCGCCGGGCTGAAGAAGTTTTCGATGGAGTTGGGCGGCAAGTCGCCGGTGCTGGTGTTCGACGATGCCGATCTAGAGCGCGCACTGGACGCGGCGCTGTTCACGATCTTTTCGATCAATGGTGAACGCTGCACGGCCGGCTCTCGGATCTTCGTGCAGCGCACCGTGTACGACGATTTTGTGCGCGAGTTTGCGCGGCGCGCGAACCGGTTGATCGTTGGCGATCCGATGGACGAGCAAACCCATCTCGGTGCGATGATCACTCAAGCGCACTGGGAAAAAGTCACCGACTATATCCGACTGGGCGAGCAGGAAGGCGCTACGGTGCTCGCCGGCGGCGCGCACAAGCCGCCGGGGCTGCCTGCGCACCTGAGGTGCGGCCACTTTGTCCGTCCAACGGTACTGGCTCATGTTGAGAACCGGATGCGGGTCGCGCAGGAGGAGATCTTCGGGCCGGTCGCGTGTTTGATCCCGTTCGACAACGAGGACGACGGGCTGGCGATGGCCAACGACGTGAAGTATGGTCTGGCCTCGTATATCTGGACGCAGGACGTAGGCAAGGCCCATCGGCTTGCGCGCGGCATTGAAGCCGGCATGGTGTTCGTCAACAGCCAGAATATGCGTGATCTGCGCCAACCGTTCGGCGGCGTGAAGGCATCCGGGACAGGCCGTGAAGGCGGCGAGTACAGCTTCGAGGTCTTCGCCGAGGTCAAGAACGTCTGTCTCTCGATGGGTTCACATCATATTCCGAAATGGGGCATGTGACATGGGCAAGCTCTCGCTCGCAGCCAAGGTCACCCACGTGCCGTCGATGTACCTGTCGGAGTTGCCTGGCAAGCATCACGGTTGCCGACAAGCGGCCATTGACGGCCATCGCATCATCGGCGAGCGCTGCCGTGCGCTGAACGTCGATACCATGATCGTTTGCGATGTGCACTGGCTGGTCAATGCCGGCTACCACGTCAACTGCAACGCCCGTTTTCGAGGAACGTACACGAGCAACGAGTTGCCGCACTTCATCCAGGACATGACGTATGTGTACCCGGGCAATCCCGCGTTGGGACGATTGATCGCGCAGACCGCGACCGAGTACGGTGTGCACACGCACGCGCACGAGATTGACAGCCTGGAGCTCGAATACGGCACGCTAGTGCCGATGCGGTACATGAACAGCGACCAACACTTCAAGGTCGTGTCGATTGCCGGTGGGTGCGCATGGCATACCTTAGATGAGAGCCGGCGCTTCGGCCACGCGTTGAAGGAGGCGATCGCGCGCAGCGACGCCAATGTCGCGTTTCTGGCAAGTGGCTCGCTGTCACACCGCTTCAACGACAACGGCTCGCCGCAGGAGTCGATGCACGATATCAGCCGGGAATTTTTCCGTCAGGTGGACCTGCGCGTGGTCCAGTTGTGGAAGCAGGGTGATTTCGCCACCTTCTGCAAAATGCTCCCCGAGTACAACACCCATTGCCATGGCGAGGGCGGCATGCATGACACCGCGATGCTGCTGGGGCTGCTCGGCTGGGACCGCTACGACCAGGCAGTCGAGATCGTGACCGATTACTTCGCCAGTTCCGGCACTGGCCAGATTAATGCAATCTTTCCGCTGCCGTGGTGACCCGGACCGTTGACTCAGGAGTGGATCGATGCCTCATGTCATTGTTGAATATACGGCCAATCTGCGCGCCGATGCCCGCATTGGCGAGCTCCTTGCCACGATCAACGACACGCTGATTGCGCAAAGCGGGGTGTTTCCAATCGGCGGCATCCGTTCGCGGGCGATCGCACTGGACGACTATCGGATCGCAGACGGCAGCGGCGACGATGCGTTCGTCCATGTAACGTTGAAGATCGGTGCGGGTCGCGACGAGGCGACGAAGAAAAAAGCATGCGATGCGCTGTTCGCGGCGATCGACGCCCATTTTGCCGCGCTATTCGCCACACGCTATCTGGCGCTGTCGCTGGAAGTGGTCGAATTCAGCGAAGCCGGCACCTATAAGCACAATAACCTTCACGCGCGCTACCGCCGTGCGTGAGCCCGACCTCCTTCTAAATCCTGGACGCCGCATGGAAGAGACCCTCATTGAGCGCATTGCGACGCAGTTGGACGAGGCCGAGCGTTCGCGCACGCCAATCCGGCAGATTTCGCTCGACTATCCGCAGATCACCGTCGACGACGCCTATGCGATTCAGCGCACATGGGTCGCCAAGAAGCTGGCGCGCGGACGCATAGTCAAAGGGCACAAGATCGGCCTGACATCCAAGGCCATGCAGCACTCGTCGCAGATCGACGAGCCGGACTATGGAACGCTGCTCGATGACATGTTCTTCGGCGAAGGCTCGAGCGTGCCGGTCGATCGGTTCATCGTGCCGCGCGTGGAAGTCGAACTCGCGTTCGTGCTGGGTAGGCGACTCAGCGGTCCGGCATGCACGCTGTTCGACGTCTACGACGCGGTCGACTACGTGATCCCGGCGCTGGAGATCATCGACGCGCGCAGTCACACGATCGACCCGGACACGAAGCGCCCGCGCAAAGTGTACGACACGATCGCGGACAATGCCGCGAATGCCGGCGTGGTGCTCGGTGGTCGGCCGGTCAAGCCACGCGACGTCGACCTGCGCTGGGTTGCCGCGATCATGTCGCGCAACGGTGCGATCGAGGAAACCGGCGTGGCCGCTGGTGTGCTGAACCATCCCGCCAACGGCGTCGCGTGGCTGGCGAATAAACTCCATCCGTTTGACGTCGCGCTGGAGCCAGGCCACGTGGTGCTTGGCGGCTCGTTCACGCGGCCGTGCCGGGCTCGCAAGGGCGATACATTCAACGTCGACTACGGACCGCTTGGCGCGATCTCATGCTACTTCGGTTGAGCGGAACCGGCCGGCAATGTCTTTTCGCCGCGTGCTGTGGCGCGAGCGGTGGTAGGGGCATTGAGTGTGGCAGTGGCGGCGTGCGGCGGTAACCAGGTGTCACCCACGGGTATCGTGGGTCTGTATTCGGGAACCGGGAACGGGCAGTCCGCCCGGATCCTGGTGCTGGACGATGGCCGTTTCTATGTGCGATACATGAAGGCCGACATACCGAGTGCGCTGGCCGGCGTGGTCGCGGGCACGATCCCACCGATCGACGAGAAAGTTGCCCAGGGCAGCGGCATTGACTACAACTACGGCGAGCCAGCCGTAACGGCGCTGACCTGGAGCGGCATGTACGCGGCCCGCCAAGCGATCACGGCCAAGGCGTCCTATGCGGTCGGCAGAACGGTGCAACTGGATGCGCGCTACGATCCGCGCTGGGCTCAGGCGACGTTGGTGACCATGATCGGCAGTTTTTGCGGCGTGGGAATGACTCACCGGGGGACACAAGCCGATTTTGATGCCCTGCATTTTACTGTGGACGCCAGAGGGGGAGTCGCCGGCCTAGCACAGCAGTGTCGGTTTTCCGGTACGCTCGCGCCGCGCGCGTCCAGCAACGTCTATGACGCGACGCTGAATTTTGATGGCGGTGCCGGTTGCGCCTACCCGAATACCCCGGCGAGCGGTATCGCCATGATGTACGATACGCAACTGGAAATATTTGTCCAGACCCCTGACAAATCCAGCATTCTGCTCGTCGTGGAAAAGCAGTAGCGGAACCACGTGCCCGTGCGCGTCCGATCCGCGCGTCGCGACGTGCGACGTGCGACGTGCGACGTGCAGCGGCAGCGGCAGCGGCAGCGGCAGCGATTGTTGCGACGATGATGCATCCTGCAAGGATCTTGGACGCTGGAAAAACGCCGGGATTTATGCTAACCTTCCAAGCTTTGAAGCGAGAAGGGTGTCCCGGTTGACCTGTTCCGGTGTTCCACCGCTTCTCATCGCGCCCGTCTACGCGTTTGCTTCCCCCGTATTCTTTGAGGGCCCGGCTCGCCATCGTGCGGTCGGCGCAGCTGTGGTCCGATTCTCCAGACGCGTCAATATTGCTGTGGTGCCCATCGGGCCTACCCATGTCGACGCGTCGTTGCGTGAGCGGGATGCGAGAAGCGACGATGCAAGGCGACAGGGCGATGAACGTATTGAATCAGCCAGGGACAACATGACCACGATTGTTATCAAGGAAAACGAGCCGTTCGAAGTGGCGATCCGGCGCTTTCGCCGAACCATTGAACGCAATGGCCTGATCGCCGAGTTGCGCGAGCGCCAGTCGTACGAGAAGCCGACGACGGTGCGCAAGCGCAAAAAGGCCGCCGCGGTCAAGCGCCTGCAGCGTCGCCTGCGTAGCCAGCAACTGCCGAAGAAGCTCCACTAGACGGCTTGCCGGTCCGCCAGCAGGCGGATACGCATCGATTCAAACGGCCCATGTCCCCGGACATGGGCCGTTTGTCGTCTGTGCATCGATGATGCGTGGCTCAAGGGCGCGCGAATGCGCCATAAGCACAATCGTAGGTACACGCGATACCCGCCGACAATACGTCATTCGCCATGTTGGGGCAGTGCTGACGCATACCTTCCATGCGTTAAAGTGGTATGCTTGAGCGCGTTTCACGCGCGCCGCTTGCACGCGGCTGTGCATGCAAGCCGTACCTCGCCGGCGTGCTTCGCTCTTAGTGACCTATCTATGTACCAAGTCATTGCCACTGATCTGGACGGCACGCTGCTCAATAGTGATCATCAGGTTGATCCGTTTACTGCCGCCACACTGCAGCAGCTGCAGGCGCGCGGCTTGCATTTCGTGATCGCGACCGGCCGGCATTTCCGCGACGTCGCGGGGATCCGCGACCGACTTGGCATCCGGCCGTATCTGGTAACGTCCAACGGCGCGCGCGTGCACGATGCGTGGGACAACCGCATCCACGCACACGACCTGCCCGCGGATATCGTCAAGCGGCTGGTGGCGCCCGATATCGCTGGCACGCACGGCCGTGTCATTGTCAACTTGTTTGTCGACGATGCATGGCTGATCGATCGCGAGGCGCCCCAGTTGTTGATGTTCCATCAAGATTCCGGATTTCGCTACGAGGTCACCCACCTCGCGGCACATGATGGCCAACAAGTGGCGAAAGTGCTGTACATCGGGGACGCCGCTGACCTGAGCATGGTCGAGCGGAACCTGGCCCGGCATTTTGGTGATGCGTTGTACGTAACGTATTCGCTGCCTGATTGCCTTGAGGTGATGGCCGCCAGCGCATCGAAGGGACGTGCGCTGGCATTCGTGCTCGAGCAGCTTGGCCTGCCCGCCGAACGGTGCATCGCATTCGGCGACAACATGAACGACATCGACATGCTGGAGTCGGTCGGGCACCCGTTCATGATGGGCAACGCCAATCCCAGATTAATCGCGCGGCTACCCCATGTCCCGCGCATCGGCAACAATTTCGAGGCGGGTGTCGCCCACCATTTGCGCGCATTGTTCGCGCCGCAGCGCGAGCCCGCTTAAAGCGCTGAGCATCGTCATCACGCAGCTACGGTACACAATCGCCGAGTACCGACTCACAGCCCGCGACCTGTACTTGGACGGCTTGCGTGGCTGCCGCTTGCTGGCCAAGCCGCCCGTTCCACTCAAGTATCAGGACCCACGCACTGGCAAGACGTGGAGCGGCCGCGGCAAGCCGCCCAAATGGATCGCGGGCAAGAACCGTGAGCGCTTTCTGATTCCATGACACCGCCAAACGGGCGCCGCTGTCAGCCGGCCGCGACCTTGCGCAGCATCGGCTGGCGCGCGCCACGCGCCAGCGACGCATACACATCGACGTAATGTTGTGCCATGATCCGCGCCGTAAAGCGCTGCTCGAAGCGCGCGCGAATCTGTTCGCGGGACAGCACCTCTACCCGTGACAACGCGGCCACCGCGCCGTCGACATCCTCGCAAATGAAGCCGGTTACGCCGTGCTCGACCACCTCGGGCACTGAGCCGCGGTTGAAAGCGATCACCGGCGTGCCACATGCCATCGATTCGATCATGACCAGCCCGAACGGCTCGCACCAGTCGATCGGGAACAACAGCGCTTTCGCACCGGACAAGAAAGCCGGCTTCTGTGCTTCGTTGATTTCGCCAATGAACTCGACATCGCCGAGTGAAAGCAGGGGCTCGATTTCGTTTTTAAAGTATTCGCGATCAACCTTGTCGACCTTGGCGGCGATTTTCAGCGGCAGGCCGGCCTGCGCGGCGATGCGGATCGCGTGATCGACGCGCTTTTCCGGACAGATGCGGCCTAGGAACGCCAAGTACGTCGGCTTGATATCCGTTTGCGGCACAAGCAGATTTTCCGGTAATCCGTGATGGATGGTATCGACCCACCCGGCACGCGGCAGCGGCCCGCGCTGCGAATCCGAAATCGAAATGACGTGCGCCTGCGCAAAGCTGTCGAAGATCGGTTGCAACTCCGGCAGATCTAGACGCCCGTGAAGCGTGGTGACGAACGGCGTGTCGATCTGCGAGAACAGCGGAAACGGCAAATAATCGAGGTGAAAATGTAGGATGTCAAACTCGTGGGCCACGCGGCGCACCTGTTCGAGCATCAACATATGCGGCGCCATCCAGTCGCGGATGGACGGGTCCAGACGCAATGCGCGGGGCCACGCCGCTTCAAGGCGTGCCGAAGTACGCGAATCGCCGCTCGCGAACAGTGTCACATCGTGCCCCAGCTCCACCAGCCCTTCCGTCAAGTAGGACACCACGCGTTCGGTGCCTCCATAGAGTTTGGGCGGCACAGCTTCGTGCAGCGGTGCGATTTGTGCGATACGCATTGCGTGCTCTCCTTACGAAAAATCGCCCTGCGCCTCGTTGCTGAAGGCGCTGCGTGTGGGCAACGCAGAAAAAATCGGCGAATCGGGCCACTGGCATGCCGCAGTCGCGGTCAGTCCGGCGAGGCGCGATATCGCGATCGGAAGTTTTATTATCGAGGCGAGAGCGAGGAATTCGAGCAATTTTTCAAACCCTTAATATTGTTACAGCGCGAAACATCGGCGCAACATCGCATTCCGATCCATTGCGTCGCATTAACACAGTGTGAGGCGCGACGAACACCGCTTGCGAATCACGATGCGTCGCCAGCGAAGGCGCCGAAAAGCACTGTCCGTCGCCATGCAGATTCAATGGGCTCTATCATGCCGGCTCTCAACCGCGAGGTGGAGCGATAGCAAGGTTCGGTCCGGCTTGCGAGTGTATTGCCAATTTATTGTTTCTTAGAGTTTTAAGCATTGTGCTACGCGTGACTGGCATATCGCTGGTGCGTAATTTGCACCGCGCTCGTGTAGAAATATTTTCTACCTATATCGTGGCATCCTTGGTGTCGGGGCGGCGGCCGTGGATTGCGGCAACCGATGCGCGACCAATGCGGGCGCCAGTTCCTACTTCAATTGCGCGAGTGCGTTCAACTGCATGCAAACTGTCGTGCCGCTTGCCCAACAGATCGCGAACCCGGAGGCGAACGTGCCGGTCGACAACAATGGTGTCATCGTCGATATGCCCGCGATCGGCCCCTGGGGACAGCCTTCTGTCAGCGGCACCTTGTTGCTGGGTATTGGCACCGCGTCCAACAACCGACTGGATAGCAATGCGATGGTATTGACCACCGATGATTCCGGTAGCTTCAGCGCGACGTACAACGGCTCGACGATCACCGGGTTCACCGATACCGGCTCCAACGGCTTGTTCTTCACCGACGCGTCGTTGCCCGCGTGCGGCTTTGGCAACCCGCTCTATTGTCCGCCCGGCCAACAGGTCAAGACCGTTACCGTGAAGGGCGCGAATAGTGCCATCCAGGCCGTCAATCTCAATGTGGGCAATGCGTCGATGCTGCTCAGCACGCCTAATACGTTTGCGTTTAACGGTCTGGCCGGACCGATGCCTCGCTACTTCGATCTAGGCATGCCGTTTTTCTATGGGCGGCGCGTGGCGGTGGCCATCAGTGGCAGGCCCACGCCATCGGGCAATGGTCCCTATGTGGCATTTTAACGTGATGCACTGAGTGAGCGGTGCCTATGCGGGTGCATGGCCACCGGTCTTGCTGCTGGCCGCCAGCTTCGCGGCGGCCTTTGGGGTCTGTCTGGCCCGATTGGCGCACAACTGGCCGACATGCGGCGCGGCACGCTGACCTTCGACCACGCGTTGGCGCTCGACACGGGCTGGTGGCGTGCGCGGGTGCGGCCAGCCGTGCCGGCCTCGCTGCGCTGGCACCGGTCCGGTGCTGGCGCTGACCCGTGTCGCCGCGCTCGCTGTGCCGCTCACGCTGGGGTGGGGGCACGCAGCCGCTGGACCGGGTGCACACGAAAAAACCGGAACGGCTTTGCCGTTCCGGTAGTTTCTTCAATAGAGTGAGCGAGGATGGCGGCGATTCGCCGCGGGCTGGTATGTCAGCCGACAAAGGCCTTCTCGACCACATAGTGGCCCGGAGCCGAATTGCTGCCTTCGGTGAAGCCCATGCCATCGAGCAGTTGCCGTGTGTCGCGCAGCATGTGCGGGCTGCCACACAGCATGATGCGGTCATGGTTGTTCGAGAACGCCGGCACGCCGAGCCGCTCAAACAATTCGCCCGTTTCAATCAGCGCCGTGATGCGACCGCGATTCTGGAACGGCTCGCGCGTCACGGTCGGGAAATACATCAATTTGTCGCGGATCAGCTCGCCGATGTGCTCGTGTTGCGGCAAGTGCTCGGTGATGTACTCCTTGTACGCGAGCTCGTCGACGAAACGGCAGGTATGCGTGAGCACGATCTTCTCATAGCGATCGTAGACATCCGGGTCCTTGATGACCGACATGAACGGAGCCAGGCCCGTGCCGGTGGACAGCAGCCACAGCGTCTTGCCGGGCAACAGGTTGTCGACTACCAGCGTGCCGGTCGGTTTCTTGCCGATGTAGACCTGATCGCCCACCTTCAGGTGCTGCAGCCGCGACGTGAGCGGACCGTCTTGCACCTTGATGCTCAAAAATTCGAGGTTTTCCTCGTAGTTCGCGCTCGCCAGGCTGTACGCGCGCAACAGTGGTTTGCCATCCACCTCCAGACCCACCATCGTGAACTGGCCATTATCGAACCGAAAGCCCGGATCGCGTGTGCAAGTGAAGCTGAACAGCGTGTCGGTCCAGTGATGCACGCTGAGAACGGTTTGTTGAGTCAGGTTGCTCATGGTGTTTCGGTCGGTTCGATGGCCGTCGGGTCCGGCACGCGCGACGGTCTGGCTAAAAATATCGGGCAAGCGCTTATTTTACCGCGTTGCGGCTAAGTTACTCGATGTTTGAACAATAGCGCGTCGACAGACGTGACGATCGGCACGCGGTGACGGGTAGTGGGATAGTGTGCCGCATCGATCAATGCGGGTGCCGGCGTGAATTGACGTCAATTCGACGCCTTGTTCTATGTTTGCCCCAAGCCTGCCATCCTACAGTCCGAGGATATTACATAAAAGTCGCCGCATAGGTAGTTAACAAAATAAAACAAAAGGCGGACCGGCAACCTTAAAGCAACCCTGCGTTGGCCTGAACCTGTTGGTTTAACGCACGCGCATTGCAACGTCGTGGGTCCGCCCTACTCTAGCCGTAGCTGCGCCATGTACGGCAAGTGGTCCGATAACCACGCGGTGCGGGGCGCGGGCTCGAGCCATTGCACTGGCGTAACGCCCCGCACGAACATCTTGTCCAGCGCCAGTGCGGGCGAGAATGCGGGAAACGTCTTACCGGCCTCGCCCAGCGTCGAGGCCACCTCGCGCAAACCGATCTCGGCGAACAACGGCTCCGAGTCGTTCTTCCAGTCGTTGAAATCGCCGGCGAGCACCAACGGGCCGGTTGCCGCCTCGCGGGCAATCCAATGCGCGATCCAGTTCATCTGGCGCAATCGCGACTGGCGGGTGAGCGCCAGATGGGCGCATAGCAACGTGACCGGCGTGTTGTAAAGCGTGGCGCGCGCCACCAGCAAGCCCCGCTTCTCGAAGCGGTGCGCGGATATGTCCCAACGCCCTCCCAGGTCAAGCGGATGCGGCGACAGGATTGCATTGCCGTGTCGCCACGATGGCTTGAACACGTTTGGCCCAAGCGCCAGCTGCAAGCGCAATGCTTGCGCTATTTCGGTAGCCTGACACTGCCACACGTCGGTGAGCGCGCCCTGCAGTGGCTCGCCGAAGCCATTGCTGGCCAGCACGGGCGCGGGCATCCGACGCGCCATGGCCTCCTGCAGGAAATATACGTCGGCCGGCGTTGCCTGCATCCAGCGTTGCATTGACTGCCATGCTTGCAGGCCGAGCGGCGAGCGGCCCTTGTGCAGATTCCAACTGACGGCGACGAATTCCTTGCCGCCGGTACGCGGCACGCTGGGCAAGATATCGTCGTGTCGCATCGGTCGCCCCTTTTCACGCGAGTTCATCACCCGCTCACTGGTCCACGATGCTCGCCTGCACGCGATAGACCAGTTGCGGGGCGTGGTCCACCAGCTTCCACGATACTGTTTGCCCGGGCGGCACGACCAGGCCGGGATGGACAGCGGTGACTCGGCGCGGCTGCGGTGGCAGCGCGCAACCCTCAGCGGTCTGCGTGGCACGCGTATCCTCGAAGATC
Organism: Mycetohabitans sp. B8; assembly: GCF_021991875.1. Classification (GTDB taxonomy): domain Bacteria; phylum Pseudomonadota; class Gammaproteobacteria; order Burkholderiales; family Burkholderiaceae; genus Mycetohabitans. The sequence goes on from NZ_JAHLKR010000003.1 coordinate 18,647, forward strand.
TCCTGCACGTCCAGCGACAGGACCGCGTTGCCGCCGTCAACGCGGGTCGGCGACACGGTCAGCGTGCGCGACAACTCGATGCTGGTCACCGGTTGGCTCTGGCAACCGAGCTCATGCACGACGCTGCGCTTATGCGTCTCTGACTTCGCTTGGCCGAGCGTGGTCGTTGCGCCAAAATGGTCGACGCTGCGTCCGTCCTGCACGACTTCGACGTCCCAGTGCACCTTCGGCGGGCCATTCTGTGCGCATGCCACGGCGGCGACCGAGGCCAGTAGCACGCCGGTGGCGAGTGTACAAAGGACATTCGAGAGGCTTGTCATAAGGGATTCCGACCTGGCTCGCCGCGATGGGTTCATGCCCCGCACGGCGGTCCAGTTCTGCATGCACGAAACGATCATGATAACGGGATTTGGCCACGCGCGCGGGCACGACGCAGCGTTGGCAGCAACGCCGCGCGACTGCTAGCTTGCACAACTTATCGACGCCGATACACTGAATTGGCGCCGCGCGGGGCGGCATGGCAGCAAAGGAGGTGAATATGACGACCGCAATGGTCAAGCAGGAAATCGCGGTGGCGGCTTTCAAGCCGATCTATGACTTAAGTCAGATCGAGACGGCCTTGCATGACTTGTCCGATGGCGCCAGTGAGGCGTTGCGAAGCACATACGAGAAAATGCTGAAGGTCGGCGCGTTGCGCTTTTGCGTCAAGCCCAACCGGTTGCCGTCGATCGACGCGCTCGTTGACGAGTCCCCGAACTTTAGCGAGCCGCTGGAGGATGTGCGCAAACAGATCGCGCTGGTGGCCGAGACCGACGATAGGCTCGAGTTGATGCCCATGTTGCTGCTGGGCGAACCCGGCATCGGCAAGACGCATTTTGCCCGGCAACTTGCGCGTCTGATCGGCACCGGCTATCACTATGTCGCGATGAGCTCGCTCACCGCGGGCTGGATCCTGTCCGGGGCGTCGTCGCAGTGGAAGAACGCCAAGCCGGGTAAGATCTTCGACGCGCTGGTCAACGGCGCCTATGCGAACCCACTGGTGCTGGTCGACGAAATCGACAAGGCTGGCGGCGATGCGCAATACGATCCACTCGGCGCGTTGTATGCACTGCTCGAGCACGACACCGCGCAGTCGTTCATCGACGAGTTCGCCGAAGTGCCCATCGATGCATCCAGTGTTCTTTGGATCGCGACGGCCAACGACGTGCACCGCATCCCGGAACCGATCCTGAACCGGATGAACGTCTACGAGATCCCGGCGCCGGATCGCGATGGCGCGCGCCGTATTGCCCAGTTGATCTACTCAGAGATTCGCGAATCGCACGCATGGGGCGCGCGTTTTCCGCAAACGCTCGACGAGGCGCCGCTGGACGTGCTGTCGACCTTGTCGCCGCGCGCGATGCGGCGCGCCATCGTACATGGCTTCGGCAATGCGCGGCTGGCGGGACGCGACGCGGTGAGCGCGCACGATGTGGTACTCGATCGCCAAGCGCGTAGACGCTCGATCGGGTTCTGACGCCGTCCGGGCCGCGCGCGCTGTGGATCGCGGTGGCAATGAAGGGGGTCAGCCGCCAACGGAACATCGACAGGCCAGCCTCATGAGTCACAGCATGTGCGAACGGTCGCCGCGCTCAAACGCGCCGGGTGCGGCATCCAAACCGCGGCAAAACGCGATCACCTTGAACAGCTCGCCCATCTCCGCCTCGGACAGCAGTTTCTGTACCGCATTGGCCGCGGGCAGGAAGCGAGCCGGGTCGGCCGGGTCCAGTTGCGCAAGCGAGTCCGTGATGCCTGCGTTCATCAGAAAGCGCGCTTGCGACGTATATCCGAGCCAATGCGCGCCTGCGTCGTGGGCAGCCTGCCCGATGGCGCTGAACTGCACATGCGCGGTGATGTCCTGCAAGCCGGGGTAGAGGAACGGGTCGCCGTGTGCGCGGTGCCGGTAGTGGCACATCAACGTGCCTTCCGTGCGCTGTGGATGGTAATACTCAGCGGCCGGGAAACCATAGTCGACGAACAACGCGGCGCCGCGGTCAAGCACCGAGCACACGGTGCGCACGAACGCGGCGGCCGCCTCGTGTGTCTCGGTCACGTAGTCGTGCCGGCCAGGAACGCACGCGAGTGCGGCCGGCACAGCGGCGGCCGCCAGTGGCCGATCGGCAAACACGAAGCGGCTCGCATCCGCCACAGCGACGCCGCGTTCATGCCACAGGCCGTCCTGCCGCGCAAACAGACGCACCGGCATGGCGTCCAGCACTTCGTTGCCGACGATTACGCCCTCCACGCGCTCGGGCAGCGTATCGACCCACTGGACGCAGGAGGCGAACTGCGGTGCAGTTTCCGCAATGCACTCACGCTGGCGCGCGCGCAACTCGCCAGACAATTCTACGATCGTGTAGCGCGCGCACCCGACACCCAGCGCATCCAGCGTGCGCAGCAGTCCGGCGGCGAACTTGCCCGTCCCCGCCCCGAATTCGACCACGTGGCGTGTGCCGGTGGCACCGAGTAGCTCGGCCACCGGCTTGGCGAACGTCTGCGCAAATAGCGGCGAGAGTTCCGGCGCGGTGATGAAGTCGCTCCCGTCGTCGGGACCGCGGCCGAACTTGACTAGACCACCGCTGTAGTAGCCTAGGCCCGGCGTATAAAGCGCGAGTTCCATGTACCGGTCGAATGGCAGCCAGCCTCCAGCCGCAGCGATTTGCCCGGCAATATGCTGCACTAACGTGCGAACGTGGGCGAGCTCGGTATCGCCAGGAACGGGTAAACTATCGGGCTGCGTTGAATTCGGCTTCATTCCGGCATTGTAAATGAGCGACCCGTCGTGCGCCGGTCAGCATCCGGCTTTCTCCTCTTGCGCGCCGCCCGTGCGCCGTGTCGCACTGGTGACCGGCGCGGCACGGCGCATCGGCCGTGCACTGGCGCTCGGCATGGCCGCGCGGGGCTGGGACATTGCGCTCCACTACCATACGTCCGAGACCGACGCGCAGTCGCTGACTGCCGACATCCAGGCGCTGGGCCGGCGTGCTGTTGCGTTGCGCGCCGATCTGGCCGACGAGGCGCAAGTGCGGCGCCTGGTGCCTGATAGTATCGCTGCGCTCGGACGCATCGAATGCGTGGTGAACAACGCGTCGCTGTTTGACGAGGATACGGCAGCCACGTTCGGATACGACACGTTGTTGAACATGACGGCGATTAATGTCGGCGCGCCGCTGGCGCTAGCGCGGGCGCTGCACGAATCGATTCCGGAGGCGGCGCGCGAAGACGAGATGTTGCGCGGCTCGGTCATCAACGTGCTCGACCAGAAGCTGTACAACATGAATCCGGACTATCTGTCCTATACGTTGACGAAAGCCGCGCTGCAGGCGGCCACCGTGGCGCTGGCCCAGGCGCTCGCGCCGAAGCTGCGAGTCGTGGCCGTCGCGCCCGGACTCACGCTGCGCTCCGGTAGCCAGACCGATGAAAGCTTTGTCGACGCGCACCGGCGCACACCGCTTGGACGCGCATCGACGCCGGCCGACGTGGTCGATGCGGTGTGCTACCTGGCTGACGCACGCGGTGTAACGGGTGCGACGCTGCTGGTCGATGGCGGCCAGCACCTCGTGCCGTCGCCGCGCGACGTGATGTTTATGACGGGTGCGTGAGCGTGATGCGTGCGTGCCTACTGCCGGGCCGGACCGTGCGACGCGGCCACCGCCCCCACTTTTGACTGGATCGCCCATGCTCTCCGCCCTTTCGCACCCCAGCCTCGCAAACTGTCGGCGCCTGTTCCTGCGCAACTACGAAATTTCCATCAACATTGGCGTGCATGATTTCGAGAAACGCGCCGAGCAGCGCGTCATCGTCAACATCGACCTGTTCGTGCCGCTGGCCGAGTCGACACCGCGTGCCGACAAGCTGGCCGAAGTCGTTGACTACGATTTCATGCGTTCGACGATTGCCCAACGGGTCTCGCGCGGACACGTCCATCTACAAGAAACGTTGTGCGATGACGTGGCTGCTGCGATGCTGGCGCACCCGAAAGTGAGGGCGGTGCGCGTGTCGACCGAGAAGCCGGACGTGTACCCCGACTGCGAGTCGGTGGGCGTCGAAGTCATTCGTATCAAGGAAGCCTGACATGAATGCACCCGAGAACGCCGTGCGGGCCTTGACCTGTTGCGAACAGAAACAGGCCTACGAAAACAACAAACTATTTAAGCGGCTGGCCCGACAGGTTGGCCAAGCCATTGCCGACTACAATATGATCGAGGCCGGCGACAAGGTGATGGTCTGCGTGTCCGGCGGCAAGGACAGCTATGCGTTGCTGGACATCGTGCTGCGGCTGCGCGAGCGCGCGCCGATCGATTTCGACATTATCGCGGTCAACTTGGACCAGAAGCAGCCCGGGTTTCCTGCCCATGTGCTGCCCGAGTATCTCACGGCACGCGGCGTGCCGTTCCATATCGAAAATCAGGACACGTACAGCATCGTCAAGCGCCTCGTGCCCGAGGGTAAGACGACGTGCTCGCTGTGCTCGCGGCTGCGACGCGGCATCCTATACCGTGTTGCGGGTGAGTTGGGCGCGACCAAGATCGCGCTTGGCCACCACCGCGACGACATCCTGCAGACCGTGCTGCTGAACATGTTTTACGGCGGCAAACTCAAGGGCATGCCGCCGAAGCTGCAGTCCGACGATGGCAAGCATATCGTGATCCGGCCGCTCGCCTATGTGAAGGAGCATGATCTGGAGAAATATGCGCAATGGCGTGAATTTCCGATCATTCCGTGCAATCTGTGCGGCAGCCAACCGAACCTGAAGCGTGCCGAGATGAAGTCGTTGCTGCAGGAATGGGACAAGCGCTTCCCCGGGCGGGTGAACAACATGTTCAGTGCATTGGCCGACGTCGTGCCATCGCACCTGATGGATCATCGGCTTTTTCCGTTCGCCGGGCTGCACGCCACAGGCGTGGCCGATCCGCATGGCGATATCGCGTTCGATGACGAACCCTGTGCCACGCCCGACAGCGGCACCGTGCCGATCGTGCCATTCGACGCACTATGAAGCCGCGACGCCGGCGCGCCGTGTGTGGGTTGCATGACGGAATGCAGCAAGCCCGATGCTAAAATCGGCCCTTCGAGACTCGTTGGACGTTGACGCCGTGAATATCGTCATTCTTGCAGCCGGCATGGGCAAGCGCATGCATTCCGCGCGGCCAAAGGTGCTGCATTCACTGGCGGGTCGGCCATTGCTGTCCCATGTCATCGACACAGCACGTGCGCTGGCGCCGAGCCGGCTCGTCGTGGTGGTCGGTCATGGCGCCCAGGCCGTGCGCGAGGCCGTCGCCGCACCCGATATCCAGTTTGCGCTGCAGGCCGAGCAACGGGGTACCGGTCACGCGGTACAACAGGCGCTGCCGTTCATCGATCCGGCACTGCCCACGCTAGTGCTGTACGGCGACGTGCCGCTCACGCGCGCCTCGACGCTGCGGCGGCTGGTCAACGCGGCGGCCAACGGCCGCTATGGGGTGTTGACCGTCACGCTGGACGACCCGCACGGTTATGGTCGCATCGTGCGTGATGGCGCCGGGCGCATCACACGGATCATCGAGCAAAAGGATGCCGACCCGTGGCAACGGGAAATCTGCGAGATCAACACTGGCATTGTCATCTCGCCGAGCGGTCGACTCGACGCGTGGCTGAACTCGTTGACCAACGACAACGCGCAGCGCGAGTTTTATCTGACCGATGTCGTCGAACGCGCGATCGAAGACGGTGTCGAGGTCGTCGGGGCACAGCCGGACGACGTATGGGAGACGCTCGGCGTGAACAGCAAGCGTCAATTAGCTGACCTGGAGCGCGTCTACCAGCGCAACGAGGCACTACGACTGCTAGACGCTGGCGTCACGTTGACCGATCCGTCGCGCATCGACGTGCGCGGCACGCTGGAGTGCGGCGCTGAGGTGTCGATCGACATCAACTGCGTGTTCGAAGGACGCGTCGTACTGGGTGACCACGTCAGCATCGGGCCGAACTGCGTGATCCGCGAGGCGACGATCGCCGCGGGCACGCGTGTGGACGCGTTCACGCATGTCGACGGCGCACGCGTGGGCGAGAACGTCGTGCTCGGCCCCTATGCGCGGCTGCGTCCCGGGACCGTGCTGTCCCACAACGCGCATGTGGGCAACTTCGTTGAGGTCAAGAACGCGGTGCTCGGGCATGGCGCGAAGGCTAACCATTTGAGCTATATCGGCGACGCCGACGTCGGGGCGCGCGTCAACATCGGCGCCGGGACGATCACCTGCAACTATGACGGCGCGAACAAGCATCGCACCATGATCGGCGATGACGTATTCGTTGGCTCCGACACGCAGCTTGTCGCACCGGTCGCCGTGGGTTCGGGGGCGACGATCGCAGCCGGCACCACCATTTGGCGCGACGTGCCCGCCGGGGCGTTGGCGTTAAACGAGAAAACGCAGGTCGCGAAGCCAGAGTACGCGCGAGCGGCCAAGAAAAAAGCCTGAATGCATGGCGCCCGATGAGGCGGCCCGGCGATCATCCTCCATTTTCCACGGACAAACATCATGTGCGGCATTGTCGGCGCGGTAGCGCAACGTAACATCGTCCCGGTCCTCGTCGAGGGGTTGCGACGTCTCGAATACCGCGGCTACGACTCGTGTGGCGTGGCCGCCATCGTCGAGGGCGCCGCTCGGCGCGCCCGCAGCGTATCGCGCGTGGCGGACCTCGACCAGCAGATCCGCGACACGCAACTGGCCGGGGAAACCGGCATCGCGCATACGCGCTGGGCGACGCACGGGGCGCCGGTCACGCACAATGCGCATCCGATCTTCTCACACGACACGATTGCGCTGGTTCACAACGGCATCATCGAAAACTATGAAACCCTGCGTGAAGGCTTGCGCGCGAACGGTTACGAGTTCGTGACGCAGACCGATACCGAGGTCATCGCTCACCTCATTTACAGCCTTTATCGCGGTGACTTGTTTGCCGCTGTACGCGAAGCGGTGAAGCAACTGCATGGCGCCTACGCGATCGCCGTGTTCTCGAAAGACCAGCCACATCGGGTATGCGGCGCGCGCGCCGGCTCGCCGCTGGTGGTCGGGCTGGGCCAACAGGAGAACTTCCTGGCCTCGGATGCGCTCGCGCTGGCGGGCAGCACCGACCGCTTCATTTTCCTCGAGGAAGGCGACGTGGTCGAATTGACGCTGGACGGCGTGCGCATCGCGGAGCGCGACGGTGGCCTCGTGCAGCGGGAGGTACGCACCGTTCACGCGTATGGCGGCGCGGTGGAGCTCGGGCCGTACCGGCACTTTATGCAAAAGGAGATTTTTGAGCAGCCGCGGGCGATCTCCGACACGATTGCGCCGACCGACGCATTCGATCCCGAGTTGTTCGGCGCTGGCGCCGGCGACGTATTCAATAGGATCGACAGCCTGCTGATCCTTGCGTGTGGCACCAGCTACTACTCTGGCTTGACGGCGAAGTACTGGCTCGAATCGGTCGCGAAAATCCCCACACAAGTTGAGATCGCGAGTGAGTATCGCTATCGTGACTCCGTGCCGAACCCCCGGTCACTGGTCGTGGTGATCTCCCAGTCCGGCGAGACGGCAGACACACTTGCCGCGCTCAAGCATGCGCAGGCGCTCGGGCACTCGCATACGCTGGCGATTTGCAACATGGCGACCAGCGCGATGGTGCGGCTCACCGCGCTGCGCTTGCTGACGCACGCAGGCACTGAAATCGGCGTGGCATCGACCAAGGCGTTCACCACGCAACTCGTCGCCCTATTCGTTCTCGCGGTGACGCTGGGACGGCTACGCGGTCATGTCGACGCGCGTCTTCAGGCGCAGTATCTCAAGCAGTTGCGGCACCTGCCGGCGGCGCTCAATAGCGTACTCGCACTCGAGCCGCAGATCATCGCGTGGGCAGAGGAATTTTCGCGCAAGGAAAACGCGCTGTTTCTTGGCAGGGGCATGCATTATCCGATTGCACTCGAAGGCGCGTTGAAGCTGAAGGAAATTTCGTATATCCACGCCGAGGCGTATCCGGCGGGCGAACTCAAGCATGGGCCGCTCGCGCTGGTGACCGAAGCGATGCCGGTGGTCACCGTCGCACCGAACGATGCCCTGCTGGAAAAACTGAAGTCCAATATCCAAGAAGTCCGCGCACGGGGTGGCCAACTGTACGTGTTTGCTGACGCGGATACGCGAATCGTCAACGACGAAGGCCTGCATGTAATCCGGATGCCCGAGCATTATGGGTTGCTGTCGCCGATCCTGCATGTGGTGCCGTTACAATTGCTCGCGTATCACACTGCCTGTGCGCGCGGCACCGACGTGGACAAGCCGCGAAATCTGGCCAAGTCGGTGACGGTGGAGTGATGATGGTGGGGATGGGGGTCACCGGAGCCGGCGCGGCGTGGGTTTGCTGCAATTCGTTAGGTTGAAGCGTACGCTGCTGTAGCGCGAATCAAACGGCTGTGATCGGTTTCGCACACTGCTAGCGTTTTCGGTGGTGCAGGATAGGGACCGAGGACAGCGCGCGGGCCACATCGTGCGCCATCTGGGTCGAGGAGACCCAAGAAAGCAAGATAGGCAAGACGATGAATGCGCTCATTAAAGACTCGGAACTGGGCTCAGCGATACTGCCGGTCGCGCTGCGAGCAGCAACGCGTGAGGATTACGGATACTTCTTCCACCTGTACCGGGATGCTCTGAGCGGCTACTTCAAGCAAACACTGGGTTGGGAGGACGATTTCCGCCGGGCGGCTTTTCGAGTGAGCTACCCGGTTGCGCGGTGCCAGGCCATCGTGCTCGACGGTGTATCGCGAGCAGCGGGGGTACTGTCCACGCAAGTGTGTGAAGACGGCGAGGTAGAGGTCGCGCTCCTGCTGGTGGATCCGGCATTCCAGAGCCGGGGGACGGGCGCGGCCCTACTGCGCCGCATAGGTGACGCCGCCCATCGTGAGGGCCGCGCGGTCAAGCTGCAGACTTTTAAGCTCAACGAGCGCGCCGCGCGGTTCTATCTGCGCCAAGGGTTTAGGATCGTCGCCGAGGATCAGTATTACCTACACTTCCGGCGTGCGCCATCCGACGCCGCCCCGGCGATCTCTGTCATCCAGACCGCATCCGGTGGCGCGCTGCCGCGTTGACGCCTGGCTCGATGTGGGCCGTGGTCGACGCAGCCGCCGCACGGTCAGCCGAATCGGTGACCGACGCGTCCACGACGCACTTGGCATCGAGCCGTTTTGCCAGTTCGAGTTTGTCCGGCGTGACATCAACAGCGGCCACATAAAGGCCCATCGCTTGCGCATATTGCAGAGCAACGCGCCCCAATCCGCCGATGCCTAATATTGCCAGTCATTGGCCTGCACGCGTGTCGGTGACCCGTCTGCCCTTGTAGACGGTGACGCCGGCACACAGAATGGGCGCAATCTCATCGAAGGCGACCGGGCCCGGGACCCGGCGTCGGCACCGCGACTTCTTCAATCCGCAGCGGCTCACCGAATGCATGCACGAGCGCGGCCTTCATCGATTGCCCGATGGAACACTCGTGGAAAAACGTTCCGTTAGTATTGGCGGCCCAGGCCGACATCGCGGCGCCCCCGGCACGTCACGGCTATGACGGCTCGTCGATCTCCTTGCGCTCGCGCCGCGCTTCGTTGCCGCGTCGCGCCCGCAGCCGCTGCCGGGACAACACCGTGATGACTTGCTGCGTCGTCGCACCGGCCGGGATTTCGTTGCGGATCGTATCGGGTCGCATCGGCAGGCCGACGCGCTGCCGGCGCAGTGCCTTAGCAATGGCTCGTCGGCATGGTTGGCCGTAGCAATTCCATTCGTCGCGGATTTTTCCGCAGTAACGGCATTCGTCCATATAAATAGTCTACTGCCAAACCTGCCGATAGCGTTTGCGCGCGTCGTGGTATGGGCTTCGGTCCGTCTGTCGACGTATATCGCATAAATTGCAATGATCTGCCCGTCATTACCCGACACCGGCGTCGCCGTCGCGCCACGGCCCGCATTCTTAACCCATCGACAGTCACGGCCGTCAGCGGTACGGAACTTGCGATGGCGCCGTCACGCGCCAAATCGAACCGGCTTCTATGACTTCGTCCGCTTTTGTAGGTACGGCCCGCGTTGGCGGGTTGCGCGCCCGGATCGTCACCGACCTGTGGCATGCCATCTGGCGCCACAGGATGCGCGTGCTGGCCGCCGTATCGTTGCTACTGCTCGCCAAAGCGGCTGCGGTGGCGGTCCCGCTGCTGCTCAAGGATATCGTCGATGCGCTGAGCAACGTCACGAGCCGGCCGACCGCGATGCCTATCCTGCCGTCACTGGCGACGCGGCGACGCTGCGGCGCTTCATCTGGCAATTGTGCCGTACCGGCATTGAGCCACGACAACGATGCACGCGTGTCGATTTGCACGCCAGATCTTGAGACGCCGGAGTTGTCATGGCTGGATCTGGAGTCACTCCAGGCCGTGCTCGAGGAGCAGCATGGGTACATTTTGCGCAGCCGAGACGATGCCGGTTCCACGATCCCCATCACGTTGCCACTGCGGGCCGTCGCAGAGTTGCCCGCCGCTGACGGCCTCGCGCCGCAACCGCTGCAGGCGCTCGGCGCCGCGCGACTGGCCGGCGTACGCGTGGCCTGTGTGGATGATCACGAGGAGGCGCGCGACGCGCTGTCCGCGCTGCTCAACAGCGCCGGAGCGCAGGTCGCGGCGTTCAAATCCGGCCAGGCGCTGCTGGACTACCTCAGGCACACGCGGCGCGACGGCTGGCCGGCCGTGATGGTCTGCGACATCGACCTGGGCGAGGAAAGTGGATATTCGATGATGGCCCGCGTTAGGCAGCTCGAGGCGGCGCGTCCAGACGACGCCGCGCGTCGGATCGAAGCGATCGCGCTGTCCGGCTACTCAAGCGAGCATGAGCGGGCGCGTGCCGTCGAAGCCGGTTTTCGCGGCTATCTGACCAAGCCGGTCAAGGCGGTCGATTTGATTGCCGCACTCAGCGCATTAGCCACTCATTAAGGAGAAACTTATGAGCTTGACGCCCCCCAGCATGCTAGGGAACCTATCCACCCCGCGCCGCACCGGTAGTCTGTATGCCGACCGCAGCGCGGCCAGCGCCGCGATCGAGATGTTGCTGCCGACGCTGTCGGCGGCGCTGCACAACACAGTCGTCGGCGACAGTGGGTGCTTGCATATCGTCGTGATGGATCCGGCACTCGGTCCTGGCGACACGTGCTTCGAGGACGCGATCCTGTACGAGCATTCGATGCCGGACCCGGCGCAGTGGGACGCCGACTACCGCGCGTATGCGCGAGCCAAAGCGCGGCTGTCGTGGGAACACGGCATGGACAGCCGGCTGGTTCAGTCCAGCCAGCCGCACCGTTTGCGCCGCGGCGATACAAACTTGTGGGGCAGCGTGGCTCAACACGGCATCGTGGTGGGCGTCTCGGGGGCCCAACCGTGGTTCGACGAAGCGCTGGCCGGATGTGTCGCGCATTGCCTGCGCGCTATCGCGCGGCACCGCGCTGAAGCAGCGGCGGGCACACTAGCGCTGTAATCGCCGCAGCAAGGGCTGCACCACGCATCCTGCCGTACCGCACCTGGGCGTTTTTGCCAGAGCCATTATAAAAATGGGTGTCGGGTCGGACCGGCGACCTATCTGAAATGGCGGTTTTGCAAGCTTGATCGTCTGTGGCCGCTCTTAGTAGGGCCGGGCACGCTGTTCGCTCAACAGGAGCCAGAACGTTTGTCTCGACAACCGTCTGACTGACTGAAGGAGCGAACTTGGCACACACTGCAGACTTATCCAACCCGGTTCTCGCCGGCAAGACAGCGTTGATCACCGGAGGCGCCCGTGGCCTCGGCGCGGCGATATGCGAGGAGCTGGCACGCGCCGGCGTCAACATCGTCGTGGCCGACCTTCACGAGGACTCGGCGCGTGAAACTGCGGACAAGTTAGGCCGGTACGGCGTCAAGGTCGCGTGGCAACGGATCGACGTCAGCGACGAGGCGTCGGTGCAACAGGCGATGCACGCGATACGCGAGTCGGTGGGCGAACTCGATGTGGTCGTCAACAACGCGGCAATCGATGTGACGGCCGCAATCGAGGAAGTCGACGTCGCCACATGGCAGCGCGTGCTGATGACGAACTTGTTCGGCCCCTATTTGATATGCCGGGCGGTGGTGCCGATGATGAAGGCTCGAGGCGACGGCCATATCGTCAATATCGCATCGACCGCTTCAAAGCGCGCATGGCCGAACGCTTCCGCGTACCACGCGACCAAGTGGGGGCTGCTGGGCTTCTCGCATGCAATGCATGCAGAGTTGCGCTCGGCGGGGGTGCGCGTGTCGGCCATTGTGGCCGGCGGCATGCGCACACCGTTCCTGCTGGACCGATTCCCTGATATCGACGTCGACACCCTGCAGCCACCCCAAAACGTGGCCGCGGCCGTACGGTTCGTGTTGACGCAGCCGCCCGGCACGGTGATCCCTGAAGTGATGGTGCTGCCGATGAAGGAGACGTCATGGCCGTGACGCGCGGAGCCAGTCGCGGCGCGGTATTGTTGGACAAGGACGGCACACTGCTGAAGAATGTGCCCTACAACGTCGACCCAGCACGCATAGTGCTGGCGCCGGGCGCCGCACAAGCACTGTGCCGGCTTGGCGCACTGGGCATGCCACTCGCGGTGGTGTCGAATCAACCTGGTGTAGCGCTTGGCTGTTTTCCCGAGGTGGCGCTGTGCGCCGTGCGTGAGCGGCTTGGCGCGCTGTTTCGCGAGCACGGTGCAGTGCTGGCGGGGTTCTTCTATTGCCCGCACCATCCGAAGGGGGCGGTGGCGCACTATGCGATCGAATGTGATTGCCGCAAGCCGCGATCGGCGTTGCTGACGCAGGCCCTTGCGTTTTTGGGCGTCACGCCGCAGCACAGCTGGATGGTCGGAGACATTCTCGACGATATCGAAGCGGGTCGTCGCGCAGGTTGTCGCACGATCCTGGTCGATTGCGGCAACGAAACCGAATGGCGGCACGGCCCACAGCGTGAGCCGGACTTCGTGGTCGAGCGGCTCGACGCCGCGGCCCAGATCATCGCCGCACGGTGCAACGGCACACCCGCCGAGAGGATCGGACAGGAGGCGGCAACATGAGCACAGGCTGGAGCAACGCGCGGCGCATTCTGTGTGTCCGGCTTGACAACATGGGCGATGTGCTGATGACCACGCCTGCGCTGCGTGCGCTCAAAGGCGAGGACGGCCGTCGCCATCTGACGTTGCTCACCTCCAGTGTTGGCACCGCGCTGGATGGGCATCTGCCCATGGTCGACCAGGTGTGGGGATACGATGCACCGTGGGTCAAGAACCCGAACGCGTCGTCGGACGCAGCGCCGGACTTGGCGATGATTGAGCGGCTGAAGGCCGGCCGGTTCGATGCCGCGGTCATCTTCACGGTCTACAGCCAAAGCCCGTTGCCGGCAGCAATGATGTGCTGGCTGGCGGGTATCCCGCTGCGCTTGGCGCACTGCCGCGAGAATCCGTACCGCTTGTTGACCGACCGCGTCGTGGAAACCGAGCCGCACCAGCGCGTTCGCCACGAAGTGGTCCGGCAACTCGAACTGGTCCGCTCGATCGGTGCGACGACAACCCATTGGCAAATGGAATTTGCCTGCAATGAACAAGATCGACGGTCATTGCAGTGTCGGCTGCAGGCCGCTCTGCGCCGGCAAGGCGCGCCGTTCACGCAGCCTGGCCTCGGGCGCTGGCTGGTGGTTCACCCTGGGGCCAGCGCGCCGTCGCGGCGGTGGCCTGCGGAGCGCTTCGGCGAAGTGGCCGCGCAACTTGCACCGCAGTTCGACGCGGTTGCGGTGACCGGCAGCGCGGCGGAATCTGCGTTAGTCGACTCGGTATGCGCACGTGCCGGCAAGCGCGCGGTGCCGCTGGCCGGCCGGTTGTCGCTGGGCGAGATGGGCGCGTTGATCGGCGCAGCGGATGTGCTGATCACCAACAACAGTGGGCCGGCGCATCTTGCTGCCGCCGTCGGCACGCCAGTCGTCGATCTTTATGCATTAACCAACCCGCAACATACGCCATGGCGCGTGCCACACCGCGTATTGTCTGCCGACGTTCCGTGCAAATACTGCTACCGCAGCGAGTGCAGCGAACCGGGACACCCGTGCCTGACTGGCGTGGGGATCGACGAGGTCGTCGCGGCTGCGCGCAGCTTACTGGACGGACACGATGCTGCCCAGGCCGAGCGCTGGGCCACACATCGTTGGCAACTGGGCAGCCCGTCTGCTGCCAACGTCATTCCAATCGCAACCGCGATAGCGAGGGCCTGACTATGCCAGACACCCATACTCCACTTTATACCCTGGGGATCAATGCCGCATTTCACGACAGCGCCGCGTGCCTGGTGCGCGACGGCGTAGTGGTCGCCGCCGCCGAGGAGGAGCGCCTCACGCACATTAAGCATGGCAAGCGGCCGTTGCCGTTTTCGACGTGGGAATTGCCGTATCATGCGATCGACTACTGCCTATCGGAAGCGGGCATCGTACTGCGCGACGTACACCACGTCGCGTATTCCTATGACCCTTGGCTGCAGATCGATCGCGGGCAACAAGAGCCGGTGTTCACGTTGCCCTTGTCCCCGTCCGCCCATCGCAAGGTAAGTGGACACGTATCGCCGTGGGACCCGCTGTTCCTATCCTACATTGTCAACGCGCCGCGGCAACTAGCCGACGGGGTGCCGCACCATTTGCAGAAGCGCTGGCGCGGCGTGACGTCGGATGGACCCTTCGAATGGCATTTTGTCGAACACCATTTGTCACACGAGGCGAGTGCGTTCCTGGCTGCACCGTTGCAGCGCTGTGCGGTGCTAACAATGGATGGCCGGGGCGAAAAAGCCACCACCAGCTACGGCGTGTTCGACGGACACCAGTATCGACGCATCAAACAGGTCAATCTGCCCCATTCGCTGGGATTACTTTACGAGCGCGTGACGCGCTATCTCGGCTTCCTGCACTCATCGGACGAGTACAAGGTGATGGCGCTCGCGTCGTTCGGCAAACCGACCTATATGGACGCGATGCGCCGCCTCGTGCGCTATGTCGACAATGGCGACTACGAAGTCGAGAGTATTGACCTCGTCTCGCTGTTCGGACCAGCTCGCGAGCGCGGCGGCCCGCTCGAGCAGCGGCACTATGACATCGCCCATTCGCTGCAGACAATGCTAGAAGAAGTCGTGCTGCGCATGGTGCAGTGGCTCGCGCGCACCACGGGCGAAAAGCAGCTTGCGATGGCAGGCGGTGTGGCGCTCAATTGTGTCATGAATGCCAAGGTCCGCGACAGCGGGTACTTCGACGACGTATGGGTCCAGCCTGCCGCGGGCGATGCCGGCACGGCGTTGGGCGCCGCGTTGTGGACGGATTTCCAGCAGCGCGGCGTGCGCGGCGGCAAAGCGATGGACCACGCGTACCTCGGTCCGGCGTACGACGAGGCGACCATCCAGGCATTGCTAGAGGAGGCGCAACTACCCTACCGACGGCTGAACGATGTGGCAGCCGAAACCGCCGCGTTGCTGGCCGACAACCGGATCATCGGATGGTTCCAGGGACGTATGGAGTTTGGTCCGCGTGCGTTGGGCGGCCGCTCAATCCTGGCCTCGCCGATCGACCCCGGTATGCAGCAGCGCCTGAATCGCATCAAGGATCGAGAGGATTTCCGTCCGGTGGCGCCCGCTGTACTGGAGGAAAAAGCGCATGAATGGTTCACTGCACGCAAGCCAGGTCGGCTGCGTGCCCCGTTCATGCTGTTCGTGTGCGACGTGGCGCCTGGCCGGGAAGAGGCGATTCCGGCAGTACGCCACGTCGATGGCACCGCGCGGGTACAAACGGTCAACGCCGATCAGCACCCGCTCTATCACAAGCTGCTGACAGCGTTTGACCGGTTGACCGATGTGCCGGTGTTAGTGAACACGTCGTTCAATACGCGCGGCAAGCCGATCGTGTGCTCGCCACGCGATGCGCTAGAGTGCTTCTGGACCTCGCCACTTGACGCGCTGGTGATCGGCCCGTTTCTGTTGGAGAAACACCGATGACCCCTGCCCCGGACACGGCATCGCGGATCATTGTGTCGGTGGTTGTGCCAACCTATCGACGTCCCGATCTGCTGGCACGGTGCCTGGACGCGCTGTGTGCACAGGTGTTTGATCCGAGTACCTTCGAGATACTTGTGGTCGATGACGACCGCGCGCGTCATAGCGCACAAGACGTGGTCCACGCGTTCGCGCAGCGCAGCAGCGGCATGCCACGCGTGCGCTACATTCCGGCCTGGCGCACCCGCGGCCCAGCGGGCGCGCGTAACGCGGGCTGGTGCAGCGCGCAAGGAGCGATTATTGCGTTTACCGACGACGATACGATTGCCGATCCGATGTGGTTGCGAGAAGGATGCGATGCGCTGGCGCGCGATCCGATGGCCTGCGCGGTTGCGGGACGCATCGAAGTGCCGCTTGGCGATGCGCCGACTGATTACGAGCGCGACGCCAGCGGCTTGGCGCATGCCGAATTCGCGACGGCGAACTGCTTCGTGCGCCGTGACGCGCTCGTGCAGGTCGGCGGCTTCGACGAGCGCTTTACACGCGCTTGGCGCGAGGACGCTGACCTGATGTTCGCGCTGCGTGAGCAGATCGGACCCATCATCGACGCACCGCAGGCTCGGATCCTGCATCCGGTGCGCCCGGCCCCTTGGGGCGTGAGCATCGGCCAGCAGTCCAAAGTGTTCTTCGATGCGTTGCTCTACAAGAAGCATCGACGCGTGTACCGCCAGCACATTCGTCGGGTGCCACCCTGGCATTACTACATCGCCGTGGCGGCGTTTTTGTCGGCTGTGGTCTTGCTTGGCGCCGGGCAGCGCGTCGCGGGCAGCGTGGCGCTGAGCATTTGGGCAGTGGTGACCGCCTGGTTTTGCTGGCGACGGTTGCGCGGCACCTCACGCGCTGCCTCCCATATTGCCGAAATGATCGTCACGTCAATTGCGATTCCGCCTGTATCGCTGTATTGGCGGCTGCGCGGCGCGATTCACTTCAAGGTGCTTTTCTTATGACACCCGATACAGTGGAACAGGCCGGCGAGGCAACGCGCGAGCCTGCCGGACACGCGCGCATAGCGGTATTTCGCGCGTTGCAGTTAGGTGACATGCTGTGTGCGGTGCCCGCGCTGCGTGCGCTGCGGCATGGCGAGCCCCACGCCAAGATTACGCTAATCGGCTTACCCTGGGCGGCGCAATTCACGCAGCGCTTTGCCGAGTACATCGACGACTTCGTACCGTTTCCGGGGGCGCCCGGATTGGCTGAACAGCCGGCCGATGCGGCGCGCCTTGCGGCGTTCTTTGAGCAATGCCGTGCCCGGCGTTTCGATTTAGCGATCCAGTTGCATGGTAGTGGCACACATACCAACCGTATCGTCGCACAGCTTGGCGCAGCCCAGACGGCCGGATTCATGCCCCAGCCCGGTAGCGTGGCAGCGGGCGGCACAGCACACCCGCTCGACAAGACGATCCCGTGGCCCGAGTCGGTCCCCGAGATCGTGCGCTATACGCGGCTCATGCAGGCACTGGGCTATGGTGATTGGGGCGAGCACTTGGAGTTTCCGCTTAGTCGGCTCGACCATGCGGCATGCCGCGTGCTTTGCGAGCAGCACGAATTGCTGCCACAACAGTTCGCGGTCTTTCATCCCGGAGCACGCATGCCCTCCCGGCGATGGCCGGCACAGCGGTTTACATCGGTGGCCAACTGGCTGTCGCGACGCGGCATACGCATCGTCGTGACCGGTACGGCATCCGAGGCAACGCTTGCCGACGAATTGGCCCACCGGCTCGATGTGCCGTGTGTCAATTTGTGTGGGCGTACGTCACTCGGCGTTATGGCCGCCTTGATCGGACGAAGCAAGATGCTCGTATGCAATGACACCGGGGTGTCACATATTGCGGCGGCATTGCGTACGCCCAGTGTGGTGATCGCCTGCGGAAGCGATGTCGCCCGATGGGCGCCGTTGGATCGGGAGCGCCATCGTGTCTTGGCTAACTATCCGGCATGCAGGCCGTGCATGTTCGACGTCTGTCCATACCAGCACGCATGCGCGACAGCGATCGACGTACGGGATGTTACGCATCAACTCGAGCAGATGCTCGAATCGGAGGCTTACAATGCCGCATAAACGTTTGCGGGTTCTCACTTGGCATGTTCACGGAAACTACCTCTATTATTTATCGCAGGCGCCGCATGATTTCTACGTTGTAACTAAGCCCGGCTCGCCGCCCGGCTATGGCGGCTGCGCAGGAAACCTGCCGTGGGGCCCCAATATGCATGAGGTGCCGTACGATCAGGTGCGCACGGCTTCGTTCGACTGCGTGCTGTACCAGCACCACCAGCACTATGCTGAAGACCGGCAACACGCACTCAGCGAAGCACAGCGGCAATTGCCAACGCTTTTTATCGAACACGACCCACCGCGGGAACATCCGACCGATACACTGCATCCGGTTCAGGATCCGAATGTTTTGCTGGTGCACGTCACGCCGTTCAATGCGCTGATGTGGGACAGCGGCGTAACACCCACACGCGTGATTGAGCACGGTGTGCTGCTGCCGGACGGTGTTGCGTATCGCGGCACGCTGGCCAAGGGCGTGACGGTCGTCAATCATCTGCGCAAGCGCGGCCGACGTCTGGGCGCAGATATATTCGAAGCGGTACGCGAGGCGGTGCCATTAGATCTGGTCGGAATGGGGTCCACTGAACTGGCGGGCATCGGCGAAATCCCGAACTTAGCATTGCCTGGCTTCGTCGCGGATTATCGTTTCTTTTTCAACCCGATCCGCTATACGAGCCTGGGCCTGGCAGTGGTGGAGGCGATGATGCTTGGGTCACCGATCGTTGCGCTGGCAACGACTGAGATGGCGCAGGTGGTACGCAGTGGCCACAACGGCATGGCTGATACGCGGCCCGCCGTACTGGTCGACACGATGCACCGCTTGCTCAAAGACCCGGCGCTGGCTCGTCAGTGGGGTGACGCTGCACGGCGCGATGCGCAGGAACGGTTCAACATCGCACGCTTTGCCGCCGACTGGGATCGCGCGTTACGCGACGTCGCTGCGTGAGGCGGATGACCAGCCGCTATCCACCGGCTTTGGCCGCCTCGACGCAGCGACGCATCTGATCGACGTGCGGCGGGATCACGTGGCGCTCGCTGAGCACCCATCCGAGCCCGCGCAGCGCCTGCCACCAGCCCGTTAAGCCGCCGCCTTCCTGCCATACGCGCGGTGCCAATTGCAGCGTGCGCTGCAACGCGGCACCGGCCGGAAGACGCAGCCAGGCGGCCCATACGGCGTTGCGCGCCAGCAGGCTGCGTCGCCGGCCTGCGTCGCGGACCGGCGACGGATAGTGGCACACGGTTAATTGCGGGGCGTACACGAGCGACCATCCGGCACTGGCCAAATCGAGCGCCAACACCGCCTCTTCACCGCCAATGAATAAGCGTGGATGGTATCCGCCGGCAGCCAGGAACGCGTCGGTGCGAAAAGCGCTAGCCCCCGCAAGCAGACCTAGGATCGGTGGGCCGGGAAGGGCGCAAGGTGGCGCAATCGGGCTGGTGCGCATCAGCTCGCAGACTGGGTCCTCGCGCCGCTGCGGGCCGACCAGCACGCGAGCGGTCAGGGAACCGACTTGTGGATAGGTGTCCAGCAAATCGGCGGCCAGTGATAGCGAGCCGGGCTCCCACCACGTGTCATCGTCACAAAAAGCAATGTAGCGGGTACGCGCGGCGGCCGCGCCGAGATTACGACCAGCCGCGCCGAGATTGCTTGGCGCCTGGATCAGCGTGACATGCGCAAAGCGCTGCGTGAGCGCTTGCGCGGTGCCATCACGCGAATCGTTGTCCACTACGATGATGGGCACGCGCTCGGGTAGCGCAGTCAGGCGGGTCAACGTTCGAGCCAACTCGTCGCGGCGCCGGTACGTGAGCATGATGACCGTGATGCGATCCTCGTGGTGCGCACTGACCATCGACGCACTCACGATGCGGTAGGAACACGTTGCAACTGCCAGTAACACTCCGCGCGCTCAAGGTCCAGCAGCGTATCGGGCCTGAACAGCGCGACCTGGCTCCGGTACGCCCGCACGGCCTTAGCTTTCGCGGGCGCGCTGCCGTCCGTTGCGTCCTCGTCCACCAGCGCTGCCCGTTGCGCTGTCCAACCTTGTGTTTTCCAGTTAGCCAGCCGTTGTTCCATCAAGCCTTCCTTGCGCCGATACAGTGCATCCTCATAAAAGAACCAACGTCGGGTGGCAGGTTGTTCGCCAAGCAGCGCCAGCATCGCGTGCTGCACCCGGAGGTGGTCGCGGTGAAACAAGCCGGCCGGCGCCAGCACGCCCATCTGCGCATGTGTATCCAGCAGCGAGCGAAGCGCGTCGAGCAACGCATCATCGGGTACGGCGCATCCGTACTGGTCATCCAAGAAGTCTAGCCAATGAGGTTCGGCGCGAAGGATCGACAGCGCATGCCGATCCTCGACGCGACGGGCCTGCATCGCTTCGTGCGCAGAATCGAAGCCTGCGTCGCGATCCCATGGCGGCGTCGGCATCGCGCGGGGCGGTATGCCAGCAAAGACGGTCGCGACAATCGAGCCGGGCGCCTGGGCAAGTAACCGACCGCACCCGAACACCGCGTCGTCCAGATGCGGCGAAATGACGAGCCAACGTGTGGTCATGCTCGTACCTGCTGCGCCCGTTCGCCGGCCTGCCCGACACGGGCAGGCGCGGCGGACACCGCCCGCTGCTGCACGTCGGCAGGGACGCCACTCGGGCCGCCGGGCGGCCGATGAACGCTCGGCGCGGCACGTTGGACGAAATAGCGCACAGTGCGCGCGAGTCCGTCCGCCAACGTCGTGGCCGGCGACCAGCCGAGGCGCCGGGCGGCTAGCGTCAGGTCCGGACAACGTTGCCGCGGGTCGTCCGCCGGTAGCGACGCGTGTTGGATTGGCACACGGGCCCCAGTCACGCGGATGACCTCGCGAGCGATCTCGCCAATGGTCACTTCGGCGGCGTTGCCCAGATTAACGGGCTCCGCAAACGGGCTCGGTGCCTCCATCAAGCGGATCAAGCCATCGACCAGATCGTCCACATAGCAGAACGAGCGCGTCTGGGTCCCATCGCCGTAGACGGTCAGCGCTTCGCCGGCAAGCGCCTGGGTGATGAAATTGGAGACCACGCGTCCGTCGGCTGGATGCATGCGGGGACCGTACGTATTGAAGATCCGCGCGATGCGGATATCGACGCGATGCTGCCGATAGTAATCGGCGAATAGAGTCTCGGCGCACCGCTTACCTTCGTCATAGCATGAACGCACCCCAATCGGATTGACATTGCCCCAATACTGCTCATGCTGCGGATGCACCGACGGGTCGCCATAGACCTCGCTAGTCGATGCTTGCAGAATCCGCGCCTTCACGCGCTTGGCTAACCCGAGCAGGTTGATCGCGCCATGCACGCTGGTCTTGGTGGTTTGAACCGGGTCCTGCTGATAGTGGACCGGGGAGGCGGGACACGCAAGATTATAAATTTCGTCGACCTCGACGTACAACGGAAACGTCACATCATGACGCATCATCTCAAAATTCGGCGCATCGAGCAGATGGGCAATGTTGTCCTTGGTGCCGGTATAAAAGTTGTCCACGCATAGCACGTCGTGGCCAGCCGTCACCAAGCGCTCGCATAAGTGTGAGCCAAGAAAGCCGGCGCCGCCGGTGACCAAAATCCGCTTGCGGCTATATTCTTTCATTACCCATTCTCCTTCTGGTTCGGGGTGGCGGTTGCCGGCATGACGGGCGAGCGCCGACCGCTCCCCAGCGAGGCACCCGCGCACGCAGGCCGCCGTGCTGTGTCGCGCAACTCGTCATAGACTTGAGCCAATCGCGCGGCAACGCTCTCCCACGTATAGTCGCGTTGCACGCGCTGGCGGCCCGCCAGGCCCATCGCCACCGCCTGTTGCGGGTCGCTGCGCAGCGCTACCAATCTACGGGCCAGCGCCGCGGGCTCACGCGGCGGCACCAGGTAGCCCGTTACGCCATCCACCACGGTGCTGCGGATGCCACCGACATCACTGCCGATCACCGGCGTGGCGCAAGCCATCGCCTCCACTGGCGTGATGCCGAAAGGCTCGTACCAGGGCGTGGTCACGAATACATCGGCCGCACTGTAGAACAGTCGCAACACGTCCCGGTCGCGGCGGCCGACGAACGTCACGCGCTCGGCAACGCCCGCCTGCTGGGCGACGCGCATCAGCCGCGCCAATTCGGGACAGCGTTCCGGGTCGGGCGTATAGTCGTCGCCCCCGACCACATACAGCCGCGTGGGCTGAGCAGGGTGTGCCGGCAAGTGGGCAAGCGCTTCGATCACGTTGTCCACGCCCTTGCGCGGCACCAGCCGTCCCAGCTGCAATATGGCGAACTCGTCCGACTGCCATCCGAGTCGCGCTCGAGCCTCGAGCCTGGGTACCGGTTGAAATTCATCGCTGTCAAAGCCGCATGGAATGACTCGGATGCGTCGCGGGTCACCCGGATACAACGTCGTCAGGTCGATTTGGTCTTGCGGGCATTCAGCGATCACCCGGTCCGAGCGCTGCACCAAGCTATCTTCTATCGCAAAACGCTCGTCCGGAAACGCGTCGGCCATGCCTTGGTGCTGCCGGCGTACTCGGCCTAACGCATGAAAAGTGGTGACTAGTGGGATACCGAGCCGTTGCTTCACGCGCAGCGCCGCCTTACCAGACATGAAGAAGTTCGCGTGCATTACGTCGTAGGGCACGGGTTGCCGTCTGAAATAGTCGACGAGGAAGTCGGCAAAGCACGCCATGTACGGCAGCAGCGCCTCTTTCGGCATGTCGCTGGGTGGCCCCGCGGGCACGTGGATGACCTGCATCCTGGGACCTATGCGCATCACCTCCGGCAAGTGGGGGTTGTCACGTCGGGTAAAGACGTCAACGTGCCAGCCGCCCAATGCCAATTGCTTGGCCACGTTAGCCACGTAGATGTTCTGGCCGCCTGAGTCAATGCCGCCGATCACACCCAGCGGCGAGGCATGCTCGCTGATCAGAGCGATTTTTTGCATGGTGACTGCTCCCGATTGATGAAGGCAGCGGTGCCTTTCTCGGGGGCAGTACGCAAACGATGTACCTGCGCGTTAATCCGACCCTGTCACCCGCATTGAAGTGCGCCGAATCGGGGCAGGCCTCAGCAGGGCTCGAAAAAGTTACAACCACGTGACGCAATCGGGGTATTGCTCAAGCGCGTTGCTCGGCGGGTGCAGCAGTGTGGCAATGTGCGCTGGGGAACACCGTTTGCGGCTTGATGGACACGCGGCGCGTGCACGCCTGCCGCGCCCATTATGGGTCATCGGCTTTCAAAGGAGATCGTTATGACTTCCCGTCATCCTCACACCGGTCACGAATTGAGCCATGCGCGAGCGCATGAAGGCGACCGCGTCCAGCAAGACCATGACAAGGGCGGCCACCAGAGTGGGCATGGCAAGGCGCCAAGTCCGGTGGATATCCAGAAGGCACTCAAGGGCATAGACTACCCGGCTAGCAAGGAAGACGTCATTCAATGCGCACAACGCTCGCATGCCGATGGCAGCGTGCTGGAGATGCTCAAGCGTATTCCAGATCGGGAGTACGGTACACCGGCTTCGGTATCCAAGGAAGTCGGCAAATTGATGTGATCTGTACGAGGCCGCTGGCCAGCGCGCCTGCCACGTTGGCGCGTGAGGCCAGTAGCGTCACCGCGCCAGCATCGGAACTGCGCCGATGCTCACTGCGCTGACGCTATTAAGGGCCGCGGCCCCAGCCTCCTGCTCAATTCCCAGCTTCGGCATAGGCATAGGCGGCGTTGTCCGCAAAAGCGGGAATGTCCTCGAGCATCCTGCAGCCTAGGATGTCCACCAAGCGCAGCAGAAAAGCGGCCTCACCGACGATCGACCGCTTGTCCCGTTAATACAATAGTGTAAATGATCGGTGCCGCGTAAGCGTGTCGCCACGCGCGGTGCGTCTATTGCGGCGTCAGTTCTTGGGCGGACGTATCGGCATCGTTGCCCTGAGCGACCAGGACATGGATGTTGCCCGGCACGACGTCGCCGATACCGCCGGACGGGATCGTCAAGATGAGCCAGTCGGCGTTATCGGCCAATTTGACCGGCGCGCTTGTCAGGATCGGCGTCTTCGTGTCAGCGCGGGTGACGATGACCTGATATGTACCGCCGGACAGGTACACCGAATCCTGACCTGATGCGGGTACCGCGTGCTGATAGGCGATGGAGGATAACGTGGGTGCCACGCCGGAGATGTCGGTTCCAGGCGCCACGACGTAGACGTCCACGTTCGGCGCGTTAAACGACGCATTGAATCCCCGTACGCGTGCTTTGTCCGAAAGCAAGCCCTTGTCATACGGATCGTCGATCACGGAGATCGCGGACGACGAACCCTGGATTGCAATCGTCGTGTAATGGTGTCCCTTGGCTGCATTGAACGCCTGCGAGGCCACGGCCAAAGACGTGCCGGTTGCATTGTAAGTGGCGGTCTGGGTGCCCGCGCTGACATCGCGATAACGCGTGACGCCCTTATACTGGACGTTGGTCGCGTTCGCTTGCCCGTTTAGGTAGTAATCCAAATTCGGGCCGATCGGAAGAGCATTGATGAACCTTGCCTGCGCAGAGGTCAGACCCAACTCAGTACCCAGGTCTTTACCTCCCCTTCCACAAGCGCCCAACGCCAGCGTGGCGAGCGTCAACATGGCAACGGTACGGATCGATTTCATTATGTCCTCTCAATGATCACTAGAACAAAGCGAACGAATGCTGAATTTTGCTGTTGCAACGGCGTTTTGCTTGACGTCGCACTCGTGTATGGCTTTGTTCTGGTATTTCAAAACAGCCGCATCGTATGCCCAACGGACATACCGACGTCGATCCAAGCAAGCAAGCCTTGTTCCCGGACGGGATGGCGCCACGCAGCCAGCTGGTACGTAAATTGCAGAACCGGAACGCTACGGCAAACGGCGATGAAGCCGACAATACGGCGCGCGTGCGCCGCTGGATCACACGAAGGAGGCTCCATGGCGTCAAGAATGATCTGGAAAGGCGCGATCAGTTTCGGCCTCGTGCATGTACCGGTGCAGTTGTATCCGGCCACCCGGACGGTGAAGCCATCGTTCCGAATGTTGGACAAGCACTCGATGGATCCGATTGGCTATCGGCAAGTTAATAAGCGCACAGGAAAAAAAGTGTCGCGCGAGGATATCGTGCGCGGCTATGAGTACGACAAAGAGCGCTATGTGGCACTGACTGACGAGGAAATCCGCGCGGCTAATCCGGACTCGACGCAGACGGTCGATATCCTGACCTTTGTTGATTCAGATGCCGTTTCGTTTCTATACCTTGATACGCCGTACTATCTCGTGCCGGACCGGAAGGGTAAAAAGGTCTACGCGTTGCTCCGCGAAGCGTTGAGAGGGACCGGCAAGATTGGTATTGCGTTTGTCGTCATACATGGCCGCCAGCACCTTGGCGCACTGATTCCGGTGGGCCCATTGCTCGCGCTGGACACGCTGCGCTGGAAGGACGAACTACGGGCGCTGGCTGAACTCCCGCTGCCGGAGGGCGACGCGAAGAAGGCGGGCGTCACGGCCCGTGAGTTGGAAATGGCCAAGAAGCTTATTGACGACATGAGCGGTGCATGGAAACCCGAGGACTACCACGATACGTTCCGGGATGACATCCTGGCCTTGGTGAAAAAGAAGATCCGAGCGGACAAGGCGCAGGCAATCCCCAATATCGAGGCTCCGGCAAAAAGGCGGACCGCCGATGTAGTTGACTTGTCCGAGCTACTGCGGCGCAGTCTTGGGCAGCGCAAGAGCAGACCGAGCATCGACGAGGATACGGCCGGTGCCGACAAGCGAAAAAAAACGACAGCTCGTAAGACGCTCGTTACGAAAGCGAGCAAGAGCAGGGTAAGAACTGCAACAGCATCAAAAAGAACTTCTCCGGGCAAGCGCCGCGCCGCGTGATCGGCATAAAAAGTGTTTTGTCTTGTTGTGGACGATGACCATAACGCAGTGCTTCGTATCACGACGGATCATCTCGTATTTTGTGACACAATTGATGGGCGTTGGTCACTATAATTCTGGTCCGCCAACGCCACCCGCATAAGCAACGCATTTAATCGCACAGCATTTTATGAGATCACCGATCACGCACGCTATATTTTTGGTTTTGTTGTTTAGCAGTTCTTCCGAAATATTCGCCAATCCAGCCAATCAGGGACACCAAGAAAAACAGATTATTATAACTGGAAAGATCAATCCCGGCGCATGTGAAATAGCTGAACTGGCCCCTTCTCGAGTCAACCTTGGCACCCTGGATTCACTTCATCTGGAGAGAAACGCAGTGACGCGGTTGGAGTCGCACGATGTCAAAATCGGTATCCAATGCACCGCGCCTACATCGATAGTGATTCGATCGAGCGATGACATGGGTGTGATCAATCCGTTCGCGACAGGCGGTGTGCTACTGGACACAGTAGCGGCCCCTCTAATCGAAAGACTTGAATTTCTAAGAGGTACGCTCGCTTCCAATGGCAAAGCGATTGGCGTATACGCAATCGAGTTGCATGATATGCGTTACGCGAACGAACGGGATGAAGGCGATGCGGAACCTTTGGGAAGAAAAAAGGGGATGGAACAGTGGGAAGCGCTCGCTAGCGGTACGGACGAGGTTCGACTACTTAATGGCTCATTCGATGAGTTAACATGGTCGTCGGACGGGATGAGTCCTGCCAATGGCATGCGTTTCGACGCGACGCTGAAAATCGTGCCTTACATTATACCAACCAGTCATTTGAATCTTACCGAGAGTATCGAATTTGAGGGCAAATCTACTATTACGCTAACGTATTAGCCTGTATCAAGCAGTGTTGTTTAGACGGAATTTCAAATTGAACGTACTGAAGTATTGGCGCGCGGGAGTCTGCGCGATCCAGGCGCTTGCATGTGCCTATCTCGGAATGGGGCCGCACTATGCCGCCGCAGTCGGTGTCGTGCCGGAAACATCCGCTGTACTGATTGACGAAAACAGCGGCGAGGCGGCGATCAAAGTGCGCAACGCCGATGCTCATCCAATTATCTTGCACACGGCCATCATTGATACAAAAGAGGATACTGACAAGCTAATCGTGGCCACGCCTTTGGCGGCCAGGCTTGAGCCGGGTGAGTCCCAGTTGGTTCGCTTCATGTTGATCAACAAGGAGCCGCTAAAACGCGAGCGGATGAAGCGGGTCGTATTCGAGGGACTGCCGCCCAATCTATCCAGCCAGAATGCGGTCGATTTGATCGTGCGGCAAGACCTTCCAGTCATTGTCAAGCCAGCCGCGTTGCCCATGGACAAGGAGCCGTGGAAACGATTGACGGCACAGGTGCGGAACGGCGTGGTCACTTTATCGAACCCGTCCGACTATGTCGTACGGCTGGAACAGCGTGCCCAGATTCTGCCGCAAAAGACCGCGGTTACATTATCCCGTCGCTATATTCTGCCCGGTGAACAGATCCGGGTCGGGGACGTGGGCCAAGCTGGCGCCACGACGATTCGATTATTCCCGATGACACGCTACGGCTATACTGCCCGTGCATATGATCTGCAAGTAACGGCTTCGCACTAAGCTTGGGCGGGAACCCATCGTGCAGCACCGCAACACCGTCTCAGGGCACGCTTGGCCGGGTGTGCGATGCGCCCCCGCTGTATTGCTGTGTGCCGGCATCATGAGCGCGAGCGCCGCTGCTTGGGCCACCGGGACTGAAGTCAAATTTGATCTGGATCGGCTGCGCGCTCGCGGTCTGCCGGTGGAACTCGCGAATTACTATGAGCGTGGCGCCCACTTCGATCCCGGTTACAACCGCGTATCGCTTTCGGTAAACGGTTCGTCACGAGGAGAAGTCGACGCATATTTTAAGCCAGACGGCAGCCTGTGCGTGACGCGTGAACTGCTCGAGCGCGCCGGCTTGAATGTTCCCGAGCGTTTAGCGAGCACGGCCGACGTGAGTTCCAGCTCCGGGGCGTCCCGTTCGTCACCGTGCATCGACTATCAAGCTGCGTTCCCGCAGACGTTGATAAAACTGATTCCACATGCTTCCCGCATCGAGTTGATTGTGCCGCCGCAGGCGGTTCGTCGTAGAGCACGCGTACCGAAGCAGTTCGATGACGGCGGTGTCGCAGGCCTGCTCAATTACGACGCTTATCTATCTCAATGGCGTCACCCGGCCGGGGCAAGCCGCAACTTCAATGTGCGCTCGGAGGGCGGCTTCAATGCCTATGGTTGGATCGTGAGGTCGCATCAGTCGCTACGCGAATCGCGGCGCCGCCGATACGTGTTCCACGATAGAGCGTATGCGCAACGAACGTTGCCGAATATGCAAAAGACGCTGCAAGTTGGCCAAATCCTCGTGTCAAACGGGGTGATCGGCGGTATCCCGCTCGATGGCCTACAGCTCACACCGGACACCGCGTTGCTTCGCACGCGGTTGCGTGCACCCCGTGTGGAAGGCATCGCTTCGTCGCAGGCAAGCGTCGTGATTCGACAAGCGGGTCGCCAGGTTTATTCAACGATCGTTCCACCCGGTCCGTTTGTGATAGACGACGTGGAACTGTACAGCGATATGTCCGACTTGACCGTGACGGTCATCGAGGAAGACGGATCTCGGCGCGAGTTCGTTGTGCCCGTTACGCCGCTTGGCGCGGGAGCCACGGTCGATGCACCCGGATTTTCGTTGGCGCTAGGCAATTTCAACAGCCGCGCGACAGCATTTCCTGGGGCCGTGCTGACAGGCTCAGGCTCGCTGGGCCCGGCTACCAGCGCGGCAGCCGCCGCAGTCGTGGCACACTATTACCAGGCCGTGGGAGCGGCGCTGACTATCTTGCCACGGCGTGGCTCGACGCTTGCGACGCGACTGCTCGCCTCACGGCATTTACTGGGAGCCGCTTCCGGCATTCGTGCCAGCATACGCGTGAGCAGCCGCCTAGGCCGCGACTTTTCCGCCAGTGTATCCGCTGGTGCCCGCAGTGCGGGCTTTCGCCATCTCTTTGATTCGAGGGCGAACAGCCGGCGATGCAGTACGATGGACTATTCGGTCCAGTTGAACTATGCGGCCCCCTATGGATCGGTCGGCCTTGGATACGGACAGTCATTTGCTGCCGGCAGCACGACGGGGCGCTACGTGAACGGCGCGATCTCAATGCAGGCGGCCGGCGTGTCAGTCGGGCTCATAGCACGATGCGATTCATCCCGTTTCGGCAAGACACGCACTTCGACATACCTGAACGTCAGTGTTCCACTGGGCCGCACAGGCATTCGCGCACACGGGTCGCTGACAGACTCGGTGCTCCGAAGCGGCATTCGGATGAACCATTCGCTGGGCAGCAGAACGCACTATAGCGGGTCATTTCAACGCGACCATGCGCGCGGCGACACGTCGGCCGACGTGGACGTGAGTCATGGCAACCGTTTTGCACGTATGTCGGCCAGTGTGTTGCGTTCGTCACGGACATTATCTTATTCGGCGGCATTGAGCGGCTCATTGGCGGTGCACCGCGACGGGTTCGGATTCTCTCCTTACCGGATCGGCGATACATTCGGCGTTGTATCGACATCCGGCGTGCCCGGCGTAACGATTTTCACGCGGGCGGGGGCCGTGGAGACGGATCGCACTGGCCACGCGATATTGCCGTCACTACCCGCCTACGCGGCCTCGCCCGTCGAGATTGCGACACACAGCTTGCCGCGCAACGCCGATGTGGACAATGGCTATAGGGCCGTACAGCCCGCACGAGGTTCAGTGCAAAAAGTCCGATTCAACGTAACGACGGTACGCCGTGTGCTGCTGGAGGTATCCACGCAGGGCGGCTCGACGCTCCAGCGCGGCACGCCCGTGTTGGATGGCACGGGCAATATGGTTGCCACCGTACTGGACGATCGGCAAGTGTTCCTGTCACGTGCGACACCCAATGAACCCTTGACCGTCCAACTCGCGGATGGTGGACGTTGCCAGCTCACCTACACGTTACCCGACGCGCCGGATTCCGGGCGCACGTTCGAGCGTGTGTCGGCGCACTGTATACCCGTCCCGGCGGACCGGTAACGGTCCGCCTTCATTTTCTTTATTTATATGTATACGTCTGTAATGGTAGTTAACAAGGATCGCGTCGCGCTGTGGATAACTGCAAAAATGCTTTAGCGGATCAATACGATACTGTTGTGATAATGCTATGCAGGATCATAGGATAGTGCGGGCAACAGTGGGATAACGTGTCCGTGGTCCTATGCCGTCAATGAGTTATCCAGATTTTACGCAACGGCTGTGCATCCGGCTATCCAGAGGTTGTCCAACGCCATGAGTGGATAACTGTCCAGCATGGGTGCCGGTCGGCTGCGCTGGAGGTGGACCGCGCAGCGGCCCGGACGGCTAAGCAGACAAGGGCGACGACGCGCGCTAATGGACGGCGCTGGGCGAGCACGCTACTCTCCCTATAATGGCAGTTCGTATGCACTGGTTGACGCAGATCTTCGCAGCGGTTACGCGGTTGGCTGCACGACCGTACGCCCTCACCACGTCAATGGAGGCCTGATATGTCGATTCGCATAGGCGACGCAGCACCCGATTTCACCGCCGACACCACGCAAGGTCAGATTCGGTTCCACGAATGGATCGACGACCAGTGGGCGATTCTGTTCTCACACCCGAAGGATTTCACACCGGTGTGCACGACCGAGTTGGGCTACGTTGCGCGGCTGAAACCCGAATTTGACAAGCGCAACACGAAGGTGATTGGCCTGTCGATCGATCCGGTCAGCGACCACAAGCGTTGGGTGGGGGACATCGCCGAGACACAAGGCTATCCGATCAACTATCCATTGATCGGCGATGACAACCTGAGCGTCGCGAAGTTATACGACATGATTCACCCCAATGCGAGCGCCGGACCGCGCAATGCGAACGACAACGCGACCGTGCGCGCGGTGTTCATCATCGGTCCGGACAAGAAAATCAAGGCCACGTTCACCTATCCGATGAGCGCGGGGCGCAACTTTGACGAAATACTGCGCTTACTCGATGCGTTGCAACTGAACGCGAAGCATGCTGTGGCGACGCCAGTCAACTGGAAGCCGGGCGACGACGTAATCATCCCGACGTCGGTATCCGACGAAGAAGCGAAGAAAAAGTATCCGGAAGGCTTCAAGACGCTCAAGCCGTACTTGCGCACCGTTGCGCAGCCGAAGTAACCTAGACGGGTGGCCTTTCATCCGAACCGTTGCAAAGGCGCACAGGGGGTTTGCGTTTTGGGAGGATCAGGGTTTATACTTAGAACCGTCTCCTCCATGTCTCCTCCGATATGGATTCAGCCCGCCGCATTGGCGGGCTTTTTTTCATCCTCGTATTATTCGACCCTAATAAGAGAACGCTGTGACACTCCATACGTGGTGGCTTTTCGTGGCAACCGTGTTTGTTGTATCGGCCATTCCGGGGCCGAACATGCTGTTGATGATGTCCAGCGGCGCGCGGCACGGCTTGCGCCGAAGCAGTTGGACGATGGCCGGCTGCTTGTCGGCGCTGGTGCTGATGCTGTCCATCTCGGCCGCTGGATTGGGGGTATGTTTGCAAGCTTGGCCGGCGATGTTCAACGCATTGCGCGTGGCAGGCGCTACTTACTTAGTGTACCTAGGGATCAAGGCGTGGCGCGCGCCAGTAGAGGCGCCGCCGCACGGTGCGGCCGATACGCGACCGCTTGAGCGTGATGCGGCGCATTATGTTACGCGCTTTGCGATGTTTCGCACGGGCTTTCTGGTGGGCGCGAGCAATCCGAAGGCCATACTTTTCGCTGCCGCACTGTTGCCGCAGTTCATGAACGCCGCTGTGCCGACGTGGCAGCAGTTCAGCGTGCTGGTGCCGACGTTCGCGGTCATCGAGGTGGGTTGGTACGTGGTCTACGCCGGATGCGGCTCGCGGATCGGAGAACGCCTTCGCAGCCGTAGCATGGCGAAGGCGTTCAATCGGCTCACCGGCGGCGCATTCGTCGGCTTTGGCGCGCTGATGGTGCTGGTGCGGCACTGAACGCCGGTTCAGTATGTGAAGTACGGGCCACTGCCCTAGCGATGCGTGGGCTGGCGCCGCGAGATCGGCCGACAGCATCGCGGCCGCAATGGGGCGCGCCAACGCGCAATCAGTGATTGATTTCGCTTTTTTCTTGCAGTCGGGGACGTGTGCATTGGGTGCCGGAAATCGGCAATGCGCGAGACGTCGTGAACGCATGGGTGCTTAGAAAGGAATGGATCGGCGCGGCGTAGGAGTGTTGTGAATTTGCAACATTTCGCAGGAAAGCTCGGTTGCGGGCAGAAGTATGTTGCAATGCACCAAACAACTTGCTATAGTCAAGTCGTCTCCTCCATGTCTCCTCTGATATGGATTCAGCCCGCCGAATGGCGGGTTTTTTTTATCGCGCGTCACAGTGGCAGTGAAGCAACTGCGGTGACCCGGCGCGCGTCGCGTGCCAGAATGGATATGTTAGCGTCAGGCCAGTCAGAAAGAAAAATCGGAACATTACTAAGGCCCTGATATGTCGCGCGGTTGTTTTAGCTGGAATCGACAGGCAGTGGTAACGACTTACAGCACGTAAAAAGATAAAAAGAGAAAGCAGTGTTATTCAACTCACGTGGTGCAAATCCGCGTGCTGAAATAAAAAAGCCGATACGGCTAATTGTATCGGCGTGATGATGCAAATGGGGCATGCATGCCCCACGCTGCCCGCAACGTCAAGCCGTCAATCCGATCCGTTCGTCTGCGCCGATGGCGAGGTTCATGCACTGCACAGCAGCGCCGGATGCGCCTTTGCCAAGATTGTCGAGCCGCGCGATCGTCATGATGCGCTCTTCATTGCCAAAGACGAACAGGTCGACGCGATTGGTGCCGTTATTGGCTTGCACATCAAAAAAGCCATCGTCCAAGTTCTCCGGCGCACCCAATGGCATGACCCGAACAAACGCTTCGCCGGCATAGTGATCGGCCAGCACGGCATGAACGTCAGCCGGTGCCACCCGGCGTGCCAATTGCGTCGCGGGAAGGTAGGTCGTAACCGCGAGCCCCTTGTAGAACGCGCCGACGATCGGTGTGAACGCCGGCATCACCGTTAGCCCGGCATGGACCGTCATTTCCGGCAGGTGTTTGTGCGTTAGCGCGAGCGCGTACGGGCGCGGACTCGACAACGCGGGAGCTGGGTTGCCCTCGTAGGCCGCGATCAATTTCTTGCCGCCACCACTGTATCCGGTGATCGAATAGGCTGTCGCGACGAAGCTGGCCGGCACGATACCGGCATCGACCAGCGGGTGCATGGCCAGCACGAACGCCGACGCATGGCATCCGGGCACCGCAATGCGCTTGCTCGCGCGGATTTTTTCCCGCTGCGCGTGGTTCAGCTCGGGCAGCCCATACGCCCAGTCCGCTTGTGTGCGGAACGCGGTGCTGGTGTCGATGATGACCACGCGGTCGCTGTCGACCAGCGACACGGACTCGCGCGATGCGGTATCCGGCAGGCACAGGAACGTGACGTCGGAGGCGTTAATCAGCCGGCGCCGCTCGTCAGGA
Source organism: Mycetohabitans sp. B8 (assembly GCF_021991875.1). Classification (GTDB taxonomy): domain Bacteria; phylum Pseudomonadota; class Gammaproteobacteria; order Burkholderiales; family Burkholderiaceae; genus Mycetohabitans. Next base: position 52,367 of record NZ_JAHLKR010000003.1, read on the forward strand.
TCCTTGCGCTTCGCTTCGTCGATACGCAATACCTCAATGTCGCGCCGTGCCGCGAGGTATTCATTGATCTTCAGCCCCGTTGTGCCGTCCTGTCCGTCGACAAAAACTTTGGTTGTCATTGCGCGCCCGCCTTGTACCCCGATACCGTTAAACAGGTATTTTAAGGCCCTAGGCGGGACAGATTCGTGGCGGTTGCGAAAAAAATGCCGTTATCGAGTATAGGTCACGATGATCCGCGCGGTGGCGAGGGCGGCCACCGAGATTTCGTGCTCGAACATTGCGGCAGGACGCCCGCTGGCCAGCCGCAGGTCCTGGGTGCGCAGCGCCCACACGGTGACGATATAGCGATGCGCTTTGCCGGCCGGCGGACATGGGCCGCCATAGCCGTCATCGCCGAAGTCGTTGCGGGCCTCAATGGCGCCGATTGATTTTAGGAAGCCCGATCCGCTGGCATTGGCCGGCAATCGATGGACGTTAGCTGGAATGCCGGCGACGGCCCAGTGCCACCAGCCGCGACCTGGTGCATCGGGATCGAAGACCGTCACCGCAAAGCCCCGGGTGCCGGGCGGCGCGTTACGCCACGACAGGTCTGGGGAGTGGTTGGATCCGCTGCAGCTGCCCTTGTTGTGGATTTGCGCATGCGGCACGGCCTGGTTGGGGCGCAACGCCGCGCTGTGCAACTCGAACGGGCGGCTCACGCCGCCCGCCGACGTGGGTATGGCGTTGACCGACGCGTTGTCCGCCTGGGCGAGAGGCTGTGCGACCAGCAGCCACCCGGCCATGGGCAAAGTCTGCCACGCGCGGACATGCGAACGACGGGATGCTCGAGGCTGCTGGCGACGCGGGCGCATGGGCCGGAAACCTCCTGTCCTTGACGCAACGTTGTTGTAACGAACAGTCAGGCACAGCGCGCTTGGTGCCGATCGGCCGGAGCGGGACCGGGGCAGCGCCGGCAAACACGCAGGTAGTCTATCATCCGGATCCGTTTGCAAGGTAGCCGCGGCGTCGGCGACCGAGGTCGAAGGCCTTCCAGATGCGACAAAGCCGCCCGTGAGGGCGGCTTTGTCGCATCTGGCATCGGCCCCGATGGGTTCCGCTATTGCGGCGTGGACGTCGCGCCGCCATGCGCGGCCGACCATTGAGCGGGTGCGTTCAGGAACTTCTCGACTTCGTCCAGCGTTTTCGTGTCGAAGTATCCCTTATCCTTAGCCACGCGCAGCACGTCCCACCAGGTCGCCAGCGCGTGCAGATCGACGCCGACATCCTTGAGCACCGACACGCTTTCCTTGAAGATGTTGTAATGGAACAGCACGAAGCAGTGCTCAACGCTCGCGCCGGCGGTGCGCAACGCATTGATAAAGTTGATCTTGCTGCGGCTATCGGTCGTCAGGTCTTCGACCAGCAGCACCCGCGAACCTTCTTGCAGAAACCCCTCGATCTGCGCATTACGGCCGAAACCCTTTGGCTTTTTGCGAACATATTGCATCGGCAAGCCCATGCGATCGGCAATCCATGCGGCGAACGGGATGCCGGCAGTTTCGCCGCCCGCCACCGAATCGACCTGCTCGAATCCGACGCCGGCATAAATCGTCGATTCGGCCATGTCCATCAGCGCGTTGCGTACGCGAGGATAGGAAATCAGCTTCCGGCAATCGATATAGACCGGACTCGCCCATCCGGACGTGAAGATATACGGCTTTTCGGCGTTGAAGTGGACGGCCTGAACCTCGAGCAGAATCCTGGCGGTGGTGTCGGAGATCGTTTGACGATCGATGCCTATCATCGGGAAAATCCTTGGAATCGGGGGTGGGTCGGGCAGGAGTGCGCGACACGCGTAGCCCGCTATTATACCTCAGTCGGACGCCATGCTGGCTGACCGCGCTTAGGGTCACGGTACGCGCCGCGAGTTTATCCGCCGTACCTATGTTATCGGACACGGACAGCAGTTCATGGGGTGTACACTTATCGCCCCCACCATATCCAATTTCCATCTACCTACACGTCGCACCATGGACGAACAACTGAAGCAAAGCGCTCTCGCCTATCACCAGAATCCAAAGCCCGGCAAGATCTCGGTCACCCCGACCAAGCCGCTGTCGAACCAACTCGATCTGTCGCTCGCCTACTCTCCGGGCGTCGCGGCCGCGTGCGAGGCAATCCATGCTGAGCCGCTTGATGCGCAGAAGTACACGTCGCGCGGCAATTTGGTCGGCGTCGTCACGAACGGCACGGCGGTACTCGGGCTTGGCAACATCGGACCATTGGCCGCCAAGCCGGTGATGGAGGGCAAGGGTTGCTTGTTCAAGAAATTCGCCGGTATCGACGTGTTCGACATCGAGCTTGCGGAATCGGATCCGGACAAGCTGGTCGAGGCGATCGCGATGCTTGAGCCGACCCTGGGCGGCATCAATCTGGAGGATATCAAGGCGCCGGAGTGTTTCTATATCGAGCAGAAGCTGCGCGAGCGGATGAAGATTCCGGTGTTCCACGACGATCAGCATGGTACGGCGATCATTGCGTCGGCGGCGATTCTGAATGGCCTGAAGGTCGTCGGCAAGCACATCGCCGACGTGAAGTTGGTCGCCTCGGGCGCGGGCGCAGCGGCAATTGCGTGCCTGGACCTGCTGGTCAAGCTCGGTCTGAACAAGGACAACATTCTTGTGGCCGACTCCAAGGGCGTGATCTATGAGGGACGCGGCCACCTCGATCCGTCCAAGCAACGCTATGCCGCGCACACCGATGCGCGCACCCTAGCTGACGCGATCAAAGGCGCCGATGTGTTCCTTGGTTGCTCAAGCGCCGGTGTGCTGAAGCCGGACATGGTCCGGGAGATGGCTGGCAAGCCGTTGATTCTGGCGCTGGCTAATCCGGAGCCGGAGATCCGGCCGGAGGAGGCCAAGAAGGTCCGCCCCGATTGTATTATCGCCACGGGCCGCTCTGATTATCCGAATCAGGTCAATAACGTCCTATGTTTCCCGTTCATCTTCCGCGGTGCGCTCGACGTGGGGGCGACCACGATCACCGAAGAGATGAAGCTCGCCTGCGTGCGCGCGATCGCGGAGTTGGCCGAGGAGAGTGACCAGGGCGACGAGGTGGCTAAGGCGTACGAGGGCCATACGCTCGAATTCGGCCCTGAGTACCTGATCCCGAAGCCGTTCGATCCGCGACTGATCATCAAGATTGCGCCGGCTGTCGCGCAGGCGGCGATGGATTCACGCGTCGCGACGCGTCCGATCGCCGATATGGAAGCCTATCGGGAGCAGCTTGCCACGACGGTGTACCACACCGGCATGGTAATGCGCCCCGTATTCGCCGCAGCCAAGGCGTCCAACGCACGGATCGTGTTTGCCGAGGGCGAGGACGAGCGCGTGCTGCGCGCCGCGCAATTCGTGCTGACCGAGCGCATCGCCAAGCCGATCATCGTCGGGCGTCCGGCCGTGGTCGAGATGCGTTTGAAGAAGATGGGCTCGAAGTTGCGCGCCGGCCAAGACTTCGAGGTCGTCGATCCGGAAGACGATCCGCGCTACCACCGGTGCTGGCAGGCCTATCACGAGCTCGGAGCGCGCGCGGGCGTGACGCCCGAAGTGGCCAAGGCCGCGATGCGCAAGTCGAACACCTTGATCGGGGCCATGCTGGTGCGGCTCGGCGACGCCGACGGCATGGTGTGCGGCTTGATCGAATCGTTCCATAGCCATCTGAAGTACATTGATCAGGTGCTGGGCCGCGCTGGCGACGCGCAGCACTATGCGGCGATGAACTTGCTGATGTTGCCCGGCCGCAACCTGTTTATCTGCGATACTTACGTGAACGAAGTGCCGAGCGCGGAGCAGCTTGCCGACATGGCGATCCTGGCGGCACGCGAGGTCGAGAAATTCGGCATCGTGCCGAAGATCGCCTTGCTGTCGAACTCGAACTTTGGCAGCGTGCCGACGGCTTCCTCGCAGCGCATGGCCCACGCCCGTGCGTTGATTGCCGAGCGTGCCGCGCACCTGGAAGTCGACGGCGAAATGCACGGCGATGCAGCGCTGTCCGAAGTGATTCGCAAACAGGCGATGCCAGGCACGACGCTCAGCGGCGAGGCGAATTTACTGATCATGCCGAACGTCGAGGCAGCCAATATCACGTACAACCTGCTGAAGATGATTGGCGGGGAGGGCGTGACGGTCGGGCCGTTCCTGCTCGGCGCGGCGAAGGCCGTGCACATCCTGACGCCGGCGTCCACCGTGCGCCGCATCATCAACATGACTGCGGTGGCATCGGCCAACGCACGCGTTGGTTAAGCGTGCCGGTCTGCGCGGCGCAGCCACGTTGCCGGGCACTGCTCAATTGTTTCCCGCGTTGGCCGATCGCGCCGTTCTGGCTGCGGTTGCCATCGGCCAGCGTCGCGGCGGCTCAGCGCAGGCGACGCCCGTTGGGTGCCACTGCTTGGCGAGCGCCAGCGCGCCAGCAACTCGCTCCGTCGCGCCGCCCTTCTGCGCGAGTCCTGTCACGAAGTCGACATCGTAGAGGCTGCTGTCGCCGATGCTGCCGGGGGGGCACCCATCCGGCCGTCATTGATGTGAAGACTCACTTCGCACTCGAGCGGATCAAGGAAACGACGGCACTGCCGATCCGCTAGCGGTTTGCGCCGCTCAGGCCATGCCGCGGCCGCTTTTGCGGTGATGAGTTGACGCCTCCGGCCGCACACCCACGCGTCCCGTCTTACACTCTCGAGACGGGCGCGTCGCACAAGGGTATCAAGCGACCCACCCGGCAGGCACTGCGCGGAAGACATCGAACAACTGGGACGCACGCCGCGCCTGGCGCTTCATCGCATAGTCGAACATCGCAGCCTGTTCCTGTAGCCGTTCGGCCATGAGGCTCGATGAGTCCGCCGGCGGCAGCGTCAGGTATGCGTCGGCTTCCCCGTACGCGTATTCGATTTTCATGCCGGCCTTCCTCGCAATGTGCATCATCGTCGAATTGCGTGACAGGCAATGCATATACAGCGTTGTCACGCGGGTATTCCGACCACGCATCGCGGCGCGCTCGAACAGTTGCGTGCCGATGCCGCGGCCGCGGGCGCGTTCAAGCACCGACACACCGAACTCCGCGGTACGCTTATCGCCGTTGTCATGCAGATAGGCGAGATGACCGACACCGACCAACTCGAGGTTGTCATCGCACACGCCGAACACTGTATCGCGGGAAAAGTCGATGCCGTCAACGTAGTGTTCGATCACAGGGTCGGAAACCCTTTGCCCAAACCGTAGCAGCCGGTCATCGTCGCTCAGTGACAGGAAGTGTGCGTGCAGTCGTGCGCGATCGCGTGACGACAACTCACGCACGAGCGCCGCTTTCGGCGACGCGCTGCGCGGATCATGCATCGTTACCGGGCTAGGGGCCGAGTTCAACGCTTCCATCGGGTTCTCCTGCGGGCGGCGGGCTTCCCGCCTGCCCATCTCGCATCAGTTTCTGATGCATTGCAATATGTATTGTACAGGAAAGCCCTAATTTTATCCGGGAAAACCCTAAGAAGAGCTTGAATTGTTATTCTAAATTGCCATTAAGCAGCTTAAAAACGCCGTATGAAAGGGCTTGGCGGGTACTGCTGCGCTGACGCAACGACGGGTGAATCGTCATGGCCTGGCCCGATTTTTTGCTATGTAATGGGCGGCGGCGTGACCAGTCCGTGTTCGAGCACGGCGACGACCTCATCCGCGAAGTTCGAATAGGTCATCTTGCCGCCTGGCTTGAGCCACGTGAAGGTCCAGTTGATCATGCCGAATACCATCATGGTGAGCGCCATCTGGTTGGACTTGGTCACGCGCCGCGGATAGGCGCGAGCCAGCTGGCGCGCAAACGCGGCAACGATGTCGCGTTGCCGGTCCAGGATGATTTCGCGCTGCGTTTGCACCAGGTATTTGACGTCGTTGAGCAGCGCAACGTGTCGCGTGTGCGACGTCTCGTACTCGGCGAGGAAGGCACAGATCAACTCCGCGAAGGTTTGCTGCTCGTTCAGTTCCCGTCGCTGGCTGGTGCCCTCGACCTCGGCGATGATCAGCATCAGTCGCTTCGTGTACCGGTCCAGCAAATCGAACAGGATAGCCTCCTTGCTCTCGTAATAATGGTACAGGCGCGCCTTCGACGTACCGCTGGCCGCGGCCAGGTCCGCCATCGACGTGCTCGGATAGCTGGTCTGCGCGAATTTCTCGGCGGCCAGATTTAAGATCTGCTCGCGCTGGTTTTCGTGATCGGGGGCTCGGGTGCGGGCCATGGGGTCATTCGGTTGAGAATCTGTCCGGTTAGTGTGACATGCACGTCGTCGGCCTACGGCCGCCGCACTTGTACATCGCGCCACTGTCGACGCGCGTCGCCGCTGAGCGCGAGGCGGCCGGCCATGGCCAGTTCCCTGCAGCGCCACAATGCGATCGCATCGGTCACACAGGCGCCGAAGTCGCCCGTCATGATTCGGGCGGCAACGTGGGTCGCCATTTGCCATCGATCGTTGGTATGCTGCAACCATGCGTCATCGATCGGCGCATAGGTGCCGGTCACGAAGCGGTTCTCGCGCCAGCATCGCACGTCGCCATTCTGCCGTCGCACGTCCTGCCACTCCAGCGCGAGCCGCCCGATCCGCAACACCGAGATCGGCGCGGCCATCCGGATGCGCGTGGCCAGCGCATCGGCGCCGAACATGCCGATTGCGCTCGTGCCGTCGGCCCGCAAAGCGGTCTCGCGCGGCAACTCGCGTGCGCTGAGGGCCACTTCGTTGAGCCGTTGTGGCTGGGTGCGCAGATACCATGCAACCCGACGCAGCATCAGTTGGTCTGACGCGCTTTGTGCGTGCCAGACGACGATATTCATCGCCGATCCGACGAGACGCTCCAACTCGGCGTTCTGCTCGTTCAATTCGGACGCGACATTCCGGTCTCGTTCATCGAGGATCTGCTGCCAGAACGCCGCGCGTTCATGCACGTCACTGTCGACAGTGCGGATTGGGCCAAACGCGAGATCGTCACGCAACGCGAGTACCTCCTCGTTGCGTTGCGCACTGGACAGCGCTGCACGAAGCGAGGCGGCTGCCACATCTCCGTTGGTAATATGGATCGTTGTCATGAAGGTCGACCGCTTACGGGCAATCGGCAATCGGGCCCGCGCTGCGCGGTTCCCAGCATGCCATCAGTGCACTGCGCGAGCCGGGGCTATACGTGAACAGGCGCTAGTGTAAGCGATCGTTCTGGAGCGTGGCCGGCGGGGCCGCGGATGAGGGCGGCCCGCAGTGCAGTACACGGCTCAGCGTTCGTCGTAGCTGACTACCACGCGTTCGCTGACCGGGTGGCATTGACAGGTGAGGACAAAGCCGGCATCCACTTCTTGGGGCTCGAGCGTGTAGTTCTTCTCCATCCGGACTTTTCCCTCGATCACCTTGGCACGGCATGTGCAACACACGCCGCCCTTGCATGCGTACGGCAGTGCAAGCCCTGCGCGCAGTCCAACATCGAGCAAGCTCACGCCTTCGTACGGCAGGCGCAGCTTGCGGCGCTTGCCATCGAGCACGATTTCCAGGTCCGCCGCCGGGGTGTTTTCTGTTATCTGGACCGAGGGTACGCCGGCTTGCGGCAACGGCGTACCGAAGCGCTCCACATGGATGCGCTGTTGCGGCACCCCGGCGGCTTTCAACGCGTCCTCGGCGGCATCCATCATCGGCGCTGGTCCGCAGATGAAGGCCTCGTCGATTGATCCGGCCGGCACTAGCGACTGCAGGAAGGCGTCGCACTTGGCCCGGTCCAGCACGCCATTGAAGAGTTCGACATCCTGCACATCGTCCGACAGCACGTGATACAGGATCAGCCGGTTCATGTACCGGTTCTTCAGGTCTTCCAATTCCTCGGCGAACATGATCGCGTCGACGCTGCGATTGCCGTAGACTAGCGTAAAAGTGCTGCGCGGCTCGACGTCCAATGTCGTTTTGATAATGGCCAGCACCGGCGTGATGCCCGAGCCTCCCGCAAACGCGACATACTGCTTGTCGTGGTCGGCATTCAAATGCGTGAAAAAGCGGCCATCGGGCGTCATCACATCGATCGTGTGCCCTGGTTGCAGGGTGTTGAACGCAAAATTCGAGAAGCGGCCGCCGCGCACTCGCTTGATGCCGATGCGCAATTCGCCGTCCCGCTCGTAGTCGGTGACGCCCACGCAGATCGAGTATGAACGGCGCGTTTCCTCGCCGTCGATATGGGCCTTGAGCGTGACGAACTGCCCCTGCGTGAACCGGTACGCATCGCGCAGTTCGACAGGGACCTCGAAAGCGACCGAAACGGCGTCCGGCGTTTCGATGCGCACTTCGCGGATGCGCAGCGGATGAAATTGCACAGTGGCCATGTTAATACGGTTTAAAGTAATCGAAAGGTTCGCGGCAGGTCATACAGCGGTACAGCGCCTTGCACGCGGTCGACCCGAACTGCGATAGCCGCTCGGTGTTCGACGAGCCGCAGTGCGGGCAGGTGGGTTGCGCGTGCTCGCGCTCGCGCTCGTCGCGCGACACGATCCTGACCGGCTGCGGCGCTTGCATTCCCCGCGTCGCGCAAGCCCGTGACGGCGGTGCGATCCCGTAGCGGCGCAGCTTCTCGCGCGCGCCCTCGGTGATCCAGTCGGTGGTCCACGCGGGCGCAAGCACACTGACGACACGGTGCGGCGCGAGCCCCGCGCCATCCAGCGCCGCGCCGATGTCCTCGGTGATCTGCGCCATGGCCGGACAACCCGAGTAAGTTGGCGTGATCACCGCTTCAATGACGCCGTCCGGTGCCTGTCGCACGTCGCGAAGAATGCCGAGTTCGCGGATCGACACGACCGGGATCTCCGGGTCGGGTACCGCGTCCAGCGCCGCCCACGCGCGGGCAACGGGTGAAGTGTCGGTCGAACTGTCTGGCATGCGTTTCTCTGTCGAATTCGGAAGCCGGCGCGAATGCCGGAATGGGGCCGGGAGTGGCCCGCACCGTTCTACCAGCGGGCGCCGGGATGCTGGCGGGCTAGGCTCTGCATTTCCGCCAGCAGATAGCCCATGTGCTCGGAGTGCTCGCCCAGTTTGCCGGTCGTCACATATTGACCCGTGGTTGGCCACGCAAGCGTGGCTTCGTTGAGCGCCGCCCGGACATGCTCCGACCAGTCTGGCTGCAGCGTCGCGTTCCGTGGGCCGATGCCCTGTGCCGCGATGGACTGCTCGAGTTCGTCGCTGGAGAAGAACTCGCTCGTGTACGGCATCAGGAAGTCGACCGCGGCCTGCGTGCGGCGATGCGATTCGTCTGTGCCGTCGCCGAGCCGTACCAGCCAGTCGCGCGCGTGGTGCACGTGGTATCGCGTTTCCTTGAGCGACTTGGCAGCGATCGCGGCCAACTCGGCATCGCTTGAGTGCAGCAGCGCATTCCAGACGTGCAGCATCAGCGTCGAATACAGGAAATTGCGCACGATCGTGACCGCATAGTCCCGGTCGGAGCGTACAGTACCGCCATACGGGCCGGCGTGTGGCAGCTCGAGCATTGTGTAATTACAGAACTCGCGCTCCTCACGGAAGAATGCGTAGTCGTCCTCGTCGCGCGCTTGGCCAGTGAGCGTAGCTTCCAGCGAGCCGGCGTGTGTATAGAGCAGCCGGGCCTGGCCGATCAGGTCCAGGCTGATATTGGCCAGCGCGATATCCTCTTCGAGGACCGGGCCATGCCCGCTCCATTCGGCATTGCGCTGGCCGAGAATCAAGGCGTTATCCGCGAGGCGCAGGACATACGCCAGATGTTGTTGCGTTGGCATGGGCGTGGTCCGTCCTGACTTTACATGTGGTTGACTTTGTCCGGTAACTGATAGAAGGTCGGATGGCGGTAGATCTTGTCGCCGGCCGGATCGAACAGTTCGGATTTCTCTTCGGGCGCCGACGCGGTAATCGCCGCCGCTGGTACGACCCAGATGCTCACGCCTTCCTGCCGGCGCGTGTAGACGTCACGCGCCATGTGCAGCGCCATTTGTGCGTCCGCCGCATGCAGGCTGCCACAATGTTTGTGATCCAGCCCCTGTTTGCTGCGTACAAATACTTCCCAAATCGGCCATTCTTTGCTCATGGGGTCCTCCTCGATCCTTGCTGGCGCACCACTACGCCGCTTTCGGTTTGTTGCGCCGAGCCTGCTTGGCCTCGTACGCCAGCGCCGCCTCGCGTACCCAGGCGCCGTCCTCATGCGCCTTCACGCGCGTGGCCAGCCGCTCGCGGTTGCAGGGGCCGTCGCCGTTGACCACGCGCCAGAACGCTTCCCAGTCCACCGCGCCGTAGTCGTAGTGGCCGCGCGCCTCATTCCACTTCAAGTCCGGATCGGGCAGCGTGACGCCGAGGACCTTGGCCTGCTCGACGGTCGCGTCGACAAATTTTTGCCGGAGGTCATCGTTCGATATGCGCTTGATACCCCATTTGACGGACTGGTTGCTGTGCACCGAGTCCTTGTCGCTCGGACCGAACATCATGAGCACTGGCCACCACCAGCGGTCCACGGCCTGCTGCACCATCTCGCGCTGTGCTGCGGTACCCTGCATCATGACCAGCAACGCATCGAAGCCTTGGCGTTGGTGGAACGACTCTTCCTTGCAGATTCGGATCATCGCGCGCGCATAAGGGCCATATGTGCAGCGGCACAGCGGGATTTGGTTCATGATCGCAGCGCCATCGACTAGCCACCCGATCACGCCGACGTCGGCCCAACTCGGCGTGGGATAGTTAAAAATGCTCGAATACTTCGCACGGCCGCTGTGCAGCGCATCGAGCATCTGATCGCGCGACACGCCCAGCGTTTCCGCGGCGCTGTACAGGTACAGCCCATGCCCGCCTTCGTCCTGCACCTTGGCTAACAGGATCGCCTTGCGTTTCAAGCTCGGCGCGCGACTGATCCAGTTGCCTTCGGGCAACATGCCGACGATTTCGGAGTGCGCGTGCTGCGAGATTTGCCGCACTAACGTCTTGCGATAGGCATCAGGCATCCAGTCCTGCGGCTCGATCTTGTCGTCCGCGGCGATGCGCGCGTCAAAGCGCTGCTGATCTATGCTGGCAACGGGGCTGTCGGCCAGCGCGGCGTTACCCGGTAGGTCGAGCGATTGCGTATACATGGGAAGACTCCATCAGGATTCTCTGCGCAGTATAAACCTACCGACCGGTCGGTTAATAGTTTTTTATCTTGTGAATCCGCGGCCGGCCCGAGCGGCGCGGCATGCGGGTGGCCGTGCCTTGTCGATCGCACGGAGGTGGCGGGACGCGCGTCAGCGCAATCGCTGCGGGATCGGGCACAATGCGCGCCTTTTGATTCAATGCCAGGCTTTCCATGCCCTTGCAAGCTATGTCGAGCCTGCGATTTCCCGCATACGGTCGTCGGCGCGCCGCCACTGATTGACGGCTATCAGCGAGTGGCTGCAGATGCACGCCGGCGGCGTCCGAATCTATATCGGGACGCTTACGCCAGCGGACCTTCCTGCGTCGCGCGAAGCCGTGCGCAGTGCGGTGAACGACTGGATCAGAAAGCAGCACCCATTGGACGGCGTCATCGATTCCGACCCGGCGCTGCGTGATGCCGCCCACCCGACGCGGATGGCGGCCCCCTACGATAACGGCGAGCGCGTCCATCCAAGCGATGCAGGCCAGGCTATCGGGCGATGGCCGGCGCGGTACCGCTGGCGTGGTTTGCGCCGCCGGGTGGAAGGGGCAGGCAAGCGGCTGGCCGGGGCGCAGGGATCGTGGGTGGACTAGGCAGTGGCGGGCAAGGTGACAAAAATGTTTGCTGAAAAATATCCGCTGCCCCTTGCGGGGGTTGCGCCATGGGTCTATGATTTGGCCCCTTGCTGCTCAGGCAGCGGGGCCGCTGAACGAGCAAACGCAGCGGGCGGGGTGGACAACGGGGTGTGAGGCAGTCAGCATCGCACCGGGGTGGTAAAAAAAGTTGTTGACGCTTCGCAAGATTGTGTTCATAATCTCGTTTCTCTGCTGCTGATGCAGCGACGCGACGCAGATGCGGCAGGCCCGATGGGCCGACGTGGAGTTGGCGCGATGCTCTTTAACAAGTAACA
>NZ_JAHLKR010000004.1 GCF_021991875.1 Mycetohabitans sp. B8
TCCGCTGTTGCCCGATGTTTCGCCGCAAACGCTGCGGGCGAAAGGTAATTCAGTGCGCTGTGCGGCCGTTGCTCGTTGTAGTCCTGGCGCCACGCGGCGATGAGTGCGCGAGACATTCGGGATGTGCATGGATGTGTCGTCGCAGTGCTTGGATCCGATGTTGAGTGCAGGACAATCTGGAGCCTGCATCGACACAGGGTAGGCTGTACGAAGGCGTTCCGTTACACGGAGCATGCCATCACCCCCACCGATTGGCGTAGCCGATGCCGTCGCATTGGTGCCAAGGGTGATGAGCGTTTCGGGGCCATCAACTGGGATGCCGCGAGTGTCGAGCGGCTTGCGACCGGGGTAGCGCTCGGCGCGGTTTCGATGGTGGCAGAAGCGGTTGGACTAGTGACCACAGTTCGTCTATATGAACGCATCGAACATCGGTTTAGCCATGATCTCATTGCCAGCAAAACAACGATGCGGTTAACAGAACACGATACAGTGTTGACAGTCCTAGCGGCTCATTTTGTTAGAGATTTTGGTATCCGCAGTGCCCATAACAAATCCTCCAGATCATCGAGCGGCGCGCCGTCCATACGGGACGCGAAAAGTTGCAACGGCGCCCGAACGGTGTTATCGCTGCATTGTTGATAGTGGTGCGGCGAACAGACGGTAGCGTATTCATATTGATGTCGTGTCTGCAATGGTATGGCGCGGCAGGGAACGCTGTGGCCATGAGACGCGAGCGCATGGCGTTGCGATTCCACCGTTCCCCGGGCAGTACGGGCCACCGTCGAAAAAAAATTGAATAAATTAATTTAAATTAATAGTTATGGTGTTGGGGGTGTCCTTTGATGCCGCTATGACAATAAAATTTTTAACCAGCATAGTGGCGAGCCGCCGAATTCCTTTTAAATTCCGCATCAAGCTTCGCGTCTGATTGCATAGGAACGGGTCTACGCGTACTGTTCATGCTTATCCCATCCGCCTAGTACTTGGCTAATGATAAGAGACTTTAAATGCGGATTTCTAATGTAACGTCGGTAGCAGTTTATAGTGCTCCGTTCGCTCGTCGCTCCAATTACCTTAGGTTCGCTTTATCAAGGAAGTTGTGTGTGCTCGGGGCTGTTACCGCATTGCTGATTTCCGATGACGCAAGGTCAACCATAGTCGGGTCCGATTTGCAAGACGCGGTGATGGATGAAACCGCCTCGCACGATGAGCGGATGAGCCAGCCGACGGGGCAGAAAAAACCATCACGCTGGGATGTAAAGCCGGCCGATTGGCAAGACGCGGCGATGGATGAAACCGCCTCGCACGATGAGCGGATGAGCCAGCCGACGGGGCAGAAAAAACCATCGCGCTGGGATGTGAAGCCGGCCGGTTGGCAAGACGCGGCGATGGATGAAACCGCCTCGCACGATGAGCGGATGAGCCAGCCGACGGGGCAGAAAAAACCATCGCGCTGGGATGTGAAGCCGGCCGGTTGGCAAGACGCGGCGATGGATGAAACCGCCTCGCACGATGAGCGGTTGAGCCAGCCGACGGGGCAGAAAAAACCATCACGCTGGGATGTAAAGCCAGCCGGTTGGCAAGACGCGGCGATGGATGAAACCGCCTCGCACGATGAGCGGTTAAGCCAGCCGACGGGGCAGAAAAAACCATCGCGCTGGGATGTGAAGCCGGCCGATTGGCAAGACGCGGCGATGGATGAAACGGCCTCGCACGATGAGCGGTTGAGCCAGCCGACGGGGCAGAAAAAACCATCGC
>NZ_JAHLKR010000005.1 GCF_021991875.1 Mycetohabitans sp. B8
CGGCCGGTTGGCAAGACGCGGCGATGGATGAAACCGCCTCGCACGATGAGCGGATGAGCCAGCCGACGGGGCAGAAAAAACCATCGCGCTGGGATGTGAAGCCGGCCGGTTGGCAAGACGCGGCGATGGATGAAACCGCCTCGCACGATGAGCGGATGAGCCAGCCGACAGGGCAGAAAAAACCATCACGCTGGGATGTGAAGCCGGCCGGTTGGCAAGACGCGGCGATGGATGAAACCGCCTCGCACGATGAGCGGATGAGCCAGCCGACAGGGCAGAAAAAACCATCGCGCTGGGATGTAAAGCCAGCCGATTGGCAAGACGCGCCGATGGACGAAACCGCTTCGTACGATGAGCGGATGAGCCAGCCGACAGGGCAGAAAAAACCGTCGCGCTGGGATGTAAAGCCAGCCGATTGGCAAGACGCGGCGATGGACGAAACCGCATCGCACGATGAGCGGTTGAGCCAGCCGACGGGGCGGACATCGCGATTAGGGATGAAGTCATCCACGCTCGGTTTGGATACGCAAGATAAGCTGACTCCGGAAGGGGATTGGAGACAGCGAGTGGACGTGGCGGCAGGAACACCAACGGATGTTGGCGTACGAAGAGAAAAACGGCGGCGCAAGAGGTCTCAGTCGGTCCCAATAAATTTGCCAAGTGAGCCTTCGTCAAGGGAGGCAGACCGTTTGGTGAAAAGGAAGCGACCGGCGAATGAACTGCTATCAGTCATAGACTCACAAAATGTCAATGTAAAGACCAGTGGCCCGCAGAAGGACGCAGCTAATCAAATCGACGTAGAGGGATTGCACCCATCGCATACGGGAAAGGATCATGCCGACGACAGCCATGCGTCGTTATCTAGCATGCAAGGAGCTAACCGGGTACGCCAGCGGTCTCGGTCGCTACCAGCGCTCGGGTTGGAACAACACGGTTTGCAAGCTGATACGCCGCTGTTCGTTCCTGTGCACATGTCTGACGACGGGAATCCGGATGGCGTGCAACAGATAGGAACGCACGAATTGGCCTGGCATCAATCGCCGTTTACCAATGTGCCGCCGATCACTGTCTCCGGCATAGAGGTTAACGTCGTAGATAACAAGGTTGCTGTGTTGCATGACGCGAGTGGCAATACGCACACTCCAATCCTCGGAACTAATCATTCCGCCCTTGAGAAGGGAAGCAAAGAACAAGGGACGTTGGCCTCGTATGAGGAGCCTATGCCACCGTATATTGTGGACAAGGATGACGATGGATGGCAAAGCGGCCTATCCTCGTCAAGGGAGATGAAGCCATCCACGCTTGGTTCGGATACGCAAGGTAAGCTGACTCCGGAAGGGGATTGGAGACAGCGAGTGGACGTGGCGGCAGGAACACCAACGGATGTTGGCGTACGAAGAGAAAAACGGCGACGCAAGAGGTCTCAGTCGGTCCCCATAAATTTGCCAAGTGAGCCTTCGTCAAGGGAGGCAGGCCGTTTGGTGAAAAGGAAGCGACCGGCGAATGAACTGCTATCAGTCATAGACTCACAAAATGTCAATGTAAAGACCAGTGGCCCGCAGAAGGACGCAGCTAATCAAATCGACGTAGAAGGATTGCACCCATCGCATACGGGAAAGGATCATGCCGACGACAGCCATGCGCCGTTATCTAGCATGCAAGGAGCTAACCGGGTACGCCAGCGGTCTCGGTCGCTACCAGCGCTCGGGTTGGAACAACACGGTTTGCAAGCTGATACGCCGCTGTTCGTTCCTGTGCACATGTCTGACGACGGGAATCCGGATGGCGTGCAACAGATAGGAACGCATGAATTGGCCTGGCATCAATCGCCGTTTACCAATGTGCCGCCGATCACTGTCTCCGGCATAGAGGTTAACGTCGTAGATAACAAGGTTGCTGTGTTGCATGACGCGAGTGGCAATACGCACACTCCAATCCTCGGAACTAATCATTCCGCCCTTGAGAAGGGAAGCAAAGAACAAGGGACGCTGGCCTCGTATGATGAGCCTGTGCCACCGTATATTGTGGACAAGGATGAGGATGAATGGCAAAGTAGCCCAGCCCTATCAGGGGGGAGGGATGTTGGGCAGGCGAGTGAATCGCCGGTTCACCAGGAGCGGCCAGCTGGCCAAGATGTGATCGCCACGATGCCGGCGGAACACCCGGCCTTGCCTCGAAGCAGCGCGTCAACGATGAGCGATGCCGGTGCCAATCCGGAGGGATCGGATGGTACGCATGTTTTGGCTATCTCCAGAAATGCCGATAACTTGGATGGGGATGTCGGTGCAGATTCGGTTTCTGTCAGTCAAGCCGCTGTAATGGCGAAGACGGATAATGAAAAGCAGTCTCAAGTAGGCGAGAACATCCCTGAACCGGTCGCCCGCAATTCCTCAAGTGTTTCCAATAGCGTGCAGGCCGATCAACATCCAAACTCTGAGCCGACGAAAATGACGTCCTTGACACGGCCCAGCCCAAGTACGGCAGCCGCTACGTCCCGTGACGCTGTCCCCGAACAAGACCTGGCCCAGACCCCGAAGGCCAGTTCGCCCGCCGTCGTACAGCAGATGAGGGTTGAACCGGCGAGTGAACTGCCGGTTCAACAGGCGCAGCCAACCGAGCATGATGCGAGTGCCACAACGTCGGCACACTCGGCCTCGCGCCGAAGCAGCGCGTCAACAATGAGCGATGCCGGTGCCAGTATCGACAGTAAGCCAACACAGTCCGCTGACGAGACCCGCACTCAGCCCTTGGCCCAGACCTCGGAGGCCAGTTCGTCTCCTGCCTTGACAGCGGTTGACAAGATGCAAGGTGTTGCACCAGGCAACAGGGGCGGATCTGATTCGGCAGAGTTGCTGCAGCAGGCGCAGCCAGCCGGCCATGATGCGAGCGCCACAACGTCGGCACACTCGGCCTCGCGCCGAAGCAGCGCGTCAACGATAAGCGATGCTGGTGCCAGTATCGACAACAAGTCAACACAGCCCGCTGGCGAGACCCGCACTCAGCCCTTGGCCCAGACCTCGGAGGCCAGTTCGTCTCCTGCCTTGACAGCGGTTGACAAGATGCAAGACGTTGCACCGGGCAATAGGGGAAGATCCAAATCGGCAGTGTTGCTGCATCAGCAGCCCCAAGTGGCGAAGCGGTTGCGATCCAGTAGTGAAGACCGACGCAGATCGGACGGCCTGGATGCAGCAGGCTTGGAGGACAGTATATGGCAAAGCCGCCCATCCCCGTCAAGGGAGATGGAGGTTGGGCAGGTGCCGGCGGAACACCCGGCCTTGCCTCGAAGCCGCACGTCAACGATAAGCGATGCCGGTGCCAGTATCGACAGTAAGCCAACACAGTCCGCTGACGAGACCCGCACCCAGCTTCTGGCCCAAACCCCGGAGGCCAGTTTGTCCCCTGCCTTGACAGCGGCGGGCAAGATGCAAGACGTTGCACCGGGCAATAGGAGTGGATCTGACTCGGCAGAGTTGCTGCAGCAGGCGCAGCTAGCCGGCCAAGACGCGAGCGCCACAATGTCGGCACACTCGGCCTCGCGCCGAAGCCGCACGTCAACAATGAGCGATGCCGGTGCCAGTATCGACAGTAAGCCAACACAGTCCGTTGAAGAGACCCGCACTCAGCCCTTGGCCCAGACCTCGGAGGCCAGTTCGTCCCCTGCCTTGACAGCGGTTGACAAGATGCAAGGTGTTGCACCAGGCAACAGGGGCGGATCTGACTCGGCAGAGTTGCTGCAGCAGGCACAGCCAGCCGGCCATGATGCGAGCGCCACAACGTCGGCACGCCCGGCCTCGCGCCGAAGCAGCACGTCAACGATGAGCGATGCCGGTGCCAGTATCGACAGTGAGCCAACACAGTCCGCTGGCGAGACCCGCACTCAGCCCTTGGCCCAGACCTCGGAGGCCAGTTCGTCCCCTGCCTTGACAGCGGTTGACAAGGTGCAAGGTGTTGGACCGGGCAATAGGAGTGGATCTGACGGGGCAGAGTTGCTGCAGCAGGCGCAGCCAGCCGGCCAAGACGCGAGCGCCACAATGTTGGCACACTCGGCCTCACGCCGAAGCAGCACGTCAACAATGAGCGATGCCGGTGCCAGTCTGGAGGGATCGGATGGTACGCATGTTTTGGCTATCTCCAGAAATGCCGATAACTTGGACGGGGATGTCGGTGCAGATTCGGTTTCTGTCAGTCAAGCCGCTGTAATGGCGAAGACGGATAATGAAAAGCAGTCTCAAGTAGGCGAGAACATCCCTGAACCGGTCGCCCGCAATTCCTCAAGTGTTTCCAATAGTGTGCAGGCCGATCAACATCCAAACTCTGAGCCGACGAAAATGACGTCCTTGACACGGCCCAGCCCAAGTACGGCAGCCGCTACGTCACGTGACGCTGTCCCCGAACAAGATGTGCTTCATGGGTGGTTGCGCGAGGCGATCGCGGCAGAGTTGCCGTCGGTCATGACCGAGCAACTCGGTATGAGCGTCGACGAAACCCGCGTATCAGTCGGCACGCCTGGCCAAGAGCGCAAGATCACGCATGTCGCACGCGGCACGGAACCGACTGATGCAGTCAACAAAGCTCAGTTGGACGAAGCCGTTGCGCGTGTCGATCGCGACGCGTCAGCAGGCATTGCAGCGGCAATGGCGGTGGCGGGATTGCCACAACCGACGTTGCCTGGGAAGAGTCTGGCGGCGTTTGCGGGTGCAACATACCGCGGCCAGTATGGCGCTGCGCTTGGCATATCGCACGTCACACCGAATAATCGCTGGGTGTTCAAGCTCGCCGCAAACGCGAACGGTCGCGGTTATTTTGGAGCCGTTGCGTCAGGAGGATTCCAATGGTGATAGGTCTTCCTTAGCAGTTCGCGTTTTTGCAATGCGGCACTGACGTTGCAGAATCGGATGTAAGGCGACATTCGGTAGTTGTGCGTAAGCACTTCGTCATTCGGAACAGCATAAGCCAAGTGCGAATGCTTCAGCAGAGGCATTCGCACGTTTAAGCATGACTATGCAACGCACATTGCCGCGCATGGTTCGTCGACTAAAAATTTCTGACAAAATGAGCCACTAGGACTGCCAACCTGCATCGTGTTTAGTTAACCGCATCGTTACTTTGCTAGCGATGAGATCATGGCTAAACCGTTACTTAATGATGAACTGTGGTTGCTGATCCAACCGCTTCTGCCACCACCCATACCGTGCCGGGTGCGCTACGCCATTGAAAGCCGCTCGACAATCACGCCGTGTTGACCGGCATTCTATTCGTGCTGCGCACTGGCACTGCCTAGGAAATGCTTGCACAGGAAGCGGGGGACGGCTCGGGTATGAGCCGTTGGCGTCGGCTGCGCGATTGGCAGCAGGCAGGCATCTAGAATCAGCTGCATGAGGCGCTTCTGGCGACGCTTCGAGCCGCCGATCGTATCAACTGGCCGCCATGCATCGGAGTTGGCCGCCCGTTATCCATTGTCGATGGCCTCGCCGCCCGCGCGCAACGTCCTGAACAGCAGTCTCGCCAACGTGCAAAGCCTGCGCGCAAGCGAGACCGAGCCGCATCTGGAGATCCACTCGGTCGATGCGGTGGCACGAGGCATTGCAAACGGCATAATGGTGCATCTTCGGGGGCAATGCCGGTTGAGGAGACCATCTAAAGCGATTGTCCGAGAGCGCCGTTGCGGCTAGCATGCCATTTTTAGCACGATCATTCGAAATCAATCGGAGGAGGTGCCGCATGGAACGCATCTGGCTTAAATCGTATCCCGCCGGCGTGCCAGCGGATATCGATCCGTCGATCTATGCGTCGGTGACGCTGCTGCTCGAGGAGAGCTTTGGCCAATTTGCTGAGCGGCCAGCGTTTGCCTGCATGGGGCAGGTGTTGACCTACGGGGAATTGGATCGGCTGTCTCGAGCATTGGCCGCCTATTTGCAACGCAAGGGTTTGGCCAAGGGCGCCCGCGTCGCAGTGATGATGCCGAACGTGTTGCAGTATCCTGTTGCAATCGCGGCCGTGTTGCGGGCCGGATATGTGATGGTCAACGTCAACCCACTCTACACGCCGCGCGAGCTAGAACACCAGCTGCGTGACAGTGGCGCACAGGCAATCATCCTCCTCGAGAATTTTGCGACGACGCTGCAGGCGGCCTTGCCCAACACCGATGTCAAGCACGTTATTGTGGCCGCGGTGGGCGATCTGATGGGCGTGAAGGGCTGCGTGATCAATTGGGTCGTGCGGCATGTGAAAAAGATGGTGCCGGCCTGGTCGCTGCCGGGATCAGTGCGCTTCAACGAGGCGCTCGCGCAGGGCAAGCGAGGCACGTTTCGCCCCGTGCAGCAAGGACCGGATGATGTCGCCTTTCTGCAATATACCGGAGGCACGACGGGTATCGCGAAGGGGGCGACGCTGCTGCATCGGAACATCGTGGCGAACGTACTGCAATCGGAAGTTTGGCTCAATCCGGCGCGCAGCGCGCATGCAGAACTCACGCAATTTACTACAGTGATCGCGCTTCCACTGTATCACGTCTATGCGTTGACTGTCTGCGCACTGCTGACGGTGCGTACCGGCGGGCTCGGTGTATTGATTCCAAACCCGCGCGATATTGCCGGTACGATCAAGCAGTTGAAAGGGTACGCGGTCAGTACGTTTCCCGCGGTCAATACGCTGTACAACGCGCTGCTCAATCATCCCGACTTCGGCAAGCTGGACTTTTCTAAACTGGTGGTGGCTAACGCGGGAGGGATGGCCGTTCAGGAGGCGGTGGCGAAGCGGTGGTACGACATGACCGGCGCGCCGATCGTCGAAGGCTATGGTTTATCCGAGACGTCACCTTGCGTGACGTGCAACCCGACGACCTCGACCGAGTATACGGGCACGATCGGTTTGCCGTTGCCATCTACCGAAGTGTCGATCCGTGACGACGAGGGCAACGAGTTGCCGCTGGGGCAGCCCGGCGAGATCTGCATTCGCGGCCCGCAGGTCATGGCCGGCTATTGGAACCGCCCGAATGAGACGGCTAACGTGATGACGGCGGATGGTTTCTTCAAGTCCGGCGACGTCGGCCTGATCGACGAACGTGGTTACGTGAAAATCGTCGACCGCAAGAAGGACATGATCCTGGTGTCGGGCTTCAATGTCTATCCGAACGAGGTCGAGGACGTGGTTGCGCAGATGCCGGGCGTCTATGAAGTTGCCGCGGTGGGCGTGGCGGACCCGCATTCCGGTGAGGCGGTGAAGCTGTTCATTGTGAAGAAAGACCCAGCGCTCACCGAGCAGGCTGTTATCGCGTTCTGTAGGGGGCGCCTGGCTGGCTATAAGCGTCCGAAAGCAGTCGAGTTCAGGGCTGAACTGCCGAAAACGAACGTCGGCAAGATTCTACGGCGCGAGCTGCGCGACGCGCCTCGACATTGAGCGTGCCCTGACATTAAGTTTGCTGGGACGGTGAGTTCTGAGTTCGCCGAGACGTTGAGCGTGCCCCAACGCTGAGCTAGCTGCGATGTCGAACCTGACGTGATATCAGCGTGGCAGCGCATTAAAAAAGGCGCCCGAAGGCGCCTTTAAAGGTTACAACCTTTTTAAAGCGTGTTATTAGAACTTGTGGCGGATGCCGACGCGAACCGTGGCTTGGTTGTTCGTCGTCGACGGCGACAGGCCCATGATGTTGGCGGTGGCTGCAACCACCGAATCTACGCCGCTCGACGAAGTCGACACCGTGTTGCCCGACGCGTGCTGGTAGACACCGATCAGGTACACGTCGGTACGCTTGGACAGGAAGTAGTCCGCGCCCAGCGCGCCTTGGTGGTACTTCGCGCCGGACTGGCCATTAATCGAGCTGCCCTTTGTGAAGTCATACGCTGCGCCGAGCACCAATGCCGGGGTCAATTGATACTTAAAGTTGATTTCGGCGTTGTTGAACGTCGCAGTGCTGCCGGCGAAAGCCGATGCGTACGTGCTGCCCAGATTGTAGAATTTCGTGTTCGAATACGTGATGCCGACCGTTGCCGGGCCGAACGTGTACGCGCCGCTCGCACCAATCACTTGATACGTGTGGGCCGAGCCGTAGCTGCCGTAGACCGACGAAGTCACGTTCGACACGCCAGCGTTGATCGTGCCCGACGTGCTGTTGCCGAAGAAGCTGACGTTCGGGTTACGCACGTTCAAGTAGCCGACGCCCAACACCAACGGGCCATTCATGTAGCCCGCGCCCAGCGAGAACGCTTGGTTGCGCGAGAAATCGCCAGCCACGCCGCCCAGGCTGTACAAGCCGCCGAAGGTTAAGCCTGCGAAGTTCGGGCTCGTGTACTTAATCGAGTTGTTGGTGCGATAGGTGTTGTTGAAGTTATCCAAGTCGCCCGGGTGAGCGGCGAGGTAGCCACCCCATTGGTCACCGGCTTCCAGCGGACCGACGTAGTCGACCACGGAGTCGTATTGACGACCTAGCGTGACCGTACCAAAGCTGCTCGACGACAGACCGACAAACGCTTGACGGCCGAATTCGAGGCCGCCTTGGCCGAATTTGCCGGTGTTGACGTCAAAGCCGTTTTCCAACGTGAAGATCGCTTTCAAGCCACCGCCTAGGTCTTCGGTGCCACGCAGGCCCCACCGGCTGCCTTGCATCACGCCGCTGGACAGGTTCCACAGCGTGTGGCCGCCGCTGTTGCTCGTGTAATTCAGGCCTTCGTCAATGATACCGTACAGAGTCACGCTACTTTGCGCATGGGCAACACCTGAGAAAGCGCCGAATGCCGCGAGAGCGAGAAGCGACTTTTTCATCGAAATGATCTCCAGAGATTGTCTGACTTATAGGCAAGGTCAGTGTGATAACTTCCTTGCTTTGCAACTTCGCGAGAAGCTGGACCTCAATGTAGCAAAAGGGTCCGTATCGACCAAGGAAAAGCCCAGTTTTGTCCGGGTTTCGGGTGTGCTGTGTCACTTTTACGCAACAGCCGGTCAGTAGCCATCCCGAATCAGCCATGCCCGTGGAAAATTTCCTCAACGTCAACAACTTGTGGGCATTGGCGCGATGGCGGAATCCACTAAGGCCGTTCGGTGCCATTTGCTGCGCAGCGGTTGCCGGGCGTCGGCGGGTTGCCATGCGCCGGCGCATGCAACGAGGACCCGGTGTCGTGCCCAGTGGTAGTGACGTATGGATGAAGGAGTATTGAAATGCTGCTCGACGAGTTGATTGGGGAGTTGGATCGTGGCTTGCGCTCCATCACAGGGGTGACCCGAATGAGCCGACCGGTGCCGCGCTCCGACGTGGTGGCCGACGACAGTCAGATGACAGTGGCTGAGCAAAGTCATGCGGCGGCGCTGATGCGGGTGAATCATGTGGGAGAGGTGTGCGCGCAGGCGCTTTATCAGGCGCAGAAGCTGGCGACCCGCTCCGAGCGGCTGAAGCAAGCGTTCGAGCGGGCTGCGCGCGAGGAGGAGGACCATCTGGCGTGGACCGCGCATCGGTTGGGCGAACTGAACTCGCGGCCGAGCTTGCTCAATCCGTTGTGGTACGCTGGCTCGCTTGCCATCGGCTTTGTCGCCGGCCGGTTTGGCGATCGCGTCAGCCTTGGCTTTATGGCTGAAACGGAGCGCCAGGTCGAGCAGCACCTGGATGGCCATCTGGACCGGCTGCCGGCGCTCGACCACGCGTCACGCGCAATTGTCATGCAGATGCGCACGGATGAGATTGCGCATGCGCGCGCCGCGTCGGATGCCGGCGGCGTGGAGTTGGCCGCCCCGGTGACCGCGCTGATGCGCGTGGCCGCGCGTGTGATGACCCGTACTGCGTACTATATCTAACGCCATCGCGTGCGCCGCCCGGATTCGCTGGGCATGGGGCCGGCCGCAGGCACTTGACTTCCCAACGCCGATCGCATCGAGATGGCCGGGGTGCCCGCGACGCCGATCGCGTTGACATCGCCGGGTGCCCGTGACGCCGGTCGTGTTGACATCGCCGGGTGCCCGCGACGCCGATCGTGTTGACATGTCCGATAGCCCACAACGTCGATCACGTCGGCGCCGGGGGCTACCGGGTCAACTCGCTTGATCCGGCGTGGCGCCGCTATCGTGCTGCAAAAATGACCTCTGTCGACCCACGCATCATGCGACGCAGCGAAAAAATTGCCGAACTCTCACGTATTACTTTTAAAAGTGCGGGCAATCCCTTCATTTTGTTAAAAAATTTCTATTGGGCCCCCGCTTTAACGGGGGGCGCTAAGTCTTTGTTCTATCAAATAAATTCGCGTGCATAACCACAGTTGCGCCCTTGACCCCTGTCAGGCGTTCCTCTAAAGTGGGGGTCAGTGTGAAAAAGTGTACTTTTGTGTGCTATCCGCACGGCTGGGGTAATGAAATGGGTTCAGGTGGCATGCGCGGCGCATGCCGATGACAGGGGGATGGGACGTGTTTCAGGGGGCGTCGGCGCTAACGCTCGATGCGAAGGGCCGGATGTCGGTGCCGTCGCGTTATCGGGAAGCGCTGCTAGGACAGGCGCAGGGCCGGGTAACGATCACCAAGCACCCGGATGGCTGCCTGTTGCTGTTTCCATGGCCCGAATGGGAAGCGTTCCGTAACAAGATTGCCGCGTTGCCGATGGATGCGCACTGGTGGCGACGGATTTTCCTCGGTAATGCGTCGGACGTTGATATGGATTCGGCGGGCCGGGTGCTCGTCTCGCCTGAGTTGCGCGTCGCCGTGAACTTAGAACGTGAAGTGATACTGCTCGGCATGGGCAGCCACTTCGAGTTGTGGGATGCGCAAACGTATGCCGCGAAGGAGCAAGCCGCGATGGCGCAAGGCATGCCCGACGCACTAAAGAACTTTACTTTCTGATTGCGGAGCATCGGATGGCATCCGCGATGGAAAAGCCGAGACAGCATCGCACGGTGCTGCTGGATGAAGCGGTCGATGCGCTGGTCACGCGCGCCGATGGAATTTATGTCGATGGCACATTCGGCCGGGGCGGTCACAGTCAAGCGGTGCTTGCGCGGCTTGCACCTGCCGCCCGGCTGATTGCGTTCGACAAAGACCCACAGGCGATCGAGGTGGCGCGCCGGATCGCCGATCCACGGCTGGATGTTGTGCATGGCAGCTTCGCGCAACTGCGCGACGTGCTGGCGACGCGCGGCGGCGCGCGCGTGTCGGGCGTATTGCTGGATCTGGGCGTGTCGTCGCCGCAAATCGACGATCCGGCGCGAGGCTTTAGCTTTCGCCACGATGGTCCCCTGGACATGCGCATGGATCCGACGCGCGGCGAGTCCGCCGCACAATGGCTCGCGCATGTGGGCGAGCGGGAATTGATAGAGGTGATACGGGATTATGGGGAAGAACGGTTTGCTGTTCAGATTGCAAAGGCGATTGTTGCTCGCCGGGCAGAGTCCGGGCGTCTCGGGCCCCTCGTGCGCACACGTGAGCTTGCCGAGATCGTGGCTCGCGCCGTCAAGACCCGCGAGAAGGGCCAGGACCCGGCCACTCGCACCTTTCAAGCTATACGGATTCACATCAATCAAGAGCTTGCGGAGCTGCCGGTAGTTCTTGAAACCGCATTGGAGTCGTTGGAGCAGGGAGGTCGGTTGGTGGTCATCAGCTTTCATTCGCTAGAGGACCGCATCGTTAAGCGATTCCTTCAATCGCACGCGCGCGCGCCGGCCGTGGACCGGCGCCTGCCGATTCGCGCGGCGGACTTACCCAGTCCGCCGTTGCGCATTCTTGGGCGTATCTTTGCTGGTGAAGCGGAAGTGGCGGCTAACCCGCGTGCCCGCTCCGCCGTGATGCGCATCGCCGAGCGGGTGTTGGCATGAGCCGGCTCAACATCTTCCTGCTCATCGTTGTGTTGGGCTGCGCACTGTCGGTCGTCAACGCGACGAACCGGCAGCGCGAAGTGTTCATCGATCTTCAGCGCGCCCAGTCGCAAGAGCATCAGCTGCAGTTGGACTATGCGCAGTTGCAATACCAGCAAAGCGCATTGTCGAAGACCTCGCGCATCGAGCGTATCGCCACCGCCGACCTGAAGATGCAGCCGGTGGTGCCGGGTCGTACCCAGTATCTGAGTGTCGATCCGGCGAGCGTGCCGGCCGATATGCCGCCGGCCAGCGACGCGAGGGCCGGCGCATCCAGTTCCGCGTCGTCGGGCACCATGACGAGAGCGACCCGATGAAGCGCTCGAGCCATCATCGTCGTCATGTACCGTTCTCGTCGAGCCCGGTACTGTCGGTGTGCTTGCCGATGTGGCGCTCCAAGCTCGTCGTGTTTCTGCTATTCGTCGCGTTCGTCGCACTGGCGGCGCGTGCATTCTGGATTCAGGGACCGAGCAACGCGTTTTATCAAAAGCAGGGCGAAAGCCGTTATCAGCGCACTATCGAGTTGTCGGCCACGCGTGGCAAGATCCTGGATCGCAACGGGCTGGTGTTGGCCACCAGCTTGCCGGTGCGCGCGATCTGGGCCATTCCCGAATCGGTGCCTGACGATCTGGGCGCTGGCAAGCTGACGGCGCTCTCAAAGCTGTTGTCGATGGATGAGAAGGGGTTGCGCACAAAGTTGTCGCAGGACAAAACGTTTGTCTACTTGAAGCGGCAAGTGCCGCTGGACGTCGCGCAGAAGGTGGCCGCACTGGACATCCCCGGCATCTACGCGCGGCCTGAATACAAGCGCTTTTATCCGGAAGGCGAGATCACCGCGCACATGATCGGCTTCACCAACGTCGAGGACGAGGGGCAGGAAGGCATCGAGCTCGCGGACCAGAAGGCGTTGGCCGGCGTGCCGGGCAGCCGCCGCGTGATCAAGGACCGGATCGGGCGCGTCGTCGAGGACGTCGATGAGTTGGTCAAGCCGCGCAATGGGCAGGACGTCGAGTTGTCGCTGGACAGCAAGATCCAGTACATCGCGTACGCTAACCTGAAGGCGGCGGTCGACCGGTTTAAGGCGAAGGCCGGCGCGGCGATCGTCATCGACGTGAAGACGGGCGAGGTGCTCGCGCTGGTTAACTATCCGACGTACAACCCGAATGACCGCTCGCACATGACCGGCGAGCAGTTACGCAACCGTGTGCTGACCGACGTGTTTGAGCCCGGCTCGATCATGAAGCCGTTTACCGTGTCGCTCGCGCTGGACCTGCACCGCGTATCGCCGACGACGCTGGTCGATACCGGCGTGGGCCGCTTTACATTGGATGGTGCGACGATCACGGACGACGCCGGCTTTGGCGTGTTGACCGTCGGCGGCGTCATCCAGAAGTCCAGCAACATCGGCGCGACAAAGATAGCGATGCAGTTGCGGCCCGAGGAAATGTGGAATATGTATACGAGCATCGGACTGGGCCAGGCGCCGAAGGTCGGCTTCCCCGGCGCGGCGGCTGGACGGTTGCGTCCTTGGAAGAGTTGGCGTCGCATCGAGCAGGCGACGATGTCATATGGCTACGGCTTGTCCGCGTCGCTATTCCAACTCGGCCGGGCCTATACCGCGATCGCGCATGACGGCCGCATCATTCCGCTCACGCTGATCAGGGGCAACAATGGCGACGCGCCGCAAGGCACGCAGGTGTTCTCGGCCACCACGGCGCGGCAGGTTCGTGCGATGCTGGAGACCGTCACGCAGCCGGGCGGCACATCGCCCGACGCGGCGGTGCCGGGCTACCGCGTGGGCGGCAAGAGCGGCACCGCATACAAGCACGTGGGACGCGGCTACGATCGCGGTAAGTATCGGGCGTCGTTCGTTGGTATGGCGCCGATGCCGAATCCGCGCATCGTGGTGGCGGTGTCGGTCGATGAGCCGACAGCTGGCAGTCACTTCGGCGGACAGGTCTCCGGTCCAGTCTTCTCGGCGATTGCCGGCGACACGCTGCGCTCGCTGAATGTGCCGCCCGACATGCCGGTCAAGCAGCTCGTGGTCAGCGACGACGCCAAGCCCATCATCAATGTGAGCGCGACGCAGAGGACCGTACGATGAGCCGCCCGCCACTGACGCGCGAACAAATCGAGCGCGCGCGGGCCGATGTGCTCGCGTGGTTGCGCGCCCGGCTTGCACCGTATGCGCAACTGCAGGCGGACAGCCGCGCGGTGCGCGCCGGCGACGCGTTCGTCTCGTATGCGGTGGACGGCGCAGACAGTCGTCCGTATATCGCCGATGCATTGCAGCGCGGCGCGGCGGCCGTGTTGGTCCAGGCCGGCGGCGGGACCCCGGGCGGCGGGCCGGTGCTCGAGGTTCATAAACTCGATCAGCTTGCAGGCCACATTGCCAGTGCGTGGTATGGCGAGCCGAGTCGTGACATGCTGATGGTCGGCATTACGGGCACCAATGGCAAGACCACCACCAGTCATTGGGTCGCGGGTGCGCTGAGCGGCAGTGGCACCCGTTGCGCGATCGTCGGCACGTTGGGCACCGGGCTGCCGGGGCAGCTTTCGCCCACCGGGTTCACGACCCCCGACGCGCCGCAGGTGCACCGCAGCCTTGCGGCGCTGCGTGCGCACGGCGCCAGTGCGGTATCGATGGAAGTGTCCTCGCACGCACTGCACCAGGGGCGCGTGAATGGCGTCGCGTTCGATATCGCGGTGTTCACTAACCTGACGCAGGACCATCTCGACTATCACAGGGACCTAGCGTCGTACGAAGCCGCCAAGGCGCGGCTGTTCGACTGGCCGGGCTTGCGCGCGGCGGTCATCAATCGCGACGACGAGGCCGGGCGCCGGCTGATCGGGCATTTGGCCACGCGGGTGCGCACGATCTCGTACGGCATCGCCTCGACCAGGCCGCGTGGCGACGCTTCGCTGCATGCGATGGCGATCCGTGCGACCGCCACCGGCACCGCCTTCACGGTGGTCTCCGACTGGGGGCACGCTGAACTCGAGGTGAGCACGCTCGGCACGTTCAATGTCGCCAATTTGCTCGCCGTCCTCGGCGTGCTACTGGCCGCCGACGTGCCATTCGATACGGCGCTGTCGCAGATCACGCGGCTGGAACCGGTCAACGGCCGGATGCAACAGCTCGGCGGGCGGCCGCAAATGGACGAGCCGCTGGTGGTCGTCGATTACGCACATACGCCGGACGCATTGGAAAAGACGCTCGACGCACTGCGGCCGATCGCCACGCAGCGGGGCGGCAAGCTCGTCTGCGTGTTCGGCTGTGGGGGCGATCGCGATGCGACTAAGCGGCCGCTGATGGGGGCGATGGCCGAGCGGCTTGCCGACAGCGTCATCGTGACGAGTGACAACCCGCGTGGCGAGCCGCCGCGGGTCATCATCGGCCAGATCGTCGGTGCGATGCGCGAGCCGGCACGCGTGCGCACCGTCGAGGATCGCGCCGGCGCGATCCTGCAGGCGGTGCGTGGCGCGGCCGCCGCCGACGTCGTGCTGATCGCCGGCAAGGGGCATGAGGCAACACAGGAAGTGATGGGCAAGAAGCGGCCGTTTTCAGATCAGGATCATGCACGCCTTGCGCTTGCGTCGCGCGCGACGCAACCTCGCGGAGAAGCCGAATGACGATGTTGACGCTGCGCGAGGCGGCTGCACTGATCGACGGCGCCACGGTATTGGGCGACGATACGGTGGGTTTCGATCAGGTCTCGACTGACAGTCGCAGTTGCGGGCCGGCAAGCTTGTTCGTCGCGCTCAAGGGCGAGCGTTTCGACGCACATGATTTCCTGCCGGAGCTTGCGCGGCGCGGCGTGGCCGCCGTATTGGTATCGCGCCGCCCTGGCGACTGGCGTGTGCCGGCGATCCGCGTGGCCGACACACGGTCCGCGCTCGGCGCGCTCGCGGCCGGCTGGCGTCGCAGGTTTGCGTTGCCGCTGGTCGCGGTGACCGGCAGCAACGGCAAGACCACGGTTAAGGAAATGATCGCGTCGATCTTTGCCGCCGCCGTCGGTCACGCACAGCGACTCTCGACGCAGGGCAATCTAAACAACGATATCGGCGTGCCGCTCACGTTGTTGCAGCTCGCGTCGCAGCATCGGCTCGCGGTCGTTGAGCTTGGTATAAACCATCCTGGTGAAACGCAACAGCTAGCCCGGATTGCCGGACCCACGATCGCGCTGGTCAACAATGCCCAGCGCGAGCATCAAGAATTCATGGCGACGGTTGAGGCCGTGGCGCTGGAGCATGCGAGCGTGATCCATGCGCTGCCACCGGATGGCACGGCGGTGTTCCCCGCCGACGATCCGTATGCCGGCATCTGGCAGGTGGCGGCCACCGACAATCCGATCGTGGACTTCGCGCTGCGCCGGCCCGGTGCCGATAGCGACGCGGTGGTTCAAGGCACGATCACGGACACCGGCGCATTGCGAATTGAGACTCGCGCCGGCGCGCTCGAGGTGTCGTTGCGCGCGCCTGGCGAGCACAATGCGCGCAATGCGCTCGCCGCCGCCGCGGCCGCGCTTGCCGCCGGCGTCGGACTGGACGCGATACGGCGTGGGCTCGAGGCCTTCGAGCCGGTCAATGGACGGCTGCAGACCAAGGTCGCGCAAGCGACGCCATGGGCCGGCGCGACGGTGATTGACGATACTTATAATGCCAATCCGGATTCGATGCGCGCGGCGATCGACGTATTGGCTATGCGTGAGGCGCCGCGCGTGCTGGTAATAGGCGACATGGGAGAAGTCGGCGACAACGGACCCGCGTATCATCGCGAAGTCGGCGCCTATGCGCGCGAATGCGGGCTCGATGCACTGTACGCACTCGGCGACGCGAGTCGCGATGCGTGCACCGCGTTCGGCCCGCACGCCCATCATTTCGATTCCGCTGAGGCACTCGTTTCCGCGCTGCTCTGCAAGGACGCCGTCGCATCGGAGCGCGCCGCCGGTGCGACGATCCTGGTCAAGGGCTCGCGTTTCATGCGCATGGAGCGCGTGGTCCAGGCTTTGACGCTTCCCCCTGCAACCGATGCGCCGGCCCGGACCGGCGTGCATTAAAAGGACCTCGAATGCTATTGGCGCTGGCGCAATGGCTGCAAAGCGATGCAAGCTATTTGCGCGTGATCAACTATCTGACGTTTCGCGCGGTGATGGCGACCATCACCGCGCTGTTGATCGGCCTGGTCTGTGGCCCCACGGTGATCCGCAAGCTCACCGCGCTGAAGATGGGTCAGGCCGTGCGCAAGGACGGACCGCAGACGCATTTGATCAAGTCTGGCACGCCGACAATGGGCGGCGTGCTGATCCTGATTGGCATTGCCGTGTCGACGCTGCTGTGGAGCGACCTAACCAATCGCTTCATTTGGATCGTGATGCTGGTCACGTTCGGCTTCGGCGTGATCGGTTGGGTCGACGATTATCGCAAGGTCGTCTACAAGGACCCGCGTGGCATGTCTTCGCGCGAAAAGTACTTCTGGCAATCGGTCATCGGGTTATTCGCCGCCGTGTATCTCGCGTTCTCGGTATCCGAGGCGAATAACGCGCGCGTGTTCGATCTGTTTATGGTGTGGGTGCGCAGCGGATTCTCAATCGGCTTGCCAGCGCGCGCCGATCTGGCCCTACCGTTCCTAAAAGCGATCAGCTATCCGCTCGGCGTCTGGGGGTTCATTGCGTTGACCTATTTCGTGATCGTCGGCTCGAGCAACGCGGTGAACCTGACCGACGGGCTGGACGGACTGGTGATCATGCCGGTCGTGCTGGTCGGGGCAGCGCTCGGCGTGTTCGCGTATGTGATGGGCAGCGCCGTCTATTCAAAGTACTTACTGTTTCCGCATATTCCTGGCGCGGGCGAGTTACTCATCTTTTGCTCGGCGATGGGCGGTGCGGGACTCGCATTCCTTTGGTACAACACGTACCCCGCGCAGGTATTCATGGGGGATGTCGGTGCGCTCGCGCTCGGTGGCGCGCTGGGCACGATCGCGGTGATTGTGCGGCAGGAAATCGTGCTGTTCATCATGGGCGGCGTGTTTGTCGCCGAAACCGTCTCGGTCATGTTGCAGGTCACGTGGTTCCGCTACACGAAGCGCCGCTATGGCGAGGGCCGGCGCATCTTCAAGATGGCGCCGTTGCATCACCATTTTGAGTTGTCCGGATGGAAGGAGACGCAGGTGGTGGTCCGCTTCTGGATCATCACGTTGATGCTGTGCCTGTTTGGTCTGTCCACGCTGAAATTACGGTAACCGGGAACTGAGGAAAAAAACGATGTTTGGTGGCAAGTTCGGAGAACGGCAACGCCCAACGACGCTCGTGCTGGGGCTCGGCGAATCGGGGCTGGCGATGGCGCGCTGGTGCGCGCGCCACGGTTGCCGCATGCGCGTGGCGGATACTCGCGCCGCGCCGCCGAACCTGTCGCAATTGGCAGCGCTGGGCATCGACGCCGAATTCGTCGGCGGTGCGTTCAGTCCCGCGCTGCTCGATGGCGGTATCGAGTTGGTGGCCATCAGTCCCGGTTTGTCGCCGCATCGTGCGGACCTGGCTGCGTTGATCGGCGCGGCCCGCGAGCGTGGCATTGACGTGTGGGGCGAACTCGAATTCTTTGCGCAGGCGTTGCGCGCGCTGGCCAACGATGGCTACCAGCCCAAGGTGCTGGCGATCACCGGCACGAACGGCAAGACGACGACCACGGCGCTAACCGGGCTGCTGTGCGAGCGGGCCGGCAAGCGCGTTGCGGTGGCCGGCAACATCAGTCCGGCCATGCTGGACAAGCTGGCCGAGGCCATCGACGCGGCGAAGCTACCTGACGTCTGGGTACTGGAGCTGTCCAGCTTCCAACTCGAGACATCGCACACGTTCGAACCCGATGCGGCGGTCATCCTTAACATCACGCAGGACCATCTGGACTGGCATGGTGGACTGGACGCCTACGCTGCCGCAAAGGGGCGAATCTTCGGGCTGCGCACGCTGCGCGTATTGAACCGCGACGATGCGCGCGTGATGGCATTCGTGCCGGCCGGTGGTGCCAGTGTGCCGTATTGGACCTTTGGACTCAACGTGCCGCAGAACGATGGCGACTACGGTATCCAACGCGATGGAGGCATCGCATGGCTCGTTCAGGCATACGAGCGCAACGACGCATCCGAACAACGCGCGACGAATCGCCGCCGCAAGAGCGGCGGGCCCGTGCCCGATATCGCAGTCAAGCGGCTCATGCCTGCCGATGCCTTGCGCATTCGCGGCTTGCATAACGCGGCGAATGCAATGGCTGCGCTTGCTTTGGCCCAGTCGATCGGTTTGCCGCTCGCCGCGTTGCTGCACGGCTTGCGCGAGTACCGCGGCGAGCCGCATCGCGTCGAGTGGATTGGATCGATCGACGGAGTCGACTACGTCGATGACAGCAAGGGTACCAACGTCGGGGCGACCGTGGCCGCGCTCGACGGCCTCGCGCAGCGGATCGTATTGATCGCGGGCGGTGACGGCAAGGGCCAGGATTTTGCTCCGCTCGCGGCGCCGGTGGCGCGCTGGTGCCGGGCTGTGATGCTGATTGGCCGCGACGCGCCTGCGCTGCGCGCGGCACTGGCTGATACGGGTGTTGAACTGGCTCTGCATCCGAGCCTGCAGGCGGCAACGCGTGCTGCGGCAGCCGTCGCCCAGCCCGGGGATGGGGTGCTGCTGTCTCCTGCCTGCGCGAGCCTGGACATGTTCTCCGGCTATGCGCAGCGCGCGCAGGTGTTCCGCAGCGAGGTCGAGGACATCGCGGCCGACAAAGGAGGGATGCTATGAGCCGGGTGCAGCGGATCGCAGCAAGGCTCGTTGGGCGCCGCTACGCCGTGCCTAGCGACGGGGTCGGCGCTGCCAGCGCGGCCACCCCGTCAAGCGGCGTGGGGCTGGCCAGCGCGGTCAGCGGCATTCGCCCGTTGCGCTCGCGCATGCGCGACCATGACCACTCGCTGCTTTGGGTGACGATCGCGCTGTTGTCGCTCGGACTCGTGATGGTGTATTCGGCGTCGATCGCGTTGCCCGACTCGCCCAAGTACTCGACCTATACACCATACCATTTCCTCGTGCGGCACGTGGCATCGGTCGTGACCGGGGCGCTTGGCGCGCTGGTGGCGTTCCGCATTCCGGTCAAGACCTGGGACAAGTACGCGCCGCGGCTCTTCCTTGTCGCGTTGGTGTTGTTGGTGGTCGTGCTGATACCTTACCTGGGCAAGGGCGTGAACGGCGCGCGCCGGTGGATCCCACTGGGCATCACGAACATACAGCCGTCGGAAATCATGAAGCTGGCGGTGACAATCTACGCGGCCAACTATACGGTCCGCAAACAGGAGTACATGCACCAGTTCGCGAAGGGCTTCCTGCCGATGGCGATCGCAGTCGGCGTGGTTGGCGCGCTGCTGCTGCTGGAGCCGGACATGGGCGCGTTCATGGTGATCTCGGCGATCGCGATGGGCGTGTTGTTCCTGGGCGGCGTGAGCGGGCGGCTGTTTGGCGGCCTGGCGCTGACCGCCATTGGCACGTTCGGCATGTTGGTCTGGGCCTCGCCGTGGCGTCGCGAGCGCATCTTTGCGTACCTGAATCCGTGGGACGACCGCTATGCGCAAGGCAAGGCGTACCAGCTCACCCATTCGCTGATCGCATTCGGACGCGGCGAGTGGTTCGGGGTCGGCCTGGGCGGCAGCGTCGAGAAGCTCAACTATTTGCCTGAAGCGCACACCGACTTCATTCTCGCGGTGATTGGCGAGGAGCTTGGCTTTGTCGGCGTGGTCGTCGTGATCCTGCTGTTTTATTGGATCGTGCGGCGCGCGTTCGAAATCGGTCGCCAGGCGCTCGCACTGGATCGCACGTTCGCCGGATTGGTCGCGAAAGGCATTGGCCTGTGGGTCGGCGCGCAGACGTTCATCAACATGGGGGTGAACCTCGGCCTGCTGCCGACCAAGGGGTTAACGCTGCCGCTAGTTAGCTATGGCGGCTCCGGCATCCTGCTCAACTGCGTGGCGCTGGCGCTGCTGATGCGCGTCGATTACGAGAACCGGGTGCTGATGCGCGGAGGCAAGATATGAGCGCACGCACGTTGCTCGTGATGGCGGGCGGCACCGGCGGCCATGTATTTCCCGGACTGGCGGTCGCGCAGCGGATGCAGGCGCAGGGCTGGCGGGTCGTATGGCTTGGCAATCCGAGCGCAATGGAGGCGACACTGGTGCCCAAGTACGGCATTGCGGTCGAGTTCGTGCGCTTTGGCGGCGTACGCGGCAAGGGCATGGCCACGAAGCTGTGCTTGCCGCTGAACCTGCTGCGCGCGTGCTTGCAAAGTCGCGCAGTGCTTGGCCGCGTGCGGCCCGATGTCGTGCTTGGCATGGGAGGCTACATCACGTTTCCGGCCGGCGTGATGGCCGTGCTCACGCGCATTCCACTGGTGCTGCACGAGCAAAATTCGATTGCGGGTCTGGCCAACAAACTATTGGCCCGGCTCGCGCGCCGCGTGCTGGTCGCCTTTCCTAACACGCTGCCCGGCGCGCAATGGACCGGTAACCCGATCCGTGCGGAACTGGCTGCGGTGGCCCCGCCCGAGGCGCGGTACGCGGCGCGCACCGGCCCGTTGCGCGTGCTGGTGATCGGCGGCAGCCTCGGCGCCGCGGCGCTCAACAAAACGGTGCCGTGCGCGTTGGCGTTGCTCGATCCGGCGCGGCGCCCACACATCGTGCACCAGGCCGGCGCCAAGCATATCGAAGCGTTGCGTGCGCATTACGCGGACGCGGGGCTGGCGCTGGGCGGCGGCATCGAGCTGGTTCCGTTCATCGACGACATGGCGCACGCCTATGCTGAGGCCGACCTCGTGATTTGTCGCTCCGGCGCGATGACGGTATCGGAAATCGCCGCTGTGGGCGTGGCGGCGTTGTTCGTGCCGTTCCCGTTTGCCGTCGACGACCATCAGACGACCAACGCGGCATTTCTCGTCGCGCATCACGCGGCGAGCATCATGCAACAAAATGAGTTGTCCGCGGAGAAACTCGCGGACTGGATTGGCGGTCAGACGCGCGCATCGCTCGCACGAGTCGCGGCCCGCGCGCGCGAACTGGCCAAGCCCGATGCCGCCGAGCGCGTCGCACAGGTGTGCGCGTCGCTCGTCACGCGCGATGTGGCATCCGCATCGCACGATGCGCGGCACGGTGCGCAAGGAAAGCAATGAAACACATCGTCAAGCATATTCATTTTATCGGGATCGGCGGTGCCGGAATGAGCGGTATCGCTGAAGTGCTCGTCAACCTGGGCTACCAAGTCAGCGGTTCGGATCTGAACCGCTCAGCTGTCACCGACCGGTTGAGCGGGCTCGGCGCCCACATCACGTTCGGTCATGATGCGCGGCATATCGACGGCGCGGACGCGGTCGTCATCTCCACGGCGGTGCGCACCGACAACCCCGAGGTGCTCGAAGCACGCCGCAGGCATATTCCGATCGTGCCGCGCGCCGTCATGCTCGCGGAGTTGATGCGACTCAAGCAAGGCATCGCGATTGCCGGCACGCATGGCAAGACCACGACGACCAGTCTCGTGGCCAGCGTGCTGGCGGCCGGCGGACTGGATCCGACCTTCGTGATCGGCGGGCGGCTGATCAGCGCGGGCGCGAATGCACGGCTGGGCACGGGCGATTTCATCGTGGCCGAGGCCGACGAGTCGGATGCATCGTTCCTCAACCTGTTCCCGGTGATCGAAGTCATCACGAACATCGATGCCGACCACCTGGATACGTATGGCCATGACTTCGCCCGGCTCAAGCAGGCGTTCATCGAATTCACGCACCGGCTGCCATTCTATGGCATCGCGGTGCTGTGCGCGGACGACCCGAACGTGCGCGAGATTTTGCCGTTCGTGTCCAAGCCGATCATCCGCTATGGGTTCGCGCAGGAAGCCGATGTGCGCGCGACCGATGTATGCGCTAGGGACGGACGGATGCATTTCACCGTCCATCGCGCCGACGCGGCGCCGCTGGACATCGTGCTGAACCTGCCCGGCACGCACAACGTGCAGAACGCGCTCGCGGCCATCGCGATCGCCACTGAACTGGAGGTGGCCGATGCCGATATCCAGTCGGCGCTCGCCGAATTCAACGGCGTGAGCCGGCGCTTCCAGCGTTATGGCGAAGTGCCGCTCACGCGCGGCGGCGCATACTTGCTGATCGACGACTATGGCCACCATCCGGTCGAGATGGCCGCGACGATCGCCGCGGCGCGCGGCGCATTTCCGAATCGGCGGCTGGTCCTCGTGTTCCAGCCGCACCGCTACACGCGCACACGCGATTGTTTCGAGGACTTTGTTAAGGTGCTCTCGACGGTGGACGCGCTGGTGCTGACCGAGGTCTATGCGGCCGGCGAGGCGCCGATCGTGGCTGCGGACGGCCGCGCGCTGGCGCGGGCCATCCGCGTGGCCGGCCGGGTCGAACCGGTGTTTGTCGACACCCTCGACGAGATTCCGGACGCGCTGGCGGCGGTGGTCGCCGACGGCGACGTCGTGATGACGATGGGAGCGGGCTCGATCGGCGGCGTGCCGGCGCGGCTCACACAGGAGCAAAGGACGTGAAGATGCGCGCGATCGATCCAAAGGCGTTCGGCAAGGTGGCGGTGCTCTATGGTGGTGAGTCGTCCGAGCGCGACGTGTCGCTCGTGTCTGGCCCGCTGGTCTGCCAGGGGCTGCGCGACGCCGGCGTGGACGCGCACTTGTTCGATCCGGAGGAGCGGCCCTTGTCGGCGCTCAAGGATGAAGGGTTTGTGCGCGCGTTCATTGCGTTGCATGGTGGATATGGCGAAAACGGCCAGATCCAGGGCGCGCTTGATTTCTACGGAATCCGTTACACCGGCCCGGGCGTGCTCGGCTCGGCGCTGGGCATGGACAAGTTCCGCACGAAATTGATCTGGCAGCAACTCGGGATTCCGACGCCGCCGTTCGACACGGTACTGCGCGGCGAGGACTACGACACGCGGGCGCAGCAGATTGTCGCAAAACTCGGGTTGCCGTTGTTCGTCAAGCCGGCGACCGAAGGGTCGAGCGTCGCGGTGATCAAGGTCAAGGCGGCCGACAACCTGCCGCATGCACTGGCGCAGGCGGTGCGGCATGATCCGCTCGTGCTGGTGGAGAAGAGCATCGACGGTGGGGGAGAATACACCGCGTGCATCGCCGGCTCGCTGCAGTTGCCGCTGATCCGGATCGTGCCAACTGGCGAGTTCTACGATTACCATGCGAAATACGTCGCTGACGATACCCAGTACCGGATTCCGTGTGGACTGAGCGAGGCCGACGAGCAGCGGCTGACGGCGCTCGCGCGTCGCGCGTTCGAGACTCTCGCGTGCACCGACTGGGGACGTGCCGACTTCATGCTCGACAGCGATGGCAACCCGTATTTCCTGGAGGTTAACACCTCGCCCGGCATGACCGATCACTCATTGCCGCCGAAGGCGGCGCGTGCGATCGGCATCTCGTATAGCGAACTAGTCGTGAACGTGCTTGCGCTCACGCTGAAGGATTGACGCTCGGCTACCGACATGTGGAACAATCCGCGCCAGCTCAACATGATCACCAGCGCGCTGCACGCCGCGCTACTGGCGATCGTGCTCGCCGGTGCCGGCCTGTGGCTGCTGCAGCGGCCGGCCTTCGCGCTGCGCACGCTGCTGATCGAGGGCGATACCGAGCACATCAACCAGCCGGCGGTGCGCGCGAACGTACTGGACAAGCTATACGGCAATTTCTTTACGGTAGATCTGGACGGCACGCGTGCCGCGTTTGAGCAGATCCCGTGGGTGCGACACGCGAGCGTGCGCCGCGTGTGGCCGAATGCGCTGGCGGTCACGCTCGAGGAGTACAAGCCCCTGGGTACGTGGGGCAGTGATCAGTTCGTTAGCGTCGATGGCGAGGTCTTTACGGCCAACCAGGCCGAGGCCGATGCTGAGTTGCCGGTGTTCGCCGGCCCAATGGGTTCGGAGCGCGACGTCGTGGCCCGATACCACGATTTCCAGAAATGGTTCGAGCCGTTGGGTATGAAGCCGGAGGAGGTCACGTTGACGCCGCGCTATGCCTGGACCGTCAAGCTGACCAATGGCATGCGGGTGGAGATGGGGCGCGAACGCAACAAGGATACGCTGGCCAGCCGTGCGCGGCGGCTCGTGGTTGCTTGGCCGATGGTCACGCAGCGCTGGGGCAACGACATCGAATATGTGGATTTGCGGTACCCGAACGGGTTCGCGATCCGTGCTGCAGGAATGCGCTTCATTCCCGACGAGCCGAAGGCAAAGAAGCTGCGTCCATGACGCAATGAACGGATAACACTCGCAATTGAGCACGCTATGAGCAAAGACTACAAGGACCTGCTGGTTGCCCTTGACATCGGAACGTCGAAGGTGGTGGCCGTTGTCGCCGAGTTGAAGGGCGAGGGCCACTATGAAGTGATTGGGCTCGGGCAAAGCGACTCGAAGGGTCTGAAGAAGGGGGTGGTCGTTAATATCGAGGCGACGGTTCAGTCGATCCAGCGCGCGCTCGAGGAAGCCGAACTGATGGCCGACTGCAAGATTACCAACGTGTTTACCGGCATCGCCGGTAGCCACATCCGTAGCTTCAATTCGAGCGGTATGGTGGCGATCAAGGACAAGGAGGTCACGCAGGCGGACGTCGCGCGCGTGATTGAGACCGCGAAGGCGATCAATATTCCGACCGACCAGCAGGTGCTGCACATCCTGACGCAGGAATTCATCATCGACGGCCAGGAAGACGTGCGCGAGCCGATTGGCATGAGTGGCATCCGGCTGGAGGTGAAGGTGCACATCGTGACGGGCGCCGTCTCGGCCGCGCAGAACATCGTCAAATGCGTGCGCCGCTGCGGGCTGGAGGTCAACGATTTGATCCTGCAGCCGCTCGCGTCGAGCCTGGCCGTGCTGACCGAGGACGAGAAGGAGCTCGGTGTTGTGCTGGTCGATATCGGCGGCGGGACCACCGACATCGCGATCTTCAGTGAGGGCGCAATCCGCCATACCGCCGTGATTCCGATCGCGGGCGATCAGATCACCAGCGACATCGCGATGGCGCTGCGCACGCCGACGCCGGACGCGGAAGATATCAAGGTGACCTACGGGATCGCCAAGCAGGCGCTGGCCGATCCAGACGAGATGATCGAGGTGCCGGGGCTGGGCGAGCGCGGCCCGCGGGTGCTGTCTCGTCAGGCGCTGGCGGCGGTGATTGAGCCGCGCGTGGAGGAGCTGTTTTCGCTGGTCCAGCAAGTCGTGCGCGAGTCCGGCTACGAAGAGCTACTGAGCTCCGGCGTGGTGTTGACCGGTGGCGCGGCGATGATGGCCGGCATGGTTGAACTGGGCGAGGACATCTTCCTCAAACCGGTGCGTATCGGCGTGCCGGAATATGCCGGCGGACTGGCGGACGTGGTGCGCAACCCGCGGTATTCGACCGCGATGGGGCTGCTGGTGGAGGGACGTTCACAGCGCATGCGCGGGCGCAAGGTCGCCACGCAGTCCGGTTCCGCCACGCAGGTGTGGTCCCGGATGAAGGACTGGTTCTTAGGCAATTTTTGAAGTTGTTTCGCAACGCGCTGGCGGCGGCGGCCAGTGCACGGTGACGGAATTGCCCGATTCCGCCACCGCGTAACGCCGAGCGAAGTCGCTTAATACTTGACGGAGGCACTAATGGAATTCGAAATGCTGGAAACCGAAACCAACGGCACGATCATCAAGGTCGTCGGGGTCGGTGGCGCTGGCGGCAATGCCGTCCAGCACATGATCAACCGCGGCGTGCAAGGCGTCGATTTCATCGTGATGAATACCGATGCTCAAGCGCTGAACCGGTCCAAGGCACCGTCCGTGATCCAACTGGGTAAGTCAGGCCTTGGCGCCGGGGCGAAACCCGACATGGGGCACGCTGCCGCGGAGGAGGCGCGCGAGCGGATTGCCGATGCGCTGCGCGGTGCGCACATGGTGTTCATCACGGCGGGCATGGGCGGCGGCACCGGTACCGGTGCCGCGCCTGTGGTCGCGCAAATTGCCAAGGAGATGGGCATCTTAACGGTAGGTGTTGTCAGCAAGCCGTTTGAGTTCGAGGGCGGCAAGCGCATGCGGATTGCCGAATCGGGCTCGCAGGAGCTCGAATCGCATGTGGACTCGCTGATCGTCGTGCTCAATGACAAGCTGTTCGACGTGATGGGCGACGACGCTGAGATGGATAAGTGCTTTCAGTGCGCGGACGACGTGTTGCATAACGCGGTGGCCGGCATTGCCGAGATCATCAATGTCGACGGCCTCGTGAACGTGGACTTCGAGGACGTCAAGACCGTGATGGGCGAGCAGGGCAAGGCGATGATGGGCACCGCGACGGTGGCCGGCGTCGACCGCGCGCGGCTGGCGGCCGAACAAGCCGTGGCCAGCCCGTTGCTCGAGGGCGTGGACCTGTCCGGCGCGCGAGGTGTGCTGGTCAACATCACGTCGAGCCGCTCGCTGCGCCTGTCGGAAACCCGCGAGGTGATGAACACGATCAAGAGCTACGCGGCCGAGGATGCGACGGTGATTTTCGGCGCGGTGTACGACGACGCGATGGGCGATGCGCTGCGGGTAACCGTGGTGGCGACGGGTCTTGGCCGCGCCGCCAAGAAGCAGCAGGCGGCGCCGATGACGCTGCTGCGCACTGGCACGGATAATCATCCGATCGCCGCGCAGCCGCTTAGCTATGCCACCACGCCGAGCGCGACCGACTACGGCGCGCTGGATACGCCGGCGGTGTGGCGCAGTTCGCGGGAAACCGCCGCATCGCACGTGCAGGCATTGCAAGAAAAAGGCGTGGACACGTACGACATCCCGGCGTTCCTGCGCAAGCAAGCCGACTGATCAGTGCGCCCGACGCAGGCGTTACAGTGACGCGGACCGCGCTGGCTGGACGCGCATGGTCGGCATCCCGCCGGATGGCTGGCCCCGCTTGCTGCCCGCTGAAGAAACAGCGGATACGGCGTTGCGCTCTGGTGGCATGATGGACGCTGGTCGCAACCGTCGGCGCTTGGCCGACGAAGATGTGCAAGCGCAGCAGTGATAGCACGCCCCGGGCAGGGCGTGTGGTTCACCGACGGCGCAGATCCGGCGTGTTAGTCGCCGCTGTTGCGTACTGGCAACGCGCGCGAGCGTTTTTCGAACGGCTATTACACGGCCCGGTGCCTGGAAACCGCCTCCTTCCAGGTAACGGGCCGCTTTGTCATTCGCTCAATACGTAAAACCGTAACAACGGGAAACAGTTTCATACAGGTTGATAAAAGCGGGAAATTCGCAAGTCGAGTATACTAATGACTATGAGTTTAAAGCTCGCAATTAAAATAGCCTATCAAGAGTCAAGACGATGTTGAAGCAGCGGACCATCAAATCGATCGTGAAGACGGTTGGCATCGGCCTGCATTCGGGGCGCAAGGTCGAGTTGACGCTGCGTCCGGCTGCTGCCAATACGGGAATCGTGTTCTGTCGCACCGACTTGGCCGTGCCGGTCGACATTCCGGCCAGCGCGATGTCGGTCGGCGACACGCGTCTTGCGTCGGTGCTGGAAAAGGACGGTGCGAGAGTATCGACCGTCGAGCACCTGATGTCGGCCTGCGCGGGGCTCGGGATCGATAATCTGTATGTCGACGTAACGGCCGAGGAGATCCCGATCATGGACGGCAGCGCGGCGTCGTTTGTGTTCCTGATTCAGTCAGCCGGGATCGACGAGCAGGCTGCCGCCAAGCAGTTCATCAAGGTCACGCGGCCGGTCCAGGTGCGTGATGCGGACAAATTCGCCCGGCTGGAGCCGTACTTCGGTTTCAAGCTGAAGTTTACGATTAACTTCCGTCACCCGGCGGTGGACAAGACCGGCCAGGAACTGGAAGTCGATTTCGCCGACACGTCTTATGTGCGCGAGATCGCGCGGGCTCGTACATTCGGCTTCGCGCACGAAGTCGAAATGATGCGTGAGTTGGGCCTGGCGCGAGGCGGCAGCATGGACAACGCGATTGTGCTGGACGAATACCGCGTGCTGAACAACGACGGCCTGCGCTATGACGACGAGTTCGTCAAGCATAAGATGCTGGACGCGATCGGCGACCTGTACGTGGTTGGCCATCCGTTGCTGGCATCGTACACCGCGTACAAGTCCGGTCACGGTTTGAACAATGCGTTACTGCGCGAATTGCTCGCTCACGAGGATGCGTACGAGATCGTCACGTTTGCCGACCAGAAAGCGGCGCCGCGCGGCTTTGCCTACGATCCGCAGGCGGTGTACGCGTGAAGTCTCGCTAGGTGCGGCGGCGGCCTGTATGCCGCTGCGCCATGCGGGCGACGGCTTCCTGCAGCGGCGAAGGCTCCAATGCGTCGGCCAACTCGCGAAGACAATCGGCGCCGGCTGCTGAAATCCGGGCTTGCTTGATCTGTGCCGCAGCGGCCGGCGCCTGCGGGCGCACGCGGATCTTGATCGTCCGCAGTGCGAAGCCGCGCTGCTGTAGTTCGGTCAGCACGGTGGGCTCCAAATGGCGCAACCGGGCGGCCAACGCATTGTGGGCGGCAAAAAGGGTCAGCGCTTGATCCTTGATCGGACCAGCATGCACATGGCTGGCCAGATAACCGGGCAACACGGCTTGCAGCGCCGCTTCCAGCGCCGCCATCTGTCGCACGCCGACTTGCAGCGCGGCCAACTCGGCGCTGGACGACATCAACTCGGTGAGCGGCCGGGGCGTGAACGGCTTGCGCGGCAACGGGTAGGGCGAATAGCGGTTCATGGCATGCGTGCAGAGGACTTGCGGCTCGGTGGCCGTCGGGGAATCGACGTATCCATACCATTGTAGCCGCTGATGGCCGGCTTCGACGATATCGCGCCGCTGGCCGGCCGCACGCGTTGACAACTGCGCACGAGCGCGCGCTGAGGCAGGCAGTACACAGTCGGCATGATAAAATCGCGCCTTTGAATCCAACTGGACACAGCCGTCGAACCGCCGTTCGCCAACGGGTCGTGCGAGAGTCACGCCGATCCGGCGCCGCGTGTCGACTCGAGATCCCGATCCGATGACCACCGGTTTTCTGCAAAAGATTTTTGGCAGTCGCAACCAGCGGCTGATCAAACAGTATCAAAAGACTGTCGCGACGATCAATGCGCTGGAGGCGCAGATCGAAAAGCTGACGGACGAGCGATTGCGCGCGAAAACCGACGAATTCAGGCAGCGCGTGGCGGCTGGGGAGTCGCTCGACAGGCTGCTGCCGGAGGCATTCGCGGTGTGTCGGGAAGCGAGCCGCCGCGTGCTAAAGATGCGGCACTTCGACGTACAGCTGATCGGTGGCATGGCGCTGCACTACGGCAAGATCGCCGAAATGCGCACTGGCGAGGGCAAGACGCTGGTGGCCACGCTGGCGGCATACCTGAACGCGCTGTCGGGGCGTGGCGTGCATGTGGTGACGGTCAACGACTATCTCGCGCAGCGCGATGCGGAATGGATGGGCCGGCTCTACAACTTCCTCGGCCTGTCCGTTGGCATCAACTTGTCGCAGATGGAGCACAGCCAGAAGCAGCAAGCTTACGCGTCGGACATCACCTATGGCACGAAC
Source organism: Mycetohabitans sp. B8 (assembly GCF_021991875.1). Taxonomy (GTDB): domain Bacteria; phylum Pseudomonadota; class Gammaproteobacteria; order Burkholderiales; family Burkholderiaceae; genus Mycetohabitans. The sequence continues at coordinate 30,415 of NZ_JAHLKR010000005.1, forward strand.
AACGAATTCGGCTTCGACTACCTGCGCGACAACATGGTCTATGAGACCGATGCGCGCGTGCAGCGCGGGCTGAATTTCGCGATCGTTGACGAAGTTGACTCGATTTTAATCGACGAGGCGCGCACGCCGCTGATTATCTCGGGGCAGGCCGAGGACCATACCGAGTTGTATGTGCGGATGAATGCGTTGCCGCCGTTGCTGGAGCGCCAGATTGGCGAGGAAAAGGCCGATGGTAGCGGCGTTGAGAAGCCGGGCGATTACACGTTGGACGAAAAGGCGCGCTCGGTATTCCTGACTGAATCGGGTCACGAGAAGGCCGAGCGGCTGCTGGCCGAATGGGGCCTCATCGGCGATGGCGAGAGTCTCTATGCACCGCAGAACATCACGCTGATGCATCACGTGTATGCGGCGCTGCGCGCCCATACGCTGTTCTTTTGCGATCAGCACTATGTCGTGCAGAACGGCGAGGTGATCATCGTCGATGAATTCACCGGACGCCTGATGGCGGGCCGGCGCTGGTCGGATGGCCTGCACCAGGCTGTCGAGGCGAAGGAGCATGTGAAGATCCAGGCGGAGAACCAGACGCTGGCATCGATCACGTTCCAGAATTACTTCCGGATGTACGCCAAGCTGGCCGGCATGACCGGCACGGCGGATACCGAGGCGTACGAATTCAACGAGATCTATGGACTCGAGACGGTCGTGGTTCCGACCAACCGGCCGTCCAAGCGCACGGATCGCCAGGACCAGATCTACAAGACCGCGAAGGAGCGCTATGACGCGGTGATCCGCGATATCCGTGACTGCTACGAGCGCGGACAGCCGGTGCTGGTCGGTACCACATCGATTGAGAATTCCGAGTTGCTGTCGCGCCTGCTCAAGCAGGCCGGGGTGCCACACGAGGTGCTCAACGCGAAGCAGCACGCGCGTGAGGCGGCGATCGTCGCCGAGGCTGGCCGTCCGAGGCGCATCACGATCGCGACCAACATGGCGGGTCGCGGCACCGACATCGTGCTCGGCGGCAATCCGGACAAGCAGGCGGCGTTGATCGAAGCCGATGCGTCGATTAGCGACGACGAGAAGCGACGTCGGATCCAGCAGATCCACGACGAATGGCAAACGCTGCACGAGCAGGTCAAGGCGGTCGGTGGGCTGCATATCATCGGCACCGAGCGGCACGAGTCCCGCCGGATCGACAACCAGTTGCGCGGGCGGGCGGGCCGCCAGGGCGATCCCGGGTCATCGCGCTTCTATCTGTCGCTCGAGGACCCGTTGCTGCGCATCTTCGCCGGCGACCGCGTGCGCGCGATCATGGACCGGCTGAAGATGCCGGAGGGCGAGGCGATCGAGGCCGGCATCGTGACGCGCTCGATTGAATCGGCGCAACGCAAGGTCGAGGCCCGTAACTTCGATATCCGCAAGCAATTGCTCGAGTATGACGACGTCGCCAATGACCAGCGCAAGGTGATCTACCAGCAGCGCAATGAGTTGTTGGAAGCGCAGGATATCCACGAGACGATCGGCGCGATGCGGCATGGCGTGCTCACTGAGGTGGTGCGCACCTATGTGCCGGCCGGCAGCATCGAGGAGCAGTGGGATGTGCCGGCGCTCGAGGAAGCGTTGCGCAATGAGTGGCAGCTCGATCTCGCGTTGCAGGAGATGGTGAACGAGGCGGATACGATCGAGGCCGACGAAGTACTCGACGCGGTGATCGCGGCGGGTGACGAAGCGTACGAGGCCAAGGTCGCGCAGGTCGGCTGCGACGCGTTCAGCGGCTTCGAGCGCTCGGCGATGCTACAGACGCTGGACTCGCGTTGGCGTGAGCACCTGGCCGCGCTCGAGCATCTGCGCCAGGGCATCCACCTGCGCGGCTATGCGCAAAAGAATCCGAAGCAGGAATACAAGCGCGAGGCATTTGAGTTGTTTGCCGCGATGTTGGACGCGGTCAAGCACGAGGTCACGCGCATTGTGATGAACGTGCAGATCCAGACGCCGGAGCAACTCGAGGCGGCGGCCGAGCAATACGAAGAGCAGGCGGGCCATTTGGCGAATGTTGAGTTTCGACACGCCGACTTTGCACAGGCCGCCGGTGGCGGTGTCGAGGGCGCGCTTGCCGATGCGCCGTCGCGCGTGTCGCCGGTGGCGCTCGCGACCCATGCGAGCTCCGAGTTGTCACTGGACTTCGCCGCCGGCCAGTCGCCGGTGGCCGCGCGCGACAACGCGTACCCGAAGGTTGGCCGCAACGATCCGTGTCCGTGCGGCAGCGGCAAGAAGTACAAGCAGTGCCACGGTCGGCTCGCGTGATGTGTTTCGCCGGCGGGGTGGCCCCGTTCCTGTCCGATGCCGCCTGCCGCGCCCGCGGGCGGCTTTTTCCCTGACCAGCGCTTGCAATCATGGCCGTCAATTTTCCGTCGATCGATCCCGCGTCGCTTCATCCCGTGCCCGGCGTCACTCTCGGCTGGGCCGAAGCCAATCTGCGCAAACCGAATCGCAAGGATGTACTGGTGATCGTCGTCGATGATGGCGCAACGGTGTCCGGCGTGTTCACCACGAACCGCTTTTGCGCCGCGCCGGTCACCGTGTGTCGTGAACATCTCGCGTCGGCGCGTGGCGGCGCCGCGCCGATTCGGGCACTGCTCGTCAATACCGGCAACGCGAACGCCGGGACCGGCGAGCCGGGCCTCGCGCATGCCCGTGACAGTTGTGCGGAATTGGCGCGGCTGCTGCGCATCGACGCGCGGCAGGTGCTGCCGTTCTCCACTGGTGTGATCCTTGAGCCGCTACCGATCGAGCGGCTCAAGGCGGGATTGCCGCAAGCCGTTGCGCAACTCGCGCCGGCGCGCTGGTATGAAGCCGCGCAGGCGATCATGACGACCGATACGCTGCCCAAGGCCGCCTCGCGACAGCTCGACATCGACGGCCATACGGTCACGCTGACCGGGATCAGCAAGGGCGCCGGGATGATCAAGCCGAACATGGCCACGATGCTAGGGTTCGTTGCGACCGACGCGGCGATCACCCAGCCCGTACTGGACGCACTGGTCAAGGACGTGGCCGATCAATCGTTCAACTGCATTACCGTTGATGGCGATACGTCGACGAATGACTCGTTCATCGTCGTGGCGTCCGCCCGCTCGACGCTGCCGGCGATCACGTCTACGCAAAGTGCCGCATACCGCGCGTTGCGCGACGCGTTGACGCAGCTCGCGCAGACCCTTGCGCAATTGATCGTGCGCGACGGCGAAGGGGCGACGAAATTCATGACGGTGCGCGTCGAGGCGGGCCGCAGTGTCAACGAGTGTAGGCAGGTCGCCTATGCGATCGGCCACTCGCCCCTGGTCAAGACGGCTTTCTATGCGTGCGACCCCAACTTGGGCCGGATTCTGGCGGCAATCGGCTACGCTGGCATTGCTGACCTGGATGTGAACCAGATCGAGCTGTACCTGGACGACGTGCTGGTGGCCAAGGCCGGCGCACGCCATCCCGACTATCGCGAGGAGGACGGCCAGCGCGTGATGAAGCAAAGCGAAATCACGATTCGCGTGCACTTGGCGCGCGGCGATGCCCAGGCAAGCATTTGGACCTGCGACCTGTCGCACGACTACGTGTCGATCAACGCCGACTACCGCTCCTGACCCACACCGCGGGACGTGACCGTACCGCTGGAGATCGATTGCGATGGACAAGCTTGAGCAATTCCTGACGCGCGCCGAGGCGCTGCTCGAACGCCTGGAGGCCGTGTTGCCGCCGGCCGTGCCGGCCACCGACTGGGACGCGGCGATTGCGTTTCGATGGCGCTCGCGGCAGGGGCGAGGCTTTTTGCAGCCGGTCGCCCATCCGCCGACGATCCAGTTGTCCGACTTGCAGAATATTGACCGGCAAAAGGCGCTGATCGAGCAGAACACCCGTCAGTTCGTGCGGCGTCTGCCGGCGAACAACGTGCTACTGACGGGCGCGCGCGGCACCGGCAAGTCGTCGCTGATCAAGGCCTGCTTGAACCAGTTCGCGCCCGAAGGCCTGCGTTTGATCGAAGTCGACAAGGACGACTTGCACGATTTGGGCGACATCGTCGTGCAGATCGCCTCGCGCCCGGAGCGATTCGTCGTGTTTTGTGATGACCTGTCGTTCGAGGAAGGCGAGTCCGGCTACAAGGCGCTGAAGGTGGCCCTGGACGGCTCGATTGCGGCCCAGTCCGACAACATGCTGATCTACGCGACGTCGAACCGTCGTCATTTGCTGCCCGAGTACATGCGTGACAACGATACCTATCGGCACACGGCGGAGGGCGAGATCCATCCGGGCGAAGTGGTCGAGGAGAAAATCTCGCTGTCCGAGCGCTTTGGGCTGTGGGTGAGCTTTTATCCGTTCAAGCAGGACGACTATCTGGCGATCGTCGCGCATTGGCTCAGGCATTTGGGATGCAGTGACGCGCAGATCGATGCCGCGCGGGGCGACGCGCTGGTCTGGGCGCTGGAGCGCGGCTCGCGTTCGGGCCGGGTTGCGTGGCAGTTTGCTCGGGACTGGTCCGGCCGGCGGCAGAAGGTCCAATGACCGCGGGGCGCCCGACTATGACGCCGAATACGGTCACGCGGCACGATGTGTCGCAGGCACACGCCGCCACGCATACCGCTGATGGGCGCCGGATCACCGAAGTGGCGGTCGGCGTGATGCTGGATGAGGATGGGCGTTTCCTGCTCGCGCAGCGGCCCGCCGGCAAGCCATACGAGGGCTACTGGGAATTTCCAGGAGGCAAGCTGGAGCCGGGCGAAAGCGTCGAGGACGCATTGGCGCGCGAGTTGCATGAGGAACTCGGCGTGACGATTGCCGACTGCGTGCGCTGGCGGGTCCTCGAACATAACTACCCGCACGCTTACGTACGGCTGTTTTTCTGCAAGGTGACCCGGTGGAGCGGTGAGCCGAGTGGTCGAGAAGGGCAGGCGTTTGTCTGGCAGGCGCCCCCCGTCCAGGTTGCGCCGCTGCTGCCGGCGGCATTGCCGGTGATCGACTGGCTCGACGCCGAACGGGGTTAAATCTCAGTTCAGCTCGCCCGGCTTCTGCGGGTCGCTATGCGACTCGTCGGCCGGGCGGTCATCGCTGCCAATCGTGTATTTCCCGGTTGCCCATGCGCCGAGATCGATTTGCTTGCAGCGCGCGGAACAAAAAGGACGGAACCGGCTTTCCGGCTTCCATTCGACCTTTTTGCCGCAAGTCGGGCAGTGGACGACGGTCGTCATATCGGCAAGGGTTTGTTTATCTGGCTTACAGGCTGCACAGCGTCAGTTGGAATGGCACGTCGACGTCAACAGGGCGTGGCCGCATGTTGCCATCCTGCGCGGTGAAGCGCACCCACAGCATATACTTGTTGGCGCTGGCCTCGGGAATGACCCGCAGGTCTGGCGCCACACGCACTTGCATCAATTGATAGGTCCGCCCCGACAACATTTGCTGATAGCTGCCCTGCATCGCCATGACCTTCGCGGCCTGCCCCGATTCGCGGGCAAGACGTAATACGATCGTTGCCGCGTCGCGCAGCGGCACCAACGGCATTGCCCATTTCATGATATCCGTGCGGCGCTGCGCTGCGGCGCCGCGCTGCCATGCGTAATACGACGGCAAATCGAATCGGCAAGTTCCGCCGGGAATGATGGCCCGGCTGCGGATGCTGGCCAGCCATTCATTGTCGGCCAAATGCTGCCCCGTTTTTCCTTGCATCTGGGCAAGACCAACCAGCGTTTGCTCGATTTCCGCAAGGACTGTCTCGAGCGCGCCCTGTTCGATTCCGGGATTGCCGCGAAAGGGGGTCAAGGCCTGGCGCTGGCGCTCAAGCTCCTTCATCAGATCCGACTTCAAGTCGCTGCGGCTCGTCACTTCAGCGATCTCGAATAACGTGGTGAGTGCGACGTGGTGTTCTTTCGGGTCTTCTTGAGTCAGGAAGAACGTAAAGCGCTCGAACAGGTCTTCGAGGCGCAACAGCGTTCGAATGCGCTCATTGAACGGATACTCGTAGAGGATCAAACGTAGGTGCCTTTCACTTTGAAAATGCCGGACAGGAGCGGCAATTTGCGCCCATTCTAATGCGCTCGAATCCCCCTAGCAATCGCCTCGGGATTGGCCATGAAATTCGTGCTGCGTCGCATGTCTGTGGCGCACGCCGATTCACGGCGGTGCACGATCGCGCGCCCATGACAAATAGCGCTGATGCAGCAACGCGATTTCTGGCAGCAGCGGCTCAATGGTGTGGGCCTCATTGACGATGATGTCGTCTGCGGCCGCGAGCCGAGTCTGCCGCGTGGCCTGGCGTGCAATGATGGCTTGCACCTGTTCGCGCGTGAAGCCATTGCGCTGCATGACGCGCTCGATCTGCGTTTGCACCGCACAATCCACCACCAACACGCGATCGACGCGTTCGCGCCAATTGCCCGCCTCAACCAGCAATGGCACGACACAGATCACGTATGGGCCACTCGCCGCTTGCATTTCGCGGTCCGTCTCGATGCGGATCAGCGGGTGCACGATCGCTTCGAGCCGTTGTTTCGCTTGCGTGTTGCTGAATACCAACTCGCGCATCCGCACACGGTCCAGTGCGCCTTGCGCCGTGATGAAGGCGGCGCCGAATTGCGTCCGAATGCCGGGTATCGCCGCGCCGCCTGGCGCGGTGACGCGATGCGCGATGAGATCAGTGTCCACGATCGGCACGCCATGGGCGGCGAAAGCATGAGCGATCGTTGTCTTGCCACTGCCGATTCCGCCCGTGAGTCCCACCTTGAACATCGTCAACCTCCGAGCAGCCGATAGAGCGGCGTGCCGCCGAACAGCGTGAGCACCGCTGCGCCCGCCAGAAACGGTCCGAACGGCAACGGTTCCTCCACGCGCATCCGCTTGGCGAGCGTGGCGCCAAGGCCAACGATCGCGCCACACACTGAGGCCACTAGTATCACTTGCAACAGTGAGCCCCAGCCGAACCATGCGCCAATGGCGGCAAGCAACTTGAAGTCGCCGTAGCCGATACCCTCCGCGCCGCGCACGAGCTTGAACAGCCAGTAGACGGCCCACAGCGACACATACCCGCCCGCCGCACCGATCACGGCCGCGTCCAGGGGTACGAATACGGCCTGTAGATTGATCAACAACCCCGCCCAGAGTAGTGGCAACGTCAGTGAATCGGGCAGTAGCTTGGTTTCCAAATCGATGGCGCTCATCGCGAGCAGCGCGGCGCAGAATGCGAAGGCGATAAGCGCCGTGGGCGTGGGGCCGAACGCCGTGAGCGAGAGTGCCGAGAACAGTGCACAGGCGGACTCGATCAATGGATAGCGCCAACGAATTCGCGTACCGCATGCCGAGCATCGGCCGCGCAATGCGACAAAGCTAAGCAACGGGATGTTCTCGTACAAGCGCAGCGTATGTCCGCATGCAGTACACGCCGAGCGCGGCACCCACAGGTTATAGCGCCGTGGCAAATCGGCCTGCGACAACGGGCCGGGCCTTCGCTCGGGCGCTGGATTTGGCACGGCATCGTGCCCATCGCTTTGTGCGCTCAACACGTGCCGGGCATTGTGCTGCGCGTAGTCGGCCAACTCTTGCTGCCATGCCTGTTCGAGCATCAGCGGCACGCGGTGTACGACGACAGTCAGGAAACTGCCGATGACCAATCCGAGCACGCATGCGAAAGCGTACTGCCAAGCCACCGGCAGCATCGAGAAGGCGTCGGCGAAGCCGGCGATCCAGCGGCCGGGGCCATGTGGGGCGATCATAAAAAACGAATGCATGTCGGTGGCCAGCGAGGGACGGTACGCGATGCTACCTGATTGAAATCACATTACGTTGCCCATTTCAATAATGGGCAGATACATGGCGACTACGAGCGCGGCAATCAGCGCACCGGGTCCGACAATGATAAGCGGTTCGGCCAATTGTGCGAGCAGGCCAATTCGTTCCGCCACGAGCCGGTCATTCCAAGCGCCGATGTCGACCAGCGTCGGGCCGAGCGTGCCGGCTTGTTCGGCAAGCGCGATCGTGGCCACGATGTCGGGCGGAAAGCCGGGGCTGGCACGCATGGCATCGGCCAGGCTTGCGCCGACGCGCACGCGTGCCGCGATGTCGCGTGCCGCCGCGTCCATCGCGGCATTGCCGCTGATGCCGTCCACGGCGTCGAATCCGTCGGCCAGGGCGATGCCGGCATCGAGGACCCGGCCCAGCGCATGGCTCCAGCGCGCGATGGCCACGCGCTGCACGATGGGGCCCACGAGCGGCGCACGCAACAGCAGTGCGTGCAGGCGCAGGCGAAACCGTGGCGAGCGTTGCCAGGTCAGCATGCCGCACGCGATCCCGAAGCCCCCCGCCGCGATCATCGCCGGGCCGTGCGCCAGCATCTGCCGGGACAGCGCGACCACGATCCGCGTGGGCCTTGGCAACTGCGAGCCGAATCCGGCGAACACCCGTTCGAATGTCGGTACTACCCAGGCCAGCAGTAGTGCGCACAGGCCTAATGCCAGCGCGAGGATCAGTGTCGGATACCATAGCGCGTTGCGCAGCCGCGCACGTTGCGCGGCCACGCGGTCCCGAGTGTCCGCCAGTTGAGCAAGGATCGTATCGAGCGAGCCGGTGTGCTCCGCAAGCTCGACGAGCCGCCAGTACGCGCTCGGAAACACACGGCCGTGGCGTTGCAGCGCTCTGGATAGCGTACTGCCTTCTGTGATGTCTCGCAGCACGGTTTCGAATACGTATTTCAGCGGCGTGCTCGCGTGCTGCGCTATCAGCGCCAACGCGGGTTGCAGCGACAGCCCACTGCGCAGCAGCATGGCCAAGTGTCGCGTGGCGCGCGTCAGGTCGGCGTGGCGTACGCGTGGACGCCACCGTGCGCGGACCTCGATGAGCTCGACCGCGACAATCCTGTCGCGCCGAATACGCTCGAGTGCCGAACGCGCGTCGAGCGCCACAAGCGTGCCGCGACGGCGGCGGCCGTCGGCGCCGATGCCTCGCCAGCGAAAGCGGGACATCGCCGGCCGATGGGGCGAAGCGGCTTGGATGGGAGGCTGCATCACGCGCTAGTCCATCACGCATCGTCCGTCACCGCAAGGGCTTCATGCAGCGACGTCGTTCCATCGCGCACGCGCGCGAGCGCGGATTGCCGCAATGTCTGCAGACCGGCTGCGCGCATCGCGTCCGCCAGTGCAGGGGTCGGCGTGCGTGCCGCGATGCGCTGTTGCAGTGCGGCGGTCACGGGCACCACCTGATGGATTGCACAGCGGCCAGCAAAGCCGGTGCCGTGGCATGCTGTACAGCCGACCGGTCGATAGGATTGCCAGCGGCCCGCCAGCGCTTGGTCGACATGCGCGGCCGTCATGCCGGCCGCATGCAGCGCGACGGGGTCGGGCGTATCGGCGAGTCGGCACGCGCTGCATAACCGCCGCACCAGCCGTTGCGCCGTGATTAGCTTGACCGCTGCCGCCACGTTGTACGGTGCCATGCCTAGGTCTGTGAGCCGCGCGAGTGTCGTCGGCGCATCATTGGTATGCAGTGTGGCAAGCAGCAAATGCCCGGTCTGTGCGGCGTTGATGGCGACCGAAGCGGTTTCCGTATCGCGGATTTCGCCGACCATGATCACGTCCGGGTCTTGCCGCAGCAACGCGCGCAGCACCGATGCGAAACCCAAGCCTGCCCGGTTGTTGACCGACACCTGGTTGATGCCGGCGAACTCGATCTCGGACGGATCCTCGATCGTGCAAAGATTGAACGCCTCGCGATCGAATTCGCGCATGAAGGTATAGAGCGTCAGCGTCTTGCCGCTGCCCGTGGGTCCGGTGACCAGCACCATGCCTTGTCGGACGCGCAACGCATGCTGTACGGCGGACAACTGGGCGGCGTCAAAGCCCAGTCCTGTTAGATCTAGTCCATCGGGTAGCGCATCAAGGCGGCGCAGCACCACTTTTTCGCCGAATACCGTGGGCAGCGTCGACACGCGGAATTCATCGAACTTGGCGCCAGACACGGCGATGCGCAACCGGCCGTCCTGTGGCGCACGCCGCTGCGCGATGTCCAGCCGCGATAGCACTTTGATTCGTGTGATGACTGCATCACGCAGGTGCGCGGGCGGATTGTCGAGGCGATGTAGCCGGCCGTCGATGCGCAGCCGAATTTGCCATTGGTGTCGGCCCGGCTCGATATGGATATCCGATGCACGGCACGCACCGGCTCGTGCGAATAGATCGTCCAGCAGGCGTACCGCTGGCGCGTCGCTGTCCTCTGATGGTCGCGCGTGAGCGATGGCGCGGGCACGTTGCGCGATACGCGGCGTTAGCACGGTGGCCACTGGCGCCGTGGTGGAGCGCATCGGCTCCGTGAAACGGGAAGGTGCGTGCGCGTCGGGCTCGCGCGGCACGGCCTGCGCGGCCGAGGGCCGCGTGGGAGTGGGATCGGTGCCGTGCGCCGGCGTGGATGGCGGCACGGCCGGGAATACTATGTGATGGGGCATGTTGGCGATGCGCGGGCAGCGCGATACGATGGATACCTGTGCATCGTCGCGCGGTCGCGGCATCCGCACCATTCAGCCGAACGGCGAATCGCGTGGGGGTACTGCCGGGTCGGCGTACCGTCTTTGACTGATAGGCTAGCGGGCGTGCTGCCACGCCGCCACGGCGTGTGCGGCGTCCAACCGCGCGGGCCGGAATAGTTTCACCGTGCGGATGGCTTGGTTGTCGATCTGCATGACCTCCATGCGTGTGTCGCTGACCACCAGGCTCACGTCACCTTCCGGGATAGCTTCTAGTCGTTCCAGGATCAGCCCATTCAATGTCTTGGGACCATCGAGCGGCAACTGCAGGCCAAGCCGACGGTTCAGCTCCCGTAATGGGAGGCTGCCCGCGACGATGCATTCCCCTTGCGCGTTCCAGCCGCCTGCCGCGCCGCTGGCCGTGCGCGGCAATGTCGTCGTAAACTCACCGATCAGCTCCTCGATGATGTCCTCCGGCGTCACGAGTCCTTGCACTTCGCCATATTCATTGACGACCAGCGCCATCCGGTGTCGGTTTTCCTGGAAGTACTGCAACTGTTGGAAAACCGGCGTGCCGCTGGGCACGAAATAGGGCTCCGTGAGCAACTCGCGCAGCTTTTCGCGCTCGAATTCTTGGTTGTGCAGCGCGGCCAGGGTTTTGCGCACATGAAGTATGCCGAGCACGCGGTCAATGTCGCCCTGATAGACGACCAGCTTGTTGTGGTAGCAGGTTTCCAGCTGCTGGACCAACTGGTCGAACGGCGCATCAAAGTCTAGCGCCTCAATGCGCCGGCGCGGGATCATGACGTCATCGACCGAGATGCTCTCCAGGTCGAACAGGTTCAACAGGATGCTGCGGTGCTTGCTTGGCATGAAGCTGCTCGATTCCAGTACGACGCTGCGCAACTCGTCGTTGGGCATGCGCAGCTGCCGTGCGTCTTTCGTATTGATGCGCAGCACGAACAGGATGCCGTTGGCCAGCAAGTTGACGAACCAGACCAGCGGGCGAGCGAGGATGATCAGCGGCTTGATGACGAGGCTGGCCGGCAGCGCGATTTTTTCGGGATAGGTTGCGCCAACGATCTTCGGTGTGATCTCGGCGAACACGATAATCAGGAATGCGACGATTCCGGTGGTGATCGATAGTACTGCACTGTGGTTGCCGAACGTGTGCAGCGCGATCGAGGTCGTGAGCACCGGGATGATGACGTTCATCAGATTGTTACCGATCAGGATCACGGACAGCAACTGGTCGGTGTGCGCGAGCAAGCCCTGCGTCGTCTTCGCCCCCATCACGCCCTTGCCTGCCAAGTGCTTGAGCCGATGGCGGTTCAACGCCATCATCGCGGTTTCCGAGATCGAAAAAAAGCCCGATATGAGCAGTAGCACGACTACGGCGCCAATTTGCGCCCAAAGAGGGAGAGTTTCCACGTGAAAAAGCCGGATGCCGGCTAATGGACGATGAAGTCAACTATATCAGAGCGCCGGGGGCGTCCGTGCAGTAGCCCGGCGGGCGACATACTGGCGCCGGCGTCCTGCCGGTTCGTTGCATCCCCTTGCCGCTTGACATCCGTTCAATCCAGTCGAAAAGTAGGGCAGCGGGTCGAGACTGACGATGCATGATGTCATGGCGTGTCCCGCATCGCCAGCGTCGAAGCCAGCACGCCACGCTTCGTGAGCGATCTGCATGCCGATTGTCATCGTGTCCCTTTCGAGTACGGGAACGGCGCCGGCGCTTGCTGCTGCCAGGCAGCCTGCTGCGCTTTGGGGGACGGCCACGCGGGTGCCAAGCAGTTGGGGCGAAGGTTACCGGTTGGCATCGATCCGCGTGCTCGTACCAACACAGCCGCCGGCTGTGAGGCACTTTGAAGGGGCGAGGGATCGCGCGGCGCGGTACTTCGCGTTCGTCGCGCAAGTACGAAGGGTGGCCGGTCGCTCGACGCTCCAGCGTTATTGCGGCAACGCGGAGCGTTAGTCGCGAATCCAGCGTTTCTGGCCATGAAGCTTGCAGCCCTGAATGCTGACGTGAGGAACAAGAGTAACAAGAAAATGTCCCATCAACTTGACGGAACATCGTTGGGCAACCAGAGGTAGGATTGACTTTATCTCGACATGCACATCGAGTTAGAAAGGACCGTTCATCATGGATCCTTTTGGAGATATTCTGGTCGGGGTGAGAGGATTCGAACCTCCGGCCTCTACGTCCCGAACGTAGCGCTCTACCAGGCTAAGCTACACCCCGAATTGGATCACTTCAGCATTTTCGTCTTTTTCAAGACTGGCGCGATGCTGAATAAGAGCATAATTCTAGCAGCGATTCTTTGAATTGGGAATCGGGAAATGAAAAAATGGCGCGCGCCGCAGCCTGTGCCTCCGCTTCGGCGCAACGCAGCGTGTGGTCAAGCGCGCCCGACTCGGTGATGGCGGTGAAAATCGTGTCGAAACGGTCGGTGCCGCCGTGCTCGATGGCGTCCCGAGCCAACCGCGCCTGCTCGGCGGTGCCGTGCTCGATCAGGTAGATCAGCGGTAGCGTCGGCTTGCCTTCGCGCAGGTCGTCGCCGGCATTCTTCCCCATTGACTCGGGCGTGCCTGTGTAATCGAGCCAGTCGTCCATGATCTGAAAGGCGGTGCCGATCGTGCGGCCAAACTCAGCCGCGGCGGCTTCCATCGCGGGTGGCGCGCCGGCGATGACCGCGCCTAACTGGGCCGCCGCCTCGAACAGCTTGGCGGTCTTGTAGCGGATCACTTGCATGTAGCGTGCTTGATCCACGTCCGGATCATGCATGTTCAGCAACTGCAACACTTCGCCTTCCGCGATCACGTTGGTGGCGTCTGACAGGATCTGCATCACGCGTAGGTTGTCGCACGCGACCATCATCTGGAACGCGCGCGAATACAGGAAATCGCCGACCAGCACGCTGGCTGAGTTGCCAAATAGCGCATTGGCGGTTTGCTTGCCGCGCCGCAACTGTGATTCATCGACCACGTCGTCATGGAGCAGCGTCGCCGTGTGGATGAACTCGATGACCGCCGCGAGCTCGTGTCGGTGGCCGCTGCGCTCTCCCAGTGCGTTTGCCACCAGCAACAGCAGGGCGGGGCGCAGGCGCTTGCCGCCCGCCCCGATGATGTATTCGGCGATCTGGTTGATCAGGACGACGTCCGACGCGAGCCGCGTGCGGATCACGCGATTGACTTGTTGCATGTCGTCGGCGATCGGCGCAAGCGGGGTGGCCGCGGACGGAGTGGTGGTGGCTGTCAACGACGTAAACTGGAAAAAGGGTGGGTGGAGCAAACCAGGCGAATTATAAGGCACTGGAGCGACCGACCGTGCTTTGCCGACAGCTTGCCGATCATGATCGGCGCGCGCGCCCGCTCGTGTGCGCCGCAATCCGCGGCAGCTTTTGACTTGCGTTAAAAACCTCTATACAATTAAAGGTTTCTGTGCGTAGTGCGCAGGAATGCACGAAGCACGCGACGATGCGTGTTCGAAACAAATGAAGGGGCCCGGGTCCGGGCCGCTTTTCAAGTGAGGTTCAACAATGTACGCGGTCATAAAAACCGGTGGCAAGCAGTACAAGGTCGCTGCCGGCGAAAAATTGAAAGTAGAACAGATACCGGCAGACATTGGCGCTGAAATCACGCTCGACCAGGTGCTCGCGGTAGGCGAGGGCGAATCGATCAAATTCGGTACGCCGCTGGTGGGTGGGGCTTCCGTCAAGGCTACCGTGGTATCACACGGACGGCATGCGAAAGTGACGATCTTCAAGATGCGTCGCCGGAAGCACTACCAGAAGCATGGCGGCCACCGCCAAAATTACACCGAATTGCGCATCGACGCGATTAACGCGTAACGCGCAGGGAGTCCACAGATGGCACACAAAAAGGCAGGCGGCTCGTCCCGGAACGGCCGCGATTCCGAAAGCAAGCGCCTCGGCGTCAAGGTGTTCGGCGGCCAGGCAATCCATGCCGGTGGCATCATCGTGCGTCAACGCGGCACGCGGATGCATGCTGGCGACAACGTCGGGATCGGCAAGGATCATACGCTATTCGCGCTGATCGACGGTCATGTCCGGTTTGCGGTCAAGGGCGCGGCGAAGAAGCACATCGTCAGCGTGGTCCCGGCTGCCTAATACTCGGTGGTTACCACGCGAACTGGCTGACCGGGTCCGGCATCGCGCCGGACTCGCGTCGGTGACGTCGCCCCGGGCTGCCGATGCAGGGCGGGCGTGACAAAGCAAAAGGCCTCGCAATCTGCGGGGCTTTTTTGTTAGTGCTAGCAAGATATATTTTGTAAGTGCTGGTAAGGCATTTTTGAGCGCTGACAAAATCGCGGCGATGGCGGCACGATCGGCGGCTGGTGGCAGCAGGCAAACGGCGTAAGCCGAACGGAGCAATTTGAATGAAGTTCATTGACGAAGCGAGGATCGAGGTCATCGCCGGTGACGGAGGGGATGGCAGCGCATCGATGCGCCGCGAGAAGTTCGTTCCGTTCGGCGGTCCGGATGGCGGTGACGGCGGACGCGGCGGCAGTGTTTACGCTATCGCGGATCGCAACATCAATACGCTGATCGACTACCGGTACGCGAAGAAGCACCAAGCGCGCAACGGCGAGAACGGGCGCGGCTCGGACTGCTACGGTAAGGGCGGCGAAGACATCACGTTGCGCATGCCGGTCGGCACGATGATCACGGATACGGATACCGGTGAGCTGATCGCCGACCTGACTGAGCACGATCAGCGCGTGCTGCTTGCCAAGGGCGGCACCGGGGGGCTCGGCAACCTGCACTTTAAGTCGAGCACGAACCGGGCACCGCGGCAAAAAACCGAAGGCAAGCCGGGCGAGCGCCGCATGCTAAGACTTGAGTTGAAGGTGCTGGCCGATGTTGGTCTGCTAGGTATGCCCAACGCGGGCAAGTCGACTTTCATCGCGTCGGTGTCGAACGCGAAACCGAAGATTGCCGACTATCCGTTCACGACGCTTGCGCCGAACCTGGGTGTGGTGCGGGTCGGACCGGCGAAGAGCTTTGTGATCGCTGATATCCCGGGTCTAATCGAGGGCGCCGCCGAAGGCGCCGGGCTGGGGCACCAGTTCCTACGGCATTTGCAACGCACCAGGATATTGCTGCATCTGGTCGATCTTGCGCCGTTCGATGACGGCGTCGATCCGGTCGCGGAGGCGGACGCGATCGTCAATGAGTTGCGCAAGTATGACGACGCGCTTTACCGCAAGCCGAGGTGGCTGGTATTGAACAAGGTCGACATGATTGCTGAGCATGAGCGCGAGGCGCGGGTGGCCGATTTCGTCGAGCGCTTAGGTTGGCAGGGACCCGTATTCCAAATCTCGGCGCTGACCGGCCTGGGTTGCGAGAATTTGTGTTATGCGGTCTACGACTACTTGAGCGAGACCGGACTGGCGGCGCGCGCGCAGCATGCCGAGGACTTGGCGGCCGACGTGCGGTTCCGGGACGGTGCACAGGCGCCCGACGACGCGACACCACCCGGCGCCGATACACAGTGACTGTTGCCGCTGTGCAAAACGATGCCAAACGGGAACACAGGGACGGCGCAACGATGCGTTCGATCATTGCCGATGCAAAGCGGCTGGTTGTGAAAGTGGGCTCGAGCCTAGTCACTAATGACGGGCGGGGGCTGGATCATGGCGCGATCGGGCGATGGGCCGCGCAAATCGCCGCATTGCGCGAGCAGGGCAAGGACGTGGTGCTGGTCAGTTCCGGCGCGATCGCCGAGGGGATGCAGCGACTAGGCTGGAGCCGGCGTCCACGCGAGATCGCCGAGCTGCAGGCCGCGGCTGCCGTCGGCCAAATGGGGCTGGCACAGGTCTATGAAAGCCGCTTTGCCGAGTATTCGATCCGCACGGCGCAGATCCTGCTCACGCACGCGGACCTTGCCGATCGCGAGCGATACTTGAATGCACGCTCGACGCTGCTCACGTTGCTCAAGCTCGGCGTGGTGCCGATCATCAATGAGAATGACACGGTCGTCACGGATGAGATCAAGTTCGGCGACAATG
Organism: Mycetohabitans sp. B8; assembly: GCF_021991875.1. GTDB lineage: Bacteria > Pseudomonadota > Gammaproteobacteria > Burkholderiales > Burkholderiaceae > Mycetohabitans. The sequence continues at coordinate 46,935 of NZ_JAHLKR010000005.1, forward strand.
ACACGTTGGGCGCGTTGGTGGCAAACTTGATCGAAGGGGACGCGCTGGTAATCCTAACCGACCAGCGTGGCTTGTACACGGCCGATCCGCGCAAGGACCCTGCCGCGACGCTGGTGCAACAGGCCGACGCCGGCGACCCCGCATTGGAGGCAATGGCCGGTGGCGCCGGCACTAGCATCGGTCGGGGCGGAATGCTGACCAAGATCCTGGCCGCCAAGCGCGCCGCGCACAGCGGCGCGGATACGGTGATCGCAAGCGGTCGCGAGCCGCACGTGCTGGCCCGGCTGGCGGCGGCGGAGCCGATCGGCACACAACTTATTGCGCGGACCGCCCGCATGGCCGCGCGCAAGCAATGGATGGCGGACCACCTGCAAGTGCGCGGCCATGTCGTGATCGACGCGGGCGCGGTCGAGAAGCTGACTTTCGGCGGCAAGAGCTTGTTGCCGATCGGCATCGTCGACGTGCAAGGCATTTTTGCCCGCGGCGAGGTGATTGCGTGCCTAGACGAAGCGGGCCGCGAGGTGGCGCGTGGGTTGACGAACTACAGTAGCGCCGAGGCGCGGCTGATTCGCCGCCATCCGAGTGTGCAGATCGAGTCGATTCTCGGTTACATGCTCGAGCCTGAACTGATCCACCGGGACAATCTGGTGATGCTGTAGCGCCAGCGAGGTGCACGCATCGCGACGCACCCGCGATGCGTGAAGCCGGTCGGGCTTGCGTTGGGAGTGCGCTATTGATAGCGCGATGCGGCGATCCGCTTGTAACGGATATTCTGCACGATCGACGAGGCATTGCCCTGTGGGATCTTGTTCGCGCACATGTAGTCCTGGTATAGCGCGGCCTGATACGCGTTCAGCTGGCTGTTTTCGATGCGCCGCCAGCCGTTTGCCGCGCCCCGGTCCCATTGTTCGCCGCTATCGTCGGCGGCCGCATAACGGCGCCATTCATAGGTTTCGCAACGCAAGCCCTCGTAATAGATATTGCGTGCACCTCGCGGGCTCGTAATCACGATCGTATAGCGTACGACGCCGTCGGTGCCCACCGACACGGACGGCGCGTCGACGGCGAACCGCAGGTTCGTCGTCGCGGAGACCTCGAATGGCAGCAGGTCCGCGGCGCGCGGCATCAGCGGCAACTGATCGACCTGGGTCTCGACCCAGTTCTGCGTGCGCTCGAGCAGATAGATGAAGTCCTGGCCAGGCTTGGGCCCCTGGTCTGGCGACGGGGACGAGCACGCGCCGAGCAGCGCGGCGGCGGTGGTCGTGCCGATCAGGGCGGCGATGCGGCGCGAACTGGGGCGCGAGAAACGGGCAGGCGGGCAGACGCGTTTCAAGACAGATTCCTGGCACAAAAGGTAGTGTATTAAAGCACAAGGGCTGCGGTCCGGATGCCAATCTCCGGAGCGCAGTCCTAGGCGGTCTGCCAACGCGACTACGCGCCGCCAGGCAAACGCATGCGGCAGTCATGGTCGTGGCTTGATGCCGACCGGCTCGACGACCAGCGTCGCGGCGGCCACGTCCAACACCGCGGTCGCCGCGCGGCCTGAGTTCAGTTTGGCGCCGGGCTCGGCGTTCGAACATACCGTCTCGATCGCTACCGTGACCATTTTGGCATTCGCCTTTGGATGGCGAACACTCGGGTGCGACGCAGAACGTTCATGGCGTCCGGACTGCCGTCGCACGAAGCGAGAAAGCTCGGCCAGCGCCATCTGGTATACATCTCTCTTGAACTCGATCACGGCGTCCAGCGGCACCCAGTAGCTGTTCCAGCGCCACGCATCAAACTCCGGATGATCGGTCGCGCGCAGGCAGATGTCGCAATCGCGTCCGATCATGCGCAACAGAAACCAGATCTGCTTCTGTCCTCGATAGTGACCGCGGACCTCACGCTTGATGTACTTGTCGGGCACCTCATAACGCAACCAGTCGCGCGTGCGACCGATGACCTTGACGTGCTCGGGTTTCAAACCGGTTTCTTCGTGCAACTCCCGAAACATCGCTTGCAAGGGCGTCTCACCGTACTTGATGCCGCCTTGCGGAAACTGCCAGGAATGCTCACGCAGCCGTTTGCCCCAAAACACCTCGTTGCGCGCGTTCAAGAGGATGATGCCGACGTTCGGGCGAAAGCCTTCACGATCCAGCATACAACCACCTTCGAATCCTTTAAAATTGCTTTGATTATAAACAGTTAATGGGCGCCGTGCGACCCGGCTGGAGTCGGGTGTGCCGGCGCCCTCGTTTTGGAACCCGTCAAGAATGAAAGCTTCGCGTTTTTTCATCGGCACGCTGAAGGAAGCGCCGGCCGATGCCGAGATCGTCAGTCACCAATTGATGGTCAGGGCGGGGATGATTCGCCGCGTCGCCGGCGGTATCTACAACTACATGCCGATCGGGTTGCGCTCGATCCGCAAGGTGGAGGCGATCGTACGCGAGGAGATGAACCGCGCGGGCGCCGTCGAGCTGTTGATGCCGGCGGTGCAGCCGGCCGAGCTATGGCAGGAATCGGGCCGCTGGGAGCAATATGGCCCCGAACTGCTGCGCGTGAAGGACCGCCACGACCGCGACTTCGTCGTCGGACCGACTCATGAGGAAGTGATCACCGATATCGCGCGCAAAGAGATCAAGAGCTACCGCCAGATGCCGGTGAATTTCTACCAGCTACAGACTAAGTTCCGCGATGAGATCCGCCCCAGGTTCGGCGTAATGCGGGGGCGTGAGTTCATCATGAAGGATGCGTATTCGTTCGATCGCGACCATGCCGGGCTGCAGCTCTCGTACCAGAAGATGTACGACGCGTACGTGAGGATCTTCACGCGCTTGGGGCTCGAATTCCGCGCGGTGGCGGCCGACAACGGCTCGATCGGCGGCACCGGGTCGCACGAATTTCATGTGATCGCCGCGACCGGCGAGGATGCGATCGCGTATTGCCCGAACTCAGACTATGCGGCCAATGTTGAGGCTGCCGAAGCCGTGTCGTTGATCGCGTCGCGCGCGGCGCCAAGCGAACCGCTGACAAAAAAGGCCACGCCGGGCAGGGCGAAATGCGAGCAGGTGGCCGATTATTTGGGTATTGCGTTGGAGCGCACGATCAAGTCGATCGTACTGGCCGTGGACAATGAGGGCACCGACCCGACGATTTGGCTGCTGCTGCTGCGCGGTGACCATGAACTGAACGAAGTCAAGGCTGGCAAGGTGCCGGGGCTGGCCGGCTATCGGTTCGCCACCGAGCAGGAGATCGTCGATTGGTTCGGCGCGCCACCCGGCTATTTGGGGCCGCTGAACACGCGCAAGCCGGTGAAGGTGGTCGCGGACCGCACCGTGGCGAACATGAGCGACTTCGTTGTTGGCTCGAACGAGATGGACTACCATACGACGGGGGTCAATTGGGGCCGCGACTTGCCGGAGCCGGCAGTGGCGGACTTGCGCAACGTGCGCAAGGGCGACCCATCACCGGACGGCCGCGGCGAGCTCGACCTATGCCGTGGCATCGAGGTCGGACATGTATTCCAGCTTGGCACGAAGTACTCGCAAGCCATGGGCGCGACGTTTCTGGACGAGAGCGGCAAGCCGGCACCGATGATGATGGGGTGCTATGGGATCGGCATCACGCGGATCCTTGGTGCGGCGATCGAGCAGAACTTTGACGAGCGCGGCATCATCTGGCCGCAGGCTATCGCGCCATTTCATCTGGTGCTGTGCCCGATGGGCTACGAGCGCAGCGACGCGGTGCGCGAGCAGGCACACAAGCTCTATGACGAACTGCTCGACGCGGGTATTGACGTGATCCTAGACGACCGGGGCGAGCGTCCCGGCGTGATGTTCGCGGATTGGGAGCTAATCGGCGTGCCACACCGGCTCGTGATTGGCGAGCGCGGTCTGAAGGACGGCAAGATCGAGTATCAGGGCCGCCGCGATAGGGAGCCGACGCTGTTACCGCTCGAACAGGCGGCAGCATGGGTGGTCGAGCGGGTGCGCGCGGCACTGGCACGCTGACGGACTACGGCCGTGCAATACACATTCTTATCCGCAACGGTCCTGCTGATCCTGATCACGGATCCGTTGGGTAATATCCCATTGTTCATCAATGCGTTGCGCAACGTTGCGCGGGAGCGGCGCCCGAAGGTGATCTTGCGTGAAGTGGCGATCGCGTTCGTCATCCTGGTGATATTTATGATCGCCGGCGACACGTTCCTGCGCATGATGCACCTGACGGATCTGTCGTTGCGGCTGGCGGGCGGGATCGTGCTGTTTCTGATCGCGCTTCGAATGATCTTCCCGCACGCGGAAGGTCCGTCTGGCAGCGAGCCGCTCAGCGAGCCGCTGATTGTGCCGCTTGCGATTCCGGCGCTGGCGGGACCATCAGCCATCGCGACCGTCATGCTGCTGACGTCGCACGCGCCGGGCAAGATGTTCGAATGGATCGGCGCGCTCACGGTGACGATGGCCGTGTGTGCGATCGTGCTGCTGCTGGCCGAGAAGATCCAGCGATGGATCGGCGCGCGCACCGTTGCGGCATTTGAGCGGTTGATGGGGCTCGTGTTGGTCGCGATTTCGGTGGAGATGGTCCTTGAGGGTATTCGGATCTTCGCGCGACAGCTTTAAAGGTCGCGGTCCGAAGCGAAACAGTCGGGCCGACGCGGTGGCCGGCACCGAGCTTAGGCGTCGCCTTTCAGCGCGCGGATCGCGGACAGGTTGCGCCAATACCCGTTGACGTCCATCCCGCAGCCGAACACATAGCGGTCCGGCACTTGCACACCACAGAAATCGGGGCGCAGCGGCTTGGTTTTTGCAATGAGCTTCTCGCACAGCACCGCGCTGGCGAAGCGACGCGCGCCCTTCTCGAGGATCCGGTTTCGGATCGCCGCCATCGTTTCGCCTTCGTCCAGGATGTCGTCGAGCACCAGCACGACTCGGTCCTTGACGGATTCGGCCGGTGCCACGCGCCACTGCATGTCATGGCCGCGCGTCGTGTTGCGATAGCGGGTCAAATGGATGTAGTCGAACTCGAGCGGGAAGTCCAGATGCGGCAGCAGCATGCCGGTGAACACCGCGGCACCGCCCATCACGGACAGCACAAGCGGGAACTCGTCACTCATCGCGTCGCGGATTGCAACGGCCATCCGCTGGATCGACGCCGCCACGTCGGCGGACGATACGATCTCTTCGGAGTGGCGGAAAATGTCTAGGGCTTCTTCGCGGTTCATCGGGATCTCGGCGAGGGGCCTAATAGAGAGTGTGTGAATCGAAAAACGGTGCGGGCTCCACAGAGAAAACCCGCGATGGCAGCCGACGCGGCGGCTTGGCTTATCGCAGCCCGGGCAGCATGCCTTTCATGCCGCGCATCATCTTCTGCAGGTTGCCGCCCTTGAGCTGCTTCATCATGCCGCGCATCTGTTCGAACTGATTCAGCATCCGGTTGACTTCCTGCACCTGTACGCCGGCGCCAGTCGCGATGCGTCGCTTGCGGCTTGCTTTGATCAGTTCCGGCTTGGCGCGCTCGGCCGGCGTCATCGAATTGATGATGCCTTCCATGCGGCGCATCTGTTTTTCGGCCTGAGACATGTCGGCGTTGCCAGCAGCCTGCTGCAATTGTGCCGGCAGCTTGTCCATCAGCGTCGATAAGCCGCCCATTTTCTTCATTTGCGACAGTTGGGCGCGAAAGTCATTCAGATCAAAAGCGCCGCCTTTCTTGACCTTTTCGGCAAGCTTCTGCGCGGCCTGCACGTCCACGCCGCGCTGCGCCTCCTCGACCAGCGCCAGGATGTCTCCCATGCCCAGGATTCGGTTGGCCATCCGTTCCGGGTAGAACGTCTCTAGGCCATCGAGTTTCTCGCCGACGCCGACGAACTTGATCGGCCGGCCCGTCACGTGGCGCACCGACAACGCTGCGCCGCCGCGCGAGTCGCCATCGAGCTTGGTCAACACGACGCCGGTGAGCGGCAGCGCATCATTGAAGGCCTTCGCGGTATTGACCGCGTCCTGGCCAAGCATCGCATCGACGACGAACAGTGTTTCGGCCGGCTCGAGCTGCGCGTGCAACGCGGCGATTTCCTGCATCATCACATCATCGATGCCGAGCCGGCCCGCCGTGTCCACGATCAATACGTCATGGTAGTGCCGCTTGGCCCAGTCCAATGCGTCTCGCGCGATATCCAGCGGCTTTTGGTCGGGTTGGGACGGGAAGCACTCCGCGCCGACTTGCTCGGTGACGGTTTTCAGCTGCGCGATCGCCGCGGGTCGGTAGACATCGCACGATACGGTGAGGACTTTCTTCTTCTGCTTCTCGCGCAGCAGCTTGGCCAACTTGCCGACCGTCGTGGTCTTGCCGGCGCCTTGCAGACCCGCCATCAAGATCACCGCTGGGGGCGTGACCGCCAGGTTCAACTCGGCCGCTTTGCCCTCGTAGTCGCCGCCGATCACTGCGGTCAGTTCGCGTTGCACGACACCGACCAGTGTCTGGCCGGGGGTCAAGCTACTAATCACTTCCTCACCGAGCGCCTTTTCCCGGATCTTCGCGATAAACTCGCGCACGACCGGCAGCGCGACGTCCGCCTCGAGCAGTGCCAGGCGCACCTCGCGCAGCATCTCTTGTGTGTTGGCCTCGGTGAGCCGGGCTTCCCCGCGTAGCGTCTTCACGACGCGCGCCATACGTTGTGTGAGATTGTCGAGCATGGAAGTTACGTGCGATTCGCCGCGCATCGACGCGAGCCCGGGCGGGTGACGCGGTCCGGGTGCATCAAGACGCACGGGGCAGCGGGATCCGGGCCGGCGGCGGGGCGCTGGTGTAAACTATAAATAACTATGCACATTGTACTGTATGCCCTCACCGCGCTTCTGTATGGCGGCCTTGGCGTTGCCGCCTGGCGCTCGCATCGGCATATGCGCGATCCGAATGGCGTGCTGCTGGCCACGGCGCCGGCAGTCGCGTTGGCGGCGACGCCCGGCCGCGTCGCCAGCGTCGGCACGTCACCGGTGGCGCGCGCGGTGCTGTTCGCCGCGCTGGTGCTGCACGGGGTGTTGCTGCATATGACGATCTTCCCGGCTGACGCGATGGTGTTCGGTTTCGCATTCGCGCTGTCGGCGATGCTGTGGCTTGGCGCGGGCATCTACTGGATCGAGAGTATCTTTTTCCGGCTCGACGGGTTGCGCCTGCTGCTGATGCCGATTGCCTGCGTGGCTACGCTGCTGCCGCTGCTGTTCGGCGGCGTACATGTGCTGGCCTATGCGGCGGACCCGCTGTTCAAGGTCCATTTTGTGTTGGCTAATGTCGCGTATGGGTTGCTGGCGATTGCCGCGTTGCATGCGATCTTGATGTTGCTCGTCGAGCGCCGGCTGCACGCGCTACGCGGCGTGGCCGGACGGCGCACGCCGGGGCCACCCGCGCGTGACTGGTTATCGAGTTGGTTCGATACGCTGCCACCGTTGTTGACGCTGGAAAAATTGCTGTTCCGCCTGATCGCCGCTGGTTTCGTGCTGCTGACACTGGCGCTGATCAGCGGCGTGTGGTTCAGCGAGCAACTGATCGCCCAGGCCGTCAAGCTGGATCACAAGACCGTGTTCGCGTTCGTATCGTGGTTCATGTTCGGCGCGTTGCTCATGGGCCGTCGTTGGCGCGGCTGGCGCGGTCGCGCCGCGTTGCGTTGGGTGCTGGCGTCGTTCGCGGCGCTGCTGCTCGCGTATGTCGGCAGCCGCTTCGTGCTGGAAGTGCTGCTGCATCGCGCGGTGGTCTGATTGACGCAGTTGGCTCGCGTCAACATCTGAGTCGTTTCCTGTGTGCTTATTCGTTCGTCATGGCCCGCATCCTCTTTTGGCTTTTTGTGATTCTCGCCATCCAGTGGTTGTGGCGCCAGGTCGCGCGTCGTGATCGGCCGCACGTCAGCCACGGATCCGAGGCGGGACGGGAATCCATGCGCCCGCAGGCCGACCGTGGTCGCGCCGATGGCGCGACCGGCACACGGCGCACCGGTGCCGCCGGTGGCGGCGCGCTGCCGGAGGCCGTAGTGCGCTGCGCACAGTGCGGCGTACACGTACCGGTGAGTGATACGGTGTCGGTAGAGGGCCGGCCCTTTTGTTCCAACGAGCATGCTGTCCGCTACGCGGCCCGGCCGGCCGGGCACGATAATGCGCGGTGAGCGGGCAGTGTGTGCAGCGCACAGACTCGTGAACGGCGACGCGGCGGCAACGAACTGCGCGGCGTGCCAGACGACCGGCCCGATGACTGGCCCGATGGCGGGCGCGCCGTGCGGCGAGGGCGCCACCGCGCCGGCGCGCATCGTGGTTGATGTGCGAGGGTGGGTCTGGTCTGCTCAGCATACGCCGTGCACGAATTTCGATGCGCGTCCCACAGGCGTCGAGCCGACGCTCGTGGTGGTGCACAACATCAGTCTGCCGCCGGGGCAGTTCGGCGGTGACGCGGTGGCGGCGCTGTTCCTCAACCAACTCGATTGCGACGCGCACCCGTACTACGCACGACTGCGCGGGCTGCGCGTATCGGCGCACTTTTTCGTGCGGCGGGATGGCAAATTGCTGCAATTCGTCTCGTGCAATGAGCGTGCGTGGCATGCTGGCGCGTCGAGTTTCGCCGGTCGCGAGCGCTGCAACGATTTTTCGATCGGCATCGAACTGGAGGGCTCGGACGAGCACGTGTTCGAGGCGCCGCAGTACGACACGCTGACACGATTGTGCGCCGCACTGTGTGAACGCTATCCCATCACCGCGCTGGCGGGCCATGCGGACATTGCGCCGGGTCGCAAGACCGACCCGGGGCCGCATTTCGACTGGCATCGATTGCGCGCGCAGCTTGCGCTGCCGGCGACGTTTTTCCCCTATCTGCGCTGAACATGTGGCGCTTGGCTGCACGCCGCGACCGCAGCGCATGCGGCGCATCCGCGCTTGCATGGCGGCGAGCCCGCAACCGGCGGCGCATGCCAAAAAGTCAAGTCTCCGGACGCAAATTTATTCGTGGAATCCGGGGCAATTTTCCACTATAGTTGGTGTGTGGCGGCTGCACTGCTACTAGATATTGTGGTTTTTTGGCGGCGCCTCGTTTCCAGCGACGGCGCCGCATTGCTTTCTCAGACATCGTTTTCAGGGCGCCGCGGCACCGCGACAATACGCCGTGCCACGCCCCGCTCGTTCCAAGAACGCGGATTCACCGCACGACACAAGATCAGGAGTTTTGCCCATGCAAACCACCGAGAACGTCACGTCCCAACAGTCCAGTGCCGCAGCCGGCTTACCGCATGGCGGTGACGCTGCGCCTGGCGCGCGCGCATTGGCGCCGCAGGCGACGCTTGCTGACTACAAGGTCATTCGCCGCAACGGGAGTGTGGTGTCGTTCGAGCCATCCAAGATCGCGATCGCGGTGACCAAGGCTTTCCTCGCCGTTAATGGCGGGCAGGGCGCCGCGTCGGCACGCGTGCGCGAATTGGTCGAGACGCTGACGCAGGCGGTCGTGCGCGCACTCGTGCGCAGTCGGCCGAACGGCGGCACGTTCCATATCGAAGACATTCAAGACCAGGTCGAGCTCGCGCTGATGCGCGCTGGCGAGCACAATGTCGCTCGCGCTTACGTGCTGTATCGCGAGAAACGCGCCGCGGAGCGCGCACACGAGGTGGCACAACAGCCGGCGCAAGGCGGGTTGAACGTCAACGACAACGGCATCGTGCGACCTTTGGATCTTGCCGCGTTGCGCAACGTGATCACGGCCGCTTGCGACGGGCTCGGCGAGGCGGTCAGCGCGGAGCCGATCGTCGCCGAAACGGTCAAGAATCTTTACGACGGCGTGCCGTTGTCGCAGGTCTACGATTCGGCGATCCTTGCCGCGCGCACAATGATCGAGAAGGACCCGGCCTACAGTCAGGTCACCGCGCGGCTACTATTGCATACGATTCGCCGCGAGATCCTCGGTGAGGAGGTGCTGCAGTCCGACATGGGTGCACGCTATGCGGAGTATTTCCCGCAGTTCTTGAAGCGAGGCGTCGAGGCTGAATTGCTTGACGAGAAGCTGCTGCAGTTCGACTTGAAGAAGTTAGGCGACGCGCTGGATGCGTCGCGCGATCTGAAATTCGGTTACCTTGGGCTGCAGACGCTGTACGATCGTTACTTCCTGCACGTGGACGGGCAGCGCATTGAAATGCCGCAGGCCTTCTTCATGCGGGTGGCGATGGGGCTTGCGCTGAACGAAATCGACCGCGAGGCGCGGGCGATTGAGTTCTACAATGTGCTGTCGACGTTCGATTTCATGAGCTCGACGCCGACGCTGTTCAATTCCGGTACGCGCCGCTCGCAACTGTCATCGTGCTACCTGACGACCGTCGCGGACGACTTGGACGGCATCTATGAGGCACTGAAGGAAAACGCGTTACTGTCTAAGTTCGCCGGTGGGCTCGGCAACGATTGGACTCGCGTGCGCGCGCTCGGCTCGCACATCAAGGGCACCAACGGCAAGTCGCAGGGCGTGGTGCCGTTCCTAAAGGTTGTCAACGACACGGCGGTCGCGGTCAACCAGGGGGGCAAGCGCAAGGGCGCGGTGTGTGCGTACCTCGAAACCTGGCATTTGGACATCGAAGAGTTTCTTGAGTTGCGCAAGAACACAGGCGATGATCGCCGCCGCACGCACGACATGAATACCGCGAACTGGATCCCGGATTTGTTCATGAAGCGGGTGATCGAGGGGGGCGACTGGACGTTGTTCTCGCCTTCGACCTGCCCGGACCTGCATGACAAGTTCGGCGCCGAATTTGAACAGGCGTATGTCGCGTACGAGGAGAAGGCCGCGCGCGGCGAACTGAAGCTGTCCAAGAAGATTCCGGCTGCGCAACTGTGGCGCAAGATGCTCGGGATGCTGTTCGAGACGGGTCACCCGTGGATCACGTTTAAGGACCCCTGCAACGTGCGCTCGCCGCAGCAGCACGTGGGTGTCGTGCATTCGTCGAACCTGTGCACTGAAATCACGTTGAACACGAGCGACAACGAGATCGCGGTTTGCAACCTGGGCTCGGTCAACCTGGTCGCGCACATGAAGCAGGACGCGGACGGTGGCTATGTGCTGGACCACGATAAGCTCAAGCGCACGATCAGCGTCGCGATGCGCATGCTCGACAATGTGATCGATATCAATTACTACGCGGTTGCCAAGGCGCGTAACTCGAACCTGAAGCACCGCCCGGTCGGCATGGGCATCATGGGGTTCCAGGACTGCCTGCACCTGCTGCGCACGCCGTATGCGTCGCAGCAGGCGGTGGAGTTCGCGGACCGCTCAATGGAAGCTGTTTGCTACTACGCGTACTGGGCGTCCACTGAACTGGCGAGCGAGCGCGGCCGGTACTCGTCGTACGGCGGCTCGCTGTGGGATCGCGGAATCCTGCCGCAGGACACGCTGAAGCTGCTCGCCGACTCACGCGGCGGGTATGTCGAGGTCGACTCGTCCGAAACGATGGACTGGGCTGCGCTGCGCGAGCGCATCGCCACGCATGGCATGCGCAACTCGAACTGCGTCGCGATCGCGCCGACCGCAACGATTTCGAACATCATTGGCGTGTCTGCGTGCATCGAGCCGACGTTCCAAAACCTGTATGTGAAATCGAATTTGTCGGGTGAATTCACGGTCGTCAACGAATACCTGGTGCGTGACCTGAAGGCGCACGGGCTCTGGGACGAAGTGATGGTGGCCGATTTGAAGTACTTCGATGGATCGCTGGCGCGCATTGATCGTATTCCCGCCGATCTGCGCGCGACGTATGCAACCGCGTTCGAAGTGGATCCGAAGTGGCTCGTGGAAGCGGCGGCGCGCCGGCAGAAGTGGATCGATCAGGCGCAGTCGTTGAACATCTACATGGCCGGTGCGTCGGGCAAGAAGCTGGACGAAATCTACAAGCTCGCTTGGCTGCGCGGCCTGAAGACGACGTACTACCTGCGCACGATCGCCGCGACGCATGTCGAGAAGTCGACGGTTGCGCATGGCGCGCTCAATGCGGTGCCATCCAGCGACGGTGGGGGGGGCGCGATGCATGGCGCGGGTGGCGTGTCGGGCAGCGCGACGGCACATAACGCCGGTGTGCACGCCGCTGCTGATGCGGGATCACAAGATGAGATCGCGGGACCGGTTTGCATGCTGCGTCCTGGCGATGCAGGCTTCGACGAGTGCGAAGCGTGCCAGTGATGCGTTGGCGTGTGAGCATGCTCGACCGTGTTGTCTGAAACTGCTCGCGGGCATACTGCATGCGGCACACGATAGGGCACGTGACAAGCGCTGCTTTGCACGCATCGCGCGTGCATCATGCGACGCGCGATGCGTGGTGACCGCGTGTAGGGTAGGTGCGGCGAGTGCGATGAAACGGATGGTGCACTTGCCGCGCCGATCGATATGAAGCAATGCGTCGATCCGGGTCGTGATGCAACCGATGCGAAGGCTTCGACGATCACATCGATCAAAGTGTTGTATGAAGGTCTCAATGCGAGATCAAAAGAGCGTTTTTCATTAGCGGACTCTTTTATCGCTGGTGAAAAGATGGTACAAACCGATCTAAATTGATGGTGACATTTATGCTCAACTGGGATGACGAGATGACTGCCGTAACTCCCCCGAGCGTTCCGCAACCGACGGTGCGAGAAACGACGGCGACTGGAGCCATGGCATCGTCCGCCGAGTACGCAGCGCAAGCTGCGAGTACGCCCGCTCCGTTGGCACAGGATATCTTGACGCGCGATGTCGCTGTCGCGCCGGGCCAGCAACCGAACGCGTCGCCGGCGCCCGCACCCGAGGCCCGCGTGAACGTGGCCGACAAGCGGATTATCAACGGCAAGACCGACGTCAATCAGCTCGTGCCGTTCAAATACAAGTGGGCGTGGGAGAAGTACCTCGCCGGTTGCGCGAACCACTGGATGCCGCAGGAAATCAACATGTCCCGCGACATCGCGCTCTGGAAGGATCCGAACGGGCTGACCGACGATGAGCGCCGTATCGTCAAGCGTAATCTGGGTTTCTTCGTCACGGCCGATTCGCTGGCGGCGAACAACATTGTGCTCGGCACGTATCGCCACATCACCGCGCCTGAATGCCGCCAGTTCCTGCTGCGCCAGGCATTCGAGGAAGCGATTCATACGCACGCGTACCAATACATCGTCGAGTCGCTCGGCTTGGATGAGGGCGAGATCTTCAATGCGTACCACGAGGTGTCATCGATCCGCGCGAAGGACGAATTTCTGATTCCGTTCATCCATACGTTGACCGATCCGTCGTTCAAGACCGGCACGCTCGAGGCGGACCAGAAACTGCTGAAGTCGTTAATCGTCTTTGCGTGTGTAATGGAGGGATTGTTCTTCTACGTCGGGTTCACGCAAATACTGTCGTTGGGTCGGCAGAACAAGATGACCGGTGCCGCCGAGCAGTACCAGTACATCTTGCGCGACGAGTCGATGCACTGCAACTTCGGCATTGACCTGATCAACCAGATCAAGCTTGAGAACCCGCATTTGTGGACGCCAGCATTGCGCGAGGAGATTCGCGGCTTATTCAAGCATGCAGTCGAGCTCGAGTACCGGTATGCGGAGGACACGATGCCGCGCGGCGTGCTGGGCTTGAACGCTGGCATGTTCAAAAGCTATTTGCGATTCATCTGCAATCGACGCTGCCAGCAGATTGGCTTGGAGCCGTTGTTCCCGAACGAGGAAAATCCGTTTCCGTGGATGAGCGAGATGATCGACTTGAAGAAGGAGCGCAACTTCTTCGAGACGCGAGTGATTGAATATCAAACGGGTGGCGCGTTGAGTTGGGAATGACGCGCACCCATGAATAGGCAGGGGTGTGCGGCACGCGATGGCGGCGATGACGCCGCCGCGTGTGCCACACGGGTTAAGGAGAAGTGCCGCCTGATGCAATGTGTGCCTGACCGCCTGGATAGCCGACTGACGATGAACGGCACTGTGCGAACCCTTCAATGGGATGGGCAAACTACCCCCGGAAAAGCCTCCGGCCGCGGTGTCGCGCGCCGGACTGCTTCAAATCATTCGCCGGCAACGATGCCGGTCGTGTTTTGGCGTACGCAGCCGCTGGGTCGGTCTCGTGCGCCTTGCCGCATTCATTAGCGTAAGCAGGATGCAGGTGCGTACGCCGATGAATAATCCGCTTCGCAGCAACCGCGTTGAAAAAACGCGTTGGCGGGAAGCGGGTTTTGACGAAGGGTGTTTGTAACGCTCATCTGAACCTGAAGGAGAAAAAGATGGCTACTGCGAAGAAAAAACCGGCTGCGAAGAAAGCAGCAGCAAAACCCGCTGTGAAGAAGGTTGCGGCGAAGAAGGTAGCACCGGCGAAAGCGGCGTCGGCGAAGAAGGCGGCACCGGCCAAGAAAGCAGCACCGGCTAAGAAGGTTGCCGCCAAGAAGGTCGCGGCGAAAAAGGTCGCGGCCAAGAAAGCAGCACCGGCCAAGAAGGTCGCCGTGAAGAAGGTTGCGGCGAAGAAGGTGGCCGTGAAGAAGGTCGCCGTGAAGAAGGTCGCCGTGAAGAAGGTCGCGGCCAAGAAGGTCGCCGTGAAGAAGGTCGCTGCAAAGAAGGTCGCTGCAAAGAAGGTCGCTGCAAAGAAGGTCGCTGCAAAGAAGGTCGCGGCGAAGAAGGCGGTGCCGGCCAAGAAAGCTGCAGTCAGAAAGGTCGCCGCGAAGAAGACACCGGCGAAGAAGGCTGCGGCCAAGAAGCCGGCCGCGAAGAAGGCGGCGGCCAAGAAGGCTGCCGCTGCCCCTGCTGCCCCCGCGACGCCGACGCCGGCTGCGCAGGTCAATGCGGTGAAGACCGCGTTGAACCCGGCTGCGGCATGGCCGTTCCCAACTGGCGGCCGTCCGTAATCGACACGTCGAATGGGGCCGGTGCGTTACGACGCGCCGGCGCGCCAAGCGTATGACATCCCGCACTGGGCGCGCGCCCGGTGCGGGATGTTTTTTCAATGCGTCACGCGCGTGATGCCGCCCGCGGACAGCAACCGGATGCGATCGCCGGCGCGGAATACCTCGCCGGTGGCCGCCTGCGTGATCGAGCGCAGGTCGCCGTTATCGAGCCGTACCGTAATTTCCAGGCCGTTAGAAGTGCCGGCCCGTTGAGCCACGGCATTGCCTGCCACCGCGCCCGCAATGCCGCCGACAATGCCGGTCAGGAGCGAGCCGCGGCCGCCCCCGATCGAACTGCCCGTCACCGCGCCAAGCGCACCCCCGCCGAGCGTCCCAAGCGCGCCGCCGCCCTCGTTATCCGAAGCGATGTGGACTGCCCGTACGCTTTCCACGGTTCCCATGCGCACGGTCTGTTCACGCTGCGCCTGCGATGTAGTGTAGACGTCGGCCGAGCCAGCGGGCGTAAAGCACGCTGTCAGCGAAAGGCTGGCGGACAGCATCACGACGAGCGTAACGTGTCTGTTGACCATCATCGTTGTTCTCCCATAACTTAAAACAAGCGGTAGCCGAATGCGGTTTCGAAACGAGCGCCGATTTCGGTTCGATTCAATGTGTAGGTTTGTGGTCCTTGATGCGCGATCTTGATCGACCCCATCAGGCTTGCGAGGCGTCCGATGGTGGCCCAGTCCAGGCCCTTTTCGATGCCGTAGAGCAGGCCACTGCGAAAGGCATCGCCACAACCGGTAGGCTCGACGACTTGATCTGCCGGCACGACCGGAATGGTTTCGACGCCGTTGCGGTGATGAATCGTCGCACCCTGCGCACCGAGCGTAATGATCAACGCGTCAACGCGACTGGCGATGTCCGTCACGGACCATCCGGTTTTGTCGCTCAAGAGTTTGGCTTCGTAATCATTGACTGCCACGTAGGTCGCAAGTTCAATCATCCGGCGCAGCTGGGCGCCATCGAGGATCGGTAGCCCTTGGCCCGGATCAAACATGAACGGGATGTTCGCTTGCGCAAATTGCTCCGCATGCTCGCACATGCCTTGAGCACCGTCCGGCGCGACGATGCCGAGCGTGACATCCTGCGCATCACTGATGCGGTTCAGGTGACTCATTAGCATGGCGCCGGGATGAAACGCGGTGATCTGGTTGTTTTCCTGGTCGGTCGTGATCATTGCCTGTGCCGTGTGCGTGTCCGGCAGCACGCGCACGTAATCACGGCGTATGCCCAGCGAGTCGAATCGCTCCAGATAGCGTTGAGCGTCGATTTCGCCGAGCGTCGCCATGATCAGCGGCTCGCCACCCAATAACTTCAGGCCATATGCGATATTCCCCGCGCAGCCGCCAAATTCACGGCGCATGGACGGAACGAGGAAGCTGACGTTTAGGATATGGACCTGGTCGGGCAAGATGTGCTCGCGAAAGTGCCCTTCGAAAGTCATGATGTTGTCGTACGCGAGCGAGCCGCAGATTAGCGTGGCCACAGTGGTGACTCCTTATAATAGGTTGAGTGCCGGATCGCCCCCCGCGCGTATCGCCGGCATGCAGGTGCGTGCTTGCACCGGCTGCCTGACACGATACACTTGTGGCCGCGCGGCCGGTATCGAGCCGGTCGCCCGCGCCGGGTGGCGGCAGGTAGGGCGTTTATTTCAGTGCAGCAAGGGCCGCGTCGTAATTCGGTTCGTTTTTAATTTCCGACACCCGTTCCACGTGCAGCACGTTGTCGTCTCCATCGAGCACGACAACGGCGCGCGCGGTCAAGCCGGCCAGCGGGCCAGTCTTGATGTCCACCCCGTATTGGCTGGCGAAATCTCGGTTACGGAACGTCGAGGCCGTGATCACATTCTCGATGCCTTCGGTTGTGCAAAACCGCGTCGCTGCAAACGGTAAGTCAGCCGAAATCACAATTACGACGGTGTTCTCCAGCTTGCTTGCCGCTTCGTTGAACTTGCGCGTCGATGTTGCGCAGGTGGGCGTATCCAGGCTCGGCACGACGTTCAGGACCTTGCGCTTGCCAGCGAAGTCGTTGAGCTTCACGTCCGCCAGGCCCTTGCCGACCAGTGAGAATGGCGCCGCCTTCTGGCCGACGGCCGGCAGTGTACCGGCGACTTCGATTGGGCTACCCCCGAGAGTGACTTGACTCATGGTTTGCTCCTGCGATAGTGGCGGTGGGCGCTCGGGCCGAGCGCTTGCCGCCGGGTCAATGATGGGGTGGCGTGCACGCTGCGCGTCACGAATAGACAGTCTGCAGCGGTTCCTCTAGTTTGGCATGCAACGGCGTGTCCCGCAGCGTGTGGTTGCGTTGCAGCCGCTGCGGGCGGCAATGCGTCAAGCGCGGCATGCGGCAATATCTGCGGTGCCTGGTTTTCGCCGGTGATCGGCGCGGTATCGCGTAGCGTCGCGTCCGCTGCGTCGTGTTCCAAGTGTGCCCAGGCATGGCCGGTCGTAAGTGCTGGCGCGCGTGCGCGTGCTGGTGCGTTTGCCGTGGCACGCGCGGCTCCGCCGTCTTCGGTGTCCCCTGCGTCGCAGCCGTCGTCGGGTCGCGCGGCAACGTCGGTCAGCAACCAGGGCTCGACTTGCCGGGCCGCACCGTCGAGGATTTCCAGGCAATGGCCACAGCGCACCACGCCGTGGCGCAGTTTCAATTGATCGGCAGTGAGTCGGTAGATGGTAGTACCGCAGCGGAGATAGCGGGTGGCGAGCGTCATGTCAACGGGTTACTCTGAGCCGGCGCATGGCGCGCCGACCAATCGGTTGAGATCCCGGTATAGTAACTAACTATCCCGACGCTGCCCGGCCAGGCACACCCATCCGTCCTGTTCACGCCAAACGGCAAGCTCGATGTGGCGTGCGTAGGCTGCCGCGACTTCGTCCGCTTGGCGCGCCAGTACCCCGGATAGCGCAAGTCTTCCGCCCGGCTTTACCCTGGAGGCCAGCATCGAAGCCATGAGCTTCAGCGGATTGGATAGGATGTTGGCGACGACCACATCGAACTCGTTTGCGGGGCACTCATGGGGCAGCCCATACGTGACGTCGACGTGATTGCGCTCGCTGTTGTGCTGGGCCGAGTCGATCGCCTGCGGGTCGATGTCGATGCCCACGACCGGCGTGGCGCCGAACTTGCGTGCAAGTATTGCCAGGATGCCAGAGCCACATCCGTAGTCGAGCAGCGAATCGCCGGCACGCACGTGCTGCTCGATCCATTCCATACATAGGCGTGTGGTCGGATGGCTGCCGGTGCCAAAGGCGAGCCCCGGGTCGAGTTCCAGCACCACGGCGTCGTGCTGCGGTGCGTCGTGCCATGATGGCACGACCCAGATCCGCTGGCCGACATGGATCGGCTCGAACTGGGATTGCGTGAGTCGCACCCAGTCCTGCTCCTGGACGTCGCGCGCGGTGAAGGCCGGCGGCGCGGGTAGGCCGGCCTCATTCGCGGCGGCGGCTAGCAGCACGGCGGGGTCCTGTTCCGCGGCAAGCATGGCAATCACCCGCGAGTGCGTCCACGCGGCACGATCCGGTATGAGGCCGGGTTCACCGAACAGTGCTTGTTCGTGCGGCGTATCTGCGTCGGCGTCCTCGACGCAGACCGACAACACGCCCAATTCGAGCAGCGCGTCTGACAAAGGCTCGGCGCGCTCACGATCAACTTCGACGACGACTTCGCGATAGCTCATGCCGTTACGTTTCCTCAGGGGCGGCCTGCTGTTTGGCCGCCAACTTGTCTTCGAGGTAATGGATGCTCGTGCCGCCCTGGACGAACTTGGCGTCCAGCATCAATTCCCGGTGCAACGGGATATTCGTCCGAATACCCTCGACCACCATCTCGGACAACGCGATACGCATCCGATTGATCGCCTGTTCGCGGGTCGCGCCGTACGCGATCAGCTTGCCGATCATCGAATCATAGTTGGGCGGCACAAAGTAACCATTGTACGCGTGCGAATCGACGCGGATGCCCGGACCGCCGGGCGCGTGCCATGACGTGATCCGTCCCGGCGACGGCGTGAACTTGAATGGATCTTCCGCGTTGATCCGGCATTCGATCGCGTGACCACGGAATGCGATGTCGCGTTGCCGCACCGACAGTTTCTCGCCTGCCGCGATGCGGATCTGCTCTTGGACGATATCCACGCCCGTGATCAGCTCGGTCACCGGATGCTCAACCTGGACCCGGGTGTTCATTTCGATGAAGTAGAACTCGCCGTTTTCGTACAGGAACTCGAACGTGCCGGCACCCAGGTAGCCCATTTTCTTGCACGCTTCGGCGCAGCGATCGCCGATCCGGTCGATCAACCGGCGCGCGATGTCAGGCGCTGGCGCCTCTTCGATCACTTTTTGATGGCGCCGTTGCATCGAGCAGTCGCGCTCGCCGAGCCAGACCGCGCTCTTGAACGAGTCGGCCAGCACCTGGATCTCGATGTGTCGCGGATTCTCCAGGAACTTTTCCATGTAGACCTGCGGGTTGCCAAACGCGCGACCGGCTTCTTCGCGCGTCATGTTGACCGCGTTGACGAGTGCCGCTTCCGTGTGCACGACCCGCATACCGCGCCCGCCGCCGCCGCCGGCCGCCTTGATGATCACCGGATAGCCGATCGAGCGTGCGATCTTGACGATCTCCTTCGGATCGTCCGGCAACGCGCCGTCCGAACCCGGCACACACGGCACGCCTGTCTTGATCATCGTCTGCTTGGCGCTGACTTTGTCGCCCATCAGCCGGATGGTCTCCGGGCGCGGGCCGATGAACGTGAAGCCGGACTGCTCGACCCGCTCCGCAAAGTCGGCGTTCTCGGACAGGAAGCCGTAGCCCGGATGGATTGCTTCGGCGTCGGTGACTTCCGCCGCGCTGATGAGCGCCGGCATGTTCAGGTAGCTTAGATTCGATGGCGCCGGCCCGATGCAGACTGCTTCGTCGGCAAGGCGTACGTACTTTGCTTCCTTATCGGCTTCCGAATAGATGACAACCGTCTTGACGCCGAGCTCGCGGCACGCGCGCTGAATGCGCAGTGCGATTTCGCCGCGGTTGGCAATGAGTATTTTCTCAAACATAGGCAAAGCGACCCGTTAACCGATCACGAACAGCGGTTGGCCATACTCGACGGCCTGGCCATTTTCAACGAGGATTTCCTTGACCACGCCCGTCTTGTCGGCTTCGATCTCGTTGAGCAGCTTCATCGCCTCGATAATGCAGATCGTCTGCCCCTCCTTGACCGAATCGCCCACTTGCACGAACGGATCGGCCCCCGGCGACGGCGCGCGGTAGAACGTGCCCACCATCGGCGAGGTGACCACATGGCCTTGCGGCGTGGCGGCGGCGGGGGTCGCGGGTGTGTCGGATTCAGCCGACGCGGCAGCCGGTGCGCCGGCCGCACCGGTGACCTGCGGCGCCGGGGCGTATTGTGCCTGGGACGGCAGATAGACGGGCGCTGCGTTCTTGACGATCCGGACCTTGCCTTCGCCTTCGGTGACTTCGAGCTCCGAGATGCCGGACTCGGATACCAGGTCGATCAGGGTTTTAAGTTTGCGTAGATCCATCGGAGGTCCCCAAATTGATGTGGCGTCCGGGCCAGGCCCGGAATAGCGAAAGTGTGGTGTTGCCAGAAAAAAGACGTCAATGCGACCGGTCCAGGCGCCCCAGCGCAAAGTCCAGCGCGTACAGGTAGCCTTGCCAGCCGAGTCCGCAGATCACGCCCTGCGCCAAGTCGGAGAAATACGACGCATGGCGGAAAGCCTCGCGTCGATGCACGTTCGACAAGTGGATCTCGACAAATGGGATCCCCGTTGCCGCAATCGCGTCGCGGATCGCCACGCTAGTGTGCGTGAAGGCGGCGGGGTTGATCAGCACAAAGCCGATCTGCTCGTCAAGCGCCTGGTGCAAGCGCTCGATGATTTCGCCCTCGTGATTGCTCTGGAAGCAACTGAGCACCGCCCCCGCGGCGGCAGCTTTCTCCGCCAGCGCCTGCTCGATCTGGGCGAGCGTCGTACTGCCGTACGTTTGCGGCTCGCGCGTGCCGAGCAAATTGAGGTTGGGGCCATTGACGACCAGGATGCGAAGACTCATGGGAGTTCGTTTTCTGCGAAGTTGCGCGCACTTTACCGCTGATTCAAAAAAAGTGTCCAGTTTTCGGCGTGCTCATCGTTAAAAGAACGAGCGTTCGCCAAAGCGTGTCGGTTGTAAATGTAGTCGATCGAGCAACAAATAGCAGACAACTGCGGCGAATACCAACAATTTATCGATAAATTACCGAATAATTTGCGATCGATACGCGCTGTCGGCGACTAGCACGCGAGCGCCGCACTGGCAGGCCGCACAGCAGCGACTATTGCGCCTATGTCATAGCGCGTCTAGTTCCGTGCTGAGCCGCGTCGCATCGATTTCCCCCAGCTTCAAGTAGCGAACGTGCCCGGCTTTGTCGATAACCACGGTGAATGGCAATCCGCCGGCCTGGTTGCCGAACTGGCGAGCCAAGTCCGCGCCGCCGAAGCCAGCTATGTAGACCGGATAGCCGATCGTCACCTTGGATAGGAATTGCAATACATTCCGGGCCGAATCGACGCCAATGCCGACGAAGCGCACGCCTTTGTCCGCGTAGCGGCGTTGCAACGCGGACAGCGCCGGTATTTCCTTCACGCATGGCGCACACCACGACGCCCAGAAGTTCACCACGGTGACTTTGCCGCGATACTGGGCCAACGACTGAGGCTGGCCTGCTGGATCGGGCAGCGAACTAGCAAACAGCGCGCGTACCGCATCGTCGTGTGCCGTGTAGGGAGGCGCGATGGCATACGCCGGCGTGGCCCCCGCTGGCTGCACTGCGCAGGCATGCGGCGGCGCGCACAGCAAGCAGGCCACGGCGAGCCACGCGGCACGGGCGCGACGTGCCGGGGCGGGCACCGCAGAAGCGGGGGGGAAGTCAGGATACAACGTCGCGTTCATCACATTTCCACTAAAACAAAGGCGAACGGCTACCGCCCACGCCGGTTCCGGCTGCGGTGCGGTGCGGTGCGGTGCGGTGCGCTGAGGGGCGCTGCGCTGAGGTGCCGGCGGCGTTTGCCACTGCCGTTTAACCCGCATCGAGCAGCGCTTGGACTGACGCCGCGTTCGCGCGTGCCTGTCGTCCGCGTGCATCGGTGCGGACCGCGCCACGCAAATCATTCGTGTCGTATAGCGCCACATGGATGCCGACCGCGTTGCTGTTACCGTCGCGGGCGAGGAAACTCAATGTCTCAACCGCTGCGCGACCGGCGAAATGGCGCGTCTCGGATACGTGGTACTGTACGCCGACGTTCAGTAGATGGATGGCCACCTCTTTGGGATTATCGCAAAACACTTGCAGGTGGATGTCCGAATGGACGCCGGCCGTGCCGTTAAGCACGGCGCCGGTTAAGTAGGGATTGAATTGCGCGAGCCGCGCCATCCAGTCCAGCGCGATTTCGCGCAGACGCCGCAGGATGCCGGGCTGTGTGTCGCCATGGAATAACGCCAAATATTCCCGTATTTCTTCCTCGATCCGGTCGTTATCGGGCAACCATTCGCCAGCAACACGCGTCTCGCCAATGATTTGCCGGGCTGCTTTGCGCTTGGCGCTAGCATAGTCGAGCCCGTCTTCGGCGATCAGGCGCGCGGCCACCAACGCGATCTCATCGCGCACGCGCTCTCGCTCCAGGTGCAGTTTCGAAGCCATGACGGTAATGATACCCGCAGTTCGCACACGCGCCGTGCATTGCCGCCGCGGGGCCCGGTCGTGGGCGGCCCCTCGGTTACAATGTCGCACTTTACTCCACGCCAGTTCCAAACGCAGTCCGACGATACGGCGCGGACCGCGCCCGCTCGGTAGACGGACTCCAACTCCAACGCTATGCACATTCATATTCTCGGGATTTGCGGCACGTTCATGGGCGGCTTGGCCGTACTGGCACGCGCCGCGGGTCACAAGGTTACGGGCTGCGACACTGGCGTGTACCCGCCGATGAGCACCCAGTTGCAAAGCCAGGGCATCGAGTTGATCCAGGGCTATGGTGAAGCGCAACTGGCATTGCAGCCGGACCTGTTCGTCGTTGGCAATGTCGTGATGCGTGGCAACCCGCTGATGGAAGCGATTTTGGATCGTGGCTTGCCCTACGTGTCGGGCCCGCAGTGGTTGGGGGAGCACGTGCTGGCCGGCAAATGGGTGCTGGCTGTCGCCGGCACGCACGGCAAGACCAGTACGGCGTCGATGCTTGCGTGGTTGCTCGAGGACGCAGGGATGAACCCCGGCTTCCTGATCGGCGGCGTGCCGTTGAACTTTGGCCTCTCCGCCCGGCTGACCGATTCGAGCTTTTTCGTGATCGAGGCAGACGAGTACGACACCGCATTTTTCGACAAGCGATCCAAGTTTGTTCACTATCGGCCCCGCACGGCCATATTGAACAATCTCGAATTCGACCATGCCGATATCTTCGACAACCTGGCGGCGATCGAGACGCAGTTTCATCACCTGGTGCGCACCCTTCCAAGAACGGGGCGGATCGTTGTGAACGGCGCTGACGACGCACTGCAGCGCGTGCTGGCCCGGGGCTGCTGGAGCGAGGTCGAGCGCTTCGGCGTCGAGGGCGGATGGCAGGCGCTACCGGCCGATGCGGTGGGGCCGGCAGACGAGCGTTTCGCGGTGTATCGGTGTGCGCAACAGGTGGGCGTGGTCGACTGGCCGCTGCAAGGTGAGCACAACCGGATGAACGCGCTGGCTGCCATCGCGGCTGCGCACAGTGTTGGCGTGCCGGCTGCGCGGGCGGTGACGTCGCTCGGCGGCTTTCGCAACGTGAAGCGCCGCATGGAGGTGCGCGGCAGCGTCGATGGCGTGACCGTCTACGATGACTTCGCGCACCATCCGAGCGCGATCGGCACGACCATCGCCGGCTTGCGCACCCGCATCGGCGATGCGTCGCACGCCCGGATCCTCGCGGTGTTCGAGCCGCGCTCGAACACCATGAAACTGGGCACGATGAAGGCGCAGCTTCCTGCAAGTCTGGCGGGTGCCGATTGGGTGTTCGGTTACGGTGCGCCCTCGGGCAAGGACGCGCTCGGCTGGGATCTTGGGGCGGCGCTTGCGCCGCTGGGAGACAAGGCACACGCCTTCGATGACCTCGGTGCACTGGTGCGGGCCGTCGCCGCGGTTGCGCGTGCCGGCGATCATGTGCTCGTGATGAGCAACGGCGGTTTCGGCGGCGTGCACCAGAAGCTGCTTGACGCGCTGGCGAACCGGAGAGCGGCATGATTCTCTACCTGCACGGATTCCGCTCTTCGCCCCGCTCGTTCAAGGCACGCCTGCTGGCCGAGCGGCTGACGCGGCTTGGTCGAGCCGGCGACTGGCTGTGCCCGCAATTGCCCGTGTCGCCGCGCGAGACGATCGCGCTGGCCGAGCAACTCGTCCAACAGGCTCAACAGGCGCGTGCGGCGGATCGCGCCGCGCCGGTTACGCTGATCGGCAGCTCGCTAGGTGGGTTTTTTGCCACCTATCTGGCCGAAAAACATGGCTGGCCGGCGATGCTGCTCAACCCGGCCGTGGTGCCGCAGCGCGACTTGTCCGCGTATGTTGGTGAGCAGCCGTTGTGGCATGGCGGCGGCTCGATCGTTGTCGAGCCGCATCACGTGGACGAGTTGGGTGCGCTGCAGGTCGCCGCGATCACGCGGCCTGAACGGTATCATTTAATTGCCGCGACCGGCGACGAAGTCCTCGACTACCGGGAGATGCTTGCGCACTACGCCGGTGTGCGCACCACGCTAATCGATGGCGGCGACCATGCGATCAGCGATTTTGCGACGTACTTGGATGACGTGCTCGCGTTTTGCGGCATCGACACTGGCCGCGGACCCGTTGCGGCGTAGGACTGGACCCCCGGGCGGCGCATGCACCGCCGCCCCAGGCCGCCATGCGCGGCCTTCACGTTTCGAGAGTACCGAGTGAACGTTTTTTTTGAGGAATCCGGTAGTTTTAAGGCTGGCACGGTATTGAATCGGCAAGGTGACGCGTTCCAGGTCGAGTTGCCGGGTGGACGTCGCGCCAAAGTTCGCAGCAAGGACGTGCTGATCGAGTTCGACAGCCCGAGCGCCGCCGACCTGATTCAACAGGCCGATGCGGCGGCGAAGGAAATTGACCTGGAGTTCCTATGGGAAATCTCTCCGCCGGACGAGTTTCGCTTCACCGACCTGGCCAATGATTATTTCGGTGGTACGCCGGATGCCGTGCAAAAGAGCGCACTGGTACTTTGCATGCACGGCGCGCCGGTCTACTTCCGACGTAAGGGACGGGGACAGTACCAGCGCGCGCCCGAAGAGCAGTTGAAAATGGCGCTCGCGGCGCTGGAGCGGCGGCGCCAACAGGCGATCGTGCAGCAGCAGTACGAGGACGAGTTGAAGGCCGGTAGGCTGCCTGCCGCGTTCGACGGCAAGGTGCTTGGCTTGCTCACGCGTGCGGACAAGAATTCGATTGAATACAAGGCGCTGGAAGCGGCTGCGCTCGCATTGGGTAAGTCGGCTGCGCAACTGATGCTGGACGTCGGCGGCATCCCGTCGGCACGCGCGCTGCACGAAGCGCGGTTCCTGTCCGAGTACTTTCCGCACGGTACCGGTTTCCCCGCATTGAACGCGGGTCCGTTGCCGGAGGACCTGGGTGAGGCGATCGGCGTGCAGGCGTTTTCCGTCGACGATGTGACCACCACCGAGATCGACGACGCCTTCTCGGTTCAGCACCTGTCGGACGGGCGCGCCAGGATTGGTATTCACATCGCGGCGCCCGCGCTGGGCATCGAGCGCGGCGACGCCGTGGACGCGATCGCGCGCGCACGCCTGTCAACCGTCTACATGCCGGGCGATAAGATCACGATGTTGCCGGACGATTTTGTCGGCACGTTCACGCTGAAGGAAGGCGGATTGCGGCCGGCGCTGTCGCTGTACCTGATGATCGACACCGCCACACAGGACATCGTGATGACCGAGACGGTGGCCGAGCGCGTGCAGGTGGTCAGCAACCTGCGGCACAACGTGTTGGACGAGATTATCACTGAGCAGACGCTCGAGGCCGGCACCGGCGACTACCCGCACAAGGACGAGATCGCGGTGCTGTGGCCCTTCGCCAAGGCGCTGTACGAGCGACGTCAGCAGGCGCGCATCGGCTACGGTCTCAGGCGCGAGGTGCCGCGCAACGTTGACTACAACTTCTACGTTGATGGCGAGCATGTCAGCATCACGCCGCGCCGTCGCGGTTCGCCGTTGGACCTGATCGTCGCGGAACTAGCGATCCTAGCCAACAGCCGCTGGGGCGCGTTCCTGCATGAGCATGGCGTGCCGGGCATTTATCGCGCGCAGCGCGCGTTCGGTCCCAATCGCACGCGGATGCAGACCACGCCGGCGCCGCACGAAGGGCTGGGCGTGGCGCAGTATGCGTGGAGTACCTCGCCGCTGCGCCGGTATGTTGACTTGGTGAATCAGTGGCAGTTACTGGCGTGTGTCCGACATGGTGTCACCGCGAAGCTGGCCGCGCCGTTCAAGCCGAAGGATGCGGACCTGTACGCCATCGTGCAGAATTTTGACGAAACCTATACCGCGTATGCTGACCACCAGCGGCTCATGGAGCATTTCTGGTGTCTGCGCTGGCTCAAGCAAGAAAAGCGCGACCGGGTGGTGGCCACGATTGTCAAGGACGACGTCGTGCGACTCGAGGAAGTCCCGCTGCTGTTGCACGTGCCGGGGTTGGGCGTGCAGGCGCGCGGCACGCGTGTGCTGCTCGAGGTGAGGGCGATCGACGAGCTGCGCGTGGAGGCGTCGTGCCGGCTCATCGAAGTGCTGGACGTGGCGCGCGTGACGGGCGGCGACGAAACGAACGGGGACGCAGATAGGGCGTTGGACACGGACAGCGGAACGGACATTGACGCCGCGGCGGGTGATGACGTCCAGACGCTAGGTGACGCGTCCGATGCGCGAGCGCAACCGGGCGATGCACAGCCGGATGCGAGTGCGGCCGTTCGCGGCGACGCAACGCAGACGCGCAATGATGGTGAGGTGGCGCAATGAGCGCGCCGCCTGCGCCGGGCGGCCAGGGCCCGGACCGCTACGCGGTGATCGGCAACCCAGTCGCGCATAGCAAGTCGCCGGCCATTCATGCGAGCTTTGCCCAGCAGACGGGCGAGCCGGTCGAATATGACCGGATTCTTGCGCCAGTGGACGGCTTCGCGCAGGTCGTGGACGCCTTCATGTCGGCCGGTGGGCTCGGGCTGAACGTCACGGTGCCGTTCAAACCGCAGGCCTATGCGCTGGCGACACGGCGTTCCGCGCGGGCGGAGGCGGCCGGGGCGGTCAATACGTTGCGCTTTGACCGCGTGGACGGCGGCCGCATCGAAATCTTTGGCGACAACACCGATGGCGTGGGGCTCGTCACGGACGTCGAGGCGCAGCCGCATATTGCGCTCAGCGGCGCGCGTGTGCTGCTGCTCGGCGCAGGCGGCGCGGCGCGCGGCGTGATCCCGCCATTGCTGGAGCGTCGGCCCGGCGCGCTGACGATCGTCAACCGGACTGCGGCGCGCGCGGTCGAGTTGACCGAGCGCTTTGCAGCGTTCGCCCGGGCTGCGGGCTGCGCATTGGAAGGCGGCGCGCCGGGCGTGGAGCACGGTGTCTATGATATCGTGATCAACGCGACTGCCGGCAGCCTCGATGGGGCCGTACCGGCATTCGCAGCGGCGTGTGTCGGCCCCGGTACGCTCGCGTACGACATGATGTATGCAGCCGGGCCCACGGTGTTCATGCAGCACGCCGCACGCCTGGGCGCGCATACTGTCGATGGCCTCGGGATGCTCGTGCGGCAGGCTGCGGAATCGTTCTTTGTTTGGCGTGGCGTGCGTCCCGACCCAGCTCCGGTGCTCGCGGCACTGCGCGCGTCGCTGTAGGCGGGCGTGCGGATGGCCTCGCGCATTCTGCCCGCGCGCGGTGGCAAACGTACCCGCCCGCCTGCACGGGGAGGCGGGCTGGACTACATCGCCGGCGTCGCGATGTTCGCATGGTGTTTCACGCAGGCGTACTACGCCGCCCAAATTGTCATCTGGCGTTACGTCGATTCGTCGACAAGCCGACAAGCGCCTACATGCGGGCCGACGAATGGCGCTTCAGGCACGCTCACGCAGCCACTCGTTCGGCAGTGGGTACCCTGCGAGCGGATCGCGCGAAACCTCAAGCGCGCGAGCAGAGCTATATCCACAAGGCCCAAGAGCTGGCCATCACGTGGATGCTAGAAGCGCTGCTCGACAAGGAACGCATTTTCGATGCTTTACCTGGATTCGGTTGAGTAGGGCAATGGCGTCTACGGTGCACAGGCAGCCGCACAATATTACTTTCGCACGGATGCGGACAGGCTCAGCGCGTCGCAAAGCGCCCGACTCGTGGTGATGTTGCTGTGTCCCCGCTATTTCGATGCGCATCGTAGTGCGCTGGGACTCGCGCAACGCGCAGCGGTGATCCTGTGCAGGATGGGTGCGGTGAAGTTGCCCGGATAGCAACGCTGCCTTGCCGCACCAGTCGGATTGCCGCGGCACGCGCGAGTCCCACTCAATGGGCACGCGCACCCCATTTTGGAGGTTTTCCGCATGCGTCCTACAATGCGGTCAACACAGCGGTACATCGGCAACCGGACATGGAGACAGCGCAGTGACCTCATCGGGGCATGAGACCCGCCTAATCCAGGCGCAGGGCGCAGCGCTGACGTCGCGGCGTGACGTGGCAAGCTGGTCGAGCGCCGCACGGCTTGCCGTGCTGACCGCTGCCACCGCAGCAGGATGCGATCACACAGGCCAGCATGGCGCTGGGCTTGACCGCACAGCAGGCGGGCATGCAGACGTTGCTGCGCGGCCTGGAGGGCGCTCCCGAGCCGGGCACCGAATGCCGCTCGCGAAGGCGATGATGATCAACCTTACACGCGATGAATGGCAGCGGTTGTTCGTGCGCGGGGTGAGCGCTCTGAAGAATCGCGGCACGCGCGATTGACGCGTAAGCCGTGCCGCGGGCCGTCTGGACCGAACGGCGCTGGATTGGCAATCAGGAGGAAAAATGTCTTCACCGGCCGATGCATCCGAGCAGCGCGCCACCGCCCCGGCCCGTTTTGCTCATTATCCGAGTCTTGCCGGCCGTGCCGTGCTGATCACCGGCGGCGCGACCGGCATGGGCGCATCATTCGTCGAGCAATTCGCTGCCCAGCACGCGAAGGTTGGTTTCATCGATATGGATGCGGGTGCCGGCGCGGCGCTGGCCGACCGCCTGGGCGATTCCCGCCACCGGCCAGTGTTCGCCACTTGCGATTTGACTGACTTGGACGCATTGCGCAAGGCGGTCGCCGATCTGCGCGACGCGCTCGGGCCGTTCACGGCACTGGTGAACAATGCGGCCAACGATCGCCGCCATGTGTTGCGGGAGGTGACGCCGGCATACTATGACGCAAGCATTGCCGTGAATCTGAGACACCAGTTCTTCGCGACGCAGGCGGTCGTTCCCGACATGAAGGTCGCCGGTGCGGGCGCGATTGTGAACCTCGGATCGATCAGCTGGATGACGAAGACCGCGAACCTGTCGATCTACCAGAGTGCGAAAGCGGCCGTGCATGGCATGACGCGGGGGCTGGCGCGCGAACTCGGCCCGCATGGCATCCGCGTCAACACGCTGTCGCCAGGATGGGTGATGACGAACAAGCAACGGCGCCTGTGGCTGGACGATGACGGGCGCCGTGCGATCAAGCAGGGACAGTGTCTGGACCGCGAGCTGTTGCCGGAGGACATCGCACGCATGGCGCTGTTCCTGTGCGCAGACGACAGCGCGATGATCACCGCGCAGCAATTCATCGTCGATGGAGGCTGGGCGTGAGCGCGCTGGGCCGCCAGGCTGCATTGTGGGTGGAATGCCGCAACCAGCTGGGTGAGGGTGCCACCTCAGTCAAGTTTTGGAATGCGTCGAGCTGTTCGGCACGACAGCGGTACTGGCCCCGGCAGCGGTCTGAGTACGGCAGGCCGCCCTCGATTGCCAATTCGCTTGATGGTGGGGTTGCTGTATTTGAAGCACGCGTACAACGAGAGCGACGAGTCGGTGTGTGAGCGCTGGGTGCAACACGTCTACTTCCAGTTATCGAACAAATTATGCGCTCGCCGCTTTGTTCGTCGCCGACAAGTTCACCAAAGGCCAATCACACGGCCCTCGCAGGGCCTTAACGCTGTAGACCGAGCGCTGGCATCATACGGCCTTTCGCTGCGCGCATTGAATTTTTCCGGTCCGACTAGCTAGGAAAACGAGGCGATGCAGATGCGATATGATGGGATGGGTGGCGGAACCAACAAGACAGCGACGAAGACCCTAAAAGTCCTTCAAATTAAGGTTAAGGGGCGGGGGCCGTTATCGCCAGTGGTGTCAGCATCGTATCGGGTCTGCCACCGGGAATTTGAGACAAGCTAACCTACAAAGCCTTTAAAGCGGCCATATTAGTATATTCGCTGACTTCCCCATTAGGGGATATCATGGACCTGAGTGTTTAGTGGAGTGCGTTCATGGGGACGAGATACGAACAGGACGTGGTGGCATGGGCAAGCGAGCAAGCGGCGCTGTTGCGCGCGGGTCGTCTCTGCGCTATCGACGTTAAGCATATCGCCGAGGAGATCGAGGACGTGGGCAAGAGCGAACAGCGCGAATTGGCGAGCCGTATGTCGGTGCTGTTGGCTCATCTGCTGAAGTGGCGGTTTCAGCCTTCGCGTCGCAGCAAGAGTTGGCAGTTCACGATTAGCACGCAGCGCAAAGAAGTTGCCTACGTGCTGAACGAAGCGCCGAGTCTGCGTGGCAAGTTCAACGACGCGGCGTGGCTCGATCTCGTCTGGTCGAAGGCGCGCAGCATGGCCAGCAACGAAACGGGGCTCGACCTTGATGTGTTCCCGGAGGTATTGCCGTGGTCCATTGAGAACGTGCTTTCGCAAGCGTTTCTTCCTGAATAACGGAAAAGAGGCTGAATGCAGGGACGTATCCCAGCAGACAGGTGTCACGGATCGGCATAATCAAGCCAGAGTGATCGACGTAAGGAAGCCACTCGGAATGGCTTCGAAACGCGATTTCGCAGGGTTTCAAGAATGCGGTTTTTGGTGTATGACGTCTAGCAATTTGTAACAGGGGTAGGAGAGCGTTTCATTCCCGCGGCTAAAGCTTCTAGGCTGCCTGCTTGAGTGGCGTCAACTCTTGTGCTTGAGCCTGCCAGAGAATAGGCGGCATATTCTAATCCTTTCAAGGTTGTGCAAGGCCAGATATAGCAGCTTGCTGGCGGCTTCGGCGCTCGGGAAGTGGCCGTGTCTTCACGACCTTGCGCAACTGCATGTGCATGCTCTCAATGGCGTTGGTTGTGTCAATGATTCGACACACCTCGGCGGATAGGTGAAGAAGAGAATCACCTGTTCCCATTGGCGTTGCCACATCGCCGCAACCGTGGTGAATTTGTGCCTCCACTGGCCTTGCGCGAAGGCATCGAGTGCCGATGCCGCCGCTTCGGCCGTGGGTGGCCCTCGAGGCTTTGCCATTTAGGCCCGGTCTGCATCCATTCCTGCCGCGCGACGCGCATACGCAGCTGTGCGTCGCCGCGGCCGGTATCTGGTTTTCCGGCGCTGACCGATTGCCGGTGCGGCACGTGCAGGCCCGCCGCGTGGCAGTTCGGGCTCGCCTATCCGCTGCCGGCAACGCTGGTCGAACCACGCATTCACGGGCTGGGGCACGTGCGCAAGCATCGCGTGGCCGGGCCGTCCGCTTAAGCAAGTAGAATACGGGTTTGCCCGCCGCGTCGTTCGCGGTGCTTCTTGCAGATTCGACCATGTCCTTCATTGCTACTCTGGAGCGCGCCTGGCAGCGCACGCAATCATTGCTGTGCGTTGGGCTTGACCCCGAGCCATCGCGCTTTCCGCCGCATTTGACCGGGCGCGCCGATGCCATCTTCACGTTCTGCCGCGACATCGTCGATGCCACCGCGCCCTATGCGAGTGCATTCAAGCCGCAGATCGCCTATTTCGCCGCACACCGCGCGGAAGAGCAACTTGAGGCGTTGATCGCGCACATCCACGCGCGGCACCCGGGACTGCCGGTGGTGCTGGACGCCAAGCGCGGTGACATCGGCAGCACCGCGCAGCAGTACGCGCGCGAAGCGTTCGAGCGATATTGCGCAGACGCGGTGACGGTCAACCCCTACCTAGGGTTCGACTCGATTGAGCCGTATCTCGCGTATCGGGACAAGGGCGTGATCGTGCTGTGCCGCACGTCGAATCAGGGCGGCTCGGACTTGCAATTCCTTGACATCGGGGGGCAGCCTCTGTACCAGCACGTAGCGGCGCTTGCCGCCGAGCAATGGAATACCAGCGGACAGCTCGGGCTGGTGGTGGGTGCGACGTTCCCGAAGGAAATTGATGCGGTGCGCCAGCGCGTCGGTACGATGCCGCTGCTGATCCCGGGAATCGGCGCGCAAGGCGGCGACATTGAGGCGACGGTCCATGCCGGTCGCACGGCTGACGGCACCGGCATGATGATCAACTCGTCGCGCGCGATTCTGTACGCGCGCAGCGGTGAGGACTTTGCATCGGCCGCGGCCGATGCTGCGCGCGCCACGCGCGACGCGATCAACGCCTATCGCTAACTGGCCAACGGGACGCGCTCGCCGGCGACGGCTCGCTCAGTGTTCCTTTTCGTCCAGTAGCTTGAGTAGCCCGCGCAACGCATGTGCGGCCGCCTGTTTGCGAATCTGGCCACGATCCCCACGCAATAGCTGGATCTCGCTGACCGTATGCAATCGGTTTGTCCACGCGAACACGACAGTGCCCACCGGCTTGGCCTCGCTGCCACCGTCCGGGCCGGCCAAGCCGGTGATCGACAGCGCGAGTTGGGCGCGGCTGTTGCGCAGCGCGCCTTCAGCCATCGCTCGCGCCACAGGCTCGCTGACCGCGCCGTGGCGCTCGATCATGTCAGCCGGCACGCCAATCATCTCGGTCTTGGCCAGGTTCGAATAGGTCACAAAGCCCCGCTCGAACCAGCCGCTGCTGCCCGGGATGTCGGTGATCGCCGTCGCGACCATGCCGCCGGTGCACGATTCCGCGGTGACGAGCATCAGGCGCTCGTCGCGCAAGCGGTTGCCAATGCGAATCGCAAGTTGGTGGACTACCGTGTCAGTTGCCATCGAATTAAACTTGTTGTTGGCGAGCAAGGGGGAACCACCTGTCATCATCGCGTGCGTGCTGTCGCGACGCGTCAAAGCGAGCGTATCAGCGCGATGACGAGCAATGTGAAGAATGCTGCGACGATGTCGTCGAACATGATGCCGAAGCCGCCTGACAATCGCCTATCAAAATAGCGGATTGGCGGCGGCTTGACCATATCGAAAAATCGGAATATTAGGAACGCGCCCAGTTGGCCGGCAAAGTTTGCCGGCGTGACGAACAGCAGCACCAGCCAGATCGCGACGATCTCATCCCAAACCGCCGCGCCCGGGTCTTTCACGCCCATGCGTCGCGCCGTGAAGCCGGTGCAGCCGCATCCGGCGACAAAGCCGACAATAATCAGCATCCACCATTGCACGACGCTTAGGTACGGGTTCAATGCGATGAACGACAGCCAACCGAACAGGGTCCCGACCGTGCCGGGCATCACCGGTGACAGGCCGCTGCCAAAGCCCAACGACAACACGTGCAGCGGATGGGACAACATGAAGCGTACGGTGGCGCGTGAGCGCGGCGCGGCGTCGGGGCCGGGCGGCGTGCTGCCGGGGGTCACCGGCACGATATGCGGCCGGTGCGAATTGGAGTGGGACGGATCATTCTGCATGGAAATGGTCAAAACTGCGCCAAGTTGTGCCGATCTGGGCGCCGGACGCATCGCACCAATGCACCGCGTGCGAGTCGACAGCGGTGGTGTCATCCGCGGGTGGATCGGCAAGGGCGTCTATTGTACCTATCCGCGTGAGTGGCACGCTGATGCGTGCGGCGAGCGCGAGCAGCGTGTCGCGTCGGCTGGGCGGCGCGGTGAAGCACAGCTCGTAGTCGTCGCCGCCCTCGATCGCGCAGCGGTGTTGGATCGACAGAGGCTGCGCGCGCAGGGCGGCCGAGCGCGGCAGCGCGTCGACATCCACGCGCGCGGCCACGTGGGAGCGCTTGAGAATGTGTGCCAAGTCCCCGGCCAGCCCGTCGGACAGGTCGAGCGCGGCGTGCGCAACGCCCCGTAGCGCCATGCCGAGCGCGATACGGGGTTCGGGCATCTGCAGGGCATGACGTAACGCGGGCAACGCGTGCGCGGCGAGCGGCCATTCTCCGCGCAGCGCGCCCAGCGCCAAGCGCGCGTCACCTAGTGCACCAGATACCCAGATATCATCGCCGGGCTGGGCGGCGTCGCGGCGCAGTGCCTGGCCACGGGGCACGTCGCCGAACACAGTGATGCAGATGTTCAACGGTCCCGCGGTGGTGTCGCCGCCGACCAACTCGCAGCCGTGGCGATCGGCCAGCGCGAATAGTCCGTGCGCAAATGCCTCGAGCCAGTCTTGGCGCGCTGCGCCCGCATCCGGCAGCGCCAGCGCCAGCGTGAACGCGCGCGGTTCGGCGCCCATCGCGGCCAAGTCCGACAGGTTGACTGCCAAAGCCTTGTGCCCCAGCGTCGCCGGTGGGACGTCAGCGAAGAAGTGGCGCCCTTCGATCAGCATGTCGGTGGACACCGCCAATTCATGCCCGGGCCGCGCGGCAAGCAACGCGCAATCGTCGCCGATGCCCAGCACGGTGTCGCGGCGTGGTGGCCCACTGCGGGCAAAATAACGATCAACGAGTTTGAATTCAGATAAGGATGTCGGCATGGTGCGTGAAGAAGCCTGCATGACAGGGGTGCGCGCCGCGCCTTGCGCGACGCTGCTGCACGGTGTCGGCATCGCGGCGGCGGTCGGACAGCGCCGGTCTAAGATCCGCCAATGACGCTACAATGCAGCTCGACTACGCATTCTAATCCGCACTGCCAGGCCTTTATGTCCACACCGACCAACAACAAGCTGCGCGAAGCCGCGCTTGATTATCACGAATTCCCGACCCCGGGGAAGATCGCCATCGCGCCCACCAAGCAAATGATCAATCAGCGCGATCTCGCGCTGGCCTATTCGCCGGGCGTGGCGGCGGCGTGCGAAGAAATCGTGGCTAATCCGCTTAACGCGGCGCGTTTTACCGCACGCAGCAATTTGGTGGGCGTGGTGTCGAACGGCACGGCCGTGCTGGGGTTGGGTGATATCGGTCCGCTTGCGGCCAAGCCGGTCATGGAAGGCAAGGCCGTGCTGTTTAAGAAGTTTGCCGGCATCGATGTGTTCGACATCGAATTGAACGAAAAGGATCCGCACAAGCTGATCGAGGTGATCGCCGCGCTGGAGCCGACCTTTGGGGGGATTAACCTGGAGGACATTAAGGCGCCGGATTGCTTCACGGTCGAGCGCGAGTGCCGTAAGCGGATGAAGATCCCGGTATTCCACGACGACCAGCATGGCACCGCGATCGTGGTGGCCGCGGCGGTGACCAACGGGCTGAAGGTCGTCGGCAAGTCGCTTGGCGAGGTGAAGGTGGTGGCCTCCGGTGCGGGTGCCGCGGCGCTTGCGTGCCTGAACCTGCTGCTCGACATGGGATTGAAGCGCGAGAACGTATTTGTCACGGACCTGGTCGGCGTCGTCTACGAGGGCCGCACGGAGCTGATGGACCCGGACAAGGCGTTGTTCGCGCAGGTCACCGACGCGCGCACGCTGTCCGATGTGATCGGCGGCGCGGACGTGTTCCTCGGTTTGTCTGCCGGCGGCGTGCTCAAGCCGGACATGGTCAAGCAGATGGCGGCTCGTCCGCTGATCCTGGCGTTGGCCAACCCGACGCCTGAAATCCTGCCGGAAATCGCGCTCCAAGTGCGTCCCGACGCAATCCTGGCGACTGGCCGCACCGATTATCCGAACCAGGTCAATAACGTCCTGTGTTTTCCGTTCATTTTTCGCGGCGCGCTCGATGTCGGCGCGACGACGATCACCAAGGAGATGGAAGTCGCCGCGGTCAACGCGATCGCTGAACTGGCGCGCCAAGAGCAGAGCGACATCGTGGCAACGGCGTACGGGATCCAGGACCTGACGTTCGGCCCAGAGTACCTGATTCCGAAGCCGTTCGATCCGCGGCTGATCGTGAAAGTCGCGCCGGCGGTCGCGCAGGCCGCAATGGATTGCGGCGTTGCGACGCGACCGATCGAGGATATGGACGCCTACAGGCAGCATCTGCAGCAGTTCGTGTATCACAGCGGCACGACGATGAAGCCGATCTTCCAGATCGCGCGCGGCATCGACGCGGACAAGAAGCGCATCGTGTTCGCTGAGGGCGAGGAGGAGCGCATCCTGCGCGCGGTACAGATCGTGGTCGACGAACGGCTGGCCAAGCCGATCCTGATCGGACGACCGGCGGTGATCGAGCAGCGCATCGCGCGCTACGGGCTGCGCCTCGTGCCGGGACAGGATTTCACGATCGTCAATACCGACCACGATGAGCGCTACCGTGATTTCTGGCAGACGTACTTCAAGATGATGGCGCGCAAGGGCATCACGCAGCAATTGGCGAAAGTCGAAATGCGGCGACGCACCACGCTGATCGGCTCGATGCTGGTACTCAAGGGTGAAGCCGACGGGATGATCTGCGGCACGATTTCGACCACGCACCGGCACTTGCATTTCATCGACCAGGTCATCGGCAAGCGCGCCGGCTGCTCGGTCTACGCGGCGATGAACTGCCTGGTGTTGCCAGACCGGCAGATCTTCTTGGTCGACACGCACGTGAACGTTGACCCGACACCGGAGGAGTTGGCCGAGATCACGTTGATGGCTGCGGACGAGGTGCGTCGTTTCGGCATCGAGCCGAAGATCGCGCTGCTATCCCACTCCAATTTTGGTTCGAGTAACGCGCCGAGCGCCAAGAAAATGCGCGACACGCTTGCGTTGCTGCAGCAGCGTGCCCCGCAACTACAGCTCGACGGTGAAATGCATGGCGATGTCGCGCTCGATGCGAATCTGCGCAAGTTCGTGCTGCCGGAGGCGACGCTCGAGGGCGACGCGAACCTGCTGATCCTACCCAACATCGATGCAGCCAATATTTCATACAACCTGCTCAAGGCCGCGGCGGGCAACAACATCGCGATCGGGCCGATCCTGCTGGGCGCGGCAAAGCCCGTACACGTGCTGACCGCGTCCGCGACCGTGCGGCGCATCGTGAACATGACCGCGCTGCTGGTGGCCGATGTGGCCGCGGGCGCCAAGGAATCGGGTGGGTGAACCCAGGACTCGGGTGAGTGATGAACCGTGGGACGGCAGGCAACGGCTCTGCCACCGCGGCACGGCATGTGCCGTATCAGGCAGCGCATCGAAACCGGATGCAAAAAAGCGTGTGTCACGGATGAGGCACGCAGGCGGCGGTTGGGGGCAACCGCCGGACTGCTCGACAATGCTGTGCGACATTTACGCGCAGCACCCAGATGCTTCACCGCTCCAACGCGACCTGTCGGTCGCGCCATCGGGGCCAAAGCGAGCCGTTACGCCGTTGCGCAAACGTTTGCGCGCCTGTATTTGAATGCTGTGAAGGCGCGGTTCTCGATGCAAGCGAATGTTTGATGACTGCAGCGATCATCCAAACTTGGATTGCTTCGTAGATACTTTAGTGATGTTAGACTCCCGCCCCGTGTGCTAGTCGTGAAAATTTAACCTTGCAATGGCCTAACACCATTGATTATTAAGGCCATTCGGGATAACCTTACGTTTTTAATGGTCGTGTACGCGTCCTCTTCGCGAAACGAGATACATGATCGGCAAATGGCTCTGTCACGGCACGCTTGCGGTGACCGTGTCCGTCACCAGCGTGCCAGGCTTGGTTTCCACTGCGTGGGCGCGAACTCGCCGCCGTCAAACGCGCCCATTGGCGCCACGCCCGGCGAGGTGTCGATTGCTGGGCTGCCTGGTGAAGTACCGTTCACGTTCAAATCGATCCAGGCCGGCCGTCCGTTCCCTTATCCGAAGGATGGCGACGTGTTCGGTCATATCGAGCGGCGCCTGCCGGTGCGGCTCCGTGGCTATTTTCACGAGCACACGGTGAAGACGCCGCGCGCGCCATCGCGGAGTACGTAGCATCGTCCGCGGGAGAGCGCCGTGTTATATCGGTGAATGCTATTACACCGGCGACCATTATGCGAGTTTCAAACGAATTGTGGGATGACTACGGTTATGAGCGACAACACTTATTCGCACGGCACCGGGGTCGCGCGCGATATCTTCGCGCTGAACGACAGCAGGTTGTTTCAGCGCGTGCTGCGCCAGCAGGACGCCGAACGTGAGCGCCGTGCCGGTGCGCTGCTGTCCAACGAGGCAAACATGAGTCTTTTCAAGACGGTGCGCTCGAACATCGTGCAATCGATCCGTGCGTTCCGCGTGCCGGAGCTGGCCAATGAGGCGGCCCGGCTGGGCCACCATTTCCTGTATGCAAATTGCGCGGCCGCGCAGACGAAGGCGGAAGTGCTCGAAACGATCTCGACATCGTTTTTTTTCCCCAAGCACTTTGGCAAGAACTACGATGCGTTGTACGACTGCCTGACCGACGTCGTGCACAAGGCGGGAGCGCAACCTGGATTCGTGATCGTGCTCGAGGGCTTGCCTGCGACGCACAAGTTCGACAAGGAGGCGCGGGAGACACTGCTCGATGTGTTTCGCGAGGCAGCCGAATTCTGGGCCGAGCGGAAGGTGAACTTTCGCGTGTTCTATTCGTTTGCTTGACGCAGTCCGGCTTCCGGCTCGCCCGCGCGTGACGTGGGCAGTTCACGCCGGCTTTTCACCATCCGCCCCAGCGTGCCGCCAACGCGGCCAGCATCGCGATGCCGGCCGTCTCGGTGCGCAGCACGCGTGGGCCCAGGCCGAGCGGCATGAAGCCGTGGGCTATCGCGGCTGCCTCCTCGGTGGCCGACAGCCCGCCTTCTGGCCCAATCATCACGATGACCGGCGCAGCAGGTGTGGTGTCGGGCAGTGCCGCGAACGGCCGCTCGGCGCGCGGTGACAGCAACAGACGCAGTGCATTGTCACGGGGCGCAGCCACGGATGACTCGAGCCAGGTCATG
This sequence comes from Mycetohabitans sp. B8, assembly GCF_021991875.1. Classification (GTDB taxonomy): domain Bacteria; phylum Pseudomonadota; class Gammaproteobacteria; order Burkholderiales; family Burkholderiaceae; genus Mycetohabitans. The sequence goes on from NZ_JAHLKR010000005.1 coordinate 85,972, forward strand.
ACGTCGGTGGGCGGCGCAACGTCGGGCAGCCGATTACGCCCGCATTGCTCGCATGCGGCCCGCACCAGCGCCTGCCAGTGCGCGTGGCGCCGAGCGGCGCGCTCGCCCGTCAGCCGCACGACGCTGCGTGCGGTCGTCAGCGGTATCACGCCGGCCACGCCCAGTTCGACGGCTTTCTCCAGCAGCCAGTCCATTTTGTCGCCCCCGGCAATGCCTTGCGCTAGCACGACGCGATAAGGCGGCTCGACCTCCCGTGCGTCGAAGCGGCCGACTTGCACCGTCGCCGAACGCTTATCCAACTGAAGCAATTCGGCGTCGAACTGGCCACCTTCCCCGTTGAATAAGATCGCCTTGTCACCCGCTTGTAGCCGCAGCACGTGCATATGACGCACGACATCGTCTGGCAACGGCGTGCTGTGGCCGCTGTGCAGCGGCATGGGGACAAAAAAGCGAGGTGGCGATAGCGTGGTCATTGTCGAGAGGGCGGGGTGTGGCGTGTGACGCGCGCGTGCGCACCGCCCGGATTGTGTCATAACTGCGGCGGCGCAAGCGAGCCGTCGCCCGGCGATGCGTCGCGGCGTGGCATCATTTCGGCGCCGTGCCGCGATCCGGTATCCGCTCGATGAAAAAAGCATCGTGGCGGGATGGGTCATAGTATTCGAGCCCGGACAATCCCCATTGCGCCGCGCGCTCGGCCGCCCGTTGCGCGGGCAGTTGCCCGGCATCGAATGTGTCACTGACCACGGCCATCTGCCACGGCGAGCCGTATAACGGCACATACGCCTGCATGAGCGCGACATGACCAAACGCGGCGCGCAGCGTGCCGAGCAGTGTCGCGACCTGGCCGGGCTGGAACAGCGGCGAGCCGACGTGGATCGACAGTACCGCGTCGTCCACCATGCGTGTGCGCAGCAATGCATAAAAATTGCGCGTGTACAGCGCTGAGGCCGGCGAATCGGGCGGCGTCAAATCGAACACGACCGCGTCGAAGCGCTCTTGCGTGTGCTGCACAAAGTGCAACGCGTCCCCCGTGACGATCTGCACGCGCGGATCGTCGAGTGCGCCACGATGCACGCGTTGTAGGTGGCGTCGCGCCATCGCCACGACCGCGGGATCAAGCTCCGCGATGACGATGTACTCCAGTGTCTTGTACTTGAGCCACTGCCGCGCCGCACCGCCATCGCCGCCGCCGAGAACTAGCACGCGCCGCGGAGGCTGCCCCCGCGCCAGCGCGCCGGGATGCACCATGCTTTCGTGATAGAGGTACTCGTCACGCTCGGATGTCATCGGGCGTTTGTCCAGCACGAACAGCTTGCCGAGCAGCGGCGTATCCCAGAGCTCGATATGCTGATATGCCGACTCGATTGTTTGCAGCCGTCGAGCGCCGGTGAACGTGTACGCATAATATGCGCACGGACGGAACGTCAGTGAGCCGCCGTGCGCGTCCGGGCAGTCGGGGTCGTGCGTGGCGTCAACGGGCTTCACGGCGTGCGGCGGCGTGCGCGATGATGGCGAGCGCAGTTTCAATCGGCAGGACTCCTCGAGGGGGGGCATGGCGCCGTTGTGGCAGTGTGGCCAGGCAGTTCGCGATCTGCGCGTGCACCCGTGGCGCGGCGCAACGTCGCCAAGCAGCGGCAGGCCCGTCTGTTAGAATAACGTGCTTTGCGACGCTTCGCGCGCGGGCGTGCCCGCATGCGTTTCCCATTGCACCGGCGCGGCCGCGACGCGCGACGCGTGCGGCCCTGCTTTTCCTGAGTCCGGACCCGATATGACAACCCCGCCCGACACCCAGACCACCGTGATGGCCAACGCAATCCGTGCGTTGGCCATGGACGCCGTTCAGCAAGCCAATTCTGGCCATCCGGGGATGCCGATGGGCATGGCGGAAATCGCCGTGGCGCTATGGCAACGTCATCTGCGGCACAATCCGGCCAATCCGCATTGGGCGGACCGGGACCGCTTCGTGCTGTCTAATGGGCATGGGTCGATGCTGCTGTACGCACTGCTGCACCTGAGCGGCTATGACTTGCCGATGGACGAGTTGAAGCATTTCCGCCAATTGCATTCGAAGACACCCGGCCATCCAGAGGTTGGGATCACACCGGGTATCGAGACGACCACCGGGCCGCTGGGTCAGGGATTGGCCAACGCGGTGGGCATGGCGCTGGCCGAAGCGCTGCTGGCGGCCGAATTCAACCAGCCTGACGCGAAGATCGTCGACCACTACACGTATGTGTTTGTCGGTGACGGCTGCCTGATGGAAGGGGTGTCGCACGAGGCTTGCTCGCTGGCGGGCACGCTGGGGTTGTCGAAGCTGATCGTGCTGTATGACGACAACGGCATTTCGATTGACGGGGATGTCGGGCACTGGTTTGCCGACGATACGCCGAAGCGCTTCGAGGCCTATGGCTGGAACGTGATCCGCGCGGTCGATGGTCACGACGTGGACGCGGTCGACGCGGCCATCCGCGTCGCGAAGCAGTCGGACAAGCCGACGCTGATCTGCTGCCGTACCGTCATCGGCAGGGGGGCGCCGAACAAGGCCGGCGGCCACGACGTGCACGGCGCGCCGCTGGGCGCGGCGGAGATTGCCGCGACGCGCGCGGCGATCGGCTGGGGTGCCGAGCCTTTCGTGATCCCGCAGGACGTCTATGCGCTGTGGGATGCAAAGGGGACGGGCGCCCGGGCCGAGCGTGAGTGGAATGAGGCTTTTGCCGCGTATCGGGCGAAGTATCCGCAGCAGGCGGCTGAGTTTGAGCGCCGCATCGCCGGCCGGCTGCCGGCGCATTGGGCCGAGGCCGCGCAGCGGCTGATCGCCGCCGCTAACGAGCGTGCTGAGACGGTCGCGACCCGTAAGGCGTCGCAGCAGGCGATCGAGGCGCTGGCTGCGGCATTGCCGGAACTGCTGGGCGGCTCGGCCGACCTCACTGGCTCGAACTTGACCAACTGGAAGGCCAGCAAGCCGGTACGCGCGGGCCGTGAAAGCGGCGCGCCGATGCTGCAATGGGGCAATCACGTCAACTACGGAGTGCGCGAATTCGGCATGAGCGCGGCGCTCAACGGCGTGGCGCTACACGGTGGTTACTTGCCATTCGGCGGCACGTTCCTGACCTTCTCAGATTACAGCCGCAACGCATTGCGGATGGCCGCACTGATGAAGACCCGCTCGATCTTCGTATTCACGCACGACTCGATCGGGCTCGGCGAGGATGGCCCGACGCACCAGTCGATCGAGCACGTGTCGAGCCTGCGCCTGATTCCGAACATGGACGTGTGGCGCCCGGCCGACACGGTCGAGACCGCGGTGGCCTGGACGCAGGCGGTTGAGCGCCATGGGCCATCGTCGTTGATCTTTAGCCGACAGAACCTGGCGTTCTCCGCGCGAACCGACGCACAGATTGCGGCGGTCGCCCGGGGTGGATACGTGCTGCGCGACTGGAATGACGACATCCCGGCCCGCAAGGTGATCCTGATCGCGACGGGCTCCGAGGTCGAGCTCGCGCTGAACGCCGTCGAGCCGCTGGCGCGCGTGGGCATCGGCGCCCGCGTTGTATCGATGCCATCGACTACGGTATTCGACCGGCAGGATGCCGAATGGCGCGAGCGCGTCCTGCCACGCGGCGTGGCGCGAGTGGCGATCGAGGCTGGCGTCACGGGGTTCTGGCACAAATATGTGGGAATCGACGGCGGCGTGGTCGGGATCGACACGTTCGGCGAATCGGCGCCCGCCGGCGTGTTGTTCAAGCATTTTGGCTTCACGGTCGATAACGTTGTCAACACCGTGAAGTCGGTACTGGGTTAAGCCGAGAATGTGTGACGTGCCGACCGTGCGTCGCACAGTCTCGGTCGAAGCGTTGCCATTTACCCATTAGGAGATAGACATGACGATTCGCGTCGCAATCAACGGTTATGGCCGTATTGGCCGCAATACGCTGCGGGCCCATTATGAGGGCGGCAAGAAGCACGACATCGAGATCGTGGCGATCAACGACCTCGGCAATGCCCAGACCAACGCGCATCTGACCCAGTATGACACTGCGCATGGCAAGTTCCCGGGCACCGTCTCGGTTGACGGCGACTACATGATCGTCAACGGCGACAAGATCCGCGTGCTCGCGAACCGCAACCCGGCCGAGCTACCGTGGGGCGATCTTGGCGTGGATGTCGTACTTGAGTGCACCGGTTTCTTCACGACAAAGGAGAAGGCGAGCGCGCACCTGAAGGGTGGCGCGAAGAAGGTCGTGATTTCGGCGCCGGGCGGCAAAGATGTCGACGCGACGATCGTCTATGGTGTGAACCACCCGGTGCTGAAGGCGTCGGATACGGTCATCTCGAACGCCTCGTGCACGACGAACTGCCTTGCGCCGCTAGTCAAGCCGCTGCACGACAAGATCGGCGTCGAGAACGGCCTGATGACGACGATCCACGCGTACACGAACGATCAGGTGCTGACTGACGTGTACCATGAGGACCTGCGCCGCGCCCGCTCGGCCACGCACAGCATGATCCCGACCAAGACCGGCGCGGCGGCAGCCGTCGGCCTGGTGCTGCCGGAGCTGAACGGTAAGCTCGATGGCTACGCGGTGCGCGTGCCGACGATCAACGTGTCGATCGTTGACCTGTCGTTCATCGCGTCGCGCGACACGAGCGTGGACGAAGTGAACAAGATCCTGAAGGAAGCGTCGGAAGGCGCGCTCAAGGGCATCCTCGCCTACAGTGACGCGCCGCTGGTATCGGTTGACTTCAACCACAACCCGGCGTCCTCGACATTCGATGCGACGCTCACGAAGGTGTCGGGCCGTCTCGTGAAGGTGTCGAGCTGGTACGACAATGAGTGGGGCTTCTCGAACCGGATGCTCGATACGACGGTGGCGTTGGCCAACGCGAAGTAACGCGCGAGCGCACACGAAGCAGCATGTGCGACAAAAAAAGCCGCCAGGCCAGGCGGCTTTTTTGTCGGCGCGCAGCGCGATCAAGACTTGCGGTGCGGGCAGTTTTCCTTCGTGCAGGAGCCGTACATTGCGAGCGCGTGCTCCTGTAGTTTGAAGCCCCGTTCTTTTGCGATCAGCTGCTGGCGGTGCTCGATCTCGGGATCGTAGAATTCCTCAACCCGGCCGCAGTCCAGGCAGACCAGATGGTCGTGGTGCGTACCCTCATTCAGTTCGAACACCGCTTTGCCCGACTCGAAGTTGCTGCGCGTGAGCAGGCCGGCTTGCTCGAACTGCGTTAGCACGCGATAAACAGTTGCCAGGCCAATATCTAGCTCCTCATTGAGCAAGTTGCGGTAGACGTCTTCCGCGGTCAAGTGGCGCACGGAACTGTGTTGAAAAATCTCCAGAATCTTCAGGCGCGGCAAGGTTGCCTTGAGCCCCATGTTCTTGAGGTCAGCGGGATTGGTCATCGCTAGGCATCCCTAGAGTACAATGCAAAATTCTAATAGTAATGGGTTTTTGGGTATTCCGGTCGGTGCACGCGTGTCCCGGGCCCAAATCGATCAAAGCGTCAGACGCGTTTTATGGGTGAAATGAGTTCAACGTTCTTCTCCGGGTCGCGCATGCGCGCCACCGCCTTTGCGGTAACGGCCCGCGTCGTCGTGCTAGCCGCCGTGGCTTCGCTCGGTGCATGCAAGACATACGACAGCCTGACGCAACGCATCGCGCGTTCGATCACCCCATACCAGATCACAGTCGTGCAGGGCAACTTCGTATCAGCCGAGGCTGCATCGAAGCTACGCGTTGGCATGTCCCGCGACGAAGTGCGCAACGTCCTGGGCACACCGCTGCTCACCGACCTGTTCCATGCCGATCGCTGGGACTATGTGTTCTATTTCAAGCGCGGTTCGACTTCTGTTGTGCAGCAGCGAGACCTGGTCGTGAATTTCGTCGGCGATCGCGTGGCAAGCTGGACAGGGGCCGACGAGCTGCCATCCGAGTATGAGTTGATCGCCGAAATCGATGGTGACCGCAAGGGTTTGAAGAAAGCGCAAGCCGAGACCACCGCGGTCAACGCGGCAAAGGCCGCTGCGGCTGACGCGTCGGCAGCGGCGGCGAGCGCGCCGGTTGCGCAGGCGCCGGTGCCTGGCACCGCTGGTGCGGCCGCGACGAGTGGCGTCAGCAATGTGAGTGCGTTGCCGTCGTCGCAAGCTGCCAACGAGGAAGCCGCGACCGCGGCGAACCGCGCGACGGCTCAGGTCGCGCCGCAGCATATCGCGTTGCCGCCGACCGGCGTCGCACCGTCGCCGGATCCGTCCACTGGCCTGGCGCCGGCCAATGCCGCGGATCTGCAGAACCAGCCGGTGCTGGAGCCCAGCGGCATACAAGGGACGCATCAATGATGAAGATTGCCATCGCAGGGGCATCGGGCCGCATGGGGCAAATGCTGGTCGAAACGGTGCTCAATACGCCGGAAGTCACGTTGTCGGGCGCGCTGGAGCGCGCGGGCGCTGCCGCGCTGGGACAGGACGCTGGCGCATTCGCCGGGCGGCAGACCGGTATCGCGATCACTGACGACGTGGAGCGCGTGTTTGCGCATGCAGACGTGCTAATCGATTTCACGCGGCCCGAGGGCACCCTTGAGTACCTGAAGACGGCACGCCGGCACGGCACCCGCATGGTGATCGGCACGACGGGTTTTGCCGAATCGCAAAAGGCTGAGTTGGCCGCCGCCGCGCAGAACCTCGGGATCGTGTTCGCACCGAACATGAGCGTGGGCGTGAACGTGACGTTGAAGCTGCTGCAAGTGGCCGCTGCGCATTTCGCTACCGGCTACGATATCGAGATCATCGAGGCGCATCACCGGCACAAAGTTGATGCGCCGTCCGGCACAGCGTTGCAGATGGGTGAAGTGATCGCGACGGCGTTGGGTCGTGAGCTGGCATCCTGTGCCGTGTACGGACGCCATGGCGTGACCGGTGAGCGCGACCCGTCGACAATCGGGTTCTCAGCCATCCGCGGCGGCGACATCGTCGGCGACCACACGGTGATGTTCGCCGGCACCGGCGAGCGGATTGAGATCACGCATAAGTCGGCGAACCGGCTCGCGTACGCGCAGGGCGCGGTACGGGCCGCCCGTTTCCTGGCCGGCCGACCGGCGGGGCTGTACGATATGTGGGACGTGCTAGGCCTGCGCTAGCCGTCGTGCGCACGTGCGCGGCGTATCCCAACTGGCGCCGGTGTCGCGCACCATCGAGGTGTCGATCGATGCTGACGGGCACCTGTTCTGCGACGGCCAACCGGTTGACACCGCGCAGTGGTCCACGCGGTTTGCGCAGGCTGCCTATGAGCCGGTGCCGGCGCAGTTGGAACTGCGGGCCGACCATGCGACCCGCTACGAGTCGATTGCCGGCGTGATGAGCGCCGCGCAGCGGGCCGGGCTCACGCGCATTGCGTTCGTGACGCTGCCGGTCGGTGGCGGCGCGCACTGACGCAGGCAAGCGCGTGCCGCCCGCGGGCGCGCAGACGCTATAATCGGCGTTTCCCCTGGCTTTCTCGAGGCGCGGTACCGCACGTGCGCCCCTGCGCGGCATGCCGCAAGCCGATTGTCTCCGACGACTATCATGCAAGATAAATACGTTCCCGCCGATGTCGAATCCGCCGCGCAGCAAGCATGGCGGGACAACGATGTCTATCGTAGTACCGAGCGCGCCGACAAAAAGAAATTCTATTGCGTGTCGATGCTACCGTACCCGTCGGGCAAGCTGCATATGGGGCACGTGCGCAACTACACGATCAACGACGTAATGTATCGTCACCGGCGCATGAATGGGTACAACGTGCTGATGCCGATGGGCTGGGATGCGTTTGGGATGCCGGCGGAGAACGCGGCGATCGCCAACGGTGTGCCGCCGGCCAAGTGGACATACGAGAACATCGCCTACATGAAGCAGCAGATGCAGGCGATGGGGTTGGCGATCGATTGGTCGCGTGAGATTGCGACATGCAAGCCGGACTACTACAAGTGGAACCAGTGGTTGTTCCTGAAGATGCTTGAAAAGGGCATCGCGTATAAGAAGACGGGGACGGTGAACTGGGATCCAGTCGATCAGACCGTGCTGGCCAACGAGCAGGTCGTCGATGGGCGCGGCTGGCGTTCTGGCGCGGTGGTTCAGAAGCGCGAGATCCCGATGTACTACTTGCGGATCACGGACTACGCGGAGCCGTTGCTGCAGGACCTTCACGCGCTGGGGTGGCCCGAGCGCGTGAAGGTGATGCAGCACAACTGGATCGGCAAGAGTCATGGCGTGAACTTCGGTTTCCCGTATGAAATCGATGGTCAGCAACAATTGCTGCGCGTGTTCACGACGCGCGCGGACACGATCATGGGCGTCACGTTCGCCGCCATCGCCGCCGAGCACCCGCTCGCCACGCGGCTGGCGCGGGACCAACCCGCGTTGCAGGCGTTTATCGACGAGTGCCAGCGCGGTGGGGTGGCCGAGGCAGACATGGCGACGATGGAGAAGAAAGGCGTGCCCACGGGCTTCTTCGTCAAGCATCCGCTGACCGGCGCCGACATCGAGGTCTGGATTGGCAACTACGTGCTGATGAGCTATGGCGAAGGCGCGGTGATGGGCGTGCCGGCCCACGACGAGCGCGACTTTGCGTTCGCGACGAAGTACCGCCTGCCGATCAAGCAGGTCGTCGCGGCGCAGGGCAAAGTGTATTCGACTGAAGCGTGGCAGGACTGGTACGGTGACAAGGACGCCGGCGTCTGCGTGAACAGCGGCAAGTATGATGGCATGCACTACGAGCAGGCGGTGGACGCGATCGCGGCGGACCTTGCCGCGAAGGGGCTCGGCGGCAAGCAGGTCACGTACCGGTTGCGCGACTGGGGCATTTCGCGCCAGCGCTATTGGGGCACGCCGATCCCGATCATCCATTGCCCGAGCTGTGGCGATGTGCCGGTGCCGGAGCAGGACTTGCCGGTGTTGCTGCCCGAGGACCTGGTGCCGGATGGCAGTGGCAATCCGCTGGCCAAGTCCGAGGCGTTCATGCACTGCACGTGCCCGCGCTGCGGCGCCGACGCGAGGCGCGAGACGGACACGATGGACACGTTCGTCGATTCCGCCTGGTATTTCTCGCGCTATGCGTGCCCGGACGCGCCGACGATGGTGGATGCGCGCACCGATTATTGGATGCCGATGGACCAGTACATCGGCGGCATCGAGCATGCGATTCTGCACCTGCTGTATTCGCGCTTCTGGGCCAAAGTGATGCGCGACCTCGGGCTGACCGACTTTTCCGAGCCGGCGACCAACTTGCTCACGCAGGGCATGGTGCTTGACCAGACGTACTATCGCGAGGACGCGGCCGGCAAGAAGACATGGTTCAACCCCGCTGACGTGACGTTGTCATACGACGACAAAGGGCGTGCGGTCAGCGCGGTGCTGCACGCCGACGGCCAGCCGGTCGAGATGGGCGGCGTCGAAAAAATGTCGAAGTCGAAGCATAACGGCGTCGATCCGCAACATCTGATCGATTCGCACGGCGCCGATACCGCGCGCCTATTCACGATGTTCGCGGCGCCGCCCGAGCAGTCGCTCGAATGGTCCAGTGCCGGTGTCGAAGGCGCGAGCCGTTTCCTGCGACGGCTGTGGGCGTTCGGCTACGCGCATCATGCCACGTTCGCGGTGCGGCCGGCGCTGGACGCCGCGACGCTGAACGACGCGGGCAAGGCGCTGCGCCGCGAGATTCACGCGGTGCTCAAGCAGGCCGACTTCGACTATCAGCGGCTGCAGTACAACACGGTCGTGTCCGCGTCAATGAAAATGCTCAACGCGCTGGAGTCGGCCAAAGACGTCGGCACCGCGGTCCTCTACGAGGGATATGGCATCCTGCTGCGCGTGCTGTATCCGGTGGTGCCGCACGTAACGTTTACGTTGTGGCGCGAACTGGGTTACGCGACGCAATTCGGCACGCTGCTGGACGCGCCGTGGCCGAAGGTGGACGAGCAGGCGCTGGAGCAAAGCGAAGTCGAACTGGTGCTGCAGATCAACGGCAAGGTGCGCGGCGCGATGAAGGTGGCCAACGGCGCGCCACGCGAGGCGATTGAGCAGGCGGCACTCGCGCACGAGATGTTCAACAAGTTTGGCGAAGGCAAGATGCCGAAGAAGGTGGTAATCGTGCCGGGACGGCTCGTGAACGTGGTTGTTTGAGGGCTTGCATGACTGAATCGAAACTGACGCGCCGATCCTGCATCGTGCTTGCCGCGGCAGCGTTATTGTTGTCCGGATGTGGCTTCCAACTGCGCGGTGACTATGGCTTCCCGTTCAAGCGGCTCGCGGTAGTCGGCCCGGGTCCGGAGCTTGGTGCACGGATTCAGCGGATGGTGGAGGGCGGCAGCCAGACGCGAATCGTCAAGCATACCGACGGTGCGGACGCGATCCTGTCGATTTCGGAGGGGCACGGCACCGGGGCGCTGACGCTCAATGCGGCCGGACAGGTCAACGAGTACGAACTCGACTACACAATGTCGTACCAATTGGTCGGCGCGGATGGCACAGTGTTGTTGCCGCCCAGCGTGATCCGCATCAACCGGGCGATGACTTATTCCGACCAGTACGCGCTGGCTAAGTCGCAAGAGTTCGAGCTGCTGTATCGCGACATGCGCAACGACGCGGTTGACCAGCTGTTGCGGCGCATGAGCGCAGTGCGCGAGCTGCACCCGACCCATGGTGGGGTTCGCGCGGTGGCGCCGCGCGCGCCGCTGCCCACGCCGCCGCTGTAACGGACACGACGTGATGCAACTGCGCGCAGACGCCCTGGAGTCGCACCTGGCCAAGACATTGGGCCGCTTGTACGTCGTGTACGGCGACGAGCCACTGCTCGCGCAGGAAGCTGTGGCGCGCATCCGCGCCGCGGCGCGCGCGGCCGGTTTCACCGAGCGCAACGTATTCTCGGTTGAGCGTGGTTTTGATTGGAGCCTGTTGCTCGGCGCCACGCAATCGATGTCGTTGTTCGGCGAGCGGCAGCTGATCGAATTGCGCATCCCGACCGGCAAGCCGGGCAAGGAGGGCGGTGACGCACTGAAGGCGCTGGCGGCATCGGACAATCCCGACGTGCTAGCGTTGATCGCATTGCCGCGGCTGGACGCGGCGACGCAAAAGACGGCATGGTTCACTGCATTGGTCCAGGCTGGTGTGGCGATACGCATCGACACGGTCGAGCGTGCGCAGCTGCCGAACTGGATTGCGCAACGGCTCGCGGCGCAGCAGCAACGTATCGTTGCCGGCGACGAAGGGCGGCGCGCGCTGCAGTTCATCGCCGAGCGGGTCGAGGGCAACCTGCTCGCCGCGCATCAGGAAATCCAAAAGCTCGGCCTGTTGTATCCGGCCGGCGAATTGACGCTCGAGCAGGTGCAGGACGCGGTACTCAACGTCGCCCGCTACGACGTGTTCAAGCTTAACGAGGCCATGCTCGCCGGCGATGTTGCGCGCTTGGCGCGGATGCTCGATGGATTGCGCGGCGAAGGTGAGGCGACGGTGCTGGTGCTGTGGGCCGTCGTAGAGGAAATCCGTGCGCTGGTACGAATCAAGCGGGGGCTAGCTGCCGGCAAGCCGTTGGCGATCCTGATGCGCGAGAATCGCGTGTGGGGGCCGCGTGAACGGCTGATGGGTCCCGCGCTGCAGCGCGTCGATGAACGTTCGCTCGAGCGGGCACTGGCGCTGGCGGCGCGGCTGGACCGGCAGGTCAAGGGGCTCTGCGGCGGGGTGCCGGCGCGCGTGGGCGTCGCGCCCGCGCGCGCGTCGCTGCCGCCAGCCGATCCGTGGGATGGCTTGTTCGAGCTCGCGATGACGATTGCGCGGCCCGGTGGCAGCGATGGCAGGCGCTGCGCGGGTGGCGCCGCGCCGCGCGGCGTTACCACTACTGCCACCGCCGTGCGAGCGATACGACCGTAGCCTTACAATGGAAGCCGCCGCGTGGCGCGGCAGGTTACGCGCGACGGCTTCGATCCGTGCGCACTGGGCGTGCACGAACCCACCGCATTCACGCATTACGGGAACACGAAGATGGACATTGACCGCTACATGACCGATTTGGGTCGCCGCGCGCGCGCGGCGTCAAGGGTGATCGCCCGGGCGCCCGGGGCCGCGAAGAACGCGGCACTCGAACAGATCGCGCTGGCGATCCAGGGACAGGCCGACGCGCTCCAGCGTGCGAACGCGCGCGATGTCGAGCGGGCACGGGCCAACGGGCACGATGCGGCCTTTATCGACCGACTGACGCTGTCGGACAAGGCGCTGACGACGATGGTCGAGGGCCTGCGGCAGGTTGCGGCGCTGCCTGACCCGATTGGCGAGATCACCGGCATGAGGACGCGTCCGACCGGCATCCAGGTGGGCCAGATGCGGGTGCCGCTCGGTGTCATTGGCATCATTTATGAGTCGCGGCCGAATGTCACGATCGACGCTGCCGCGCTGTGCCTAAAATCGGGCAACGCGACGATCCTGCGCGGCGGCTCGGAGGCAATCGAATCCAATACCGCGCTCGCCGCGCTGATCGCCGAGGCGCTGCGCATGAGCGGCCTGCCCGAGGATGGGGTGCAAGTGGTCGGTACGCCGGATCGGGCGGCGGTTGGCAAGCTGATCACCCTGACCGACTACGTCGACGTGATCGTGCCGCGCGGTGGCAAGCGCTTGATTCAACGGTTGGTCGATGAAGCGCGGGTGCCGATGATCAAACACCTAGACGGCGTGTGCCATGTCTACGTGGATGACGGCGCCGATGTCGGCAAGGCGCTGGCGGTATGCGATAACGCGAAGACGCATCGGTACGGCACCTGCAACACGATGGAGACGTTGCTTGTCGCACAGGGCATCGCGCCGACCGTGTTGCCGTTGCTGGGCAAGCTGTACCGGGATAAAGCTGTCGAACTGCGAGTGGACGCGGCTGCGCGCGCAATCCTTGCCGATGCCGGTGTTGCGCCGCTCGTAGACGCGACCGAGGCCGATTGGCGCACCGAATACCTGGCGCCGGTGCTCGCGATCAGGGTAGTGGACGGCGTCGACGCGGCGATTGAGCACATCAATACATATGGCTCCGCGCATACCGATGCGATCGTGACCGAGCACTACGATCGCGCGATGCAGTTCCTGCGCGAGGTTGATTCAGCCAGCGTGATGGTCAATGCGTCGACGCGCTTCGCGGACGGCTTCGAATACGGGCTGGGCGCCGAAATCGGCATCTCGAACGACAAGCTGCATGCGCGTGGGCCGGTTGGCCTTGAGGGGCTAACGTCATTGAAATACGTCGTGCTGGGCCACGGCGAAGTACGACAGTAAAGGGGCTAGAGCATGTTGTGGATGAAGACCTTTCATATTGTGTTGATCGCCTCCTGGTTCGCGGGACTGTTCTATCTGCCCCGCATCTTCGTGAACCTGGCAATGGAGACTGAGCCCGCTGCGTCGCGGCGCCTGTTGGTGATGGCGCGTAAGTTGTATCGCTTCATGAGCCTGATCGCCGTGCCGGCGCTCGCGTGCGGTCTCTGGCTATGGCTGGTGGTGGGCATCGGACGTGGGCAGGGATGGATGCATGCGAAACTGACGATCGTCGTGCTGCTGATCGTCTATCACGCGATGTGTGGCAGGTTGCTCGCCAGATTCGAGCGGGGGGCGAACCGCCGCTCCGACCGGTGGTATCGGATGTTCAACGAATTGCCGGTGTTTGGCTTGTTCGGCGCGGTCGCGCTGGTGGTCTTCAAGCCCTTTTGAGCGGCCCGCTGTCAGTCGCGCACGGCCACGCGGCGTTGCGCGAGGACTTTCTTGGCGTCGCTTAGCCGGTCGATCAGTGCCGGTCCTTGGCGCAGCGCAACACCGACCGCGAGGATGTCGCCGATCACCAGGTGCGACATGCGCGAGGTCATCGGCGAGAATACGTCGGTTTCCTCGGCGATGTTGGCAAACAAACTGAGGGTAGCCAGCCGCGCCAGCGGCGAATTGCCGTGCGTGATCGCAATGACCTTGGCGTCACGCTGCAACGCTGAGTGGACGGCACCGATGATATCCCGCGTGCGGCCGGTGTTCGACACCGCCACTACCACGTCGCGCGGGCCGAGCAGCGCCGCCGACATCGCATAGGTATGGGGATCGGTGTACGCGACGCTGGGCATGCCAAGCCGGAAGAACTTGTGCTGGATGTCCTGCGCGGTGATGCCGGAGCCGCCGGCGCCATAGAATTCGACGCGGGCCGCGTCGGCGAGCAGTTCAATCGCCGCCTCGACACTGTGTGCTGACAGGCTGTTGCGCACTTCGAGCAATGCGCCAATGGTGCGGTCGAATACCTTCGAGACGATGCCCGGTGCCGGCTCGTCCAGCCGCACGTCCCGATAGACGGTGGGCAGCCTGTGTGCCACGCCTTGCGCGAGTCTGATTTTGAACTCTCGAAATCCGCTGCAGCCGAGCGCGTGGCAAAAGCGCGCAATGGTGGGCTGGCTGACGCCCGCACGGTTAGCCAACTCGGTCATGGACAGATCGAGCACCTCGCGCGGCGCGTCGCAGACGTAGCCGGCAAGCTTGCGCTCGGACGGTCGCAATTGTGCGCGCATGGCTTCGATTCTAGCGAGCATCGCGTGAAGGGTCGCAGCGACGGGGAAGTGGAATGGGTGCAGTATTGCGCAAAATATGTAGAAAATCTACATATTGGGAGGCATCGACATGGTCGGGCGCAACCGCGCGTCGCCCGCTCGCGTCCATGCGAGCGCGCCCATACGATTAAGCAAACTCATGGGACTCTATCGCTCGTTTCGAGGCAAGCCGGCGTGAGCCGGTTCAGTGTGGGGAAATCCGGATCAACTCTGATTGAGTCGATGTAGCATTTCTACTAAACTGCACGACACCGGCCGAACTTGCGGTCCTCCGGCGATTCAAACCTTTCGGCGTACTGGCGCGTGCCGCCCGTTTCCAGGAGCGATTCCTATGGCTTCGTTGCACCCCAGGCTGACGGCAGTGACCGATCGCATCATCGAGCGCAGCAAGGCAACGCGGCGCGCCTATCTTGCCCGAATCGAGCATGCGCAAGGACAGTTTCCCGCGCGCGGTGTGCTGTCTTGCGCGAACCTGGCTCACGGTTTTGCCGGGCTCGAAGGGCAGGACAAGATCGCGATCCATGCGATGCGGCAGCCGAACATTGGCATTGTGTCGGCCTACAACGAGATGTTGTCCGCGCATGCGCCGTATCGCGACTTTCCCGACATCATTAAACAGGCTGCGCGCGAAGCGGGTGGCGTCGCGCAATTTGCCGGTGGCGTGCCCGCGATGTGCGACGGCATCACGCAGGGCAACGCCGGCATGGAGCTGTCGCTGTTTTCCCGCGAGACGATCGCGATGTCGACGGCGATCGCGTTGACGCACAACATGTTCGACGCGGCGCTGTGCCTGGGCATTTGCGACAAGATCGTGCCGGGCCTGTTGATCGGCGCGTTGCAATTCGGCCACTTGCCGACGATCTTCGTGCCCGCCGGGCCGATGACCAGTGGCCTGTCCAATGATGAGAAAGCCAAGATCCGCCAGCAGTTCGCCACCGGCGCCGTGGGGCGCGACGTGTTGCTCGACAGCGAGGCGCGTGCGTACCACGGTCACGGCACCTGCACGTTCTATGGCACGGCGAATTCGAACCAACTGCTGATGGAAATCATGGGCCTGCACTTGCCCGGTGCCGCGTTCGTCCATCCGCATACGCCGTTGCGCGATGCGCTCACCGCCGAGGCGGCACGCCGCGTGCTGCAACTGACCGCGCAAGGCGCGCACTACACGCCGATCGGCCGCGTGATCGACGAGAAAGCGATTGTCAACGGCATCGTCGCGCTGCTGGCCACTGGCGGCTCCACCAACCATACGCTGCACCTGGTGGCGATCGCCCGCGCGGCCGGCATCGTGATCGACTGGAAAGACTTTGATGATCTGTCACGTGCAGTGCCACTGCTCGCGAAGATCTATCCGAATGGCAAGGCGGACATCAACCACTATCACGCGGCAGGCGGCATGGCGTTCCTCACGCGCACGCTGCTCGAGGCAGGCTTGCTGCACGACGACGTGACGACCGTTGCCGGCGCCGGCTTGTCAGACCATTACACGCGCGAGCCGAAACTGGTCGATGGCAAGCTGGTCTGGGTCGACGGCCCGCGCGGGAGCCACGACAAGGCCGTGCTGCGCAGCGCCGCGGAACCGTTCCAGCCCGATGGCGGGCTGCGACTGGTGCAAGGCCGGTTGGGCCGAGGTGTGATCAAGATTTCCGCGGTCGCGCCGCAACATCGCAGTGTCACCGCGCCGGCGATCGTCTTCGATTCGCAGGAAGGCGTGCAGGCCGCCTTCGATCGCGGTGAGCTGGAGCGCGATTGCGTCGCTGTGGTGCGATTCCAGGGGGCAAGAGCCAATGGCATGCCCGAGCTGCACCGGCTCACGCCGCTGCTGGGCGTCTTGCAGGACAAGGGCTTTAGCGTGGCGCTGGTCACCGACGGCCGAATGTCGGGCGCCTCGGGCAAGGTGCCGGCGGTGATCCACCTGTCGCCTGAGGCGCTGCTGGATGGCCCGCTCGGCAAGGTGCGCAGCGGCGATGTGATCATGCTCGATGCACAAGCCGGGCGACTGGACGTGGACGTGGACGAGGCCGAATGGGCGCGCCGCGCGAACGAAAAGCCCGTGCATCGCCACGAGCATGAACGGGGCTTTGGCCGCGAGCTGTTCGGCGTTTTCCGTGCCGCTGCGCTGCCGGCCGAGCAAGGGGCGTCGGTGTTCGGCGCGATGACCGAATGAGGGCATCGTTCCATTTTGAACTACAGGAGAGCTGCAGATGAAACCCGTGAGCGAAATCGTGCGGATCGGCCCGGTCATCCCGGTGCTGACATTTGATTCGGTGGAGCAGGGCGAGCACGTCGCGCACGCGCTGTACGAGGGTGGAGTGAAGGTGCTCGAGATTACACTGCGAACTGAGGCCGGACTGCAGGCGATCGGGCGCGCATCGCAGCTCGCCTCGGATATCGTCGTCGGCGTCGGCACGCTGACTACTGCCGCCCAGGTCGAGGAGGCCAAGCGTGCCGGCGCGACATTTGGCGTGTCGCCGGGGCTCACACGCGAGATCCATCGGGCGGCGCAGGACGTCGGCTTGCCGTTGCTGCCCGGTGTGATGACGCCGTCCGATATCCTGCTCGCGCTCGAACTCGGCTACGACATCGTGAAGTTCTTCCCGGCGCAGCAGGCCGGCGGCTCGGACATGCTGCAAGCGTTCAGCGGTCCGTTCCCGGCGTTGCGGTTCTGTCCGACCGGCGGCATCACGCAGGAGTTGGCGACGACCTTTCTCGCGCTGCCCAACGTGGTCTGCGTCGGTGGCTCGTGGCTCACGCCCCGGGCGGTGCTGGCCGCACAAAACTGGGCTGAGGTGACACGCCTGGCGCGCGCGGCGAGCCAACTGGCACGGCCCAATACCTAAGCTTAAGCCTGAGTCTGAGCCTGAGTACTGCGAAGCCAATGGGACACGCTCGAGGAGCCGGGGCCTGACGAGGCGATCACGGTGAGCATCGACGAGCCGCCGGAGCGCATCGTCGGCCGGGTGCTCGCGCGCACCCGTTGATTCACGCGGCCGGGGCGGCTGCCTCGGTATGCGTGCCCGCAGCGGCGCGGCGCACCGGTGTCAGCCGATGCGTTGTGCGAGCTCGACCGCCTTGCCGACATAGGATGCCGGCGTCATTGCCAGCAGCCGCGCCTTGGCCTCGTCCGGGATCGCCAGCGTGCCGATAAAGGCGTGCAGCCCATCGCGGGTGATGCCCTTGCCACGCGTGAGCTCCTTCAATTGCTCATACGGATTCTCGATGCCATAGCGGCGCATGATGGTCTGCACCGGTTCGGCCAGCACTTCCCAGCAGTCATCCAGGTCCTCATCAAGCCGTTGCGGATTCACTTCGAGCTTATCAAGCCCGCGGATCAGGGCATCGTACGCGAGCAGCGAATAGCCGAATGCGACCCCGATGTTGCGCAGGACCGTCGAGTCGGTCAGGTCGCGTTGCCAGCGTGACACTGGCAGCTTGTCCGCCAGATGGCGCAGCGTGGCGTTGGCCAGGCCCAGGTTGCCTTCGGAATTCTCGAAATCGATTGGATTAACCTTGTGCGGCATCGTCGACGAGCCGATTTCCCCCGCCTTCGTTTTTTGCTTGAAATAGCCCAGCGAGATGTAGCCCCACACGTCGCGGTCCAAATCCAGCAGGATCGTGTTCGCCCGCGCGAGCGCGTCGAACAACTCCGCCATGTAGTCGTGCGGCTCGATCTGGATCGTATAGGGATTGAACGTCAGTCCGAGTCGCGTCTGCACGACATCCCGGGCGAAGGCTTCCCAATCGAAATCCGGGTAGGCAGACAGATGGGCGTTGAAATTGCCGACCGCGCCGTTCATCTTGCCCAGCAGCGTGACGGCGGCGATCCGGTCGATGGCACGCGCTAGGCGCGCGGCCACGTTGGCGATTTCCTTGCCCAGCGTTGTCGGGCTGGCCGGCTGTCCGTGCGTACGTGAGAGCATCGGTTGCGCGGCGTGCGCGTGCGCGAGCGCGACCAGTCGCTGGTGCACGGTGCGCAGCGCCGGCAGTATCACATGCTCGCGCGCGCCCTTGAGCATCAACCCGTGCGACGTGTTGTTGATGTCCTCGGACGTGCAGGCGAAATGAATGAACTCGCTCGCGCGCTCCAGTTCCGGTTGGCCTTTAACGGACTCCTTCAGCCAGTACTCGACCGCCTTCACGTCGTGGTTCGTCACGCGCTCGATGTCCTTGATTCGGGCGGCATCGTGCGGGGAGAAGCGCTCGACCAGTTGCAGCAGGAATTGTTCGGATGACGCGGAGAACGCCGGGATGCCCGGCAACCCGGTCTGCGACAGCGCGATCAGCCAATGGACTTCGACGGTGACGCGGTGGCGCATAAACGCGGCTTCGGACAGCCAGTCGCGCAGAGCTTCGGTTTTGGCCGCATAGCGGCCGTCCAGCGGCGACAGCGCGGTCAGCGCAAAGAGAGTATCGGGACGAATGTCGGACATGGCACGGGACGCCGCAGCGGCGCCGGAAAAACGTGGAGAACCGCATATTTTATCATCGGCCGCATCCCGGCGAGGCCGGCCGTGCGCCGCGTCGCCAGTGCGCCGTGCTGCCGGTGTGCCGTACTGCCGGTGTGCCGTACTGCCGGTGTGCTGCCGCACTGAGACGCGGCGGCGGTTCATGCGCCGTTTCAGGCTGTTGTAATCCAAACACAATGGTCACGCGTTAGAGTGCCTGCCGCGCGAATGCGACGGATAAGATGATGTTCGGGGGCGCTATATCGCCCAAGACGCTCTAAAGGGGAAAAATGAAACTCATCGGTTCGCTCAGCAGCCCGTTCGTGCGCAAAGTACGGATTGTGATGGCTGAAAAGAAAATCGACTACAAGCTGGTGCTCGAGAATCCCTGGGCGGCCGATACGGTCATTCACGACTTCAATCCGCTGGGCAAGGTGCCATGCTTGGTTATGGAGGACGGCGAGGCGATGTTCGATTCGCGGGTCATTTGCGAGTACCTCGACACGCTGACGCCGGTGGGCAAACTGTTGCCGCAACTTGGCCGCGAGCGCGCCGCGGTGCGTTGCTGGGAGGCGCTGACCGACGGAGTGCTCGAGGCTGCGGTGCTGGTGCAGGTCGAAGCCACACAGCGCGACGAGGGTCAGCGCAGTCAAGCGTGGGTGGAGCGGCAAAAACGCAAGATCCACGCCGGCCTCGCTGCGATGGCGCGCGGACTCGGCGAGCGGCCGTGGTGCCACGGCAATCACTACACGCTGGCCGACATTGCGCTCGGCTGTACACTCGGCTATTTGGACTTTCGCATGCCGGAGTTAGCGTGGCGCGATGCGCACCCAAATCTGGGCAAGCACTTCACGAAGCTGTCGCAGCGGCAGGCGTTTGTCGATACGTTGCCGCAGGCGTGAACGGCGCCGACGTGGCGCCGATGATACCGCCGCCCAAGCACACGTCGCCGTCGTACAGCACGGCGGATTGCCCCGGCGTCACCGCCCATTGCGGCTGCGCGAAGCGCAACGCGAAGTGCCCGTCTGGCGCATGCTGGAACGTGCAGGTCGCGTCCTGCTGGCGATAGCGCGTTTTAGCCGCGCACGGGTGCCCGTCCTGCGGTGCTGCGCCTGAAATCCAACTGGCGTTCTCCGCCTGTAGCGTCGAGCTGAGCAACCACGGGTGATCGTGCCCCTGCACGACGTACAGTGTGTTGTCCGCAATGTCCTTGCCGGCGACGAACCACGGCTCGCCGCTGCCATCGCGGCTGCCGCCCAGGCCGATCCCCTTGCGCTGACCCAATGTGTAAAATGCGAGCCCGATGTGTTCGCCGACGACCTTGCCATCCGAGGTTTTCATTGGGCCGGGGCGGGTCGGCAGATAGCGGTTCAGGAACGTGCGGAACGGCCGC
This sequence comes from Mycetohabitans sp. B8, assembly GCF_021991875.1. GTDB lineage: Bacteria > Pseudomonadota > Gammaproteobacteria > Burkholderiales > Burkholderiaceae > Mycetohabitans. Next base: position 106,387 of record NZ_JAHLKR010000005.1, read on the forward strand.
TCGCCGATGAAGCAGATGCCAGTCGAGTCCTTCTTTGCCGCGTTGGGCAACCCGATTTGCGCGGCAATCTCGCGAACCCGCGTTTTGGGCATGTCGCCGAGCGGAAACAATGTGCGGCTCAATTGCGATTGGTTCAGGCGATGCAGGAAGTAGGATTGGTCTTTGGACGAGTCCAGTGCCTTGAGCAGTTCGAACCGCTCGCCGACCCGGCGCACGCGAGCGTAGTGCCCGGTCGCGATGGTTTGCGCACCCAGCGCCATCGCGTGGTCCAAAAATGCCTTGAATTTGATCTCCGCATTGCACAGCACATCCGGATTGGGCGTGCGGCCCGCCGAATACTCGTGCAGGAACTCGGCAAAAACCCTGTCCTTGTACTGCGTGGCGAAGTTCACCGCTTCGACGTCGATGCCGACGAGGTCCGCGACCGATACGACGTCGATCCAGTCCTGCCGGCTCGAGCAATATTCGTTGTTGTCGTCGTCTTCCCAGTTCTTCATGAACAGGCCGACCACCTCGTAGCCCTGCTGCTTGAGCAGCCACGCGGCGACCGACGAATCCACGCCGCCGGACATGCCGACGACCACGCGTTGCTTTGCCATGATGCGTTACCGTTGCCAGTTTGGGCGCCGCGGGCGCCACGCGGCGCGAGCGCCGGTTGGGTTGCTCAAAGCCGGTCGCGGCACGCTGTCTAGCGCGGTGCGGCCGGATGGGATTGCACGAGTTTGAGCGGATAGCGGCGTCCCGCCAGGTAGTCCTCGATACAACGCAACACGAGTGGCGTGCGGTGGCGCGACGCTTGCGCGCGCACCGCGTCGGCGCTCAGCCAGACCGTGCGCAGGATATCGGGGTCGAGCTCGCGCGGGACTGGATCGTGGCTGGCGGTGCCGCAGTACGTAAAGCGGACATAGGTGGCTGGCACACCGTGCCCTCGCTCGAACTGCGCGACGTACACGCCAACTAACGCCTGCGGCGTGAACACTTGCCCGGTCTCCTCAAGCGTTTCGCGCACGACCGCCTCGAGCAGCGTTTCGCCCGGCTCCAGGTGACCCGCCGGCTGGTTCAGCCGCAGCCCGTGCGGCGTGTGCTCCTCGACCAGCAGGAACCGCTGCCCGTGCTCGATGATGGCGGCCACGGTCACGTGCGGCGCCCACAGTTGCGTATCCATAAGGTCCAATATTGTACCGCTGTCTGGGGCAGCGAGCGGCCTTTCATCCGCGCGCCGGCGCGGCGGTCCATCTGGTGGTGGGCACCGACTCGCGACCGTGTGGTGCGATCCAGGTCCCTATGGTATTTCCCGCTTGCAGCTAACGATGTCGGACGCAGCGTCACCGGTACCGATAAGCGCTCAAGGAGGTCAACAAGGCAGATCGGAGTGTCCGCCCAGACGCGGGAAGGCGAAACGTGCGTTGCGGCGACGCCGGAGACGGTCAAAAAGCGGGAGTGGGGGCGGGCGCGTTGCCAGCGCTGGGCCTTTCAATCGGATGAGCCCGTCTGCGCGCGCGCCGCCGAGCGTTGCCGCATCGCGCCGGCGACCAGGTCGAAGCGGAACAGCCGGCATTCGAGCGCGCCGTTGTACAACGGCGTCTTCGTCGATTCGCGCAGCCGCATCTGGCCGGGCAGCGTACGATCGGCGCTGAGCACGAACGCGTGCCAGCCGGGGAACCGCTGCTTGAGCACGTCGCCGAACGAGCGGAAGAACGCGCTGTCCGCGTCGTCCGGACGGGCGCGTTGGAATCCCGTGCCGTCGTCGCCGCCCGTGCGAGCGCTGCGGCCGCGCACGGCGATTCGCTCGCCGTAGGGCGGATTGGCCACCAGTACGCCCGGCGTGTCGCATGGCGCCACGATGTCGCGCGCATCGAGTTGCTTGAGCGGCACCATTGGCACACCTGCGCGCTGCAGGTTCGCGGCGGCCTTGGCCAGCATGTCGCCGGACACGTCGCTGCCGTAGATCGACAGCGTATCGCCTGGCGTGGCACGCGCGCCGGCCTCGCGCCTAGCGTCCAGCGCTTGCGCCTTCAGGCGCTGCCACGCGCCGACATCGTAGTGTTTGAGCTTTTCGAATCCGAAACGCCGGTCCACGCCCGGCGCGATGCCTAGCGCGATCTGCGCGGCCTCGGCGATGAACGTGCCGCTGCCGCACATCGGATCGAACAGCGGCGTGCCGGGTGTCCAGCCGGTCAGCCGCAGGATTCCGGCGGCCAGATTCTCGCGCAATGGCGCGGCGCCTTTGTCCAGGCGCCACCCGCGCTTGAACAACGGCTCGCCGGAGGTGTCCAGGTACAGCGTGCAGTCTGTGGCGGTCACGAACGCCTGCACCCGCACGTCTGGTTCGACGGTGTCGATGCTGGGCCGCGCACCGGTCTGCTCGCGCAGCCGGTCGCAGATCGCGTCCTTGATGCGCAGCGTCGTAAATTCCAGACTGCGCAGCGGCGACTTGATCGCGGTCACGTCCACCCGCAACGTGCGACTGGCGTCAAACCATTGCTCCCACGGCTGCTCGCGTGCCAGCGCGTAGATATCGTGCTCGTCGCGATAGGGCCGCGCGGCGATCTTCAGCAGAATCCGGCTGGCGATCCGCGAATGTAGGTTGGCCGCGATGGCGGCAGCCCATGCACCGCTGAACGGCACGCCGCCAGCCGCCGGCGCTCGCACGACGAACGTCGGATCGGCGGCGAGCGCGGACAATTCGCCGAGTTCGACGGCGAGCGTGCCCTCCAGGCCGCGGGGGCAGGGGGCGAAGAATTCGAGGCGGGTGGCGAGGGACATGGGGAACGCGCTGGGCGCAAAACGGACCAGTACGTATTGTACGTGGCCACGCGACCGATGAGCCGGCCCCGAGCCCCGATGTCTTGGCCGTGGGTGCCGCCGCGTCCGCCGCATCGGCCCGTACAGCCGCCAGACGGTACTTTGCCGTCTTGGGCAGATGGTAGAATGTCCGGCTATTTTGACCTTCCACCACGGAGAGACCAACGTGTTCATTTCCAATGCGTACGCCCAGGCCGCACCCGCCGCAGGCGGTGCCGCCGGCTTTATTCAGACGTACGGCTTCTTCATCCTGATGATCGCGGTGCTGTATTTCTTCATGATCCGTCCTCAGATGAAGCGGCAGAAGGAGCACCGGAACATGCTCGCCGCGATGACCAAGGGCGACGAAGTGCTCACGTCCGGCGGTATCGTGGGCAAGGTCACGAAGGTCGGCGAGGCCTATGTTGGCGTCGAGTTGTCCGACGGCGTCGAGGTCACCGTGCAAAAGAGCGCGGTCTCGGCGATCCTGCCCAAGGGCACGATCAAGTCGCTCTGATCGTCGGTGTGTGTCCGGTCCGCGCGGCACGGCGCTTGGTGCGCCGACCGCGCGCCGAAGCGGACACAGCCCGGCGAGCGTCGCGCCAGAATTCCCCTGTCCGGTCATTCCATGAATCGCTATCCCCTCTGGAAATACGTCGTGATGCTGGTGGCGCTTGCCATCGGCTTGCTGTACACGCTGCCCAACTTCTTCGGCGAGGCGCCGGCGGTGCAGGTGTCCAGCGGCAAGGCGACGGTCAAGCTGGACTCGTCGGTGCTCAATACTGTCGAGTCGACGCTCGCCGCGAACGGCGTGCAGGCGGACGACGTGACGTTTGACAACACGAGTCAGAACGCGACTATCCGCGTGCGGCTGAAGGACACCGACACGCAACTGCGCGTGAAGGACCTGCTGCAAAAGGCGCTCAATGCCGATCCGACGGATCCGACCTACATCGTCGCGCTGAACCTGCAATCGGCGTCGCCGCGCTGGCTAGCGTCGCTGCACGCGCTGCCGATGTACCTGGGCCTGGACTTGCGCGGCGGCGTGCACTTCCTGTTGCAGGTAGACTTGGCCGGCGCGCTGAACAAGAAGCTCGATTCAGACGCAGCCGATGCGCGTACGCTGCTGCGCGACAAGTCGATCCGCGATGGCGGCGTGAACCGCGTCGGCCAGACGGTGGTAGTCAACTTCGTCGATCAGGACGTCGCGAACCGTGCGCGCCAGCTGCTGTCGGACAACGTCACCGAGTTGACCTGGCAGGTGCAGCCGGCCGCCGGCGGCTATCAGGTCGTGGGCGCGTTCACACCGGCCGCGCAAAAAGCGGTACTGGACAGCGCGCTAAAGCAAAACATCACAACGCTGCACAACCGAGTCAACGAACTTGGCGTCGCGGAACCGATCGTGCAGCAGCAGGGCACGGACCGGATCGTCGTCGAACTGCCCGGCGTGCAGGACACCGCAAAGGCCAAGGACATCATCGGGCGGACCGCGACGCTCGAGGCCCGCATGGCCGATTACCAGAATCTGGTGCGCAACATCAACGATCCGGTGCCGGCCGGTGATGACCTGTTCACGCAGGGCAACGGCGCGCCGGTGTACCTGAAGAAACAAGTGATTTTCACCGGCGACCGGATCACCGACGCATCGGCCGGTTTCGACGAGCATCAGCGTCCGGCAGTGAAGATCCGCCTCGATGCGCGCGGTGGACGGGTACTGCGCGATGTGTCGCGCGACAACATCGGCAAGCCGATGGCGATCGTGTTGTTCGAGAAGAACAAGGGCGAGTTGCTGACGGTGGCGACGATCCAGTCCGAGCTCGGCGAAAACTTCCAGATCACTGGTCAGCCGACGCCCCAGGCGGCGACCGATCTCGCGCTATTGTTGCGCGCCGGCTCGCTGGCCGCGCCGATGGAGATCATCGAGGAACGCACAATCGGACCGAGCCTGGGCGCGGACAACATTAGAAAAGGTTTCGACTCGGTGCAGTACGGGTTCGCCGCAATCGCGGTGTTCATGATCGCGTACTACATGCTGTTTGGGCTGATCTCGGTGATTGCGTTGTCAGTGAACCTGCTGCTGCTCGTCGCGGTGCTGTCGATGATGCAGGCGACGCTGACATTGCCCGGCATCGCGGCGATCGCACTGGCATTGGGCATGGCGATCGACGCGAACGTGCTGATCAACGAGCGCATCCGCGAAGAGCTGCGTCACGGCGCGCCTGCGCAACTGGCGATCCAGAATGGCTTCTCGCATGCATGGGCGACGATCCTGGATTCGAACGTCACGACGCTGATCGCCGGCCTGGCGCTGCTCGCGTTCGGCTCCGGGCCGGTGCGCGGCTTTGCGGTCGTGCACTGTATCGGCATCCTGACATCGATGTTCTCTGCAGTGTTCTTCGCACGTGGGTTGGTGAACCTGTGGTACGGCGGCAAGAAGAAGCTCAAGTCGCTGTCCATTGGCCAGGTATGGCGTCCGGAAGGCGCGCCGGTCGCGTACGCCGAATCTGCTCAGGAGGGGGCGGCCGGCGCGGCGCAGGCGCTGTCACACACTCCAGGTGCCAAGCGTACGGGACCCAAACGCGCGGTGCGGCGCAATGCGCCAGCGGTGCCGCGGCCCGGCGATGTGTCCCCGTCGGAACGCACATCGCAACGTGATGCACCGACCAAGCCGGGCCAGTCCCGCTGACCACGCTCGGAGACCCTCATGGAATTTTTCCGGATTCACAAAGACATTCCGTTTATGAAGCGGGCGTTGATCTTCAACGTGATCTCGCTCGTGACGTTCCTTCTCGCGGTGTTCTTTCTGCTGCATCGCGGTCTGCATTTGTCCGTCGAATTTACCGGCGGCACCGTGCTAGAAATCCACACGCCGCAAGCTGCGCAAGTCGACCCGATTCGCGGCGCGCTGGACAAAATCGGCTATGCCGATGCGCAGGTACAGACCTTTGGCACGTCGCGTGATGTGCTGATCCGGCTGCCGTTGAAGGGGGGGCTGTCGTCGGCGCAGCAAAGCGACCAGGTGATGGCCGCGCTGAACGAGCTTGATGCGCAGATCAAGCTACAACGCGTGGAGTTCGTCGGGCCACAGGTGGGCAAGGAGCTTGCGACCGACGGGTTGCTTGCGCTCGCGTGCGTGGTCGTGGGCATCGTGATCTACCTGTCGTTTCGCTTCGAATGGAAATATGCGATCGCCGGGATCATTGCGAACCTGCACGACGTCGTGATCATCCTGGGTTTCTTTGCGTTCTTCCAGTGGGAGTTCTCGCTGTCGGTGCTGGCTGCGGTGCTCGCGGTGCTCGGCTATTCGGTCAACGAATCCGTGGTCATTTTCGATCGGATTCGCGAGACGTTCCGGCGCGAGCGCAAGATGACGGTCACCGAGGTCATCAATCATGCGATCACGAGCACGATGTCGCGCACAATCATCACGCACGGCTCGACGCAGATGATGGTGTTGTCGATGCTTTTGTTTGGCGGTCTGACGCTGCACTATTTCGCGCTAGCGCTGACCATCGGTATCTTGTTCGGCATCTATTCGTCGGTGTTCGTCGCAGCGGCGCTGGCGATGTGGCTCGGGGTCAAGCGCGAAGACCTGATCAAGGAAAAGAAGGCGGGGTACGACCCGAACGATCCGAACGCCGGCGCGCAAGTGTAGCCGAGCCGCGCGCGCCGTCCTACGGTGTGTTGGTCGGTCCGTGATGATTCGGACCGGCCAACTGCTACGGCACTACAACTGCCACAGCCGCTACAACTGCTACGGCCGCTCAACTACAACCACTGCGGCCGCTACAACCAGCTCGCGCGTTTAGCGCACCGCGAGCCGCAAGCGCACCGCGAACAGTGCGACGATGCTGATCGCGGCCGCAAAGATCATGTAGAAGCCGGGTGCCACCTTGGTGCCGGTCGATGCGATCAACCACGAGATGATGAACGGTGCAAAACCGCCGAAGATCGTCACGGCGATGTTGTACGACAGTGACAGCCCGGTTGTGCGGGTACTGACCGGGAAAATCTCCGACAGTAACCCGGGCAGCGTTGCGAAATAGCCGCTCATCAGAAAGCCGAAGATGATCTGCACGACCAGTAGCGTCGCCAAGGTCGGATGCGAGACCAGCATCGCAAACGCAGGGTAGATCAGCACGAGGATCGCGATCGCCGACGCGAGCATAATGCCGGTGCGGCCGTGCTGGTCGGACCAGTGGCCCACCAGTGGCGATATGACCAACTGGATTATGCCGGTCAACAGGATCGCGGCGAATGACGCCGACGCCGGCAGGCCGAGTTGCTTCACCGCAAAGGTCGGCATGAACAGCACGACATACGTCGACACGGTAGCCAGAATCACCACACCGATGGCGATGAGCAAACGCTCCTTCTGCGTCGCGAGCGTATCGCGCACGGGCGTCAACGTGGTTGTGTTCGACGTCTCAGCCGCGACGAACTCGGGCGTCTCATCGACGCACTTGCGGATATACCATGCGACCGGCCCAATCAACAGCCCAAAGAAAAACGGGATCCGCCAGCCCCATGCATCCATTTGCGCGGGCGATAGGTTGCCATTGAGCACGACGCCGAAGCTGGCCGCGAGCAGCGTCGTGAACCCCTGGCTGGCGACTTGCCAACTGGAGAAAAAGCCGCGGCGCTGCGGCATGTGCTCAGCCAGGAACGCGGTGGCGCTGCCGAATTCGCCGCCGGCGGAAAAGCCTTGCAGCAATCGCGCGACGACTAGGATCAGCGGCGCGGCCAGGCCGATGGTCGCGTAAGGGGGCAGCACGGCGATGATCAGCGTGCCGACCATCATCAGCAAGATCGACAGCGACAGCGCGGCCCGGCGGCCGGCGCGGTCCGCATAAGCACCGAGCACGATGGCGCCCAGCGGCCGCATGAAGAACGATACGCCGAACGTGCCTAAAGTGAGCAGCAACGATATCGTGTCGTTGCCGGCCGGGAAAAATTGCCGAGAGATGACGACGGCAAAAAAGCCGTAGGCGACCAGATCGAACCATTCAAGTGCGTTGCCGATCGAGGCGGCGGCCACTGCACGCCACACCTTCGGCTGCACGGCCGGGGCGACGGAGGACGACGAGACAGATGCACCCATGCAAGTCCTTATTCTATGAACTGCGTTGACGAATGCCGTCGCCTGATCGTTGCACGCACAATGATTTCCCGGGCGCCGGTGCCTGCGTGCACGTCACCTTAGCGGTAACGCCGTCGGATTTCAACCGTTAAAAAAGGCGGATCAAAGTCTGCCTTGCGATGCTGGATCGGTTGCGCGCGACGCGGCTCAAGCCGCTTGCTCGGTTGCGTTCATTATTGCTTGATGCCTTCGACCTGGATCTGGAGCGTGGTCTGCATGTTGAAGCCGTAGGACTTGCCATAGTCCAGCCCGAAGTCAGCGCGGTTGAAGCTGGCCTTGGCATCGGCGCCGCACCACCAGCGTTTGAGCATCGGATGCTGCTTGCATTGGAACGAGTCCAGCGTTAGCTTCAGCGGCTTGGTGACGCCGTGCAACGTCAGCGTGCCGTCAACCTCGACCGGCTTGTCGCCGTCGAACCGGATCGACGTACCCTTGTAGACGGCGTTCGGGTGCTTGGCCACGTCGAACACCTGCGGCCCCCGCAAATGTTCGTCCAGCTTCGCGTTTCCAGTATTGATCGCCGCCACGTCGATCGTCACGTTGACTGTGCCGCGCTTGGCTTGCGTGTCGAGCGTCACCGTACCGCTCGACTTATTGAACTTGCCTCGCCAGATTGACAGACCGCCAAAGTGGTCTGCCTCAAAACTCGGGTACGTATGGTTCGGATCCAGTTGGAATGTCTCCACCGCGGCCAATGCGCAAGAGGTGAACAGCGTGGCGGCGGCGAGTGCAATGCCGTGCAGCGTGCGTGTTTTTAAGTGTTTGGCAGGGCTGGTGTACTTCTCGGCGCGGCGGGGAGTCGGGCGGCTCATGAGGCGTGATGTCGTGTAAGCCGGATAGGGTTGTGGCGCGGCGAAAAGCCGCGCTGCCTGGTCCGTCATCGTATCGTAACTGCCAACGCGACGTCAGCGGACGGCGTGAAAATCAGCCTCTCCTGTCAGGAAACAATGCAGTAGTATTTCGCTCGAATCCATCCTCATGTTAAACGAGGCAACGCCGGCGCCATGCTTTGTTAAGATGGACCGCCGCATGGCGCTTACCGGAACCGTCGAACCCGTATGGACCCTACCGAGCTGATTGCGTGTCACCAGTGCGACGCGCTGCATTACAAGCGTGCGCTGCATCCGGGCACAGTGGCGCGCTGCGCTCGTTGTGGCGCAGTGCTGTATCGTGGCCTGTCCGAGCGGCTGGACCGGGTGACGGCGATGACGCTTGCCGCGCTGATCACGTTCGTAATCGCGCAGGCCGCGCCGATCGTGCAGTTGGAGACCAACGGGATCGTCACCCAGACCACGCTGGCCGCCGCGATTGCCGCGCTGTGGGCCGAAAACAGCCAGTTGATCGCAGTGCTCGTGCTGTGCTCCACGACGCTGTTTCCGTTCGCCGAATTGTGTGCGCTGCTCTACTTGTTGTTCTCGTTGCGCGCCGGCATTCGTCCGTATGCGTTCGACGAGTTGTTGCGGATGATCCAGTGGATTCGGCCGTGGGGCATGATCGAGGTATTCATGCTCGGCATCCTCGTCGCGCTGGTCAAGCTGTCGAGCCTGGCGCAGATGCGCCCGGAAGCGGCGCTGTTCGCGTTCGGCGCGCTGACGCTGATGAGCGCATCGGTGGTGACGTTCGATCCCCGTGTGCTATGGGATGTCGCGGACCGACTCGACGAAGGCGTCACCACGCGCAGCCGCGCGGCGAGGCATTCATGAGCACGCCGCGCACGAGCTATCCGAGCGCGCGGCGCGCCGGCCTGGCGGCGTGTCATGCGTGCGGGCTGGTGTCGCCGTTGGTGCGCACGGGCGAACGGCAGTGCTGTGCGCGTTGCGGCGCGACGCTGCACGTGCGCAAGCCGGATTCGATTGCGCGCACGTACGCGTTCTTAATTGCCGCGGCGATCATGTACGTGCCGGCGAACGTGCTGCCGGTGATGCATACGTCGTCGTTGCTTGGCTCGCAGGACGATACGATCATGTCCGGCGTTGTCTATTTTTGGACCTCTGGCGATTGGCTGCTAGCCGTGATTGTATTCGTGGCGAGCATCCTCGTGCCGATGCTCAAGCTCGCTGTGCTGACGCTACTGGCCATCACGGCCCAAACCGGTTCGAGATGGCGGCCGTTGCAGCGCACGCGGTTGTATCGCGGCGTCGAGGCGATCGGCCGCTGGTCGATGTTGGATATCTTCGTCATCACGCTGACTGTCGCGCTGGTGCGCGTGCGCTCGCTCGCGGAAATTACCGCTGGACCCGGTGCGGTTGCGTTCGGTGTAGTCGTCGTACTCACGATGATCGCCTCGATGCAGTTCGATCCCCGCCTGATCTGGGACAACATCGAATCGTCAGGAAAGGAACATGAATAACAAAAACAACGCCGCCGAGCCCGGCTCGCCGGAGGCGGAGCCGGGCGGCCCCCTTGGGGCTGCTGGCGGTGGCGTGCCGCCGCATCTGCCCGAGCCGGTTGTGCAGCGCAGGAGCCGCTGGTTGCCGTCGCTGGTCTGGGTGATTCCACTGATCGCCGCGCTGGTTGGCGTGTCGCTGTTCGTGAAGACAGTGCTGGAGCGCGGGCCGACCATCACCATTACGTTCAAGACGGCCGAAGGGCTTGAGCCGGGCAAGACGCAGGTCAGATACAAGGACGTGGTGATCGGCGCCGTGAAGACCATCACGCTGTCCAAGAATCTGGCCACCGTGCTTGTGACCGTCGAGTTGGCCAAGCAGGCTGAGGACTTCGCCGTCGACGACACGCGCTTCTGGGTCGTACGGCCGCGCGTGGCGGCCAGCGGCGTATCGGGACTGAACACGCTGCTCTCGGGCGCCTATATTGGTGTGGACGCTGGCCGTTCGCGGGAAACGCGCAAGCAGTTCGTTGGACTCGAACAGCCGCCGCCGGTCACGCGCGATCAGAGCGGGCACCAATTCGTGCTGCACGGCGACAGCCTGGGGTCGGTCGACATCGGCTCGCCGGTGTTCTATCGGCGCGTGCAGGTCGGGCAGGTGGTGGGCTACAGTCTCGATCCGAACGGCACCGGCGTGACGATGCAAGTATTCGTCAATGCGCCCTATGATCAGTACGTCGGTGAGAATACGCGCTGGTGGCATGCGAGCGGCGTCGACCTGCGGCTCGATTCGGGCGGCTTCAAGCTCAATACGCAATCGCTGGCAGCCGTGGTGATTGGTGGCATCGCATTCCAATCGCCGCCGAGCGAGCCGGTGGGTGAACAAGCGCGCAATGACGCCCATTTCCGCTTGGCGAGCGATGAGGCCGATGCGATGCGAGCGCCGGACGGCGAGGCGGTGCCGTTCGTGCTGAACTTCAACCAGTCGCTGCGCGGCCTGTCGGTCGGCGCGCCGGTCGATTTCCGCGGCATCGTGCTGGGCCAGGTGCGCTCGATCGGTATCGATTACGATCCGGTGAAGCAGGCGTTCCGGATGCCGGTGATCGTCGAGCTGTACCCGGACCGGCTCGGGCCGCGCATGCGCGAAGCGGCGCGCCCCGGCGGCGCGCGCGCGCGCGCGACGCTGATCGAAAGCCTAGTGAAATCGGGGCTGCGGGCTCAGTTGCGCACCGGCAACCTGATCACCAGTCAGTTATACGTCGCGCTGGACTTGTTCCCGAATGCGCCGCCAGCCAAGGTGAACATGAGCCGCTCGCCGATCGAGTTGCCGACCGTGCCCAATACGCTGGACGAACTGCAACTGCAGGTGGCCGACATTGCGAAGAAGCTCGACAAGGTGCCGTTCGATGAGATTGGTGCGCGCTTGAACAGCACGTTGAAGAACGCGGACAGCCTGTTCAAGCAACTCGATACACAACTTGCGCCGCAGGCCAAGGACACGTTGAGCGCGGCGCAGCAAACGTTCCATTCCGCACAGTCGTCATTGCAACAGGATTCGCCACTGCAGACCGACGTGCGGCAGGCGCTGCAACAGTTGACTCGTACGCTGCAGTCGCTCAATGCGCTGTCGGACTATCTCGAACGTCATCCTGAATCGCTGCTGCGTGGCAAGGGGAGGGATCAACCATGAAGTCGTGCCGATCTTCGCGGCGCTGTTGCGTGCACATCGCGCCGCTTGCCGCCCTGTGCGCGGCGGCGTTGCTCGCAAGCGCGTGTGGCAGTGTGGTGCCCGATCGCTTCTATACGCTGGCGGGGCCAGCACGCGGGGTGCCGCGTGCGGCGCCAGCGGGATTCTATATCGAGTTGATGCCGGTCGACGTGCCGCAGCAAGTGGCGCGTTCCCAATGGGTCGTCACGACCGGCCCGGGCCAGGTGGATCTGCTTGAGCACGAGCGGTGGAGCGCACCGTTGTCTGACGAGGTAGGCCGCGCGCTGTCCGACGAACTGAGCCGCGCGCTCGGCGCGATCGATGTCTATCGCACGCCGCATCCGGCTACTGCGCCAGTGTTCCGGATTCATGTCAACGTGCAGCGCTTCGAATCGGCGCCCGGCGCGTACGTCGGCGTAGAGGCGACGTGGAGCGTGCGCGCGTTGCCTGACGGGGTGCCCGTGACATGCCACAGCACGATCGAGGAGCCCGTTACGGCCGGCTATGATGCGCTTGTGGCCGGTCATCGGCGTGCGCTGCAACGCTTGTCGGATGACATCGTCGGCGTGGTGCGCAAGCTTGTGCCGCATCGCTCCGCGCCCGCACCCTCGGCCGCTGCGCCTGCGTCTGCGTCGGCCGCGGCGCCACGCGGGCGTGCCGGCACCGGCATCGCGCCAACGGCGGTAGCGCCGGATTCGGCGCTGCGATGCCCGGCTCCTGCTTAAGTGCGCGAGCCGCTATTCGACGCCGCGTGCGCGGTCCGCGTGGAAGCGTGTCACGAACGCATTGAACGTCCCCGCTTCGATGGCATCGCGGATCTCCTGCATCAGGCTTAGGTAGTAATGCAGATTGTGGATCGTGTTCAACTGCGCGCCGAGGATTTCACCGACGCGGTGCAGGTGATGCAGATACGCGCGCGAAAAGTGGCGGCACGTATGGCAGGTGCAACTTTCATCCAACGGCCGCGTGTCGTTGCGGTGCATCGCGTTGCGGATCTTTAAGTCGCCGAACCGCGTGAACAGCCAGCCGTTGCGCGCGTTGCGCGTGGGCATCACACAGTCGAACATGTCGACGCCGGCGGCCACGCCGGCCACCAGGTCCTCCGGCGTGCCGACCCCCATCAAGTAGTGCGGCTTGTTGACCGGCAGCCTGGGGCCGATGTGTTGCAGTACGCGCAGCATGTCCTCCTTCGGTTCGCCGACTGACAGACCGCCGATCGCGTAGCCGTCAAAGCCGATGTCCGACAGCCCCGCAAGCGATTCGTCGCGCAGTGCTTCGTACATGCCGCCCTGCACGATGCCGAACAGCGCGTTTGGATTGGCAAGGCGCCTGAATTCGTCGAGCGAGCGTTTGGCCCAGCGCAGCGACATCTGCATCGAGCGTGCGGCGGCATCATGCGAGGTGGGCACGCCGTCGGTCGCGTACGGGGTGCACTCGTCGAATTGCATCACGATGTCGGAGTTCAGCACCTTTTGCACCTGCATTGACACCTCGGGCGACAGGAACAGCCGGTCGCCGTTGATCGGCGACGCGAACGTCACGCCGTCCTCGGTAATTTTGCGCAGTTCGCCGAGCGAGAATACCTGGAAGCCGCCGGAGTCGGTCAGGATCGGCCGTTGCCAGCCCATAAAGCGGTGCAAGCCGCCATGCGCGGTGATCGTATCGAGTCCTGGACGCAGCCATAGATGGAATGTGTTGCCCAAGATGATCTGCGCGCGGATGTCCTCAAGCTCGCGTGGTGCTATGGCCTTGACCGTGCCATAGGTGCCGACCGGCATAAAGATCGGCGTGTCGATCGTGCCGTGGCTCAGCGTTAGTCGGCCGCGCCGTGCGAGGCCATCAGTGCGCAAGAGGTCGAATTTCAACATGATGGGTTCAGAGCGGGCTCGTGGGTGGTGCGCGATGACGGCGAACGCGGGTGGCGATGTCGGGTTATGGCTGTGCAACGGACGCGGCCCGCGTGAGCAGCATCGCGTCGCCGTAGCTGAAAAAACGGTAGCGTTGCGCGATCGCGTGGCGGTACGCACGGCGGATCGGCTCGACACCGGCGAACGCAGACACCAACATCAGCAGCGTCGACTTCGGTAAATGAAAGTTCGTCACGAGCCGGTCGATGACGCGGAATCGGTAACCGGGCGTAATGAAAATGTCCGTTTCGGCCCGGACCGCACGCAGTGCGCAGCCATCGCGCTCGGCATCGCGGGCTGCCGCTTCCAGTGCGCGCATCGACGTCGTGCCGACCGCGATCACCGAGCGTTTCGCCGCCCGCGTGGCCTCGATTGCTTCAACGAGTGCCGGCGGGATGTTGTACCACTCGCTGTGCATCTTGTGCTGCGCAATGTCGTCGGTGCGCACCGGCTGGAACGTGCCGGCACCCACGTGCAGTGTCAACGTGGCACGGCGCACGCCGCGCGCATCCAGCGCAGCCAGTGTTGGCGCATCGAAGTGCAGGCCAGCGGTGGGTGCCGCGACCGCGCCTGGCTTCGTCGCGAACACGGTTTGATAGCGTGCCTCGTCGTATGTGTCGGGATGGTGCTCGATGTAGGGCGGTAGCGGCAACCGTCCATACCGGTCAATCAATTCGATGCAATCGTGCGGGAAATGTAGCGTATGAAATGGCTCGACGCGCTCGCCGACGCTCACATCGAATGCGTCTGCGAGCCGGATGGTCGAACCCGGCGCGGGGCGCTTGCTGGCACGGATTTGCGCGAGTGCGGTGCGCGGACCGGTCACGCGCTCGATCAGCACTTCGACGCGTCCGCCGCTCGCCTTGACCCCGTCGAAGCGGGCTTTGAGCACTTTCGTGTCGTTAAACACCAGCAGGTCGCCGGGCTCGATGCAAGCCGGCAGTTCACCGAAACAGCGGTCCAGCAGTGCGCCGCTCGGCGTGACTTCGAGCAGGCGGCTCGCGCTGCGCTCGGGCAACGCATGTTGTGCGATCAGCTCCGGGGGCAGATCGAAATCGAAATCGGACAGCGTGTACATGAAATGGGACGGGCATCGCAACGGCACACTCGCGCAACCGCGCTACCCTGATGCACAATGCAGGGTCGTGCCAATAAAATCGATATTGTACTTGCGATAGCCTGATGCCTTTGTCCCGTTATCCGCAGCCGGTGTTACCGCGATCAGGTGAAACTGACGCCATGCCTGGCGATGCCGCCGCAGGCGGTGCCGCTGCGCCCGGGTGCGCCGCCGCCGGGCTGTCGGCACGCGAGCGCCCCCCGGCGGCCACAGTCGGCGACAAGGTCGCGGTCCAAGCCGCTGATGACAAGGCTGCCCAAGCCGCCGGCAGTCCCGCCATTAGGCCCGCTGACAACGATTCGGCTAAGTCCACCGGCCAGGCTGCGACGGGGACCACCACCCAGGCCCTGGCTGAACCCGCTACCGAAGCTTTGACCCAACCCGATACCGACGCTTCAGCCAAGCCCGCTACCGAGACTTCGGTCAAACCCGCTGCCAAGGCGGCGACTAAGCCTGCCGGCAAGTCGGGTGGCAGGCCGAGCGATAAATTGGCCCGGCTGGGGCTGGCGCGTGACATCGACCTGGTGCTGCATTTGCCGATGCGCTACGAGGACGAGACGACGCTGACGCCGATCGGCAAACTGCTGCCGGGCATGACCGCGCAGGTCCAGGGCGAAGTGGTGGACAACGAAATCGCCTACCGGCCACGCCGCCAGATGCTGGTACGGCTGCGCGACGAGCATGGCGATGTGCTGATGCTGCGGTTTCTGAACTTCTGGGGCTCCCAGGCGCGGCAACTCGCGTCTGGCGCGCGCTTGCGCGTGCGTGGCGACGTGCGGGGGGGCTTCTTCGGGATGGAGATGGTGCACCCAGCATACCGCGTGGTCGAAGACGACGCGCCGTTGCCTGACGCGTTGACGCCTGTGTACCCGAGCACGGCCGGCGTGTCGCAGGCGTATTTGCGCCGTGCGATCGACAGCGCGTTGCAACGCACGCCCTTGCCGGAGCTGCTGCCGCCGCGGATCGCCGACGCGTTTCTGGCTCCGCTTGGGGTGCCGCCGCTGGCCGATGCGGTGCGCACGCTGCATCATCCGCGTGCGGATGCGGATGAGACCGCACTCATGGACCGAACTCATCCGGCGTGGTTGCGGATCAAATTCGAGGAGTTGCTCGCGCAGCAGTTGTCGCTCAAACGCGCGCATGACGAGCGGCGCTTGCGCGCCGCACCGGCGATGGCGCGTCGTCCCGCTGCCGATCGCGACGCGCTCGTCACGCGGTTGCATGCCGCGCTGCCGTTCCAGCTGACCGGCGCGCAGCAGCGGGCCAGCGAGCAAATTGCGGCGGACCTGGCCGTGGCGCATCCGATGCAGCGGTTGCTGCAGGGGGACGTGGGCAGTGGCAAGACGGTGGTCGCCGCGCTGGCGGCGGCGCAGGCGATTGATGCCGGCTACCAGGCGGCGCTGATGGCCCCCACCGAGTTGCTGTCTGAACAACATGCGCGCAAACTGCGCGGCTGGCTCGAGCCGCTGGGTGTGCGCACTGCGTGGCTGGCCGGCAGCCTGAAGGCGCGCGACAAGCGCGCCGCATTGGAGGCAGCAGCTAGCGGTGACGCGCAGTTGGTGGTCGGCACGCACGCGATGATCCAGGAAGCGGTGAAATTCGCCCGGCTTGGTTTGGTGATCGTGGACGAGCAGCACCGCTTCGGCGTCGAGCAGCGGCTTGCATTGCGCGCGAAGGCGCAGGCCGAAGCCGCGGTGTCGGGGTTCCAGCCGCATCAGTTGATGATGTCCGCGACGCCGATTCCGCGCACGCTCGCGATGACATACTACGCGGACCTAGACGTGTCCACGATCGACGAGTTACCACCGGGGCGCACGCCGGTGCTCACCAAGCTGGTATCGGACGCGCGCCGTGATGAAGTGATTGCCCGCGTGCGCGAGGCCGCACTGGCTGGACGCCAGGTGTACTGGGTGTGCCCGTTGATCGAGGAGAGCGAGGCGCTGCAACTGCAGACTGCCGTGGATACCTATGAGACGCTCGTTGCCGCGCTGCCGCAGCTGCAGGTGGGGCTGGTGCATGGTCGCTTGGCGGCAGCCGACAAGGCCGACGTGATGGCGCGCTTTACCCGCAATGAGATCCATTTGCTGGTAGCGACGACGGTGATCGAGGTCGGCGTCGACGTGCCCAACGCGTCGTTGATGGTGATCGAGCACGCGGAGCGCTTCGGCCTTGCGCAATTACACCAATTGCGCGGCCGGGTCGGCCGGGGCAGCCAGTCGTCGGTGTGTCTGCTGATGTACGCCAGCCCGCTGTCGTTGGCAGCGCGCGAACGGCTGCGCACGATGCGCGAGACCACGGATGGTTTTGAGATCGCGCGCCGGGATCTGGAGATCCGCGGCCCCGGCGAATTCCTCGGCGCGCGGCAATCCGGCGCAGCGATGTTGCGCTTTGCAGACATCGAACAGGATGCTTGGCTGATCGAGCCGGCACGGCGCGCAGCCGAGCGGCTGCTGAGTGAGTATCCGCAGGCCGCCGCCGCACACTTGACACGTTGGCTCGGCAGTCGCGAACAGTACTTGAAGGCGTGAAGGTGCGAAGGTGCGAAGGTGCGAAGGCGGGTTGACTGCCATGCCGGCGAGGGTGGATAAAGGCCCCCTTGGCAAACGGGCCGGCAACGCGTATAAGAGAAAATCTATCGGAAGTATCGCCTCGATTAGTCGATCATGACGCTCACCGAACTCAAGTACATCGTTGCCGTTGCCCGGGAACGCCATTTTGGCCGGGCCGCGGAGGCGTGCTTTGTCAGCCAGCCGACGTTGTCGGTCGCGATCAAGAAGCTCGAGGACGAGCTGAACGTTCAGATCTTCGAGCGCGGTACCAGCGAGGTCGGCGTCACGCCGATCGGTGAGCAGATCGTCACCCAAGCGCAGCGTGTGCTCGAGCAGACGCTCGCAATCAAGGAAATCGCCAAACAGGGCAAGGATCCGCTGGTCGGGCCGCTGCGGCTCGGTGTGATCTATACGATCGGCCCATATTTGCTGCCGGCGCTGGTCAAGCAGATGATCGAGACGGTGCCGCAGATGCCGCTGATGCTGCAGGAGAACTTCACGCTGAAGCTGATCGAACTGCTCAAGCAGGGCGAGATCGACGTCGCGATCATGGCGCTGCCGTTTCCGGAAACCGGCTTGATGGTCCGTCCGCTGTATGACGAACCGTTTGTGGTCGCGCTCCCTGCGGGACATCCCTGGGAGCGGCGCAACGCGATCAATGCCGAGGACCTCAAGCAGGAAACGATGTTGCTGCTCGGCAGCGGCCATTGTTTTCGGGACCATGTGCTGGGCGTGTGCCCGGAGCTGATGCGCTTTTCGCAGAACGCGGACGGGATTCAGAAGACGTTCGAGGGCAGTTCGCTGGAGACGATCCGCCACATGGTGGCCAGCGGTGTGGGCATCACCGTGCTGCCGCGCACGTCGGTGCAGGAGGTGCGCGCGCATGCGAGCGGCGTGGACAACGGTCTGCTCAGCTACGTGCCGTTTACCGAGCCGCAGCCGGACCGGCGCGTGGTGCTGGCATGGCGCAAGAGCTTTACGCGGATGCCGGCGATCGATGCGATCTGCGATGCGATCCGCGCGTGCGAGTTACCCGGTACGCACAAGCTCGAGTTGCCCGCCGCGGTTAACTGACTGTTGCCGCTGAATAGGCGTTTCACCGCTCGATACATCCCATGCTGCTTTGTGTACCGCAAGCCTGGCGCGGCATGCGGCGCGACTGGAGTATGCGGTGCGACTGGAGCGCGTGGCGCGGCGGCCCACGCGCGTTTTCGCCTAAAATAACGGGTCACGACGTTTCGATCTGAGTGCTGCATGATATCCGCGCTAACCTTGCGCCTGCCGTTGTATGTCCGTCTACTGCGGCTGCACAAGCCGATCGGCAGCGTGCTGCTGCTGTGGCCGACGCTTAATGCGTTATGGGTAGCGGCAGACGGCCATCCACCCGCCTATATCGTCGCGATCTTTGCGATTGGCACTGTTCTGATGCGCTCGGCCGGATGCGCGGTCAACGATTACGCGGACCGGGATTTCGACAAGCATGTGAAGCGCACGCAGGATCGCCCGCTCACGTCGGGCCAGATCGCCCCATGGAAAGCCCTTGCTGTGGCGGCCGCGCTTGCGCTGGTGTCGTTCTTGCTGATCCTGCCGTTGAACTCGCTGACCAAGTGGCTATCCGTCGCGGCGCTGTTCGTGGCGGGCACGTATCCATTGATGAAGCGCTTTTTCGCGATTCCGCAGGCCTACCTGGGCATTGCGTTCGGCTTTGGGGTTCCGATGGGGTTCGCCGCGATCCAGGACCATGTGCCGCCGCTCGCGTGGCTGATGCTGCTGGCGAACGTGTTCTGGTCGGTCGCCTACGATACCGCTTACGCGATGGTGGACCGGGAGGATGACATCAAGATCGGCATTCGCACGTCCGCGTTGACGTTCGGTCGTTTCGACGTGCTGGCTGTGATGCTGTGCTACGCAGCGATGCTGGGCATCTATGCGTGGATCGGCTATGCGCTGCACTGGTCCGTCGCGTACTGGGCCGGATGGGCGGGCGCGCTCGGCTGTGCGGCGTATCACTACACGTTAATCCGCGGCCGCGACCAGATGCGGTGCTTTGCGGCATTCATGCATAACAACTGGCTCGGCGGTATCCTGTTCGCCGGCATCGCCGCGCACTATGCCAGCACGGGGTGCTAAGCGCGCGGCGCCTGCTCATTGTTTGCCGAACGCGTCGCCCATCTGTATCGCTCGGGCGTGGGCCGCCAACGCGCCGCGTACGATCGCCGCGCCGATGCCGTCGGCCTCGAAAGACTCGAGCGCGGCAGCTGTTGTGCCACCTTTCGAGGTTACGCGCTCGCGCAGCACGCTGGCAGGCTCGCCTGACTGTGCGGCCAGTTGGGCGGCGCCGGTGAACGTGGTGAGCGCCAGCGCGCGTGCCTGCTCGTCATCGAGTCCCAGCTCGCGCGCGGCGCGCTGCAGGGCCTCGATGAAGTAGAACACGTAGGCTGGGCCGCTGCCCGAAATGGCCGTCACCGCATCGATTTTCGATTCATCGTCGCACCACACGACTTCGCCTACCGCGCGTAGCACCCGCTCGGCGAGCGCCCGGCCGCCATCATCGACACCGTGCAGCGCGGCTAGGCCGGTCACCCCGCTACCGATCAGCGCCGGGGTATTGGGCATCGTGCGTACCACGCGCGGGTAGCCGTTGAGCCAATGCGCGATGTCCGCGGCGCGGATCCCGGCGGCGATGCTAATGATCAGTTGCGCACGCAGCCACGGCACGAGCGATTCGACCACGGCTTTCATCACCTGGGGCTTGACCGCGATGACGATTGCATCGTAGTCGCCGAGCGACGCATCGGCAGCCTCGCCGGTACGTATCGGGTGCTGCTGCGCCAAGCGGGCGCGCGCGTCGGCCGACGGGTCGATGGCGTACAGGTCAGCAGCCGGGATGCCGCGCTTGAGCAGCCCACCGATCAGGGCGGCGGCCATGTTGCCTGCGCCGATAAATGCGATTTTCATGGGGATTTCGTTCAGTGAGTGGGGTAGGTTCGTGGGCCAAAAATCGCGGTGCCGACCCGCACGATCGTCGCGCCTTCGACAATGGCTGCGTCCAGATCGGCCGACATGCCCATCGACAGCGTATCGAGGCCGAGGCCTTGCGCATTGACAGCATCGAACAACTCGCGCAATCGTCGATGCGACGCGCGTTGGGTGTGCAGTCCGGACACGGGTTCGGGGATCGACATCAGTCCGCGCAGCCGCAACCGGGGCAGCGCCGCGACGCCGCGTGCCAGCGTGGCGACATCATCGGGCGCGACGCCGCTCTTGGACGCTTCGCCGCTGACGTTTACCTGCACGCAGACATTGAGCGGTGGCAGGTGGGCGGGCCGTTGCTCGGACAGCCGATGCGCGATCTTGAGTCGGTCGACCGAATGCACCCAGTCGAACTGCTCGGCGACCGGCCGCGTCTTGTTCGACTGCAGCGGCCCGATGAAATGCCATTCGAGCGACGCACGCAACGGCTGTAGGGCGGCGATCTTGTCTAACGCCTCTTGCACATAGTTTTCACCGAACGCCTGCTGGCCCGCCGCATGGGCAGTGCGTATGTCGTGCGTCGGAAAGGTCTTGGACACGGCGAGCAAGTGCACGCTCGCCGGATCGCGGCCGGCGGCCGCAGCCACCGCGGCAATGCGTCGGCGGACCTCGTCCAGATGTTGCGCAATGATGGAGGACATGACGTGGAGCGGGGAAGGGTTTAATCGGACAACAGGCGATCGACAAGTTCGATCCAATGCGCGACCGGCGTCAACGTGCCGCTTTGCAGGTGCGCGATGCAGCCCACGTTCGCCGAGACAATCATCTGTGGCTCGAGTGCCGACAAGCGTTCGAGTTTCTGGTTGCGCAGCCTGTAGGACAGCCCCGGCTGCAGCATCGAGTACGTGCCGGCCGAGCCGCAGCAAAGGTGTGCGTCAGATGGCACCCGCACCTCCAGCCCGAGCGCCTGGAGCAGCCGCTCGACGCGTCCGGTGATTTTCTGCCCATGCTGCAGCGTGCATGGCGGGTGGTAGGCGACCGTATGGACGCCGCGCCGGCGTATGCGGGACGCGAGCTCGGCTTCATGGCGGGGCAGCAACTCGGCCAGATCCTGTGCCAGGCTGGCCACGTGCGCCGCCTTGTGGGTATACGCCGGATCGTCGCGCAGCAGGTGTCCGTATTCCTTGATTGTCGCGCCGCATCCGGAGGCATTGATGACGATGGCCGCCGCGCCCTGCTCAATGTGGGGCCACCATGCGTCGATGTTGCGGCGTGCGTCATCGAGCGCCTGCGCGTGGTACCCGAGGTGCAGCCGGATGGCACCGCAGCAGCCGGCGTCGCTGGCCACGACCGGCTCGATGCCGAGCGCGTCGAGCACGCGCGCGGTCGCCACGTTGATGTTGGGCATCATGCCGGGCTGCACGCAGCCGGTCAGCATCAGCATCCTAGTCTGGTGCCGCGCTGTCGGCCACGCGCGCGGACGTTGCCGGGGTGGCACCTGGTCGCGCAGCCGCCTGGGCAGCAGCGCACGCACATGCTGTCCGAGCCGCATCGCCGGCGTGAACAGTGTCGCATTCGGCAGAAAGCTTGCCAGCAGGCGTCGTACGAGCCGTGAGTGCCAGCGGCGCGGCACCTTCTGCTCGACGAGCTTGCGCCCGATTGCCGCCAGCCGCCCGTATTGCACACCGGACGGACAAGTCGTCTCGCAATTGCGGCACGTCAGACAGCGGTCCAGGTGCAACTGCGTGCTACGTGTGACGGGTGTGCCTTCAAGCATTTGCTTGATCAAATAGATGCGCCCACGCGGGCCGTCTAGCTCGTCGCCGAGGATTTGATAGGTGGGGCAGGTCGCCGTGCAGAAACCGCAATGCACGCATTTGTGCAAGATGGCATTGGCCTCGCGGCCGTCCGGCGTATTGCGAATGAAGTCCGCGAGATGGGTCTGCATCGCAGCAGTCAGAGGTCCGGATAGAGCCGGCCACGATTGAAGATGCGTGCCGGGTCGAATAACGCTTTCAGGCGGCGATGAATGTTCATCAGCGGTGATGGCAGCGGGGTGAACACGCCAACACTAAGATTGTAGCGCGAACCGCAGCGGAACAGCGTCGCATGGCCGCCAGCCTGCCGCGCTGCCATGCGCACCGTCTGCGCATCGATATCGGTGACCCACCAACGCTGTGCGCCCCCCCATTCTATCAACGGGGTTCCGGGTAATTGTAGCGGTTCGGTAATCGACGGCAGCGACAGGCGCCATAGCGCTGCGTTGGCGGGAACCATCCGAAAGAACGCATCGGTCTGCTCGCGTAGTCCGGCCCAGAAACGCTCGGCCTCCACCGCATCGATCACTTCGCCGCCGAGCGTGTTGCGCGCCTTCTTGAGCGCACTATCCGCACCGCCCAGGCGTAACGCCAGCGTGCCGTTGCGCCACGCACTGGCTGTCAGCGGCAGCGGCCGGCCGGCCCATTCGTTGAGCTTGCGTACCGCGTCGGTGGCGTTCATGTCGAACTTCAGCGTCAACTCCGCATGCGGGCGCGGCAGCACTTTCAACGACACGTCCAGCAGCAGGCCGAGCGTGCCGAGTGAGCCGGCCATCAGCCGTGCGATATCGTAGCCGGCGACATTCTTCATCACGCGTCCGCCGAAGCGCAGCACGTCGCCGCGTCCGTTCATCACGGTCGTACCCAGCACGAAGTCGCGCGCCGCGCCCGCACTGGCGCGGCGTGGGCCAGCCAGGCCGGCGGCGATGCAGCCGCCGATCGTCGCACCACGACCGAAGTGCGGCGGCTCGAACGCGAGCATCTGACGATGTTCGGCCAGTGCCGCTTCGATGTCGGCCAACGGCGTGCCGCAGTACGCAGTGATCACCAGTTCGGCCGGATCGTAGGTGACGATGCCGCTTGCCACGCGTGTATCGAGCACTTCCCCCTCGATGTTCTGGCCATACCACGACTTCGTGCCGCCGCCGCGGATCTGCAGCGGCACGCCGCGCTCGCTGGCGTGCATAACCTGCGAGCGCAGGCTCTCGTATGGGGGCGGCATCTGCGTCATCGTGTCAGAATCTCGGCAACTCGGGATGCGGCAGCAGACCTCGATGGACCCGCATTCTGCCATACTCGGCACAGCGCGCTCGCGTCGGGATGCCCTTGCCTGGATTCAGCAGCCCTGGCGGGTCGAACGCGCGCTTGACTGCGAGGAACGCGTCGCGCTCCTCAGGGGAGAACTGCACGCACATCGAATCGATCTTCTCGATGCCCACGCCAAATTCGCCAGCGATTGTGCCGCCGAGTTCCACGCAGGCCTCCAGAATTTGCGTGCCGAATGTCTCGGCGCGCCGCCACTCATCGGGATCGTTGCCGTTGAATAAGATCAGCGGATGCATGTTGCCGTCGCCCGCATGGAAGACGTTCATGCAGCGCAGCCCGTATTGCTTTTCCATCTCGGCGATGCGCGCGAGCAGCGGCCCGATCGCCCGCCGCGGCACGGTACCGTCTATGCAATAGTAGTCCGGCGAGATGCGCCCCGCGGCCGGAAATGCATTCTTGCGCCCGGACCAGAACTTGAGCCGCTCCGTTTCCGAACGCGAGATCTGGATCCGCGTCGCGCCGTGCGCACGCAGCACCGCAGTCATGCGCACGATCTCGTCGGCGACCTCCTCGGGCGTGCCGTCGGACTCGCACAGCAGGATGGCCTGCGCGTCCAGGTCGTAGCCGGCCTGCACGAATCCCTCCACCGCGCGTGTGGCCGGCTTGTCCATCATTTCGAGGCCCGCGGGCACGATGCCGGCCGCGATGATCGCCGCGACCGCGTCGCCGCCCTTGATCACGTCATCAAAGCTGGCCATGATGACCTGCGCGACTTGCGGCTTCGGGATCAGCCGGACCGTCACTTCCGTGACGACGGCAAACATGCCTTCGCTGCCGATCAGCACCGCCAGCAAGTCCAGTCCTGCACAATCCGGCCCCAGTGAGCCGAACTCGACCAACTCGCCTTCCATCGTGACCGCGCGCACGCGCAGCACGTTATTCACGGTCAAGCCGTACTTCAAGCCATGCACGCCGCCCGAATTCTCTGCGACATTGCCGCCGATCGTGCAGGCGATCTGCGATGATGGATCAGGCGCGTAGTACAGTCCGTATGGCGCGGCTGCCTCCGAGATCGCTAGATTGCGCACACCAGGCTGGAGCGTCGCGGTACGCGCGTAGGGATCGATGTTGATGATCTTTTTGAGGCGCGCGAGCGACAGCACGATGCCATCGCGCAGCGGCATCGCGCCACCGGACAGACCCGTGCCGGCGCCGCGCGGCACTACCGGCACGTCGAGCTGGTGGCATGTCTGCAGCACGCGCTGCACTTGCGATTCTGTCTCGGGCAGCACCACCGCGAGTGGCAGCTGCCGATACGCGGCAAGCCCATCGCATTCGTAGGGTGCCGTATCCTCGTCGCGATACAGCAGGCAGTGCGGAGGCAACACCGTCATCATCGCCTGAACCACTTCGCGTTGTCGTGCCGCGATGGCTTCCGGGGACGGTTCGACTGAAGCGTTCATGGCGTACTCCGCGCGACGTGTCTAGTGCGGCCCGTGAAAGGCGAAAATCTTGCCGGGATTCATCAGATTGCGCGGATCAAGCGCATGCTTGATCGCTCGCATCGTGTCAACGGCATCTGCGCCATGCTCGTCGACGAGGAAATCCATTTTGTGCAGGCCGACGCCGTGCTCGCCGGTGCACGTGCCGCCAAAGCGCAGCGCGCGTGACACGATCTGCTGGTTTAACTGCTCCGCCTGCTGAATTTCGGCCGGGCTAGCGGGGTCGATCAGCATCGCGACGTGGAAGTTGCCGTCGCCGACGTGGCCCACGATCGGGCACAGCAGTGACGATTGCTTCAGGTCCGCCTCTGTCTGTTCGACGCATTCAGCCAGCCGCGAGATGGGCACGCACACGTCGGTGGTCAGCGCGCGGCAACCGGGGCGCAACTGCAACATCGCAAAGTAGGCGCTGTGCCGCGCGTTCCACAACCGGCTGCGCTCCTCCGGGCGGGTAGCCCATTCGAAGCCTTGCGCGCCATGTTGCGCGGCAATATCCTGCACCGTCTGCGCCTGCTCACGCACGCCGGTCTCGCTGCCATGGAACTCGAAGAACAGCGTTTGCATCTCCGGCAATGTCAGATTCGAGTGGCGGTTGATCGCACGGATCGCGAGCGCGTCAACGAATTCCACGCGCGCCACCGGCACGCCGAACTGGATCGTCTCGATCACGGTGCGCACGGCGTCGCCCATGCTTGGGAATGCACACACGGCCGCGGAAATCGCTTCGGGCAACGGGTACAGGCGTACGGTGACATCGGTGATCACGCCAAGCGTGCCTTCGGAGCCAACAAAGAGGCGTGTCAGATCGTAGCCGGCCGACGACTTGCGCGCGCGTGAGCCCGTGTGGATGATGCGTGCATCGGCCCGCACCACTGTCAAGCCCAATACGTTCTCGCGCATCGTGCCGTAGCGGACCGCGTTCGTGCCCGACGCGCGCGTGGCGGCCATGCCGCCGATGCTCGCGTCGGCGCCGGGGTCGATTGGGAAGAACAAGCCGGTGCCGCGCAACGTGTCATTGAGCGCCTTGCGCGACACGCCGGCTTGCACGGTGGCCGTCAGGTCGTGCGCGTCGATCGACAACACGCGGTTCATCTCGGATAGATCGATCGTTACGCCACCCTGCACCGCGAGCAGATGTCCTTCGAGCGACGAGCCGTTGCCATACGGAATCACCGGTACTTCGTACTGCGCGCACAGTGCGACAATGGCCGCGACCTCTTGCGTCGTGCGGGCGTAGACGACTGCATCCGGCCACTGCGGATCGAACATCGACTCGTCGCGCCCATGGTGCGCGCGTACCGCTTCAGCGACCGAGACGCGTTCGTCGAATGCCCCCTTGAGCGCGTCGAGCAGCGATGGAGGGAAGGGCTTGCGCACGGCGGCGCGCGCAATCGAATGAGTCACGGGAGGGTCTCCTGAACACAGGGCATGCAAGCGGGTCAACTGATTCACTATTTTAAGCCAATGCGCATCGCCAAAGCCGTTTGCATCGCGAGGCGGGGCGCCGGACGAGATCGCGTGGCAGCATGCACATCACTATAATGCGCGGCGGATACGGCAAACTGCCCTCGATCCAGTCTTCAACACAGGAGCCATGATGGGAAACCGCTTGAGCAAGATCGTCACACGCACAGGTGACGATGGCACCACCAGCCTGGGGGACGCGAGCCGCGTGGCCAAGGACGATACGCGCATCGCGGCGATCGGCGATGTAGATGAGTTGAACTCGTCGCTGGGCGTGCTGCTAGCCGAAACATTGCCGGCCCGCGTGCGAGAGGTGCTCATTGCGGTGCAGCACGATTTGTTCGACGTCGGTGCGCAGCTATGCATGCCGGGCGAGGTGATGATCAGCCACGAGCATGTCGCGCGGCTCGACGGCTGGCTCGAGCAATTTAATGCGCACTTGCCGCCGCTGCGCGAGTTCGTCCTGCCCGGCGGTTCGCGGCCGGCTGCGTTGTTGCACCTGTGCCGCACCGTTTGCCGGCGAGCCGAGCGCACGATCGTCGCGCTCGGTCAGGAACAAGCCGTCGATGCTGCGCTGCGGCAGTACGTGAACCGCCTGTCGGACCTGATGTTCGTCCTGGCCCGCGTGCTCAATGACGCGACGGGCCAGTTGGAGGTGCTGTGGCGACATGAGCGGGCGTAAGGGGCCGCGCGTGCCGACGTCACGGCATGGGGCGCCAGCCCATTGCGGCACACGGTCATGTTCCGTCGCCCCTCAATGGCCCCCGCCATTGATTGCATTGCGATGAATCGCCATCGCCGGTAAGTGGTTGTCGCCGGCCGATCGCCACTGCCGGTGAGTGGCCGTCGCCAGTCGATCGCCGTTGTCGGTGAGTGATTGTCGCCGGCTGATCGCCGGTGCCGGTCAGTGGTTATCTCCGGTCAATCGCCGTTGTCACAGCGTTGCCGTCCGCTGCAATTGCCGCTGCCGCGTGCGATGCGCCGTTGACGGACCGCTTCGGCTAGTCCTTCGAGCACCATCACGCTATCGTCCCAGCCGATGCAGGCGTCGGTGACGCTCTGACCGTAGATCAACTCGCAGCCGTCCTTCAAATCCTGGCGTCCCGCGACCAGATGGGACTCCACCATCACGCCGATGATGCGCTCGTCGCCGGCGGCGACTTGCTGGGCGATGTCCGCGCAAACCGGAATTTGGTTTTCGTGCTTCTTTTCGCTATTGGCATGGCTTGCATCGATCATCAATCGCGCAGCTAGCCCCGACTTGCCGATCGCGGAGCATGCGGCGTCGACGCTTGCCGCATCATAGTTCGGGGTTTTGCCGCCGCGCAGAATAAGGTGACAGTCTTCGTTGCCAGCGGTCGATACGATCGCCGAATGACCGCCCTTGGTCACCGACAGGAAATGGTGCGGCTGCGAAGCGGCCTTGATCGCGTCGACCGCGATTTTCACGTTGCCGTCGGTACCGTTCTTAAAGCCGACCGGACACGACAATCCGGAGGCCAGTTCCCGGTGCACCTGCGATTCGGTAGTGCGCGCGCCGATCGCGCCCCACGAGATCAAGTCGGCGATGTACTGCGGGCTGATCATGTCCAGGTACTCTGTGCCGGCCGGCAGCCCGAGTGCGTTGATTCGCACCAGCAGTTCGCGCGCGGTCCGTAATCCGTCGTTAATCTTGAAGCTGTTGTCCATGTAAGGGTCGTTGATCAACCCCTTCCAGCCCACAGTCGTGCGCGGCTTCTCGAAGTACACACGCATCACAATTTCCAATTCACCGGCAAAGCGCTTGCGCTGCTCCACTAGGCGCTGCGCGTACTCCAGTGCCGCACGCGTGTCGTGGATCGAGCACGGGCCGATCACGACAATGAGCCGGTCTTCTATGCCATGCAAGATCCGATGCAGCGATTGGCGAGCGTTGAAGATCAGGTCGGCGACGCGCTCCTCGCAGGGAAACGCCCGCAGCAAGTGCGCGGGCGGCGTCAATTCCTTGAGCTCGCGGATTCGGACATCATCGGTGTTGTGCAGGGCCATCAGTGTTCTCCGGTTCAACGGTACGCGCGTCGCGCGCGGTGTTCGGGGCCTGGCGCCTGGCGAAAAAAAACCGCCAGGCGGACTGGCGGTTTTTCGGGAATGTAGGGGTGATTCGCTTGTCCGTCACCTGCCCTCTCGATCCGCCAGCGGCCTGAGATGCCAAAAGAAATAAAAATAAAAGTTGGCGGACATCGCGAAATGCAAACGAATCGAAAGGTGGCGTCGGTTCCGAGTACGCCAACTTTATACTCCGGACGCCCCCCGTTGGCAACAGGGGGCAACAATGACGAACGCACGATTGCGTCGTTTCATTAAAAACCGCAATCCGCTTGCGGTATCTGCGCGATGGGCGTTATACCGTGCCGCCCACCGTCATGCGGTCGATGCGCAGCGTCGGCTGCCCGACGCCGACCGGCACGCTCTGGCCTTCCTTGCCGCACACGCCCACGCCCGTGTCCAAGGACATGTCGTTGCCGATCAGCGACACGTACTTGAGCGACTCCGGTCCGCTGCCGACTAGCGTCGCGCCCTTGACCGGGTAGGCAATTTTGCCGTTCTCGATCATGTAGGCCTCGGAGGCCGAGAACACAAACTTGCCGTTCGTGATATCGACCTGTCCGCCGCCGAAGTTCACCGCGTACAGGCCATGGTTGACCGACGCAATGATCTCGGCGGGATCCTTGTCGCCGCCCAGCATGTAGGTGTTGGTCATGCGCGGCATCGGCAACGCGGCATACGATTCGCGCCGCGCGTTGCCGGTTACCTTCATCTTCATCAGTCGCGCGTTCAGCGTGTCCTGCATGTAGCCGGTCAGGATGCCATCCTCGATCAGCGTCGTGCATTGCGTAGGGTTGCCCTCATCATCGATGTTCAGCGAGCCGCGCCGGTTCGCCAGCGTGCCGTCGTCGACCACCGTGACCCCGTTGGCCGCGACCCGCTCGCCGATGCGTCCGGCGAACGCCGACGAGCCCTTGCGGTTAAAGTCGCCTTCCAACCCGTGGCCGATCGCCTCGTGCAGCAGCACGCCCGGCCAGCCCGGCCCGAGCACGACGGTCATGGTGCCGGCGGGCGCGGGGCGCGCTTCCAGGTTCACCAGCGCGGCATGCACCGCGTCGTCGACGTATCGCGCCAGTACCTCGTCGGTGAAGTAGCCATAGTCGTAGCGGCCTCCGCCACCGCCGGTGCCGATCTCGCGGCGCCCGTTCTGCTCGGCGATCACGGTGACCGAAACGCGCACGAGCGGACGCACGTCGGCGGCCAGCGCGCCGTCGCTGCGCGCCACCAGCACGACGTCGTATTCGCCCGCCAAGCCCGCCATGACCTGCGTGATGCGTGGGTCCTTCGCACGAGCCATTTTTTCGACGCGCTCCAACAGTGCCACTTTCGCATTCGCATCCAGCGAGTGCAGCGGATCGGCCGGCAGGTACAGGTCGCGCCCCGCGACGCCGCGCAACGCACCGGCCGCCCGCACGCGGGTCTTTCCGCCCCCCGCCCGGGCGATCGCGCGGGTGGCCTGGGCTGCCTGTGCCAGCGCTTGCGGTGACAAATCATCCGAGTACGCGAACGCGGTACGCTCGCCGGCCACCGCGCGCACGCCCACGCCCTGGTCGATGCTGAAGCTGCCCGATTTGACGATGCCTTCCTCCAAGCTCCACGCTTCGCTGCGGGTCGTTTGGAAGTACAGGTCCGCGTAGTCGACGCGATGGGAGAAAATCTCGCCCAGCGTGCGCACGAGGATGGCCTCGTCGAGCCCGTAGCGCGTGAGCAGCAGGTCCTTGGCGGTGGCGAGATGGCGGATGTGAGGTTCGATGATGTTCATGCGGGCTCGCCCGTTTGACGGGTAAATGGACAGGAGTTTGGATAGAAGTTGGCGTCGCGGCGGCACGATTCAAGCCGCAGGTGGCCCTGCTGGACGGGGTGTGAGCCGCCGCCGGCTTGCGGGCAACGACGCTGCGGTGCGCTCATGCCAGCACCCGATGCCGATACGCCGGCAGACTCTGTCTTACCTGCGCGATACGTCGGGCATCGATCGTGCCTGATACCACGCCGACACCGTCCGCGCGCACTGCGACGACTTGGCCCCATGGGTCCACCAGCATGCTGTGGCCCCATGTGCGGCGCCCATTCTCGTGCGTGCCGCCCTGGGCCGCGGCCAACACGTAGCACTGGTTCTCGACGGCGCGCGCACGCAGCAGCATCTCCCAATGTGCGTGGCCGGTCGTGTACGTGAAGGCCGATGGCACGACGATCAGCGCGCAGTCGCCAAGCTTGCGATACAACTCCGGAAAGCGCAAGTCATAACATACCGACAAGCCTACGCGGCCAAACGGCGCGTCGAACGCGACGACGTCGGTGCCAGGCCGGATCGTGCGCGCCTCGTCGAACGACGCATCATCCTTGTCAAAGTTGAACAAATGGATTTTGTCGTAGCGGGCCACGGCTTGGCCTTGCGGGTCGAACACCAGCGTGGTGTTCATCACCCGCCCCGGTTCCGGAGCCACGAGCGGCAGTGTGCCACCGATGATCCATACGCGATGCCGCGTCGCGGCATCGGCGAGAAATTGCTGAATCGGGCCGTCGCCCGGCGCTTCCCGCACAGCCAGCTTGTCGGCGTCGCGATGCCCCATGAAGCAGAAATACTCGGGCAGCAGCACGAGTTGCGCGCCGCCAGCAGCGGCTTCGGCGATCAACTCGCCGGCGGCCTGCAAGTTCCGCGACACGTCCGGCGTGCTGACCATTTGCAGCGCCGCCAGCGCGAACATGCCGGACGCGGAGCCGCTGGCGCGAAAAACGGAGTCGTTCATTGCCGTGACACATGAGATTCAGGTCGGCCCATCTTACCGTGATCGTCCGGCACCTGCTCGACCTGCGGATGCGACCACGAGCCGGTTACCGCGTAGTGGCGCGCAAACGACTGCGAAATGGGGTCGGACAAGATCAGGCCGGCGACAAAGGTACTCAGGCCGAGCAGCGGGTTGACCACGGCCGTGGCCAGTGCCGCGGTCCCCACGCTCAGCGCGGGGACCACCGTCACCAGCAGGTCCTGCTGCTCGCGCCCGAGGTCTGCGTTGCCTTGCATCGTGATCTTTGCTGCTGCACTGTCCAGCGTGAAATCGCCGGTCCTGGCGATGCCGTTGCGGATCGTGCCGGTAGCGGTCACATTGTCAAACGGCAGTCCTTCGCCAAACAACGTGCTCAGGTCCAACGTCGCCACGCGAGCGAGCGATTGCAGGCTGAGCACGCCGAGCAGCTTGGCAGCGCCCGGATCGACTTTCAGGATCTGGCCATGCGACAGGCCGAGCGACAGGCTCCCTTCCAGAGTCGGGTAATCGATGCGCGTCGGCCCGCCGCGCCAGCCGAGCTTGCCGGACAGCGTGCCATTGCCGCCCTTGAGCGTGCGGGGCAGACCGAGACGGTCGAGCAGGGCACCGCCGTCGGCGATATCGAGCTTAAAACCCAGCACAGTGCGCTGCGGGTTATCGTCGTTGCTGTTGCTGTTGCTGTTGCTGTTGCTGTTGCTGTTGCTGTTGCTGTTGCTGTTGCTGTTGCTGTTGCTGTTGCTGTTGCTAGTGCTAGTGCTAGTGCTAGTGCTAGTGCTAGTGCTAGTGCTAGTGCTAGTGCTAGTGCTAGTGCGGCGCGGCGTTCTCCAGTTCGCGGTCGCCGACAGCTTGGCGGCTGGGTTCGCCACATCCAGCTTGTCCAATTGCCAGACTGGCGCGCCGTTTTCGTTGATGTTGCGTGCAGTCACTTCCAACTTGCCGAAGTTGTGTCCGCGCACGGTGAGTTCGTTGACGATCAGGTCGATGCCCGGAACATGCTGCGCTGGCTCCTCGAGCACGCGACTCACCCGTGTCTCCTCGTGGCTGTCCGGGATCACCAGTTTGGCCAGCCGCGCGTCAAGCTGCCCGTATGGGCTGCGCGGCGTCTTCGCGTGCCACGCGATATGGCCGGAGACTTCGTCCGATGCAATATTCGCTTGCCATGTGCCCGGTGTTTGTGTTGCACCGACTACCACGTTTTCCCAGCGGCGGTTCAATAACGTCAACGTATCGAAGTGCAGGCCGACGCGGGTGGGCACGAGTGCCGCGACGTTGCCGGGCAGATTGAGCGGGGCGGCTGTGTCCGGCGAACAAATCGATGGGCCGGTGCAAGCCGCAGCGGGGCACGAGGAGGGTGCAGCGGCCACTGGCGTCGTTGATATGGCGTCGGCGGGGACCGACATGGCATCGAGCAATGCGCGCCACGCGTCTGCGTCAAGGTGCGTCATGTCCACGGCCGCGGTCACGCCTTCTGTGGGCAGCACCGCTTCTCGGTTCACGCCGATCGCGCCGCGCAGGATCGCCAGCTTGTCGTCGTTGCCGCGCCGCGCCAGATACATGGCATTGAGCGGACCGAGTCGCGCATCCAGCCGGCTGATGCCTGTCGCGGGTCGCTCACCGGCAGCCGCGGGCCGCAGGCGCAACGAGAACGGCATCGGCACGCCGGCTGGCTTCGTGAAAGGCGCTGGCAGTTGCAGCGCCAGCCCGCTTAGATCCAAGGTGGCCGAGATGTCAGGCAGTTCGTTCTTGTACGTGCGCACGGCCACAGAGTAAGGCGAGCTACCCGACATGCGAGTAAGTAGCGTAGCCAGCGGCCCAGGCGGCACTGCGGCACGGGCCGCATCGGCAAGCAGGTGGCCCGACACGTCGAAGCTGCTCGAGCCGTCTTGCCGGATCCCGCCGTCGGCGCGGATGTCGCCGCCGAGGAACTGGCCGCTGGCGTGCCCGATCGTCATCGTGTGCTCGGTGAAATCGACCTTGCCATGGATCTGTGTGACCGGCGGCAGTGCGGCGAGCCGCTTGCCGGGCACGAATGACACTGCGTTGTCCGCCAGCGTAACCGAGCCGTTCACGCCGACATGCGGCTTGTCTGGATGGCGCGGAATTGCCAGCCGCAGCGCCAGCGTCGCGTTGCCTTTAGCCTGCACGGTCTCGCCTAGGTGGTCAGACAGTCCTGCCAGCGAGCTGCGATTCACGTAATCGAGCATGTCGGCCAGTGGGCCACTGGCCACGCCGTCAATCGCCAGATCCGAGTTGAGCGTGCCCAGATCGTCGATGCGGCCGGTCAACTGCGTGACGGCGACACGCTGGTAGCGTGCGCGCTGGATATCAAAGCGCAGCACGTTTTGGTCCATCCGGAACAGCCCGTCGATGCCGTCGAACGCCGGCCACACCTCCGGCGTGCCGGGGCTCACCTGCGTTGGCGGGTGCGGCGTCGGATCGAATCTACCGTCTTGAAACGGCGCAACGATCTTGAAGATGCCAGCTTGTGGATCGTGCGTGTATGGGAACTCGGCCAGTTCGCCATGGATGGCGATCGTTGCATTGTGCGAGGTCCCGGCCGTTAGCGCATGGTCCAGGTAGGCGCGGGTATGCTCGCCGACGCCGGTGGGCAGATAGCGCGCGAGGCGGGGCAGCGACAGTCGGTCGAACCTCGCCTCCATGTCGAGCTTGCCGCGTCCGTGGCCGGGATTCGAGTAGGTGCCGGTCGCGCTGGCGCGCACATCGTCGTTATCGATGACGAATCGCGAGAGGTTGACGGCAACGGCCGGGCGGGCCGCGTCCGATGCTAGCGGATGCGCAGTCCATGCCGCTTCGGCCGCGAACCGGTTGAACGTGAGTCGCGGATTGTCGAACGCCCCCGGGATCGTGACCGCGGCGTGGGTGGTATCGATCGCCGCGTGACCGCCATTCTGGTCGGCGTCGATCTCGCCCCAGATGTTTTCCGCGCCGGGCAGGCCCACGTGCGGGTGGCCGCCCGGTGTGAGGCCCGGCGGCGGCTCCTGCGCGCCGATGCTGACACCCTCGAGTGCGGCCTTGACGCGATAGCGCACGATCGGCTCGCCGCCTGCGATGGCCGCCACGCTGGCGGCCTCGCGGGTACGCGGCGCGCGGCGCTCGACCTGTATCGCATAGTTTGCTAGCGTGCCGCGGGGGTCGAATCGGTCCAGTTCATTGAGCACACGATGTGGCAGCGGCAACGTGCGCACGAACTGCGCGAGCAGCCCGAGATCGACCGTATCGCCGCTCATGCGGATCAATTGGCCACGGCCCAGCGTCGCGCGGCGGAACCGGCCGTTGAATTCGCCAATGCTCAGCAGTCGGGTAATGGGCGTGCCGTCCGCGAGCGGGGGCTGCCCACCGAGTTCGGCGCGCAGATTGCCCAGATTCAGCGTGTAATCGAGATTGCGCATGTCGTTGCGCTGCAGCGACCAGTCCAGCCCGATGCTGGGCACGTCCAGCCACGGCAGCGTCGGGTCCATGCGCAGCCGCAACTCGGACCCGGACAATGCGCCGCGCGCACCGCTCCATTCACCGGCCGCAAAGTCGAACCACGCAGCCACGTCCAGCGTGCCGCTTTGCGCATCCAGGCGCGCATCCGTGTAGCGGGCCAGTTCGGGCAGCGCCATGTCGCCGCTTGACACAAACATCGTGCCGGTCCAACCCGCCGGCTCGGTGAGCGGCTTCAGTGGCGAATGACGCAAGCGTGCGCGCAAGTCAATCGGCCCGCGCAGCAAGCGTGCGTCCGGCTGCGCCTGCACGCCGAGCCGGTGAATCAGACCGCGGTTGTCGATGGCCACGTGGATGTCGCGCAACGTCAGCGTCGGCAAGCCGCGCTGCGCGTCGGTCCAGTGCAGGACGCCGCCGCGTAACGCGATGGCGCGCTGTGTCATCAGCCAGCGCAGGAGATCGCCGTTGCCGTGCTGGCGTGGGTCCACCCGCACGCCGGCAATCGTATAGGTGCCGTCGGGGTGCCGCTCGGCGAAAACCTCGGGTTGCTCCACGATCAGGCTCGAGAGCACCGGCGCTAGACGTGGCAATGAGCGCCATGACAGCGTTGCACGGGTGGCGGGCACCGCGAGCATGCGCTGGCCGTCCGGGCCCATGATCGTCAGTTGGTCGATGTCCAGCATCGGTTGTAGCCCGCTCCAGCGCCCGGTCAGCCGACCGATGTGCACAGGCGCGTGAAGCGTGTCCGAGATCCGTTGCTCGATGCGCGGCCGCAGCGAATCCAACTGAGGAAAAATGACGTAGCGCAGACCGACGTATGTGGCCGCGGCGCCAAAGTACAGTGTGATGGCCACAGTCGCACAGCATGCGAGCACGCGGCGCAGTACCCGCTCGCTTGGTCCGCGCAGCCATCCGCCCCCGGCTTTTGCGTTGCGCGCATCGTTCGGCTCGAGGTTTTCCTGGCGATCGGGCATGCGAGGAGCGCGGGACGTATGATAGGTTGCGGCGGAATAACCAAATGTAACATACGGTATGCGAGCCAAACCTGTCACCGCCGCGGGTTTCATTGCATGTACCGCACCAATGACACGATGACTGACATGTCGCCGCCAAGTTCCCCGCTTGCTTCCGACGCCGAACCGCTGCTGAGCGCCGTCTATTCCCGCTATGCCGCCCGGCAGTATGCGGCACGGCCCGAATTGGCTGCACGGGTGCGGGAACTGGCGCGCGCGCCACTGACGCGGCAATGGGTCGAGCAGCGGCTCGCGCAACTGGGTGCGCCGCAAGACGAGCCCGTGGACGACAACGTGCTCAAGCGCGCACTGTGCCTGGTGCGCACCGAGCTGTTCTGCGCGGTGATGGAGCGCGACCTGGCCGGGCTGGCCGATGTGCCGGAGGTGACCGGCACGATGACGGATTTGGCCGAGGTGGCGATCCGCCGCGCGCTGGCCTCGATCAGTGCCGAGTTGCACGCGCTGTATGGCATGCCGCTGAACGCGCAGCGACAGCCGCAGACGCTCGGTGTGGTCGGCATGGGCAAGCTCGGCGGACGCGAGTTGAACGTGTCCTCGGACATCGACTTGATTTTCGTCTACGAGGACGACGGCGAGACCGAGGGCGGCTCCCGCGCGCCGATCTCGAACCAAGACTTTTTCACCCGGGTCGGGCGCCGGTTGATCGGTGCGCTGGCCGAGCATACCGCGCACGGATACGTGTTCCGCGTGGACATGCGGCTGCGTCCAAACGGCGATTCGGGTCCGCTTGTGTGCAGCCTCGGCATGCTGGAGGAGTACTTCTATGTGCAGGGGCGCGAATGGGAACGTTATGCGTGGATCAAGGCACGGCTGGTGTCGGACGTAGACAGCGAGGCCGGCGCGCGACTGGCAGCGCAACTCGATGCACAGGTCAGGCCGTTCGTCTACCGCCGTTATCTCGATTTTGGCGTGATCGCGGCGATCCGGGCGTTGCATGTGCAGATCCGTCAGGAGGCCGCCCGCCGCGTGTCGTCGCGCCGCGACAAGGCCGATGACATCAAGCTAGGCCGCGGCGGCATCCGCGAGATCGAGTTCATCGCGCAGGTCTTCCAATTGATCCGGGGCGGCCAGGATGCTGGGTTCCGTATCCGGCCGACGCTGACGGTACTCGATTATGCCGCCTCGCGCGGCTTGATCGCGCGTGACGCGGTTCAGCGACTCGCGCACGCGTATCACATGCTGCGCTGCATCGAGCACCGGCTGCAATACGTGAACGACGCGCAAACCCATGCGATGCCCGTTGACGAAGGCGAGCGCGCGCAACTGGCGGCATCACTCGGTTTTGCCGACTATCCGGCGCTGCTGGCCGTGCTGGAGCGCCACCGCGAGTTCGTCGAGCAGCAGTTCGATCAGATTTTCGCGCACAAGCGTAGCGATGCGGCGGCGCTCGCCGGCGCGGGCGACCGGGCGCTCGGCAAGGTTGGCGGCACGGCGTGGGAGGAGAGCGCCACATGGATTTGGAGTAGTGCACTTGCCGATGAGGCGGCCGATGATGAATTGCACGCTCGGCTTGCATCGCTGGGGTTCAACGACCCGTTAGCCATCCTGTCGCGATTGCACGCGGTCTGGCAGTCCGCGCGCTATGCTGGCCTGCCGGAGCGTCATCGGGCGCGTTTCGACACACTCGTGCTGCGCGCATTGGCGGCGGCGCCAACGCATTGCCATGAAAGGGTCGACGCGACGTTGCTGCGTTTTCTCGATCTGCTTGAAGCGGTCGCGCGGCGCGGCTCGTATTTGGCGCTGCTGATTGAGTATCCGGCCGCGTTGGCACGCGTGTTCGCCGTGCTCGGCGAGTCGCGTTGGGCCGCTGGCTATCTGATCCGCCATCCGCAGGTGCTCGACGAGTTGCTCGACGACGAGGCGCTGTCCAGTCCGTTCGACTGGACCGGGTTCAAGCGGATGCTGCTCGCCCGGCTTGCCAATGCAGACGGCGCGGAGCACCAAATGGATCTGCTGCGTCACGCACACCAGGCCGAGGTGTTCCGGATCCTGCTGCTGGATCTCGGCGGTCATCTATCGGTTGAGCACATCAGCGACCGGTTGTCGGAACTGGCCGACGCGGTCCTGGAGGTGACGCTGCAGACCGTATGGCCGCAGTTGGCCCGCCGTCATTGCGACGTGCCGCGCTTCTCGATCATTGCATACGGCAAGCTCGGCGGTAAGGAGCTCGGTTATGCATCAGACTTGGACATCATCTTTCTGTACGACGATCCTGACGAGCATGCCGCGGAGGTCTACGCGCGGTTCGCGCGCAGGCTAATCACGTGGTTGACCATGTCCACCGGCGCCGGCACGCTGTTCGACGTGGACCTGAGGCTCAGGCCGAACGGCGAGGCCGGGTTGCTGGTCACGAGCCTCACCGCCTTCCGGCGCTACCAATTGCGCGAGGGAGATGCCGCCAACACCGCGTGGGTATGGGAGCACCAGGCATTGTCGCGCGCGCGCTTTTGCGCCGGGGATGCGAGCATCGGCGCGCAGTTCGACGCGATCCGTGACCAGGTGCTCGCTCAGCCACGCGATGCACGGGCGTTGGCCACGGAGATCGCCGCGATGCGGCAAAAGGTGGCCGAAGGCCATCCCAACCCCACAGCGCTGTTCGATCTGAAGCACGATTGCGGCGGCATGGTCGATATCGAGTTTATCGTCCAGTACTGGGTGCTGCTGCATGCCGGCGCGCATCCGGCGTTGCGGCGCAACACCGGCAACATCGCGTTGCTGCGCGAGGCGGCCCGCATCGGGCTGATACCCGAGACACAGGCGGAGCAGGTCGGCGGCGCCTATCGGACCTATCGCAAGCTGCAACATGCGCTGCGGCTCGATGGAATAGGCAAGGCGCGCGTGCCACCCGAGCGCATGCAAGCCGAGCGCGACGCGGTTACGCGACTATGGGAGCAGGTCTTCGGTGCGTGAAGACGCTTTAAGCGGCCAGCATTTCCTTCGCATGCTTGCGCGTGGTGGCGGTAATCTCGACGCCTCCGAGCATGCGCGCGACCTCCTCGACGCGGCTCGCGCGATCCAGCACGGTCACTTCGCTGAGCGTTGCGCCTTGCGCATCGGTGGACTTGGCCACGCTGAAATGGTGCTCGCCGCGGGCGGCGACCTGCGGCAGGTGGGTCACGCACAACACTTGCCGGATCTGACCGAGTTGGTGCAACAGTCGTCCAACGACTTCCGCGACGGCGCCGCCGATGCCGCTGTCGACCTCGTCGAAGATTAGTGTCGGCGTCGGGCTCGCAGTGCTCGCGATCACCGACAGCGCGAGGCTGATGCGTGCCAACTCGCCCCCGGAAGCCACCTTCGCCAGCGGCCGTAACGGCACGCCAGCGTGGCCGGCTACGCGGAACTCGACCTGCTCGAGCCCATGCTGGCCGCCTTCGGGCAATGGCTCTAACGCGACCTCGAATCGCCCACCGGTCATCGACAAGTCCTGCATTCCGGTGGTCACCGCGTGGCTCAGCGCCTTGGCCGCCTTAACGCGGGCCTTGGATAGTCGCCCCGCCAGCGTCATGTAGGCTTGTTTCGCGCTCGCCTGCGTGGCGCGCAACGCGTCGATGTCCGTCGCCGCATCCAGCGCTTGCAATTGGGCGTGCCGTGCCAGCAATGCGTCGGGCAGTGCATCCGGTTGCATCCTGAATTTGCGCGCGGTCGAATGCAGTGCATCGAGCCGGGTTTCGACCTGCGCGAGCCGCGCCGGGTCCAGCTCGAGCCGCTGCGCGTAGTGGGTCAGCGAGTAGGCCGCTTCCTGCAGTTGAATTTCGGCCGGCTCCAGCGCGGCCAACGCATCGCCGAGCGCGCTGTCGATCTCGGCCAGGCTGCGCAGTTTCGCGATGATGGCAGCCAGTTGCGTGATCATGGCGTCGTCCGACTCGGACAAGGCGCCTAGCGCCGCCTGCACACCGTCGATCAAGTTCGCCGCGTGCGACAGTCGGCGGTGTTCGGCGCTGATCTCATCCCATTCGCCGGGTTGCGGCGCCAGCTTCTCGAGTTCCGACAATTGCCACACCAGCCGCTCGCGCTCAAACTGCAACTCGCGCTCTCGCGCTTGCGCGGCCTGCACGGCCGCCGCCGCATCGCGCCAGCCGCGCCACGCTCGCGCGACGTCCTTGGCCAGCGCCGTCAGGCCCGCATGCGCATCAAACAGCTCGCGCTGCGCGTCGCCGCGCATCAGCAATTGGTGGGCGTGCTGGCCATGGATGTCCACCAGCATTTCGCCAATGTCCCGCAACTGGCCAAGCGTGGCGGCCGTGCCGTTGATGAACGCACGTGAACGGCCGTTGGCGTCGATCACACGGCGCAGCACCACGTGCCCGCTGCCGTCGTCGAACGCATGCTCGGCCAGCCACCGCGCGGCGCCCTCATGTGCGTCGAACTCAGCGGTGATGTCCGCACGGCTTTGGCCGGTGCGTACCACTGTCGCGTCGGCTCGCGCACCGAGCGCCAGCGCCAACGCGTCGATCAGGATGGATTTGCCGGCGCCGGTTTCGCCGGAAAAAACGGTAAAGCCACGCTCGAGCTCGATGTCGAGCGTGGCGACGATAACAAAGTCCCGGATCGACAGATGACGCAGCATAGGCGAACGAAAGCGGTCGTCGTGAAAGGCGGATTGGGTGGGTTGACAATGAGTGAGCTGGCGTGCAGCGACGGGCACCGGCTCAGCCGGGCTCGTCCTCGCCGAGTGACGAGTGCTCATTCCAGTGCAGCTTCTTGCGCAAGGTCCGGTAATAACTGTAGCCGACCGGATGCAGGAACGGCACCGTGTGCTGGGAGCGCCGCACCTCGATCGTATCCTCGAGTTGCAACGCAGTGAACGACTGCATGTCGAAATTCACGTTGACGTCGCGCCCGCCAATGATCTGGATTGCGATTCGGCACGTGTCAGGCAGCACGATGGGTCGGTTCGACAACGCGTGTGGCGCGATCGGCACCAGCACGATCCCTTGCAATTGCGGATGCAGCAATGGGCCGTTGGACGAGAGCGCGTACGCGGTGGAACCAGTTGGCGTGGCCACGATCAGCCCGTCCGAGCGCTGGTCCGACATGAAGTTGCCATCGACCGACACGCGTAACTCCGCCATCCCGGAGAAGCCGCTCCGGTTCACGACGACGTCGTTAAACGCCTGCGCGTGGTAGATCGGCTCGCCGTTGCGCATGATACGGGCCGCCAGCAACGAGCGCTCCTCGCGCTCATGGCTGCCCGATAGCATGTGCGGTACCAACTGGTTCATATCGGCGATCGCGATATCGGTGATGAAGCCGAGCCGGCCGTGGTTGACACCAATCAGCGGGGTGCGGTAAGGCGCGAGTTGCCGGCCGATGCCCAACATGGTGCCGTCGCCGCCGAGCACGACAGCGACGTCGGCGCGTGCGCCGATCTCGGCTGGCGTGAGCGCCGGATAGGCGTGCAGCCCGTTTTCGCGCGCCGTGTCGGCTTCGAACACAATCTGAAAGCCGCGTCGCGTCAGGCAGCCGGCGAGCGCGGCAAGCGGCTCGCCGATGCCAGGCGTGTTGTTGCGGCCGATTAGCGCCACGGTTTTGAATTGACCCATTTTCATGCCCGCATTACACCATAGGTGTCTGACAAACTGTATGCCTTCGTGGTTGAGATCGCACGTGCGCGTCGGATAAATGCCGACCCTCGCTGCGTGCAAGATTTACGCTAGAATTTTCGCTATGCTAGATCCTCGCGCCCAGACCCTGCTTAAGACGCTGATCGAACGGTATATCGCCGAAGGTCAGCCGGTCGGTTCGCGCACGTTGTCCAAGTATTCGGGCCTCGAACTCAGCCCGGCGACGATCCGCAACGTGATGTCTGACCTCGAGGAGCTAGGGCTTGTCGCCAGTCCTCATACGTCGGCCGGGCGGATCCCGACGCCCCGCGGCTACCGGTTGTTCGTCGATACGATGCTGACCGTGCAGCCCGACGCGCAGGAAGCCGAGGTCAAGCTCGCGGTGCAGGACAAGCTCAAGCCGGGCGAGACGCAGAAGGTCGTCGCGGCAGCGGCCAGCGTGCTGTCCAACCTGTCGCAGTTTGCCGGCGTCGTGCTCACGCCGCGGCGCAGCCACGTGTTCAAACAGATCGAGTTCATGCGGCTGTCCGACAAGCGGATCCTGCTCATTATCGTCACCCCCGAAGGTGACGTGCAGAATCGGATCATGGCGACCCAGCGTGACTATTCGCCGTCGCAGTTGACCGAGGCATCCAACTATATCAACACGCATTATGCGGGCCTGTCGTTCGACGAGGTGCGACGCCGACTGCGCGAGGAAATCGACGCGCTGCGCGGC
Source organism: Mycetohabitans sp. B8 (assembly GCF_021991875.1). Classification (GTDB taxonomy): domain Bacteria; phylum Pseudomonadota; class Gammaproteobacteria; order Burkholderiales; family Burkholderiaceae; genus Mycetohabitans. The sequence goes on from NZ_JAHLKR010000005.1 coordinate 148,556, forward strand.
GACATGATGCAATTGATGCAGGCCGCTGTCACCGCCAGCACGGAAACCGACGACGAATCCGACAACGTACTGATCTCGGGTGAGCGGAACCTGCTCGAAGTGGCCGATCTGTCGTCCGACATGGCGCGCCTGCGCAAGCTGTTCGATGTCTTCGACCAGAAGACTAGCCTGCTACAGTTGCTCGACGTATCGAGCCATGCGCAGGGCGTGCAGATCTTCATCGGTGGAGAATCCACGCTCGTGCCGATCGAGGAAATGAGCGTTGTGACCGCGCCGTATGAGGTCGATGGCAAGATCGTCGGCACACTCGGCGTGATCGGTCCGACCCGCATGGCGTACAACCGCGTGATTCCGATCGTCGACATCACCGCTCGGCTGCTGTCGTTCGCGTTGTCTCAGCATTGACCGCTTCCTTCATTCGAGCAATGCGGCATGAGGAAGTAAGCTGTATCGCCTTTGTTTGCTTTTACGGCATGCACGGTTCCATCTCGAAGAGCGTCTACCCGGTTGTGTGCTCAACGCGGAGCCTCCCCGGCACGACCTGTTAGCCTATTAAGCAAGACTGCGCCGGTTGGCCACCCTAACAAGGACAGTTTCACTCTATCTTATTGCACATCGCGTTGCCTTCGACGATGCGTGGACAAGATGATGAGTGTTGCAGCTAAAATGCCCCGGCTCGGCCTGTGATTAAACAGCTCACATAATGTTTCGGGCAGCCTCGCCGCTGAGCCCCGTAGTCAGGGTATCTCTAGACGGTGTTCGGCGGTTGTCGTTCGTCCCGAGATACTGGTTTAATAAAGGCCTCCTGCGGCTATTTCGAAAACGTTCTTTTAATCAGGCCAATGCCACGGGGGTTGTTGCAAAGGTGTTTGCCCGACAACGAACGTCTCTGAAAGTTCTCTGGCCAGAACGATGGCATTGCAATCCGAAGCGTTGCTTAAAGCTGCAGCCAATCTCGGCGAGTGCGATATGACCCACATCTGGGTGCGATGCGACGCATCAATAATCAGGCGGCCCAGCGCTGGTATAAGATCGGGGTGCAGACTCGTTTCAGGTTCGTTCAATACCATGAGCGGTGGAGGGCGTGGAGTCATTAATGCAGCAACAAGAAGGAGATACCGAAGTGTGCCGTCCGACAGCTCCGCTGCGGTCAACGGGCGTAAAAGTCCCTCTTGCTGTAAGGTCAACGTGAAAAGCCCTCCTGCTTGTGCATCAATTTTCAGGACACTTCCAGGAAATGCATCGTTAATTGCCGCATCAAGCGCTTCGCTATCACCGATCTCCCGAATGGTTTGCAGCGCAGCCGCTAAATCCCTTCCGTCATGATGCATGACTGGCGTACGTGTGCCAAGCTGAGGTTTTCGCGTTGGCGCGTCAGGATCGGTGCGGAAATGGTCATAGAATCGCCAACTGCGGACGGTTTCACGCATTTCAAAAACTTCGGGGCTATAGCGGTCTTTACCGAGATACGAAAACAGACTCTCGTAAAGAGACATGTGTTGGGCGAGCATTTCCCATCCGTGCGTGGAACGGCGACGCACGAGCGGCCCGTCACGATCAATCAGTACGCTTGCAGGCCGAAGAAACGGCCCTGCCCATATACATTCTCGCTTAAACACCGGATCAAGCGTAAAAGCAGACGGAGGATTCGGCGGCGGGATCTCGGGAGGAGGGAATCCCAAGGTTACTGCATATCCAAAGTCATCGCCACTGAAGCCTAAACGCAAACGTATGCTATTTTTGCGTTGCCCCCCTTCCACGGCTTGTTCCCTTCGTCGCATGTCACGGTTTAGCATTTCAGGCCCCGCCCAAACTACGGCCTTTAACCCCCCCCTTCCGCCGCCAATGGCGAAATAATGCCACCTTGGGCAGTCTCTGAAAGCAGTCTTAAAGCTCGGTATAGATTGGATTTGCCACTTCCATTAGCACCGCTTACTAGATTCAGTCGCGTGAGCGGAATAACCAGTTTTTTTATTGATCGATAGTTGCTTATCGACAATACTCTTATCATATACACTCCGCTTTATCGAATTAAATATTGCCTTAACAACGAATCAAAAATTATTTTCAACAACATTGCGAGTCAATTGGGTTCAGTGACATGCTTAATGGTCACGTTGCCATCTGCTACATGCCCCACTTCATTGGCTGCAGCAATCGCGGAAGCCCGATGAGCGACCATGACGACTATATGATTTGGCGACCGTGGTTTTAGTTCTCGCAACACGATGGCCTCCATGGTGTCATCGAGTGCTGAAGTACCTTCGTCAATCAAAAGTATTCGAGCATCACGGAGCAACGCTCGCGCAATAGCTATCCGCTGCCGTTCTCCTCCCGACAACATCATTCGTCGATCGCCAACGCAGAATTTAGGCTCCTCATGCGAGAGTAGAAAGGTTTTGAGTCGTTGCCGCGCACGCTTCGGATCATCTTAGGCGTTCACCCAGGCGCGCGACAGATCGCGGAAGGCTTCGTCCTCCACGGTGGGCATCTACACCGCCGACAGATCGCCGGCGCGCAGCGAACTCACCCGCTTCACAGCGTCGCGTCGATTCGTCTTGACACACTCGCCTGGCGCCTTCAGTGACGGCGCACGCACCATGCAGTCTCAATCCTGCTGCACAAGCTGGCGGTCAAGCCCCTCTCTGCACGGACCCGCCTTGTGAACAATGCGTAGGCCGAGTGCTTTGAACTGCAGACGTTTGCACAGACGATCGATATCCGACTTCGTCGTGCCGATCTTGCCGAGCCATTTGACTTTGCCTGCTGCGCGCGACGGCGGCAAGCGCCGAGCGGCCGTTATAATCGGATAACAAGTGCACCATTGCGGTGCTCAACGGATCCTCTCATGCATTTTGATCTTGAGCTGCCCTCGCAGCCGAGCGCATCGCACCGGGTCGGTGTGCTGCTGATCAACCTCGGCACCCCCGCTGCACCGACGCCGCGCGCGGTGCGGCGCTACTTGGCCGAGTTCTTGTCCGACCCACGCGTCGTCGAGATCCCTGCGCCGCTGTGGCAGATTGTGCTGCGCGCGCTGATCCTGCCGTTGCGCGGCCGTGCGTCGGCGCGCAAGTACGCGGCGATCTGGGACGCGGAGGGCTCGCCGCTGCGCGTGCACACCGAGCGGCAGGTCGACGGCCTGAGGCAGCGGCTGGCGGCGGGCCGTTGTTCTGTGCTCGTCGATTATGCAATGCGCTATGGCACACCCAGCATCGGCAATGTGCTGAATCAGCTCAAGCGCGCCGGCGCCGAGCGGGTGCTATTGGTGCCGCTGTATCCCCAGTATTCGGCCTCGACCAGCGCCAGCGCATTCGATGCGGCATTCTCCGCGCTGGCGCGTATGCGCAATCAACTGGAGATCCGCACGATCAAGCATTATGCGGACCATCCCGCGTATATCGAGGCGCTGGCGTCTCAGGTGCTGCGCTATTGGCAGCAGCACGGCCGGCCCGATTTCACGGCCGGCGATCGGCTGTTGTTAAGCTTTCATGGTGTGCCTAAGCGCACGTTGGATTTGGGCGATCCCTATGCCGAGCAATGCCGGCAAACCGCGACGTTGCTGGCCCATGCGCTCGGGTTGACCGAGGTCGAATGCCGGCTCACGTTCCAGTCACGGTTCGGACGCGCGCAATGGTTGCAACCTTACACCGCACCGACGCTGCAGGAGTTGGGCGCGGCCGGGGCCGGTCGGGTTGACGTGTTTTGCCCGGGCTTTACGTCCGATTGCCTCGAGACGCTCGAGGAAATTGGCATCGAGGGTCGTAATACGTTCTTGCGGGCGGGGGGACGCGAGTTCCATCGAATTCCCTGCGTCAACGACGCGCAACCGTGGATCAGCGCGCTGGCCGAGATCGTCGCCACCCATCTGCAAGGGTGGCCGATGGCTACGTCGCAACAGAGCGCGGCAGCGACGACATCCGCGTGAGTTTGCCGATGAGCTTGAAGATCTCGACTGATCCTCACGCGCGGTTGCGCATCGACAAGTGGCTGTGGGCGGCACGGTTTTTCAAGACCCGTTCACTGGCGGCCGACGCGCTTGGCAAGGGCCGGGTGCGTATCGGCGGTGAGCCGGTGAAGGCGGCCAAGGAGGTGCGCGTCGGCGACATTGTGCAAATCGACATCGAGCGCATCGTATGGGAAGTGCAGGTGCGTGGCGTATGTGACGTGCGCGGTCCGGCGACGATCGCGCAGACGCTATACGAGGAGACGCCGGCCGGCAACGCGCGTCGGCTGGCAGAGTTGGCGCGACGCAGCACTTTTCGGGAGCCTGCTGCGACGCTTCACGGGCGGCCGACGAAGCGCGATCGGCGCATCATTGACAAATTGTCCGGTGCGGATTGAACAGTGACTCGAATGTCGCACGGATGCCGCCGTACTCAGTCGTGGATTCGGTGACGGCGCCGGACAGACAAATGGCAGTCGTTCCCGCGATCAATACCACGGCGACCACCCCAATGGCAAAAATCAGTTTCATGGCACGGGCGGAAATGGGCATTATTGGACTGGGCGGTGGGAGTGCCGTGAACAAAATCAGGGTACACGCGTTTGGAGCGCCTCATAGCGAAGTGTAGGTCAGCGCCGGCGGGCGCTCAATTTATTTGCGTCGCAACATACGGGAAATCGTGTAACGGTATGGCAACGCCCCGCTTGCAACGCCATACGGTGCTGCGCCGCGACTTTTTACGGCGGGCTATTGAAAAGGCCTGCACCGACCCCATGTCGATTGCGCAACTACGATTTCCGCGCCCCGGCGCCCATCGGGCCGGCGGGGTGCGGGAACAGCCGAATCAAACCATTGACTGAAATTGACCACGGCCATCATGGAAGAGAAGCAAGCAAGCCAGAATCGCCCCGCATCGGATACCGAACCCGCCGGCAACGGCACGCAAACGGCGCAGGACGCACAGGTGCAACCGGCCGAGGCTCAGCGCGAGGGCGCCGCGGCGGCACAGCCGGGCGCCGACAATGGGCCATTCGGTGAGGCCGATGCCGCCGCCGAGGCCAAGGCGCTCGAGCAAGCGCAGGCCAAGATCGCCGAACTGCACGAGAGTGTCCTGCGCGCTTGTGCAGAGACGGAGAACGTGCGGCGGCGCGCGCAGGACGACGTTGCCAAGGCGCACAAGTTCGCAATCGAGAGTTTCGCCGAGCACTTGTTGCCGGTCGTCGACAGCCTGGAGGCCGCACTGGCGGACAACGCCGGCGACTTGGCGAAGGTGCGTGAGGGCGTCGAACTGACGTTGCGTCAATTGTCGAGCGCGTTGGAGAAGGGGCGCGTTGTGCAGATCAATCCGGTCGGCGAGAAATTCGATCCGCACCGGCACCAGGCGATTTCGATGGTGCCGGCCGAGCAGGAGGCCAACACTGTCGTCAGCGTGTTGCAAAAAGGCTACGTGATCGCCGACCGTGTGCTGCGCCCGGCGCTGGTCACCGTGGCCGCGCCCAAGTGAGGGCGGCCCGCGTCTTGCCACGACAAAGCCCGCGTGCACGCTAGAGTATTGAAATCAGCGCTGTTGTACCCATGTTGTGGGCAGACGTGAATGAATGACCGCGCGCTGCGCGGGTCTGCTAGATCAAAGCCAGGAGATTAGTAAAATGGGCAAAATTATCGGGATCGACCTCGGTACCACGAATTCGTGCGTGGCACTGATGGAAGGCAATCAGGTGCGAGTGATCGAGAACTCGGAAGGCGCCCGCACGACGCCTTCGATCATCGCGTATATGGACGATGGCGAGATTCTGGTCGGCGCGCCGGCCAAGCGTCAGTCCGTGACGAACCCGAAGAACACGCTGTTCGCCGTCAAGCGGCTGATCGGCCGTCGCTTTGAAGAGAAGGAAGTGCAGAAGGACATTGGCCTGATGCCTTATCAGATCATCAAAGCGGACAATGGCGATGCGTGGGTACAGGTGCGCGACAAGAAGCTTGCGCCGCCGCAGATTTCCGCCGAAGTGCTGCGCAAGATGAAGAAGACGGCCGAGGATTACCTCGGCGAGCCGGTGACCGAAGCGGTGATCACCGTGCCGGCGTACTTCAACGACAGCCAGCGGCAAGCCACGAAGGATGCGGGCCGCATCGCCGGCCTGGACGTGAAGCGGATTATCAACGAGCCGACCGCCGCGGCGCTCGCATTCGGACTGGATAAAACCGAGAAGGGAGATCGCAAGATTGCGGTCTATGACCTGGGCGGTGGCACGTTTGATATCTCGATCATCGAGATCGCGGACGTGGATGGCGAAATGCAGTTCGAGGTGTTGTCGACCAACGGCGACACGTTCCTCGGTGGTGAGGACTTCGACCAGCGGATCATCGACTACATCATCGGTGAATTCAAGAAGGAGCAGGGCGTTGACCTGTCCAAGGACGTGCTCGCGCTGCAACGGCTGAAGGAAGCGGCTGAGAAGGCCAAGATCGAGTTGTCCAGTTCGGCACAAACCGAGATTAACCTGCCGTACATCACGGCGGACGCGTCCGGACCGAAGCACTTGAACCTGAAGATCACCCGCGCGAAGCTGGAGGCGTTGGTCGAGGAGCTGATCGAGCGCACGATCGAGCCGTGCCGTATCGCGATCAAGGACGCGGGCGTGAAGGTCGGTGACATCGATGACGTGATCCTAGTGGGCGGCATGACGCGGATGCCGAAGGTGCAGGACAAGGTCAAGGCGTTCTTCGGCAAGGAGCCGCGTCGCGATGTGAACCCGGACGAGGCGGTCGCGGTAGGTGCGGCGATCCAGGGTCAGGTGCTCTCCGGCGACCGCAAGGATGTGCTGCTGCTGGATGTGACGCCGCTGTCGCTGGGCATCGAGACGCTCGGCGGCGTGATGACGAAGATGATCAACAAAAACACGACGATCCCGACCAAGCACACGCAGGTGTACTCGACGGCCGACGACAACCAGTCGGCGGTGACGATCAAGGTGTTCCAGGGTGAGCGTGAGATGGCGGCCGGCAACAAGCTGCTGGGCGAATTCAACCTGGAAGGCATCCCGCCCGCACCGCGCGGCGTGCCGCAGATCGAAGTAACGTTTGACATCGACGCAAACGGCATCCTGCACGTGCATGCGCGTGACAAGGGCACGGGCAAGGAGAACAAGATCACGATCAAGGCGAATTCGGGCCTGTCCGAGGCTGAGATCGAGAAAATGGTGAAGGATGCTGAGGCGAACGCCGAGGAAGATCATCGCCTACGCGAGCTGGCCGACGTGCGTAACCAAGGTGACGCGCTGGTGCACAGCACGAAGAAGGCGCTGTCCGACTACGGTGACAAGATCGACGCGAGCGAGAAGAGCGCGATCGAGGCTGCGCTCAAGGAACTGGAGGAAGCGCTGAAGAGCGCGTCCGACAAGGCGCAGGTCGAGGCGAAAATCGAGGCGCTGTCGAAAGTGTCCCAAAAGCTCGGTGAGAAGATGTACGCCGACATGCAGGCCCAGGCGGGTGCGGCCGGGGCATCGGCCGGGGACGGCGCGTCGTCCGCTGCATCGTCCGACAAGGCTGAGGACGACGTCGTCGACGCCGACTTCAAGGAAGTGAAGAAGGACTGAGCGAAGCGGCGGTGGCTGCCGGTGCGCGGTGCGCGATGCGTGCCGTGTCCACCCGGCCAGCCATTTGTGTGCCATCGTGCGCTGCAGCACGGTGGCGAAGACAGAGCGCCTGGCGAGCTTAGCGGCTCTCCGGGCCCATTTTGTTTTGTGGTATTGACTCGATATGGCCAAACGGGACTACTACGACGTGCTGGGTGTCGCCAAGAATGCGTCCGATGACGACATCAAGAAGGCGTATCGGAAGCTGGCAATGAAGTACCACCCGGACCGCAATCCTGGCAACAAGGATGCGGAAGAGCATTTCAAGGAGGCGAAGGAAGCCTATGAAATGCTGTCCGACTCGCAAAAGCGCGCCGCGTACGATCAGTACGGCCATGCGGGCGTCGACCCGAACATGGGCGCCGCCGGCGCACAAGGCTTCGGCGGCTTTGCCGATGCGTTCGGCGATATCTTCGGCGATATCTTTGGGCAAGCCGCAGGCGGGGGCCGGCGGGCCGGTCCGCAGGTGTACCGCGGCGCGGACCTGCGCTACAGCATGGAGATCACGCTGGAGCAGGCCGCGCATGGCTATGAGACGCAAATCCGCGTGCCGAGTTGGACATCGTGCCAGGTATGTCATGGCTCCGGCGCGAAGCCGGGCACCAAGCCTGAGACGTGCCCAACCTGCCATGGGCAGGGGCAGGTGCGCATGTCGCAGGGTTTCTTCAGCATCCAGCAGACGTGTCCAAAGTGTCACGGCATCGGGAAGTACATTCCGGAGCCGTGCGCCCATTGTCACGGCGCCGGCAAGGTCAAGGAAACCAAGACGCTGGAGGTGAAGATTCCCGCCGGCATCGACGAGGGGATGCGGATCCGTTCCGCCGGCAACGGCGAGCCGGGCATCAATGGCGGTCCGAACGGCGATCTCTATGTGGAGATCCACATCAAGCCGCACACCGTCTTCGAGCGTGACGGCGACGACCTGCATTGCCAGATGCCGATCGCGTTCACCACCGCGGCGCTGGGTGGCGAGATCGAGGTGCCGACGTTGGCCGGCAAGGCATCGTTTACGGTGTCGGAGGGCACGCAATCGGGCAAGACGTTCCGTCTGCGCGGCAAGGGCATCAAGGGTTTGCGCTCAAGCCTGCCGGGCGACCTGTACGTGCACGTGCAGGTGGAGACGCCGGTCAAGCTGACCGATACGCAGCGTGATCTGCTGCGCCAGTTCGAAAAGTCGCTGGTCGAAGGGGGCGCGCGGCATAGCCCGCAGAGCAAGGGCTGGTTCGACCGCGTGAAAAGCTTCTTCGAGTGACATGAGGGCAGTTGACGCGAGGGCGGGGCAGGCTGTGGGCGACCTCGACAGCGCCCGCGTGTTCGCGCTGCTCGACGACTGTGCGCCCGAGGAGGCGTCGGCCGATGCCCCTGCATGCCGCTCGCGTCTCTATACGGCGTTCTCGCATGAGCGCACTTGCACCGATCCCGGCCGGCTCGATGCGGTGCTCGCTGAAGTGGACGCAGATCTGCGCACGGGGCTGCATGCGTTGTTACTTGCAGACTACGAATGGGGCGTACGGCTGCAATGCCCGGCCAGGTGCGCCGACGACGGTGCGCTGCGCATTCTTCTTTTCCGCGAGTTGCGCCGCCTGTCCTCGGAGCAGGTCGCGGCGTGGCTGCAGCAGCAGGACGGCGGCCGCGCGGACCCCGGGGTGGCGGGCATCGCGAACGTGCGCAGCAGCGTCACGCATGACGCGTTCGACGACGCGATTGCGCGCATTCATGCAGCATTGCGCGACGGAGATTCATATCAAGTCAACTATACGTATCGGCTCGCGTTCGATATGTTTGGTTCGGCGCCTGCGTTGTATCGACGCTTGCGGGCGCGCCAGCCGGTGTCGTTCGGCGCTTTGCTGGCGCTGCCCGACGGCACCCATGTGCTGTCGTTGTCGCCCGAACTGTTTGTTGAGCATCGTGGCGGGGCGATTGTCGCGCGGCCGATGAAAGGCACGGCGCCGCGTGCGAATGACGCGCAGCTCGACGCGCAGCAAGCGCGGGCATTGGCCGCCGACGACAAGAACCGGGCAGAGAACCTGATGATCGTTGACCTGTTGCGCAACGATCTGGGCAGGATCGCTCGGACCGGCTCGGTTCGCGTGCCCGCGTTATTTACGGTCGAGCCGTACGCGTCGGTGTGGCAAATGACATCGACCGTGCACGCGCACGTGCGTGACGGGATCGGTTTTGCCGACGTGCTGCGGGCGCTTTTTCCATGTGGCTCGATTACCGGCGCGCCGAAGCTTCGCACGATGGCGTTAATCGAGTCGATCGAGACGACACCACGCGGGCTGTATACCGGCGCGATTGGGTGGCTCGACACGTCTGCTGACGCACGCACGCTTGGCGATTTTTGCCTGTCGGTGGCCATTCGCACGCTGGTGTTGGCACCGCGATCGGGCACTGGTATGGGCGCCGACGTGCGTGCGGGCACGCTCGGCGTGGGCGCCGGCATCGTGCTGGACAGCGTCGCGCACGACGAGTATCTCGAATGTGCGTTAAAGGCGCGCTTCTTAACCGAGGTGGACCCCGGCTTCCAGTTGTTCGAGACGATGTATGCCACGCGGGATGGCGTGCGGCACGCAGGCCTTCATGTCGCCCGTATCGAACGCAGCGCGCGCTATTTCGGCTTCCGGTTTGACGCCGCTGTGTTTGCGGCACGGCTCACGCAGGCCTGCGCGGCGCTCGCGCCGGATCGCGCATATCGGATGCGCGCGACGCTGTGCAAGGATGGGGGCATCGACGTCAGCGCGGCGCTATTGCCGTCGCTCGCAGCCGGTCCGGTGCGCGTGATGCTGGCGGCCGACCACGGCATCGCTGCGCCGGACCTAGACGATCCGTTGCTGCGTCACAAGACCACCTGCCGGGATACCTATGACCGCGCATGGCGACTGGCGCAAACCCATCACGCGTTTGACCTGTTGTTTTTCAATCGACTTGGCGAGCTGACAGAAGGCGGCCGCAGCACGGTATTCGTGCGAATCGACGGCCGCTGGGTCACGCCGCCGCTGGACAGCGGCGTATTACCCGGCGTCATGCGCTCGGTGCTGCTTGCAGATCCGGCGTGGCAGGCCATCGAGCGGCCGATCACGCGGGCCGACTTCGAGCGCCGCGATGCGCTTGTTGTCTGCAATGCGCTACGCGGCGCGATGCCGGCACAGTTGCTTCGCCCACCGTTGCCTCGCTTTTAGTGACGTCGATTCAGAACGTGTGCTCTGCGGCGGGGAACGTCCGTTCCTTGACGGCGCACACGTAGGCGTGGACGGCGGCCTCGATCGACGGCTGACCGGCCATGAAGTCCTTGACGAACCGGGGCCGCTTGCCAGGGAACACGCCGAGCATGTCATGCAACACCAGTACTTGGCCCGAGCAGTCGACTCCGGCGCCGATGCCGATGGTCGGAATCGTCAGCGCCGCGGTGACCTGGGCCCCCAGCGCGGCAGGGATTGCTTCGAGCACGAGCAGCTGCGCGCCGGCCTGCTCGATCAACTGAGCGTCCTTTTTCAACTGTTCGGCCGCCAGATCGTTCTTGCCCTGGACCTTGAAGCCGCCGAACGCGTGTACCGACTGCGGCGTGAGCCCCAGGTGCGCGCAGACCGGCACCGACCGTTCGACCAGGAAGCGGATCGTCTCGGCAAGCCACGCACCGCCCTCGAGCTTGACCATCTGCGCACCCGCCTGCATCAGCTTGACGGCGCTTGAATATGCGTCTGCCGGTGTACCGTAGCTGCCAAACGGCAAATCCGCGACGACCAGCGCGTCGCCGCGGCTACCGCGCGCCACGCTGGCGGTGTGGTATGCGATATCCGCCACGCTAACCGGCAACGTCGTGGCCTGGCCCTGCAGCACGTTGCCGAGCGAGTCGCCGATAAGGAGCACGTCCACGCCCGCGCGCTCGAGCAATGCCGCAAAGCTCGCGTCGTAGCACGTCAGCATCGCGATTGGCTCGCCAACCTCGCGCATCTGCTGAAGGCGCGGAACAGTGACGGCGCGACGGCCGGAATCCTGCAAATAGCTCATGACAAAATGATCCTCGGAGAGCGTTATAGCGCCGTGCCCTTCACCCATACCGCCTTGCGGCCGCGCATCGATCCGATGTGCTTAACCAGCAAGTCTAGGTCTGCGTCAGATCCCGCCAGATCTAGATGGTCGGTATTGACACTGAGCAGTGGCGCGTCGTCGTAATGATAGAAAAACTCGCTGTACGCGGCGCACAATGCGCGCAGGTACGCATCGGTGATATGCGCCTCCATCGGAATCGCGCGCTTCTGGATCCGGGCAAACAGCGTTTCCGGACTGGCCTGAAGGTAAATCACGAGATCCGGCACTGGCCGGGCGAGCGGCACGCGTGCGGCCAGCGCGTGATACAGCGCGAATTCATCGTCGGGCAGCGTCAGGCGGGCAAACAACTCGTCTTTCTGCGGCAGAAAGTCCACGACGAGCGGCGTGCCGTGCTGCCGTGCCTCGGCTATCGCGCGCATTTGCTTCTCGCGCTGCAGCAGGAAATCCAATTGCGCCGGTAACGCGTAGCGCGCGTTGTCGTGATAGAAGCGCTCGAGGAACGGGTTGTCAGCCGCGCGCTCCAGCAGCGTTTGCATGGACCAGCGTGCCGCCAGTTGCGTTGCCAGGGTGGTCTTGCCGGCGCCGATTGGCCCTTCGATCACCAGGTAGCCGAACGGCGTGTGCTGCGCCGGCGCATGGACGCTCAGCGGTGGCACGGCGGCGGATGGGTTCATCGGCGCGGCCCCGACTTGCTGCCCACGATCGCAGCGGCGACGCGTCGAAACGGACATTGGCAAGAGTCGATCTTTTCGATGCGCTGCGACGCGACGCCAGGCAGATAACGGTCCGCACGGCCTAACGCGGGAATCTCGATCGCTGCTTCCAGTTCGAGCAGCGGCACTAGCGCGAACGCCCGCTCAGCTAACCGCGGGTGCGGCACCGTCAGGTCGGGCTCGTCAAGCTGCACGGTGCCGTACAGCAGAATATCGATGTCTAGCGTCCGAGGTGCGTTCCGGTACGGGCGCTCGCGGCCGAAGTGATGCTCAATGTCGTGGCACAGGGCGAGCAACTGCCGTGCGGCAAGCGTGGTATCGATCTTCACCACGCAATTGTAGAAGTCGTCGCCACCGGCATCGACCGGAGCGGTGCGGTACAGGCTCGATTTCCCGAGCACGGTGACGGGAGCCTGCTGCGCGAGGCAGACCACGGCGTCTTTCAGCGTCTGGCGCGCGTCGCCAAGATTCGCGCCCAAGCCAAGATAAGCTACGGTCATGACGTCGACTCCTGCTGCATTCAATGGGCGGCGTTCGCGTAAGCCGCTAGGCGTCGCCATTGCCACGTGGTTCGCCATCGGCCGGCGGCGAGGCCTGCCGGGCACCTTCGCCAGGATCCTTGCGGTTGCGCGAGCCGCCACGGCGCCGGCGCTTGCGCGGCGAGCGCTCCTTGTCGCCCTGTGCCAGCAGCGCCTCGCGCGCGGCCGGATCGCCGACGATGAAATCTGTCCACCATTGACCGACCGACGCGTCCAACTCGCCCGCCTCGCAGCGTAGCAAGAGAAAGTCATAACCTGCTCTGAACCGCTGGTGTTCCAGCAGCTTCAACGCGCTGCGGCCGGAGCGTTTCTCTAGCCGGGGCTGCAGCTCCCAGATTTCGCGCATGTCGGCCGTGTAGCGCCTCTGGATCGCGAGCTTTTCGGTCTGTTGGTCGAGCACGTCGTCCATGGCCCGATGCAGCGCCGGGATCGAATGTTCGCCGCCGGCCTCGTATTGCTGCCAGCGCAGTTGCATTTCGTGCCACAGCAGTGACGCAAACAGGAACCCGGGTGAGACCGGTTTGCCCAAGCGCACGCGCTCGTCGGTATGGGTCAGCGCAAGCGTGATGAAACGCTCCCCGTCGGGTTGTTCAAGCGCCACGTCCAGCAGCGGCAACAGCCCATGGTGCAGGCCCAGCGCGCGCAACTGCTTTAGGCAGCCGAGCGCGTGTCCGGACAGCAACAGCTTGAGCATCTCGTCGAACAGCCGGGCCGCCGGCACGTTGTTGATCAGATCCGCCAACTCGGCGATCGGCGCCTGCGTCGACGATTCGATCGTGAAGTCCAGCTTGGCCGCGAAACGCACGACACGCAGCATCCTGACCGGATCTTCGCGAAAGCGGGTGGCGGGCTCGCCGATCATTCGCAGCACGCGTTGGCGAATGTCGTCCATCCCGCGATGGTAGTCGAGCACGGTCTGCGTCGCCGGATCGTAGTACATCGCGTTGACGGTGAAGTCGCGCCGCGTCGCATCCTCGTGCTGTTCGCCCCAAACGTTGTCGCGCAGCACGCGCCCGCTCGCGTCCACCGCATGCGTGCGCCGGTCCAGCTCGCCGCGTCGCAGCTTGCGCGGTGGCGCAGCCGGCTCACTGTCCGTGGGCCCGGTGCCAGCCGGCGCCGCATCCATCAGCGCGCGGAACGTCGACACTTCGATGATCTCCTGTCCGAACTGGGCGTGGACGATCTGAAAACGTCGGCCGATTAACCGGGCGCGGCGGAACAGCTTGACGACCTCATCCGGCGTGGCATCCGTGGCGACATCAAAATCCTTCGGCGCGATATTGAGCAGCAGATCTCGCACCGCACCGCCGACGATGAACGCGCGAAAACCGGCTTGTTGCAGCGTGTCGGTGACGCGGATGGCATTGCGCGAGATCAACGCCGGATCGATACGATGGATGTCGGCTGGCACGATCACCGGTACTTCGGCTTCACCACCGGCATGGCGACTGGCACCGGTATTGCCACTGGGATGGCCACCGGCAGCTAAGGCGTTGCGGCGTGGCGTCCGGCGCGGCGGCTTGCGCGACGGCAGCCCAGTGTCCTGCGCGTCAGCCGGCGCGCTGCGCTGCTCGTCGCGCGCCGCATTGCGCCGACGGCCTGTCGGCGCGATGTCCGTGTTGGCATGCTTGCTGCCTCGATCGGCGTCGGCGCTGCGCGATGTGTCGGCCGGCGGGGTGGCATCGCCGCTACGCGAGCCGAACAACTTGCGAATGAGTTTTGTAATCACGTCGATTGGAACAGTTCAAGGACGCGCCAACCACGGGCCAGCGCATATTCGCGCAGCTTCTCGTCCGGATTGGTCGCCACCGGGTCGGTGACCTTTTCGAGCAGCGGGATGTCGTTGTGCGAGTCGCTATAGAAGTAGCTGTGCGCAAAGCTTGTCCAGTCGCAGCCGAGCGAATCCAGCCACGCCTGCACCCGCACGATCTTGCCCTCGCGGTAGCTCGGCACGCCCATCGAGTTGCCCGTGTACGGGCTGTCGGGATGCCCGTCCGTCGTTTCAACCTCGCACGCGATCAACGTCTCAATGCCAAATGCTTCCGCGATCGGTGCGGTGATGAACGCGTTGGTCGCTGTCACGATGCAGCACAGGTCGCCCGCCTCCTGGTGCTCGCGCACCAATGCGCGGGCGGCGGGCAAAATCCGCGGGTTGATGACCTCGTGCATGAATAGCTCATGCCAGTCGTCCAGTTGCCGCCGCGAGTATTTCGCCAGCGGGGTGAGCATCGCGCGCAGGTACGCATGGATATCCAGTTTGCCTGCTTGGTAGTCGGCGTAGAAGCGGTCGTTTTCGCGCGAGAAGCTGTCGGCGTCGACAATGCCGAGCTTGACCATGAAGCGCCCCCACTCGTGGTCGCTATCGGTGGGGATCAGCGTATGGTCCAGGTCGAACAGGGCGAGATTGCGTGCGGTTTTCGTCATGAAGCGCATTTTACTTGAAGCTGTCCGCCAGCATCGCGCGCA
This sequence comes from Mycetohabitans sp. B8, assembly GCF_021991875.1. GTDB lineage: Bacteria > Pseudomonadota > Gammaproteobacteria > Burkholderiales > Burkholderiaceae > Mycetohabitans. Next base: position 163,902 of record NZ_JAHLKR010000005.1, read on the forward strand.
GCAGTGGCAACGTGACCGCGCGCTTGTGCTCGAGGGCGAAACGGTCAAGCTCGTCCAGGACGCGCATCAGGCTGGGCATGTCGCGGCGGTAGTGCGTGAGCAGCCATGTTGGTACGTCGTCGGCAAACGTCAGGCCGCGTTCACGCGCGGCATGCTTGAGCACGGCCGCCTTGCCCTCGTCGGCCAACGCGCCGAGATGGAACACCAGGCCCCAACCCAGGCGCGTGCGCAAATCCTCGCGCACGGCTAGATGCAGCGGCGCGGCATTGCCGGTGGCCACCAGTGCGCTGCCGGGGCTGGCGCGCACCTCGTTGAACAGGTTGAACAGCGCGATCTGTTGCGCATCGGCAAGTTGGTCGACATCGTCGACCGCATAGATCGCAACACGCGGATCGTAGCCGAATGCTGATAGCGGGCTGGGTGGCGCGACAAAGCGCGCGCGGCCGCTGGATGCGCCGGCCACCAGCGCCTGCAGCAGGTGGCTGCGCCCGCTCCCGGCGTCCCCCCACACGTAGAACGTGCGGTCCGCGACCGGCCCGGCCGCGAGCGCGGCGTCCAGGCCGGCGAGACGGGCGACCAGTTCGGCATGGGCGCCGGCGAAAAAGTTCTCGAACGTCTTTGGCGGCGGCGTGCCCAGGTCGAGTGTCAGTTGACGATGGGAAGCAGACGAGGTCAACACGGGTGGCAAGGGTCCTGGAATGCGGTTCTGACGCGTTCGTGCGGTCGGCACACTCGCATCGGGTAAAATTGCAATTTTACCGACCTTCCCGCGAGCTTCTCGCGCTCTCGCTATGAATCAACCGAAATCCACTCCCGGCGCGCAGGCGCCGGGCCTGTCCTACCGTGACGCGGGCGTCGACATCGACGCGGGAGACGCGCTCATTGACCGCATCAAGCCGTTCGCAAAAAAGACGATGCGCGACGGCGTGCTGGCGGGCATCGGTGGATTCGGCGCGCTGTTCGAGATACCGAAGAAATACCGCGAGCCGGTGCTGGTCTCCGGCACCGACGGCGTGGGCACGAAGCTCAAGCTCGCGTTCCATTTGAACCGGCATGATACGGTCGGGCAGGATCTGGTGGCCATGAGCGTCAACGACATTCTCGTGCAAGGGGCCGAGCCGCTGTTCTTCCTGGACTATTTCGCCTGCGGCAAGCTCGACGTCGAGACGGCGGCGAGCGTGGTCAAGGGTATTGCCGTCGGGTGCGAACTGGCGGGCTGCGCGCTGATCGGTGGCGAGACGGCCGAGATGCCGGGAATGTATCCGGACGGCGAATACGACCTTGCCGGATTCGCGGTCGGGGCAGTCGAAAAAAGCAAGATCATCGACGGCAGCACGATCGGCGCCGGCGATGTGGTGCTGGGCCTGGCCTCCAGCGGTATCCACTCGAACGGCTATTCGCTGGTGCGCAAGATCATCGAGCGCGCGGCGCCGGATCTGCAAGCCGATTTTGATGGCCGCTCGCTGGCCGAGGCGCTGATGGCACCCACGCGTATCTACGTGAAGCCCATGCTCGAGTTGATGCAGCAACTCCCGGTCAAGGGTATCGCCCATATCACGGGGGGCGGGCTTGTCGAGAACGTGCCACGTGTGCTGCCCGAGCGGCTGTGCGCGGAACTGGACCACCGTGCATGGCCGTTGCCGCCACTGTTCGCGTGGCTGCAGCAGCACGGTGGCGTGGCCGACGCGGAGATGCATCGCGTCTTTAACTGCGGGATCGGAATGGTGGTCATCGTTGCGGCCGAGCACGCGCAGACGGCGGCCGGCGTGCTGTCTGCGGCCGGCGAACAAGTGTGGACACTCGGCACGGTGCGCGAGCGCCACGCCGGCGAGGTACAGACGATCGTGGTGTGACGCTGCGCACGGGGGACGCGACGCCGCATGTTGCAGTGGTTGCAGGGGCGCGTCCGGTGGCGCCGTTGTGGCGCTGTTATGGTAGCGCCGCACCGATCGCGGCGTCTGCTACGTCGGTGCCCATATCCGCCGCACCGCATCGACGGCACGCGGGCCGGCGTCGGTGCTGACACAGTCGACGACAATCCGCTCGGGCATCGAGCGCAACCATGTCAACTGCCGCTTGCAAAGCTGGCGTGTCGCGAAGATGCCCTTGTCGCGCATCGTTGCATAATCGTATTCGCCGTCCAGGTACGCCCACGCCTGTCGGTATCCGACGCAGCGCATCGACGGCAATCCGGGGTGTAGGTCGCCGCGTGCGCGTAATTGCTGCACTTCGTCGATCAAGCCGGCGTCCAGCATGGCGTCGAAGCGCCGTGCAATGCGCGCGTGCAGCACTGACCGGTCGGAGGGTTCCAGCGAAACGGCAGCAAAGCGGGGCGACGGCAGCTGGCCGGCGTGCGTCGTCGCGCGCGTGTCAACGTCGCTTGCGGCCTGGCACCCGACGCTCGGGGCGGCGGCCGGGTGGGACGCCGATCGCAGCAGCGTGGACATCGGCTGACCGGTCAGCCGCCACACCTCCAGCGCACGCTGGATCCGCTGCGAATCGTTGGGCGCGATCCGCGCCGCCGATACCGGGTCGATCTGTGCCAATTTCGCGTGCAGGGCGGGCCAGCCCTCGCGCGCCGCATCCTGGTCAAGTGCGGCCCGGATCGACGCGTCGGCGCCCGGCAACTCGTTCAAGCCCTCGACCAGCGCCTTGTAGTACAGCATGGTTCCGCCCACCAATAATGGCAGTTTGCCGCGCGCGATGATTCGTGCGCACAGGCGCAGCGCGTCGGTACGGAACTGGGCGGCCGAATAGGCGTCGAGCGGGTCGATGATGTCAATCAGATGGTGGGGCACCGCGGCGCGTTCAGCCGCGGTCGGCTTGGCGGTCCCGATGTCCATTTGCCGGTAGACGAGCGCCGAATCGATGCTGACGATCTCGACCGGGGCATGGCGCGCCAGTTCGAGCGCGGCGGCGCTCTTACCAGACGCGGTCGGCCCAAGCAGGCATGCGATGATGGGGGCGGATGCCACGGCGCGACTATTGGCCCCGCATGAACAACCGGTCCAACTCGCCGAGCGTAAGCTGAAACCAGGTTGGACGACCATGATTGCATTGATCGGCGCGCTCGGTGGCTTCCATTTGCCGCAACAGCGCATTCATCTCGTCCATGCTCAGGCGCCGGTTCGCGCGCACCGCATGGTGGCACGCCAGCGTGCCGAGCAGCTCGTGCTGGTGCTCGGTCAGCACCCGCGAGCCGCCGTACGCGTGCAGGTCCGCAAGCACTGCACGCGCCAGCGAGACCAGGTCGGTATCCTTGAGCAGCGCGGGCACGGCCCGGATGGCCAGCGTGGTCGGGGACAGCGAAGCGATGTCGAAGCCCAGTGCATCGAGCGTCTCGTGTTCTTCGCCGGCCACGCCGATCTCGACCGCATCGGCTTGCATCGTCACCGGGATCAACAGCGGTTGCACGGCGATGCGCCGCTGAGCGAGCGCGTGCTTGAATTGCTCGTACAGGATGCGCTCATGGGCGGCGTGCATGTCAACTAGCACCAGTCCGCGCGTGTTTTGCGCCAGTACGTAGATGCCGTGCAACTGCCCGAGCGCGAATCCCAACGGATGCTCGTCAACGGGCTGAGCCGGCGCCGTCGCGGGCCCGTTAGCGGGGGCGGGGGGAGGGGCCGTGTTGGTGGC
>NZ_JAHLKR010000006.1 GCF_021991875.1 Mycetohabitans sp. B8
TGGCAGGGGCGGGATGGGCCTCGTTGGTGGCGGACGGGCCGGGTCGTGTGCTTTCGGCATCCGTCGGCGACGATGACGGGTCCGCTGTCGGGCCGGGGGCCGGCGAAGGCGCGGAAGAGGCGTCATCGTGCGCGGGCACCAGAGGGGCTGCAGCCTCATCGCGCCGGCCGAACAACGCATCGTAGACGGCCAGCGGTTGGGCGACCGGTAGCACGCCTTGGCGCATCCGCGGATGCGATATCCAGCTCGAGGTTCCCGGTGTCGCAGCAGGCCCGCCACGGCGAAGCTCGGCGGACTGCCCGCCGCCTTGTGGCGGTGCCATGCCGGACGACGACGCCGACACAGCGCCGGATCCGGCCAGCGCGCCCGCGCGCCCACTCGCGTCGCCACCCGCGCCACTGCCCAATTCGGCACCCGGGCCCGCCGTGTCAAGCACGGCAGGCGTCAGGTAGGCTGCGTGGCCACCTGTGGTCGTATCGGGCGAGGCGCCGGCGTGCCGAGCCAGCGCGCGTTGCACCGCATGGAAAACGAACTGGTGGATCGAGCGCGAGTCTCGAAAACGCACCTCGATCTTGGATGGATGGACATTGACATCGACGCCTTCGGGCGGCAGGTCGAGGAACAGCACGTAAGCCGGATAGCGGTCGCCATGCAGCACGTCCTCGTAAGCGGCACGCACCGCGTGCGTAAGCAGCTTGTCGCGCACGAAACGGCCGTTGACGAAGAAATACTGCTGGTCGGCGCGACCGCGGCTGGCGGTCGGCAGGCCGGCAAAACCATAGATCTCGACCGGGCCGGCCACCTCCTCGAGCGGCAGATGCGACGTCGCGAACGCATCGCCCAAGATCTTCGCGGTGCGCGCGGCGGCGCTGGCCGCGTTCCAGTGCTCGACGGCGCGGCCGTTGTGCAGCACCGAGAACGCGACATCCGGGCGCGACAGCGCGGCGCGCCGGATCACATCTAGGCAATGCCCAAGTTCGGTCTGCTCGCTCTTGAGGAATTTGCGGCGCGCGGGGGTGCTGAAATACAGATCGCGCACCTCGATCGTCGTGCCCACGCCGCCGGCGGCCGGTGACAGCGCACCGGTCTGCGCATCGATGCGGGTGGCGTGCGGCGCGTCGGCAGTGCGGCTCGTGATGCTGGTCTGCGCAACCGATGCAATCGACGCGAGCGCCTCGCCACGGAAGCCCAACGTGCAGACGCTCTCGAGCTCCGCGAGCGAGCGGATCTTGCTGGTGGCGTGGCGCATCAACGCCAGCGGCAATTCGTTGGCTGCGATGCCGCAGCCATCGTCTGCGATCATGATGCGCTTGACGCCGCCGGCGTCCAGCGTGATGCGCAGCGCTGTCGCGCCGGCGTCCAGCGCATTCTCGATCAACTCCTTGACGACCGATGCGGGTCGCTCGACGACCTCGCCCGCCGCGATCTGGCTGATCAACTGATCCGGCAACGGCTGGATGGCGCGCGTTGGCCTGCCGTGCTGCTGCATGGTAGGTCCGCCGGTGGAAGCCGGGCCGGCGACAGGGCCCGGATCGGCGGCAGGGCCCGGATCGGCGGTAGGGAATGACGGCGTCGCCGGTGGCGATTCGCTATCAACGGATGGGCGTGCCGCGTCGGACATGCCCGGCTCAATGGACTGTGACATCCATCTATTATAGCGAGACGCCGCTGCCCAGTCGTGACGGGGTTGGGTGCGCTGGCGACCGGACAGTTTCATCGGGGCAGACTGAGTATTCCGGTATCATCCACGCCAATTTCCGTGGTTTCAAGGATGTCTTTTGGATACCTTCCTGCAATTTCTCAGCCTTATTCTGCATATCGACAAGTTTCTGGGCGACTTCATCCAGCAGTACGGCGCTTGGGTGTATGTCGTGCTGTTCCTGATCGTGTTCTGCGAAACGGGTCTGGTCGTATTGCCGTTCCTGCCGGGCGACTCGCTGCTATTCATTGGCGGTGCGTTTGGCGCGTCCGGCTCAATGGACCTGCTATGGCTGAACATGCTGTTGCTGGTGGCGGCAATCGGCGGAAACACGGTGAATTATCTGATCGGCGGCTATATCGGACCGAAAGTCTTCGATGTGCACTGGAAGTTCGGCGCGCGCTTTCTGGATCAGGCCGCGTTAACGAAGACGCATCAATTCTACGAGCGTCACGGCGGCAAGACGATCGTGCTCGCGCGTTTCGTACCGGTGGTGCGCACGTTTGCACCGTTCGTGGCCGGCGTATCCGGCATGAGCATGATGCGCTTTCAACTATACAATGTGCTGGGCGCGTTGCTGTGGGTTGTGCTGCTAACCGTGTGCGGCTACTGGTTCGGCAATATCCCGTTCATCCGCGACCACCTGAATACGATCGTACTGGTCGGCGTGGCCGCGGCCATCGTGCCGGTGGCGCTGGGCGCGGGCTGGAAAATGTTGCGCCGGCGTCGGGCCGGCCAGCCGCAAGCGCGCTGACGTATTACGCCATCCGGTTCTTCGAGAGCGGCGGATTCGCGGCGAAGTAGCGCTTGATGCCCTTTAGGATCGCATTGGCCATCTGATCGCGGTACGCTTCGGAGTTCAGTCGCTGCTCCTCGTCTGGATTGCTGAGGAACGCGGTTTCCACGAGGATCGACGGAATGTCCGGCGCTTTGAGCACCGCAAAGCCTGCTTGCTCGACGCTGGCCTTGTGCAGTTTGTTGATGCCACCGATCTCCTTGAGTACGTAATTGCCGTATTTCAGCGAGTCGCGGATCTGCGCGGTCGTCGACATATCGAACAGCGCCCGCGTCAATGTCACGTCCCGGGTCTTGAAATCCACGCCGCCGATCTGATCGGCGGCGTTCTCCTTTCGCGCGATCCAGCGCGCCGCGGCGCTGGTTGCGCCGCGCTCGGATAGCGCGAACACCGACGAGCCGCGCGCCTGCGGCGAAGTGAACGCGTCCGCGTGAATCGACACGAACAGGTCGGCCCCGACACGCCGCGCCTTTTGTACACGCACCGCGAGCGGCACGAAAAAGTCCGCGTCGCGCGTCATCATCGCCCGCATGTTCGGCTGCGCGTCAATTTTTGCGCGCAGCCGCTTACCGATGTCCAGTGCGACATGCTTCTCGTAAGTTCCGGCGCCGCCGATCGCGCCCGGGTCCTCGCCGCCGTGCCCGGGGTCGATCGCCACCGTCAGCAAGCGGACCGTGCCGGGCTGGCCCGACGGCACCTTGAAGCCGTAGCTCTCGTCGTCACGCCGCGCCGCTAGCGCGCCCCTATCGGCGTCGCGGTTGAGCTGCGGCGGTGCCGATGGCGCTCGTTCGGGCTTGGCCGATGCGCTGCCCCGTGGCGGCGCCGTATCGGCCTGCGCAAAGCGCTGGAAGAACGCATCGCTGCTGTCGCTTGCAGGGTCGCGCCCACTGGCCGGCGGCACGATGCCGGCTAGCGCGTCGCGCCCCGGGGCGCCGTCGGATGGCGACGGCATCGCGAGCGCCGGGCCCGACAATGTCGCGCCGGGGACCGAACGTTGCTCGAGCGCTTCTTCCTTGCGTTGCGTCTGCGCGAGCAGCTCCAGCAGCGGATCGGGCGGCACTGCCGGATACAGGTCGAACACGAGCCGGTATTTGTACGAGCCGACCGGGGTGAGCGCGAACACCTGTGGCTTGACCGACCCCTTCAGGTCGAACACCATCCGGACCACGTGCGGCTGGAACTGGCCCACGCGTACCGATTGGATTTGCGGGTCGTTGGGCGTGATCTTCGCGACCAGATCCTTCAGCGTTTGGTCCAGCTCCAGTCCATCGAGATCGACGACGAGCCGGTCTGGTTCCTGTAGCAGTTTTTGCGAATTCTGCAGCGGTTGGTCCGACTCGATCGTCACGCGCGTATAGTCACGCGCCGGCCACACGCGCACGCCCAGCACCGCGGCCGCGTGCGCGACGCGCGGCGCGGCCAGGCCCAGCAACAGCGTCGAGGCGCCCGCGCGCAGGATCTGCCGGCGTCGCCAGCAATGCGATGCGGTGGCGGCGGATTCAATCGAGCGGAACGGTTTGATCAGCATCGGGCAACGCACTCTTTTCCGGTTTCGCTATAGGCACGCGCAGTCAGCTTGCGGCCTTCACCTTGGACTTCGAGGTCGATCTGCAGGTCGGGTACGCCAAGCACGCCGCCGGCGCGCTGCGGCCACTCGACTAGGCACAGCGCCCCGGTGTCGAAGTACTCACGAAAACCGGCATCTTCCCATTCCGCCGGATCCGCAAAGCGGTATAGGTCAAAGTGAAAGATCGACAGCGGTGCGCCGTCGACGTTCTCGATTGTATAGGGCTCGACAAGCGTGTAGGTTGGGCTGCGCACGCGTTGCGTGTACCCGAGCGCGCGCAGCAGCGCGCGCACCAGCGTCGTCTTGCCGGCACCGAGTTCGCCGACCAAGTGCACTTGCATGCCATGAGCGGGCGTGGCACGCATCGCCGCCGTGATCGCCGTGGCCAACGTTGCGCCGAACGCGTTCGCCGCGTGCTCGTCCGGCAGTGCGAACACGCGTTCTGTCAACGGACGAGGCGAGGCTTGTGCGTCTGGCATTGCGTACAATAGGAACGATGAAACAACCGCCGGATACCGAGATTCACCGCGCGACGCTCACCGACGCCGATCTTGCGTCGCTGGCACGCCGTGTGCGCGAATGGGCGCGCGAACTGGGCTTTAGCGCAATCGGCATCTGCGATACCGATTTGTCCCATGCCGAAGCGGCGCTCGCCGCGTGGATCGACGCAGGTTATCACGGCGAGATGGATTATATGGCCAAACATGGCATGAAGCGTGCGCGGCCGGCCGAACTTGTACCCGGAACGCAACGGGTCATCAGCGCACGAATGCCGTATCTGCCCGCCGAGACGCCGGCGTCGTGGCGCGCGCGTGAGCATGCGCGGCTGGCCGATCCGAGCGCTGCGGTGGTCTCAATCTATGCGCGTGGTCGCGATTACCACAAAGTGATGCGCCAGCGCCTGCAGCGTTTGGCCGAGCGGATCGAAGCCGCCATCGGCCCGCTTGGCTACCGGGTGTTCACCGACTCGGCGCCGGTGCTGGAGGTCGAACTCGCGCAAAAGGCCGGACTCGGATGGCGCGGCAAGCACACGTTGCTGCTCGATCGCGACGCCGGTTCATTATTTTTTCTCGGCGAGATCTTCGTTGACGTGCCGTTGCCCACCGATGCGCAAAGCCAGCCGTCGCGCGCGCCGTACCACGCGGGCGCGCATTGCGGCGCCTGCACGCGCTGTATCGACGCGTGCCCGACGGGCGCCATCGTGGCACCGTACCGGCTCGACGCGCGTAAGTGCATCTCGTATCTGACGATCGAGTTGCGCGGCAGCATTCCGGTCGAGCTGCGCGCGGCGATTGGCAACCGCGTGTACGGATGCGACGATTGCCAGCTCGTATGCCCATGGAACAAGTTTGCGCAGCCGAGCGGGTGCGCGGACTTCGATGTGCGTAATGGGCTGGATGGCGCGCAACTGATCGAACTGTTTAGCTGGAGCGAGCAGGATTTCGACACGCGCCTGGCGGGCAGCGCGATCCGCCGGATCGGCTACGAGCGCTGGCTGCGCAATCTCGCGGTTGGACTGGGCAATGCGTTGCGCGCCGGTGGCGGCGCGGCGGGGCGCGACGCTGTGTTGGCGGCGTTGCGCAAGCGCGAAGACGATCCGTCTGCGCTGGTGCGCGAGCATGTGCGCTGGGCGTTGGACCACGGATAGACGTCGCCCATCAGCCGGCTGTCGCGATGCCGCAGACACGATTCGGACGTAGAATCGACCCGTCCGTGCCGTGTACCACTGCGCGCGCCCAGGAGGATTGGCATGTTCAATGCCGTGATTGATGCACCATTCGGACGGGTCGGTATCCGCAGCGACGACCGGTTCGTTCATGAAATTGTCTATCTGCCCGGCACGATCCCGCTGTGCAAGCCGGACAATGCGCTGGCCCGGCAGGCGGCAGCGCAGATCGTCGCCTATTTCGAACGGGCCGACACGGTGTTCGATTTGCCGCTGTCGCTCGCCGGCACCGCGTTCCAGCGCCGGGTATGGGACGGTATCTGTCGCATTGCACCCGGCACCGTCTGGACCTATGGGCAGCTGGCGGCGTCAATCGGCGCGGTGCCGCGTGCCGTTGGACAGGCGTGCGGGTCCAACCCTGCGCCGCTGGTCGTTCCATGTCATCGCGTCGTGGCGGCAAACGACCTCGGCGGCTTTGCGCATCATGCCGGCAAAGGCTTTTTTCGCGACGTCAAGTGTTGGCTGCTGCGCCATGAAGGCATCCGGGTGCCGCAGCAAGGTGAGTTGTACGCATGAGCGACGTGCAAGTCCAACCGTTAAGCGCGTATCGCAGCACGAGCGCGCAAGCGATCGACGCGTTTTGCGACGCGCTGTGGCTCGAGCATGGGTTGTCCCGTAATACGCTGGATGCGTATCGGCGCGACTTGTCGCTGTATTGCGATTGGCTCGCGGCGACGCACGAGCGCACACTCGATGCGACGCGCGAGTCGGACCTGAATGACTATCTGGCGGTGCGCAGCAATGGCAAAGCCAGCTCCGCGAACCGGCGCCTGTCGGTGTTCCGGCGCTACTTCGCATGGGCGCTGCGTGAGCATCGTGTCGCGGCCGATCCGACGTTGCGCATCCGTTCGGCCCGGCAGCCGCCCCGTTTTCCGTCCACCCTCAATGAAGCGCAGGTCGAGGCGTTGCTGGGTGCGCCGGACCTGGACACGCCACTCGGGTTGCGCGACCGCGCGATGCTCGAGCTGATGTACGCGAGCGGGTTGCGTGTCTCGGAGTTGGTCACGCTCAAAACGGTCGAGGTGGGGTTGAACGAGGGTGTGGTGCGCGTGATGGGCAAGGGCGCGAAAGAGCGTTTGGTGCCGTTCGGTGACGAGGCGCGAGGCTGGCTGGAGCGCTACCTGCGCGAGGCACGCGCGGCGCTCCTCGGGGCGCGCGGCGCCGATGCGCTGTTCGTGACGGCGCGCGGCGGCGCGATGACGCGTCAGCAATTCTGGAACATCATCAAGCGATATGCGTTGCGCGCCGACATTCACGTGCCACTGTCCCCGCATACGTTGCGGCATGCGTTTGCGACGCATCTGCTTAATCATGGCGCGGACCTGCGCGTGGTGCAGATGCTGCTTGGCCACAGCGATATTTCGACGACTCAGATTTACACTCATGTTGCACGTGAGCGCCTTAAGGCGCTGCATGCAATACATCATCCGCGCGGGTGAGTGTGCGGGACTGATTGGCTTGGTGGGTGGTAAGCTTTGCGCTGCTCGTGTATGCGAGCGCGTGGCTCAAATGCCGTGCGCCGGCTGCGTTTCTGTGTGCGCTGCTAAACAGTCAACCTTTGGGCCCGACCAGGGCTCGCACGCCTAGCATAATCCATGACTGTCTTTTCCCATTTTCTTAATCGCCAATCGCAATAATCTGGTTTAACTGTTCACATGCAGCTGCGAACACATCATCCGGCACGCGCTTCCACGGATGTGCCTTCGCTCCCCGCGCTCGCCAGTCAAATGACTTGGGCTGGTGTCCAAGCACGTAGCTCGTGACATTTTTCGCCCCCTGACACTTGATAGCAAACGGATGGGTGTCATTGAAGTCGGCAGTTGTCATCGCAAGCCCGATGACGATACCGGAAGTTTCAACGTGTTTATACGTTCTGCGCCTGATGCGACACGAAAGTCGGGCAGTTCGTTGTTTCACCGCCGATGTTAGACGGCGGTGCAGGCATGGGGGGAGCCTCAAGTATGGGCAGCTAGATCCGCTGCAAACGCGGTATGAGAGGTTAAAGACAGCGCTAAGGCTGAAAACAACACAACACGACTCGTTCGGATGCGCATAGGGCTTTCTCAAAAAGACGGGAAGGTGAAGAGATCAACGATAGGGGCCCGCTCACAACTGCGCGCTTAGTCGAAAGCCCACCGTGACGCGGGCCGTCGATAATGTTGATGGACGATACAGGGGCGTGCCGGCAAACAACTCGTACGTGTAGGTGGCCAAGCGCGTGGGCACCGTGCCGCGCAGCCCAAGGGCCGTGCCAACGAGCCGCGTGCTGTCCTGGCCTCGTGTCAGTGGACCGAAGACTTGGCCATAGTCAAGCGCCGCGTAAGTGTGCTGCCCGGTGTGCGCGATCGGCGCTTGCAGTTCATTGCGCCAGTAAAAGCCGCGCTCGCCGGCGAGCATTGTCTCGCCATCGAAACCACGCACCGTGTAGCGGCTGCCGAGGGTCAAGCTATCCAGATAAAAAAGCCGGTTGTTGGTGAACTGCCCGTGTGCGGCACTGACGTAGCGCAACGGCTGGCTCGCGAGCGTGAACGGCACGGACAGATTCGCATCGAGCGATGCCATGCGCAGTCGATACGTCGGATAGCCGCGTGGCAACGCCGGCGTTGCGCCGAGCCAACCCAGACCATGCCGATACGCGAGCAGGCCGTCAAACTGTGCGCCGCCGACATAATGCCGGTGGGTCAAACCCAACTCGATAAACGTATTATTACGTCGTTGTTGTTTGATTTCGGTGTCTTCGATAAAGCTCGCGCCAAAGCGCTTAATGCCGCGCAGCTGCACACCGAACACACCGGCCTGGCTGCGCGCCAGTGTGCGATGCACGCGCGCGTCGACGAACTGGCTATTGCCGCTCGCGACAAAGGCGTGGTTCACGCCGGCAATCTGTTGGTAGTAAGTGTTGGTACTGGCGGACAGCGATGTGGTCCAGTACCCATACGGGATTGAATAGGAAGCGTTCCAGCCGTGCGAGCCGAGCCGCTTGTCGCCGAAACTCAGGTCATGGTTGGCGCCCACGTTCAGCATGTCGTTCAAGCCCAGCGGGTTATCGACGCCTATGCTCACTTGGCCTTGCAGCTTGCCGGTCGCCCGCGCCCCCGAGTTGTCAACGGAGGCGACGATCGTCCACGGCTTGGCACGCTTCACCTGGATTACCACGTCACTCTGACCTAGCGTCTGGGCGGGTTCAATGCGCATGTCCACGTCCTGGCTCGGCACGCGCTTGAGCTGCTCTAGGCCTTGTTCGAGATCGCGCAGATTCAGCGCGTCGCCGGCTCTGGCCGGAAACGCGGACTTCCAGGTGCCGCGTATGGTCGGATCCGAGAAACGCACGGCATGAATCACGCCCGGCACCAGCGTGACGGTCAACTCGCCGTGCGACAGATCCTGCTCGGCCAGCATGACCCGTGTTGTGATGTAGCCGCGACTTAAAATCTCCTGTGCTAGCCCACTGACAATCCGGTCCAAGCCTTGCTTGCCGACGCATTGACCCGCGTAGTGCGCAAGCCATTGGCGTGCAAATGCGAAGCGGTCCTGGGGCAGCGCCGAGGCGCCTTGTGCGCGCACGGATGCCGGTAGAAGCTCGGGCACCTTAAGCGCGAGGCGGTCAATGCGAAAGCACGGCTGCTCGGCGGGCAACACCGGGTAAGCTGCGGCGGGCGGTGCGCTGGAGCGTACAGCAGGCGTGTTGATGGCCTGTTCGCGCTCTTGTGCCTGGCGCTGTTGCTCAAGCCGCTGTTCCGGATAGGCTGTCTGCGGTGTCGGTTCGGGCGGGTTTTGCGCGAGCGCCCCGGGGCTGGCGCCTATGCCGCCGAGCAGCAGGGCCGCGCACCCTGCAAGCGGGCCAGCGTAGCGAAGGGGTACCCGTGCTGTCGAGGTTAGCAAAGCAGGCGCTCCTTGGCAAATAGGGGCTGGCGCGGCCAGCGGGGACCTGATATTGACATGGCGAGGCGGCCCGCTGGGACGAGCCGGTCCGCCCCACGCAGTGTTTTTTCCGATCGAAAAAGGGGGGTGTCCGGGGCGCGGCACAGGTGGTTGGCCCATGGCGAATCTTTATATTAAGGTAGTTAAATTGCCCGACGAGGCTAACCTATATGGCAACGCGTTGGATTCTAGTGAGTGTTGAGCCGGTGTGGCGTGTGAGCCGCACCCGCTGCGTGGCGCTCTGGCTAAGCGCGTGGCCAGCGTGGGGCCTTGCGCAAATCGTGCCGGCTCCTGGGGGAGAGACGCGCGTTATTCAAACGCAAAATGGTCTGCCGCAGGTCGATATCGCCCGGCCGTCCGGGGCAGGCGTGTCGGTCAATCACTACCATCAGTTCGACGTCCAAGCGCCCGGCGCGATCCTGAACAATGCTTCGGCGATTGTTAAAACGGATCGAGCAGGCTATATCAACGGCAATCCGCACTTCGGCCCGAATCAGTCGGCGCGCCTCATCGTCAACGAGGTTCATAGCCTAGAGGCAAGCCAGCTGCGTGGCCCTGTGGAAGTGGCAGGTCCGCGCGCTGAGGTGGTGGTCGCTAATCCGTCGGGCATTGTCGTGAACGGCGGGGGCTTCATCAACACAAGCCGGGCGACGCTGACGACCGGACAACCTTACTATGGCGCGGACGGCTCGCTAGCCGGCTTCAACGTGTCGCGTGGGCTGATGACCGTGCATGGTGCGGAGTTTAAAGCGTCGGACATCGATCAAGTCGACCTGATCGCACGCGCGGTGCAGGTGAATACCGAAATTTACGCCAAAAACTTGAACGTGGTGACCGGCGCGAACCAAGTGCCTTACGACACGCTAGCGGCCACGACAATTCATGGCGACGGGCCGGCGCCAAGCGTATCGATTGACGTTGGCCAACTTGGCGGTATGTACGCCGATCGGATCGTGATGGTTGGCACCGAACACGGCGTGGGAGTGCACAGCGCGGGTAAGATTAGTGCGCAGGCCGGTGAATTGACGCTGACGAGCGAAGGCCGCCTGGTGTTGACGGGCAAGACGCAGGCGAGCGGCAATATCGGGCTGTCGGCCGCTGGCGGGATCGATCATCGCGGCACGATCGATAGCCGACAGTACCTGTCTGTAAATACGGGCGCCGACCTTGTCCACAGCGGAATGCTGACGGCTCAGAATGATGTCACGGTGAACGCTGGCAGCGTCCATTCGACTGGTACGCTCGGCGCGGGCGTAAATGGTGACGGCTCAATGGCCCAATCCGGCGACCTGCAAGTGACGGCGGCGGGGCTGTTGAGCGTGACCGGCAGGCACGGCGCAGGCAGCGACGTGTCTCTGGCGGGTAGCGACGTGTCCCTAACGGGCAGCAACGTGAATCTTGCCGGTAGCCTTACCATCGCAAATGGCGGCCTGACGTTGAATGCCAACGCGGGCGACCTAAATCTATCGGCCGCAACGACGAGCGCGCAAGGCGGGATCAAGGCGACCGCATCGGGCACATTAATTAACGACCACGGCAAGCTGTCGAGCGGCGCGGACGTGACGCTGATGGGCGGCAGCGTGTCGAACCAAAGCGGCAAAGTCTCGGCGCAAGGCCCGCTGTTAGTGAAGACAGGCGGACAAGTTGCCAATCAGAGCGGCGAGCTGCTGTCGCAAAGTACGGCCGAGGTGCACGGCGGTGCAATCCTGAATCAACAAGGCATTATCGAGAGCGCCAGCCACATGACTGTTGACGGCGCATCGCTGGACAATTCCGGCGGCCGGGTGACGTCACTCAACCGCGACGGCCTGTCCGTCACGACGAGCGGCCAGTTGACGAACACAGCGGGCACGACGGCGAACGGCGCGCAAGGCGGTGTGATCGGTGGCGAGGGCGACGTGACGGTACAAGGAGGAAGCGTCGCCAATCACAGTATGATGTCGGCCGGTGTGCATTTGCGTGTGACCGGGCAATCCGTGGACAACGGCAGTGGCACGCTGAAGGCCGCTCAGAACGTCACAGTCGATGCAGGTTCGCGTCTTTCCAATGCCGGCGGCACGATTGTAGGGCAGGCGGCCACATTGAGCGGAACGACGCTGGACAACAATGCCGGGACCGTACAGGCAGATCGGTTGTCGTTGAACGGCGCCGACTTGCTCAATCGCGGCGGCTCCATAACGCAGACCGGAACCGATCCGATCGACGTCAACATTAGCGGCACGCTCGACAACTCGAACGACGGCACGCTCAAGACCAACAGCACGGATCTGAAACTTGCCCCCGCGGCGTTGATTAATGGCGGCGGTAAGCTTTATCACGCAGGCAACGGCACGCTGACGCTCGGCAATGGCACAGGCTCTGTTTCGAACGTCGGTGGTAAGATCGACAGCAACGGCCAGATCGTCGTCCAAACGAACACCTTCAACAATACGTCGGGGTCTCTGGTCGGCCAAACCGGACTCACCGCGACGTTCGGCGGCACGTTGACGAACGACAACGGCACATTGGAGACAAGCGCGGGGGCGGCGATCCTTCATAGCACCACGCTGTCGAATCACGGTGGTTCGATCGGCGCACCCCATTTGAGCCTGACCGTCGATTCAACGCTGGATAACGACGAAGGGATGATCGAAGCCAACCAGCTTGCATTGAAGGCGGCGGACCTTACGAACCGCGGCGGCAAAATTACGCAATGGCAAGCGTTGCCGATGACCGTTGAGGTAAGTGGCAAGATCGACAACTCGAATGGCGGCACGCTCAAGACCAACAGCCATGAGCTAACGCTCGCTCCCGCTGAGTTGATCAATTCAGGTGGCACGATTACGCATGCCGGCACAGGGACGCTGACGGTGGCGCCGGGGCACAGCGCGGGCCGTCTGAACAACACATCGGGCCGGATCGAAAGCACGGGCCAGGCGCTTATTGAAGCCGGCGACCTACACAACGTACAAGGGGGCGTGTCGGCCCAACGCGGCATCATCGCCACGATCAAGGGCGATGTCAATAATACGCAAGGCCTGATGCGCTCGGACATGTCTCTGTCGTTGACGAATGAAGGCGCGCTCGTGAACCAGGCCGGCCATATTCAGGCGGGCCAATCGACATCTGGCGATACGAGTACGCTCGAGATTCAAGCCGCGTCGATCGACAATACTGACGGTTCGATCAACGATCTCGGCACGGGCAACATGACCGTGCAAGGTACAAACCAAATCGTCAACAGCCATGCGGGCGGTGTTGCCGACATGGGCAAGATTACGGGCAACGGCGATGTGACGATAAGTGCGGCGTCGATTGTCAACGCGCAAGGTGGCCAACTGAGTGGTGCGACGCTCCACGTTCAAGGGGCCACGCTGGACAATCGTGGCGGCAAAATCGGTAATCTCGCCAACTCTAACGGCGACGTGGTCGTGACAATGACTGGCGCAGTGACGAACACGGATGGCTCGATTAGCTCGACGCGCAACCTGACGGTAGCGGCGGCCACGCTGCAAGGCGGCGGCACATACGGCGCGGCCAACGATGCAACGTTGCATCTGCAAGGCGATTACACGGTAGCCTCCGACACGCAGTTCAATGTCGGTCACGGCCTGACCTTCACGTTGCCGGGCACGTTCACAAACCACGCGAACCTGCAATGTGTCCCCAATCTGAGCGTCAATGCAGGCAATATTGTTAACTCCGGTTTGATCTCGGCGGTTAGTTTGCTCCGTACGCATTCGGGCCATCTGACCAATACCGGAACGCTGGTTGGCGGCAGTGCGACGATTCAGGCGCACGGTACGGTGTCCAATCTGGGGCCGACGGCGCTGTTGGGCGCCTCGGACAGCCAAGGCCTGCTGGAAATTCTCGCGCGTGACATCGAGAACCGCGACGACACGACGGCCATTGACACGATGGCAAAAACGGGAATCGTTGGCATGGGCAAGGTCGTGTTGGCCGGGGGCAAGGATGCCAATGGTCACTACACGAGAGCTGCGCTGATCAACAACCAGTCTGCGCGGATCGAGTCCGGCGGCCCAATGCAGTTGCATGCCGACAGGGTCCTGAACACGCGCCGCGTGATGAGGACCTCGGGCTTCACCGAAAACGTTGCCCCGGCCTTGCTACAGCGACACAACATCAGCATGCAAGGCTGCACTGCGATTTATGGGGAGGCCTGTCACGGCCACAATGTCCCTTGGCCCCCCATGCCCAGGCCGGACATGACGAACATGATTGGCGGCGCATTCACCGAGCCGCCCCAAGGCGGCCAGTGGAACAGCGGATATCAGTACACGACCTACGAGGGCAAGGCGGTCGCGAACACTGTGACGGACATCAGCCCAGCCGGACAAATCATCTCGGGTGGAGCCCTCGACGCGTCGGCAGTCGGCCTGCTGCAAAACTATTGGAGCAATGTGGCGGCGCTCGGCGATATCCAGCAACCCACCCACCTGGACATGGATGGTTGGGCCGCCAGCGGCCAGCAGGCGCCGATGGTCAGAGTGAGGTACTCGGGCCAGTATCATTACAACAACTACGACAACAGTGAACACAACTGGCAGTTGCCGTTTGGCGATGCGCCGTTTGTCACTGGCCGTCCGGGAGGCTATACGCAAGCGGCACCTGCCGACATCAAGGATTATAGGCTGCCAAGCTACGACGCGACCTGGGGGGCTAACGGCACGATTTCCGGCACGGGCGTGAGCATCAACAACCCGGCGAGCAACCCATCGGTTCCGTCGCTCGGCCTGCCCCCTGGCCAGTCGGTGCCAGGGCTGACGATCGGCTCACTCAACGGCAACGCAAGCGGGAAGAAATCGCCGGGGATGCCAGTACGGGGCAGCGTATCGACGATCGTCGATCCAATCATCGCGAGTGCCACGGCGCTAAACGTGCTGAACAACCTGACGATTCCGCAAGGCGGGTTGTTCAGACCGAATCCCGCACCGAACCCAAGCTATGTGATCGAGACGAACCCCGCGTTCACGAACCACAAGCATTTCATTTCGAGCGATTACTTTTTCAAGCAGATCGCCGTCGATCTTACGCCCCTCGTGAAACGTCTCGGCGATGGATTCTACGAGCAGCAACTGGTGCGCAATCAGGTCACAGCGCTCACGGGCAAGGCGGTGCTCGGTCCGCACACGGATGTGCAGTCGATGTACCAGTCCCTGATGGCCGCCGGTGCCGCGTTGTCCAAGTCGCTTGATTTGCCGATTGGCGTGAGCTTGTCAGCCGAACAGGTGTCGAAGCTGACGAGCAACGTGTTGATGATGGAGACGCGCGTGGTCGACGGTC
Source organism: Mycetohabitans sp. B8 (assembly GCF_021991875.1). GTDB lineage: Bacteria > Pseudomonadota > Gammaproteobacteria > Burkholderiales > Burkholderiaceae > Mycetohabitans. Next base: position 14,993 of record NZ_JAHLKR010000006.1, read on the forward strand.
AGTCGGTTCTGGTGCCGGTCGTGTATCTGGCGAAGACTAGCCAGCAGAACATGGACGGCCCGCTGATTACTGCGACAAATATCGATCTGCAGAATGCGCAGTCGTTCACGAACAGCGGCACCGTCAAGGCAGAGCATACGCTCGCCATTCAAGGCAAGCAGATCGACAACGCGTTCGGCGCGCTGCAAAGCGGCGGCCTGATGTCACTCACGACCGACGGCAAGATCGACCTGACGTCGGCCAACGTGAAGGCCGGCAGCCTGCAACTGGATGCGGGGAAAGATCTAGTTCTCGATACCGCGACGAAGACGACGCATCAGGTGAGCCGTGACGGCGCGACGCGTGTCACGACGAGGCTGGGACCGACCGCGAAATTGGAGGTGGCGGGCGACGCGAGCATCGTGACTGGGGGGGACGTCCAGCAGCATGCGGGTAATCTTGTGGTTGGCGGCGATCTCAGTACCGATATCGGCGGTCACTGGACGCTCGGCGCGCAGCAGATCGGCGAGCACAAAATTGTCCAGCGTGCGAATGGTGTATCGAACACAGACATCAACCGTGTTGTCGGCAGCTCGGTCAAGGTCGGCGGTATGTCCAATATCAACGTTGGCGGCGACCTCACGGCAAAGGGTGCACAGATCGACCTCGGGCAAGGCGGCAACGTTGTTGCCAAGGGGGACGTGTTACTTGGCTCAGCGAGCGCGACAACGACCACGAATAGCAACAGCTCGGGTAGCGACAGTCATGGCAGCTATGCGGAGACGCTGCATACGTTGAATCAGACACTCACGGGCACGACACTCAAGGGCGGCAACACCGTCAATATCGTGTCGGGTCAGGACATCACGGTCAGCGGCAGTGCAATCAGTCTGGACAAGGGCCGTGCGAATCTGCTGGCGGCCGGAGACGTGAACGTGGGCGCGGTGACTGAAACGCACGTGTTGAATTTGCACGAGACGCATAGCCACAGCAATGTCGTGAGCGGATCCCAGGTCGCGAGCGGTATTGACCAGACGGCGGTCTACAGTCAAGGCAGCACGATTTCAGCCGACGGCGTGACGGTGGCAAGTGGCCGGGACGTCAACATCATGGGCAGCCATGTGGTCGGCACGCATGATGTGAAGTTGCAGGCGGGCCGCGATGTCAACATTACGAGCTCGCAGGACAGGGCACAGTCGTCGAGCTACTATGACAAGAAGGAATCGGGTCTGCTGTCCGGAGACGGACTGGCCGTGACGATTGGCTCGCGCGCGCAATCGGACCAGGCGCAGTCCTCGTCGGTCACGCATCACGGCAGCGTGGTCGGTTCGGTCAAAGACAGCGTGACGATCGAGGCGGGCAACGAGTTGCACGTGAAAGGCAGCGACCTGATCGCCGCGAAGGACGTGGTGGGCACGGCCAAGACGGTGACGCTGCAAACTGTGACCGATGAGCAGCACCATAGTGGACAACATGCGATGCGGCAAAGCGGCGTGACGCTCGGAGTCCAAACGCCGGGCATCGCAGTGGTGAATAATGTCGTGCAGCAGGCCAGCGCGGGTGCCCACAGTCAAGACGATCGGGTACGGGCGCTGCGCGGGATAGCCGGGGCCAGTGGCCTGTACGATGCGTACAAATCGGTGCCGGGCGAATTGGGCACGCTGGCCAAGGGCGAGCTGCCCGAAGCGAAGCTGACGATGAGCGTCGGCTCGTCCGGCAGCCGCTCAGCGTTCAGCGAGGACCGCACGCAAGCGCGCGGCAATCGCGTGCAGGCGGGCGGGAGCGTGACATTCCAGGCAACGGGCGAGAAGGGCCAAGGCCAGGGGAACGTGATCATTCGCGGCTCGCAGATTGATGCGCAAAACATCCACCTTGCGGCCACCGACCGGGTCGATCTGGTCAACAGCACCGACACCGAGCGTGTGCGTAACGACAATGGCTCAACAAGCGGTGGCCTCGGCGTATCGATTGGCACGAAGGGGCTTGGCGTGTCGGCGTCGGCCGCGCGTGCCCACGGCGACGGTAACACGGATGGGGCGATACAGAACAACACGCATGTTCGTGCACGCGAGACCGTGACGATCAAGAGCGGTGGCGATACGAACGTTGTGGGCGCGAACGTGAAGGGCAATCGGGTGGTCGCTGACGTGCAGGGCGACCTGAATGTGGCGAGCGTTCAGGACACCAGCGTGAGTGCGGCGCACCAGCATAGCGCGGGCGTCGGGCTTAACGTGAGCCAGGGCGGGGGCAGTGCCAGTTTCAATGTGCAGAACGGCCACGCGCGCGGCAACTACGCGAGCGTTGCCGAGCAAGCGGGGATCGAGGCTGGCGAAGGCGGTTTTGACATTGCCGTAAAGGGCAACACCGACCTGAAGGGAGCGTTGATTGCGAGTGAGGCGGCAAAAGCGCAGAATCGCTTGAAGACGGGCACGCTAAGCTACTCGGCGATTGAGAACCACTCAGATTACCAGGCGAGCACCTTGGGCATGAGCGGTGGCGCAACGACCGGCGACGGCGGCAATGTGTACCAGCCGACTGGATCGACGTCGGGCAAGAATGCTGGGGGAGCGTCGCCGCTGTATCTGAGCGAGAGTGGCAGCAGTCGTGCTCGCACGCAGAGTGCGCTCAGCGATGCTGAGATCGAGATTACGAACCCCGACCAGCAAAAGCAGGCTATCGCGGGGCTGAACCGTGATGCGACGCATTTGAACGGCCGGGTGGGTCAGACGCCGGACGTCCAGCAGAGCTTGCAGCATCAGGGCGAGCTGATGAGCGCGATGCGTGATGCCGGTGAGGCGGTTGCGCGGCGGATCGGGGACGTGGCGGATGCCAAGCGCGACGCCTTGCTCAAGGCGGCCAGCGAGAGCGACGATCCGCAACGGAAGCAGCAGTATTTAGCTGAAGCGAACCAATGGGATGAGAGCGGAAGCTACCGTGTTGGCCTGCAGAGCGCGGGCGGCTCGCTGGTGGGGGGCATTGGCGGAGGGCTATTGGGAGCGGCGCACAGCGGCGCGGGGTCGTTGGTGTCGGCATTGTTGGCGAACAAGCTCGATGAGGTGAGCCGGCAGATTGCGGATCAGAAGCCGACCGGTAATGCGGAGCTGGACAAGACGCTGGGCAACATTGTGGCGAATGCGATGTCGAGCGTGGCGGGCGGCGTGGTCGGCGGGGCGCAAGGGGCGCAGGCGGCATATAACGTCGATCGGTTTAATCGGCAGTTGCATCAAGATGCGAATCCGCGCAAGGACGAAAGAAAGCGCATTGAACAAGACATCGCACCGGCGTACGCGGCGGCGCATGCTGGAATGACGGTAGAGGAAGCTACCGATATTCTTGCGGCTCAATTGTTGCGTCAAGTAGATATGACAGCGGCGAGCCAGGGCGGTTGGGACCAGGATGCCTCGAACTATTTGAATGCGTATGCGGCGACCCATCCCGGTGAGACGATCGGAAAAGACCAATGGGGCAATGCGGTGCCGTTGTTTGGCACGGCGGCTGGGTATCAGCGCAACGACAGTACGATCTTTAGCGCAATTCCGCAGACAACGAACCCGCCGCCTCAGTTGGGACTGGGGGCGGTTGGAGGATACTTGGCCGGGATGGGGCAAGGGCTGGCTGGTACGATCGGGCATCCATTGGACACGCTGTGGGGCGGGATTAAAGGCGCGTATAGGCTGGTCACGGATCCTCAGGGCACGGCGCAGCAGATGCAGGAGGCGACGCGTGCTGTTGTGGTCCAAGCGGGTGAAGGAAATTTCAAGCCCTCAGGTGAGCAACTGGGACAGCAGTTTGGCTCGACAGTTGTAGGTACAGTGACAGGTATTGGAGCAGGGAAAGCTGCTACTACGATTAAAGGCAAAGCTGCCCCGGTCGCCGATAACCATTCCACAGTACACGGGGAAAAACATGCAGCAAACACAACGGCAGGGGCCGACAGTGCTGTAAATGTGGCAACCTACAAGCCTCTAAAAAATCAACTCGTAAATGAAAATATTGCGAATATTGCTGCGGCGGATTCTAGGCTTGCTGTAGTAATCAATGAAAGCAGAAAAGGGAACGTAAACTTTTCAATTGGAAGAGGTACAGTGAGTGAGTCCGACTATCTCGGAAAGCTTTGGGTCGGTGATGGTGCGAAGAAAACCAGTGACGGTTCTGGATGGATCAGTGCGGATGGAACGCGCGTTTATCGGCCTCCAATGCAAAAGGTGTCACCTTATGCAGTTACTAGTATCCAGGCAAATTTTGAAATATATAAGATTAACGCAGTAACCGGTCAGCGTGTTAAGATAGGTAATGGTCACTTAAACGTGATTGATTAAGGGGTGAGCAATGCGTGCGGTTCTAAAGGGAATATCTTGCGATGAGTGTAATTTGAAAGAATATGTGCCTGAGGATAGGAGGTGTTTTTTTTTGAATCTCCATCTTTGTATTGGATTGATAGATAAATCAGGTGCAGACAATTTTGAACTCTATGTCTGTACGCCAGAATGGCTAAATAAGGCTATATGGGAACCCAAGTGGGGGCGTTACTTGCTCATTGTTCAAGAGTACGATTTACTAATAATCGAAGAATTTATTCGTGGCTACATAGAACAATGCGATGGAGCAGATTGGAATGCCATTGTTGCAAAACTGGCAAGGATGTTTGCTTGGGAATTTGAAGACTATCAGGCATGAGCGTACCCCTAATAATAGGATAAGCTTTATTCAGTTGCATCAAAATGCGAGTCCGCACAAGGACGAAAGAAAGCGCATTGAACAAGACATCGCACCGGCGTACGCGGCGGCGCATGCTGGAATGACGGTAGAGGAAGCTACCGATATTCTTGCGGCTCAGTTGTTGCGGCAGGTGGATACGACAGCGGCGAGCCAGGGCGGTTGGGACCAAGATGCCTCGAACTATTTGAATGCGTATGCGGCGACCCATCCCGGTGAGACGATCGGAAAAGACCAGTGGGGCAATGCGGTGCCGTTGTTTGGCACGGCGGCTGGGTATTAGCGCAACGACAGTACGATCTTTAGTGCAAGTCCGCAGACAACGAACCCGCCGCCTCAGTTGGGACTGGGGGCGGTTGGAGGACACTTGGCCGGGATGGGGCAAGGGCTGACTGACACGATCGGGCATCCATTGGATACGCTGTGGGGCGGGGTTAAAGGCGCCTATGGGCTCATCACGGATCCTCAGGGCACGGCGCAGCAGATGCAGGAGGCGACGCATGCTGTTGTGGTCCAAGCGGGTGAAGGAAATTTCAAGCCCTCAGGTGAGCAACTGGGGCAGCAGGTTGGCTTGACGATTGTGAGCGCAACGATAGGAGCGGGGGCTGGAAAAGCGGCGACTGTGCTCAAAGGAAGAAATACTTTATCTTCCAGCTACATGTATGACGCCATGAACCCTGGGCCCCTACCAGATGGAGTCGCTGGCACGTTTGCAGGAGGACGTTACAGTGTTGGAACCGTTCAAGCTTCTGATACAGTTTTTTTAGGGCAGGAGATGCGAGCAATCCGGGTGGTTCTTTTTTTAGCTTTAAGATGCCGCAGATCGTGGCGCGAACGCGTATTGACAATGCAGTAAAGCCGCATTGGATAGACCCTTCAACGGGGGCAATCACAGGTGCCTCACCCATCAACAGTGCCATTAGCGCTCGATTTCCGGTCGGAACAAAGTATTATTACGGCCCAGTTGGTAATCAGGGTGGAGTGTACCTTGGTGGTCAAGATAACATACAGATTTTCATTCCAAATGCTCGTGCCATTGGGACGTTCACGCCTATAAAACCATTGAAATGAATAAACTTAGTACGCTCAACCAGTTAGCAGATACATTGCTTAGACTAGTGAATTTACTTGCCCTAGATCCGTCATGCCAATGGGTACATAAATTTAAGCTTGATTTGGAACAAGTGAATCGACTGAAAGAAATGTCTTTCAATTCGAGTGATCTTGCAAATCTATCTGCTTCTATTAGACAAGTATATGGAGGAATGGGGTCGTTCAACGACTACGAACCAACTCGGTATGATTCAGTCACGGGACGATATACTCTTATTGCAGGAACAGAGGATTTTGATATGTTGCGAAGAAAGGTTTTTGATTTGGCAATGGCATTAATCACGGTGGAACCTAGTGATTTGCCATGAAAAGCCAGACAACAGTTGAGATTGGAGAAACAGCTTCAATTGGCAGTTACATCAAGATGCGAATCCGCGCAAGGACGAAAGAAAGCGCATTGAGCAAGACATCGCACCGGCGTACGCGGCGGCGCTTGCTGGAATGACGGTAGAGGAAGCTACCGATAGGCTCGCGGCCCAGTTGTTGCGGCAGGTGGATACGACAGCAGCGAGCCAGGGCGGTTGGGACCAGGATGCCTCGAACTATTTGAATGCGTATGCGGCGACCCATCCCGGTGAGACGATCGGAAAAGACCAATGGGGCAATGCGGTGCCGTTGTTTGGTACGGCGGCCGGATATCAGCGCAACGACAGTACGATCTTTAGTCGGCGCTGCAAAAAGTTTGAGATGCTGTTGCGGTCAGGCGCAGAAGCCGATCGGGGGGTTGCGTAACTCCCAGAAAGATAATCCAATAGGGGCAATTTCTGGGAGTTTTAAACACTGCCGATGAGCACGAGCCAGACAAGTTCTTGTGGGACACCGGATTTTTTTCGTAGCCGCCTGGACGCGATGATTGATCTACGGCACCCGCTTGCGGTGCTGGCCACGCGTATGCCATGGAGCACGATTGAAGCGATGCTCGTCCCGCTGTTTGAGCGGCGCACGCGCGAAGGCCTAAGCAGCACAGTGCCCGATCTGTTCGGGATGGCGCCCAAGCTGGCTGGCGCCGGTGTAAGCGTAGCCGGACGCTTGCAATTACCCATATCTCGTTAGCGCGAATTCATAGCCGAGCTGGATATCGATCAGGCGCCGCATGCCGCGCCACATGACGGTGTTTCCTGGGGCAGGATCACTAGCGCGAGCCAAATAGCCACCAAGCCGGGCGAGCTTGATCGAGTTGCGCAATAGCGGCGGCGCTTGCGCGCTACGAGGTGAGTCCTGGACGACACGTCCAAGCAATTCGATTTCGTTCTGTGTGAATACCACCTCGGGCGGCGCCTGCGGGACAGACCGGCTGATCATAGTGAGCCAGAATATGCGCCAACTCAGGATGCAGAACACGCTAATCAGGTTCGCGAGCCTGTCGGCCGTACGCAACTTTGACTCTTCTGCCCTGCATCCCGATTTCAGGATCTTATGGAATGTCTCGATCTTCCAGCGCATGGCATACCAGTTTAATTTTTCGACTGCCTCGGCGCGCGATCTGACTGGCATATCGGTCACCAGTTTCCACTCAATGCGAGCTCGTCCACGGGGTGCATTGCGCTCTTGGGCGTGAATAATGGTCAGCTGCAGTGCAGGGTAGCGCTTGTGCTTGCCAATCGGCGGTAATACCGTCATTCGCTGGTAGCGAAGTTCAAGCGTAGCGGTCATCGGACGGCCCTTCTTATCACGAAGCTTAACGCGGTGCAATCCCTTAAGCTGGATCTGCTCCATTTCGTGTGCGACAGTGCACTGACCATCGCCGGCTAAGCGATCAACACAAGTGCGCACTAGGAAATGTGTGCATCAATCGTATGCGGTACAAAACAGCTCATCAATGTCGCTTTCCCGATCACCGATGTGAATGCAACGGGCAGGCTCACCGAGCAGTGCCGTTGACTGGCGCATGTTCTCTAGCCAGCGATAACTTTCCTTCTGCTCAATTGGTACGCGCGTCGGATTGACATGTCGCTTGAGCGCCATGCAACCCTTGAACTGGCTGCGCGTCCAGAACTTTACCGCTGCCAGGCCCAGCGGCAGTCCCTCCGCTGTGATAGCCAGACTCGAATGCATCAGGATGCCGCATTGTGTCAGCGGCTGTTGCAAACCATGTCTTGCCGTCCGGATCGAGGTTTTGCCCGTGTAGCCGACGAGTTCGGTGCGCTCGCGCTGGTACGAGAATGTCGTTGTATCTTGCACAATGAGAACGGGGCCCTGTGTCGCCCTCAAACGCTCAGCACTAGCCTGAAAGTGTCCGCTCAGGATATCGTGTTCATTGACACGCTTGTTGCACAGGAAACGATAGGCCGCTTTGGTTGAAGCCCAGTCCTGGCACGCAAATGGAATCGTCTGGCCCATGCCGTTCCATAGTTGGATCAAAAGCTTGCCAAAACGCTTGCGTAGCCGCGAGTGGATAGCGTCAAGCAGAATGGCCGGTTTACCGACAATCGTCTTGGCCGGTCGACCGGGATGATTGTCGGTGGTTATTCAGCCATGGTTGTCGCTCCTATTTTGTGATTGTCGCTGGATAATTGTCGGCGTCGCCGCATTGACTCAGGTTTTTTGCTACCGAGCGGAGCCTGTTGCCTCATGTAATTTGTTACCCGTCAGAATGCTGGCGGGGACGACTGATGACGAGGCGGCTCAGCATGAGAACACGACGGGAATTGATAGAGGCGGTTGGCGAGCGGTACCGCCGCTCTGAGCGGAGCGAGAAGCGCGCGATATTGGACGAGTTTGTCCAGGTGACGGGCTATCACCGCAAGCACGCCATCCGTGTGCTGTGCCGCGAGCCTGGGCCGCCGAGGACGAAGCCCGGCCCCCAGCGACGCTACGACGATCAGGTGCGGGCCGCGCTGATCACGCTATGGGAGGCGGCCGATCGGATCTGCGGCAAACGACTGAAGGTGCTCATCCCAACGCTGACCGATGCGATGGCACGGCATGGTCACCTGACGCTATCAAAGCAGGTTCGCCAACGGCTGAGTCAGATCAGCGCCGCCACCATTGATCGGCTACTGCATGACGTGCGCGAACAGGCTTTCGCGGGTCAACGCCGACGCGCTGGTGGAGTGGGTAACGCAATTCGCCGTGCCGTGCCGATCCGCACCTTCGCTAACTGGAATAATCCGCCACCCGGCTATCTTGAGGTTGATTTCGTCGAGCATTGCGGTGGCACCAAGATCGACGGCGAGTTCGTGCATAGCTTCGTGATGACCGATATCGCGACCGGCTGGACCGAATGCCTGGCCATGCCCTATCGAAGTGGTGCGTTCGTTCTCGAGCACCTCAAACGGGTTAGCCGAGCATTGCCGTTTGCGCTGCGTGGTCTGGATTGCGATAACGATACCGCTTTCATGAATGAGGCCGTATTCGACTTCTGTAAGGCAACGGGCATCGAGCTGACACGCTCTCGTGCGTATAAGAAGAATGACCAGGCGTGGGTCGAACAAAAGAATGGATCAGTCGTGCGCCGCCTCGTCGGGTATGGCAGGTTACGCGGACTTGAAGCGACGCGAACCCTTGCTTGCCTTTACCAGGTGTCACGTTTGTACATTAACTTCTTCCAGCCTTCATTTAAGCTGAAATCGAAGACACGTCATGGCGCGAGAGTCACGAAGCGGTATGAAGCGCCGTTGACGCCGCTCGAGCGCGTGCTGCGCTCGGCGTCGGTGCCGCAGGCAGTCAAACGCAGACTACGCGCTCAGTTTCGAGCGCTCGACCCACTGGAGCTGTTGAGCCGAATGCGCGAAGCGCAGCAGCACGTCGCGCAATGTAGCGAATCCGGCACGACGCCAACGCAGGCAACCACACCTGCTCGTGCTCCCCTTGCGGATTTCCTGGCGAGTCTTGGCACAGCGTGGCAGGAAGGCGAGGTAAGACCAACGCATCAGCGAAAGGCGCGTGTGCCTCATACTTGGCGCAACCGGGAAGATCCATTCGAGCATACGTGGCCGACGATACAGCGATGGCTGGAAGCCGAACCGGGCATCACGGCCAAGAAGCTACATGAGCGTCTCGTTGCCATGGCGCCGGCGATGTATTCCGGCGCGCAGCTGCGCACTCTACAGCGCCGTGTGAAGGCATGGCGATCGAACCGCGCCAGAGAACTGGTAGCCAGAATACTGGGTGATGCCGACGCGATGAAGGCTGGCGCTGCTACGCAGCACCAGCCTTCATTGAAAAAAAACGGAGAGTGACAATTATCTGAGAGTAACATCATCCCATGAGGCAACACGCCGGCCAAGATGATTGTCGCTGTCCACGCGAGTCTGCAAATTCGCTTGCTTCAACTTCATGCTCAAACCATGCTTGGTTATCTGCCTTTCGCTTCCCTGCCATCTCGTTCGCACGCCGGTCATCACAGATGCCAAGTTACCAGGATTCGCGATTGAGATGTGGGTAATTGCAAGAGCCGGACGTCCTCGACTGCCAATCCGATTGATGGTGGGGCTGCTCTATCTGAAGCATGCCTACAACGAAAGTGATGAGTCGGTGTGCGAGCGCTGGGCACAGGACGTGTACTTTCAGTTCTTCTGCGGTGAGCAGTACTTTC
>NZ_JAHLKR010000007.1 GCF_021991875.1 Mycetohabitans sp. B8
CTGGTCGATGGACTTCATGCACGACCAACTGGCCGACGGACGCAGCATCCGACTGTTTAACGTGATCGACGACTTCAACCGCGAAGCGCTCGGCATCGAGATCGACTTCTCGCTGCCCTCGCAGCGGGTGATCCGTGCGCTGCGGCAGATCATCAGTTGGCGTGGCCGGCCAAAGGCGATTCGGTGTGACAACGGGCCCGAGTATCTGAGCGCGACGATCACCGAATGGGCCCGGCAATATGGCATCAGACTCGACTACATCCAGCCGGGTAAGCCTCAGCAGAATGCGTATGTCGAGCGATTCAACCGGACGGTGCGCTACGAATGGCTGTCGCAGTACCACTGGGAGGACCTGGAGCACGTTCAGCGTTTCGCGACCGACTGGATGTGGACTTACAATCACGATCGCCCGAACATGGCCTTGGGCGGATTGACGCCAAAACAGCGGCTGGCCATGGCCGCATAGTTTCTACTTCTGAACCCC
>NZ_JAHLKR010000008.1 GCF_021991875.1 Mycetohabitans sp. B8
CCTCATAACTGACCACCACACGCACACCTTGGGGCAGCGACCATTTCTGCTTGTACCGCTCAATCACCTCCAATAGGGCTTGCACTCGCATGGCCGCTTGCGCGCCCCTTACCGTGTGCACCGCTGGACTCTGTCTGCGTCCATCATGCAGCGCAATCTTCCATTGGGCCCCCGCCAGTTCGAGTGATGTTGCCAGTATTACGTTCTCAGCATCGACTCCGGTTAAGTGATCTGTACGCATGATAGCCTCCGTTGCGTTCGCCTTGATTCACTTAAGCTTACGACTTAAGCTTCGGTTGGTCTCTCGCTACATAGGATCTAATTAGGCCGAATCCGGTTGCGTTTGGAATTGATAGTTTTATCGATCTTGGAACGTTCACTGCAACAGAAAAGTAGCCACTTTGGGGGGCAATGATCAACGAGATAGGAAATTACATAAAAGGATCGGACTGGTTAACCAAACAAAAGAATCCGGAGATTATGAAAAGATGAAAAGATTTAAGATTATTGATGACGGTAACCTAACTAGAAGTATCCGCATTATATTTTATGCAATTGGTATAGGGCTCGGCTACGTGAGTTTGGAGTACTGGCATTCGACGCTGATTTTTACATTAGGTCTATTTCTTGCGGCCATAGCGGGGTATTCTAGTCGAGCGGCTATGCTCAAGATCAAGCCGTTCGACAACTTGTACCACAAAGCTCGGAAAAACTATAAGGAGAAGGGGGATACTGAGAAGGACAGGGTAAAATAGAAGCGATGCTCAATTAATCTTACCTCGTACACATTTCTGGATAAGGGCGATATCGGATAATGAGCGCTTCAACCGGCAGTTGCACCAGGGCGAATACGATTTAGTGAAGAAGCACGCGGAGCTTGTAGCGCAGAGGCTGTGGATCAATGAACAGGAAGCGGAAGGCCAGATCGTCGCAGAGATATTGCGCAATTCGGATCAGCAGACAGCAAAAGCGACAGGCGGCAAGCACGATTACGAGATTCGCCACATCGTGGGCTGCCAGCACCTGAATTGCTTTGGTGATAAGAAGGATCCGCAATATGCGAATCACGATTACAATCGCGAACTTATCGAACCAAATCGATCTTCGTACGACTTAGGTCAGCAGCAGTTTGGACAAGGCCAGACGTATAACGAATTAGTCAAATCGAACATTCAGAAAGATCCGGTTGGCGCAACATTGGCCGGTGCGGGGATGATTGGACTAGGGGTGGTGACAGGTGGTTCGCTGGCTCCGGCGAGCACGATGGGGGCGGGTGCGCTTTTGGGGCTGGGAGCCAATGGCGGCGTCCAACTCATGGGTGACCAGCCGTTTGACTGGACGAGCTTTGCGTTGTCGGGAGTGACGAGCGCGGTATCGACGGGGATGAAATTTGTGCCGGTGTTCATGACGGGCGTCGGCGGTGCGTTGACCGGCTCAGCACTGCAAGGTCAGAACCCGAATGCGGCGATGGCGGGCGCGGCGGCGGGGACGGTGATTGGGTATTCGATTGGGGCCAAAATTGAGAGCAAGCTCAATGACGTGCTGAATCCCTGGTATCGGCAGGAGTGGGTGGATGTTGGGATGGGAGTGTCGAAGTATGTGCCGCCGAGTACGATTCCGTCGTGGGTAGGCAGTGCATTGGGTGGCGCGGCACAAGAGAAAATGGGTGCTACTGTGCAGAACAAGCTTGACGAAGAAGCTGCAAAGAAATGAAGCCGAAGACAAGCTTTGAATGGTTTCGCTGGATGTACTACGTGCTGCTCTGGCTGATTGCAATGGGAATCGGTATCGCTACCATTGAACTTGCTGCCGGCCCTGCGCTGCAATGGCTGCTGTATGACATTCCATATCAATTGCCAACGTGGAATCGGGCTGGCCGAATGGTGGTGTTTGTTGTTCTGTTCAGTTTGTTCGCAGGAACAGTGACGTGGTTCAGTGAAAAAAAGTCATCAGGTCGATAGTCTGATGAACACCCAGCATATGCTGGGTGTTCATCGTCTGCGGCGTTTGCCTACTGCGGTGTTAGGGATAATGGGCACGCCGCCGATCATGTAATGATGTTTTGGTGTGGTAGTAAGGCGCAGGTGCCGATAACCGATGCTGGAGAGGACGTACTGACCGGGTAGAAATGCGGCGTGAGCGAGCAGGTCATTGGTGATCTGCATCCGTGGGAAAGTGATGCGTTGGGTCTGGGCGAACAGCAGGAAGCCATTGAAGCGACTCACCGTGGCGCGTGCCGGCGCGAGCGCCGTAGGAATTCCCAGCATTGAAGCGGGGAGAATGGCAAAATTAATCTCCATGGCGAAGAATAAGCACGTTTCACAAACGCCGGCCACCCAACTGCTGCGACATCACCACGTTGAGTTCAGTGAGCATTTCTACGACTACGTGGAGCGCGGCGGCACCGCTGAATCGGCACGGCAGCTCGGCGTACCCGAGCATTGTGTGATCAAGACGCTGGTGATGGAGGATGAGCATGCGAAACCGCTGATTGTGCTGATGCACGGCGATCGCACGGTGTCGACTAAGAACCTGGCGCGGCAAATCGGCGCTAAGCGCATCGAGCCGTGCAGGCCCGACGTCGCGAACCGGCATTCAGGTTACCTGGTCGGCGGCACGTCGCCATTCGGCACGCGCAAGCCGCTGCCGGTGTATGTGGAGCGCACGATCCTGTCGCTCGAACGGATTTACCTGAACGGCGGGCGTCGAGGGTATCTCGTGAGCCTCGCCCCGGCGGTACTCACGACACTGCTGGCCGCCACGCCGGTGGACTGCGCGAGCGGGGACTGAATGCGGATGATCGCGGCACGCTGCGCGCTGTCTTGTATGATGCGTCATGCGTCGGCACAGCGGGTTTCACGCGCGCCTGAGCACGGCCGGGGTTAGGTAGAATGACGCGTTTTGAACGAGTTGCACGTCCTTCTCCATGGCTAACCTGCTTGTCGCCGTCGCGGCGTACCTGATCGGCTCGATATCGTTCGCGGTGGTGGTTAGCGCCGCGATGGGGCTGTCCGACCCACGCACCTATGGCTCGAAGAACCCCGGCGCGACCAATGTGCTGCGCAGCGGCAACAAGACGGCGGCGGTTCTGACGCTGCTTGGTGATGCTTTTAAGGGGTGGCTTGCCGTCTGGCTCGTCACGCATGTCGGCGCCGCATACGGGCTCGACGCATTCTCGGTGGCGCTGGCATCGATCGCCGTATTCCTCGGTCACCTGTATCCGGTGTTTTTCCGCTTCAAGGGCGGCAAGGGCGTAGCTACCGCGGCCGGCGTGCTGCTCGCGATCGACCCGGTACTTGGCATGGCGACTGCCGCCACGTGGCTAATCATTGCTTTCTTTTTCCGCTACTCGTCGTTGGCCGCACTGATCTCGGCGCTGTTCGCGCCGTTGTTTGACCTGTTCATGTTCGGTCGCAACCCGATCGCCGGGGCTGTCATTGCCATAAGCGTGCTGCTGGTGTGGCGGCACCGTGCGAATATCAGCAAGCTACTGGCCGGACAGGAAAGCCGGATTGGCGACAAGAAAGGCGCACCCGGCCGCGATGGTGACGGTGGGGGCCGCTAGGCGACGCGCCGCTCAGTCGCGAAAATTATTGAAATCCAGCGGGGTGTCGCTCACCTCTTTGCGTAGCATCGCAATGACGGATTGCAGATCGTCGCGCTTGGCGCCGCTCACGCGCACCGCGTCGCCCTGTATGCTGGCTTGCACTTTGATCTTGCTGTCCTTGACCAGCTTGACGATCTTCTTCGCGAGATCGCCCGACACCCCCTTTTTAACGGTGACGAGTTGCTTAACCTTGTCGCCGCCGATTTTTTCGATCTTGCCGTAGTCGAGAAAGCGCACGTCGACCTGGCGCTTGGCCATTTTCTGCAACAACACGTCTTTGACCTGACCGAGCTTGAAATCGTCGTCGGCGAACAGCGTCAGCTCACGTTCCTTCTGCTCGACACGCGCATCCGATCCCTTAAAGTCAAAGCGCGTCGAGATTTCCTTGTTCGACTGCTCGACCGCGTTCTTGACCTCGACCATGTTAGCTTCCACGACTACATCGAACGACGGCATTGCATTTTCTCCCGAAAGAACTGTCAGTGCGGCTGCGCGACGCCCGGTGTGCGATGCCGGGACGATCGTGACGAGCCGCTATAATGCGACACATTTCGTCATTTTACCGATGGCCTGCGTTTTGCCAAATCGCGCGTCACGCCTGCTGTGCCACAGCGGGCCGCGGTGCGCGTCAGCGGCAATGACCTATGACGGCCTTTGCGATGCCCCGATTGACTGACGCTAACCTGGCGCCCGATGCGCTGCAGACGGATTATCCGCTGCGAGATCACAATACGTTTGGCTTCGATATGCGCGCGCGACTGGGCGGCGCGATCCGCTCGGAAGCCGCGCTCGCCGCGCTGCGCACCGATCGGCGGATCGCCGGCATGCCGCGCCTGGTGCTCGGCGCGGGCAGCAATGTCGTGCTCACGCGCGACTTCGATGGCGTGGCGATCGTGATCGACTTGCGCGGCAGGCGCGTCGTCGCGCAGACCGACGATGCGTACATCGTCGAGGCCGCGGCCGGCGAGCGCTGGCACGACTTCGTTGACTGGACGCTGCAACAAGGCATGGCCGGGCTAGAAAATCTCGCACTGATCCCCGGCACGGTCGGCGCCGCGCCGGTGCAGAATATTGGTGCATATGGCCTCGAGCTTGCCGAACGCTTCGAACGGTTGCGCGCGCTCGACATGGTCGACGGGCGTATCGTGGAGCTCGATGCACAAGCCTGCGCGTTCGGCTATCGCGACAGTGTATTCAAACATGCAGCGCGCGGCCGGCTGATCATCCTATCCGTCGCGTTTCGCTTGCCGAAGCGATGGCGCGCCCGCGCTTCGTACGCGGACGTGGCAAGCCGGCTCGCCGCAAGCGGGATGGGTGAGCCAACGGCGCGACAGATCTTCGACGCGGTTACCGCGATCCGGCGTGAAAAGCTGCCTGACCCGGGGGTCTTGGGCAACGCAGGCAGTTTTTTCAAAAATCCGATCGTCGACGCTGAGCAGTTTGCGGCGCTGCGTGCGAAGGAGCCGGATATCGTGCACTACACGCAACGCGATGGCCGCGTCAAGCTGGCCGCCGGTTGGATGATCGATCGCTGCGGGTGGAAAGGGCGCTCGATCGGCGCGGCCGCCGTGCACGAGCGCCAGGCCTTGGTGCTGGTCAATCGCGGTGGCGCAACCGGCGAACAGGTTTTGGCGCTGGCGCAGGCGATCCGCGCCGATGTCAGCCAGCGCTTCGGCGTGGAACTCGACATGGAGCCGCTCGTCGTCTGAATCCGCGCATCCGCAGCGCTGGTGCTGCGGGCTTGCCGCTGTCCGCCGGAACTGCGGGGCGGCTGTTGCGCATCGGGTGCTGGGCACGACGTGTCGCGCGGCGCCCGACGCGCGTCGGCCGTGCGCCGCGACATGGGCGAGCGGCGTGTTGTACTGGATCTGCGCGGCGCCCTGCAACGGCCGGCTCGACGGTTCGTTCCGCCGTCGCGGCGCACGGCCGACGACAGGACTTAATGATTCAGGCGGCCGAGCATCAAGAACTCCATCAGCGCTTTTTGCACGTGCAGCCGGTTTTCGGCCTCGTCCCACACGACGCTTTGCCGACCGTCGATGACGTCGGCGCTTACTTCCTCGCCGCGATGCGCGGGCAGGCAATGCATGAACAGCGCGTCAGGCTGTGCGAGCGCCATCAGTTCCGCATCGACGCACCAATCCGCAAACGCGGCCTTGCGCGCGTCGTTTTCTTGTTCGAAGCCCATGCTAGTCCACACATCGGTCGTGACCAGGTGGGCGCCTTCGCAGGCGGCGCGCGGATCGTCGGTTTCCTCAACCGATGCCAGGTGCGCCGGGTCGATCGATGCGTGATTGAGCCTGTATCCCGGCGGCGTCGACACGCGAAGCTTGAAACCGAGGATGTGCGCGGCCTCGATCCATGTATAGGCCATGTTATTCGCGTCGCCTACCCACGCGACGGTTTTGCCGCGGATCGGTCCCCGGTGCTCGTGGAACGTGAAGACGTCGGCCAGCACCTGGCACGGGTGATACTCGTTGGTCAGCCCATTGATGACCGGAACGCGCGAATTTTCCGCAAAGCGCCGCAGGATGTCCTGGCCAAACGTGCGAATCATAATGATGTCGACCATTCGCGATATGACCTGCGCGGCATCCTCGATCGGTTCGCCGCGGCCCAGCTGTGTGTCGCGCGTGCTCATGAAAACCGCGTGGCCGCCCAGTTGAAAGATCCCGGCTTCGAACGAGAGCCGCGTGCGCGTCGAGTTTTTCTCGAAGATCATGGCCAGCGTGCGATCGTGCAACGGGTGGTAGGTTTCGTAGTTCTTGAACTTCTGTTTCAGAATCCGGGCGCGCTCCAGTACGTAGTCGTAATCGTCGGCAGAAAAATCCCGGAACTGCAGGTAGTGGCGGATCGTCTTGGTGGAGGTCATAAAAACAGATACGGCGGACTGAGCCGGTCAGTACGCCGGGCGCCGCCGCTTGCTATGTGGATCATTCTATCCAGCATAAAGGATTTCGGTGCCTTTGACGAGCCGGCCTACGCCCGCTGCCGCGCCAAACCGGGCATCGCTATTTTGCACGGCGCCGGACGGTTCTCATGTGCGGGCGACGCGGCCGGGTCGCCGGCGGGTAACAAGGCGGTGAAGGCGGCGATGGCGGCGATGGCGGCGATGGCGGCGATGGCGGCGATGGCGGCGCGCGCCAGCTTGTGCGTTTTGCGTGTGCCCCCGGTTCGGCGCGATGACTGTTCAGCGTGCAGGCAGGTTCAGCGCGAAGGTGCGACAACGACGGGAAAGCGCGGATCCGGTATCCCTGGGCTGGGTGGTGCGCTGCGGCAAGGGACCGCGTGCGCTATAATAAACGGCTTTCGCGGCGAGCCTGCCGCCGTGGTGTCGCGCTGCGCGCGCGGCAGTACGGCGTGGGAAAGCACGTCCGTGCGTCGCGTAGCCTCATTTGCCCTGTTCGTGGGTGCCGTCGAGTCGGTGCTGGCGGGGCGGTCTTTCAGGTGTTCCACATGGGCGACTCATCCTCAACCGAATACTTCATTCAAGGCATTACCAAGAGCGGAAAGAAGTTTCGGCCGAGTGACTGGTCGGAGCGGCTGTGCGGTGTGATGTCGTCGTTTGGTCCAGGGGCGACGGGGCCGAACGCGAAGCTGAAGTATTCGCTATACGTGCGGCCTGTAATGCTCGGTGATATCAAGACGGTGATCGTCGATTCGCGGCTGCGCGACATTGAGCCGATGGCTTTTGATTTCGTGATGAATTTCGCACGGGACAACGATCTGGTGGTGACCGAAGCCTGCGAGTTGCCGATCGAACATCCAGTGCAACGCGCCGCGCCCAAACGCGAGGTCGGCTAAGCGGCGACGGCGAGCGACTGTCGCGGGCAGCGCCTGCCGCCGGATTTGCGTGGCCGCGCAGCGCCCTGCAGGGTTGCCATCTAAGTGCAAAAAGCCCGCAATCGCGGGCTTTTGCTTCGACTACTCCACTCCATCGCTGCGCCACCGGTGTTGTGCCGGGCTGACTCGGTGCGTTTTGACGAAACCGGGTCTTTACACGACGCGCCCCGCTTGACGGGCCGCGCCGCGGGCGATCAACCGGCGCGTGGGGCTTTACGCTGCAGCCTGCGCCAGACCTTTGATGGCCGCGGCCAGGCGGCTCTTGTGGCGAGCGGCCTTGTTCTTATGGATGATCTTCTTGTCGGCGATGATGTCCAGCGTCTTCGACGATTGCTTCAGCACCTCGGCAGCCTTTGCCTTGTCGCCGGATTCGATCGCCTTGCGCACGGCCTTGATCGCGGTACGCATTTTGGAGCGCAGCGCAGAATTGTGTGAGTTGGCTTTCGCGGCCTGACGGGCACGCTTGCGAGCTTGTGCGGAGTTAGCCATGACGGTTCCTTATCCTGTTTCCAGCGGTATTGGAGTATGAGCCGCGGGGAACGGTTGCCCGGCGGACTATCGAAACGGCGGATTATAACAATAAAACAACGGGATGCGCAATCGGCGTCCCCCTCCCAGATCGACCTAGGTAGACGCGTCCGATCAGCTGCAGTGGCGACGGGCGCGGGCGGCCCATTTACCATCGCTCCGGGGCCGCAGCCATGGACCGCAGCCATGGATCACTGCCATGGACCACTGCCTTGGGTCTTGGGGGACGAGCGTCACGCCGCGCTGCCATCGGTCAGCGCTGCTACCGCGGCGTGCCGTGGTCGTGTCCGTCGCATAGGGTCCGTATAATGCCGCCGCATGAATCTATTCCGCGCCCTCGTCACCGTCAGTGGCTTCACCTTGCTTTCCCGGATCACCGGATTGGCGCGTGAAACGCTGATTGCTCGCGCTTTTGGCGCCAGCCTGTACACCGACGCGTTCAATGTCGCATTCCGTATCCCGAATCTGCTGCGGCGACTGTCCGCCGAGGGCGCATTTTCGCAGGCGTTCGTGCCGATCCTGGCTGAGTTCAAGAGCCAGAAGGGGCACGAGGCGACGCGTACGCTAGTCGACGCGACCGCTACCGTGCTGGCCTGGGTGCTGGTCGGCCTGTCAGTGCTGGGTATCGCCGGCTCCGGGTTCGTCGTGTGGGTGGTCGCATCGGGGTTGCGTCACGACGCTCAGGCGTTCGGGCTCTCGGTGACGATGACACGGATCATGTTTCCATACATTGCGCTGATCTCGCTGACATCGCTGGCATCCGGCGTCTTGAATACTTATCGGAATTTTTCGCTGCCGGCATTTGCGCCTGTCCTGCTCAATGTGAGCTTCATTGTCGCGGCGTTGGTCATTGCACCGCGCCTGGCCACCCCGATCTACGCGCTCGCTTTCGCAGTGTTGGCCGGCGGCGTGCTGCAGCTGCTTGTGCAACTGCCGGGGCTGAAACGGGTTCAAATGATGCCCCGAATCGGGCTCAATCCGGTCCGCGCGCTGGCCCACCCCGGGGTCAAGCGCGTTCTGTGGAAAATGATGCCCGCCAGCTTCGCAGTATCGGTCGCCCAGCTATCACTGATTGTCAATACCAATATCGCTTCGCACCTGGCGCCCGGTAGCGTATCGTGGTTATCGTACGCGGATCGGCTAATGGAGTTCCCGACCGCGTTGCTGGGTGTCGCGCTCGGCACGATTCTATTGCCCAGTTTATCTAAGGCGCACGCGGATGCCGATGCGGCAGAATATTCGGCGCTGCTCGACTGGGGTTTGCGGCTCACTTTTCTGCTGGCTGCCCCCAGTGCTGTCGCGCTGTTCGTCTACGCTGAACCCTTAACAGCCACACTGTTTAATTATGGAAGGTTTTCGGGCCACGATGTCGTGATGGTGTCGCGTGCATTGGCCGCCTATGGGTTGGGGTTGCTCGGGCTGATCCTGATCAAAATCCTCGCGCCCGGTTTTTATGCTAAACAGGACATCAAGACCCCAGTGAAGATCGCGTTGGCGGTGCTAGTCGTCACGCAATTGTGCAATGTCGTGTTCGTGCCCCATCTTGCCCATGCGGGCTTGTCGCTGAGCATCGGCATTGGCGCATGCGTGAATGCGCTGCTGCTGTTCGCCGGCTTGCGTCGGCGCTCGATCTACGTGCCATCGGCCGGATGGGGGCTGTTTTTCGTGCAGTTGGCCGGTGCATGCCTTGTGCTTGCCGGCGTGATGCGCTGGTTCAACCAGTCGTTCGATTGGGTCGCACTGGGGCTCCACCCGGGTATGCGCATTGCAGTACTAGGCGCTACGCTGCTCATCCTTGCCGCGCTCTATTTTGCGATGTTGTTTTTGATGGGCTTCAAATATGCGTACTTCCGCCGCCGCGTGAAATAACGAGCCGATGACGACTTCCCGAATACTCGATTTTTTCACCGCATTAGTCGCGCAGGACGAGAGCCTGCCGCTGACCGAGGCCGCCTTGTCACTAGCGCAGGATGCCTATCCGGACCTGGACGTGCAGGGCACCCTCGCGGACATCGACGCGCTGGTGATGCGGCTGCGTCGACGCATGCCGCAGAGCGCCGACGTGGCGCAGAAGTTGTCAATGCTAAATCGATTCTTTTTCCAAGAGTTGGGATTTGGCGCGAACCTGAACGACTACTATGATCCGGACAACAGCCATCTGAACATGGTGCTCAAGAAGCGACGCGGCATTCCGATTTCGCTCGCCGTGATCTACTTGGAAATGGCCGAGCAACTCGGATTACCCGTCAAGGGCGTGTCGTTCCCGGGTCACTTTCTGTTGCGGGCGACTATCACGGAAGGCGAAGTGATGCTGGACTCCACAACCGGCGAGTCGCTGAGCAAGTCGCGTATGGTCGAGATGCTCGAGCCGTATTTGGACAAGGGCGGGCAATCGATCGCTGGCACGCTGCACGCGCTGCTGCAGCCGGCTACCGAGCGGGAGATCATCGCGCGGATGTTGCGCAATTTGAAAGCGATCTACCTGCAGACCGAACGCTGGCAACGGCTGTTGGCTGTCCAACAACGACTCGTCATCTTGCTGCCGGAGAACATCGAGGAAGTCCGCGATCGCGGCTTCGCGTATGCGCGGCTGGACTATCTACGACCGGCACTGGACGATCTGGAGCGCTATCTGGAGCAGGAGCCCGACGCGGCCGATGCGACTGTCATCGAGTCGCAATTGCAGGAGTTGCGCCAGCGTACGCGTCACGGCGATTAACGTCTCAACGCGGCAGCAACGGGTCCGGGTCTAGCCTGGGCCGTGCCCGCACCCAAGCCCGAGGCGCCACCCGTGATGACAAAAACGTTGTCGCGGATCGGCATGTCGATTGTCTGCTGATGTCGATACGCGTGCACCCTCGTGAGCCGCGCGCATGGGCGGCGCCACGATCGTGGCGATCCTAAATCGTTGTGTCTTGGATCGCGCCGTTTTGTGCCGGTTACTGCAGCGCGTCGAACACGCGTTGACGGATCTCGTCGACGGTGCCGAGCCCGGAGATTTTCCGGTATCGGGGAGCATTCAGCCCATTCTCGTCACCGTGCTGTGCCCATTGCATATAGTAGTCGATCAACGGGCACGTTTGCGCGACGTAGACTTCCAGGCGCTTGCGGACCGTTTCTTCCTTGTCATCGTCGCGCTGAACCAGAGGTTCGCCGGTCACGTCGTCGACCATGTCGACCTTCGGCGGATTGAACTTGATGTGATACGTGCGTCCCGATGCCGGGTGCGTGCGGCGCCCGCTCATGCGCTCGATGATCTCGTCGAACGGTACGTCGATCTCCAGCACGTAGTCGATCGCCACGCCAGCCTGCTTCATCGCATCGGCCTGTGGGATCGTGCGCGGAAAGCCGTCGAACAGGTAGCCGTTCTTGCAATCGGCCTGCTGAAGCCGTTCCTTGACGAGTCCGATGATCAACGTATCTGGAACGAGCTCGCCCGCGTCCATGTAGCGCTTGGCCTCCACGCCGAGCGGCGTGCCGGCCTTTACGGCCGCTCGCAGCATGTCGCCGGTCGAGATTTGCGGGATTGCAAACTTGTCCTTGATAAAGTTTGCCTGGGTGCCCTTGCCCGCGCCAGGGGCGCCTAACAGGATCAAACGCATGATGATTCTCTCCGAGATTGCTTGTGAATTCTGTGAGCGGGCAAGCCATCAGCGTCGCACGCTAATCTGACTGCAGCCTGACGCACGGTGCGTATGCGCGGCAGACAACGCGTCGCCAATAGGCGCCGTACCTGCCCCCGCCTGTCGCTACCGGGCGCGTGGCATAAGCGCCCGATTATGCCACGCGGCGCCCGATCCTCAGCCTCGCCGGGCGAGAATCGCGCGAACTCGCTCCAGGTCCGCCGGCGTGTCGACACCGGGCGGCGGCGCGTGTGGCGTAAGCAACACCGCGATCCGTTCCCCATGCCACATCGCCCGTAGTTGCTCGAGTGCCTCGGCGATTTCAACCGGGGCCTGCGAAAGGTCGGGGTAGCGGCGCAGGAAGCCAGCCCGGTATGCGTACAGGCCGATATGACGATGTACCGCAGTGCTCGGCGCCGGCAGCCGCGCGATGTCGACCACGGGCGCCGCGCCGTCCTCCGGACTCCATTGCGGCTGGTACGCATCGCGTGACCATGGGATCGGCGCGCGGGAAAAATACAGTGCGATGCCGCGGGCATCGAGGACCACCTTCACGATGTTCGGATTAAAGACCTCCGCCGGCTCGGCGATCGGATGGGCGGCAGTGGCAATCGCACAATCGGGATTGGCGGCCAGGTGCGCGGCGACGCTGGCGACCAGCCGCGGCTCGATCAGCGGTTCGTCGCCTTGCACATTGACCACCAGCGCGTCATCGGGCAGTCGGCAAGCCTGGACCACTTCGGCCAGCCGGTCGGTGCCGCTCGGATGGTCGGTGCGGGTCAGCAGCGTCTCGATGCCATGCGCTCGGCACGCATTGAGCACGACTTCGGCGTCGGTGGCGACCAACACGCGGCTCGCGCCTGACGCGCGGGCCTGCTCGGCCACGCGTACCACCATGGGTTTGCCGGCTAGGTCGGCGAGCGGCTTGCCTGGCAGACGGGTGGACGCGAGGCGGGCCGGAATGACGACGATGAATGGAACGGCGGCGTGCATCGGATCAGTTGCCGGCCGGCTCGACCGGCGTGCCTTCGACCGTCTGGCGCGCCTCATCGACCAGCATCACTGGAATGCCGTCGCGGATTGGATACGCGAGCTTATCGGCATGGCAAATCAGTTCCTGCGCGTTGCGATCATGGTGCAGAGGCCCCTTGCACAGCGGGCAGACGAGGATTTCAAGCAGGCGAGCGTCCACGAAGTTTCTCCACAACGAGCGCAATCAGGCGAGGATCGAGCGTGGCATCAACGGGCACCGCCCATAGACGCGTGTCACGCCAAGCCGTGCATTTTACCGCATCCTTTTCGGTGATTAGGATCGCATCGGCTGCATCGGTCACGAACGGGTTCTCATCGAAAGGATAGTGGTCGGGCAGCGCGCGTGTCGCGGGCACAAGGCCGCTCGCACGCAGGGTCGCGAAGAAACGCTCCGGCGCGCCGATGCCGGCAGCGGCCAGCACACGCTCGCCGGCAAACTGCGCCAGCGGCCGGCGCAGGCGCGGATTATCCAGGTGCCATGCGTCGGCGGGCTGCAGCGTCAGCGCGAAAGTCGACGGCCATGGTGGCAGGCTGCGCTCGTAAGGACTGTTGATCAACGTTGCGTCGCGGGCGCGACTCAGCGGTTCGCGCAACGGCCCGGCGGGCAGCAGGAACCCGTTGCCCCCTAGTCGGTGATCGAAGACCACCAACTCGATGTCGCGCGCGAGCCGGTAGTGCTGCAGGCCGTCGTCGCTGACGATCACATCCACTTCCTGATGGGCCTGCACCAGCGCACGGGCGGCCGCGACTCGGTCCGGACAGACCCACACGGGCACCCCGGTGCGGCGGGCGATCAGCAGTGGCTCATCGCCCGCCAGTGCAGGCGGCGACGCGGGGATGACCGCGGTGGGCCGCGCGATGCGCGCGCCATAGCCGCGCGACACCACGCCGGGCTTGAAGCCTGCGTCGCGCAACGCCTCGATCAGCGCGATGACGGTGGGTGTCTTACCGGTGCCGCCGACTGTTACGTTGCCCACCACCACGACCGGTACGCTGACGTGCCACGTCTTGCGCCAGCCGCGCGCATACGCGAGTCGGCGCAGCGCGCAGACGGCGGCAAACAACTGGGACAAGGGCCATAGCGTGTACGCAAACACGCCACGGCGCTGCCATTCACGCGAGAACATAGGCTCGAGATGGGCGATGATGGCACGGGGCAGCGGCATAGGCATGGCGGTGTGTACGGATGGGGTAGGGCGCCGGACAACGGCACGGCAGGCCGCCACTCTAACGTGGCGCAGGCGCGTGCGGCAAGCCGGCTGACAGGCGGGGTGGGCCTGATGTCTGCACGGGCGCGCCGATCATATTTGTCCCCGATGGGTTCGATGCCGACATACGTTGATGCCCGCATACTATCCCCAGTTATTGTAGATAACTTTGTGGAAATCCCGGGGTTACCGCCGGTAAGCTCATGGATCAGAAAGGTTTTTAGTGACTTGCCGTCCCCTGGAGCAGCGCGCAAAGCCTTACGCGGCAAAAGGTTTGACGCTCTCGCGCGGGTACGGCCGACCGGTGCGGCGCAAAGACCGGTAGAATCGACCGTGTGGACAGATGCGGCCCCGCCGGGGCGTACCAGATCCTCTCGTCCTCAATACCGTCCGATGACAGCAGAATTTTCCTCCTCGGCTCCCTTTGTCGGCGGCGACGCGGTGATTCCCGTGTCTGCCTTGAATCGCGCGATCGGCACCTTGCTCGAGCGTGCGTTTGCGCTCGCCTGGATCGCCGGCGAAGTCTCGAACTTTACGCGGGCAGCCAGCGGCCATTGGTATTTCTCGATCAAAGACGATCGTGCGCAGATTCGTTGCGTGATGTTCCGTGGCCGTGCCCAATATGCGCAGTTCACGCCGCGCGAGGGCGATCGGATCGAAGTGCGCGCCACGGTGGCGATGTACGAGCCGCGCGGCGAATTGCAGTTGAACGTGGAGGCTCTCCGGCGCACCGGGCAAGGTCGGCTGTACGAAGCGTTTTTGAAGCTGAAGGCGCAACTCGAGGCCGAGGGCCTGTTCGCCGCTGAACGCAAGCGCGCGCTGCCGCCGCACCCGCGGGCCATTGGTATCGTCACATCATTGCAAGCCGCGGCGCTGCGCGACGTGCTGACCACGCTTGCACGGCGCGCCCCGCATGTGCCGGTCATCGTCTACCCGGCGCCGGTGCAGGGCGCTGACGCGGCCGCGCGCGTCGAGGCAATGATCGGCACGGCCAACCGCCGTGCCGAAGTCGATGTGCTGATCGTGTGCCGTGGCGGTGGTTCGATCGAGGACTTGTGGGCATTCAACGACGAATCGCTCGCGCGGGCAATCGCCTCCAGCGTGTTGCCGATCGTGTCCGGCGTCGGGCACGAAACCGATTTTACGATTGCCGACTTCGCGGCCGATGTTCGCGCGCCGACGCCGACGGCGGCCGCGGAACTGGTCAGTGCGCAACGCACCGTGCTGTTGCGCGAGTTGGACCATCGCCACGCGGCGCTGGCACGCGGTTTTGGCCGGATGATGGAGCGGCGCGCGCAGCAGTTAGACTGGCTCGCGCGCCGGCTCGTGAGCCCGTCTGAGCGGATCGCTAGGCAGCGTCAGCACCTGCGGCAATTGTCGCTGCGGTTGTGCTCGGCCGGCGCGCGTCCGGTGCGGGACGCGCGCGCGCGGCTAACGATGGTTCAGTTGCGCTGGCGGCGCGGCCGGCCTGACTTGGAGCGGGCGGCCGAACGTGTGCAGCGGCTCGGGCAGCGCTTGCGCGATGCACTGCACAGGCAGCACGAGCGTCGCCGCGCGCAGGTATCCGAGTTGGCTGCCCGCACCGAATTGCTCAGTCCGCGGCGCACGCTGGAGCGCGGCTATGCGGCGCTGATCGACCCGCACAGCGGCGCGGCGGTGCGCGCACCGGACGCGCTCAACCCGGGCCGCCGCGTGACGGTACACCTCGCGCACGGCAGCGCGGATCTCGGCATTGCGCACGTGCAACCTCGCTTCGATGAGACGTTTTAGGGCGGCGCGCGGGCGGCGCCCTTTCGTGCGGATGGTGGGCGGCGCGAAGGGGGCGCGAAACCGGCAGGCTGGAGGTGAGCGTCGCATGCCCGCGGCGTCGGCGATATCGACGTCGTCTGTTGTGTGCAGAATGGCGCGCTGCCGAGCAGTTCTTGCTCATTTACAGGAGCAAGCAAAGCAATGCCGCGCATAAAGGGCCGACGATTTGCGAGGTTATTCCAACTCACCTAGAATCAAGTGTTCGGCAGCATGACTCCCCCTGGTCCCCAATCCGTTATAAAGGAAGTTTGCACCATGGCACAACATACGCTCCCCCCTCTGCCGTTCGCGAAGAATGCGCTGGCTCCGCACATCTCGGAAGAGACGCTGGAATTTCACTACGGCAAACACCACCAGGCCTATGTGACGAACCTGAACAACCTGATTCCGGGTACAGAGTTCGAGAACCTGTCGCTGGAGGAGATCGTCAAGCAATCGTCGGGCGGCATCTTCAACAACGCAGCACAAGTGTGGAACCACACGTTTTTTTGGAACAGCCTGTCGCCGCAGGGCGGCGGCACGCCGACCGGCAAGCTCGGTGACGCGATCAACGCGCAGTGGGGCTCGTACGACGCATTCAAGGAAGCTTTCGCAAAGGTGGCGGTCGGCACGTTCGGCTCCGGCTGGGCCTGGCTCGTGAAAAAGGCCGATGGCTCACTGGATATCGTCTCGACCAGCAATGCCGCGACGCCACTGACGACCGACGTCACGCCGTTACTGACGCTGGACGTCTGGGAGCACGCGTACTATATCGACTATCGCAACGCGCGTCCGAAGTTTGTCGACGCATTCTGGAACGTTGTGAATTGGGATTTTGCCGCCAAGAACTTCGGCGTGTGAAGCTCGCGCGCGGCATCGCCGCGCGTGTACCTGCAACGCGTCGCTCCTACGCGAGCGACGCGCCATTCCAGTCGATATCCGCGCACAGCACCATGAGGCGGTCCGCCACCCGTACCGCAATCGACGCAGTCACGCAAAGCTGCGCGTCATTGATCGACAGGTACGGCGGCGTGAATTGCACGTAGCCCGGTGTATGAACCGCCGACGTGAAGTACGGCCGGCGCTCCCAACTGGCCCCTTCCGAATGCTGCAATGGCGCGAAGCGCTTCGCACGCCGTTTCTGGCGTCCGGGCGCCACCACGTTGTCGCCAATCTGCAGGCCCGCGTCGTCGAGCAAAAAGCAGCGCGCCGTTTGACCGAGTGCCAACATGCCCGCACTGGCCGCTTGCATGGATGCGCCGCCGGCCAGGTGCCGCGCCCCGCTTTCCAGCGCCGCGACATAAGGTGCAAGGCGGGCTTTTTCGTTCGCCGAGCGCGTGGTGATGCGTTCACGCAGCGCACCGCTCAAGTGATCCAGCCTGCCGGCCGTGTCGGCCTGTGACGCCACGTCGACGTCGGGTGGCGCAAAGAAGTTGCCTTGCATGAAATCGACGTTGCATTCCAGCGCGATCAGCGCCTCGCGCTCGGTCGCGAGCCCACCGAGCAGCACGAGCTGTCCCGACTCGTGCAGCAACGAAACGAGCCCGGGCAATACCCGTTCGATATGCGTGTGCTCGATCGCCTGCTGCATGATGTACCGGTCCAGCGTGACGATGTCCGGCTGCAACGCCCACACACGCTCGATATTCGAATGCTTGACACCGAAGCCGTCTAGGGCGATCAGAAATCCCGCTCGCCGCAGGTTGTTGATGACATCGGCGAATCGCTTCGTTTCGCCGCCAGCCTGTTCCGCTGGCAACTCCAGCACGACACCTTGCGTCGCCAGTCCGAGCGTTTTCATTGCCGCGACCAGTGCGTCTGCATAGCTGGTGTCGGTCAGCGCGACCGGCGTCAGGCTCAGGAACAGCCATTCGTCTTGTTTCTCGAGCGCGCAGAAGTTGTTCAGGTGCAGCGATTCGGCGAGCCGCCCGAGTTCCAGTAGGTCGCCTTGTCGCGCTGCCTGCACGAATACCTCGTGCGACGGCACGTGTTCGCGTGTCGCATCGCGCGCGCGCAGTGACGCGTGGTACCCGATCGCGCGCCGGTGTGACACGCTCAATACCGGCTGGAAAACGCTGAAGATCGTATAGTCGCCGTAGCGCACGGTCCGGCGCGCGCCTTCGTCGCCGGAGAACGGGCGAACCGGCGACAAGCCTGCTGACTCGACATCGAGCAGGCTGGAAGGCCAAGGGGATGCTTTAGAAGGCGTCATAAACTCAATACCACGGGGTCGCGTCCTGCTCACAACCTCAGCATAGCGGCATTCAGACTGTTTGCAAGTTCTGTGCGAAGCAATACGCCGGCGCGGCGTAGGCAGCACGCGGTGCCCGCTTCGGGCGGTGCCCCGGTGCGGTGCGTACGCGTGGAGCGATGGCGTTGCGCAATGCGTGACATGCACGCAGCCGTGCGCCGCTTAGAGGGTCTCGGCATCGCCATTGTGCCTTCCCGTGCTGCGGATGTCCGGCGCCAACTGCCCGAAGATCCAGGCGGATAACGCGGTGATCACGCCGATGCAGACAAATGTCGCGTGAAATGCCGGCAGCGTTTGCGAGGGCGCGATGTGTCCGAATAGGGCTGTGAACGTGGCGAGCAGCGCGCCGGCAATCGTGACCCCCAAGCTCATCGACAGCATTTGCACCAGCGAAAACAGGCTGTTGCCGCTGCTTGCCCCTTCGCGTCCAAGATCTTTCAGCGTCAGCGTATTCATCGCGGTGAATTGCACCGAATTCACGCCGCCGAAGAGGGTTAATTGCATGAGTCGGATCCACAGCGGCTGCTCTGGCGACATCAGCGCAAAACTGGCCATGGTCGCCCCGACCAGGACGGTGTTGGCCAGCAGCACGCGGCGGTAGCCGTGGCGCATGATCAACGTCGTGACAATGCGCTTGGACATCATGCCGGCCGCTGCCACCGGTAGCATCATCAGGCCCGCATGAAACGGCGTGTAGCCCAGGCTTACCTGCAGCAGCAGCGGCAACAGATAGGGCATCGCGCCGCTGCCGATGCGCGCGAACAGATTACCCAGCAGGCCGACGCTGAACGTGTGAATACGGAACAACTCGAGCGAGAACAGCGGGTGCGGGCTGCGCGTCGCGTGCAGTCCATAGGTCGTCAGGCACGCGAAGGCCAGCACCAGCAATACCAGCACGAGCGCATGCGCCAACCGCAACTCGGCTAGCCCGTCCAATGCCAGCGTCAACGCCAGCATGGCCACGACGAGCAACAAGTAGCCCTTCACGTCGAAGCGCTCGACTTTGTCCAGCGGTTCGCCGAGCATAAACAGCGCCGTCGCGATGCAGCCCGCCAGGCCGACCGGCACGTTAATCAAGAATACCCAGTGCCATGACGCGACGTCGGTCAGCCAGCCGCCCAGCGTCGGCCCGATCAATGGCCCGACCAGCCCGGGAATCGCCACGAAGCTCAGTGCCGGCAGGTAGCGCTCGCGTGGGAAGCTGCGCAGCACGGCAAGCCGTCCGACGGGCAATAGCATCGCACCGCCCACGCCCTGTACCACCCGCGAGGCGACGAGTTGCCAGAGGGCCGACGCGCTCGCGCACATGAGCGAGCCAAGCGTGAAAATGAGGATGGCGCTGAAGAACACGCGTCGCGTGCCAAATCGGTCGGCCAAGAAGCCAGAAACCGGGATCATCAACGCCATCGTTAGCGAGTACGCGATCACCACGGACTGCATTCGCAATGCCGACTCGCCGAGGCTGCGCGCCATGGCTGGCAGTGCGGTATTGACGATCGTCGTATCCAGCGCCTGCATGAAGAATCCCGTTGCAACCAGCCATAGCATGATGGTCAGCTTGCGCTCCGGTGCAACGGCGTGGCGGGAGGGGCGAGACGGGGTTCCGGACATAGGTTAATCGGACGGTTTCGCAGCACAAGCCGTTATTCTAGGCGGCTTTGGCCCGCCGCTCGCGCTGTCTACCCGATAAAGCGCCGTGCCCGCGCATCGCCGGTTAGCGCGACGCTCACACGCACTCCGGGCTCTGGAACACGGATCAGCAGCACGTCGATTTGCTCGGCACTACGCCGCGCCAATTGCGGCGGTAGGGCCTGCCGGCGAACTGGATCGTTGCGCCGGAATCCGACGTGACCACGCCTAATGCGACCTTAGCCAGCGCTAATACGACATTGGCCAGCGTTGTCTTGCCGCGTGCGCCGGCACGATGGCCGCATTGTCGTTGCCAGACGATCGTAGTGCGGGACGTTGCCGTTAGGGGCGTCCAGATGGAATTCGACGGTATGGCTGTCCCGTGCCTGTGCCCGTGCCCGCGCCACCGGGCTGAGGCTGGGCCCGCCCTTGAGGGTGGAGGCAGCAGCCGACCCGGTTTGCGGGTCGCACAACCGCTCGAACGTTGCGACGACGTCGTTGGCAGTCAACGGCTTGCTGTCGTGAAAACGCACGTTCTTTCGCGGCCTAAACTTTTATCTGCTGCCGTTCGTCAATCGCGTGGTGCCACACCGGGTCGCGGCACGCCGCGGCGCGTGGCATGCGCGGCCGCGGCGCGGAAAGGGCGTGGGTCATGGGCGGGGCTTAGCGGGCCGACTTCGCGTTGATGACGGCGTCGGCGACATGCTGCGGACTTTCCGCGTAGTGCTTGAACTCCATCGTATAGGTCGCACGCCCCTGTGTCAGCGAGCGCAACGTGGTTGAATAGCCGAACATTTCGGCCAGTGGCACTTCGGCGCGCACCACCTTGCCGCCTCCGCCCGCGATGTCCTCCATGCCCTGGACAATGCCGCGGCGGCTGGACAGATCGCCCATCACGTTGCCCATAAAATCCTCCGGCGTTTCGACCTCAACCGCCATCACTGGCTCGAGCAGCACGGGCCGCGCGCGCCGCATGCCTTCCTTGAACGCGATCGAGCCGGCCATCCGGAATGCGTTTTCGTTCGAATCCACGTCGTGATATGAGCCGAACGTCAGCGTCACCTTGATGTCTACGACCGGATAGCCAGCCAGCACGCCAGCCTGCATCGCTTCACGGATGCCTCGGTCCACCGCCGGGATGAACTCGCGCGGAATCACGCCGCCCTTGATCGCGTCGACGAACTCATAGCCCTTGCCGGGCGGCTGCGGCTCCAGTGTGATCACCGCGTGCCCGTATTGGCCGCGGCCGCCGGACTGCTTGACGAACTTACCCTCGACGTTCTGCATTGCGTTGCGTACCGTCTCGCGATAGGCCACCTGGGGCTTGCCGACCGTCGCCTCAACGTTGAATTCGCGTCTCATCCGATCGACCAGGATTTCCAGGTGCAACTCGCCCATGCCAGAGATGATCGTTTGGCCTGACTCCTCGTCAGTCTTCACACGGAACGACGGGTCCTCCTGCGCGAGGCGGTTCAATGCGATACCCATCTTTTCCTGGTCGGCCTTTGTCTTCGGCTCCACGGCTTGCGAGATCACCGGCTCCGGAAAGATCATCCGCTCCAGGATGATCACGTTGTTCGGGTCGCACAGCGTATCGCCGGTGCTCGCCTCTTTCAGGCCGACCGCTGCGGCGATGTCGCCGGCGCGCACCTCCTTGATCTCGGTTCGCTCGTTCGCGTGCATTTGCAGGATACGGCCGATCCGTTCTCGCTTGCTCTTGGTCGGATTGAGCACGGTGTCGCCCGAGTTGACGACCCCTGAGTACACGCGGAAGAAGATGAGCTGACCGACGAACGGGTCCGTCATGATCTTGAACGCCAGTGCGGAGAACGGCTCGTCGTCGGCCGGATGCCGCTCGGCCTGTTCGTCGTCCGGCGTGTGGCCGAGGATCGCCGGCACGTCGACCGGTGACGGCAGGTAATCGATGACCGCGTCGAGCATCGCCTGCACGCCTTTATTCTTGAATGCACTGCCGCACAGCATCGGCACGATCTCATTGGCGATCGTGCGCTTGCGTAGTGCATCCTTGATCTCTTGCTCGGTCAGCGAATGATGATCGTCGAGGTATTTTTCGAGCAGTGCCTCGCTGGCTTCCGCTGCCGCCTCGACCATCTTGTCGCGCCATTGTTGCGCGAGTTCGGCTAGCTCGGCTGGGATGTCCCGGTACTCGAATTTCACGCCAAGGCTGTCCTCGTCCCAAATGATCGCCTTCATTTTGACCAGGTCAATGACGCCCTGAAAATGGTCTTCCGCGCCGATCGGAATTTGGATCGGCACCGCGACGCCGCGCAGCCGTTCGCTGATCTGCCGCTGCACGCGGAAAAAGTCCGCGCCGACGCGGTCCATCTTATTGACGAACGCGATGCGCGGCACGTTGTACTTATTGGCCTGGCGCCACACCGTTTCTGATTGCGGCTGAACGCCGCCGACCGAATCGTAGACCATGCACGCGCCATCGAGCACGCGCATCGAGCGCTCGACTTCGATTGTGAAGTCCACGTGCCCCGGGGTGTCGATAATATTGATCCGGTGTTCCGGATAGTTGCCCGCCATGCCTTTCCAGAACGCTGTGGTCGCCGCTGACGTGATCGTGATGCCGCGCTCCTGCTCTTGCTCCATCCAGTCCATCGTCGCGGCGCCCTCGTGCACTTCACCCATCTTATGGCTCACGCCGGTGTAGAAGAGGATGCGCTCGGTGGTCGTTGTCTTGCCGGCGTCAATATGGGCGCTGATGCCTATGTTTCGGTAGCGCTCGATGGGAGTTTTGCGGGCCACTTGAATCTCCTTCCTCGCGATGGATGGCCGGTCCGGCAGGCATCGGACACCGCGTCCGCCCGACGAACCGGGAAAAACGGCCTGCGCGGGCGCTTAGTAGCGCGCGCGCCAACAGACATAGGATAGCGTTGCGTGGGCCGTTTTGCTTGATTCGGTGAGCAAACGCGTTGCCCGACGAGCGGGTCGGGCAGACAGCAGGTGAGGTGTCGCGGTTTGGGGCGCCGTGGTCTGGGGCGCGATCAGGGTGCGGGCGCGATCATCAAGGTGCGGGCGGCAAGCCGAGCACGCGCATGCCAGGCTTGATGCCCTTTGATGCAAACCATCCCTTGCTCATCTCGAGCGCGTATATGCCATTGTGAGTGGGACAGTGGTTATTTTGTGTCTGCGCTTGCATCTCATCCAGATCCGTGATCGTGCCATCGGCGCGGATGAAGGCGATCGACAGCGGCAACGGCGTGTTTTTCATCCAGAAACAATGGACTGCGTTCTCGTCGAATACGAATAACATGCCTTCGTTCGGCGCCAGCGACTTGCGGAACATCAGCCCTTGCTCGCGATCGGCCGGGTTCGCGGCAATGGCCGCATCGACCACGTACATGCCGATCGTCAATGAGGCTCGCGGAAATTGCTCGGGGCGCTTCAGTGCGGCCGGCAGCGGCTGCGCCAGCGCGCCGCAGGCACCCAGCGCGAGCGTGACGCCGGTTACCAGCGCAGCGGCGGCACGGGCCAGCGGTGCGGGCCTCAAGGTATCGATGCAAGGCCGCGGCGAGGCGGGGCGCGCGTGCCGGGCGAGCACGTGGAGCAAGCGGGACACAGACAGCGCGGATCGCACCGGAACAACCACGGCAGACTCCTCGTAACGTCAATACGCGCATGTTACGCGAATCGCTGGGCAGTACCGACCAACAAAAAGGCAGATTGCCTTGCGGCAACCCGCCTTTGAATGCCGTCGCAACGGCAGTGCAGCGTCGTTCTTGTGGTTTGGGGAGACGGAAAACTTAGTTCGAAGTCGCTTCCGAAGCAGCAGCAGCCTTCTTCGCCGCCTTCTTGTGCGACTTGTGAGCCTGCTTGTGCGCTTCGGTCTTCGAAGCCGCCGCCGGGGCTGATGCGACTTCCGGGGCCGACGATTGCGCGAAAGCAGCGGTGGCGAACAGGCCAGCGATCAGGGCAGCGATTAGTTTGTTCATGTTGTTTTTCCTCAAACTGAGTGAATTAACCAAATGACCCGCTTGATGAGTCATGTCAATCAACGCGGGATCCAGCTTTCGGTTGACAGGCTCGTTCGACAATTCGCGCGGGCCCGTTGCTTTCGTGCCATCCTGGGTGCGGCGGGGTGGCGACGTCGGCCGATGCCGGAGCACGCTGTGGCGGCATCCTGGCCAATAACGCGGTGCCCGTCGATCGGGTTGACGCGCGCTTCGGCGAATGGGTGAAAACCCTATGTCGGCAAGCGGCACGGGGGCAGGGACTGGCGCGAGGGCAGCGGCAGGGCTAGGGACAGGTGGCTTGATGTGCGCGTCAGCGCGTGCCGTGCCACGGCGCCGACGGCGGCAGCGCGCGCCATTGGCCGGGCGCTAGGCCGAGCGCGAACAAATCCAGCGCGCCGATACCGACGCGAATCAGGCGCAATGTCGGAAAGCCCACCGCTGCGGTCATCCGTCGCACTTGGCGATTACGGCCCTCGCCGAGGGCCAACTCGATCCACGTGGTCGGAATCGCGGCGCGATAGCGTACCGGCGGATTGCGCTGCCACAGGCCGGTGGGCGGCTCGATGAAACGGGCGCGACAAGGCCTGCTCACGTAGTCCCCAAGGTCCACGCCGCGTTCCAGGGCGGCTAGTGCCGAAGCGGGTGCAGCGCCGTCCAGTTGTGCCCAGTAGCGCTTGACCAGCTTGTGGCGCGGCTCGGCAATGCGCGCCTGTAGCGTGCCGTCGTCGGTGAGCAACAGCAGCCCCTCGCTGTCCGCGTCGAGCCGGCCCGCAGGGTAGACATCGGGCACGTCGACCCATGTGGCCAGCGATGCACGCGTTTCGTGGGCGGAGAATTGGCAAATTGTGCCATACGGTTTGTTCAATGCAATCAGTCGCATGGGCGATGCGCGGGCGCCAGGACCCGTCCCTATGGCAAATGGCGAAATATTAGCGCATAATACGAAACGCAAGTCTTATGTCTTATATAAGACTTGCGTCGACGCGGCACCGTGGTGTCTTGCCGGCGCGCTAGAATAGTGCGTTGCTACGCGCGACCCGCGAGTCTCGAGTGAGGCCGTCGCGAGCTGCCTTAGCAGCCGACGCAGGAATAACGCATGTTGGCGCGTAGCCGCACAGCATACTTTCAGCCCGTCCATATCATTGGAGTCGAACATGCCGTATCAGCACATCAAGGTTCCGGCCGGTGAGAAGATCACCGTCAATCAGGACTTTTCGCTCAACGTTCCGGATCAGCCGATCATTCCGTACATCGAAGGCGATGGCATTGGCTTCGACATTACGCCAGTGATGATTAAGGTGGTCGATGCGGCGATCGAGAAGGCCTATGGTGGCAAGAAGAAGATCGCATGGATGGAGATCTTTGCCGGCGAGAAGGCAACCAAGGTCTACGGGCCGGATGTGTGGCTTCCGGAGGAAACGCTGCAGGTCCTGAAGGAGTATGTCGTCTCGATCAAGGGGCCGCTGACCACGCCGGTTGGCGGCGGCATCCGCTCGCTGAATGTGGCGCTGCGCCAGGAGCTGGATCTGTACGTATGCCTGCGCCCGGTGCAGTACTTCCAGGGCGTGCCTTCGCCGGTGCGCGAGCCCGAGAAGACCAACATGGTGATCTTCCGCGAAAATTCGGAGGATATCTATGCGGGCATCGAATGGGCCGCCCAGTCCGAGCAGGCCAAGAAGGTCATCCAGTTCCTGCGAGAGGAAATGGGTGTCAAGAAGATCCGTTTCCCGGAAACATCGGGGCTCGGCATCAAGCCAGTGTCGCGCGAGGGCACGGAGCGGCTGGTGCGCAAGGCCATCCAGTATGCGCTCGACAATAACCGCAAGTCGGTCACGCTGGTGCACAAGGGCAACATCATGAAGTTCACCGAAGGCGCGTTCCGCGACTACGGCTATGCACTCGCCCAGAAGGAGTTTGGCGCAGAGCTGATCGACGGTGGCCCGTGGATGAAGATCAAGAATCCGAAGAGCGGTACCGAGATCGTGATCAAGGATGTGATCGCCGACGCATTCCTGCAGCAGATCCTGCTGCGTCCGGCCGAATACGACGTGATCGCGACGTTGAATCTGAATGGCGACTACATTTCGGACGCGTTGGCAGCGCAGGTTGGTGGCATTGGCATCGCGCCGGGCGCCAACCTGTCGGATTCGGTCGCGATGTTCGAGGCGACCCACGGGACCGCGCCGAAATACGCTGGCAAGGACTACGTGAACCCGGGCTCGGAAATCCTGTCGGCCGAGATGATGCTGCGTCACCTAGGCTGGACCGAGGCGGCTGACGTGATCATTTCCGCGATGCAGAAGTCGATCTTACAAAAGCGCGTCACGTATGACTTCGCGCGCCTGATGGAGGGCGCGACGCAGGTGTCGTGCTCCGGCTTCGGTCAGGTGTTGATCGAAAATATGTAACGGTGCCCCGCACGGACTGGCGTATCGCGCTGGAATAAGAGGACCTCTGTGGCGCAGGCGATGTGTCACAGGGGTTTTTTGCGTCGGCACGGCGCGCATTGCGCCGACCATTCGTCGGCCTTTCGCCGCGTCGCGCCCACGGCATGGCGAGCTGCGGCAATTCGCCACTAACCCGCGGCGGTGGCTGAAACACAATTGAAAGAATGGCGTTGGCGACGGATAATCCTGACCCGTCCGTTCTTCACCGTCGCCTCCGCGACGCTTGTGCGCTGTTACCCGATGTCCGATCGTCGCGCCCGAAAACTGACCGCCTGGCTTGGCCTGACGGCGATCTGGCTGATCGTCGCGATGCCGCTCGCCTCGCAGTGGCTCAGCCACGCTGGGCGCGGCGTCGACACGGTACTGTGCAGTGCGGCCACGACGGGCGAACGGGCCTCGGCCCACGGATCGGCGCACGTGAGTGGGCACCTGGACGCATGCGGTTATTGCAGCCTGCTCGCCCACAGTCCGGCCATCGGCGCACCACAGGTCCCGACGCTCATGCTGCAGCGTTGGCGCGCGGCCACGCGGCCGGTAATCGATGGCGCCCCCCGGCCCGCGTCGCGGCATCTTGTCTCCTATCCTCGGGCGCCCCCGGGTGCGGTTTGACGGCTACTTATTTGCTCATTCCGTAACCGATGCCGGCCGGGGCGGCCATCCAACTGCCGGCCTGGACGGCATGCCATGGGTTGTTTGCATGAAATTTACCTTCCTGGATCAGGCGGCGTCGCGTCGCCTGATCAACGCGCATCTTGTAGTGGCGTACCACCGCTGTCGGCGCTGGACGCCTTCGGTGTTCGCCGCAGTGGCGGGCCTGTTGAGCACAGTGAGCGCTCACGCGCAAGCTGATGCGTTGCCGCCTGACGCACCCCCGGTGGGTGCTGCATCGGTGCTCGTGCCGATTGAGGTTATCGCCAATGCGCCAAAGAATCCGCTGATCGTGGTGACCGACCCGAAGCAGCCGCGCCAGCCGCTGCCCGCGAGCGACGGCGCCGACTATTTGAAGACGGTGCCGGGCTTTTCGGCGATCCGCAGCGGCGGCACCAATGCAGATGCGGTGTTTCGCGGCATGTCTGGATCGCGGCTGAGCCTACTGAGCAATGGCGCGCCGATGCTGGGCGCCTGTCCGGGCCGCATGGATGCCCCGACCTCGTATATCGCGCCGGAGAGCTACGACAAGGTGACCGTCGTCAAAGGGCCGCAATCGGTACTCTATGGGCCGGGCGCATCGGCCGGTACGGTGCTGTTCGAGCGCACGACCCGCCGCTTCGACGCGCCGGGCATGCGCTTCGATGGCAGCTTAGTTGGCGGCTCGTTCGGCCGCAACGACCAGAATGTCGACTTGAGCGCGGGCATGCGCGAAGGCTATGCGCGCGTGATCGCTAATCACGCGCATCAGCAAGACTACCGCGACGGCAACGGCAATACGGTGCCATCGCAGTGGGACAAATGGAACGTGGACACGGCACTAGGCTGGACGCCGAACGAGCATACCCGCATCGAAGCGAGCGCCGGTACCGGTGACGGCTATGCGCGCTACGCCGGCCGCGGCATGGACGGTGCACGGTTCCGGCGCGATAGCTATGGTCTGCGTGCCGAGCGCTCGCACCTGGGCGAGGTGCTGGACCGCGTCGAGGCGCAGGTCTACTACACCGATTTCGACCATGTGATGGATAACTTCACGCTGCGCTCGCCGGCAGGCGGCGGCAGGTCCATGTCGATGGCATCCGAGGTGCGGCGGCGCACGTTCGGCGCTCGCAGTGCCGCAACGCTGCGGTTCACGGACCAGTTCAAGCTGGTGGCGGGAGTGGATGGGCAGCACCATGCGCTCGATAACCGGTCGCTGCAGCGGGCCGCCGCCAACGGCAACGGTCCGTGGAAGCCGTCCGCAACCTTGTGGAGCATGGGCGGATTTGGCGAACTGACCTGGTACGCGACGCAGGCTGAACGGATGGTGACGGGGCTACGGGTGGACCGTGCCGCGGTACGCGACCGGCGCGTCAACGTCGGCTCCGGTGCGATGCAAGCGCCGAATCCGACGGCTGATGTGCAACGCGAGCGTACTTTGCCCAGCGGCTTCGTGCGTTACGAGCGCGATCTCACGACGTTGCCCGCGATGTGGTACGTCGGAGTGGGGCATGCCGAGCGTTTCCCGGATTATTGGGAGCTATTCTCGCCGAAACGAGGTCCGGATGGTTCGGTCAACGCGTTTTCGTCGTTGCGTCCCGAAAAGACCACGCAACTGGATATCGGCACCCAGTACAGCGGCGAGCACCTTGACGCCTGGTTGTCGGCGTATGCGGGTAGCGTGCAAAATTTCATCCTGTTCGACTACGTGTCCGGGCCGATGGGACCGGCCAGTCGCGCGACGCAGGTGGGTGCACGGATCCTCGGCGGCGAATTGGGCGCCACGTGGCGCGCCACGCCGGCGTGGCGGTTCGAGACCTCGCTCGCGTACGCGTGGGGGCGTAACAACGACACGGGCGGGCCGTTGCCGCAGATTCCACCGCTGGAGGCGCGCGTGGGCGCGCACTACCAGCACGGGACGTGGTCGGTCGGGGCGCTGTGGCGCGTGGTGGCGGCGCAGCGCCGGTACGCGTTCAATGAAGGGAACGTGGTCGGCAAGGATTTCGGGCCGAGCGCCGGCTTCGGCGTCGTGTCACTGCATGCGCAGTACGCGTTCGGCAAGGCGGCCACGCTGACGCTGGGCGTGGACAACTTGTTCGACAACGCGTACACCGAGCATCTCAATCTGGCGGGCAATGCGGGCTTTGGCTATCCGGCCCATTCACCGGTCATGGAGTCCGGCCGCACGGTGTGGTTGCGCGTCGGCGTCAAACTGTAGCGGTGCAGAAAAGGAAAAACCCGGCTCGAAACCGGGTTTTTCTGCTTCGCGACGCAAGCGATTCGAACAATCAGGCAGCCGCCTGGATATTCGAAGCTTGCTTGCCTTTCGGTCCCTGCACGACTTCGAAGCTGACCTTCTGACCTTCCTTGAGGGTCTTGAAGCCGTTCATCTGGATAGCCGAAAAATGCGCGAACAGATCCTCCCCGCCTTCGTCCGGCGTGATGAATCCGTAACCTTTGGCGTCATTGAACCATTTGACCGTACCTATCGCCATCCTACTTCCCCTGTCACTCTCGTCCTTGCTACACGAGCACGTTCGAAAAGCTCCGTGCCCCATGCGGCCGGATCCCTCTAACAAGCTCACCCGGCATTTTTCCTGGCTGTGTAGACAGCTGGAAAAAAGTGCCAGCTTGATTGTTGGTGGTCTAAAAGTCAGTGTCAAGAAAATTTTGAGACGCCCGAAAACCCTGTTGCATGGACACCCAATGCAGGCCTGAACAACGCACGATAGTCATCTTGACGTCATCTCAATGGGCGCTTCCGACGCCCACGCAGCGCGAGGGCTTGAAAAGTCGCATAATGCACCGAGATAGCCACGGAACGAATTTTGCGCATGCAGGATCAGCGCAACACTGTGCGCCTTGCCGTAGGGCAGGCGCTCACCGTTGGCAGGGTGCCGGAGAGGCGGTCGCGCTCTGGTGACGAAAGAATGTGTGCCGCGCCGTATCGGGTGCCCGTTGAGCGTTTTGGCGGGATTGCTTGCGTGGCCGAGTTGTTTAGAATGGGTGTATGGCCATTATCCCGGACAAGCAGGACGGTACAGTACTGGAGCGGCAGGAACAAAAGGCCAAGCCGCCGTCGATGTACCGCGTGGTTTTGCTAAACGACGACTTCACGCCAATGGAATTCGTCGTGATGGTAATACAGCAATACTTCAACAAGGATCGCGATACCGCGACGCAGATTATGTTGAAAGTGCATCACGAGGGGCGCGGAGTTTGCGGGATCTATACGCGGGACATCGCGTCGACTAAGGTTGAGCAGGTTGTAACGCACGCGCGGCAAGCGGGACACCCGCTGCGGTGCGTGATGGAGGAAGCATGATTGCCCAGGAACTGGAAGTCAGCCTTCATATGGCGTTCATGGAAGCACGCCAAGCGAGGCATGAGTTCATCACCGTCGAACACCTGTTGCTCGCGCTGTTGGATAACCCAACGGCGGCGGAGGTGCTTCGCGCGTGTGCCGCGAACATCGAGGATCTGCGCCAGAACCTGCGCAATTTCATCCACGATAACACGCCGATCGTGCCGGGGACCGACGACGTCGACACGCAGCCAACGTTGGGCTTCCAACGCGTGATCCAGCGCGCGATTATGCATGTGCAGTCGACGTCCAGCGGCAAGAAGGAGGTGACCGGCGCGAACGTGCTGGTTGCGATCTTCGGCGAGAAGGATTCGCATGCGGTGTATTACCTGCAGCAGCAGGGCGTAACCCGGTTGGACGTAGTCAACTTCATTTCGCACGGCATCGCGAAGGCTGCCGGGCCGGATGCGACGAAGGCGGGTGAGTCGCCGGTCGACGGTGACGATGCCAGCGCGCAGAAGGAAACGCCGCTGGCGCAATTTACGCAAAACCTGAATCAGCAGGCGCGCGATGGCAAGATCGACCCTTTGATCGGACGCGATCCCGAGGTCGAACGGATGGTGCAGGTGCTGTGCCGGCGCCGCAAGAACAATCCGCTGATGGTGGGTGAGGCCGGCGTGGGCAAGACGGCCATCGTCGAAGGGCTGGCATGGCGGATCGTGCGCGGCGAGGTGCCCGATATTTTAGCGGATGCGCAAGTGTATTCCCTCGACATGGGGGCGTTGCTGGCGGGCACGAAGTACCGGGGCGACTTTGAGCAGCGGCTCAAGACGGTGCTCAAGGAGTTGAAGGACCGCCCGCATGCGATCCTGTTCATCGATGAGATCCATACGCTGATCGGCGCGGGCGCCGCTTCGGGCGGCACGCTCGATGCGTCGAACCTGCTCAAGCCGGCGCTGTCTTCCGGTCAACTTAAGTGCATCGGCGCAACGACCTTCACCGAATTCCGGGGCATCTTTGAAAAAGATGCGGCATTGTCGCGTCGTTTCCAAAAAATTGACGTGTCCGAGCCGACGGTTGAGCAGACGGTGGCGATCCTGCGTGGCTTGAAGTCCCGCTTCGAGGAGCACCACGGCGTCAAGTACTCGTCCGGCGCGCTATCGGCGGCGGCCGAGTTGTCCGCACGGTTCATTACCGACCGGCATTTGCCGGACAAGGCGATTGATGTGATCGACGAGGCGGGTGCGGCGCAGCGGATCTTGCCTAGGTCCAAGCAAAAGAAGACGATTGGCAAGACGGAGATCGAGGACATTATTTCCAAGATTGCGCGGGTGCCGGCGCAAAGTGTGTCGCAAGACGACCGCAGTAAGCTGCAGACGCTGGACCGTGACTTGAAGAGCGTGGTGTTTGGCCAGGATCCGGCGATCGACGCGTTGGCCGCGGCCATCAAGATGGCGCGGGCCGGGCTCGGTAAGACGGACAAGCCGATTGGTGCGTTCCTATTTTCCGGTCCGACCGGCGTCGGCAAGACAGAGGTGGCGCGTCAACTGGCCTTTACGATGGGCATCGAGTTAGTGCGCTTTGATATGTCCGAATATATGGAACGCCACGCGGTGAGCCGACTGATTGGCGCGCCGCCCGGCTACGTCGGATTCGATCAGGGCGGGCTGCTGACGGAGGCGGTCACGAAGAAGCCGCATTGCGTGCTGCTGCTCGACGAGA
The DNA here is from genome assembly GCF_021991875.1 of Mycetohabitans sp. B8. GTDB lineage: Bacteria > Pseudomonadota > Gammaproteobacteria > Burkholderiales > Burkholderiaceae > Mycetohabitans. The sequence goes on from NZ_JAHLKR010000008.1 coordinate 31,593, forward strand.
TCGAAAAGGCGCACCCGGACATCTTTAACGTGCTGCTGCAAGTGATGGACCATGGCACGTTGACGGACAACAATGGCCGTAAGTCGGACTTCCGTAACGTCATCATCATCATGACGACGAACGCGGGCGCCGAGGCGATGAACAAGGCGACGATTGGATTCACGACACGTCGCGAGACCGGCGACGAGATGGCGGACATCAAGCGGATGTTCACGCCGGAGTTCCGCAACCGGCTCGACGCGATCATCAGCTTCCGCTCGCTCGATGAGGAAATCATTATGCGCGTGGTCGACAAGTTCTTGATGCAGCTGGAGGATCAGTTGCACGAGAAGAAGGTCGATGCGTTATTCACTGACGCGTTGCGCAAGCACTTGGCCAAGCACGGTTTCGACCCGTTAATGGGCGCGCGGCCGATGCAGCGGCTGATCCAGGATACGATCCGCCGCGCGTTGGCGGACGAACTGCTGTTCGGCAAGCTGATGACGGGTGGGCGCGTGATGGTTGACATCGACGACAACGACAAGGTGCAGCTCACGTTCGACGAGAATGCGGCGCCGCGCAATCCGACCAACCCGGAAACGGCCGAAGTCGAGTGATCGCAGCGATTGTGCGATAACAACGCGCGGGCGACGTCCCGCGCTTTTTTGTCGCTCAGTGCCGGCCGGTGCTGCCGAAGCCGCCGGCACCTCGTTCGCTGTGCGAGAAATCGTTGACCACGTTGAATTGCACCTGCGCCACCGGTACGACGACGAGTTGCGCGAGGCGCTCCATTGGATTGAGCGTGAACGCGGTCCCGCCACGGTTCCACGTGGAGATCATCAACTGGCCTTGATAATCGGAATCGATCAGTCCCACCAGGTTGCCGAGCACGATGCCGTGCTTGTGGCCCAATCCAGAGCGCGGCAAGATTAATGCCGCATAACCTGGCGTACCGATATGGATAGCCAGGCCGGTCGGCACCAGCGCGGTGGCACCCGGTTGCAGAACTAGCGGTTCGTCCAGGCAGGCGCGCAGATCCAGACCGGCGCTGCCGGCAGTGGCATAGGCGGGCAGGGCGTCCTGCATGCGCGGGTCGAGAATCTTCAGGTCGATGTTCATCAATCAGTCAGTAGTGGGAGTAGCGGGGCGTGCTAGCATCGCGGCATGCTCTATGACATGCTGTCGCAGTGCCGGCGCGGTACGACGCGAGGGCACGACAAGCACGCAAAAGGTTCGATTATGCCGTCTTGTGCGTTTGCGCGGCCAGATCGAATGCCTGCGCAAGCAATTCATATGAACGCAGCCGTGCCTTGTAGCTGGCCGCGACGGTCAGCACAATCAACTCGTCAGCGTTGAACTGCTGTTGAATCTCCAGCACACGCGGGACCACCGACTCCGGTGTGCCGATGATGCTGCGTGCTCTTTCGCGCTCAATGATCAGCCGTTCGCGTTCGCCATATGTCTGCTCGAGCGCTTGCTCGACGGTCGGGATCGGTTCGTTCAAGCCATACGCCATGTGCACGCGACGCAGATCGACGGCCTTTTCCAGTGCGTCGGCCTGTTGCTCGGTATCCGCGCAAATCACGAAAACCGCTGCGGCCAAGTAGGGATGAGATTCAAGCCCGGGTTTGAATTGCGTCCGGTACGCCTGCGCGACCGTGTGGCCAAAGAACGCGTTGATGAAGTGCGCGAACGCGAACCGGATGCCAAGCTGCGCGGCCAGTGCACCGCCGAAGTCGCTTGACCCGAGTACCCACAACTGCGGCCGCGTTGCGACATGGGGTTGCAGCAGCACGTCGCGGGCGAATGAGTCGTCGGCGAGTTGCCCGCGAAACAGTCCGGCTAGTTCGGCCACTTGCCGTGGAAAAAACTCGCCACGATTGTAGGCGCCGGCCGCGACGGCCTGCGCGGTGCGCATATCACCGCCGGGCGCGCGGCCCACGGCTAGATCGACACGCCCCGGGAACAACGCTTCGAGCATCATGAACTGCTCGGCGACCTTGAACGCACTATAGTAGGGTAGCATGATGCCGCCCGAGCCGATCCGGATGCGTTGCGTGACGCTGCCCAGGCGCGCGAGCATGACTTCCGGTGCGGGATTGGCCACTGAGCGCAAGCCGTGATGCTCCGCGCACCAAAAGCGGGTATAGCCCAGGTGGTCAGCAAGCTGCGCGAGTTCGACGGTGGCGGCAATGGCGTCGGCGACCGAATGGCCGTCAATCACCGGCGTTTGATCGAGTATTGACAGTCGAGTCATGTGAGGACCGGATAGCGTGCCGCACGCGTGGTGGGCCGAGACCAGGGCGCGCCACCCGCGCGGGCGTGACTTACGCGAAAAGACTGCCCGGCACGCGCTGCGCAATCTCGTCGACCAACGTGCGCGCGAGTGATTGCTTATCCGCGCGCGGCAACGGCGTCGAGCCAGTGGTTTCAAATAGTACGACTTCGTTGTCATCCTCGCCGAATGTCTTCGGCCCCAGGTTGCCAATGAGCAGCGGGACGTTCTTGCGCCGCCGCTTCGCTTCACCGTTCACGCCCAGCTCGCCGCTTTCCGCCGCGAAGCCGACGCAGTAAGGCGGCGAGGGCAGCGCGGCGACACTGGCCAGGATATCCGGGTTCTCGACAAAATCCAGCGGCGGCGCCGGTTGACCGGCGGCCTTCTTCAGTTTGTGCTCGGACACCTGAGCGGCACGCCAGTCGGCGACCGCGGCGACGGCGATGAAAATGTCGGTGTCGGCGATGGCCGCCATGACCGCGTCGTACATTTGCCGTGCGGTCTGTACGTCTTCGCGGCTCACGCCCCACGGCGTAGCGAGCGCGACCGGGCCGGCGACCAGGTGCACGCGCGCACCGGCCTGCGCTGCGGCACGCGCGAGCGCGAATCCCATCTTGCCGCTCGAACGATTGGTAATGCCGCGGACCGGATCGATCGGCTCAAACGTGGGACCCGCTGTGATCAGCACGCGCTGTCCCACCAGCTTCTTCGGCTGAAAAAAGGCGATGATCGCCTCGTACACCGCTGCGGGTTCCAGCATGCGGCCGTCGCCGATCTCGCCACATGCCTGCGGGCCGGCATCCGGGCCGAGCACCGTGATACCGTCCGCGCGCAACTGGGCGACGTTACGTTGCGTCGCCGGGTTTTGCCACATCTGGCGGTTCATCGCCGGCACGACCAACAACGGACAGTCGCGTGCCACGGCCAACGTGGACAAGAGATCGTCGCACAGCCCGTTGGCTAGCTTGGCGATGAAGTCAGTCGACGCGGGAGCGATCACGATCGCGTCCGCGCGGCGCGACAGGTCGATGTGCGGCATGTTGTTATCGATCCGTGCGTCCCACTGGCTGGTGTAGACCGGATGGCCGGACAGTGCCTGCATCGTGACCGGCGTGATGAATTGTGTGGCCGCTTCTGTCATCGCCACTTGGACGGTGGCGCCGGCTTGGGTCAGCATGCGCGTGAGCTCGGCCGACTTGTAGCATGCAATGCCGCCCGTCAGTCCAAGCACCAGGTGTTTGCCCGCAAGGTCCATATCGTTCCTTCCGCTATTGCGTGTGTCCGGTGCCGGCATTGTCTGCCGATCCGGGTTTTCAGCGCGCCGCGCGCACGCGCCTGAGTTCGTCGAGCACTAGCAGCACCGCACCGATCGTAATGCCGCTGTCGGCAACGTTGAACGCCGGCCAATGCCAGCCGCCGACATGAAAATCAAGGAAGTCGATCACATGGCCGTGCACCAGCCGGTCAATGACGTTGCCCAGCGCGCCGCCGAGAATCAGCGCCAGCGCGGTGCAAAACAGTCTTTGCCCGCTGTGGCGCTTGAGCAACCAGGTGATCACCAATGCGGCGACGATGCCCAATGCAGTGAACGCCCAGCGCTGCCAGCCGCCGGCAGTCGCCAGAAAGCTGAACGCGGCACCACGGTTGTAGATCAGCAGCAGATTGAAAAAGGGCGCAACCGGATGCGGGTCGCCGTACACGAACAGGCGCGACACCGCGATTTTGGACAACTGATCGAGCAGGATTACAATCAACGACATGCCCAGCCACGGCATGAGCGTTGCCGAACGGGCGGCGTTGCTAGATGAGGTCTTCGCCATTTATGCAATGCTCCGGTGTTCGCCGTCCCCGAATAGATTCGCCGTGCAGCGCCCGCACAGCGTCGGATGCTCGGCGTTTGTGCCCACTTCCTCGCGGTAATGCCAGCAACGCTCGCACTTTAGGTACCGGGACGCGACCACGTCGATGGCCTCGTCGGCCTGGCTGTCGACCTTGATCACCCGCGCTGCGGAGGTGATCAGCACGAATTTCAACGCGTCACCCAGGCTCGCGAGGGTATCGTAGCGTGCGCCATGCGCGCGGATCTCGACTTCGGCCTGCAGCGATGAGCCGATCTGGCCGGCTTCGCGCGCCGCTTCGAGCGCCTTGGTGACATCGCCACGCAATTGACGCACGAGCGCCCATTTATCCAACAACGCCGTGCCTTCGGCCAGCGGCGGATAGACGTAATACGTTTCGGTGAAGATCGTCGTGTGCCCCGGCTGGAAGATCGCCCACGCTTCTTCCGCGGTGAACGACAGGAATGGCGCGATCAATCGCAGTAACCCCTGCGTGATATGGTACAGCGCCGACTGCGCGCTGCGCCGCGCGTGCGAGTCGAGCGCCGACGTGTACAGCCGGTCCTTGAGCACATCGAGATAGAAGCCACCGAGATCTTCTGAGCAGAAGGTCTGCAGCTTGGCCACGACCGGGTGGAATTCGTACACGTCGTAGTGGTCGAGCGCTTCCTTTTGCAGCGCCGCGGCGCGCGCGAGCGCGTAGCGGTCGATCTCGAGCCACTGCTCGGGCAGCACCATGTTCCGGCTCGGGTCGAAATCCGACAGATTCGCCAGCAGAAAGCGCAGCGTATTGCGAATCCGGCGGTAGCTTTCCACCACACGCTTCAGGATCTCATCGGAGATCGACAGTTCGCCGGAGTAGTCGGTCGAGGCCACCCACAGGCGAATGATTTCGGCGCCGAGCTTGTTCGAGACTTCCTGCGGCGCGATCACGTTGCCGACCGATTTTGACATCTTCCGGCCCTGTCCATCGACCGTGAAACCGTGCGTCAACAGCGCCTTGTAGGGTGGCTTGCCATCGAGCATCGAGCCGGTCAGCAGCGACGAATGGAACCATCCGCGGTGCTGATCCGAGCCTTCGAGGTACAGGTCGGCGGGCCACTGCAACTGCTGGGCGTGCGAGCCACGCAGCACATGCCAGTGCGTCGTGCCGGAGTCGAACCAGACGTCCATCGTGTCGCGATTCTTTTCGTACAGATCAGCATCGTCGCCGAGCAGCTCGCGTGCATCGAGCGACTGCCATGCCTCGATGCCGTGTTGCTCGACGCGTTGCGCGACCTGTTCGAGCAACTCCAGCGTGCGGGGGTGCAACTGGCCCGTCTCCTTGTGCACGAAGAAGGCCATTGGCACGCCCCACTGGCGCTGGCGCGATAATGTCCAGTCGGGTCGATTCGCGATCATGTTGTGTAGTCGCTGCTTGCCCCACGCCGGATAGAACGCGGTGGCCTCGATGCCGTCGAGCGCGGTTTCGCGCAGTGTCTTGCCGCCACCGACGGGCGTCAGATCCATGCCCGCAAACCATTGCGACGTCGCGCGGTAGATGATCGGCGTCTTATGCCGCCAGCAATGCATATAGCTGTGCGCGTAAGGGTTCGTGTGCAGCAACGAACCGGCATTGTGCAACGCGTCGACGATCTTCGGGTTCGCATCCCAGATCGACAGGCCGCCGAACAGTGGCAACGATTCGATATAGCGGCCGTCGCCCATGACCGGGCTCAGGATGTCGCCATCGTCGAGGCCATGCGCCTTGCACGACTGGAAGTCCTCGATGCCGTAGGCCGGCGCCGAATGGACGACGCCGGTGCCGGAGTCGATGGTCACGTAGTCGCCGAAATAGATCGGCGCAGTGCGCTTGTAGCCCGGGTGCAGGTTGGCGAGCGGATGGTGGAAGCGGATACCGCCCAGCGCGGCACCCGGCGCCGACGCGATCACCGTGCCGTCCAAGCCGTATGTGGCCAGGCACGGCTCGACGCGCTCGGAAGCCAGGATCAGCAAGCCGCGCGGTGTGTCCACGAGGCTGTATGACAGTTCTGGGTTCACGTTCAGCGCCTGGTTCGCGGGAATGGTCCACGGCGTAGTAGTCCAGATCACGATCGCGCCGTTGGCACCGGGCAACGACGGCAGCCCGAACGCGTCGGCGATCCGGTCGGGCTCGGCAAACGCAAACGCGACGTCCACGGCAGGATCGACACGGTCCTTATATTCGACTTCCGCCTCGGCAAGTGCCGAGCCGCAGTCAAAGCACCAGTTCACCGGCTTCAGGCCGCGAAATACATAGCCCTTCTCGAAGATGCGCGCGAGCGCGCGGATTTCGTTCGCCTCGTTCGCGAAGTTCATCGTGCGATACGGGTTGTCCCAATCGCCGATCAATCCAAGCCGGCGGAAATCGGCCTTCTGGCGCTCGATCTGCTCGGCGGCATACTCGCGTGCGTTACGTTGCACCTGCTCGACCGGCAGCGACTTGCCGAAGCGTTTCTCGATTTGGATTTCGATCGGCATGCCGTGACAATCCCATCCGGGGACATAATCCGCGTCAAAACCGGCCATGTTGCGTGCCTTGACGATCATGTCCTTTAGGATCTTGTTGACTGCGTGTCCGATATGGATATCCCCGTTCGCATAGGGCGGGCCGTCGTGCAGCACGAATTTCGGCCGCCCCCGGCTGGCCTCGCGAATCGCTTCGTACACCTTGTTCTGCTGCCATTGCTGGACCCATTGCGGTTCGCGCCTGGGCAAGTCGCCGCGCATCGGAAACGGCGTGTCGAGCAAGTTCACGGGGTACTTGGAAGGCTGCTTGGAATCGGCTTTCTTATCACTCATGATCGGGATGGTGGAGAAGTTCGGTGGCCGCTAACGGCGCATGCTGGCCGCATCGGCGAAGCACGGCATGTTGCGCGGGCGCGGGGCACATGTCGTCGGCCCCGACACGCGTCGTCGCGCACCTTGCCGGTACGCGGCGACTCGCGCTATCTAATTCGGTCGGTGGCGGACGTCGCAAAATCGCCACCTGGACCGGGGCCGCCACGTTGCTCGGGCTGCTTGGCGGGATGGGTCGGCACCGCCGCCCGGTCGGGGTCGGCCGGCGCCCGGCCGCCTTGTGGGGCGAAGTATTCACGGGCGGCGGCGACATCGCACGCGATCGCCCGGCCGAGCGCCTCCAGATCAACGAACTTTTGTTCGTCGCGCAATTTCTCAAGGAATTCGACCCGCACCAGCTTGCCGTATGCGTCGCCATGCCAGTCCAGCAGATGCACTTCCAATAGGACGCGGCCGGAATTGTCCACGGTCGGGCGCCAGCCCAGGCTGGCTACGCCGGGCACCGGGTCCGCCTCGATGCCGTGCACCCGCACGATAAAGATGCCGGCCAGCGCGGGACGCTTGTGCGAGATCGGTAGATTCAGCGTCGGAAAGCCTAGGTCGCGTCCCAGTTTCATGCCATGCACAACATGGCCGCTGATCACGACCGCCCGGCCAAGCGCGGTGCGAGCCGCTGCGAGGTCGCCGGCAACGAGCGACGCGCGCACGGCCGAGCTGGAGATGCGCGCGCCGCATGGGTCCGCCACGGTGGGCATCTGCTCGACCTCGAAGCCATACTGCGCGCCGGCCGCCTTCAGCGACAGGAAGTCACCGGCGCGCTTTGCCCCGTACCGGAAGTCGTCGCCGATCATCACCCAGCGCGCGTGCAATCCGTTGACGATGATGTGCTCGACGAACGCGGTCGGCGACTGGCTGGCAAACGTGTGATTGAAATGCTCGACCACGACTCGGTCCACGCCGTTGCGCCGCAATGCCTCGAGCTTGTCGCGCAGCATCGCGATGCGCGGCGGTGCGCCGGCCGGATCGAAGAACTCGCGGGGGTGCGGTTCGAACGTCATCACGCAGACCGGCAGCGCGCGCGCGTTGGCGGCGGCGCGAACCCGCGCCAGCAACGCCTGGTGGCCGCGATGCACGCCGTCGAAGTTGCCGATCGTCAACGCGCAAGGCGCGCGGCTCTCGGCATTTGGAAGACCCCTGAAGACTCTCACGATGATTGGCCGGTCGGGCTGCGGCGTTCGATGGCCGCGCCGACGCTTCGCGCCGGCGCGTTGCCGCAAAGCCCATGATTATAAACGCTCGCACCGGGTTTCGGCGGGAACCGGCGGATCGGCGCAGGCAGCAGGGGCGCCGATGATAAAATCCATGGATGAAAAAACTCGTCATCCTGATTTCCGGACGCGGCTCCAACATGGAGGCGATCGTGCGTGCATGCGCCGCGCAACGCTGGCCGGCGCGTGTTGCCGCGGTCGTGTCCAACCGCCCCGACGCCGCAGGCTTGGCGTTCGCTGCCGCGCACGGCATCGCCACGGCGGTCGTTGACCACACACAGTTCGACGGGCGCGATGCATTTGATGCGGCGTTGGCGCAGGTGCTGGACGCGCATGAGCCAGACCTCGTCGTTCTGGCTGGCTTTATGCGCGTGCTGACGCCGGCGTTCGTTGAACGCTATGCGGGCCGCATGATGAATGTGCATCCCTCGTTGCTACCAAGCTTCACAGGTCTGCATACGCATCAGCGCGTGTTGGACGCGGGCGTCGCGGTGCACGGCGCCACGGTCCATTTCGTGACCGCCGAACTGGACCATGGCCCAATCATCGCGCAGGGCGTGGTGCCGGTGCTCGCCGGTGACGACGCCGCTGCGCTTGCGGCACGGGTGCTGCGCCTGGAGCACACGCTCTATCCGCGCGCGGTGTGCTGGTTTGTCGAGGACCGGCTGCACGTGCGTGACGGCCGGGTGGAACTGGCGGCCGCCGAGCCGCGGCTGCTGTTTGGTGGGGATGCGGTATGAAGCTACATGGATTTTTGATCGGCCAGACCGAGGCGTTGTTGGGCGACGTACTGAAGTTTGCCGGTCCGGCTGACGCGGCCACGAGCCGATTCTTTCGCGCGCATCCGAAGCTTGGCCACGCCGAGCGTGGTGTGATCGCTGAAGCGGTATTTGCGGTGCTGCGCCGCAAGATGGAATATGGGCATTTGGCCGAGAGCGGCAGCGGCACGCCGGCACGTCGACTGGCGCTGCTGGGTCTGATGCAGACCGCCGGCCTGAACGCGTTGCGCCCGCATGTGTCGCAACAGGAATTTGCGTGGCTCGACCATGTGTCGAAGATCGATCCGGCGAGCCTGCCGGCGCGCGTGCGCACGAACCTGCCGCCATGGATTGAGGCTGCACTGAGCATCCGTCTGGCAACCACCGATGCGGGGCCAGATGCGGTGGCGCAGGAGTTGGCGCGGCTCGCCGCGGCACTGAACTATCCGGCGCCGCTGGATCTGCGCGCCAACCCGATCCGCGCCAATCGCGATGCGGTGCTCACCGCGCTGGCGGAGGCTGGCGTGCAGGCGGAGCCGACGCTGTATGCGCCGCTGGGCATCCGGGTGGCCGGCAAGCCTGCGATCCATATGTTGGCCGCTTTCCAGCAAGGATGGTTCGAGGTACAGGACGAGGGCAGCCAGCTGTTGTGCCAGCTGGTTGCGCCGCGTCGCGGCGAGATGGTCGTCGATTTCTGCGCCGGAGCGGGCGGCAAGACGCTCGCGTTGGGTGCGATGATGCGCTCGTCCGGGCGGTTGTACGCGTTCGATGTGTCCGACAAGCGGTTAAGCAAGCTTAAGCCCAGGCTCGCGCGCAGCGGCTTGTCGAACGTGCACCCGGTCGTCATTGATAGTGAGCATGATGTAAAGATCAAGCGGTTGGCCGGCAAGATCGATCGCGTGCTGGTCGATGCGCCATGTAGTGGCCTGGGTACACTGCGCCGCAATCCGGATCTTAAGTGGCGCCAAACGCCGCAATCGGTCGCTGAGTTGACGGTGAAACAGGCATCGATCCTCGCCGCCGCCGCGCGACTGCTTAAGCCAGGCGGACGACTCGTCTACGCGACGTGCAGCTTGCTTGGCGACGAGAACGAGGGCATCGTTGAGCAATTCATCGCTGCTCATCCGATGTTCGAACGCGTGCCGGCGAGCCGGGTGCTGGCCGACCAAAAGATCGCGCTTGATACCGGCGATGACCTGACGCTGTGGCCGCACCGGCACGGCACCGATGGCTTCTTTGCGGCGGTGATGCAACGGGTGGCGTGACATGCAGGATCGGCTACTGACCCACTTGTTCGGCGACTTGATGCGCGACCTCGGCCAGCCGGCGATGCTCTGGCAAGTCGTTGCGCTGATTGGCACGCTAGCGCTGGCAGGGGGGCTCGCCAGTTACGCCCGCAAGCGGCTGGACGCGTATCGCCGCGCACGCAACGCGGCGGTGCGCTTCGGCGCGCACGGGTTGGACAAGGCGTTGTTTCCGTTCCTCGGCTGGTTGATCGTCGGCGGCACGGGGCTCGTGCTGGGCCAGGTGATGAAAACGCCGTTACTGGACCTGGCGCGGGTACCGCTGTTCGGTATTGCGCTGATCTATGTGGCGTTGTACCTGATGCGCCGGGTGTTTTCCCGGGACGGGCACTTGCACGGGCTCGCGTACCTGATCGAGAAAATCGTCACCGTGCTGGTATGGGCCGGCATGGTGCTGACCGTGATGGGCATTCAGGACGACGTGCTGCACTGGATGTCGAGCGTGGAGTTTCGCGTGGCCACTGCGCACCTGAGCCTGCTGTCGCTGTGCAACGGGCTGCTGTGGGTCATGATCGCTTTGATCGGCGCGCTGTGGGCGGGCCGCGCGCTGGATGAGCGGCTGCTGCGGGCCAACTCACTCGATGCGAATCTGCAGGTCGTGCTATCGCGCATCGGTCGTGCGTCGTTGATCCTGGCCGCGGTGCTCGTGAGCCTGTCGATTGTTGGCATCGATATCACTGTGCTCGGCGTATTCGGCGGCGCGCTCGGCGTCGGGCTGGGCTTCGGATTGCAGAAGATTGCCAGCAACTACGTGTCGGGGTTCATCATCTTGCTGGACCGCTCGCTGCGGCTCGGTGATACGATTTGCGTGGGCGGTCTGCGAGGCCGGGTTACGCAGATCCGCACCCGCTACACAGTGGTGCGCGGGCTGGATGGCGTCGAGACGCTGGTGCCCAACGAGAAGCTGATCACCGACATCGTGCAGAACCAGTCGTCGTTTCTCACGCGCGGCTGGACCAAGGTGTCGGTCCAAGTAGCGTATGGTACGGACGTGGACCTCGCGATGCGCGTGCTCGTCCAAGCCACGCAGGGTGTGGAGCGCGTGTTGCAGGAACCTGCGCCTTGCCCCTATCTTGCCGGATTCGATGCTGACGGGATTAATCTGGAACTGGGATTCTGGATCGCCGACGCAGCACTCGGCACCATGTCGGTGCGTTCGGCCGTCAACTACAATATCTGGGCGGGTTTCAATGCGCACGGTATCCGTGTTCCGTCCGCGCAGCACGAGGTGCGGATCCAGAATGTGGCCGCAGTCGAACCGGTGCCCGCCCGCCATTGAACCGATGCCGGTCGTCCCGGTCGAAGCAGAAAAACCAGCTTGATTCTTTTTTTCTATGTCACGCATTAGAATATAGCGCGTACCAGAAGCTGCGACTGTGTGCCGCGCAACAGGCAATCACTTTGTGACAGGCACTTGCGCCTGATCAGGTAGAATCCTGAACTAGCCTTTCGCTAACCGCCGCGGCAGGTCACGTCCGATGCTTCAATCGGGCGGTTTTTCCGATTTTGTTTTTGGGTGTTATTTTCTGGGTATTACTTTGCTGAATTCCGTGCTTGATTTCGTTGCCCATGGCCTGCTGAACTGGTCTTGGTGGCAAATCGTGCTCTACACGCTCGTGATGACGCACATCACGATCATCGGTGTTACCGTCTACCTGCATCGGCACCAGGCGCACCGCGCATTGGACTTGCATCCAATTGCCAGCCACTTCTTCCGCTTCTGGCTATGGTTGACCACGGGCATGGTCACCGGTCAGTGGGCGGCGATCCATCGCAAGCATCATGCGAAATGTGAGACCGACGAGGATCCGCACAGTCCGCAGACGCGCGGGATATGGAAAGTGCTGCTCGAAGGCGCCGAACTGTACCGCGCCGAGGCGAAGAATGCGCAAACGCTGAAGAAGTACGGGCATGGTACGCCGGACGATTGGCTCGAGCGGCATGTCTACGCGAAGCATGCGGTGCTCGGCGTGACGATCATGGCGTTGATCGACCTGGCGCTGTTCGGCATCGCCGGCATTTCGGTGTGGGCGATCCAGATGGTGTGGATTCCGTTCTGGGCCGCCGGCGTGGTCAACGGCCTCGGCCATTTCTGGGGCTACCGCAATTTCAACTGTGCGGATGCGAGCACGAACCTGTTTCCGTGGGGCATCCTGATCGGCGGCGAGGAATTGCACAACAATCACCATACTTACGCGACGTCGGCCAAGCTGTCGAACAAGTGGTACGAGTTCGACATCGGCTGGGTGTACATCCGGATCATGTCTGCATGCCGCCTCGCGAAGGTCAAGAAGATCGCGCCGACGCCGAAGCTGGCGGCGCGCAAGGCGGTGCCAGACCTGGACACATTGCACGCGGTGCTGGCTAACCGCTACGAGGTGATGGCGCGCTACGCGAAAACGGTCAAGCGGGCGTACCGGCAGGAGTTGGCGCAGTTGAAAGAATTGGGTGCGCGCGAAAAGTACGCGCTGATCAAGGGCGCGCATAAGTGGATCCACAAGGACGAGGCCGGCCTGGACGAGCCGCAGAAACGGCAATTGGTGCAGATCTTCGCCAGCAGCCAGCGCCTGCGCACGTACTATCAATTGCGCACGGAACTCGCGCAGATATGGGATCGCTCGAACGCGTCACGCGAGCAGTTGCTGTCGCACTTGCAGGACTGGTGCCATCGCGCGGAGCAAAGCGGCATCCAGGCATTGCAGGAATTCGCACTGCGCCTGCGTCGCTACGCGTAAAGGCGGGCGTCGGTAAATTCCGTTACACTTGAAGTCCGTCCTGCCACAAAAACCCCGCACAGGCGGGGTTTTTTCGTTTTGGCCCACGATGAGGCAACCAGCGTGCGTCATCGGGATGACACGCGGGTGGTGGCGCGGGCGATGATATTGAGCAGCGAGAGGATGACGATGGACCAGCGTTTGATCAGGACGGTCGAGTTCGACAAACCGGTGATGCCTGATGGGGCTTGCAGCGTCGGGCAGGCATGGGCGCGCGTGCCGCAGAGCCCGTCGGCGGCCGAGCGCGCCGAGTTGCGCGTGCGCATCCGCGAGTGGCTGACTCGGCAGCAGGCCGTGCTGGTCGCCCATTATTACGTTGACCCGGAGTTGCAGTCGCTAGCGGAGGAAACCGGAGGATGTGTCGCCGATTCGCTGGAAATGGCCCGGTTCGGCCGTGATCACGACGCCCGTACCCTGGTCGTGGCCGGCGTGCGTTTCATGGGTGAGACCGCGAAGATCCTGAGCCCCGAAAAGCGCGTGTTGATGCCGGACCTGGATGCGACGTGTTCGCTCGATCTGGGTTGTCCTGCCGACCAGTTTGCCGCGTTCTGCGACGCCCATCCCGACCGGACCGTCGTCGTGTACGCGAACACGAGCGCGGCGGTCAAGGCCCGTGCGGACTGGATGGTGACTTCGTCAATCGGGCTGGATATCGTCGCTGCGCTGCATGCGCGCGGCGAGAAGATCTTGTGGGCGCCGGACCGCCATCTGGGCAGCTACATCCAGCGCAAGACCGGCGCCGATATGCTGATGTGGCAAGGCTCGTGTCTCGTACACGACGAGTTCAAGGGGGTCGAGCTTGACTTGTTGCGCGCCGAGCATCCGGACGCCAAGGTACTTGTGCATCCTGAATCGCCGGAATCGGTCGTTGCGCAGGCTGACGTGGTCGGCTCGACCACGCAACTGATCGATGCGGCGAAGGCGCTTGACGCGACCCGCTTCATCGTGGCCACCGACCTGGGCATTTTGTACAAGATGCAGGCGGCGGCGCCGGGTAAGACGTTCATTGCCGCGCCGACCGCGGGCAACAGCGCGACGTGCAAAAGCTGTGCGCATTGTCCATGGATGGCGATGAACGGTCTCGCTAATCTTGCTGCCGTGCTGCAGTCCGGTGCGAACGAGATAGGCGTCGATCCGGCCATCGCCGCGCGTGCGCGGATGCCGATCGACCGCATGCTGGACTTCGCTGCGCAGAAGAAGCGCAATGTGCGGGCCAGCGGCGACCTGGCGCGCGATGACGCATTATTTCGACATGTGGGGGCCGCGTGATGGGCGTGTTCTCCGGAACGGGCAGCGAGATCCGCACGGTGGCGGCGCCGCAATGGGATGGCTATGAGCAAGTCCGTCACGACTACGGTGATGCGTTGATGACCGCGCTGCGCCAGAATGTGCAGGACGCGCTGGCGGAGGATGTTGGCGCATGTGACTGGACGGGCTTGCTCGTGCCCGCGCACGACGTGTTCGATGCCCGGATCATCGTGCGTGAGCCCGCGGTGCTGTGCGGCGTGCTCTGGTTCGCCGAAGTGATGCGCAGCGTCGATGCCCGCATCGACCTGTCATGGCATTATCGCGAAGGTGAATGGATGCGCGCCGATACGCCAGTGTGCTCGTTGCGGGGCCCTGCGCGCGCACTGTTGACGGCCGAGCGCAATGGCTTGAATTTCCTGCAGTTGCTGTCCGGCGTCGCGACGGCCACGCGCCGATACGTCGAGGCGATTGCCGGCACTCGGGCGCGAATTCTTGATACGCGCAAGACGTTGCCTGGCCTGCGGCTGGCGCAAAAGTATGCTGTTCGGGTCGGCGGCGGTGACAACCAGCGGCTGGCGCTGTATGACGGCATCCTAATTAAAGAAAATCATATTGCGGCCGCGGGCGGTGTCGCCGCCGCGCTGCAGGCCGCGCATGCGTTGCAGGCGGGCGTGCCGGTGCAGGTCGAGGTCGAGACACTCGAACAGCTGCAGGTGGCACTGGCGCATCATGCTCAATCGGTGTTGCTGGACAATTTCACGTTGGACATGATGCGTGATGCGGTGGCGCTGAACGATCATCGGGCCCTGCTTGAGGTCTCCGGGGGCGTTAGCTTAGACACGGTACGCGATATCGCGGCAACCGGCGTGGATCGCATATCAATTGGCGCACTGACCAAGGACGTGCGCGCGACCGACTATTCGATGCGAATCCTCGATCGCGCGTAGCCCTCGGCGCTGGACTGCCGTGGGCGCAGCCACGGGCGATCAGATCGAGCGGTTGCGGAATCGCTTCGGGCTCAGCACCGTTGGCATGGCTTTAGGCAACGCCTGCTCCCAGTCGCGGCTGAAATGCAAGCCGCGGCTTTCGAGTCGGGAGCGGGCGCTATCGACGATCAGCAACGCAACATCGACCAGGTTGCGCAACTCGAGCAGGTCGCGGCTGATGCGAAAATTCGCATAGTACTCGTGGATCTCATCGCGCAGCAGCGCCAGTCGGTGCTTCGCCCGTGCCAGCCGCTTGTCGGTTCGCACGATGCCGACATAGTTCCACATTAGCCGCCGCACCTCATCCCAGTTGTGAGCCACGACGACCTCTTCGTCGGCATCGGACACGCGGCTCTCGTCCCACTCCGGCAATTTAAAATTGTGCGCCGCATGAAACCCCGCGTCTTCGATGGCTCGCGCCGCGGCCTTGCCGATCACTAGGCACTCTAGCAGCGAATTGCTTGCAAGCCGGTTAGCGCCATGCAAGCCTGTATAGGAGGTTTCGCCGACTGCGTAGAGTCCGGTGAGATCGGTTCGGCCGGCCAGGTCGGTCACGATGCCTCCGCACGTGTAATGGGCGGCCGGCACGACGGGGATCGGAGCACGCGTGATATCGATGCCGAACTGCTGGCATCGTGCAAGGATTGTCGGAAAGTGCTCACGCAGGAATGCAGCCGGTTGGTGACTGATATCGAGATAGACGCAATCGATACCGCGCTTCTTAATTTCGAAGTCAATGGCGCGGGCGACGATGTCGCGTGGCGCCAATTCCGCGCGCTCGTCATACTGCGGCATGAAGCGGGTGCCGTCCGGCAGCTTCAGCAGTCCGCCTTCGCCGCGCACCGCCTCGGAAATGAGGAACGAGCCGGCATACGGATGGTACAGGCAGGTCGGGTGGAATTGCATGAACTCCATGTTCGCCACCCGTGCGCCGGCCCGCCAGGCCATCGCAATGCCGTCGCCGGTCGCGGTATCCGGGTTCGTCGTATATAAGTAGACTTTGCCGGCGCCGCCGGTGGCTAGCACAGTGTGCGGTGTCTCGATCGTCAGTGTCTTGCCGCTTTCAATGTCGAGTGCGTACAGCCCGAAGCAATGCCGGCCCGGCAATCCGAGCCGGTCGGACGTGACCAGGTCGATCGCGCAATGCTGCTCGAGCAGGGTGATGTTCGGGCGTTGACGGGCTTGTTCGATGAGCGTTGACAGCACCGCATGGCCGGTGGCATCGGCCGCGTGAATGATGCGCCGATGGCTGTGTCCGCCTTCGCGCGTCAGGTGAAATCCTAATTCGGTGTTATTGTCCTTGGTGAACGGCACGCCTTCGCCGATCAACCATTCGATCGCCGTGCGTCCGTTCTCGACGATGAAGCGCGTCGCGGATTCGTCGCATAGGCCTGCGCCGGCGACCAGCGTATCGCGGACATGGCTGTCGATACTGTCTGCCGAGTCCAGCACGGCTGCGATGCCACCTTGTGCCCAGTCGCTAGCACCGTCGGACAGGGCCCGCTTCGCGATGACGGCGACCCGGCAAGTGGGCGCCAGGTTCAGCGCCACGCTCAACCCGGCCAGCCCACTACCGACGATGACGACGTCGAAATTCATTGGGATGGTCTCCTCATACCCTACGTGATGGGTTAGGACCCGTACGCCGAAACGAAGGAGCATACCCCGATGCGACACGACATGCAAAAAGCAAAAGACCCCGGAGTCCGGGGTCTTTTGCTCTTCGTCAGGCTCTGCAGTCTCGAGAGAGACGTTGAGCTTCCGACCGGTGAGCCGATCGGAGGTCCCGTAGATCCATTACTTGATCTTCGTTTCCTTGTATTCCACGTGCTTGCGCGCGACCGGGTCGAACTTCATGATCGCCATCTTTTCAGGCATCGTGCGCTTGTTCTTCGTCGTGGTGTAGAAGTGACCGGTTCCGGCCGTCGATTCCAGCTTGATCTTGTCGCGAGCGCCTTTGGCCATGTCGCAGCTCCTTAAGCTTCACCGCGCGCGCGCAGGTCTGCGAGCACGGTGTCGATGCCATTCTTGTCGATCAGGCGCAAGCCCGCGTTCGAAACGCGCAGCCGCACCCAGCGATTTTCGCTTTCCACCCAGAACCGGCGGCTTTGCAAGTTCGGGAGGAAGCGACGCTTGGTCTTGTTGTTCGCGTGGGAAACGTTATTGCCGACCATCGGCGCTTTCCCAGTAACTTGACATTTGCGTGCCATCAGAGCACTCCTAATACGCTTAAATTCGGGTGATACGAAAGGGGTGGTACGGGCAAACCGCAAGTCTAGCAGAAAAAGGCAAGAAAAATCAACCTGCTTTGCGTTATCCGAACGGGCCGCCGCGCGCGCCCGGTTATAGCAGTCCGTGGCGCGCGAGCGACAAAATGGTGTCCGATGTCACGATGAAATGATCGAGCAGCTTGATGTCCATCAGGCACAACGCATCCTTGAGCGTGCGGGTCATCGACAGGTCCGCCGCACTGGGTTGCGCCGCGCCGGATGGGTGATTATGCGCAATGATCAGCGCGGCGGCGTTGGTCTGCAGCGCGCGCCTGACGACTTCGCGCGGATAGACCGCGGCATGTGACAACGAACCGCGGGACAGCTCTTCCGCATGGATCATACGAAGCCGGGTGTCGAGGAACAAGCAAACGAACACCTCATAGGGCCGGGTGCCAATCATCAGGCGCAGATAGTCCTCGACGATCTCGGGGCGATCCAGTGTTGCTTGCTCGCGCGATTGCTCGCCCAGCGCGCGTCGCGCGATCTCTGTGGCCGCCTGTAATCGTGCAATCTTTGCCGGCCCGACGCCGGTCACCTGAATCAGCTCGTCATGGGACGCGCTGAACAACCCACGCAGTGAGCCGAAGCGCGCTAGCAATTGCTGACCCAGTCCGACCGCATCGCGGCCGCGACTACCGCTGCCCAGGTACAGTGCGACCAGCTCCGCGTCGGTCAGCGCGCTTGCACCGGCAACGAACAATCGCTCCCGCGGCCGTTCATTTTCCGGCCATTGGCGGATTGGGATCGGCACATGTCGGCGCGCCGTCGAATCGTCGGTTCCGGGTTGCATTGATTAACCTCCATGTGGGTGTCGCTGCGGTGGCTTACAATGACAGCTTGCGTGGTCGCAGCCCGCGACGCACGGTATTCGAAACTTGCGCATGAGCATCATTGATATTTCCGAGGTGAAGCCCGGTTCCCATGTCACGCTGCACTACCGGCTTTCGCTGGAGGGAGGCGCGGACATCGTCAACACGTTCGACGACAAGCCTGCGACGCTGTTGCTCGGCGCGGGACAGCTCGCGGGACCTCTGGAGGACATTCTGCTTGGCATGAAGGTTGGGCACCACTCGACCATTCGGCTAACACCGGAGCAGGCATTCGGCTTGCGTAATTCGGAACTGGTGCAGAAGGTCTCGCTGGCCACGCTGCGTGAAAATTCGATGATCGACGAGGATTTCTCCCCTGGCGATCTGGTCGAATTCAACGCGCCCAGCGGAGCGCGCTATGCCGGCGTGCTCAAGGAGGTCGGCGAGACGTACGCGCTGTTCGACTTCAACCACCCGCTGGCCGGCCAGCATCTGACCTTTGAGGTCCAGATCATCGGCATTCTGTAGGAAGCGCCATGACCGCAACAACTGGATACCCGAGCGAAATATTGCTGGCACAGCCGCGTGGATTCTGCGCGGGAGTCGACCGGGCAATCGAGATCGTCGAGCGTGCGTTGACGCTGTTCGGTTCGCCGATCTATGTGCGTCACGAGATCGTGCATAACGCCTATGTCGTGGACGACCTGCGTCGCAAAGGCGCGGTATTCGTTGAATCGCTCGACGACGTCCCGGACGACGCAACGCTCATATTCAGCGCACACGGGGTGCCAAAGGCAGTGCGCGCTCGCGCGCTTGACAGAGGATTGCGCGTCTTTGACGCCACCTGTCCGCTGGTCACCAAGGTACACATGGAGGTGACCAAGCTGCGTGCCGAAGGTTTCGAGATCGTGATGGTTGGCCATCGTGGCCACCCGGAGGTCGAAGGTACGATGGGGCAAGCCAGTGCGGGCATGCACCTAGTGGAGACCGCGGCGGACGTTGCTGCGCTGGAGGTCGCCGATCCCGACCGGCTTGCCTACGTGACGCAGACCACGCTGTCGATTGACGATGCAATGGAGGTGATCGGTGCGCTGAAGGCGCGCTTTCCCGCCATTCGCGAGCCGAAGAAGCAAGACATCTGCTACGCGACGCAGAACCGGCAGGATGCGGTGAAATTCATGGCGCCGCAGTGCGATGTCGTGATCGTCGTCGGCAGCCCGAACAGTTCCAACTCGAACCGCCTGCGCGAAGTGGCGGAAAAGCGTGGTGTGCCGGCCTACATGGTGGATGCGCCGGAGCAAATCGATCCTGCCTGGCTGGGTGGCAAGCAACGCATTGGCGTGACGGCGGGCGCCTCGGCACCCGAGGCACTGGCGCAGGCGGTCGTCGAGCGGCTGCGCCAATTGGGCGCTTGCTATGTCCGGACGCTGGATGGCGCCCAGGAAAACGTTTCCTTTCCATTGCCCAAAGGACTGGCGCTGCTCTCCTGAGCGCGCTGTCGCGCCGCTTTGCGCCTGACGCGACGTTGACGCGCGCGCAGTGTTTCGCGTGCGGCCTCTTGTGTAGCCAGCGGGCCGCCCCCCGAATGGCGGGGTGTTCATGTTTGTGTGCGGCGTCTGGGCTCGTGTGCCGCGGCGCGCGCATGAAGTCTTGTCCCGATATTCCATCAAACCGGTCGCCAGATATCGCTGCCAATTGCTAGGTGCGAGTTGCCAGCCTTGACGGGAACGCGTGCGTTCCGCGTTTGGACGAGTACGCCAAAGAGTCTTCCCTTTCCATGATGACGTTGTCTGAATATGGGCCGAAGCGGGCGGCGGCAGCTTCAGCAGCCATACGACGATGTCCATTCCTTCATTCGATGACTTTAGGGGAATGCCCGCTTATCCCATACGGTGCAATCGCGCTCAATTTCAGCGCGGCTCGAGTGCAACTTCGAGGATTGAATCGAGTGCAACCGAGTTGCACATTTTGCGGTTTATTGCGCTTAAATTAAGGTTGCAATGCAGGAAAACCCTGTCATTTTTGAATATTGTTCAACGCGGGAATGGCGTTACAATGCGCGCGTTTCGTGACCTATCTAGGGACGAGAGTCGTCTTGTGGTAAGGCGCGAAAGCGCTGACGAATGCAGAGCGGATTGACTGGCGTTGCATCCGGGAAGCGCTTGCGGCGGCGATCGATCGCATGCAGCAAGATGAAACGAAGACTGGCAGATTGTGCGGCATCGTCATATTCGGAAAGTGGGACCGCTATTCGCACGAGGCAGAAAACAGTTGTCCACTGACGAAATGATCGACTCCTTAAATGCTGTCCACGTGGCTTATCGGGCAATCGGCATCCAGCTTGCCCGTCACCGGTCATGCGTGCGCAACGGTTTTTGGGTCGAGGCCGACATGCGGATCGCGGCGCCACGCCGGGTGCGGCTCACTGACTACGGCGGGGTAACGCGCCACATCGAACTTGTTGGAACGGCGTGTAACGCTACGGCACCGGGCTGGCCCTGGGTGCCGTTTTTGTATCTGCCATGTACATTCGCGTATTCCGATGACGAATACGTCCATGTCGCCGGCGGCAGATCTTTATCGGTTCATTTTAGATACCAGGCGCACCGCGCGCTGCGTATCACCATGCCGCACCACCTGCGGCCAGGCTGCGTTCCGTCGCGTACGGTCCAAGGAGCATTCGATGGATATTTTCATCCAACAGATCTTGAATGGTCTGGTGCTGGGCAGCGTCTACGCGATCATCGCGTTGGGCTATACGATGGTGTACGGGATTCTAGGCATCATCAACTTCGCACAGGGTGACGTACTGATGGTGGGCGCGATGGTCGCGCTCTCGGCGATCAGCGTGCTGCAGGCACATTTCCCCGGGTTGGGCAGCGTGCTCACGCTGGTCATTGCACTAGTGATTGCCGCCGCCGTATGTGCGTGCCTTGGTTTCATAATCGAGAAGGTGGCGTATCGGCCGCTGCGTCGTGCGCCGCGACTGGCTCCGCTGATCACCGCCATCGGCGCTTCCATCCTGTTGCAGACGTTAGCGATGATCATTTGGGGACGCAATCCGCTGTCGTTTCCGCAGTTGATTTCCACCGATCCGATCAATGTCATCCAGGCCACCGATACGTCGCCCGGCGCCGTAATCTCGCCCACAGAAGGGGTGATCATCGTCACGGCGTTTGTCGTGATGGTCGCTTTGCTGCTGCTAGTGCATAAGACTAAGCTCGGACGGGCAATGCGCGCGATCGCGGAGAACCCGAATGTGGCCAGCCTGATGGGCGTGAACCCGAACTTCGTGATCTCGGCGACGTTCATGATTGGCTCGGCGCTGGCGGCCCTGGCTGGCGTGATGATCGCCTCCGAGTACGGCAACGTGCACTTCTACATGGGCTTCATCCCGGGCCTAAAGGCATTCACGGCAGCGGTGCTGGGGGGCATTGGTAATCTGGGCGGCGCAATGGTGGGGGGCGTGCTGCTGGGGCTGATTGAGCAACTGGGCGCTGGCTACATTGGCGATCTCACCGGCGGAGTGATCGGTAGTAACTACCAAGACGTGTTTGCGTTCGTTGTGCTGATCATCGTGCTGGTCTTGCGTCCGTCCGGCTTGTTGGGCGAGCGCGTTGCCGATCGTGCCTGACGCGTCTTGAGGAACAATCGATATGACTTCCATTCAACCCATCGAGCCGTCCACGACACTGATTCCGGTCAAAAAGACGGCCAAGAACCATAGGGTCATGCTGCTGGTGACAGCGCTGGTTGTCTGCGCGCCACTGCTCATTGGCGCCGCGGGCGGGACTTATTGGGTGCGTGTGCTGGACTTCGCGATGCTGTACGTGATGCTGGCGTTGGGGCTGAACGTGGTGGTGGGATTCTGTGGACTGCTGGATTTGGGCTACATCGCATTCTATGCGGTGGGCGCTTATACGGCCGCACTGCTGTCCTCGCCCCATCTCACCACCCAATTCGAGTGGATCGCGCATCTGGCGCCCGGCGGGTTGCACGTATCGATTCTGCTGATCGTGCCGGTGGCGATGGCCTTGGCCGCCGTATGCGGCGTGTTGCTCGGCGCGCCGACGCTGCGTCTGCGGGGCGACTACTTGGCGATCGTCACGCTGGGCTTTGGTGAAATCGTGCGGATCTTGATGAACAACATGGATCGTCCGGTGAACGTGACCAACGGTCCGAAGGGCATCACGGGCATTGATCCGGTGCAGATCGGCGGCTTCAATCTCGCGCAGACCCACGAACTGTTCGGCCTTAAATTCCCGACGGTCTACCTGTATTACTACTTGTTCGTGCTCTGTTCGCTGTTCGTGATCTTCGTCTGCACGCGACTGCAGCACTCACGTATCGGCCGCGCCTGGGCCGCGATCCGGGAAGACGAGATCGCCGCGAAAGCGATGGGCATTAACACACGCAACGTGAAGTTGCTGGCGTTCGCAATGGGCGCCTCATTCGGTGGGCTGTCCGGCGCGATGTTCGGTGCATTCCAAGGATTCGTCTCGCCGGAGTCGTTCACCTTTTGGGAATCGGTGGTGGTACTCGCATGCGTGGTGCTCGGCGGCATGGGGCATATTCCCGGCGTGATCCTCGGGGCGGTGCTGCTCGCGGTGTTTCCGGAATTTCTGCGCTCGACGATGGGACCGTTGCAGAATGCGATTTTTGGCCAGCCCATCCTCGACACGGAAGTGATCCGACAGTTGTTGTATGGTTTGGCGATGGTGGTGATCATGCTATATCGGCCAAAAGGGCTGTGGCCGGCGGCCAAGCATGAGGATAAGATCGCCAAGATCACGCGGCGCAACGGCAAGAAGTCCTGGCGTGCGTGACGTGCCTGTAGACACGGAGTCAACAGCCATGAGTGAACGCACGATTCGACTATCCGTGAAGGGCGTCAACAAGCGTTTCGGCGGCCTACAGGCGCTTTCCAATGTAGGGCTGGAGATCCGCTCGGGCGAGATCTATGGGCTGATCGGCCCGAACGGAGCGGGCAAGACCACGTTCTTCAACGTCATCACCGGGTTGTACGCCCCGGATTCGGGCGAGTTCATGCTGGACGGCAGCCCGTACACGCCAACCGCGGTCTACCAGGTGGCCAAGGCCGGCATCGCGCGCACTTTCCAGAACATCCGGTTGTTTGGTGGGATGACGGCGCTGGAGAACGTGATGGTCGGGCGTTACGTGCGCACACGCCACGGGTTGATCGGCGCAATATTACAAACGCCGGCTGAGCGGCAGGAAGAGCGCGAGATCAAGGCGCGCGCGCTGGAATTGTTGGATTATGTGGGCGTGCTGCAGTACGCCGACTACACGGCTTGCAATTTGTCATACGGTCACCAGCGGCGGCTGGAGATCGCGCGGGCGCTGGCGACGGACCCAAAGCTGCTCGCCCTGGACGAGCCGGCCGCGGGGATGAACGCGACCGAAAAGGTCGAACTCACGCGACTGCTGGAGAAGATCCGCGACGATGGCAAGACCATCCTGTTGATCGAGCACGACGTGAAGCTGGTGATGCACTTGTGCAACCGCATGACCGTGCTCGATTATGGCAAGGTCATCGCGCATGGCCTACCGCAGGACATGCGCAAGGACCCGAAGGTGATCGAAGCCTATCTGGGCGCAGGAGTGCATTGAGATGGCAACGAGCGACGTGAACGCAATGACCGGGGCAATGCTGGAGATCAACGGGCTGCAGGTGGCCTACGGGGGCATCCAGGCGGTCAAAGGAGTGGACCTGAAGGTCGGGCAGGGCGAGTTGGTCACGCTGATCGGTGCCAATGGCGCGGGTAAGACCACGACGATGAAGGCGATCACCGGGATCAAGGAATGGGCCGGTGGCGATATCCTCTACCTGGGCCAGTCGATCAAGGGCGTGCCCACGCACGAATTGCTCAAACAGGGCTTAGTGATGGTGCCGGAAGGCCGAGGCATTTTCGCGCGCATGTCGATCCTGGAAAACATGCAGATGGGCGCGTATCTGCGTACCGACTCGGATGGCATCAAGGCCGATGTGCAGCGCATGTTTGGTTTCTTCCCGCGCTTGAAGGAGCGCGCCACGCAGTTGGCGGGCACGCTTTCGGGCGGCGAGCAGCAGATGTTGGCGATGGCGCGCGCGCTGTTGTCGCGGCCAAAGCTGTTGTTGCTCGACGAGCCGTCAATGGGCCTGTCGCCGATCATGGTGGAGAAAATTTTCGACGTGGTACGGACGATTTCCTCGGAAGGCACGACGGTGTTGCTGGTCGAGCAGAACGCCCGCCTTGCGCTGCAGGCAGCCAACCGCGGCTACGTGATGGACTCCGGCATGATCACGATGTCGGGCGACGCCAAACAGATGCTGGACGATTCAAAGGTGCGCGCCGCCTATCTCGGCGAGTGAGCCAGCCAGGCGTCGACGCGTGGCCGGCGCCCGGCACTTCGGGCCGGCGTCGGTGAACACCCCATCGATACCGCGGGTGAACCTCATCCATACTGCTTAAGGACGGGTGGCGCAGCCCACGCCTTTTTAAAGACGAGGGCAACCTACACTGCCGGCAACCGGGCACCCGCCCGCATGCCGGCGCCGCCCCCGGCTCAAAGCAACGGGTCCAGCACGTCGTCGAGCATCGCGAACATCTGGTCGATCTCTGCGCGCGTCACGTTCAATGCCGGCATGAAGCGCAGCAGGTTAGGGCGGGCGGCATTGAGCAGCAGGCCTTCCGGTGCCAGCTCGCGTGCTTTCTGGACAATTTGTGGCCCGATGTCCCGGCCGAGCAGCAACGCGCGCAGCAGGCCTTCGCCGCGTTCGCCGGCCAGCCCGCGCGCCTCGGACAGCGAGAGCAACCGATCGCTCAGGTAACGAGCATTCTCGCGCACGCGCTCGAGAAAGCCGGGCGCGATGAGCTGCGATATCACCGCTTCGCCGACCGCGGTCATCAACGGGTTGCCGTTATACGTGCCGCCCTGGTCGCCGGCTTCGAAGCACGCGATCTCGTCGCGGGCGAGCAACGCGGCCAGCGGCACGCCGCCGCCGATACCTTTACCCAGCGTCATGATGTCCGGCTCAATGCCGCTGAGCTGATAGGCGAACAGCGTGCCAGCACGGCCGCAGCCGCTTTGCACCTCGTCGACGATCAGCAGCACGCCGCGTTCGCGCGTGAGGGCCCGCAATTGCTGCATGAACTCGCGTGACGCGGGAACCACGCCGGCTTCGCCCTGTATTGGCTCGAGCATCACCGCAACGGTCTTGTCGGTGATCAGCTTCTCGACGGAGCCGATATCGTTGAACTCGGCCTTCGGGAAGCCAGGTACTTGCGGCGCATACAGCGTGTCCCAGCCGGGCTTGCCGCTTGCCGACATCGTTGCCAGCGTGCGGCCGTGGAAACCGTGGTGGAACGTGATGATCTCGTATGCGCCGCCCTTGAACTTGCGGCCCCATTTGCGCGCGAGCTTAATCGCGCCCTCATTGGCTTCGGCGCCGCTGTTGGCGAAGAACACTTTATGGAAGCAACTGTTGCTGGTCAGTAACTTTGCCAGCCGCGCCATCGGCTCGTTGTAGAACGCCGGACTCGGGTTGATCAATCGTTGCGCCTGCCGGTTCAGCGCATCGATCATGGCGTCGTTGCAGTGCCCGAGCGCATTGACCGCCCAGCCCTGGATGAAGTCCAGATAGCGCTTGCCGTTGTTGTCGTGTAGCCACGATCCCTTGCCGTGCGTGAAAACGATGTCGGGACGATCGGTGATGTACATCAGCGACTGCATGGGGTAATCCTGAAAATTCATGGCAAGTCTCTCCGCTCAACGGAAATGCGATCGCACGCAACGATCAACGGGACAAAGGATCCGGAAAAAACAAAAGCCACGGAAGTCCGTGGCTTGGTAATCCGGTGCGCGGCAATTCAACGCGACAGTCCGTAACGAGCCAGCGTCTTCCCTATGGAAGCAGCGAGCGGCGACGTCGGAGATGGGCTCGAGCGCGAATCATCCGCGAAGAATACGCGACGCAAGTGTCGGTTGTAAACCGGAAATTGCGTCGCGCTTGTTCAACACGCGGCTCGCTGCGGGCACGCCGCCGTGGGACCCGGTCAGACCGCGTTCGCCAAATCCGCTGCGCTGGTGAACGAGTCCGCATAGAACTCGTTGGCCGGCAAGCCGTGATGCGCGGTGAAATCGCGCTGCGCGGCCTCGACCATCACCGGGGCGCCGCATGCATATACCTGATACCCGGACAAGTCTGGCAGATCCTCGATGACGGCCCGATGAACAAAACCCGTGCGGCCCTGCCAGTTGTCGGCCGGATCGGGTTCGGAGAGCACCGGCACGAACTTGAAGCCGGGCACTTCGCGCGCCCATTGTTCGGCTAGGCTTGCCAGATACAGATCGCCGCGCCGACGGCCGCCCCAATACAGCGTCATGGGTCGTGTGATGTTCTTGAAGCGTGCATGCTCGATGATCGCCTTGATAGGCGCAAAGCCTGTTCCCGATGCGAGCAGCACGATCGGCTTGTCGGCGTCCTCGCGCAGGAAGAACGTGCCGAGCGGGCCCTCGAAGCGAAGGATGTCGCGTTCCTTCATCGCACCGAACACGTGGTCGGTGAAAACGCCGCCCGGCATGTGCCTGATATGTAGCTCAAGCGGGCCTTCATGGTGGGGCGCGCTCGCCATTGAATAGCTGCGGCGCGTGCCGTCCTTCAGGATGAACTCGATGTACTGGCCCGCCAGATATTGCAGCCGCTCATTGGCCGGCAGTTGCAGCTTGAGCACGATCACGTCGTGCGCCACGCGCTCCAGTGCATTGACGCGGCACGGCAACTTCTTCACTTGCATGTCGCCCACGCCGGCGATCTCACGGATATCGATTTCCAGGTCCGATTGTGCGGTGGCGCAGCAAAATAGCGCCATGCCGCGGGTTTTTTCGTCGTTCGACAGCGCCGATGACGAATGCGAACGCTGCTCGATACTGCCGTTCACGAGCTGGCCCTTGCATGAGCCGCATGCGCCGTTCTTGCAGCCGTACGGCAAGCCGATGCCCTGACGCAGCGCCGCGGTCAGAACCGGTTCGTCGGCTTCGACTTGAAATTGCTTGCCGCTCTGTCGGATCGTTACGTTGAATGCCATAGTTCAATCGAGTAATAACAAAAACGTCTGATCGGCCGGCCCGCTACAATGCACCCGATGACCCTTTCCAGCCGATCTTTCCAATTGTGCGCTACGCCGCCGCATGCAGTGGCCGCTGTTTCCACCGCCGCGTTGCCTGTGCGCAGTGGCGGTGGTGCGCCTGTGGGGCGGGCCGTACTGCCGCGCCGCCGTGCTTTTGGCCGCCCCCGCATCCTAGTGGTCGGCTGCGGCGATGTCGGGTTGCGCTGCGCGGCAAGGCTGCGCGAGCGCTTTCGCGTGTTCGCGCTGACGACTCAGCCGGCCCGTTTCGCATCGCTGCGAGCGGCCGGGCTCGTGCCGCTGCTCGGCGATCTCGACGACCGGCGCTCGCTGGCGCGCGCCGCACGCGTGGCGCGACAAATGCTGCATTTGGCGCCGCCGCAAGCCCAGGGCGCGACAGATCGCCGCACCGCCGCGCTATTGGCTGCGTTGGGCGCGCGGCGGGATCTGCGGCGCACCGCCCGTGCACCGCGCGTCGCCATGGGTGCGCAGCGCATCGTCACGCGTCGCGTCGCTGGCAGGACGCACGCGATTGTCGGGCGCGTCATGACCGAGAGCGCCATTGTACCCGAGCGGCCACCGCGCGCCTCGCGGCACCGGCGGTGGCCGCCGGGCTCGCTGCGCCAGCCGCCGCCGGTACGCATGGTCTATATAAGCACCACAGGGGTCTACGGCGATTGTGATGGTGCGCTCATCGATGAGACGCGGCCCGTGCGGCCGGTCAATGCGCGCGCGGTGCGCCGTGTATCGGCCGAGCGCCAATTGCGTCGCGCCGGCTCACGAGGGGCTGTCAGGGTGTCGATTCTCAGGGTGCCCGGCATCTATGCCATCGACCGGCTGCCCGTGCAGCGACTGCGACGCGGTACGCCGGCTTTGTGCGATGTGGACGATGTCTATACCGGTCACGTCCATGCGGACGACCTCGCCGCTATCACGGTCCGAGCGTTGTTCCGCGGCCGCCCGCAGCGCGTCGTTCATGCGGTCGACGCTACGCATTGGAAAATGGGCGAGTATTTCGACCGTATCGCCCACGCATGCGGCTTGCGCCCGGTGCCGCGCATCACCCGGCAACAGGCCGAGGCCACGCTCAACGCGGCATTGTTGTCGTTTATGCGCGAATCCCGCCGCCTAGCCAACCGGCGTTTGCGCGATGAATTTGCGATCAAGTTGCGCTACCCGAGCGTCGAGGACTTCTTGCGCGAACACGCGCGCCAATTGTCAAGCGCGCACCGTTGAGCGCCGCTCACAACGCGAGCATCGGCATGGCCTCGATGATCGCGAAACACAGCAGTGCGCCAAGGATCGCGCCGATCAGGTTAGGATGGTACTTGCGCTTGAGATGAAGCGCAGTCAGCAATGCCCCGATCAGGATTGCGCCGAGCAGCGCGAACGCAATCATCATATAGGTGATCTCGAAGGTGTCGCCGGTGATCATGGTGCCGTCCTCCAAAGCCTACGCCCGATGGCGTCCTTATTTGTCAGTATAGACACATGATTGCGGAAAGCATGCTGCACTGCAGCAGTGGCACGCCTGGGCTGACGCTTACGGGGGACCGCAGCCTGCCGGTGTGCCGAAGTTCGGTTATGCCGTTCGCTTTATCCCGTCAACTTGCCGAGTTCCTCGGTTTCGAGCCACCGCCACTGCCCCTGCGCGAGCGCCGGGGGCAGTACAAACGCCCCGATAGCCTCGCGATGGAGTTGCTCGACGCGGTTACCCGCGGCGGCGATCATCCGCTTGACCTGATGGTACTTTCCCTCGGTGAGCACCAACTCAATCGTGCGTTCATCGCGCCGCCGCGCCGAGCGCGCCATGCTCACCGCCGGCTCGCCGTGCAACTGCACCCCCTGACGCAGCGCATCGAGTTGGGCGTTGTGCACCGGATGGCGCGTGGTGGCGACGTACGTCTTCGGTATCTTGCGTTTGGGCGAGCCCAGCCGATGGATAAAGGCCCCATCGTCGGAGAGCAGCAACAGGCCCGTCGTATCCGCATCGAGACGGCCGACACATTGCACGCCGCGCGTGATCAGCGCGGGGGGAAGCAGGCTATAGACGCTTGAATGGTGCTGTGGCGCGTGCGAGCACTCATAGCCGGATGGCTTGTGCAAGACCAGATAGGCCTTGTGCCGATACTCCCAGCGTACGCCGTCCACGTGGAACACCAGCCCCGCCGTCTCGAACACGGCATTCGGATCGTCGCAGCGCTGTTCGCCAATCGTGATCGCGCCTCGGATGACGAGCGCTCTGCACTCGCGTCGTGATCCGAAGCCTTGGGAAAAAAGAATGCTTTCAAGGTTCATGCGCCGGGATTCTAACAATGCCATCGTCGCGCCGTGGTCGGTGTAGGCCGTGTCCATTATCCCGTGCCCGCACACTGGCGCGTCGCGGCTTGCCGGTGTGCGGGCCGTGAGAGTGACTGCGCAACACTTGTGTGCCAGGCCAATCCGACATCGTCACCATGCTGACATACAATGGCCCTTTGTTCCCGCGCGTCGGTGAGCCGGTTCGATTTTTCTGATGCAGACATTTCTCGCGTTTGTTGCTGCCCTGCTGCTGGTCTTTCTCAATGGTTTCTTCGTTGCCGCGGAATTCTCGCTGGTCAAACTGCGCGGCACGCGGGTCGCGGCCATTTCCCGGCAATATGGCTGGCGGGGCCGCGTATTGTCGCGCGTGCATGGCCACCTGGACGCTTACCTGTCAGCCTGCCAACTTGGCATCACGCTTGCGTCGCTTGGCCTGGGCTGGTTGGGAGAGCCGGCGTTTGCCCATTTGCTAGCCCCGCTGTTCGGCATGCTACAAATCGTGCCGCCGCTTGCCGACGCAATCGCACTGGCGCTGGCGTTCCTGATCATTTCGTTCCTGCATATCGTGGCCGGTGAGCTTGCGCCGAAATCGCTCGCCATCCGGATGCCGGAGCGCGCCGGCCTGCTGACCGCCGTGCCGTTATACCTATTTTACTGGATCATGTATCCGGCCATTGCACTGCTCAATGTCAGCTCGAACCGGATGCTCGCGTGGTTTGGCCTGTCGGACGCTGGGCAGGCTGAAGCCCCGTATGGTCGTGACGAGTTGAAGCTGATCGTGCGTGCGAGCCGGTCCCATCGGCAGTTCTCGAGCGACGAGCTCAGTACATTGTCGCATTCGCTGGAGTTCGGCGAACTGACTGCATCGGACCTGATGCGTCCGCTGCGCGACGCGGTGAGCTTCAATGTGGGCCTGTCATTCGACGCGAATCTAGCGTTGGCGGCAAAGAGCCGCTACAGCCGGTATCCGCTATTTGACGAAAGCGGCGACAAGGTGCTTGGCATGGTCGATGTGAAGGACTTGCTGTTTCGTCGTCTCGAAGGGCATACATCGCGCGACCTGCGCGAACTCGCGCGCCCCGTGCTCGAGGTGTTGCCGGAGATGCCCGCACTCGAGTTGCTGCGGCGCTTTCGCTCGGGTGCGCCTCACTTTGCGGTGATCGGGCGTCCCGGGCTGAAGCCGGTCGGCTTCGTCACGTTGCCGGACCTGCTTGCGGCGCTGGTCGGCCAGATCCGGGACGATACGCGTACCACTGACGTTGAATGGCAACGGCAGCCGGATGGCAGCGTGATCGGTCGCGGCAGCCTGTCGATCGTCTCGCTTGAGCACCTGCTGGGCGTGGACTTTGGTGAACAGTCGGCCGAGTCGGTTGGCGGCATGATCCTGGACAAACTGGGCGAATTGCCGCAGCAGGGGCAGAGCGTGGACTTTGGCTCATGTCTGATCACCGTCAACGAACGGGTCGGTCCGCGAATCGTGACGGTCAAGGTCTGGCCGAAAACGCCGCAGGGCGCGCAAGCTTAGCAGCGCCGATCGTCAATGCGATCTCGCCTTCGTGCCGGGCTGCGGCGAAAACGACCGCGTGGCCCGCACAATCGTGGTCGAACCACGCACAGCAATTGGGACGTCGCGTTGGCGGCTTGCAATGTAGGGCTACCACCGGCTGTCCATGCGTCGAGTTGGCGTACCGACGAAAAAACCCCGTGAGACGTTCATCTCACGGGGTTCCTCCACATACTGTGGTGTACGCCGAATACGGTTGGTGCCCGGGGCCGGAATCGAACCGGCACGCCTTGCGGCGGGGGATTTTCTTCCCACTTCGGCTTTCGCCGCCGCCCATTCGGAGAGTGGACGTTCGTGGTCTGGAGCACGCCTTCACCTTAGCCTGTGGCCTTAGGTGCCCGCCGTCTGCTCTCTACACCTTCCAAGGCGCCTTACGGCGCCAAGGCTTGGCTCGGCATTAGCTCGGACTCGCGTCCAGGGCCTTCACCGAGTTTGACGGGCTTCACCTCCGAGGTTTCCCCCGAAGGGCTCAAATTTGGTCTGAGTCCCCTGCGTCTACCAATTTCACCACCCGGGCAAAACGGTGAAGCAGCTTGCAACACTACCTCACACTCACTATCCGTGAGTGATGCTAATCCGCGTAGGACCGAAATCACCACGCGGCGCAAGCCGTGATTATGTCGTAATTCAACACGCTCGGCAAGCATGTCTGTCATGAGTGTCGTGAGCCCATCCATTGTCCGGGGCTGTAGCCTGTCATGTGTCCGGTTTGGCGTGTCGTATGGAGCCACCCGTGAGCCGGGCACGTGGGTGACAGGGCGCCTGGAAGACGAGATTCAAAGCAATCTACAGCGACTGGCAGGACAAGCGGCTCACGCAGGCCGAGGCGGCATCGCTATTGAGGGGCGAGCGCACGTTTTGGCGGCAGATGGGACGTTACGAGACCGACGGCCTGCGCGGGCTAACCGACAAACGGCTAGGTCAAGTCTCGCACAAGCGCTCGCGGCGCATGCGCCAGTGATCAGCGACAACCCATTGCTTTGCACTGCGGTAGGGCGTCACCGTCGAGCCGACGCGTCGCCTTGCGCATGCGCGCCGCCGATCCACGACGCGGCCGCTACGCCAAGCCATGCCACAATCGTCACCGTGCGGCGTCCCTTGTTGTATTCAGTCAGGCGTTTTTCCCGAGGGTGGCGATAGTTTGTAGCGCAACGTTGCATAGCGCACTGACGCCGCAAGCGGCCCGCTCACCATTCATACGAATCGGCGTTGCCCCGCATCGTCTGCTCGATCAGCTTGCGATTCAGCGCCGGCGAGAGCAATTCGATGAATGTATAGACGTAGCCGCGTAGGTAGGTGCCTTGCTTCACTGCAACCCGTGTGGTGTTGGTGCCGAACAGATGGCCAACGGCAATCGCGCGTAGTGGCCGGTCGCGCTCCGTGTTGAATGCGACGTCGGCCATGATCCCCACGCCCAGGCCCAGTTCTACATAGGTCTTAATGACATCCGCGTCGATCGCCTCGAGGATAATGTCCGGCGTGAGTCCGTGCAAAGCGAACGCCTGGTTGATCTTCGAGCGCCCCGCGAACGCGTTGTCATAGGTAATCAGCGGAAATTGCGCAAGATCGTCCAGCGTGATCTGTTCCTTTCTGTCAAGCAATGCATGTTCGGGCGGCGTAACCGCCAAGTGATGCCACTGGAATGCCGGCAGCGAGACCAGGTCCTTGTACGTCGAGATGGCCTCAGTGGCGATGGCTAGGTCGGCCTGGTCGTGCAGGACCAGGTCGGCGACCTGGGTCGGGTTGCCTTGCAGAATCGACAGATGCACCTTCGGAAACCGCTTTTTGAACTCGGCCACCGCCTGCGGCAATGAATACCGCGCCTGCGTGTGGGTCGCGGCGATCACCAGATTGCCTTGGTCCTGCGCGGCGTAATCCATCCCGACTCTTTTTAGGCTTTCGACCTCTTGCAGGATTTTTTCCACCGACGACAAGATGATCCTGCCAGGTTCGGTCAACGAGCGCACGCGCTTGCCGTGACGGGTGAAGATCTCGACGCCGAGTTCGTCCTCCAACTCGATGATCGCCTTTGATACGCCAGGTTGCGAAGTGTATAGGGCCTTGGCCGCCTCGGTTAAATTGAAATTCTGACGGACGGCCTCCCGC
This sequence comes from Mycetohabitans sp. B8, assembly GCF_021991875.1. Lineage (GTDB taxonomy): Bacteria > Pseudomonadota > Gammaproteobacteria > Burkholderiales > Burkholderiaceae > Mycetohabitans. The sequence continues at coordinate 65,021 of NZ_JAHLKR010000008.1, forward strand.
ACGAACCGGAATTGATGCAGGTTCATATATAACCCTTCCGCATATGGGCAAAATTTTTTAGTCGTTTGACGTATAAGGCGAGTCTATTACGATTTCCGCAGCTTTTCCAATATCGATATCTGTTTTTGTGCTTTGCAAATGGCGGATTATTTGAATGGGACAGCGGCGCGCGGGGTGTCCCAGCAAGGATGGGCCGGCGCAGTGCACCGTCGGCGCGCAACGCACACGAAAGACTGGGGCTCCCCATGTATCAATACGACCAGTACGACCAGACGATCGTCAACGAGCGTGTCCGACAGTACGCCGACCAGGTCCGCCGGCGTTTGTCTGGAGAACTGACCGAGGAAGAATTCCGCCCGTTGCGACTGCAAAACGGGTTGTATCTGCAGCGGCACGCCTATATGCATCGTATTGCGGTTCCGTACGGTAACCTGCGCAGCGACCAGTTGCGGATGCTGGCGCGCATCGCACGCGAGCACGATCGCGGCTACGGCCATTTCTCGACGCGCTCGAACATGCAATTCAACTGGATCAAACTGGAGGACACGCCGGAGATCTTGCGCAAGCTCGCGTCGGTGCAGATGCACGCGATCCAGACCTCAGGCAACTGCATCCGTAACATCACCGCTGACCAGTTCGCCGGCGTCGCGCCGGACGAGATCGTCGATCCGCGTCCATGGGCCGAGTTGCTGCGCCAATGGTCCACGTTCCATCCCGAATTTGCATGGCTGCCGCGCAAGTTCAAGATCGCCGTGGCCGGTGCGACGCAGGATCGTGCCGCTGTGCAGTTGCACGACTTGGGCGTTTATCTGAAACGCGACGCTGAGGGTGAGGTGGTGTGCAGCGTGCTGGTGGGTGGCGGCATGGGCCGCACGCCCATTCTGGGCTCGATCATCAAGGAAGATCTGCCCTGGCAGCACCTACTGACGTACTGCGAGGCCGTGCTGCGCGTGTATAACCGGTTCGGCCGTCGCGACAATTTGTTTAAGGCGCGGATCAAGATCCTGGTCAAGGCGCTCGGCAAGGACAAGTTCTCGCAGCAGGTGGAGCAGGAGTGGCAACACTTGAAGGACGGCCCGTCGGCGCTGACCCGCGACGAGGTGCAGCGCGTCGCGCGGCATTTCGCGCCGCCCCCGTATGAACAGCTGTCCGACACCGACGCGTCGTTCGAGAAGCACTTGCTGGAGAACCGGGCATTCGCGCGCTGGGTCGAGCGCAATGTGCACCCCCATCGCGTGCCGGGCTATGCCGCGGTGACGTTGTCATTGAAGCCCGGTGCCATGTGGAAATATCAGCCGCCGGGCGACGTGACCGATACGCAGATGGAAGCGCTCGCCGATTGGGCCGATGCGTACAGTTTCGGTCAACTCCGCGTGTCGCACGAGCAGAACCTGATCCTGGCGAACGTGAAGAAGCGCGATTTGTATACGCTGTGGGAAAAGGCCCGCGAGATCGGCTGCGGCGCGCCGAACATCGGGTTGCTCACTGACATCATCGCCTGTCCGGGCGGCGATTTCTGCTCGCTGGCTAACGCGAAGTCGATCCCGATCGCGCAGGCCATCCAGCAGCGCTTCGACGACCTGGATGACGTGTACGACCTAGGCGAGCTGTCGTTGAACATCTCTGGCTGCATGAACTCGTGCGGTCACCACCACGTCGGCAATATCGGCATTTTGGGCGTGGATAAGGATGGCTCCGAGTGGTACCAGGTCTCGCTTGGCGGCGAGCAGGGCAACGCGTCGGCGCTGGGCCGGGTGATTGGGCCGTCGTTTGCCGCCGACGAGGTGCCGGAGGTCATCACCCAGGTGATTGATACGTTTGTCGCGCATCGCGTCGAGGACGAACGTTTCATCGATACGTATAAGCGGATCGGCATTGCGCCGTTCAAGGAACGGGTGTACGCGGCGCGTCAACCGGCGCACGCGTGAGGTGGAAGATGACTCAAGCCATTGAAAAAATCATCCGGCAACGCCAGGTCGTGGACGACGACTGGAGTGTCGTGCGTGCCGCGCAGGATGGCTCGCTGCCGGCCGTCCAGTCTTTGCCGGCGGGCCGCATCATCGTGCCGTTGCCCTATTGGCAAGCCGAGCGCGGCGCGCTGCTCGCCGCGCGCGACAAGTCGCAGCGCGGCGTGTGGCTCGCGCCGGACAGCGAGCCGGCCGAGTTGGCCAACGAGCTGGAGCACATTGCGCTGGTCGCCGTGGATTTTCCGGTATTCCGCGACGGGCGGGGCTATAGCATCGGGCGGCTGTTGCGCGAGCGCTATGGCTGGAACGGGCAATTACGGGCGATTGGCGATGTGTTGCGCGATCAACTGCTGTATATGTCACGCTGCGGCTTCGATGCGTTTGCGGTGCGCGCGGACAAGGACATCCATGACGCGTTGAAGGCGTTCGACGAGTTGAGCGTGCGCTATCAGGGTGCGTTCGACGAGCCGCGCCCGTTGTTCCGGCGCCGCGCGCAAGCGGCGGCGGTCAGCCACGCGAGCGCGGCGGGTCAGCCATGAGCGAAGCCGTCGTCACGTTCGGGCGTGTGGCGCCACGCGATCCGCTCGTACACGCCGAGCCGCTCATGCCACAGCGCGAGCAGCGCATCGAAAGGCTCGATGCGCTGCTCGCCACGATTGCGGCGAGCCACGCGCGTGTGAAGTTTGCCAGCAGCCTGGCCGCCGAGGACATGTTGCTGACCCACGCGATCCTGTCGCGCAAACTGTCCATTACCATTTTCTCGCTGAATACCGGCCGGCTGCATGCCGAGACGCTCGGCATGATCGAGCAGGTTCGGCGGCGCTATGGCTATGTCATCGAACAATGGCATCCGCGGCAGGAGGCGATCGACGCGTATGTCAGCGAGCATGGGCTGAATGCGTTTTACGACAGCATCGAGTTGCGCAAGCGGTGTTGCGAGATCCGCAAGGTCGAGCCATTAAATCGCGCGCTGGCTGGCGCGCAAGCGTGGGTGACTGGGCAACGGCGCGAGCAATCGATCACCCGTGCGCAACTGCCTGAACGAGAGCAGGATGGGGCGCGCGGCATCGCGAAGTACAACCCGCTCGCCGACTGGACCGAGGCCGACGTCTGGGCATACCTGAAGGCGTACGACGTGCCGGTCAATCCCTTGCATGCGCGCGGTTACCCAAGCATCGGCTGCGAGCCGTGCACGCGCGCGATCCGCGCTGGCGAAGATAGCCGCGCCGGACGCTGGTGGTGGGAAAGCCGCGACTCGAAGGAATGCGGGCTGCATCCAGGCGCGCCGGCCCAATCTTGAACCGCATCGAAGCATTGAGGACGAATATGAGCACGTTGCTCGGACCGACGGACATCACTTTGCGCCACAATACGGCCACGCGCCTGGACCACCTGGATTGGCTCGAGGCGGAATCGATCCATATCCTGCGGGAGCTGGTGGCCGAATGCGCAAGGCCGGCGCTGCTGTTCTCCGGCGGCAAGGATTCGGTCGTCGTGCTGCATCTCGCGCTCAAGGCGTTCGGCCTCGGTGCCGGGCGCCGCACGCAGTTGCCTTTTCCGCTGGTGCACATCGACACGGGGCACAACTACCCGGAGGTCATTGAGTTCCGGGACCGCCGCGTCGCGCAGATCGGCGCGCAACTGGTTGTGGGCCACGTCGAGGACTCGATCCGGCGCGGCACGGTGCGGCTGCGGCGTGAAAACGATTCGCGCAACGCCGCGCAGGCGGTGACGTTGCTGGAGACGATTGAAGCACACCGCTACGACGCGATGATCGGCGGCGCGCGCCGCGACGAGGAGAAGGCTCGGGCAAAGGAGCGAATTTTCTCGTTCCGAGACGAATTCGGACAATGGGACCCGAAAGCGCAACGGCCGGAGTTGTGGAGTGTGTTCAACACGCGCCTGCATTCGGGCGAGCACCTGCGTGTGTTCCCGATCTCGAACTGGACCGAACTTGACGTCTGGCAGTACATCGCGCGCGAAAAACTCGAGTTGCCGTCGATCTACTATGCACACGAGCGCGAGATCGTTCGACGCAACGGGCTGCTGGTGCCGGTCACGTCGCTCACGCCCAAGCGCGACACAGAGATCAGCGAGTCTTTGCTGGTGCGATTCCGCACCGTCGGCGACATCAGTTGCACCTGTCCCGTCGTCAGTGACGCGGACACGGTTGAGAAGATCATTGCCGAGACCGCGGTGACGCAGATCACCGAACGTGGCGCGACCCGAATGGATGACCAAACCGGCGAGGCGGCGATGGAGCAGCGCAAGAAGCAAGGGTATTTCTGAGCGCGCTCACCGGTTCCCTGACTCGATACGAATTGACGCAAAATACCATGAGCCTGAACCAGACCGAAGACCTCGGCGTACTGCGTTTTATCACCGCCGGCAGTGTCGATGACGGCAAGAGCACGCTGATCGGGCGCTTGCTGTATGACAGCAAGGCCGTGTTGTCCGACCAGTTGTCGGCGCTGTCGCGCGCGAAGAACAAGCGCGCCGTCGGCGAGGACATCGACCTGTCGCTGTTGACCGATGGGCTGGAGGCCGAGCGCGAGCAGGGTATCACGATCGATGTGGCATACCGGTACTTCGCCACGTCCAAGCGCAAGTTCATCATCGCGGACACGCCGGGGCATGAGCAATACACGCGCAACATGGTGACTGGCGCGTCAACCGCGCACGCGGCGATCATCCTGGTGGACGCGACGCGGGTGAGCGTGGACGACGCGGCGCACACGCAGTTGCTGCCGCAGACCAAGCGCCATAGCGCGATCGTCAAGTTGCTGGGCTTGCCGCACGTGATTGTCGCGGTCAACAAGATGGATCTAATCGGGTTCAGCGAGGAACGCTTCAACCAGATTCGCGATGCGTACGTGGAGCTGGCCGCGCAACTGGGCCTGGCTAACGTGCGCTTTGTGCCGGTCTCGGCGCTCAAGGGCGACAACATTGTCGTGGCGAGCGAGCGTATGCCGTGGTATGCCGGCGAGCCGCTACTGGACATGCTGGAGTCGCTGCCGGTGGGCCAGCAGGTGAACGCGGCGCTGCGCTTGCCGGTGCAGTGGGTCGCGCGCCAGGACGGCGCGCAGGCGGACGATTTTCGCGGCTACATGGGGCGCATCGAATCCGGCGAGATCGAGGTCGGGCAGAGTGTGACCGTGTTGCCGGCCCAGCGCCGGGCGAGCGTGGCGCAGATCATCGCGCCGGTGCCAGGTGGCACCGCCTCGGTCGATCGCGCGTTTGCTGGCCAATGCGTGACGGTGTGTTTGGCCGAGGATATCGACGTATCGCGTGGCGATACGCTGGTGGCCGCGCACGACGTTCCGACGCCGGCCCGCAAGTTGCAGGCGGACCTGTGCTGGTTCGACGACGCGCCATTGTCGCCGCAGCGCAAGTACCTGCTCAAGCAGACGAGCGCGACCGTATTGGCACGCGTGAGTGCGATCGAGCGGGTGCTCGACGTGCATACGTTGTCGCATGCCACCGGGCGGGACGCATTGGCGATGAACGATATCGGCACGGTGTCCCTGACGCTGCAAAAGCCGCTGGTCGTGGACACGTACGATACCCATCCGGGTACCGGGGCGTTCGTGCTGATCGATGACGCGACCCACCATACGGTCGCCGCTGGCATGATCCGTACATACTCGGCGTGATAGATCACACTGTGATCCAGTGATCGCGCGAACGGACAGGAACGATGATGGGCAAAGTGTACTTGATCGGTGCGGGGCCCGGTGCCGCGGATCTCATTACGGTGCGCGGCGCGCGCATTCTGGGCATGGCCGATGTGGTGCTGCATGATGCGCTGGTTGAGCCGGGCATGCTCGAACACGCGCCGCAGGCCCGCAAGATCGCGGTCGGCAAGCGGTGCGGCCAGCGCTCAAGCGCACAGCATTTCATCAACAAGCAGATTCTCGATGCGGCGCGCGAACACGCGCTGGTCGTGCGGCTCAAGGGCGGCGACCCCATGTTGTTTGGCCGCGCCGACGAAGAAATCCGCGCGCTGGAGGTCGCTGGTATCGACTACGAGATCGTGCCCGGTATCACCGCTGCACTGGCCAGCGCGGCGACGCTGCGCCGCCCATTGACGCTGCGCGGTGTTGCGCGCAGTGTCGCATTCGCGACGCACAGCCGGGCGCCCGGGTCCGACGAGACCCGCGAGCGCGTCAATGCCGATTCGCTGGTCTACTACATGGGGCGCGACAGTGCGGTGACGATCGCGCGACAACTGATTGATGCCGGCCGTTCGCCGCGCACGCCGGTGGCGATCGTCGAGGCGGCGACCACCGAACGTGAGCGTACGCTAACATTGACGCTCGACGAGATGGCGCACGGCCGCGCACAGCCTTGGCTCGACCCATCCCAGCCGAGTCTGCTGATGATCGGCGACGCGTTTGCGCCGCGCGAGGCTGTCGGTATAGGCGAGGCCATGGATACCGCATCGCACGCACGTCCGGGCACACTGCCGGCGCTGCAGTTCGCCGCATGAGCCGTGCGCGCATCGCCGCGCCGGCGCGGTGACGTTTCACCCGTTGCGCGCTTCACCGATGGCATGCTTCATCGATGACATGTTTCACCAATTGCATGCTTCATCGGTTGCGCGCTTGCGCGGTGCCATGTTGCATAGCGATCAGCGTCAGCGGGATTCGCGCAACGCGCGCTCGCAGCATGCCGCAAGCGCGAGCAACACCGCTTCGTCCTCGCCGATGGGCGACGCGCAATCGATTCGCACGTGCGGATGGGCGGCGCGAGCCTGATCGAGCCACTGCGGCAAGTCGCGCCGCACGTGGCTGCCCTGACCCATGAACATCGGCACGATGACGATCCGGTCGCATCCGTGAGCGACGTGCGCTGCAATCGCGGCCTGAAGCGACGGTTGCATCCATTCCAGGAACGCGAGCGACACCGGGCCCTCGTCGTGCTGCGCGCGGCGGCGCGCCCGCACTAGCGACGCGACCCGCTCAAACGGCGCGGCCCAGCGCGAATCGCGCGCGCCGTGGCCGAGCAGAATCAATCCGCGGCTTGATGCTGACATGACGATACTCCTGGTCGATCCCGCACCGCGCTGGCACGATGAGGCTATTCAGATGACACCGGCGTGGACGTCAGTGGCGGTCGACCCAGCGCAACGCGAACAATCCCAACGCAAGATAGATCAGGCCGGGTGTCGCGGCCGTCAACGGCGCGGGCCAGGTGTTGAGCGTGCCGATGTGCGAGAACAGCGTGTTGAACAGCTGGAAGCTCATGCCGAGCATGATGCCGCCGAACACCTTGACGCCGACGACGCCCGCGCGCGTATGCAAGTAGGCAAACGGCAGCGACAGCACCAGCATCACCAATACGGCGAACGGATAAAGCACCTTGCGCCACAGTGCAATCATATAGCGTTGCGCATCCTGGTGATTCTCGCGCAAATGCTGCACGTACGAAAACAGGTTCGTCATCGACATCCGGTCCGGCGCGACCAGCAACACCGACAGGATCTGCGGTGTCAGCTCGGAGCGCATCGGGTACTCCGGCATCGAGATTTGTGCGGACTTGTACACGGGATTGAGTACGTCCTTGGCTGTCGCGGCGGCCGGCGCCACGTCGTGCAGCTGCGTTTCCGTCACGCCCTTGAGCAGCCACTGGCCCGGCCGCACGTAGCGGCCGCTGTCGGCCGTGCGCACGTCCGCAAGACGGAACTGTGAATCGAATTCGTAGATCCGCACGTTCGAAATGGTCGCGTCCGGCTTCAGTTCGCCTACGTTCACAAAGCGCGTGACCTGCTCGGTGGTGCCACTGCCCGGCACCGTATCCTTGACCCACACGCCCGATTGGAAATGGCTCGAGACCGAGGAGCCGAGCGCCTCCAGGCGCACGCGCTCGGACAACTGGTCGGTGTAGGGGCCGACGACTTCGCCGATCACGAAGGTCAGCACGACGATCGGCACGCCGATTTTCAGCAGTGAACTGAGCGCACGATGCGTGGATAGCCCCGAGACGCGAAAAATCGTGAACTCAGAACTGGCCGCCATCTGCGCGAACACATAGATCGCGCTGATCAGCGCGGCGACCGGGATGATTTCGTAGAACCGCGACGGCGTTTGCAGCATCACGCGCAGCACCGCATAGCTGAACTTGTAGTTGCCGTGCCCGACAGCGTTCAGTTCGCTGATCAGGTCGAAGAAGAAAAACAACCCCGAGAACGCGAATAGGATGAATGCAAAGGTTAGGTAGACCTGCTTGGCGAAGTATCTTTCGTAGATGCGCATCGGTCAGCCTCCGGATGCCGCGCGCCGCGCCGGGCGCCGCAGCAGCGCACGGTTGCGCACGCGCAACCAAAACATGAAGGCGACGATCGCCAAGACGATCAGGTGTAATCCCAGCAGCCCAGGCACGAACGTGATCTTGCCTTGCTCGATCCAGGCTTGCACCAGGTTCATTAGGTTCGAATACGTTAGGTAGATGAGTACCGCGAGTACCAGGTTGATCGTGCGCCCGCGCCGTGGGTTCTGATACGCGAGCGGGATCGCCAGCAGCATGAGGTTCAGCGCAGTCAAAGGCAGGCCAGCCCGCCACGCGAACTCGGCTAGATGGGTATTGTTCGGCTCGCGCAGCAGCGTGGCCGTCGGCAGGCTGGTGGTGGTCGGCCGGTTCACCAGTTGTTGGCTCTGGATCTTGACCCCGTAGCGCGCGAATTCCATGATGCGAAAATCGGGCTTGCCCGGTTCGCCATCGTAGCGGCGCCCGTTCTCCAACACCACGAAGCGGTCGCCATTTGGGTGGATCTCCGTATGACCGGTTTTGGATACGACGACGTTGACCTTGCCGTTTTCCGTGCTCGTCACAAAGACGTTTTCGACGCGTTTTTGGTCGGGGCTCACCTTCTCAATGAAGAACACCCGATGGTTCGATGCGGACTCGCGAAACTGGCCGGGCGCGAGCAGCGACACCTCGTCGCGCTGTTGGAAGCGCTCACGGATCAGCTTGCTTTGCTCGTTCGCCCACGGCCAGCCGACGAATGCAAAAAAGGCGATCAGCACGACGATCGGCGCGGCAAACGTCGCGATCGGTTTGATCAGCCGGGTCAGACTCACGCCGGACGAGAGCCAGACCACCATCTCGGAGTCGCGGTACCAGCGCGTCAGTACAAACAGGATCGACACGAACAGCGTCGCAATCAGCATCACCGCCACATAGCTGATCATCGTCAAGCCGATCAGCACGACGACGTCGCGGGGATCGATCTCGCCCGAGGCGGCAAAGCCAACGATGCGGATCATCATCGTCGTCAGCACGAGGGTGAGCAGCACGAGGAAAACCGCGCCGGCCGTATAGGCGAGTTCGCGCTGCAAGGAGCGTTCAAGAATCATCTGGTCACATCATGTTCGTGTCCCGGCTGCCGGCTTGGACCACGATGGCGAGTCGGGATTCACAGCCCGTTCACGATGGGCGTTTCCACGCGCATGACGCACGTGGACCGGTCCGTCGAAGCAGGACATCCGGCGCCAGCAACGCCGCGGTAGAAAAAATAGCGGATAATTGCGGCTTGGTTTGACTAACAGCCCAGGATTCTAGCCAAGGACGAGCGCGATGGACTTTAGCACAAAAGCCTGTGATTGGAACAAAGCCGCGGACAGCGCCTTGCTCAACGCAAAGTCGGATTGCATCGTGGTCGGCGTATTCGATGCGCGGACGCTGTCCGGCGCCGCACAAAAGCTTGATGCCGCGACCCAGGGGCTGGTCAGCCGCCTGGTCAAGAGCGGTGACCTGGATGGCAAGGCCGGCTCGACGCTGATGCTGCATGCAGTGGCCGGCATTGGCGCATCGCGCGTGTTGCTAGTGAGCCTCGGCAAGCAGGATGCACTGAGCCCGAAGACGTTCACCGATGCGGCGCGCGCGGCGTGGCGCGCGGTGTTGGCCACGCGCGCAGCCAGCGTGACATGGGCGCTCGCGCAGGTGGCGGTCAACGACCGCGATGCCCGTTGGAGCACGCGCGTGAGCGTGTTGACGCTGCGCGAGCTGACCTACCAGTACACACAAACCAAATCCAAGCTGGCGGTCAACGCCGCCCATGGCGGCGCAGTGAAGAAGGTGGTCGTGGTGATGGACCCGGCACACGAGAAGGCGGCGCGCGTCGCGTTGAAGGAGGGGGCGGCGATCGCCAATGGCATGGACCTGACCCGCGAGTTGGGCAACCTGCCCGGCAATATTTGCACGCCAACGTATCTGGCCGGTGTTGCGAAGCAACTGGCGAAGGACTGGAAGCTGAAGGTCGAGGTGCTGGGCCAGAAGCGGATCGAGGCGTTGAAGATGGGCGCGTTCCTGTCGGTCGCCAAGGGCTCGGCGCAGCCGCCGCAGTTCATCGTGCTGCAGCACCAGGGTGCTGGGGCGAAGCAGGCGCCGGTGGTGCTGGTCGGCAAGGGCATCACATTCGACTCGGGCGGCATCTCGATTAAGCCGGGTGAAGGCATGGACGAGATGAAGTACGACATGTGCGGTGCCGGCTCGGTGCTTGGCACGTTCCGCGCGATTGCCGAAATGGGCCTGAAGCTGAACGTCGTCGGCCTGATTCCGACTTGCGAGAACATGCCGAGCGGCAATGCGAACAAGCCGGGCGACATCGTGACCAGCCTGTCCGGCCAGACGATCGAGATCTTGAACACTGACGCCGAGGGACGACTGATCCTGTGCGACGCGCTCACGTACGCGCAGCGCTTCAAGCCAGCCGCTGTGATCGACATCGCGACGCTGACCGGTGCTTGCGTGATTGCGCTGGGGCACCATAACAGTGGGTTGTTCTCGAAGGATGACGCGTTGGCCGACGCGTTGCTCGCGGCCGGCCGCCATGCGTCGGACCCCGCGTGGCGGTTGCCGCTGGATGATGAATACCAGGAGCAGTTGAAGTCGAATTTCGCAGACATGGCCAACATTGGTGGGCGTCCGGCTGGCAGCGTGACGGCCGCGTGCTTTCTGGCGCGTTTTGCACAGGCCTACCCGTGGGCGCACCTGGACATCGCTGGCACCGCATGGAAGAGCGGCAGCGCAAAGGGCGCAACCGGACGTCCCGTGCCACTGCTCACGCAATTCCTGATCGATCGCGCGAAGTGATGCCAGCACAGTGCACCGCGCCGCATCAATGAACCAGTGAGGCTCGAACTGTCGATGACCCGTGTGGACTTTCACACCCACGTCGCAGATCCACTGAGCTATGCGTGCCGGCTGGCGCGCAAAGCCTACCAGGCCGTGCAGCCGCTCGTCGTGCTGGGCGAGCCTGCCGTGTTGCGCGCCTTCGACGAGCGGCTGTGGACGTTCTCGCCGCTGGACTTCATCCCGCATTGCATGGCTGATTCAGCACTGGCCAACGAGACGCCAGTGGTGCTGACTACCGACCTGGATCAGGCGCCGCACTACGCGATCCTGCTCAATCTGGGCAGCGCGGTGCCGCCGCACTTCGCGCGTTTCGAGCGGTTGCTCGAGGTGATCGGCAATGACGAACACGGGCTCGCGGCTGGGCGCGAGCGGTATCGTTTTTATCGGGACCGCGGCTACACGTTGAACATGTACAAACAGGGCGGGTGACGCGCGCCGGTTCGCGGGTCCCGGCGCGGGGCCGCCGGAACCCGCTCTGCGCGGTTCAGCCTGTGACTGCGCCTTTGTCAGCCGGGCGCGCAAGCTCGGCATACTTGGCAAGCACGCCGCGGGTGTAGCGCGGCTTGGGTGGAGTCCATGCGGCGCGGCGGCGCGCCAGTTCGACCTCGTCAACGTTTAATTGCAGCAGCAGTTGGTGCGCGTCGATCGTGATCGAGTCGCCTTCCTGCACCAGCGCAATCGTGCCGCCCACGAAGGCTTCCGGCGCTACGTGGCCGACCACCATGCCCCAGGTGCCGCCGGAGAAGCGTCCGTCGGTGATCAGCCCGACCGATTCGCCCAGCCCCTTGCCGATGATGGCGGAGGTCGGCGCGAGCATTTCCGGCATGCCGGGCCCACCCTTGGGACCGAGATAGCGCAGCACCATCACGTCACCGGCCTTGATCCGGTCCGCCAGAATCGCTTCGAGCGCACTTTGCTCGTCATCGAACACACGGGCCGGTCCTGTGATGACGGGGTTTTTCAGGCCGGTGATCTTTGCGACCGCGCCAGACTCGGCCAAGTTACCTTTCAGGATCGCCAGGTGCCCCTCGCTATACAGCGCCTTGTCGATCGGGAAGATCACCTGCTGGTCCGCGCGGGGCGGGCTCGACACGTCCTTCAGTGCCTCGGCGATCGTTTTACCGGTGATTGTCATGCAGTCGCCGTGTAGCAGGCCGGCGTCCAGCAGGATCTTCAGCACTTGCGGAACGCCGCCGGCGCGATGCAGGTCGGTGGCCACGTATTGGCCGGACGGCTTCAGATTGCAGATCACCGGCACGCGCTTGCGGATGCGCTCGAAGTCATCGATCGTCCACTCGACCTCGGCGGCGTGCGCGATGGCCAGATAGTGCAGCACCGCGTTCGTTGAGCCACCGGTTGCCATGATCAGCGAGACGGCGTTCTCGATCGATTGGCGCGTGATGATGTCACGCGGCTTCAAATCGTTTTTCACCGCTTCGACGAGCACGCGCGCCGATTCGGCGGCGGATGCGACTTTCTCGTCGTCCGGATTGGCCATCGTCGACGAGTACAGCAGCGACATGCCCAGCGCCTCGAACGACGAGCTCATCGTGTTCGCGGTGTACATGCCGCCGCACGAACCGGTGCTCGGACACGCGTTGCGCTCGACCCCGTCAAAGTCTTCCTGCGTCATGCGTCCCGCGGTGAACTCGCCGACCGCTTCGAACGACGACACGATCGTCAAATCCTTGCCCTTCCAGTGACCCGGACGGATCGTGCCGCCGTAGACGTAGATGCCTGGCACGTTCATCCGGGCCAATGCCATCATGCCACCCGGCATGTTCTTGTCGCAGCCGCCGATGACCACCACGCCGTCCATCCACTGCCCCTGCACGCAGGTCTCGATGCAATCGGAGATCACTTCGCGTGACACCAGCGAGTACTTCATGCCTTCCGTGCCCATCGACATGCCGTCCGAGATGGTCGGCGTGCCGAACGTCTGCGCATTGGCGCCGGCGTTCTTGATCGCGCCGACTGCCGCGTCGGCGAGCCGTTGCAACCCCGCGTTGCACGGCGTGATCGTTGAGTGACCGTTGGCGATGCCGATCATCGGCTTGTCAAAATCTTCCTTCTTATAGCCGAGCGCGTAATACATCGAGCGGTTCGGCGCACGGGCGACGCCTTCAGTGATGTTCTTCGAACGACGGTTGTACGGCATGGTGGGGCACCTCCTATAACTTTGCGTGACAGCATGCAGCGGCGCGAATCAAATGTCCAATATATTATTTGAAGCTAATAAAGTCGTAAAATGTATCAGCTGCCACTCTGCATCTGCGTATGTCCTTCGATTTGCGCCAATTGCGCTACTTTGTCACCCTGGCCGAGGAACAGCACTTCAGCCGGGCGGCGGCCCGGCTTGCGATGACGCAGCCACCGCTGTCGCAGGCGATTCGCTTGCTGGAGGACGCGCTCGGCGTGCGTTTGTTCGAGCGCACCAAACGCTCGGTCGAGCTGACACCGGTGGGCGCTGCGCTGCTGCCCGAAGTGCGTCGGGTGCTGGCCGCCGCCGATGCGTTGGCGCCACTCGCGCACAGTCTGGCGCAAGGCGAGACCGGGGTGCTCGCGCTGGCGTTCGTGTCGAGCGCCGACTATGGGCTGCTGCCCGGCCTGTTGCGGCAATTCGGCGAACGTTTTCCGCGCGTCAGGCTCCAGTTGCTCGAGGCGACCAGTGACGTGCAGATTGACGAACTGGTGGCCGGACGCATCGACGCGGGCATCGTGATCCCGCCGATTCCGCCCCGTCATGCGGCCGTGCTGTCGTACTTGCCGATCGCGCGTGAGCCATTGATCGTCGCCATGTCGTGCGAACTGGCTCAGGCGCTGGGCACGGCGTACGACCAGGCGGAAATCGAGTTGGCGCAGTTTGCCGACGTGCCGCTGGTGATCTTCCCGCGGCGTTTGGCGCCTGCGTTTTATGACATCATAATGGGCTGCTACAAGGCTGCGGGCGTCGTGCCGCGGATCGGCCAGGAAGCGATCCAGATGCAGACGATCGTCAGCCTCGTGTCGGCCGGCATGGGCGTTGCGTTGGTGCCGCAATCGCTTCACAACTTGCAGCGCACGGGCGTCGTCTACCGGGCGCTGCGCGGTGCGCTGCCGGTCATCGAAACGGGCCTGGTATGGCGCACGGGTGACGTCAGCCCGGTGCTGGCGGGTTTCATCGACGTCGTGCGCGCGCATGCGCTATCGATCCCCTGACATCCACTGATCTCAGATTCCTATCGTGCTGATCCATCCGAATTTTGACCCCGTCGCGATCCATCTCGGTCCGCTCGCGGTGCGCTGGTACGGGTTGATGTACCTGGTCGCGTTCATCGCAGCGATCGTTGTCGGCCGGTTGCGGCTGCGCTTGCCGCATGTCGCGGCGCAAGGCTGGACATTGCGCGACATCGACGACATGCTGTTTTATGGTGTGCTAGGCACGATCCTTGGCGGCCGCCTCGGCTACGTGCTGTTTTACAAAGCCCACTTTTACTTGGCCCATCCGGTTGACATCTTCAAGGTTTGGGAAGGCGGGATGTCGTTTCACGGTGGCTTCCTCGGCGTGACGCTCGCGATGGTCGTGTTCGCGTACCAACGCAACCGCACGTGGCTGCAGGTCACCGATTTTGTCGCACCGATGGTGCCGATAGGGTTGGCAGCCGGCCGGTTCGGCAATTTCATCAACGGCGAGCTGTGGGGGCGCGTCACGGCGCCCAATGCCCCGTGGGCCATGGGATTCCCCGGCGCAGTCAATGAAGATCTGGGGTGGCTCGCGTCGCATCCGCTGCAAGCCGCGCAATGGCACTTGCTGGAAGTGTTCCAGCGCTACCCTATGCTGCCGCGCCACCCGTCTCAGCTTTATGAGATCGCGCTGGAGGGCGGTGTGCTGTTCGTCGTGCTCTGGTGCTTCGCACGCAAGCCGCGTCCGGTCGGCGCCGCCTCGGCGCTCTTCCTGCTCGGCTATGGTATGGCGCGCTTTACGGTCGAGTTCGCGCGCGAGCCGGACGACTTTCTCGGATTGCTCGCGTTCAATCTGTCGATGGGGCAGTGGCTTTCTCTGCCGATGATCGTTGTCGGCGCACTGGTGCTCGTCTGGTCCTACAGGCGGAATGCCCGTGTGCCCCGCACCCGCTCGGTGGACTCGGCCGGCTGATGCACGCTGCGCACAGCGCACGCTCGTGTGTCGGCGCCCGCGACACGCGTGCGCAGCGGGGGCGGGTAGCGGCCGGCTGACGATGATACGTCAGCATCAACGCGTCATCTGGATCGAACCGGATACGTCGACCGTTACCGTGCTTTTGCCCGCCTCGATCGGCAACGGCGCTGCGGCCTTCGCATCGGCCCTCGTGGCCGTGGCCATCATCATGAATGGCCGCGGGCTACTGCCGGCTCCCTGGTGAATGTGCACTTCCCGAATCGTATAGCCACCATAGCCGAACGCCTGCGCGGCGGCTTGCGCCTGGTCGCGGAACGCCGCAATGGCACCCGAGGTCAGCTGGGTTTCCGCGTCGCGGCGCGCCTCCGGTGATAACGAGAACGCCACATTGTCCACTTGCATCGTGTTGCTCAACTGGCCCGCGAGCCGCGACGCGGCACCAAAGTCGCGCGACTCGAGCACGATCTCGGTGCGACCGCGCCAGGCGGCGATCTTGCCGTCGCGGTTAGTCGACGGATAGATGGTGAAGGCGCCGGTTTGCACGGTTACCTTGCCGTCGCTCCGCGCTTGCCGCAGCGCATCGTCGGCGCGCTTGTTCAGTGCTCGGGTCAGGGTGGCGGCATCCTGGCTTTCCTGCTCATAGAACAGCGTGATACGCACGACGTCCTCTTGCACGTCGATGCTTCGCTCGGCGCTTAGCGATAGCACGCCGGACGGCGGTGCCACTAGCGCGGCCTGCGCAAGCGCGGCGCCGGGCGCTAGGCTCAGCGTCAGCGGAACACTTGCAAGCGCACATGCGGCCGCGATGCCGCGCATCCGACGCGCGACGCGCCGCGAGGGTATGGATTGACTCATCATTCTTGGGCTCCCAACGAGGTTGTCGGCTCCATCGCGATACGCGTGGCGGACCGTGCCCTATTAGTTGAGCGTGCGCGATGCAAAGTTCCACGAAACGAAGGCGGGGTCGTACCGCGCCGATTTTGAGCGGGTGTGGCGCGTCGCGATTTCGCTATCCGGTCTCAACCAGCGTGTCGGTGATATAGCGCCATTGATCGGGCGTAACCGGTGTGATCGACAGACGGTTGCCGCGTGCCAGCACCCGCATGTCTGCCAGCGCGGCGTGCGCGCGCAGCTCGCCCAACGGAATCAGTCGCAGCTTCTTGACGAAGCGCACATCGACCAGGAGCCAACGTGGTGCGTCGCGACGCGACTTGGGATCATAGTAAGGACTCGCGGCATCGAATTGTGTCGGGTCCGCATACGGGCCGGAGGCGACTTCGGCCAGGCCCGCGATGCCGGGGTCGGCACAACTGCTGTGATAGAACAGCACACCGTCGCCGGGCTGCATGCCGTCGCGCATGAAATTACGCGCCTGGTAGTTGCGCACGCCGGTCCACGGCAACGTGCGGGTAGGGGACGCAGCGAGATCGTCGATGCTCGCTTCGTCGGGTTCGGACTTCATTAGCCAGTAGCGCATCGCCGTGGGACGCTCGAATGAAAAACGGCATCGAACCGAAGTTCGATGCCGCCGAATAAGGTCCCCGCCTTGGCCGCTAGGCCGGCATCCTGAACCTGAGGTTCAGAATTGGTCGCAGTTAGCAGCACTTCGGGTACGTCAGACAGAGTGACGCGCACGCCCATGCTACAAATTTCCGCAACCGTGCACATGGCATTGGTTCAAGGAATCTATGACCTTGGCGAACCAGGCAGGGAAGCCAAAAAAACGTATAAGCCGTATCGCTCATGAACCGCAGGCTGCACGAGCAACACAACGTGGCGCAACCTATGCTTGCGTCAGATCATGCTGGCGGATGACTGCCGCGAGCTGATCATTCATGTGACGCATTGTACGCTGGATTTCCTCCGCGGGGAATGCCTCGCCGTGCTGCACGCTCTTTTGCAATTGCCGCAGTTCGGAGGCGATCGACAGCGCGGCCATCACCGCGATCCGGTCCTGGCCGCGCACGCTGCTTGCGGCGCGGACCTTGTTCATTTCTCGGTCCACGCGCTCGGCCGCTTCGCGCAGCGCGGGCTCGTTTTCGGGTGAGGTGGCGAGTCGGTACGATTGGCCGAGGATCGACACTTCGATCTGTTTTGTCGTCATGCGCTTTCTCCTTGGCGCTCGTCCCCGGACGCGGGCGACGGTATGTCACCGGATTGCGATGGCTGCACGTCGAGCGGGGGATTCGGCAGTCGCGTGTGTGGCAGTTTTTCCAGGATCGCGTTCAAGCGGACCTGAGCATCGTCGATCTTCGCGGACAACGTGTCGCGTTCGATGCGCAGCGCGTCGCGCTCGCGCTGCGCCTGCTCGAGTTGTGCCTGCAGCGCGTCGCGTTGCGCACGTGTGGCCTCGAGTTGCTGCTCGACGGCTAGCCGCGCTTGACGGTTCCGGTCGCTGATCTCGACCAGTCGACCGATGTTCTGGGACAAATTTTCAAGTTCGGTAAGCATCGTGGCGTCCTCTGCAGAACCAGCATTTTAGCGCGGTTCGGGTGGCATTCGACGCCCGAGCTCGTATCCAGACGTAACAGTGGCGTGTTCCGGTCATTGACGCCCCGCATGGCGCTACCTACACTTGCGGCACTTTCGGTGCCCATGCGCACGGTTCTCGCGCGCGGGGTTAACGGGAAACAGGGAGCGAAGTTCGCCACGAACCGGCCAACCTGTGCTGTCCCCGCAACGGTAAGCGACCCGCTTTTTTGCACATCGAACTGCCCACCGCCGCATGCGCTAGCGTGCAGCGGTGCGTGCCACTGCGCGTGGAGCGTGGGAAGGCCGGGCCGATGCGTCGCCAGCCCGGATACCGGCCGAGAGCGCGAAGCGCATGGCGTGGCGGTGGATTGCCGCGCCGCGCTTCATAGTAGCGCGTGACCCGCGGGGGACGGGCATCGCGCAGTCGCACAACAAGGAAAACACTATGCGTACGCCTATTGCAGCGGCAGCGCTGCTCGCGTTCGCCAGCTTGCCGCACGTGGCCATGGCGCAGCTTGCCCAGACCATTGACAATGACCGCCGGACAGGTGCGCGCGCCGACAGCGACCTCGGCTCTGCCACGCGCTTCGGCATGGCGGCTAACCTCGACCCAGCGAAGAATGCCGGCACTGCGGCGGACATCAGCATTGCGACGCACACCGACACTGCGGCGAACGCCGGCACTGCTGTGAGCACCGGCGTCCCGGCAACCGAAACCCGGCTTGGCGCCGGCGATGACGCAGCACGGCGCGGTGCGCTGTTGCCGATCGTGGTGACCGCCGCGCGCAATGCGCAAGCATTACCGGACACGCTGCCGCAAACGACGCTGTTTGATCGGCGCGCCATCGAGGACAGCAGCGCAACGGATCTGGCCGGGCTGCTTCAACTTGCGCCGGGTGTGCAGATTACCCGCAACGGCGGCGCGGGCCAGACGGCGGGGCTATTCATGCGCGGCGCGTCGATCGCGCAGACATTGGTGATGATCGACGGCGTGCGCGTGGACTCTGCGTCGCTGGGCGCGACGCAAATCGCTCAGATTCCACTGGATCAGGTCGAGCGCGTCGAGGTCGTCAACGGCAATGTGTCGGCGCTGTATGGATCGAGTGCGATTGGTGGCGTCGTGCAGGTATTCACGCGTGACGGCGGCACCCATCCGCCGCGCTTCACGTTGGATGGCGAGTATGGCAGCTATCACACGCAGCGCCAGCATGCGGGCGTGAACGGGGCGCTCGACGCGGCCGGCGCGACAACGTTCAGCGTTGATGCGTCGCGCATGAAGACCGATGGGTTCTCTTCGATCGATTCGAACCGGGTTCCGGTGAATCCGAATGCGAACGGCACGTTCAACGAGAGCGTGAGCGCGTCGCTAAAGCACCGCTTCACTCCGGGCTGGGACGCGGGTATCCGCTACTTTCAATCATTGTCGAAGACGAGTTTCGACAATCCGTTCGGCATGCCAACTGACTTGAACGACGAACGAGATCGCGTCGGGCAAGTATCGGTATTCGTCAACGGCAGCCTGACTGAGCGTTGGAACACGCATCTGAATGTTGCGCAGGGCACCGACCGCTCGCAGATCCTGGCGAACGGGCGGCAGACTAGCCGCTACGACACGACGAACGACCAACTGGACTGGCAGAACGACTATGCGATCGCCGCTGGCCACAAGCTGGTGTTCGGCTACCAGCACGTCAATCAGGACCTGGACGCATCGGGCTTCACCACGCCCGCTCGGCGTGTGAATTCCGGCTACGCCGGCTACAACGGCGAGCTGGGCCGCAACGAAGTGCAACTGAATCTGCGGCGCGACCAGTATTCGGATTTCGGCGGCGCCAACAGCTACTTCATCGGCTATGGCTACCGATTCACCGATCACTGGAAAGCCATCGTCAATTATTCCGATGCATTTCGCGCACCGACTTTCGACGACCTGTACTTTCCTTTTTCCGGCGATCCGAGCTTGAAACCGGAGCAGGCGCATTCGCTTGAAGCGGCGTTGCAATACGCGTCGCCGGCGCTGGGTGTGACGCGCGTCACCGCGTTCCAGACCCGCTATCGGAATTTGATCCAGTATGCGCTGGCGGGCAATGGGCTGTATGTTGCGCAGAACGTGGGTCGTGCAAAAGTCCAGGGTATCGAAGCCTCATGGTCGGGCCATGTGGGCCGTACCGACGTGCGCGCCAGCTTCACGTTCCAGAACCCCGTCGATGAGGTGTCGGTCCGGGATTTGATGCGGCGGCCACGTCGCTTTGCCACCGTGTTGGCGAACCACAGCTTCGGCGGTTGGCGGATCGGTGGACAATGGCTGTTGACCGGTGCGCGCCACGACAACGGCCAGCCGCTGGGCGGACATGGCGTGGTCAATCTGAGTGCCCGATACAATATCACCCAGTCATGGTATGTCGCGGCGCGCGTCGAAAACCTGTTTGATAAGGACTATGAGACGCTCTATACATACAACACGCCAAAGCGTGGCGCGTATCTCACGCTGGGTTGGCAGCAGCAATAGCACGGGGCGCGCGAGCCATGGACGCGGGGCCTAGCGGCAGCACCTGCACGATGTCGCCGCGCCGCGCGGCGGCGATCTGGCTCGCGCTGGCCGCCGTCGCTGGCTTGCTGCTGGTGATCTCGCTTGCCACCGGTAGCGTGCGGATCGCGCCAGCGCGCGTGCTCGCCGCGTTGGCCGGCAGCCCCGGCTTTGACGCGGATATCGTGCGCGCGCTGCGGCTGCCGCGCTCGCTCGCGGGCTTTGCCTGCGGCGCGCTGCTGTCGCTGGCCGGTGCGTTGCTGCAGGTGTTGTTGCGCAATCCGCTCGCCGATCCGTACGTGCTCGGCGTATCAGGCGGCGCGGCGGCATTCGCGGTGGCCGCGATGTTGCTGGGCGTGCCGTGGTGGGGCACGCAGTTGGCCGCGTTCGCCGGCTCGCTGGCGGCGATGGGCATCGTGTTCGGCCTGGCGCGCCGCGCGTTGTGGCTGGGTGAGCTGCGCGACGCATCGCCACGGCTGCTGCTGACCGGCGTCGTCGTGGCCGCGGGCTTCAGTGCGGTCACCGCGTTCATGATGACGATCAGCCCCGAACGCGCATTGCGCGGCATCGTGTTCTGGCTGCAAGGCGACTTGAACGGCGCCGGCATGCCGTGGTTCGCGTTGGCCGTGTTGGCGATGCTGGTCGCTTTGTGCGTGCCGACCATGCGCCAACTCAATGCGCTGGCCCGCGGTGACCCGTTTGCGCAGGCGCTGGGCGTGCCGGTCGTCGCGTTGCGCGCGCGCGTCTATGTGATGGCGTCGCTGGCTGCGGCGGCGGCCGTCACCACGGCCGGCACGCTCGGCTTTGTCGGTCTGGTGGTGCCGCATTTAGTGCGGCTGGCGTGGGGCAACGACCAGCGTATGCTGGTGCCCGCGTCGATGCTCGGCGGTGGCGCTGCCGTGATGGGTGCGGACCTGGCCGCGCGCAGTGCATTCGCGCCGACGCAATTGCCAGTGGGCGTGGTGACCGCATTGGTCGGTGTGCCGCTATTCCTCTGGATGCTGTTGGGGCGCAAGCGATGAATCGGACGGGCGTGCCGGGGCCGGCGCTGTTGAGCGTACAGGCACTGACGCTGCAGGTGGGCGGTCGCACGTTGCTCGACACGCTGTCGCAGCGCTTCGAACCCGGCGAACTGTGGTGCATTGCCGGACCGAACGGCGCCGGCAAGTCAACCTTGTTGATGACCCTCGCCGGATTGCGTGTGCCCACGCACGGCAGCGTCGCATTCGATGGCGTGCCGCTCACCCGGTGGCCAGTCCATCGGCTCGCGCGGCATCGTGCGTGGATGACCCAGCAGCTTCACGATGCGTTCAGCGCAACGGTACTCGATACGGTACTGCTGGCACGCTATCCCCACCTGTCGGGCTGGGGCTGGGAGCGCGACGTGGATCGCGCCGCAGCCTATGACGCGCTAGCGGCGGTTGGCCTGGCCGAGTTTGCCGCGCGCGACGTGCTGTCGCTGTCCGGCGGCGAGCGGCAACGTGTGGCCCTTGCCGCCGCCCTCTGCCAGGACGTGCCGCTGCTGTTGTTGGATGAGCCGTTGGCGCATCTGGATTTGCACCACCAGATCGATGCGGTGACATTGCTGGCGGCATGGGTCGGTGCGGCACCCCGCACTGTGGTGTTCTCATGCCACGATCTCACGCTGGCACGACGGTTCGCGACGCACGCGTTGTTGATCGACGGGCGGGGGCGCGCGTGGGCCGGGCCCGTGCGTGACGTGCTGACACCGACCCTTGCCAGTCACGCGTTCGGCTATCCGCTGGTGCTGTTGCGCGACGGCGCGCACGAGGCGCTGATACCCGCGCTGGCGCCGGCTCGGGGCGATGAGCCGGTTGTTTTGAATGGGCGAGATGACGATGCTCGCTGAGGATGCGTGCGCGGCTCGAGCCCCTCGACCCATCTGGCACCGCGCTGCATATGCCGCTGCCGCGCGCAGCGGGGCCGCATGGGGTGCAGCCGATGCGGGCCCGCTTCGCGTGATGCTCTGGCACTAGTGCTGGGCATAGCGCCGCGTGCCTGCCTCGACTGACCGTTGGCCACCGGTGCGCTGGCCTGGTTGCGCTCGATCTCCCACGGTGACAGCGTCGCGGCGTTGCGCTGCCGAATGTCCACCCCGCTTTTGTGTTGGACGTTGGGCCGTTGGGACCGTTAGGGACGGCGTGAGCCGGCGGGGTTTCGCGACGGGGTGCGCCGGCGGATCTGTTCTAATTCCTGGCACAGTAACGCCGTGGCGTCGGCCAACCGCGGGCCGGGACGGCTGATCAAGTCCGCGTCGACGGTGAACAAGTTGTCGCGCGAGACTGCGCGCATGCCCGGCCAGCGCCGCCATTCGCGCAGCGCCGGGTCGCCGCCGCTTGGTTCCGTGGGATGCGCGACCCGGTGCGCCCGCGCAGGTTCCGGCCGCGCGGCAACGATCGCGTCAGGATCGGCGGCGATCACCGCTTCGGTCGATACCGTCGGCACCCGTTCGCCCTGTGAGCCGAACAGATTACGTCCGCCGCAGACGGAGATCACGTCGCTAATGATATGCGTGCCGTTCAGCGTCATCAGCGGGTCATCCCATACCTGGAAAAAAACCGAGACGGGCGGCCGGCTCGCGTAGCGCTGCCGCAGCGCGGCGATACGCGTGTCGAATGCCCGGGCGGCCTCGCGCGCCTGCGGCGCGGTGCCAAGCAGCGTGCCCAGGCGGATCAGCGTCGAACTGATGTCGGCCAGCCGGCGTGGTTCACTGTAAAACAGCGGCACGTGTAGCGACTTCAACCGTTCAACCTGGCGTGGTGGATTGCCATGCCACCAGACGACGATCAAATCTGGGTGCGTTGCCGCAATGCGTTCGAGGTCCAGCGCCGTGTTGCTGCCGATGACCGGTACGTCGCGAGCGGCGCTCGGGTAATCGCTGAAACTAACCGTGCCGACCAGCCGGCTGCCGCCGCCGGCTGCGTAGATCAGTTCCGTGATGCTGGGCGCTAGGCTCACGACGCGCTGTGCCGGTGCATTCAGTGTCACCCGCGCACCGCTGTCGTCCAACACCTGCACCGGTGCGGCCGCGCAAGCTACGGGTACGCCGGCGCCCGACAGCGCGAGCAGCAGACTCGCCAACACGCCGCTTGCGCGCCGTGCGCGGCGTCGGGGCGGCACGACAGCGGACCAGCGGGCGATCACGCCTTCACCGTGATCGGAATGCCGGCGACCATTCGCACGCATAGCCGCATGCGGTGTCCGCCAGTGTGACGAGCGTGGCAGCATGCAAGGACCCGTTCGGCGTAAGCAGTTCGGCGCGCACCGCCAACTCGGCGACCAAGCGGCCTTGCTGCAACTCGCGCACGCGCACGCCGAGCAACTCGGGAAGCCGGCCTGGCTGGCGCGCCGCCAGCGATTCGATGGAAACGTCCGGGCGCAATGAACTTCATCGAAGATCTTGAAAAAAGTGCCCAATGGGTCAAGTTCTTTGATAATAGCTGGATTCGACTGAGTAATTGGATAGGCTAACGGCTATGTCAAGCCATTGACCCTGGGGGAATTCATGACAGTCATCGTTGTCGCTAATCCCAAAGGCGGTGTGGGCAAGAGCACGCTGTCGACGAATCTGGCAGGCTATTTCGCGTGGCGCGGCGAGTGGGTGGCGCTGGCCGACCTGGATAAGCAGCAATCGTCGCGATCCTGGCTGGATCTGCGGCCCGACACACTGCCCAGGATCGAGCCGTGGGACCTGAGCGGGGCGCGCGGTGCCCGGCTGCCAAAGGGATTCGAGCATGCGATCGTCGATACACCGGCCGGCTTGCATGGCACACGCTTGAACCTAGCGCTGTCTGTCGCCGACAAGGTGCTGGTGCCGCTGCAACCGTCGATGTTCGACATTCTCGCCACGCAGCACTTCCTGCAGCGGCTGGCACATGAGAAGGGCGCTCGCAACGGCGACATCCAGATCGGCGTGGTCGGCATGCGCGTGGACGCCCGCACCCGTTCGGCGGAGCAGTTGCATCGATTCGTCGGCGAGCTTGGACTGCCAGTGCTGGGCTACCTGCGCGATACGCAAAACTATGTGCAACTGGCCGCGCATGGCCTGACGTTATGGGATGTGGCATCGAGCCGGGTCGACAAGGACCTGGAGCAATGGCAGTCGGTCGTCGCGTGGGCCGAGCAATGAGCCGCGGGGACGGCGCGGGGCGCCCGGGCGCATCGCTTAGCGCGCGTCCCAATTCTGCGTTGGTACATGGTCCCGGGTGCCCTTGATCGTATTGCGTTCGTCGCAGAATACCAGGTTCGGCTTGAAGCCATGACGCACGTCGGCGTCGTCGACCAGCGCGAACGCAGCGATGATGATCAGGTCACCCACTTGCGCGCGGCGCGCGGCAGATCCGTTCAGCGAGATCATGCTGCTGCCCCGTTCGCCGCGGATCGCGTAGGTGGTCAAGCGCTCGCCGTTATTGATGTTCCAGATGTCGATTTGCTCATTTTCCGCGATGTTGGCGGCCTCGAGCAGATTTTCGTCGATCGCGCAGGAACCTTCATAGTGCAATTCACAGTGCGTGACGGTGGCGCGGTGAATCTTCGATTTGAGCATCGTACGTTGCATGGGGGTCTCCGGGCCTGCGGTGTGCACCGCGCCGTGCGTCGCGGATAGGGCACGGCGCGCGAACAAGGGGGCCAGCGGATCGGCGCGGGCGGTTAGATCTCCAGGTTGTCGATGAGCCGGGTCGCGCCAAGCCGCGCGGCGGCGAGCACGACCAGCGGCTCATGCCCTTCGTGGGGTTGCGGCGAGCGCAGCGTAGCGCGCTTGCGAATCGCAATATAGTCGGGCTTCCAGCCGCGCTCGATCAAGGTCTCGAACGCGGCCAGCTCGATCTTGGCGAAATCGCGGTGACCCGCGAGCACGCTGTCGCGCACGTGCTGCAATGTGCGATACAGCGTTGGCGCCTCGGCACGCTCAGATGGCGTCAGATACCTATTGCGTGACGACAGCGCGAGCCCGTCCGTGTCGCGCACCGTCTCGGCGGCGACCACTTCGACCGGCAGCGCGAATTGCTCACACATCTGCCGCACGATCATCAACTGCTGATAGTCTTTCTTGCCGAACACCGCGACGCGCGGTTGCACGCACGACATCAGTTTCATCACGACCGTGCAGACGCCGTGAAAGAACCCCGGTCGGAACTCACCCTCGAGAATGTCACCCAGATCGTGCGGTGGGTGCACGCGATATTCCTGCGCACGCGGGTACATGTCCTGCTCGGTTGGCGCGAACAGCACGTAGACGTTTTCCCGCTGTAGTTTGTCGATGTCGGCATCGAGCGTGCGCGGATACTTGTCGAAGTCCTCGCTTGGCCCGAATTGCAGCCGGTTCACGAAGATGCTGGCGACCACTGGGTCGCCGTGCTGGCGCGCCACGCGCATCAGCGACAGGTGTCCTTCGTGCAAGTTGCCCATCGTGGGCACGAATGCGACGCGGTTCTGTCCGCGCAGCTGGTCGCGCAATTCGTTGATTGAGCTGATGACTTTCATGTAGCGGAAAAGGACCGTTGAGTGGGTCCTTAAGTCGGTGAGTACGCCAGCCGGACGTAGATCGGTGCGAACGGCTCGGCCTGCGTGATCTCGAGCAACGATTCGCGAGAGAGTTCCAGCATCGCAATGAAGTTGACGACCACCACGGGCACGCCACGCGAGACATCGAACAGTTCGGTGAATTCCATGAAGCGCGCGTGTTGCAGCTTGCGCAGGATCTGGCTCATGTGCTCGCGCACCGAGAGTTCCTCGCGGGTGATCTTGTGATGCTGCACGAGCTTGGCGCGCTTGAGCACATCGGCCCACGCGCCGCGCAGGTCATCCGCGTTGACATCCGGCCAGCGTGGCGCCAGGTTTTGCTCGATGTACACCTGTGCGTGCAGGAAGTCACGCCCGTGCTGCGGCAAGCGGTCCAACTGCTGCGCGGCAAGCTTCATTTGCTCGTACTCGAGCAGCCGGCGTACCAACTCGGCGCGCGGGTCCTGGGCATCCTCGCCGGTGTCGGCCTTTTTCACCGGCAGCAACATCCGTGACTTGATCTCGATCAGCATGGCCGCCATTAGCAAGTATTCGGCCGCTAGCTCTAGGTTCGTCGTGCGGATCTGCTCAACGTAGCCCAAGTACTGCGCGGTCACGTCCGCCATCGGAATGTCAAGCACGTTGAAATTCTGCTTGCGGATCAGGTAGAGCAGCAGGTCAAGCGGACCCTCGAATGTTTCCAGAAAAACTTCGAGTGCGTCCGGCGGAATGTATAAGTCCTGCGGCACCTTGAATAGCGGCTCGCCGTATAGGCGAGCGAACGCGACGCCGTCAACCGTACCCGGCGTCGAGTCGGTGGCCGGCGCGCACAGCGCGACCTCGGATGCCTGCTGGCTCGGCTCGTCCGGTGCCGCAACGGCGCTCACGTCAGAAATTCTGGTAGTACACGTAGGGCGTCTGCGGCACGCGTGCCTGTTGCTGACGCGTACGCTCGTCCAGATCGATCGGCGCCTTGTCCCACAGCAGTGCGCGGCCGTTGCGTTGCTGTTCGTCGAGTTCCGGATGTTGCTGCTTGAGCTGGATCAGGAATTGGGTGATGTCCGACTGATACATGGCAATACTCCACGAACCAAAAAATCCGATTCCGAATTTTACCGCAAGCTTCCCGACCCGGAACAAAGGGAGTGGGCCGCCGTTCCAATGGCGCAACCCGACCCGCGTCATCGCATTGCGTCATTCATACCTGAGTGTCTGGTGCGTGTGATATGTTCCAATATGGGTTTTCCGATTCGCGCCACCGCCGCTGCCACACACGCTGACCGCCATGTTCAACGACGGAGTTCGATTTGCCACGTAGTTCTCCTGGGCTGCCTTGCGGCGTTGCGCGGTGTGCGCGAGCGATACGCACGCACGCGGCGCGCCGAGCGCTGCAATGCGCCGTAATAGTCGTGCCACTGATGGCGCCTGGCGCCGCCCTGGCCAAGTACGATGTGGATATTGACGCGCCGTCCTATTCACTGCGCAAGCTGCTGCGCGCTCATTTAGATGTGTCGCGTTTCGCCAAGCGAAATGATCTCTCGGACGAGCAATTCGAATTTCTTGTGACGGCAGTGCCGCAGCAAGTGCGCGACCTACTGTCCACTGAAGGATATTTCGAGCCGGTGGTGCGCACCGACGTGCGCGCCGGCAAGCGTCGCGCGGTGACCGTGCATGTGGAGCCGGGCCCGCGCACGCACGTGTCGGCGGTCCAGTTGTCGTTCACTGGGCCGATGCTGACCGAGGCGCCCGAACAGGAAAAGGCGGTACGGGACGCATTCGGGCTGACGAGCGGCGAGCCGTTCACGCAGGCGGCGTGGGACGAGGCCAAGAAGGCCTCGCTCAAGACGCTGCAGTCGTACCGCTACCTGGGCGCGATGATTGCACATTCGCAAGCGCGGATCGATCCCCGTACCCACGAGGCGCGATTGAGCATCACCTATGAGAGCGGGCCAACGTTTACCGTCGGGCCGCTTGATGTGGCCGGCACGCGGCGCTATCCGCAATCGATTATCACGAATGTGAACCCGCTGGGTCCCGGCGAAATCTACAGCGCCGAGCGCATCGCCGAGCTGCAGCGGCAAGTGCAGAACACGCCGTACTATGCCAGCGTCGGCATCTCGGTCGATGACGACGTTAGCAAGCCGTGGTACACCCCCGTGCACGTCAAGGTCAGCGAATACCAGTACAACGCGGTGCGTACCGGCATCGGCTATTCGTCCGATACCGGCGGACACATCCAGGGGGCATACTCGTACCTAGACATGTTCGGCGCTGCCTGGCCCTTTAGCTTCTCGGGCCGGTTGGACCAGACGCAGCAATACGGGCAGGTGCAGCTGTCGATGCCACCGGGTCCGCGCGCGTGGACCAACACGCTGCTCGGCTCGTACACGCGCACCGACGTGTCGGGCACCGATATCCATAGCGCGCGGGTCGGCGCACAGCGCACGCGCACGTCGCAGAACATCGATTACAACTACCAGGTGCTGTTCTACCTGGATCGCCTGGGCCAGAACAGCGCCGGGCCCACCGTGAGCCGCGCGCTCGTGCCGGCGTGGTTGTGGACGCGGCGCAACGTTGACGATCCGGTGTTTCCGCGAGCGGGCAACCTGCTGCGCTTGGAGGCCGGTTTGGCGATCAAGGGCGTGATGACGGATCAAACGTTCGGGCGGGCCTACGCGAACGCACGGCAGTATGTGCCGATCGGCCGGCGCGACATCGTGCTGCTGCGGCTGCAAGCGGGTGGTGTCCTCACGGCTGGTGGCTCGCGCGGCGTGCCGGCATCGCTGCTGTTTCGCGCCGGTGGCGTGGAGACAATACGCGGCTATGGCTACGACAGCATTGGCAACAATGTGAGCGGCTCGGTGCTGCCGACCAAATATCTGCTCAGCGGCGGCACCGAGTACCAGCACTGGTTCAACCACGACTGGGGCGCGGCGGCCTTTTGGGATATCGGCACGGCGACCGATAACTGGTCCGAAAAGATTGTTTACCAGGGCGTGGGCGTCGGCGCACGCTGGCGCAGCCCCGTCGGACCGATCAATGTCGATCTTGCGTATGGCCTGCGCAACCATAGCTGGCGCCCCTATTTGACGCTGGGCATCGCGTTCTGATTCACCTTGCAGTACTACCCGATTCTTGACGCATGAGCGACGACCACAAGCCTGCCGACCGTGAACCCTCCCGTCCCGGCGGCGAGCCGCGCGCGCGTGGCGCTGCCGGGCTGCCCGGCGATCGCGCACCAGGACGGCGTGGACGCGGCTGGCGCGCGCTGCGCTGGGCCAGCGGCGTGGGGCTCGGTCTCGTGCTGGCGGTGGTCGCACTGCTGGTGGCCATGCATACCGAACTGGGCACGCGCGCGCTGTGGCAGATCGCAAGTCGAGCCACGGCCGGTGCGTTCTCCGGGACACTCGACGGGGGCACGCTTGCGCACGGGCTGCGGGCGCACGATGTCAGGTGGCAGCGCGCGGGCACGAATATCCGGCTCGATCGTATCGACGGACAGTGGGGGGTGACGCACTCGCCGTGGCGATTTTCTGTGCAATCGCTACGGCTCGGCACGGTCGATGCTCGGCTCGCGCCGACCGGCAAACCCGCCACGCGTGCGACGTTGCCGCAGCGGTTGACCGTGCCGCTGCCGCTGCAGATCCATGCGCTGGACGTGGCGGCGATCCGCATCCACGCACCGGAATCGATGATTGAGCTCTCGGCGTTGCACGCGCACGGCGGTAGCGACGGGCGGCGTCATCATCTTGTGCTCGATAGGCTGCAGACACCGTATGGCGCGCTCCATGCGGACGTGGCGCTGGACGGCGTACGGCCGTTCGCCGTGCGTGGCGATGCAGGGCTGGTAGGCCAGTTCGGCGGGCGTGAGATGCAGCTTGGCATGCAAGTGTCCGGTTCGCTGCAGGCGCTCGTCGCCGACTTGCAGGCCAGTGGCATGCCATTGAATGGGGTCGCGCACGTGGAGGCTACCCCATTTGCAGACGTGCCGCTGAAGGTCGTCACGCTCGATGCCGACCATCTCGATCCACGGGCATTCAATCCGGGCGCGCCGCATGCGGACCTATCAGTACGCGTGCGCCTGCAACCGGTCGAGCCTGCGCCGACCGCGCAGGCGCGCGTCGCTGCTGCGCCCGACATGCCGCTAGTCGTTGCCGGTGACGTATCTGTCGTCAATGCGGTGCCCGGATTGTCCGCACAGCAACGCCTGCCGCTGATCGACGCGCGTGCCAACGTGCGTCTGGACGCGAGCCGGCAAGCCCTTTGCGCGCTGAAGGTCCGTCTGCTCGGTGGCGCGACGGTGAGCGGAACGGGCGCGCTGGAGCATGGCCGCGGTCGTGTTGACCTGCGCACGTCGGGCCTGGACCTGAGCGTGTTGAGCGCCACGTTGCGCGCGACCCGGTTTACCGGACCCATCGGCGTCGAGCTCGATGCCGGTCGCCAACAGGTGCAGGTTGACCTGGCGGACGCCGGCGCCAAGCTGCGTGTGCAGGGGGCCGTCGCGATCGATCCCACGCAGGTCGCGCTCGAGCGCGTGAGGCTGACAGCGGGCGACGGGCACGCAGAGCTTGCCGGTGTGTTGCGTCGCGATGGGCACGCGAGCTACGAATTGAAGGCCACGCTGGCGGCGCTCGATCCGTTCGCGCTGTTGGCGCGTGACAGCCTGCAGACAGGCCGCATGGGCCGGCCGGTTCAGCACAACGGCAGCCGTATGGCACCCCAGACTGCCGGCAGCGGTTCGGGCAAGGCCGCCGGCAAGGGCGCTGCCCAGCGGTTTGATACGCGCGTGAGCGGCACGCTCAACGCAAAAGGCGCATTGACGCCCGCGCTGACCGTGCGGGCCGACTTTGCGTTGCGCGACAGCGTCTACCACGGCTTGCCGCTGAGCGGCGGCGGTACGCTAGTGCTGGCCGGCACGCGGATCATGCCCAGTGACGTGCGCGTGAGCGTGGCCGGCAACGACATCCAATTACGCGGCAGCTTGGGCGCGGCCGGCGACCGGTTGCTGTTCCATGTCGATGCGCCCGCGCTGGAGCGGCTTGGCTTTGGCATGGCGGGCGCGGCACGTGCTAATGGCGACGTGACCGGCTCGCTCGCGCATCCGAATGTGGTCGCCAGTTATCAGGCAGACGGCGTGGTCATGGGCGGCAACCGGATCGGCCATGCCGCGGGCCGTGTCGAGTTGCGCGACGGGGCGCAGGGCGCGATGATCGCCACCCTGGACGCGCGAGCGGTAACCACGCCGCAGGTGCGGTTCAATGCGCTGTCGCTACGGCTGGACGGGGTGCGCGCGCACCACACGTTGATTGCTAGCGGGAGCGGCAGCGTCGGTGGACAGCCGGTCAATTTCAACGTGGCGGCGAGCGGCAAGCTAACCGACGCGCGCAGGGGCATCGGCTGGGATGGCACGATCAGCCAACTGGAAAACCGCGGCCTGCCCGAGGTCAAGCTGGCCGCGCCGGTGACCGTGAGCGCCAGCGCCGGGCATTGGGTGATCGGCGCCACGCGTTTGAGCGTGGAGCGCGCGCTGCTGGACTTGAAGTCGTTTCAGTATGCGGGCGGGCGCTTGCAATCGAGCGGCTCGCTGACGCATGTCGACGTGGCGCGACTGTTGCAGCTTCACGAGCAACTCACGCACCAGCAGGCGTCGTTTAGGACCGATCTGGTGTTCGATGCGCAGTGGGACGTGTCGTTCGGGCAGCGTGCCGCGGGCTATGCGCAGATCAAGCGGCGCTCGGGGGACGTCACGATCGATGCGGGACGCGGCATTGCGTCGCTGGGCATCAGCGACGCAATGGCGCGCATCGACTTCGCAGCGGGCCGCCGCCTGAATGCAACGGTCCATGCGGTGGCCGAGCGCCTTGGCACGCTGGACGCGACGCTGCGCATGCCGGTTGCCGTGCGGGACGGCGTGCCAGTGGTGGCCGGCGACGCACCGTTAGACGGCACGGTTGTGTTCGAGCTGCCGTCGCTGCGTACCACCGGCGGGCTGCTCGGACCCAGCTACCGGCTCGATGGGCAGATGTTACTGAAGCTGGCGATTGCGGGCCAGGTATCGCACCCGAAGGTCTCCGGCATGCTGACCGGCGACGGCTTGTCGGCGACCGTCGTCGACCAAGGCATCACGCTCAAGGACGGGATCGTGCGCGTGGTGCTGACCGAGAACCAGGTCGAATTCCAACAGGTTCAGTTTCATGGCGCTCAAGGCACGCTGCGCGCGACCGGCAACGTGATGCTCGACCAACAGAACCCTGATTTGAGCGCGCATATCGTGGCCGACAAGCTTGAGCTGTTCGCGTCGCCGTATCGCCAGCTGTCGTTGTCCGGTGACGCGACGGTGGCCAATGCCGGCGCACAGGGCGGGATGACGATCAATGGCCGGTTTTTCGTCAACAAGGCACTGTTCGATTTGCCGGAGCAATCGGCGCCAAGCTTGTCCGACGACGTCGTGATCGTGCGATCGGACGGCACGGTCGAAGGCGAGCACGCTGCGGCGCGCGCCGATGCCGACAAGCCGGCGGGCCCGTTCGCGCCGCGCGCCAACATCGACGTGGACCTGGGTCAGCATTTTCGCTTTCGCGGCGCCGGCGCCGATTTGGGGCTGCGTGGTGTGATCAACGTCGTCAGCGCGCCGAATCAGCCGTTGCGCGCCGTGGGCGATGTGCGGGTCGTGGAAGGATCCACCTATACCGCCTTTGGCCGCAAGCTGGGTATCGAGAACGGCTATTTCACGTTCAATGGGCCGGTCAACAACCCGGGCATCAACATCCTCGCGATGCGGCGTAATCAGGAGGTTGAAGCCGGCGTACAGGTGACCGGCACTGTGCAGTCATCCAAGGTCAAGCTGGTGTCGGAACCCAACGTGAATGACAACGAGAAGCTGTCATGGCTGCTGCTCGGGCATGGCACCGATACCGGCGCGAACCTGGGGCAGCAGAACACGATGAATGCGGCGATCGCGCTGCTGGGCAGCGCGACCGGCAAGCGGATCGCGCAGACCTTTGGGCTGGACGAAGTCTCGGTCGGCCAAAGTGAGGTCGGCCTAACGGACCCGCAAGTGGTGATGCTCTCGAAGGCCATCACCGAGCGGCTCGTCCTCGGCTATGAGCAAGGCATTGAGACGGCGAACAACGCGTTCAAGGTAACGGTGAACCTGTCCCGGTTTTGGGCCATCATGTCCTACGCCGGCACCTATAACGGCGTGGACCTGCAGTTCACCCGCCGCTTTGACGGCTTTTGGAAAAAGTAGCGGCGCGCGCCAGTGCGCTATTTGACCCGCATGCCGGGCTTTGCACCGCTGTGCGGCTCGAGCACGTAGAGGCCGGGCTCCTTTTTCTCATCCGCTGCCGACGCGGCCAATACCATGCCTTC
Source organism: Mycetohabitans sp. B8 (assembly GCF_021991875.1). Classification (GTDB taxonomy): domain Bacteria; phylum Pseudomonadota; class Gammaproteobacteria; order Burkholderiales; family Burkholderiaceae; genus Mycetohabitans. The sequence goes on from NZ_JAHLKR010000008.1 coordinate 98,154, forward strand.
GGACACGCCAAACTTCATCTTGCGCGGCGCGAGGTTCGCGACCATTACGGTCAGCTTGCCGATCAATTCCTCGGGGCGGTAGGCCGCCTTGATGCCGGAGAACACATTGCGCGTGCTCGCCTCGCCCACGTCCAGCGTCAGTTGCAACAGTTTATCGGACCCTTCCACCGCTTGGCAGTCGACGATGCGCGCAATGCGCAGGTCGATCTTGGCAAAATCGTCGATTGTGATGAAGCCTTCGCCGTTTGCCGCTGTGTTGCGGGCGCCCGACGACTTGGCCGCGTCCGCTGCGGTGGCGGCCGTAGCCGCGTGCGGCTGCAATGACTGGCGGTTGGCGGCAAGCAGCGCGTCGATCTGCTTGGGGTCCACGCGCTGCATCAGGTGCTGGTACGGCCGGATCGGCCGCGCCGACGACAGCGGCACCGAGACGTCGGCCCATTTGAGCGGCTCGATCGACAGGAATGTCTCAACCGATTCGGCGAGCTTCGGCAATACGGGCTTGAGCGCCAGCGTGAGCAACCGGAATGCCTCGAGGCTGACGCTGCACGTCTCGTGCAACGCCACCGCATTGGCGGGAACCTTGGCCTGTTCCCAAGGCTTGGCGGCATCCACGTACGCGTTGACGGCGTCCGCCCACTCCATGGTCTGGCGCAGTGCGCGGCTGTATTCGCGGCTTTCGTAGTGCGCCGCGATCGTCGGGATCGCGTCGCGCAGCCGGGCCAGCAGCGGATGGTTCATCGCGCTATCTTGCACGCGTGCATCGAACCGCTTGACCAGGAAACCGGCGGCGCGGCTCGCGATGTTCACGTATTTGCCGATCAGGTCGCTGTTGACGCGCGCCTGGAAGTCATCGAGGTTCAGGTCGATGTCCTCCATCGTGCTGTTGAGCTTCGCGGCGAGGTAGTACCGCAGCCATTGCGGATCCAAACCGGTCGTGATGTAGCTGTTCGCGTTGATGAAGGTGCCGCGCGACTTGGACATCTTCGTGCCGTCCACGGTCAGGAAGCCATGCGCGAACACGTTGGTCGGCGTGCGGTGGCCGGAGAATTGCAGCATTGCAGGCCAGAACAGCGTGTGGAAATACAGAATGTCCTTGCCGATAAAGTGGTATTGCTCGGCGGTCGAGTCCGGACGGACCCATTCGTTGAAATCTAAGCCACGTCGCTCGCACAGGTTCTTGAAGCTTGCATAGTAGCCGACCGGTGCATCGAGCCACACGTAGAAGTACTTGCCGGGCGCGCCCGGGATCTCGAAGCCGAAGTACGGCGCATCGCGCGAGATGTCCCAGTCGGCGAGCTTCGCGTCGCCGTCCTCGCCGAGCCACTCGCGCATCTTGTTGGTGGCTTCCTGCTGCGCGAGCTGGCTGACCCAGCCGCGCAGGAAGGTCTCGCAGCGCGGATCGGACAGCTTGAAGAAATAGTGCGTCGACGTTTTTTTCACCGGCGTCGCGCCGGACAACACCGAATACGGCTTGACCAGTTCGGTTGGCTGGTACGTCGCCCCACATACCTCGCAACTGTCGCCATACTGATCCTTCGCGCCGCATTTCGGGCATTCGCCCTTGATGAAGCGGTCTGGCAGGAACATCTCCTTGACCGGGTCATACGCTTGTTCGATATCGCGCGCCGCGATCAATCCGGCATCGCGGAGCGCGGCGAAAATGGTCTCGGACAACACCCGGTTCTCGTCCGAGTCCGTCGAATAATAATGGTCGAACGAGATGCCGAAATGGTCGAAATCGCGCTTATGCTCCTGCCAGACGCGCTCGATCAACTGCCGCGGCGTGATGCCCTCGGACTGTGCGCGCAGCATGATCGGCGTGCCATGCGTATCGTCCGCGCCGACGTAGTACACCTCGTGACCGTGCATTCGCATCGCGCGCACCCAGATGTCGGTCTGGATATATTCAACGAGATGGCCGATGTGGATCGGGCCGTTCGCGTACGGCAGCGCGGATGTGACGAGCATGCGGCGCGGCGCGCCGGCGGAGACGGGAGCTGACATGGCGGATAGAGCGTTTGATTCGACGAAAACGGGATGGAGCGCCGATTTTAGCAGGCGCGACGGTGATGACACGGCCGCCAGAGCAAACGCGCGACGCACGCGTGGGCCCACATCGTCCGCGCTGCGCCGTAGACCGACGGGCGCAGACGGTCATCGTGCAACGCAAAAAAACCGGGGCTTCAAGCCCCGGAGCAACAACGACAAGAGGAGAATGGTGACGCAACGGTATCGCCGTCACGTACCATATGAACAGACATCGAATCGGCTGCGAAGTTCGAAAAAATTTCGAGATTGGACAACGGCCCGTTTGTCGCCGCGTGTCGTGGCGGCAGTCATCGCGGCGGCAGAGAATGAGCGTGCATCATCCGCGCGGTTGTGATGTGGCCCGCAGGTAGATCTCCACGCGCCGGTTCTGCGCGCGGCCGATCTGCGTGCTGTTGTCCGCGATCGGCTGCGCTTGTCCGCGGCCTTCGGCGGCCAGCCGTTGCGCGGCGACGCCGTGCTGCGCCAGGTATTGGGCGACGCTTTGCGCCCGTTCCTGCGACAGCATCTGATTGTACTGCGGCTGGCCGGTGCTGTCGGTGTGTCCGACCACGTGTGCCACCAACTCGGGATGCTGGGTCAGGGTTTGCGCAACCTGATCGAGTACCAGTGTGAACGAAGGTTTGATCGCGTAGCTGTTCGTGTCGAACGAGATCGAGCTCGGGATATTGACCTTCAGCGAGCCGTCCGGTTGCTCGGACACCTGGGTGCCGGTGCCTGCGGTGGCGCCCGACAGCTTGTTCTTGATCGCCTGCCAGTTGTACCCGGTAATGCCTCCGACCGCGGCGCCGGTCGCCGCGCCGATCGCCGCCCCGTTGCTGCCGCCGAAGATCGCCCCGAGTCCGGCGCCGGTGGCCGCGCCGACGCCGGTGCCAACCGCCGCGTTGCTGCCTTGCGGCGTCTGGCAGCCGGCCAGCAGCGCGCCTGTGACTGCGAGGGCCGATACTTGCAGCGGAAGGCGGAAAGTGAGTTTCGCGTTCATATGACACCTCATGGGTTAGATGGATTGAATGGATAGTGGACCGATGTGCATCGCACACCGCCGGGAGCGACGCTTGCGTGCGGCATCTAAGCGCGATTGCTCGACGGGCGCGCCCGCAGCATCGCAGGCTTCATGCCACTACAATGTCGGAATAGCTGCGGGTCGCAGAGCGTGCCGCGCAAAGCGCCGTTTGGCAACGCCACGCAACCATTTTTTGCAATGTCCGGCGTCAGGTTCGACGCGACCCCGCGCGCAAGGTTCGATGCACGCGGCAGGCGTTTGGCGATCGGATGGAACATTTCAAGTAACGGAGCAACGATGACAATCGACAGGGCCCAGATCGACGCCGTGCTGCACAGCGTGATCGACCCGAACACCGCAGAGCCGGTAACGGCGGGCAAAGGGGTGCGCAACGTCGCGATTGACGGCGACACGGTATCACTCGAGGTCGTGCTGGGCTATCCGGCCAAGAGTCAGTATGCGCTAATCCAAGCGCGTGTCGAGCAGGCGCTGCGCGCCGTGCCGGGCGTGGCGCATCTGCACGTGGCGGTCTCTCACCAGATCGTGGCGCACGCGGTGCAACGCGGCGTGCAGTTGCTGCCGAACGTCCGCAATATTGTCGCGGTCGCCTCCGGCAAGGGCGGGGTCGGCAAGAGCACCACGGCCGCGAACCTCGCGCTGGCGCTGGCCGCCGAAGGCGCGTCGGTCGGCGTGCTGGATGCGGACATCTATGGCCCATCGCAGCCGACGATGCTCGGCATCGACGGCCGTCCGGCATCCGAGGACGGCAAGACGATGATTCCGCTCGAAGGCCATGGCGTACAGGCTAACTCAATCGGCTTCCTGGTCGAGCAGGACAATCCAATGGTGTGGCGGGGGCCGATGGCCACGTCCGCGCTCGAGCAGTTGCTGCGGCAGACGAATTGGCGCGACCTGGACTATCTGATCGTCGACATGCCACCCGGCACGGGCGATATCCAACTGACGCTCGCGCAGCGGGTGCCCGTGACCGGTGCGGTGATCGTCACGACGCCGCAAGACATTGCGCTGCTGGACGCGCGAAAAGGTCTGAAAATGTTCGAGAAGGTCGGCGTGCCGATCCTAGGCGTTGTCGAGAACATGAGCATTCATATCTGCTCCCACTGCGGCCACGCCGAGCCGATCTTCGGTGCAGGCGGCGGCGAGCGCCTCTGCGCACAGTATGGCGTGCCGTTCCTAGGCAGCCTGCCGCTGGATATCGGCATCCGCGAGCAGGCCGATTCGGGACGTCCGACAGTAGTGGCCGACCCGCACGGACGCGTCGCCGGCCTGTATCACGACATTGCCCGCCAGGTCGCGATCCGGATTGCGAAGCTGTCGCGCGACATGAGTTCGAAGTTCCCGACCATCGTCGTTCAGAACACCTGATATGGCTCTGTGACATCCTCTATGGCGGCCGTCTCGCTAGATGTGCCAGACGCGGTATCATTGCGGCTTGTTCAGTACTCTGAGGCTTAATGGAACCGCGATTGGGATGGCGTCTTGCCGGCACGATGAGCACGCTAGTCGCAACCAGCATGATGCTGGTCGGTTGTGCGTCGATCTTCGGCAGTCACGACAAGCGTGCCGACGTCCAGATCGTGCCGGCGGCCGGCCATGCCGCACGCGGCACGGTCACATTGATCGAGCATGCCGATGGTGTGCAGGTCACCTACAACCTTAGTGGGCTGCCGCCGGACAGTGATCATGCGCTACAGATCCATGAGCGTGGCGACTGCCATTCGCCGAACGCCGCAGGCGGGGTGTTCAGCCCCGGGGCCGAGCGCCTGAAGCAAGGGATCCGGCTCGAAGGCGACCTGGTGAACCTGCGCGCGGACGCGAACGGCGTGGCGGCCGGGTTCATCGTGTCGCCGTACGTGTCGCTGGACGGCGTGCGCTCGGTAGTGGGCCGCGCGCTGATCGTGCACCGCGACGCGCAGGACTATTATGCGTTTCCGCCTCGCGACGCCGGTCCCGCGCTGGGCTGCGGCATCATTCGCAAATAATGGCCACGCTGCGATGAAATGGCCACGCTACGATGAGGCGGCGGCGCCACGCCCCATTCGCTCGTTTTCAACCCGCGGCCCTGCCGCCTTTCGATTGCACGTATGACGATCAAATCCGATAAATGGATCCGGCGCATGGCCGAGCAGTACAGCATGATCGAGCCATTCGCGCCGGATCAGGTGCGCGTTGCGCCGGATGGTCATAAGATCGTTAGCTACGGCACGTCGAGCTACGGCTACGACATTCGCTGTGCGGACGAATTCAAGATCTTCACTAACATCAACTCGACGATCGTCGATCCGAAGAACTTCGACGAGAAATCCTTTGTCGACTTCAAGGGCGACGTGTGCATCATCCCGCCAAACTCGTTTGCGCTGGCACGCACCGTCGAGTACTTCCGCATCCCGCGCAACGTGCTGACTGTGTGCCTGGGTAAGTCAACGTATGCGCGCTGCGGGATCATCGTCAACGTCACGCCGTTCGAGCCCGAATGGGAAGGGCACGTGACGCTGGAGTTTTCGAACACGACGCCACTGCCGGCGAAGATTTACGCGAACGAGGGCGTGGCGCAGGTGCTGTTTTTCGAGAGCGATGAAGTCTGCGAGACGTCCTATGCGGACCGTGGTGGCAAATATCAAGGCCAGCATGGCGTCACGCTGCCCAAGACCTGAGTTTTTGCGCGCCGCCGCGCCACGCGGCGTCGCGCATTCCAGCATGTCACGGCCGCTGCATACTCGAACGGTAGAGTGCAGCGGTTTGTTTTTGGAGAGTCACCGATGAAGTTTCGCTACCCTGTCGTCATCATCGACGAGGATTTTCGCTCGGAGAATATCTCCGGCTCGGGTATCCGCGCGCTTGCCGAGGCGATCGAGCGCGAGGGGGCCGAGGTGCTCGGTTTGACGAGCTACGGTGATTTGACCTCATTCGCGCAGCAGTCCAGCCGCGCGTCTTGCTTCATCCTGTCGATCGACGACGACGAGATCGCGCTGGTCGACGAGGTCGCCGCAACGCACGATCAGGTACCCGAACTTGCCCACGCGATCCTGGCGCTGCGCTCGTTTGTCACCGAGGTGCGGCGTCGCAACGCTGACATCCCCATTTTCCTGTACGGCGAGACGCGCACGTCGCGTCACATTCCGAACGACATCCTGCGCGAACTGCACGGTTTCATTCATATGTTCGAGGATACGCCTGAGTTCGTTGCGCGGCATATCATTCGCGAGGCGAAGGTGTACTTGGATTCGTTGGCACCGCCATTCTTTAAAGAACTGGTCAAATACGCGGACGAAGGCTCGTATTCGTGGCATTGCCCGGGCCACTCTGGAGGCGTTGCGTTCCTGAAGAGTCCGCTTGGCCAGATGTTTCACCAGTTCTTCGGCGAGAACATGCTGCGTGCGGACGTGTGCAATGCCGTGGATGAGCTCGGGCAACTGCTGGACCATACTGGGCCGGTGGCTGCGTCCGAGCGCAATGCGGCGCGTATCTTCAGCGCTGATCACCTGTTCTTCGTGACTAATGGCACGTCCACGTCGAACAAGATCGTCTGGCACGCCACTGTCGCGCCGGGCGACATCGTCGTGGTGGACCGCAACTGCCACAAGTCAATCCTGCACGCGATCACGATGACCGGCGCGATCCCGGTCTTCCTGACGCCCACTCGCAACCATTTCGGCATCATCGGGCCGATCCCGCGCGATGAATTCCAACCGGAGAACATCCGCCGCAAGATCGACGCGAATCCGTTCGCACGCGAGGCGCTCGCGAAAAACCCGAAACTCAAGCCGCGGATTCTAACGATCACGCAAAGCACCTACGATGGTGTCGTCTACAACGTCGAGATGATCAAGGACCTGCTGGGCGACACGATCGATACGCTGCACTTTGACGAGGCCTGGCTGCCGCACGCCGAGTTTCACCCGTTCTATCAGGACATGCATGCGATTGGGCAGAACGCCCGCCGGACCGACGCGCTGGTGTTCGCGACCCATTCGACGCACAAGCTGCTGGCTGGCATCTCGCAGGCGTCACAGATCCTGGTGCACGATTCGCAACTGCCGCGCTTTGACCGGCATCGCTTTAACGAGGCGTATCTGATGCACACGTCGACCAGCCCGCAATACGCGATCATTGCGTCGTGCGACGTGGCTGCGGCGATGATGGAGCCGCCCGGCGGCACCGCGCTCGTCGAGGAGTCGATTGCCGAGGCGCTTGATTTCCGTCGTGCGATGCGCAAGGTCGATGCCGAATATGGCGACGATTGGTTCTTCAAGGTGTGGGGGCCCGACCCGCTCGTCACCGAGGGCATTGGTTCGCGCGAGGACTGGATGTTGCGGCCGAACGACCGCTGGCATGGTTTCGGCAACCTGGCCGAAGGCTTCAACATGCTAGACCCGATCAAGGCGACGATCATCACGCCCGGGCTGGACGTGGACGGCGAGTTTGGCGAGACGGGCATTCCGGCGGCGATCGTCACCCGCTATCTAGCCGAGCACGGCATCATCGTCGAGAAGACCGGACTGTACTCGTTCTTCATCATGTTCACGATCGGCATCACCAAGGGCCGTTGGAACTCGATGGTCACCGAGTTGCAGCAGTTCAAGGACGACTACGATCGAAACCAGCCGCTATGGCGCGTGCTGCCGGAGTTCGTCACACAGTATCCGATGTACGAGCGCGTCGGGCTGCGCGACCTCTGCGAGCAGATTCACAGCGTGTACCGTGACAATGACATCGCGCGGCTGACGACCGAGATGTACCTGTCCGACATGGAGCCGGCGATGCGCCCGACCGACGCGTTCTCGAAGATCGCGCACCGCGAGATCGACCGCGTGCCGATCGACGACCTCGAGGGTCGTGTCACCAGCATCCTGCTCACGCCGTATCCTCCGGGCATTCCGCTGCTGATCCCGGGCGAGCGGTTCAACGAGACCATCGTGCGCTATCTAAGGTTCGCGCGCGACTTCAATGCGCGGTTCCCCGGCTTTCATACCGATATTCACGGGCTGGTCACCGACGTGGTCGGTGGCAACGTCGAGTACTTCGTGGATTGCGTGCGGCCCTGAGCGGCGCACCGGCCATCGGGCCGGCGGCCGCCGCCGATCGCGCGGCAGTGGGACGATGGCCGATGGCGCGACAGGTGCTCAGCGGCTCGATAGCGGGCAGGTGATCAATGGTGCGATAGTCGGCCAATAGCCGCGCGCCGCCGCTACTGGGACAGCGCGGCGCGTGCAGCCGCGATAGCGGCACGCACCTGCTGCGGCGCCGTGCCGCCCACGTGATTGCGGCTGGCGACCGAGCCTTCCAGTGTCAGGTAGTCGAACACGTCGTCACCCAACAGCGACGCGACTTTCGGCAGCTCGGCGCGCAACTGGTCAAGCGTCAGGTCCGCCAGGTCACAGTGCCGGTCCACGCAGACTCGTACCGCATGCGCCACCGCTTCGTGTGCGTCGCGAAACGGCAAGCCACGCTTGACGAGGTAATCGGCCAGGTCGGTCGCAGTCGAAAAGCCCTGCAGTGCTGCAGCCCGCATCGTATCCGGCTTGACTGTGATGCCGGCGACCATTTCGGTGAAGATGCGCAGCGTATCGGCCACCGTGTCAACGGTATCAAACAGCGGCTCCTTGTCTTCCTGATTGTCCTTGTTGTACGCGAGCGGTTGGCCCTTCATGAGCGTGAGCAGTGCGATCAGGTGTCCGTTCACGCGGCCGGTCTTGCCGCGCGCAAGCTCGGGCACGTCGGGGTTTTTCTTCTGCGGCATGATCGACGAGCCGGTGCAGAAACGATCGGCCAGGTCGATGAAGCCAACGCGCGGGCTCATCCACAGTACCAGCTCCTCGGACAGCCGCGACACGTGCGTCATGACCAGCGCTGCGGCCGCCGTGAATTCGATCGCGAAGTCCCGGTCTGACACCGCATCGAGTGAATTTGCGCAGACGCCGTCGAAACCGAGCGTCCTGGCGACTTGCTCGCGGTCGATCGGATAGCTGGTGCCCGCGAGCGCCGCCGCGCCCAACGGCAGCCGGTTGACCCGCTTGCGGCAGTCGAGCATCCGCTCGGTGTCGCGTGTAAACATCTCCACGTACGCCAGCAGATGGTGGCCAAAGGTCACCGGTTGCGCGACTTGCAGGTGCGTGAAGCCCGGCAGGATCGTGTCGGCATACCGTTCCGCGAGCTCGAGCAGCGCGCGTCGCAAACCCTTGAGCAGCGCGCTGATCCGGTCGATCTCGCCGCGCAGCCAGAGCCGGATATCGGTGGCGACCTGGTCGTTGCGTGAGCGCCCGGTGTGCAGCCGCTTGCCCGCGTTGCCGATCAGTGCGGTCAGTCGGGCCTCGATATTCAGGTGGACGTCTTCGAGGTCTAGCTGCCATTCGAATTCGCCGCGCTCGATCTCGCCGCGGATTTGTTCCATGCCTGTGCGGATCGCTGCGACGTCGTCGTCGCTGATGATCCGTTGCGCGCCGAGCATCGCCGCGTGCGCGAGCGAGCCCTCGATGTCGACGAGCGCGAGCCGCTTATCGAAGAACACGGACGACGTATAGCGCTTGACAAGCTCGGACATCGGCTCAGAAAAACGCGCCGACCAGGCTTCGCCCTTTTTGTGCAATTGGGAAGTCATGACAGGATGCCGCAATAGTGGAGGATGCCGCTTGCCGCACCGCCGTGCGGCAAAGACGAGCATTCTAGCATCGCGGCAGCGTGGTATTGGCGTCGTGCGCGGCGGCCGCGGTGGGCGCTTCGCCGTGCGGCTCGTGTTGCGCGATGAGCACCACGAGTTTCATGTCGTCGCGCTGGGCCGGCACGAAGGTGATCTGATCGTAGGCGAGGCGCCCGCGTGCCGGATGATCGAACTCGCGCCGGCCGCCCTCGCGCTCAAACACATCCTGCGATGCCCAGAAGCGCGCGAACGGGTCGCATTGCGCAATCAGCGCGTCGAGTAGCGCGCGCGTGGGGGCATCGTTCAAGTGTCGGATCGAGTCGGCGCGGAATTCGGCGACGAGCCGGCGTGCGCGGGTTTCCCAGTCGACGATCAGCGTGCGCGCGGCCGGCGATGTGAAGGTATAACGCAGCAGATTGGTGCCGTGGCCTTGCGCGTCCCGCGGGACCAGCACGCCGGCGGTCGCGGTCGGCTTGGCCGCGTCGAGCCAGCCGATGAACAATTCCGCTGCCGCCGCGTTCCAGGCGAGCGCGTTCCACTGCGGGTTTAGCACGTAGGCGGGGGCGGCGATCAGCCCGACGCTGGCCAGCAGCGCCGCGGGCACGTCGGCCGCGCTCGCGTCCGGCTCGGCGGGATCGCGCTGCGCAGCAAGCTCAAACAGATAGGCCCGTTCCGCGCGCGACAGCCGCAATGCGACGGCAATCCGCGCCAGCGCGTCGGCGGACGCCGACACGGGACGACCCTGCTCGATCCACGTGTACCACGTGGCGCTGACGTCGCACAATTGCGCCACTTCCTCGCGTCGCAGGCCCGGCGTGCGGCGCCGCGTCCCGCGCGGCAGGCCGACGTCGGCCGGCGTGAGCCGTTCACGATGCGAGCGGATGAAATCGCCGAGCGCGCGCGCGGCTGACGCGTCGGCGCGCGAAGCGAATTCGCGAGCGCCGCGACGTGCGGCACCCGATGCAGCAGGCGAAGCGGTCGTCATGATCCGGGAAGTCATCGATACCAGGATAGCGAGCGATCTTGTACTGGTACAACGCAGATGCGTATTGTACAGCTCACGCCGTATTGCCAGCATCGGCGTCAGCCCGTGTTGCGCAACCCTGCGGCGATCCCGTTGATCGTTAAGTGAATGCCGCGGCGCAGCCGGGCGTTCGTGGTGCCCGCGCGGTGCCGGCGCAGCAGTTCGACCTGCAAGTGGTTCAGCGGATCGAGGTACGGGAAGCGGTTCTTGATCGAGCGGGCGAGCAGCGGATTGTCCGCCAGCCGCGATGAATGGCCGGTGATCTGCGCGAGCGCGTCCGTGGTGCGATGCCATTCGGCGACGATCCGACCGAATACCTGTTTGCGAAGCTTCTTGTCCGATACCAGTTGCGCGTAGCGTGACGCGACCGCCAGATCCGATTTGGCGAGCACCATGTCCATGTTGGACAGCAGGTTCGAGAAGAACGGCCACGTCTTGACCATTTTGCGCAGCAGCGCCACGCGTTTTTCCCGGTCCACCGCATCCGGCGCGGCATCCAGGTACGCGCTGATCGCGCTGCCAAAGCCGTACCAGCCGGTGAGCAGCAGACGGCATTGACCCCACGAGAAGCCCCATGGAATCGCGCGCAAGTCTTCAATGCGGCGATGCTTGGGATCGTGCAGTTTGCGCGACGCGGGGCGGCTGCCGATATTGAGTTCCGCGATCTCGGCAATCGGCGTGGACTCAAAAAAATAATCGGTGAAACCCGGGGTCTCGTACACGAGCGCGCGGTATGCCGACATCGCCGTGTCCGACAGCGTCTGCATCAGGGCCTCGAACTGCGGCAGCGCGCGGGGGGACTGAGCATGCGGCTGCAACGTCGCCTCCAGCGTCGCAGCAACCACGGTTTCGAGATTGCGGCGGCCAATTTCCGGATTGCCAAACTTGCTGGCGATCACCTCGCCCTGTTCGGTCAACCGGATCTGCCCATCCACGGTGCCCGGTGGCTGCGACAGGATCGCCTGATAGGTCGGGCCGCCGCCGCGCCCGACCGTGCCGCCTCGGCCGTGAAACAGACGCAGTCTCATGCCGTGTTCGCGGAACAGCGCGACCAGCGCGAGTTCGGCCCGATACAGTTCCCAGTTCGACGTGAGGAAGCCGCCGTCCTTGTTGCTGTCCGAGTAGCCGAGCATCACTTCCTGTTCGCCGCCCTGGTGGCGCACGATCGAGTCCATGCCCGGCAGCGCCAGCAGCGCTTCCATGATGCGCGGCGCGTGACGCAGGTCGGCAATTGTCTCGAACAGGGGAATCACCATCAAACTGACGCGCGGCGCGCCCTGCCTGGCATGTGGCGCGTGCCGGCCGTTGCCGGCCTGTGGGGCCGCGGCGGGCATGCTGCCATGCATCAGGCCGGTTTCCTTTTGCAGCAGCATCACTTCGACCAGGTCTGAGACAGTCTCGGTATGGGAGATAATGTAGTTGCGTACGGCCCGCTCGCCAAAGCGCTGCCGTATTACACGCGTGGCTTCCAGCACGGCAAGCTCGCTATGCACTAGCGGCGAGTATTCCGCGTACGGCAGGCGCAAAGCGCGAGGCTGCGCCAGTTCAGCCAGCAGCAGCGCCAGCTTGTCATCCTCGGACAGCGCGGCATAGTCGTCGACCACGCCGGCACGGGCAAACAGTTCGGTCAGCACGGCTTCGTGGACATCCGAACTTTGCCGCAGGTCGATGCTCGCAAGATGAAAGCCGAAGACTTCGACCGCGCGCGCGAGCGGTGACAGCCGGGGGGCGGCGAGCGACGCGCCATGGCGCGCCTGCAGTGAGTCGATCAACACCTGCAGGTCGGCGCGCAATGCGTCGGGCGACGCGTAGGGCACCGCGTCGCGGTGTTCGCCACGGATCAAGACGGCTGCGTCGCCGAGCAGTGCGCGCGCGGTGGCGGCCAGCCGCGCATAGACGCCGATCAGCGCGCGCCGATACGGCTCGTCCACGCGGTGCGGGGAAGTATCGGGCGAGGTATCCGCCAGTTGCTTCAGCGCGTCGCTGGAGCCTGCCAGCAGCTCTGAGACGGACAGCTCCGCGCCGAGCCGGTGCACCTGCTCTAAATAGTGTTGGAAGATCACCGCCGCCTGGCGCGTGATCGCCCGCTCGAGCGTGGCCGCCGTCACGTTCGGATTGCCGTCGCGGTCACCGCCGATCCAACTGCCCATTTGCAAGAACGGCGGCAGTCGGGTGGGCAGGCCGTGCTCGGCCAGTGCCTGTTCGATGTCCGCGTACAACGCGGGGATCTCGTCCAAGAAGGTCGCGCGATAGTACGACAGCGCGTTTTCGATCTCGTCGGCAACCGTGAGCCGTGAGCCACGCAGCATGCGGGTCTGCCACAGCGAGGTGACGCGGGCGCGCAGCAGCGCTTCGTTGGCTGCGCGCTCGCGTGCGGTGAGCGGCTGGTCACGCTCGGCCAGCAAGCGTGCGATGTCGTGCTGCGCATCCAGGATGCTCTTGCGTTGCACCTCGGTGGGATGCGCGGTGAGCACCGGCACGATCAGCCCGGTGTCGAAGCATGTCTTCAGCGAGGACAGCGATTCGCCGCCGCTTTTGGCCAGCCGCGCAAGGGCGTATGCGACGGTACCTGCCTGCGGGGCGGAGCCGGCTAGCGCATGGATGCGCCGGCGGCGGTTATGGTGGCAATCCTCGGCAATGTTTGCTAGATGTGAGAAGTAGCTGAATGCGCGCACCACGCTGACCGTTTGCTCCGGTGTGAGACCCTTGAGCATCTTGTCCAGCTTCTTGGCCGCGTCGATGTCGTCCTCGCGGCGGAATTTCACCGCTGATTGGCGGATCGTCTCAACCACGTCGAATACGGCGTCTCCCTCCTGCTCGCGGACCACGTCGCCAAGCAGCCGGCCGAGGAAGCGGATGTCCTCGAACAGCGGCCCGTCCTTGTCCTCGCGGGTGCGGCTGCGCGCGGTCGATGCCGCGGCGTGCGCCGGCGGCGTCACCGCGGTCGGGGTCGGCCGTGCGGGCGCGGCGCCGGGGGCGGTAGAGGCGGTAGAGGCGGTAGAGGCGGTAGAGGCGGTTTTGGCGTTGTGGCGCGCGGCAGCGGCCGATCCGGAAGCAGTCACAAGCAATTCCTCAAACTGGCGATTGAAGGGTTCCGGCATCCGCGCGCAGCATCGGGACGCCGAAGGGTGCGTGCTACCATTTGATCTGTTATCACATCCCGATTGGATACGAGGTCGACTTGAGTCTCGAGATGCAATGCGCGATACCGCCCGCGACGCTGGTGATCGCCTCGCGTGAGAGCCGGCTTGCGCTGTGGCAAGCCGAGCATGTGGGCCGTGCGCTGCACAAATTATATCCGTCTTGCGACGTGAAGATCCTCGGTATGACCACACGCGGCGACCAGATCCTGGACCGCGCGTTGTCCAAGGTGGGCGGCAAAGGGTTATTCGTCAAGGAATTGGAGAATGCGCTGGCGGATGGCCGCGCAGACCTAGCGGTTCACTCGCTCAAGGACGTACCGATGATGCTGCCCGATGGCTTTGCGCTGCCGGTGGTCCTCACGCGGGAAGACCCGCGCGATGCGTTCGTGTCGTCGCAATTTGCCTCGTTGGCGCAATTGCCGGCGGGTGCCGTGGTGGGGACATCGAGCCTGCGCCGCGAGGCAATGTTGCGCCACCGCTATCCGCATCTGGTGATCAAGCCGCTGCGCGGCAATCTGGACACCCGGCTGGCGAAGCTCGACCGTGGCGACTACGCGGCGATCATCCTCGCGGCCGCCGGGCTCAAGCGGCTTGGCCTCGCGGCGCGGATTCGCACGCTGCTGGATCCCGCCGATAGCCTGCCGGCGCCCGGGCAGGGGGCGCTCGGCATCGAGATCCGCGCCTCGCGTGCCGACCTGCACCAGTGGCTCGCGCCGTTGCTCGACATGCGCACCGCGCTGGCCGTGGAGGCCGAGCGGGCCGTGTCGCGCGCGCTGGGCGGCAGCTGCGAGGTGCCGCTCGCCGCGTATGCGCAGTGGCAGGGCGACGTGCTGCAACTGCGGGCGTCGGTCGCCACGCCCGACGGCAGCCGCGTACTGGCCGCGTATGGCAGCGCGGCGCCGACGGACATGGCCGGTGCATTGGCGCTCGGCCTGCGCGTGGTACAGCAGTTGCAGGCGCAGGGCGCGCTGCAGATCGTGCAGCCACTGCTTGACGCGTCGCGCGACGGAGCCGCGTGATGGAGGGTGGCCAATCGTGACGCAGACGCTGCTTCCTCCCACGTCACGGCCGGCGGCCGCGGGCGAGGCCGGTGCGCCTGTTGCGGCACATCCGACCGTGGTGATTACGCGCCCGGCGGGACAAAGCGCCGAACTGCTGGCCGCGCTTGCCGCGGCTGGGCTCGATGGCTTCGAGTTTCCGCTGATCGATATTGCCGACGCGACGGACAATGCGCCGCTGGTCGACGCGTTGCTCGACCTCGAGCGTTATGCGCTGGTGATATTCGTGTCGCCGAACGCGGTGGATCGCGCATTTGCGGCGCTCGCCGCAGCTCGGTCAAAGGCATCGTCGGAAAGCGCATCTGCGGTGGACGTACCGCCTGCCGATGCATTGTCGGCGGATACGTCGGCGGCGGATGCATCGTTGGCAGATACGTCGTCGGCTGATACGTCTTCGACGCATGCGTCGGCCGCCGCCGCGCCGCCGCCCGCTTTCTCGTGGCCGGCCACGGTACCGGTCGCCGGCGTGGGGCCGGGCACGGTGCGGGCGTTGGCGCACCACGGCGTGCAGCCGCACACGCATCGGATTATCGCGCCCGGCGATGCGGTGCGCGTCGCGCTGCAGGTGCCGGTGCACGACGGCGGCAAGGATGGCAGCAAGGATGGTGGCGCGGGCGCTTCTCACGCTGGCGAGCCGCCGTGGCTCGACGATACCCCTGCAGTGCAGGTCTCGTCCGACTCGTATGCGGGCGGGAATGCGCCGCGCTACGATTCCGAGGCGTTGATTGGCGCGCTCGCCACTGCCTTCGCGCCGGACGGGCTCACCGCGTTGCAAGGACGACGCGTGTTGCTGGTGCGCGGCGACGGCGGCCGTGAGTTGCTCGCCGAGACGCTGCGTGCACATGGCGCGATCGTCCAGGTGCTCGGTGCGTACCAGCGACGGCTGCCTGAGCCGAGCCTTGACGTATGGCAACGCGTGCACGCGCTGCTCGCCGGCCAGCCGCACGCTTGGGTATTGACTAGCTCGGAAGGCGTGCGCAACCTAGAGGAGTTGGCGCGCGAGCATCTGAATCGCGACGAGGTTGTCGCGCTCAAGCGCGCACCGATCGTCACACCGCATCCGCGCATTGGCGATACGGCGCGCACAGCGGGTTTTGATACGATTACGGTGTCCGGCGCGGGCGATCAGGCGATCGTCAGTGCACTGCGAGCGGTGTTTTCACCGATCACTCAAGCAGCTTCCTTTTCGAAGTTTCAATCGCAATCGGCTCAATCACGCATGACAGACTCCAAAGATTCCCAGCCAGCGCCGGATGTGGTGCCGCAAGCGGCGCAACCGGCGCGCCCCGCCGCGGCCAACGTCCCACCGGATGCGCCATTTCCTGCGTACGAATCGAAGCGTCGCCGCCGCTCAGTCAGCACGGCGCTCGCGTGGATCGTCGCGGTGGTGGTGCTGGCGGGCGCGGGCGCGGGCGGCTACGCGCTCGAACGCAAGCTCGAGCGGCTGCAGCAGCAACTTGCCGCGCGCCAGCAGGCCAGCGACGTGCAAAGCCGCGACACTCGGCTCAAGGCCGACGAGGCCGCGAGCGCGGTACGTCAACTGGATTCGCAGCTGGCTCAACTCGCCGGCCGGGTCGGCGACGTGCAGGCGCAGCATCAGGCGCTGCAGGCGTCGTTGCAGGACCTGGCAAAGAACCGCGACGATTGGACGCTGGCCGAAGTTGAGCAGACGATCTCGTCCGCTAGTCAGCAACTGCAATTGACTGGCAATGTCGGCCTGGCGTTGTCCGCGCTGCAAAGCGCGGACGCGCGGCTCGCGGCATCGTCGGGGGCGCAGGTCATTGCGGTGCGCAAGGCGATCGCGCAGGATATCGACAAGCTGAAGGCCGCGCCAAGCGTGGACCTGGCGGGACTCGCTATCAAGCTCGACGACGTGATCGCGCAGGTGGACACCCTGCCGTTGGCCGGCGAGGCGCCGGCTGCGTCGCTCAAGCCGCGTGCCGGCACGCCGGCGGGCGTGGCGAAGGAGGCCGCCGCCAATGGCGAGCCGCGCTGGAAGGCAGCGTGGCATACATTCGCGGCCGGCGTGATGGCGCAACTGACTGGTCTCGTGCAGGTGCGCCGCATCGACAACGCGGACGCGATGCTGGTCGCGCCAGACCAGGGCTATCTGTTGCGTGAGAATGTGAAGCTGCGGCTGCTGTCCGCGCGCGTCTCGCTGCTTTTGCGCGACGAGAAGCGGACGAATGCGGACCTGCGGGCCGGGCAGCAGGCACTCGCGCGGTACTTTGATCCGTCGGCCCAGGCCACGCACAACGCGTGCGAGTTGCTCGAGCAGGTACGAAAAGGTGCGGCGCACATCGAGCCGCCGAACCTGGACGCGAGCCTGAATGCAATCCATCAGAATAAGAGCCGGGGCTGACCGATGGCAATTCGAGCAATCTTGTGGCTGATGGCGCTGTTCGCGGTCGCCGTGCTGCTGGCGATCGTTGGCGCGCAAGACGCGGGGCACGTGCTCATCGTCTGGGCGCCCTATCGGATCGATATCTCGCTGAACCTGTTCGTGGCGGCGCTGGTCGTGTCGTTCGTCGTGCTCTATATCGTCGTGCGCTCGATTCGCGCGGTGCTGAAAATGCCCGAACGGGTCACGGCGTACCGGGCGCGCGTGCGGCTTGCCAACGCGCATCAGGCGCTGCGTGAGGCGATTGGCAACTTGTACGCGGGTCGTTTCTCTCGCGCGGAGAAAGCCGCGCGCGAGGCCAGTGCATTTGACGCAAATAAGGCGCCGGCTGGCTTGATCGGCGCAGCTGCCGCACATCGCATGCGCGAATTCGCGCGTCGCGACGAATGGCTGGCGCAGGTGACCGGCGACGATTGGCAAGAGGCGCGGTTGATGGCCAGCGCCGAATTGCGCGCGGATGCGCGCGACGCCGACGGGGCGTTGGCGGCATTGACCGAGATGCGTGCGCAGGGGGGACGGCGCATCCATGCGTTGCAAATCGCGTTGCGTGCGCAGCAGCAGCTGAAGAACTGGGCGGAAGTGCTCAAGCTGGTGAAGACCTTGGAAAAGCGCGAGGCGATCCACCCGGCGGTATCGGTGCGCCTGAAGCAACTTGCCGCCGAGCATCTGCTGCGCGATCGGCGTCATAACCCCGATGCGCTGCTGCAACTATGGCAATCGCTGAGCGCCGCCGAGCGCCAGTCGCCCCGCATCGCGGACTTGGCCGCGGAATTGCTGATCGCGCTGAACCGCCCAGCCGATGCGCGCAAGATCGTCGAAGAGGCGCTCACGCATCACTGGGACCCTAGACTGCTGCGCCGCTACGCCGACTGCGCGGGCGACGATCCGTTGCCGTTGATCCAGCGCGCGGAAACCTGGCAGAAGGAGCGCCAGGAGGACCCCGACCTGTCCTTTACGCTGGGCCGCCTGTGCCTGCAGCAAAAGCTGTGGGGCAAGGCCCAAGCATTCCTCGAGCAGGCGCTCAAGCTCGCCGTGGACAACGAGCCGCTGAAGATCCGTGCGCACCGGACGCTCGCACGCCTGCATGAGCAGTTGGGCCACGCGCAGCAGGCCGCCGAACACTACCGCGCCAGCGCTACGGCGATGAATGTCGTCTAGCGGGCGTCGCGAGGACGGCCGTATTCGGCCGCTGGCGGATCGTAGGCACAGGTTGCCAGTGACGTCCGTATTTGCCTGCTGATGGCGGCCGTATTCAGTCGCTGGCGCATCCGCCATGCTGACCCGTTGGCGATGGGCAGTATGTGCGGGCCGGCGACGGCCGTTCTGTGCCGCCGTGCCCGCTAGCGCAATACGCGGCGCTTGGGCGCGCTGAGCGTCACCAGCGAGCCGAGCGCCATGAAACCCGCCACTCAGTATAGGCCGGACTCCGTGCTGCTGGTCAGGTCCTTGAGCCAGCCAATCAGGTACGGGCTTGCGAATCCGGCCATTATCGCGCCGAGTTTGCGATGATCGACGAAAGTCAAGCAATACAGCCGAATCGGACACTCGTTACGCGATCGCAGCGGGTCGGTTGATATAATCGGGCTTTCGCCTCCACCGTTCGTTCTATCGTTACCAGGAAATTCGACATGAGCTTCGATCACGTCCCGTCCGGCAAGGACCTGCCGCAAGATTTCAACGTCATTATTGAAATTCCGGCGCAAAGCGACCCGGTCAAGTACGAGGCGGACATGCAGTTGGGCCTGCTCGTCGTAGACCGTTTCATCGGCACGGGCATGCGCTATCCGGCCAACTACGGATTCATCCCGCAAACGCTCGCCGGTGATGGCGATCCGGTCGATGTGTTGGTGATCACGCCATTTCCGTTGCTGGCGGGCTCAGTCGTGCGCTGCCGCGCGTTGGGCATGTTGAATATGACGGATGAATCCGGCCAGGATGCGAAGTTGATCGCGGTGCCGGCCGACAAGATCTGCCCGATGACCGCGCACCTGAAATCGGCCGACGACGTGCCGGCCTATCTGAGGGAACAGATCACGCATTTCTTCGAGCAGTACAAGGCGCTCGAGAAGGGCAAGTGGGTCAAGGTCGAAGGTTGGGAAGGTATCGAAGCCGCGCACAACGAAATCACCAGCGGCGTCGCGAACTTCAACAAGCTATAACGACGCGCCGTGCCGGACGCGTCGTACCGACGTGCGCTGGCCGGCTCGTCCATCGGTGATAACCCGCCGCGGTTGGATCGACTTGGCGGATTTTTGCGGGCGCAGCGCGTTCGCGTACGGCTGCGGCGACCGCGCCGTCCGGCGGGACCGGCCTGATCCGCCTAGGCAGCCTCGGCCTCGACCGTTTCCGGCATCACGCTAGCCAGGATCATTGCGTCGCCGTTGCGGGGGCTTGGCTCGCGTTGCGCCGGTCGGTACACGAGGTCACCGCGCCGCACCGGCTGGCCGCTCAGCGCGCATTGGCCGTCCTTTTCCGCTCCCGCCAGGCGCCAACCCTGATAACCATAATGACAGGTTGCCGCATCGGACCAGTACACAATTGCGGTCACGCTGCTAGGCCGATCAAGTATACGAATGGTCGGCTTGCCCGCTGCCATGTTGGTGTGTTGCTGCCCTAGTGTTACCACGGTGGTATCTTTGCTGCGCTGAGTCGAACGGATACGGCGAGCAGTCTTTGACGGGAACGGGGCGGCAGCATGGCGATCCGCGGCGGTTTCACGCACACGGGTGCCGAGACAGCGGACGGTCTGCCGCCAAGGATCCGCGCGTTTTGCAATGGCAGTCATGGCAATTGTTCCGTGCATTCTCCAGTCCGGACGTTACGCCACAGACAGATGCGGATAAAGATCAATATTGTGAATTCACTGTCTTATTTGCGCAAACAATCGCCGCCGGACGTGGAACGAGGCGGGAAGCGCGAAATGCGGGTGCCGGCGGGCCGGTTTGGGGTATCTGCCGTAAGCCGTCACGCCGCCGCTTTACGGCAGGCGCGTGAGTCAGATGACGTGTCGGGCAGCGCGCGCAGCCCTTGCGCAAGCGCGCGTTTCTCGTGCGCAGGTAATCGCTTCACCCGATATTCGGTCCGACATGCCGTCGAACGGTCGGGCATGGTGAACGTGGCCAGCAGTCGCACTGGTTTGTGCGCACGCGTGTAACGCGCGCCTGTGCCGTCAACATGCTTGGCGTAGCGCGCCTGTACGTCAACGGCAATGCCCGTGTAAATGCTGCCGTTTGCGCATTCAATCAAGTACAGATGCCAGGCCATGTCAGCCTGCCGCTTGCGCACCGCACCGAAAAGGATCGTGTTCGCGCAACTCGTCCATATAACGGTGGATGCCGCCGGCCTCGCTGTCTAGAAAGCGTGCGACCGCATCCGCGAACGCCGGGTGGGCAAGCCAATGCGTCGAGTGGGTCAGGGTGGGCAGGAAGCCACGGGCCATTTTGTGCTCGCCCTGCGCGCCGCCCTCGAATGCGGCGACGCCTGCCTCGATGCAAAACTCCAGCGGTTGATAGTACGCGGTCTCGAAGTGCAGGCACGGGACATGTTCAAGCGCTCCCCAGTAGCGTCCATACAACACACCTTTGCCCTGTCCCCGCAATGGTGATGCGTTGCGTTCGTAGACGAGCAGTGAGCTGGCAATCGGCGCACCGGCGCGTTCGGCGAGCACGAGCAACAGGTTTTCCGGCATGGTTGCGCCGATCATCCGGAAAAAGTCCAGGTTCAGGTAGGGGCTCGAATGATGCTCGCGATAAGTCTGACGATAGCAGCGCGAGAAAAACGCCCATTCCTTGGCGGTGATGGCTTCGCCTGGCACGCGGCGTAGCGTGACACCGGCGTTACGCACCTTGCGTCGTTCGGCGCGGATGTTCTTGCGTTTCTTTTGTTCGAGCGTAGACAAAAAGTCGTCGAAATGGCGATACCCGCGGTTCAGCCAATGGAACTGCATGCCTTCGCGCAGCAGCATCCCCGCCTCTACGAGCAGTTCGGCGTCTCCTGGCTCCGGGTAAAGTACGTGCAACGATGACACGTTGGCGTGTTCAGCCGCCGCGACGAGCGTGGCGGCCAAGCGGCGGCGTGAGTCGTCGCAATCCGCCATCAGCCGCGTGCCTTGCACGGGCGTAAAGGGTACCGCGCATAGCAGTTTTGGGTAATAGCGTAACCCATGACGCTGGTATGCATCGGCCCACGCCCAGTCAAACACGTACTCGCCGTAGCTGTGTTGCTTGACGTAGAGCGGCGCCGCCGCCGCGAGCACTTCGCGCGTGCGTCCGTTTGCGTCGTGGGCATCCCGCCACAGTGTGATGAACTGCGCGGACCAGCCGGTTTCCACAATCGCGCAACGCGTTGCCTGCAACGCGTTGAGGAATTCGTGCCGCAGGAACGGCGTGGGTTGCGCTTGCTGCGCGAGTAGCGCGTTCCATTGCGACGCGTCGACCTCGGCCGGTGAGCTCAAAATCCGCGTGCGATAATCATTCATGCGCTGTGAAGCCAACTCGTTCATCGTTCGTCCATGAAAATCGCTCTTGCCCAGATCAACGTGACCGTCGGCGACTTTGCCGGCAATATGGCGAAAATCGTCGCCGCCGCGCACACCGCCTACGATGCTGGCGCGTCGCTGATGATTGCACCGGAACTGGCGTTATCCGGCTATCCGCCCGAAGACCTGCTGCTGCGTCCAGCGTTTTACACGGCAAGTCATGCGGCGCTCGGCGAGTTGGCCGCTCAGCTTGCGCGCTTTGCCGGACTGCGCGTGTTGGTCGGCCATCCGCATTGCAGCGCACCGACAGGCGATGTTAATCCAAACAGGCCGGTTGAGCGCGGTGTACCGCCGGTAGACACGTTCAACGCGGCGTCGCTGTTGGTCGACGGCCGAATTGCGGGCACCTACCTGAAGCAGGAACTGCCCAATACTGAGGTGTTCGACGAAAAGCGGTATTTTGCGTCGAATCCACAACCGTTTGTGTTCGAGCTGGAGGGCGTGAAGTTCGGCATCATCATCTGCGAAGATGCGTGGCATCCATCGGCCGCGTTGCTGGCGAAGGCGGCGGGCGCCCAGGTGCTGCTCGTGCCCAATGGTTCGCCGTATCACATGAATAAGGAGGCGGTGCGCGTCGATATTCTGCGCGAGCGCATTCGCGAGACCGGCATGCCGGCCGTTTACTTGAACCTGGTCGGCGCGCAAGACGAGCTTGTGTTTGACGGGGGCTCGTTCGTGCTCGATGCGCAGGGCGAGCTCGTGGCACGCCTGCCGCAATTTGTCGAGCAAACGGCGATTGTCGAGTTCGACGGCGCACAGGCGCAACGTGGCCAGATTGCACCGCGCGAATGCGTCGAGGCGCAGGTCTATGCCGCGCTGGTGCTTGGCGTGCGCGATTACTTGAACAAGAACGGCTTTCCGGGAGCGATCATCGGGTTGTCCGGCGGCGTGGATTCGGCGCTGGTACTGGCCGTCGCGTGCGACGCATTAGGTGCCGAGCGCGTGCGCGCGGTCATGATGCCGTCCCGCTATACCACGGATATGTCCACGTCCGATGCGGCGGAGATGGCGCGGCGCGTCGGCGTGCGCTATGACGAGATTGCGATCGGTCCGATGTTCGATGCGTTTCGCACATCGCTGTGCGATCAATTTGCCGGCTTGCCCGAAGACGCCACTGAGGAGAATATCCAGGCTCGCATTCGCGGCACGTTGCTGATGGCGTTGTCGAACAAATTTGGCTCGATCGTACTGACCACTGGCAACAAGAGTGAGATGGCCGTAGGCTATTGCACATTGTACGGGGACATGGCGGGTGGCTTTGCGGTGATCAAAGATATCGCCAAGACACTGGTGTATCGGCTGTGCCGCTATCGGAACGCGGCGACCACGTTTGCCACGCGTGACATCATCCCGGAACGGATCCTGACTCGGGCGCCGTCGGCCGAGTTGCGCGAGAACCAGACCGACCAGGACAGCCTGCCGCCGTATGAAGTGCTGGATGCGATCATGCGGATGTACATGGAGGAGGACCGGTCGCTGGAGGAGATCGTTGCGGCCGGCCATGCTCGTGACGATGTGCAGCGGGTCACGCGGCTGATCAAGGTCAACGAATACAAGCGGCGCCAGGCGCCGATTGGGATCCGCGTCACGCACCGCGCGTTCGGCCGGGATTGGCGTTATCCGATCACATCACGTTTCAGCGAGGCCGGCTGAGCCTACGCGGCAACGGCGCTGCACCGTAACGGCGCGCGGCGCGCCGCCGCGGTCGATGGGTCGTGCACGCGCTCGCGTGCCCCGCGCGCGCTGGTTAGAATCACTTCATTCCATTGCTATCGGACAGGTGAGGCACAACATGAAGCGTATCACTGCAATCATCAAGCCCTTTAAGCTCGACGAGGTGCGCGAAGCGCTCGCGGAGGTGGGCCTGACCGGACTGACCGTAACCGAGGTCAAGGGCTTTGGCCGGCAAAAAGGGCATACCGAACTCTATCGCGGCGCGGAGTACGTGGTCGACTTCCTGCCAAAGGTAAAGATCGAGGTCGTGGTCGCGAACGACCAGGTCGACCAGACGCTCGACGCGATCATCGGCGCCGCGCGTACGGGCAAGATCGGCGACGGCAAGATCTTCGTCGCTGACATCGAGCGGGTGATTCGGATACGCACCGGCGAAGAGAACGAGGCGGCGGTCTGATTCGTGTCGCCCGCGCTGTGTGTGACGCTGGCGATCGCGATGAACCGCATCGACGGCAAGTCCAACACCGGCGGCGATGTGCGTGCGACGCGGGCGTGCGTCAGCCACGCGGCTCCGGCTGCAGCAGCACGAGTACGGCACCGGCTCCGCCGTCGTGTGCCCGAGCTTGGCAGAAGGCAATCACCTCGGCCTTTTGTGCCAGCCAACTGCGTACTTTGCCTTTGAGCACCGGTTCCTTACCGATCGAGCCCAAGCCCTTGCCGTGGATCACGCGCACGCAGCGCAACCCTCGCTTGAGCGACGCGCGTAGGAAAGCCGCCAGGGCTTCGCGTGCCTCATCGCGGCGCAGTCCGTGCAGGTCGATCTGTGCTTGCACGACCCACGTGCCGCTGCGCAGCTTGCGCACGACGTCGGCCGCCACGCCCGGCCGGCAATAAGACAGCGATTCATCGACGTCGAGCAGCGTTTCCGGATCGAATTCGTCGGACAACGCCTCCTCGAGCACGGCCTG
The DNA here is from genome assembly GCF_021991875.1 of Mycetohabitans sp. B8. Taxonomy (GTDB): domain Bacteria; phylum Pseudomonadota; class Gammaproteobacteria; order Burkholderiales; family Burkholderiaceae; genus Mycetohabitans. The sequence goes on from NZ_JAHLKR010000008.1 coordinate 122,666, forward strand.
CTCGTCACGCTGCGTTTGCAGCGGCACTGGCGGTGGTTGCACGCGGGGCAGCGGCGCGCGGCCGGAGGGCTTGAGCGGGGTGATGTCGCCAACCTCGCGGCGGAATTCGGTGGCGGCCGCTTGCGTGGCGCGCTGCTCGCGCTTGGCGTGGCAACGCGTTTGCTCGCGCGCCATGGCGTCGCTTTTGAGCATGTCGCGCAGCGTGCCGAGTGACGCCAGGCTGGACAGGCGCATGCCGGCGGCAGGGCCGGCAGAGAGCGGCGCGGGTATCACCGCGCCAAGCGCGGCCCCCGCGATGGCGGACCGGGCAGCGGGCGTTGGTCGTGCCCGCACGCGGTCATTCGGGTGGGCTTTGTCCTTCGGCATGGGTCACTCTTGACTCGATGCTGTTGCTGCGAGACGGTACCCGCGCGACGCTCAGCGTTCCGCTTCGTGGCTCATCACGTGTGGCGCGGTCGTCTCATGGATGCTTTCCAAATAACGCTGTGCGTCCAGCGCGGCCATGCATCCGGTGCCTGCGCTAGTGATCGCCTGCCGATAGATGTGGTCCTGCACGTCGCCCGCGGCGAACACGCCGGCGATCGACGTGGCGGTCGCATTGCCGTTCAGGCCGGCGTTTGTGATGATGTAGCCGTTGCGCATCTCCAATTGGCCCTCGAAGATGTCGGTATTCGGCTTGTGGCCGATCGCCACGAACAGGCCGTGCACCGACAGCTCGGTGGCCTCGCCAGTCTCCGTATGCTTGATGCGCAGGCCGGTCACGCCCGAATCGTCGCCGAGGACTTCATCGAGCACGTGGTTCCACTTGATCTGGACAATGCCTTCTTGTTCCTTCGCGAGCAACCGATCGATCAGGATCGGCTCGGCGCGGAACTTATCGCGACGGTGGATCACCGTGACCTTCTTTGCGATGCCCGACAGGTACAGCGCTTCCTCGACGGCGGTGTTGCCGCCGCCGACCACCGCGACGTCCTGATTCCGGTAGAAGAAACCGTCGCAGGTCGCGCATGCGGACACGCCCTTGCCCATGAACTGCTGCTCCGACGGCAGGCCCAGGTATTGAGCCGACGCGCCAGTCGCGATGATCAGCGCATCGCACGTGTACTCGCCGGAGTCGCCGATCAGCCGCAGCGGCCGCTCGTCAAGCTTCGCGGTGTGGATGTGATCGAATACGATCTCAGTATTGAAGCGCTGCGCGTGGTCGAGCAGCCGTTGCATCAGTTCCGGACCCTGTACGCCGTTCGGGTCGCCGGGCCAGTTCTCGACGTCGGTGGTCGTCATCAACTGCCCGCCTTGTGCGAGGCCGGTGATCAGCATCGGCGACAGATTGGCCCGCGCCGCGTAGACGGCGGCGCTGTAGCCGGCCGGGCCGGAGCCGAGAATCAGGACTTTCGCGTGCTTGCGTTCGGACATGGCGGTCAATCCTTGTAGGACGGCGGTGCGCACAGCCGCACCGCGCGGCAATGCGTAGGGGATGTCGGGTTCATATTATAAAGGGGCTGGCCGGCATCGGCCTGATTGCTCTTTTGTATGAGGGTGATAGCCTCGATGCCCATCGGCGTAATACCTCGCGACTCATCGGCGTGATACCTTGCCACCCATCGGTGCGATGCCCCGACGTTCAGCGACGCTTGGGCGCTTCACTCGGCGCGCTGGTGCGCGCTTGCAACACGGGTCTTACAACTTGTTGCGTGGCGCGCCGGTCCGACCGTTTACAATGAAGGCGCTCGAACTCCGGCGGCCGCGTGCCGCCCTCTTGTCGATTCAATGGTGAAATCCACGTATTCTCCCGGGGCACAAGCTTTACCGCATCGTCTGTCGCGTTTGCTGAGCGAGATCCGCTGGCTGCTGCAGGTCGCGCTCGGCCTGTTTCTGCTGATGGCGTTGGTCAGCTACAGCCGGCGCGACCCGAGCTGGACGCATGCTGTGCAGGTGGACCAAATCGCGAACTGGGGTGGCCGTGTCGGTGCGTGGACATCCGACATTCTGTTGCTACTGTTCGGCTTGTCCGCCTATTGGTGGATCGTGCTGCTGGGGCGGCGTATCGCCGACAATTATCGGCGCATCACGCGTCACGACGCGCTGGACGAGCCGACTGCGCCGCGCGAAGGCGGCTGGTTGGCCGAGATGCTGTCGTTCGCGCTCGTGCTCGTGGCCAGCGACGGCCTCGAGGCATTGCGGATGTGGTCGCTCAAGGCTCAGTTGCCCCGGGCGCCTGGCGGCATCGTCGGCGATATGGTGGCCCACGGCGTGCAGCACGCGCTCGGGTTTACCGGCGGCACGCTGGCGTTGCTGCTCGCGCTGGCGATCGGCCTGTCGTTGTTTTTCCGCTTTTCGTGGCTGTCGGTGGCCGAGCGCGTCGGCGATGCGATCATCAACGCGGTCATGCTTGCGCAGTTGCGGCGCGACGAGAAGCGCGACCGCAAGGCTGGCCAGCAAGCGGCGGTCAAGCGCGAGGGCAAGGTCGAGCGCAGTCGGGTGCGGCTCGAGGAGCACGAGCCGGTGACGATCGTGCCGGCCGTGGTGACGCCGACCAAGTCCGAGCGCGTCGAAAAGGAAAAGCAGGTGCCGCTGTTTCAGGACCTGTCGGGCGACGGCACGTTGCCGCCGCTGGCACTGCTCGACGCGCCGCCGGCCACGCGGGAAACCGTATCGGCCGACACGCTCGAATTTACGTCACGACTGATCGAAAAGAAGCTGAAGGACTTCGGTGTCGAGGTCAGCGTGGTGGCCGCCTATCCCGGTCCGGTGGTCACCCGCTACGAAATCGAGCCAGCGACCGGGGTCAAAGGCAGCCAGGTCGTCAACCTCGCGAAGGACCTCGCGCGTTCGCTGTCGCTCGTGTCGATCCGCGTGGTCGAGACGATTCCCGGCAAGAACTACATGGGCCTGGAGTTGCCGAACCAGCGCCGCCAGACGGTGCGGCTGACGGAAATCCTGGGCTCCGAGGTCTATGCGAGCGCGCCGTCGCTGCTGACGATGGGGCTGGGCAAGGATATCGGGGGCAATCCGGTGTGTGCGGACTTGGCCAAGATGCCGCACCTGCTGGTAGCCGGCACGACCGGCTCGGGGAAGTCTGTCGGCATCAACGCGATGATCCTGTCGCTGCTGTACAAGGCCAGCGCGGAGCAGGTCCGCCTCATCATGATCGACCCGAAGATGCTTGAGTTGTCGGTCTACGAGGGTATCCCACATCTGCTGTGTCCAGTCGTCACCGATATGCGGCAGGCCGGTCACGCGCTGAACTGGGCAGTCGGCGAGATGGAACGGCGCTACAAGTTGATGAGCAAGCTCGGTGTGCGCAACCTGGCTGGCTACAACAGCAAGATCGACGATGCAGCCAAGCGCGACGAGAAGATTCCGAATCCGTTTAGCCTGACGCCTGATGCACCGGAGCCGCTCGAGAAGCTGCCGTTCATCGTGGTGATCATCGACGAGTTGGCCGACTTGATGATGGTCGTCGGCAAGAAGGTGGAGGAGCTCATCGCGCGTATCGCACAGAAAGCGCGGGCGGCCGGCATCCACCTCGTGCTCGCGACGCAGCGGCCATCGGTCGATGTGATCACCGGGTTGATTAAGGCGAACGTGCCCACGCGCATTGCGTTTCAGGTATCGTCCAAGATCGATTCCCGCACGATCCTCGACCAGATGGGTGCCGAGTCGCTGCTCGGCCAAGGCGACATGTTGTACTTGCCGCCGGGCACTGGCCTGCCGGTCCGCGTCCATGGCGCGTTCGTGTCCGACGACGAGGTTCACCGTGTCGTCGAGAAGCTCAAGGAGCAGGGCGAGCCGAACTACATCGACGGCATTCTGGAAGGGGGCCTGGCTGGTGAAGGCGACGAAGCAGGTGGCGCGGGAACCGGCAACGCGGATGGTGAGTCCGATCCATTGTATGACCAGGCTGTCGAAGTCGTGCTCAAGCAGCGCCGCGCGTCGATCTCGCTGGTGCAGCGTCACTTGCGTATCGGCTACAACCGCGCCGCGCGGCTGCTCGAGCAGATGGAGCAGTCGGGGCTGGTCTCGACGATGGCGTCCAACGGCAATCGCGAAATACTGGTGCCGGCACGCAGCGGCGACGACTGAGCGCCTCGGGCGGTGCGAGGGCAAGGGCGCCAGGGTCGTCGCTCGGGTGGAGCCATCGACTGTGCCGGGTGCGCCACGTGTATGAAATCAACACAGGAAACGCTTGGATGATGGGATCGCTTTTTCGCGCCATGCGGGTCGCGGCGACAGGCGCATGGATTGCCTTGGCCGCTGTGCCGTGCGCGCAGGCCAGTGGCACGGCGCAATTGAAGGCGTTCGTGGCACAGGTGCGTTCGGCCGAGGGTACGTTCGTCCAGCGCCAGATCAAGGCGGCCGTTGGCAGTGCGTCGCAGGCGCAGGGCCAGGCGACACGCACCTCAATGGCCACGTCGAGCGGCACATTCCAGTTTGCGCGGCCGGGTCGGTTCGTGTGGGCGTATCAGAAACCGTATGAGCAGCTGCTGCAATCCGACGGCGACAAGCTGTATGTCTGGGACAAGGACTTGAATCAGGTGACTGTGCGGGCACTCAATGGCGCACTGGGCGCCAGCCCGGCCGCCATCCTGTTCGGCAGCAACGACCTGGAAAAGAACTTCACGCTGCGCGATGCAGGCGTCAAACAAGGCATCGACTGGCTCGAGCTGGTTCCGAAATCAAAGGATACGCAGTTCGAGCGCGTCGTCATTGGTTTTCGCGATGGTAACCTCGAGGCGATGGAGTTGCATGACGTGTTCGGCAATGTGACGCTGCTCACGTTCTCGAACATCCACAAGAATCCGGTGCTGCCCACCCATACATTCAAGTTCGCGGTGCCCAAGGGCGCCGACGTGATCAATGGCTGACCGGTGCCGGGCGGATTCGCGGTGGCGCGCGACACGCTGACATCGTGTCATTGATCAACGGGTCGAATGTCGTGTGCCGACGCGCATGAGCGCGGCGATTGTTGCGTCCGCTATGAGGCGGCTTGCGGCGGGCGTGCCCGCACGAGCGCATCGGCGGCTGTCATAATGCATGCACGACGTTGCGAAGTGATCCGGTAATCCCATGTTCGAAGATACCCGCACCGCCATCCCGCTGGCGGAACGGCTGCGCCCGAAGACGATCGATGACGTTATCGGTCAGCGCCACCTGCTTGGCGAAAACAAGCCGTTGCGGGTGGCGTTCGAGTCCGGCGAGCCGCATTCGATGATTCTGTGGGGGCCGCCGGGCGTGGGCAAGACGACGTTGGCGCGCTTGATGGCTGCCGCATTCCACGCCGAATTCATTGCGCTGTCCGCCGTGCTCTGCGGCGTCAAGGATATCCGCGAGGCGGTCGATCTGGCGCAGGCTCATCGCGCGCGCGGGCGGCAGACATTGGTGTTTGTCGACGAAGTCCACCGCTTCAACAAGAGTCAGCAGGACGCCTTTCTGCCGCACGTGGAGTCCGGCTTGTTCGTGTTCGTCGGCGCCACGACCGAGAATCCATCGTTCGAGGTCAACAGCGCCTTGTTGTCCCGCGCGGCGGTCTATGTCCTCAAGAGCTTGGACGATGATGAGCAGTGCGCATTGCTCGAGCGCGCGTTCGCCGAATTGGGCGGCGGGTTGACCATCACGGACAGCGCGCGCGACGCGCTGATTGGCTCTGCCGATGGTGACGGTCGCAAGTTGCTCAACAACGTCGAAATCGTCGCACGCGCCGCGCACCGCGCGAAGACCACGTCGATCGACGATACGCTGCTTGGCTCGGCGTTGGCCGACAATCTACGTCGCTTCGACAAGGGCGGCGATGCGTTCTACGACCAAATCAGCGCATTGCACAAATCGGTGCGAGGCAGCCACCCCGACGGTGCGTTGTATTGGCTGTGCCGGATGCTCGACGCAGGGGCTGATCCGCGTTACCTCGCGCGCCGCATCGTGCGCATGGCCTGGGAGGATATCGGGCTGGCCGATCCCCGCGCCGCGCGCATTGCGCTGGATGCATCGGAAACGTACGAGCGGCTGGGCACTCCCGAAGGGGAGCTTGCCCTCGCGCAGGCGGTGCTATATTTGGCCGTCGCACCAAAGTCGAATGCTGGCTACAACGCATACAACGCAGCGCGGCGGTTCGTCTCGCAGGACAGGTCGCGGGCGGTGCCAGTGCATCTGCGCAACGCGCCGACCACGCTGATGAAGGAGCTCGGCCATGGCCATGCATACCGCTACGCGCATGACGAGCCCGACGCTTATGCGGCGGGCGAGACCTACTTACCGGACGGCATGCGCGAGCCCGGCTGGTATGCACCTGTGCCCCGCGGACTGGAGCAGAAGATCGGCGAAAAGCTAGAGCGCCTGCGCGGACTGGACCACGCATGGCGCCGCGAGCACAAGCACGGGGGAGGTTGAACCTGTGCCCGGCCGCAGGCAGCCGCACGCTGCGGCATGATAGCAGCGCAGCATGACGGTACGACGGCACAGGGGCACACTGCCACCCGGCCGCTGGACGTCCGCGCTTTGTGCTGTCGGTAAGGTAAAATCCGCAGTTCATCCAACGTATTGCAAAGCTCCCCATGCTCGACATCACGCTGCTCCGCAAGGACATCGACGCGGTTGCCCAACGGTTGGCCGATCGCGGCTACACGCTGGACGTCGCCGCGTTTCAGGCGCTCGAATCCGAACGCCGTCGGCTCCAAACGCACACCGAGGACCTGCAGTCGCGCCGCAACAGCCTGTCCAAGCAGATCGGTGCGATGAAGGGGCGCGGCGAGGATACCTCCACGGTGATGGCGCAAGTCGCGGGCATTGGCGACGAGATGAAGGCGTCGGCGTTGCAACTGGATGAGGTTCAGGCGAAATTATCCGAACTGGTGCTTGGCATCCCGAATCTGCCGCACGAGTCCGTGCCGGTCGGCGCGGACGAGGCAGGCAACGTCGAGGTGCGGCGCTGGGGCACGCCGCGCACGTTTGATTTTGCGGTAAAGGATCACGTGGATATCGGTGTGCCGCTGGGCGTCGATTTTGAGGTCGGCGCAAAGCTGGCCGGCGCGCGTTTCACATTGCTGCGCGGCCAGGCGGCGCGCTTGCATCGTGCGCTCGCGCAGTTCATGCTCGATACGCACACGCAGACGCATGGTTATACCGAGTGCTATACCCCCTACATCGTGAACCCGGAGATCTTGTACGGCACCGGCCAGTTGCCCAAATTCGCCGACGACATGTTCCGCGTCGAGAAGGGGAGCGGCGACAATAAGATCACGCAATACTTGATCTCGACGTCGGAAATCTCGTTGACCAACACGGTGCGCGACAGCATCGTTGACGCGGATCGATTGCCGATCCGGCTGACCGCGCATTCGCCGTGCTTTCGGTCCGAGGCCGGCGCGTACGGGCGCGATACGCGCGGCATGATCCGGCAGCATCAGTTCGACAAGGTCGAGATGGTGCAGATCACGTCGCCGGACAGCTCATACCAGGCGCTGGAGGACATGGTGGGGCATGCCGAAACGATCCTGCAGCGGCTGGAGTTGCCATACCGCGTGATTACGCTGTGTACCGGCGATATGGGGTTCTCGGCGGCAAAGACGTACGATCTCGAGGTGTGGCTGCCGGCGCAGTGCGCCTATCGCGAGATTTCGTCGTGCTCGAACACCGAGGCGTTCCAGGCGCGCCGCATGCAGGCGCGGTTCCGCAATGCACAAGGCAAGCCCGAATGGGTCCATACGTTGAACGGTTCCGGGCTGGCGGTCGGCCGCACGCTGGTGGCGATGCTGGAGAACGGCCAGAACGCTGACGGATCGGTCACGATTCCGGCGGCGTTGCGCCCCTACATGGGCGGTGTTGTGCGGCTGGAGCCCGGTGCGTGAGTGGATAGGTGTAAAAGCCTGGCGCGTAAAATCCGCTTGGAATTGCTCGACGGATTGTCTATAATCCTTGACTTCGCTGAGCAGCGACCCAATCGGCGAAGATTAAACCTCCAGGAAAGGTGGCAGAGTGGTCGAATGCGCCGGACTCGAAATCCGGTATACGGTTCTCCCGTATCGAGGGTTCGAATCCCTCCCTTTCCGCCACAGATAAGGCTTTTAGCCGAATAGAGCCGCCCCCACGCGGCTTTTTTTTGCGTTGCGCCGAGCGCGCATCACGATGGCCGAGCACCGCTTCGCCTCCAGTGCGGCTGCGCGCGTCGTTGCCTAATGTACACAGTATTGGGCGCAATCAGCTGTTCTCCCGCATTCTCCCGTCACGCCCGTTCGATCGCCTGGCGTCATGCCCCCAACGGATGAGCACGCCGCACAGGCTTTGCAACGTAAGCGGCATACTAACGTGTCGTTCACAAACGACATACGGCAAGGCTTAAGGTGGATTAAGCAGCCGCCGCCAGCGTGCGTAACCCAGCGGCCGCACCTTGCTGCCTCGTAGCCGCACGCATAACGTCATCCTTTGTATACGGGTAAGCGCATCCCATTTATCGTGCAATGTCTTCGTCGCCAGTGATGCTATGACGAGAGCAGGAAAAACTTAATCAGCGCTTTGTAGCCCTACATAGCGGTCCAGCACGCACTCCCGGACCGCCTAGATTCTGAAATTTGACATGCCGCGCCCCTTGGCAAGCGACGGCCAAAGGGCGCGGATAGACATGCGCAACTCACGAACCTTTCTTTACCTGTTCCTTCGCATCGCCCCACGTCCGCTGTGTCTTGCCGACGGCCTGCTGAACATCCCCTTTGAGTTCGTGGGCCTTGTTTCCAGTCACTTTCCCGGCGACCTCGTTTGCTTTCCCCTTGACCTGTTGGGTTGCGCCTTTGATTTGGTCTTTGTTCATAGATTGCTCCTGTTTGATTGCCCGACCTGATCGCAGGCCGGTATGCTGTGTAGCGTTGCAAGCGCCGTTCCTGCTCGAGTTGGACTGTCGTCAGTGCTTTGCGCCGCCGCGCAGACGTATTTCAATCAAGCGCTCGGGCCGAAGCCGATGCGCGGCGTACGATTCGCCGCGCGCTGCGGCTGCGCTGGCAAGCGACGCCCGGTCAGTCATCGTCGACTCGAAGGCCGGGTGTGGCGATTCGATGGGTGTGACAACGCCATGGTCCACAAGCTCGTAGTTGTCGCGCAGCGCAATGAGCGGCAATTCGCCGCCGACGCGGCTGTCGAAGCCACCCAGCCCACGGGCCGGCGTGGGGACAGCGTTGTCCAGCGTGGCCTGCGACACAATGGCCTGGATGTTTGGGCCGGTCTTCTTCGCCTCCGCGTTCTTGCCGTCGGTGTCCACCGTGTTATCGGTCGCATCGTTGTTGCGCAGGTCGGTGCCGCGTGGATGAGCCGACAGCACGGGGTCCGCGGGGCCGTCGATGCCTGCGCGGGGCTCGCGTGACGTTGCACCGGGCGACGACGACGTGGGTTGCAGATTGCCCAATCCGGCTTCTTTTCCGCTCGACGCGCGCTCGATATCGCTCACTTGCGCGCGCGCCGTTTCAGTCTCTGGCTTTTTCAACGGGCTTTCGGCTGCCTGGCGCCGTTGCTCGGGCTGGGGCGGGTTTTTGTCTGTCGAGTCCATTGGATCGCTCCCATTGAATGATCACCGTCCTCGTAAAGCAAGCCTCATGCCTTTACAGCAAGTGAAGCCACGAGCCGTCACGCCATCCTCCGTCACGCCATCCTTTAGGGCAATGCGGCCAATCTTTCGCGGCGTAGCCCGCAGACCTGTAAAATAAGGCAAATTTTTGCAATTTCCTATGTTGGCCAAGAAATCGCCCTTTTTTGAGCTGCGCAGCGGCACGCTGGACACGCTCCTGTTCGTCGTGAAGACAACTGATCTGGCCGAGATGCGCGCTGAGCTGCGTCGTCGCTTCGACGCGACACCGGATTTTTTCGCTAACGATGTGGTGGCAATCGACCTGCGGCGCTTGCCGGTGGGCCAACGCGTGCCGGTCGCAGAAGTGGCCGAGATGCTGAAGGCATTTCGCATGCATCCGGCCGGCATCGTCGCGAACGACGCACAACGGCCGTGGGCACAACTCGATCCACTGCCGTTTGTTGAGTCACGTGAACGGCGTGTGGCACGCAGCGACGAGCCCGCAGCCGGGGCGCCGCCACAGGCCGCATCGACGGTGTCGCCGTCCACATCGTGCGACATGATGGCCAAGCCACAGGGCGATGCCGCAGCCGACATCGAGCGGGGCGGCAGCAGCGCGGCGCTGGTGATCGATAAGCCGCTGCGTTCGGGGCAGCAAGTCTACGCAAAGGGCGACCTCGTCGTGCTGGGCCTGGTTAGCTACGGGGCGGAAGTGATTGCCGAAGGCAACATCCACATCTATGCGCCGCTGCGCGGACGGGCACTGGCGGGCGTGCATGGCAACCACGGCGCGCGGATCTTTTGCACGTGCCTGGAGCCGGAACTGATCTCGATCGCCGGTATCTACCGGACCACCGAGACGCCACTCGGGCCCGATGTGCTTGGCAAGTCGGTCCAGATTCGGCTGGCGCACGAGAAGTTGATCATCGAGCCGCTGCGGTTGACGTAGCGGCAATCCGTATTGCAAGACAGGAAGCGATCCGCATCGACAGTGGCGGAGCACATTGACGAATACAAGGTAACGGTATGGCAAAAATCATTGTGGTGACTTCGGGCAAGGGCGGGGTCGGTAAGACGACGACAAGCGCAAGCTTTGCGGCCGGACTCGCGTTACGCGGGCACAAGACGGCCGTCATCGATTTCGACGTTGGCCTGCGTAATCTCGATCTCATCATGGGCTGTGAACGTCGTGTCGTGTATGACCTGATCAACGTGATCCAGGGTGAAGCGAACCTGCACCAGGCGTTGATCAAGGACAAGAAGTGCGAGCATTTGTACATCCTGCCCGCATCGCAGACGCGCGACAAGGATGCGTTAACGCTGGAGGGCGTCGAGAAGGTCATCAACGACTTGATCGAAATGGGCTTCGAGTCCATCGTCTGCGACTCGCCGGCCGGTATCGAGTCCGGTGCGTTGATGGCGATGCACTTCGCGGATGAAGCGCTGATCGTCACGAATCCCGAGGTATCATCGGTTCGGGATTCGGACCGCATCCTCGGCATCCTGGCGTCCAAGACGCGCCGCGCGATCGAGGGTAAACAACCGGTCAAGGAACACCTGCTGATCACGCGTTATAACCCAAAGCGTGTCAGCGAAGGCGAGATGCTGTCGCTGGACGACATCCAGGAGATTTTGCGGGTCCCGTTGATCGGCGTGATCCCGGAATCCGAGTCGGTGCTGCATGCGTCGAACCAAGGCGTGCCGGCAGTGCATTTGGACGGGACCGACGTGGCCGAGTCATACAGGGACGTGATCGCACGTTTCCTTGGGGAGCAAAAGCCGTTGCGGTACATTGATTATCAAAAGCCGGGCTTGTTGCAACGTCTGTTCGGCAGCAAGTAAGGGGGGGAAATGTCAATTCTTTCTTTTCTGCTTGGCGAGAAACGCAAGTCCGCGTCGGTTGCGAAGGAGCGCTTGCAACTGATCATCGCGCATGAGCGTGCGGCCGGACGGGCGCCAGCCGACTATTTGCCGGCGCTGCAACGCGAGCTCGTCGCGGTAATCTCGAAGTACGTAAAAATATCGAACGACGACATCAGGGTTCATCTCGAGCGGCAGGATGACCTCGAGGTGCTCGAGGTCAAGATCGAGATTCCGCAGCTTTGATCGCCACAGCTCGTGCATCGCGCCGCACGCGGCCCGCGCGTTCATTGCGGGTGCGCGTATCCGCCGGCGCGCGGTGCGTTCTCAGCGCGCCGTGTGTGGCGGCGTTGCGTGCCCAAAACGCGTGGATAGCGCATCGTACAGCGGTGGCGCGAAGAATCGGGACACCCGTGCCGCGATCAACGCGGTGGCCATCAACGAGATCACGAGCGCATGGCCATTGATCATCTCGATGACGATCACAAAGGCGATAATCGGGCTTTGCGTGACCGCGGCCAGGTAGCCCACCATCGTCAGCGCGACGATGATCATTCCATGGCATTGCCCAAATGAATAGGCATCGCTGTCACGCTCCACGTTGAAGGGCTTATTGCCGTATAGGGCGACAAAATAGTCGCGAGAACGGCCGTCATTACCGATCCAATCGTAGCTTGCCATGTCGGTTAGTCCGCGCACGCGGGTGACGCCGACGATTGGCGTTCTCCTCTGATGCGATCCTGCTGGAGTGGGCGGAGAACCTTGCTGTATCGGTGGCCAACCCGCACGATTGTTCCATTAAACGCAGTGTTCCTGCGCGATCCGAAATTTTTCTGGAATCTTTTCCGCCGATCCGACTCCACGACGTGAATTGGGCAATGGAGCACGGCGGTTGGTGACGGCAATGCAGGAGCGGTGAATGATGACGCCTATACGACGCTCGATCGAGGTCGATTTCCTTCGGGGCGTGGTACTGATTGTGATCGCGCTCGATCACATCTACGGCAGCTCGCTTGCCAAGTTCATGTTGCATAACTACGCGTTTTGTGATGCCGCGGAGGTATTCGTGTTTTTGGGCGGCTATGCGTCAGCGGCTGCCTATGCGGCGATCGAAGCGAACCGCGGCGGGCGGGCCGCGACTATGCGCTTCCTGTCGCGCGGCATGCAAATCTATCGCGCCTATTGGCTGACCGCGGTGTTGATGCTTGCCTCGGGAGCGATAATCGCCGCGCTGCGCTTGCGCACGCCGATGCTCGCCGAGAGCGAATGGCCGTTGTTCGCGGCGCAGCCGTGGTCGATGATGCGTGACATCGCATTGTTTCGGCACCAGCCATACTTGTCCGCCGTGCTGCCGATGTACGTGTTCTTTGCACTCGGCGCCGGCGTTGCGGCGCCCTACGCACGCCGTGCACCCATTGTCACGTTATTCGGTAGCCTGGGGGTATGGCTGCTCGCGCCAGTGCTGGGGCCGCTGCTGCCCAGCGCCAGAGGGGGCGGCTGGGGATTTAATCCGTTCGCGTGGCAATTTATGTTTGTTTGCGGGATGCTGGCACGGCTGCATCCCGTGCCTCCAGCATTTTATGCATCGTGCACAGCTCGCGAATTGACGCGGATCGCCATTGGCACTGCGCTCGGCTTTGCGTTCTCTAAGCTGGTGCTGCAAACGCAGCCGATGCCGGGCATCATGAAACAGAACCTTGCGCCGTTGCGAGTCGTCAGCTTTGCCGCGTTGGCGTGGCTCGTGGCCGTCGTGGTCCAGCGCGGCTGGCTTCGCGCACTGGCCAGCCGGATGCGGGACGTCGTCAACGTCGGACAGCAAGGGATGCCGTGCTTCGTGGCCGGCGCGTTCATATCGATCGTCATCGATACGGCGCTGCGGGTCAGCGGCCCGCACCGGATGCCGTTCGTCGCGGGACTATGTGGCGATGCACTAGCGATCGGCGCGGTGATCGCCACGGCGCGGTTGGCCCGAGCACTGAAGCGGCGCACGGTGGCCACGCGCGGCGGGCCCGCGATCGCGGTCTGGACAGACGTTGACGATGCCGCCCGGTACACAGCCTGCACGAGTCCTGCTAGGGAGTGAAGCCGGCGCAGGCGGGTCATGGCCACGCCGGCAGCCGGACGCATCGCGCTGAACTGGCGCATGACAGCGTCTGCTTCAAGGGTTGCCTTGTCGGGGCGGTTGTCATCACCGTTGGTGCGATACACCGTCGAATCCAACCCACGTCAGCGCGCGTCCGCTGCAAGGGACACTACAACCACTGAGCGCAGCCTCTATTGCAGATCGGTTGTCTCGACCGGGCTTGCATTGGCTTGGTCGGTGTGCCGAGCAACCCTCGTCTTGCATGCCGACACCATCGAGGCGATGGGCCGGGAGGAAGAAGAGACTGCCCTAGAGCGGCAGACCGTGTGGCGCGATGTGAGCATGAGGACACCTTGGACTGAGGACACTTTGGACTGAGGCTACCTTGGGCATTGTGGTCTGCGCTCCTGTCATCTGCGCGCACATGCGCGGTGGCGCGTTTCTGTCGGTGGGAGCGGCGCTTGCTAAGGGGGATAGGTACATGGTGGACGGTGCATGCCGTTCCGGAATTGGGAGAAGCCATGATGGAAACCGATGTGCCGACGAAACATCCCACACCCGCGCGTCATAGCGACAACGAAAAAAGCAGGATGCCAGAGCGTCACGACAGCGGCCGCAAGCAGGCGCCGCATGACCAGCCCGGCAAGGCGCCGGGCGAGGGGGAAGTGCCGGTCGGCTGACGATCGGCACCGGTGTGCTGCACGAGGCCAACTTACATCGCGCCGCAGGCCCAATGCAAGCCGGTTTCGTGCGGCCTATCGCACATAGCGCGGTCGCGGTGTTGACCAGAACTTATGACGGATACCCGCGCACGGCGAACGGGTTGTTTGCGCTCGCGCAGGTGCCAAAGTAGCTCGTGCTCGAGCCGGCTTCCGCGTTGACCGACACCCGCTGGCCAGCGACTGTGTTATTGCCGGACGCCTTCTGGCAGATCGCGAGCAGGTTTACATCTGTGTGTTAGGACAACGCGTAGTCGAATACACCGTTGATCGGGTGCCACTTACCGTCAAAGTTGCCGCCGAGCTTCGAGTATGTGTAATCCAAACTGGGTATACATCGCGCTGGTGGCCCCGTATTTGTCGCCGATCTCGAAGTTGTCCAGGTTCGACGAACCGTCGCTGATCGGCTGGAACTGCGTATACGTCCACAGACCCCATGCCAATGCCGGGCTGAATGCGTAGCATGCGCCGATGCTGTAGATTTCTAGATCGCGCAAGCCACCCGTCGGCGCGTTCGCGAGGTGGGTCGTGAACGCAACCGCATTCAAAACGCGTGCCGTTTCCGGCATGTATGGAAGGTCAACTCCGTTGTCGTATCTTACATTCCCGCAGTCAAGAACGATTACAGTATAGTTGCGGCAACGCATTATCGGACTGTTATGGTACGAATGTTGTACTGTTACCGCTGCTATGTAGGTCTTATCGTAAGCAATGCCAAAGGTAAGCAGTAAACAGTCGGAAAGACGATATACCGCACTACGAACCAAATCGCGTTGCGTTGCAGCATCGTAACGCAAAAAAGAATGCCAGTACGTCAAACATGATCGGCCCTTGCCAAACGTAACAGCATTCCCAGAAGTTCATAGCATCGCTCTAAGCGTCGAGTTCATAACATCGCTCTAAGCGTTGAAATTGCCGTTGCATCCCTATACAAATAAAAATCATTTGCAAGCTTGGTCGAAGGTTCGACCGCTTTTAACCAGCTCGCAAAGCCAGTTTTTTAGCCTGTCGCACGGCCGAATCTTAGGGCCGGGCCGGATGTCGCATCGCTTAGGCTGATTGGGGTTGGAGGGGGCGGTCTGCTTGCACAAGCCAAGTTAAAACAAGCATTCGGCTTTCTTTGAAAGCCTTTTAAATCAAGGATTTGAGAGGGATGTTGGCGGAAGCGGTGAGATTCGAACTCACGGACGGTTGCCCGTCGCTGGTTTTCAAGACCAGTGCCTTAAACCACTCGGCCACGCTTCCCGGAACGCGATATTGTAGCCGATTTGCTGCGCGTGTTGAAAATTGGTTGGCAGGCGGCTGCGCACGCCCATCTTGGCCAACTGCTACGAGTGCGTGCGCACGCCGTTTCATGCAGCCAAGACGGGCGATGCGCGCCAGCTCATGCGTCGTCCTGCAGAAACAATGCCTGTAAGTCGTTCAGGAAACGTTGTCCGAGCAGCGTCGGCGCGATACTCGCATGATCGCGGCGGATCAAGCCACGCCGTTCGGCTTGGGCAAGGGCGGGCTCGATCGATGTCATCGTCAGCCCGGTCCGCTCGATGAACCGATGCACCGGGAAGCCTTCGGTCAGCCGCAGCGCATTGAGCATGAATTCGAACGGCAGGTCACGCACACTGACTTCGTGCTGTTCCTGGATGGGTGCGCCCGCGGCGGTCTGCGCCAGATAGGTGGCGGGGTGTTTGTAGCGCACTTGTCGCACGATCCGTTCCGGAAAGGACAGTTTCGAATGCGCGCCTGCACCGATGCCTAGATAGTCGCCGAATTGCCAGTAGTTCAGGTTGTGCCGGCTTTGCCGGTGCGCTCTAGCGTACGCTGACACTTCGTAGCGGTGATAGCCGGCTTCACGCGTGCGTGCATGGATCCACTCCTGCATGTCGGCCGACGTGTCGTCGTCGGGCAGCGCAGGTGGATACTTGTGAAAATAGGTGTTCGGTTCCAGCGTGAGGTGGTACAGCGACAAGTGAGGCGGCGCGAATGACAGCGCGTTCTCCACGTCTGCCTGACATTGCGCCAACGTCTGACCTGGCAGCGCAAACATCAAGTCCAGGTTGAAATTGTCGAAGCTCGAGCGTGCGATCTCTATCGCGCGGCGGGCCTGCGCTGCGTCATGAATGCGGCCTAGGGCCTGCAGGTGAGCGTCGTTGAAGCTCTGGATGCCGATCGAGAGCCGGTTGACGCCGCTGCTGCGAAAGCTTGCGAATTTGGCGGCTTCGAACGTGCCGGGATTCGCCTCGAGCGTGATTTCCGCATTCGCGTCCAGTGGCAGCAACGCACGTAGGTCTGACAACAGCCGGTCAATCGCCTGTGCCGACAGCAGGCTTGGCGTCCCACCGCCAATGAACACGGTATGGACCGGCCGTCCCCAGATCAACGGCAACGCCGCTTCTAGGTCGGCGCGTAGGGCGTCCAGATACTCGGTTTCAGGAAACTGCGCGTCGTTTGCGCCGCGTGTGAACGCGTGCGAATTGAAGTCACAATACGGGCACTTGCGCACGCACCATGGAAAATGCACATACAGGGACAGCGGCGGCAGTGCGGTAAGCCGGATGCGTCCCGGCGCAATGAACGCGGACACCGCGCCGCTCGATCCTGGCGCGTCGGCGTGCGCGAGCGGTGAGGGACGTGCGGGTGCGCGTCCCGCTATGGGATGATTCACCATGAGTTCTTCAATCGACGGATCAACTCTGCCAGCGCCAGCGCGCGATGGCTATGGGCGTTCTTCACTTCCGGCTGCAACTGGGCGGCGCTTGCCTGCAGCGCGGGGACATAGAACAGTGGGTCGTAGCCGAAACCGTGCCCGCCGCGGGCCTCGGTGAGGATTTCGCCGTGCCAGCGACCGTCGGCGATCAACGGCTCGGGATCGTCGACATGTCGTACCAGCACCAGCACGCAATAGTAGTAGGCACGCCGGTCGGCATGTGCGCGCATGACGTCGAGCAGGCGCGCGTTGTTGGCCGCATCGGATTTCTCGCCACCGGCCCATTGCGCATAGCGGGCTGAATAGACGCCCGGGGCGCCGCCCAGCGCATGCACGCATAGCCCCGAATCATCGGCGAGCGCGGGCAAGCCGGTGACGCGTGCTGCGTGGCGCGCTTTTTCCAGTGCGTTCTCGATGAACGTCGGATGGGGCTCGGGCGCTTCGCCCACGCGCAATGCGTGCTGCGGCACAAGATCAATGCCAAGCGCGTTCAGCGCAGAAAATTCGCGCAGCTTGCCAGGGTTGTTCGACGCGAGCACGATGCGCGACAGCGCAGGTCCGAGGGGGCCGCTCATGGCTGCAGTGCCTTTTTTTGCAGTTCAATCAGTCGCATGATGCCGGACTCGGCGAGATCGAGCAGTGCGTTCATCTCGTCACGGCTGAACGGTTCGCCTTCGGCCGTGCCCTGTACTTCGACGAAGCGGCCGGCCCCGGTCATCACCACATTCATGTCGGTGTCGCAACGTGAGTCTTCCGCGTAGTCCAGATCGAGCACGGGCGTCGCGTCGTGGATGCCGACCGACACCGCCGCAACGTGGTCGAGGATCGGCGTCGTGGTGAGCCTGCCTTGCGCCAGTAGCGTGTCCACCGCATCGTGCGCGGCGATGAACGCGCCGGTGATGCTCGCACAGCGTGTGCCACCGTCGGCCTGGATCACGTCACAGTCGATATGCAGTGTGCGTGGGCCCAATTTCTCCAAGTCGAATACCGCGCGCAGCGCGCGACCGATGAGCCGCTGGATTTCCTGCGTGCGGCCGGTCTGCTTGCCACGCGCCGCCTCGCGATCGCTGCGCGTGTGCGTCGCGCGCGGCAGCATGCCGTACTCGGCGGTGAGCCAGCCGCGCCCGCGATCGCGCAGGAATTCAGGCACTTTTTCCAGCACGCTGGCAGTGCAGATCACTTTCGTGTCGCCGCATTCGATCAACACGGAACCTTCGGCATGCTTGGTATAGTGGCGCGTGATGCGCACGTCTCGCAGTGCGTCGGCGGCGCGGCCACTGGGCCGCGAAGTCGAAACTTTCATATTGGAACAGTCGGAAAGTGGATGCAGTGGGAGGTCAGCTGCGCTGACCCAAAACCCGCATCTTAGCGCTAAACGCGGATTGCCCTCGGTGGGCCGGATGCGCTCCCTCTATGCCGGCCGCCGTTGCCGGGGGCAGGTAGGCGTTCAGTGCGATAATTGTTGTTTTACCGGAACCTTTCGCGAGACGCACAATGATCTACAGCATGACGGGCTATGCGAGCGTGACGCGGGAACTGGTCGTCGACGGCGTAGCCGAGGTCGGCGGCAGTACCCATACTGCCAGCGTATCGGTCGAGTTGCGCACCGTAAATTCGCGGTTTCTCGACCTCAATTTCCGCATGCCTGAAGAGGTGCGCACGTGCGAGCCGACGTTGCGCGAAATGCTGATGAACCGCCTCTCGCGCGGCAAGGTTGACATCCGTATCAACGTGCAACGCAGTGAGCAGGCGGCGCTGGTCGGGTCGCTCAACCGCGACGCGCTGCGGCAATTGGCGGCGCTGGAGCGTTGCGTGCTCGATGTGTTTCCCGGCGCGGGCGGCCTGCGCACCGGTGAAATCCTGCGTTGGCCCGGCGTGATCGCCGATAGTGGCCTGTCGGCCGCATTGCTGCGCGACGCGGTGCTGGCATGCGGTAAGCAGGCCGTGGATGAGTTGGTCAACGTGCGCGGCCGCGAGGGGGCGCAACTGGCCTCGATGCTGCTGGCCAACGTGACCGAGATGGAGGCGATCGTCACCCGTATTACGCCGTTGGTGCCCGAGTTGGTCGCGCGTCATCAGCAAAAGATTGTTGAGCGGCTGCAAGCAGCGCTTGGCGTGGCGGCGTCGGACGGCTCGCCACAACTCGTCTCGCGTGAGGAAATCGCCGAACGGATCCGTCAAGAGGTGACGATGTACGGCATCCGGATCGACATCGCCGAGGAGCTGTCGCGGCTAGGTGCGCATTTGGCCGAGACTCGCCACGTGATTGAAAAGGGTGGCCGGGTTGGCAAGCGGCTCGATTTCATGATGCAGGAACTGAACCGGGAAGCGAACACGCTAGGGTCCAAGGCTGCGGCGAAAGAACTGGCTGACGCGTCGATGACGCTGAAGCTGCTGATCGAGCAGATGCGCGAGCAGGTTCAGAATTTGGAATAGTCCAACACGATGACGAACAATCGCAATCCCTACGCCGGAGAATATCCCGGTAACCTGTTCATGGTGGTCGCGCCGTCCGGCGCGGGCAAGTCAACGCTGGTCAACGCGCTATTGGCGCGCGACCCGTCGATCCGGCTGTCAGTGTCGTACACCACCCGGCCACCGAGGCCGAACGAGACGAACGGCGTTCAATATCATTTCATCCCGGCGTGCGACTTCCTCGAGCGCCATGCCCGGGGTGAATTCCTCGAGAGTGCCGAAGTCCATGGCAACTACTACGGCACGTCGCGCGTGTGGATTGAGGAGCAGATGAAGCGTGGCGTGGACGTGTTGCTGGAAATCGATTGGCAGGGCGCGCAGCAGGTGCGCAAGCAGTTTCGAAACGCGGTCGGCGTCTTTATTCTGCCGCCATCGCTCGATGCGCTTGAGGAGCGTCTGCGCAAGCGTGGACAGGACGAGCCGAACGTGATCGTGCGCCGGCTGCTGGCCGCCGGCAGCGAGATCTCGCATGCGCCCGAATTTGAATATGTGTTGATCAACGAGCATTTCGATCGTGCGTTAACCGAAATGCAGACCGTGGTCGCCGCGACACGGCTGCGTTTCGCATCGCAACGCGCACGCCATGAGAAGCTGTTCGTCGAGTTGGGCATCCACTCATCGCAGGCGGATGGATCGCGCGGTGAGTTAAAATAGATTTATAGCAACAAGGAATTCCAATATGGCTCGCATTACCGTCGAAGACTGCCTGGAAAATATCCCGAACCGCTTCGAGCTTGCGCTTGCGGCGACGTATCGTGCGCGCCAACTCGCGCAGGGCCACACACCGAAGATCGAAAGCAAGGATAAGCCGACGGTACTCGCGCTGCGCGAGATTGCCGAAGGGAAGGTCGGCATCGAGATGTTGAAAAAAGTGCCGGTCTGACCGGCACACCCGCCATGTGACGACACTACGCAACAGATCTGGAGGCGCAAATGAGTTCCAATCCATCGCACGCCTCCACGTTGTCGTCCGCAGCGCGCGCCGCTGACGAGGTCGCGGCGCGTCGCCCGCAGGCCGGGGCGAAACGCTCGTCCACGTCGCCGACCGGCGCGCACACCTCGGACGGCGCTGGCATGGCGACCAAAACGTCGCCTGCGCGTGCGTACATCGATGCAGTGCTCGAACAATCGTTTCGGCACTTGTTCGGTCCGACCGCCACGCCCGAGCAGCCACGCAAGCACGAAGTCGTATCAATCGCGAAGCTGACCGAAGTGTTGGGCTCGTACATGACACCGGCCGAGATCAAGGAGATCAAGGCCGCGTTTCACTTCAGCGACGAGGCCCACCTGGGCCAATACCGGCAAAGTGGCGAGCCGTACATCACGCACCCGGTGGCGGTGGCCGAGATCTGCGCCGGCTGGAAGCTGGACTCCCAGTCGATCATGGCCGCGCTGCTGCACGACGTGATGGAGGACCAGGGCGTCACGAAGACGGAACTGGCTGAGCGTTTCGGTCCGAAGGTGGCTGAGCTGGTCGATGGGCTGTCCAAGTTGGACAAGATGGAATTCCGCAACCGCGAGGAGGCGCAGGCGGAGAATTTCCGTAAGATGTTGCTTGCGATGGCGCGGGACGTGCGCGTCATCCTGATCAAGCTTGCTGACCGGCGGCACAATATGCGTACGCTCGGTGCGGTGCCGCCTGAGAAGCGCCGGCGGGTGGCGCGCGAGACGATCGATATTTACGCGCCGATTGCGCATCGGCTCGGCCTCAACAATACGTATCGTGAGCTACAGGAGCTCAGTTTCGCGAATTTCAATCCGCGTCGGTATGCGACTCTTGAGAAGGCTGTCAAGGCGGCGCGCGGCAACCGGCGAGAGGTGGTCGGCAAAATCCTCGAGGCGGTGCAGCGTTCGCTGGCCGACGCGAAGATCGATGCTGACGTGACTGGGCGTGAAAAAACGATTTACAGCATCTATCGAAAGATGCGCGACAAGCAGTTGTCGTTCTCGCAGGTGCTCGACGTATACGGTTTTCGCGTGGTCGTCGACACGCCGATGGAATGCTATATGACGGTCGGTGTATTGCATTCGTTGTACAAGCCGGTGCCGGGCAAGTTTAAGGACTACATTGCGATTCCGAAGGTCAACGGATACCAGTCACTGCATACCACGCTGGTCGGCCCATTCGGCACGCCCATCGAGTTCCAAATCCGCACGCTGAAGATGCATGAGATCGCCGAGGCGGGCGTTGCGGCACATTGGATGTACAAAAACGGCAGCGCGGATCTGAACGACGTGCAAAAGCGGGCGCACCAGTGGCTTAAGTCGTTGCTCGACATCCAGAGCGAGGCAGGCGACTCCAGCGAGTTCCTCGAGCACGTGAAGATCGACCTGTTTCCAGATGCGGTCTACGTGTTCACGCCCAAATCGAAGATCATGGCGTTGCCGCGTGGCGCGACGGCGCTGGACTTCGCGTATTCGGTGCATAGCGATCTGGGGAACCAGTGCGTTGCCGTCAAGATCAACAACGAATTGTTGCCGTTGCGCACCGAGCTCAAGAGTGGCGATATCGTCGAGGTCATCACGGCGCCGTACTCGAAGCCGAACCCTGCTTGGCTGGGGTTTGTCCGGACCGGCAAGGCGCGTTCGGCGATTCGCCATTACCTGAAAACGATGCGCTTGAACGAGTCGGTGCAGCTTGGCGAGCGGCTCGTGGACCAGGTGCTCAAGGCCTATGGGCTGTCACTTGCCGAAGTCACGCCGGAGATCTGGGACAAGATCGCGCACTCGACTGGCAATAAGTCGCAGCAAGAAGTATTCGCCGATATCGGGTTGGGACGTCGCGTTGCAGCGGTGCTCGCCAAGCGGATCGAATTGTTGCTCAGCGGCCGCGATGGGGACTCCGACGAGAACTCGCGCCCCGATGCGCCGGCTCATGCCAGCGGCGGACCGCCGGTACTGATCACCGGGACGGAAGGGATGGCGGTGCAACTGTCGCCCTGCTGCCGGCCGATTCCCGGCGATGACATCATGGGCTACATTGGGATGGGCCTCGGCATGTCGATCCATACGACCGATTGTCGTGTCGCGCAGCGTATTCATCGGCGTGATCCCGGGCGCTGGATCGATGTCGCGTGGGCGCCGCAGCCGGGACGATTATTCGATGTGGCGGTCAAGGTGCTAGTCAAGAACACGCGCGGCGTTTTTGCACGCGTGGCCGCCGATATCACGGCTGCCGATGCGAATATTGTGCACGTAGCGATGGATGAGGACCTGGCCCAGGAATCGATGGCGCTGCGTTTTCTGATTCAGGTCGGTGACCGGGTCCATTTGGCGAATGTGATTCGGCGTACCCGGACCAATCCCGATGTGATCCGGATTGGCCGTGAGCGGGCGTTCGACGACGGCCACTATCGGCACGACGGTGGAATGCGCATCGAGCGTGACCGCGGTGACTATTGACGCGTAACGGGACGGCGCGCGCCCCGGCTGTTCTCGGCATACTGCCCTAGTGCTGCGGGTTGCCGCAGGACCGCCGGACGATGTTTCGTGCGGTGCGATGCCCGTGCGTGTTACACAAAGCAAAAAGGCCTTCCAATCGGAAGGCCTTTTTTAAAGAAGTGGCGCGGCTGGCAGGATTCGAACCCACGACCCCTTGGTTCGTAGCCAAGTACTCTATCCAACTGAGCTACAGCCGCGCGAAGAAGTGAGATTATAGCAACTTCTTCGAAGATGTGAAGCCCCTAACGCGATTTTTTTGCATGTCAGTGATGAGCGGACGCCTGATGCTGGCCATGAGGCGTTTGTCCATTCGTATAATAGTCAAAAGGGCATTCCATGGTTTCAGTCGATTTGCACAATGAACAAGGCATTTGTGAAGGAAAGCGATGATTCGGCGCAAGACGACGACCTGCCGCAACCGGACATGCCGGCTGGCGCAAAAAACTATATGACGCCCGAAGGTTACCGCCGCCTGAAGGACGAGTTGCTGCAGTTGATCGACGTCGAGCGGCCCGAGGTCGTGCGTACGGTGTCGTGGGCCGCGTCCAACGGCGACCGGTCCGAAAACGGCGACTATATTTATGGTAAGCGGCGTCTGCGCGAGATCGATCGGCGCATCCGTTTCCTGACCAAGCGGCTCGACTTAGCCGAGGTCGTCGACAGCCGCCGGCAAGAAAACACCGACCAGGTGTTCTTTGGCGCAACGGTCCACTATGCAACATCCGACGGCGCCGAGAACCAGATCACCATTGTGGGCGTTGACGAGGTGGATCTGGACCGAGGACGAGTCAGCTGGATCTCGCCGATTGCGCGGGCGCTGTTGAAAGCGCGGGTTGGGGACACTGTGCCACTACACACCCCAGGCGGGATTGAACAAATCGATATCCTCGACGTGCGCTATCCGACCACTCCGCACTGAGTGTGTGCAAGTGTGCTGCACGCGGGCTGCTGTCGCGAGCGCTCGCAGGCTGCTGCCATGACAGTGCTCGCGGCACAGTGACAGATAGAAAAAAGGCGCCCGCAGGCGCCTTTTGAGCTGGTGCACAGGACGACTGGCGTCCTGTCCGCTTTAGAAGCGGTGACGCAGGCCAGCGGTCACAGCGACTTGCTTGTCGAACGACGACGGAGCCAGGCCGTTGATGGTCGCGGTAAAGCCGGTCTTGCTTTCGATAACCTTTTGGTACTCACCCTGCAGGTACACGTCGGTACGCTTGGACAGCGCGTACGCGGTTTGCAGGCTGAATTGATGCCACTTCGGCGATTCGCCGTTCAGCTTGCCGTCGGTGTAAGTGTACGCACCCGCGACGCTCAATGCCGGTGTCAGGTTGTAGCGGCCGTTGACTTCATAGTTGTTGAAGCGCAGGTCGCTGTTGGCGGGCAGACCAATAGCGCTGGTGTTTGCGATGCCGAACGCATTGTCCAGCTTCGTTTGCGTGAACACGAAGCCTGCCGTTGCCGGGCCAAATGCGTAGCTCAGGCCTGCGCCCCAGGTACGCTGACGGCCAGCGAAGAACGTGGTGTCGTCATCCGAGACGGCGCCGGACAAGTTCACCGCCCCCGTCGCGTTGTTGTTCAGTTGCAGGTAAGCCGCTGCCACATTCAACGGACCGTAGTTATACGATGCGCCGACGCTGTATGCGCGGTTGTTCGCAAAATTGCCCGCTTGGTTCGAGAAGCCGTACAACGCGCCGAACTTGAAGCCTTCGAAGTCCGGGCTTTGATACTTCACCGAATTGTTGACGCGGAACGAGTTATCCAGGTTGTCGTTGTCGAACGGGTGCGCGAACTGCGTGCCGCCGTATTGCGTGCCGGTCAATGCCAGCGGGCCGAGGTAGTCAACGACGGAATCATATTGGCGGCCGAGCGTGACGGCGCCGTACTGGTCCGACGCAAGACCGACAAAGGCTTGACGGCCGAACAGACGGTCTTGGCCTGTGTCGCCATTGCCGATGTTGAAACCGTTCTCCAGCGTGAAGATCGCCTTCAAGCCGCCACCCAGGTCTTCAGCGCCACGCAGGCCCCAACGGCTGCCGTTCACCGCGCCGCTGGTTTCCTGCCAGTTCGCACGACCGCCTTGGCTGTTCGTATACGTGATGCCGGCGTCGATCAAGCCATACAGCGTCACGCTGCTCTGCGCGTGGGCCGCCGTCGCGAACATGCCCGACAGGGCCGCAACCATGAGAGTCTTTTTCATCTTTGTGAACTCCAAATACGTATGGGAAACCTTACCCAAGCTTTGAGGAAACGAGGCCGCCGGTGAGTCGGCAGCGTGTATTTCAAATGGTGCGGCATTGAAATGAGCCAGATGACGCACCTGTTTCCTGGAAAGACAAAGTGTAAAGATCCGGTCGTGATGCGAACATTCCGAATTCTGCAACAATATATTGACTGTTGCGCAATGATGGGCGGCGTCCCGCTCAGCCTTGTGTAGCAAGCCTGAGCGGCGATTCAGCTCAATTTCAACAGTGATAGACGAGCACTTGACGTTGTGTTTGTACGACAGCTAAATGAAGGGAACTAATAGGCAATGAGTGTGTCGCGCCCATTATTTCGGCGGCCACAATACATGATTGTCGGATTGATTAACAATAGGACGTGCCGGTTTGGCTATACTGCAATCACTGCTTTCCCTAGCAGCTTTTTCTTCTGAAAAAGATCTCCAAACCTTATCAGCGCGGTCGTCTTGATCGCGCTTTTTTTGCGCCGTCGCCCATCGCACCGTCGCCATCGCACCGTCGCGCCAGTGCGCAATCGCACCGGTGGCCGGAGCGTCGCGGGTGAATGGGTAGGGCATCGAGCCGGCGCCGAGACCGTCGGCTCATTCCAGTGACGCGTGACGGCGCTAGGCACTGCCGAGCGGTGCAATGTCCAGTCGCTGGCTATCCAATCCTCGGTCACGTAATGACGTGCTTCCATGAGCGGCGCCGATAACAGATTGTGCCAGTGATCGCCGTGCCAAATCCTATCAAAGCGGGTCAAGCCCGAGGGGGCGGGCGCGGTGGTCGGCACAGGGCTGGGCCGCATAGGCTGGGCCGCACAGGGCTGGGCCGCACAGGGCTGGGCCGCATAGGCTGGGCCGCACAGGGCTGGGCCGATCTGCAGCGTGGCGTAAATCATGCCGCAGCCAACTGAAAAGATGCTTAACGGGCGTCAGCATCGTATGTCTTCCTTGCTACATCGAATCGTTCTTGTAAATAGTCTCTCGAATCGCTTCGGAATAGAATCAGCATAAACACCTACATTTGTTGGACATTTGCGGTAAAAATTTCTGACAATTCATAATTGAATATCGCGATTCAAGTAAAAACGACTTGTGCAATTCGGATAACGAAAGCTTGAATGACATTGTTGCGCGTTTCCCCGAGCGGACTGCTGTGGCCCACTGGGCGGGCGTTCCGAAGGATTGATAAAAGCGTGCCAATCGCGCGGCAGCATATTTTCTGCTTGACGTACAGTCCTGTTTCTATTTATAACAACACCGCTGGATTTTCAGGATGCGAGGTGGCTGCATAACGCGGGAATCCTTGTTTCATGATTTTCTGCAGATGAATTGAAGTTTGTTACGTCAACACTTGAGGGGAAGCACGATTTATGGAAACGGGTATCGTCAAATGGTTTAACGATGCTAAAGGCTATGGCTTTATCACCGCGGATTCGGGGGGCGAGGACCTGTTCGCACACTTCTCCGAAATCCGTTCGGAAGGGTTCAAATCGTTGAAGGAAAGCCAGCGCGTATCGTTCGAAGTGAAGAATGGCCCGAAGGGTAAGCAAGCGGCGAACATCCGGCCGTTGTGACGCGGTGCCCGATTCGGGATTCAATGTCGCTGACTCGGGATTCAATGCCGCTGACGCATGTCGGCGGTAGCCCAAAGCTCCGCGCGTCGGAGCTTTTCTTTTCTCCGCCGTGTGCCGCGCAACGACAACACGCGCGGAACCGGTCATTTCGGGCGACAATGCGCGTTTGCGTTCCTTATGCCACTGTTGCGTTGCCATGACCGATCTCGCTAGCCTGATCCACGATGCCGATGCACGACCCCTCGCGTTTGTGGATCTGGAGACGACGGGTGGGCGCCCCGGGATCGACCGCATCACGGAGGTGGGCGTAATTGAAGTGGACCGTGATGGCGTTCGTCGTTGGAGCACGCTGGTCGATCCGCTGCAGCCCATCCCGCTATTTGTGCAGCAGTTGACCGGCATCACGGATACGATGGTCCGTGGCGCACCGACATTTGATGCGCTTGCTGCTGAACTCGCGTGCCGACTCGATGGCAAGTTGTTTGTCGCGCACAACGCGCGCTTCGATCATGGTTTCCTGAAGAAAGCGTTCGATCGGGTCGGCATCCGCTTCGATCCTGACGTACTGTGCACGGTGCGGCTGTCCCGCGCACTGTTTCCGCGCGAAAGCCGACATGGGCTTGATGCACTCGCACAGCGGCTGGAGCTGACCGCGTGTGGTCGGCATCGGGCGTTGGCCGACGCCGATCTGGTGTGGCAGTTCTGGCAGCGCGTCCATGCCCTGTATCCACGCCCCGCCATCGACGCAGCATTGAGCCGCCTGATTCGCGGGGGCGGGGCCGACGCGATGACCGATGCGTTACCGGCTGGCTCAGGCGTCTACGCGCTGTTCGACAGCGATGGCGTGCCGTTGTACGTAGGCAAGAGCGCCAAGCTGCGGCAACGCGTGCGCACGCAGTTGTTTGGCGAGCGTCGCTCGAGCCGCGACGCGCAATTGGCCGCGCGCGTGCATGAGGTGCGCGTCTATCCGGTGGTGGGCGAGGTCGGGCTGTTGCTGGCGGATGCGCATTGGACTGCTGTGCTGCGCCCGAGGCTCGGTCGTCGCGTGGCGGCAACGATGCAGCCACCGCGTGGCGCCATGCCTTGGCCCTACGGCGGACCTGTCGCACTGATCGAGCGGTCAGGCCACGATCGTGCGCACGGAGTACATTTGCTGGACGCATGGCACTATCTCGGGTCCACCACCGACTTGGATCGTGCGCGCGCGTTGCTCGATGCACATCGGCAGTCCCGCGCGGCGTGCAGCGACGCGCGCGATATTGTTCAGCCCGCGCAAGTCGCGATGGCTCAGCCTGGCTTGCTGGGCGTCGTGGAGCCGACCTTTAACGCAGCGATTGCCCGGATTCTCGCGCAGCGCTTGGCGCGGGGCGGGCTGATCGTGGAGCGGCTCGCAGACGACGTGGCGCTGGCCGACGGCCGCCACTGCCAGCCGGCGCCGCCAGACGCTGCTCACCCTACCGCGCCGACGCCGCCCGTCGTGCAGAGATGAGACATCGCGGTGCGCAGCGTCGCGCAGCGCGATGCGTCATAGACCGTCATCGTTTTCCTGTCGGCGAGCGCCCTGGCCACACGGATTGGGCAATCCGGCGTGCCGCGTCGTGCTTGCACGCACGCCAGCGCTAGCAGCATGGTAGCGTCGAGTGCATCGAGTTGGGGCTGGGTCACTGTACCCAGGTCGGGGCCCGGGCCGTCGAGCGGCGCATCGCGCCACTGTGCGAAAAGCGCGGCTTGGAACGCATGGGTAGCCATCACGGATGGCGTGAATCTCGGGGACAGCAGCAGGGGACCGGGGTGCAACGGCGTGCATTGGCAGGGGCGACGAGGCGAGGGGGCCTGAGCAGGCGGTGCTTACATGCGGGCAGTTGAGTTGCACCGACACAACAAACACCAACGCGCGTATCGCACCCTCACTGCGCGTTGCCGGACTTGCGTTGTTCGTCAAAGAATGCGCGGACGTGCTCGGGCAGGTCTGCGAGAAACTCGACGCCCACCGGTTCCGGGTCTGGGCTAGCGACCTTGTCTGGCGACGGAATCTTGGTGGGTTTGGCTTCCATGGCGACTCTCCTTGTTGTGAATCGATTATCCGCCTCGAGTCCGATCGTGTGTGAGTGTCACGTGGCCACGACGCGTTTTTCTCTCCCTTTTGTTGCTATAACAGCACAGCAGGCTAATAGAAAACAATGCGGCGGGAAAATATCCGCGCGCATTGCGTCAAGCAGGGAAACAGTGGGGCAACGCGCCGCGTTTCGTTCAGCGAATGATCTATTGTTGGCGATTTGTGGGCGGTTGACTGGACGTTACCGTACCGAGGCTTTCACCGAACATCGGTGCCAGACATCGACGCTGTCCGTGCCGCGAGGCGATTGAGCGCATCGCAACGGCGGCTGACCCACGGACGGCCGTGCCGGCGGTGTGCGGCATACAGACGCAGTGTGGCATGCGCGCGGCGTTAGGATGAGGGCGGCGACGCATCCTGTCCGCGGAAGGCGGCGGTGTGGCCATGCGACGCGCAGAACACAACAAAAAGCCCGCAAAACTGATGTTTTGCGGGCTAAATCCATGGTGCCGGAGAGAAGACTCGAACTTCCGACCTTCGCATTACGAATGCGCTGCTCTACCAACTGAGCTACACCGGCAACAGAAGCGAGATTATAAGAGTGGATGACCGGGGTTGGCAACCCCCGCTGACATCCTGTGTCAGCGCTCCCTGCGCCTCACTGCGGTGTCAGCGGGCGCTCGCCAGTGTCAGGGGCGCTCGCATCTAAATAATAGTGTGCTCAGCCCTCAACGTGATACCGCGTCACGCGGTCAACTTCATGCTTGGAGCCGAGGAACACGGCGACGCGCTCGTGCAGGCTCTTGGGCTGGATGTCCAGTATCCGCTTTTCGCCATTGGTCGCGGCGCCGCCTGCCTGCTCGACGATGAATGCCATCGGATTCGCCTCATACATGAGGCGCAGCTTGCCGGGCTTGTCCGGCGTGCGCTTGTCGGCCGGATACATGAAGATGCCGCCACGATGCAGGATGCGGTTCACGTCCGCCACCATCGAGGCGATCCAGCGCATATTGAAGTCCTTCTTGCGGGGGCCGTGTACGCCCTGCGTCAGTTCGCTGACATAACGCTGCACCGGTGCGTACCAATGGCGCTGGTTCGACGCATTAATTGCATATTCGTGCGTGTCCACCGGGATGCGCAGGTCGCGATGCGTGAGTACCCATGAGCCGAGTTCGCGATCGAGCGTGAAGCAGTTGACGCCGTGGCCCGTGGTGAGCACGAGCAGCGTTTGCGGGCCGTACACCGCAAAGCCGGCTGCCACCTGACGAGAGCCCTTTTGCAGGAATGATTGCTCGGTCGGGTGGGCACCATCTGGGCAGCGCAGAACTGAGAAAATCGTGCCGATCGATACGTTCACGTCAATATTGGACGAGCCATCGAGCGGATCGAATAGCAGCAGGTATTCGCCTTTGGGGAAGAACGTGGGGATCGGATGAATGCTTTCCATTTCCTCCGATGCCATCGCGGCGAGGTTGCCGCCCCACTCGTTGGCTTCAAGCAAGATTTCGTTGGACAGGATGTCGAGTTTTTTCTGTACCTCTCCCTGTACGTTCTCGCTGCCGGCACTGCCGAGCGCCTCACCCAGCGCGCCCTTGCTGACGTGATAACTGATGAGCTTGCAGGCGCGGGACACGACCTCGATCAGCAACCGCAGATCGGCCGGGATGTTGTTATGTTCGCGCTGTTGTTCGATCAGGTACTGGGTGAGAGTCGTGCGGCGTGAGGTGTGCCGGGTCGCTTCCATGATGAGCTCCGAAAAACGCTGTTCAAGAGGCGCGATCGCTGTCTTGGGGCACCGTTGCCAGCACCGCGCCGCGATTTGCATTGGCCGCCATTCTACATGGGCGGTGTGGCGCGTCGGTGCGTTGGCGAGTCTGCACTATAGCAATTCGATTTGAGGCAGGTTTAGTAGACTGGTTTCGCGCATCGTCGACACGAAGTCGGCCGCGTACGGCCGCAGGGCGAATGCGGGCAGCATTGCCGCGTAGAGCTCGCCGGACAGTGGCGCGCCCTTTCGCGGCGGCCCGCATCGCACCGGGCGGGCCGCGACGTAGCGCTTTTCGAGATAGGTCGCCACAGCCCACAGCGGCAATGCGGCGATCCCACGGCGGCTGGCGACCAACTGCAGGATCGCCACGGTCAATTCCGACGTGCGGCGCTTGGGCTCGATACCGGCGGGCCGGAGCACTTGGCGCACGATGTCGAGCATGTCGTCGGGCACCGGATAGGTGATCAGCGTCTCGTCGCGAAAGTCGTCGGCCGTCAACGCGTCACGGACGGCGAGCGGGTGCTCATGCGCGAGCAGCGCGACGATCTGGAAGCGAAACAGCGGCCGATGCTCGACGTTCTCGTCAGGGTCGGCTTCGGCGACGATCGCCAGGTCTGCCCGGTCCGAATGCAGCAGTCCGATCGGGTCGGCATGAAAGCCGGACACGATATCCAACTCCACGTCGGGCCAGCGCTGCCGAAAAGCGTCCATGGCGGGCATGAGCCAATCGAAACAGGTGTGGCATTCCACTGCGATGCGCAGCGTGCCGCCGCTGCCTTGCACCAGGCGCGCGACGTCGCGCTCGGCTTCCCCGATCGCGGGCACGACGTGGTCGGCCAGCGCCAGTAGCCGTTTGCCGGCCGGCGTGAAGACCAGTGGCGACGACTTGCGCACGAACAGGATCAGGCCGAAATGGTCCTCGATCGCCCGCAGTTGATGCGACAGTGCGGATTGCGTCAGGCATAGCCACTGCGCGGCCCGCGACAGGTTGCCGGCCTCGCGCAGCGCGATCAGAGTTTGCAGGTGGCGCAACTCCAGCGGCGAGCGGATCATCGTACTTGAAAAAAATTAAAGACAAACCAAAAAATATTTCGTTTGAATCATACATCACTGCAATCGATACTGTGCGGTACTTAAATCGGAGGCCGCAATGGTTGCCGCACATGTACTGGGTTTTCCACGCATCGGTGCTCGGCGCGAACTACAAATCGCGTTGCAGCGGTACTGGCAGGCTGGGGCGGGTGAGCACGCGCAGGCGGCGCTGATCGAGACGGGGCGGGCGCTGCGACGTGAGCATTGGCGCCTCCAGCGCGACGCGGGGCTGGATTTTGTGACAGTCGGCGATTTCGCCTGGTATGACCATGTGCTGACGACGTGGGTGCATCTGGGCGGGCTGCCCGCCCGATTCGGCTTCGAGGCGCGCAGCCTGACACTGGCCCAGTACTTGGCGCTGGCACGCGGCAATGGGCAACAGCCGCCGTTGCAAACGCGCCAATGGTTCGATACGCGCTATCACTACTTGGTGCCCGAGTTCAACGCAGCCACGCGCTTTGAGGGTGGCGTGGACTGGTTGCTGGATGAACTGCGCGACGCGCAGCAGATGGGCCATCGCGCTAAGGTCGTGCTTGTCGGCCCATTGACGCTGCTTTGGCTGTCCAACGTGCAGGGCGCGGGGCTGGATCGGCTCGAACTGCTGCACCGGCTATTGCCGGCCTACCAGAAGTTGCTTGCCGCGCTACGGTTGGCCGGTGCGGAATGGGTCCAATTCGACGAACCCGTTTTAAGCGTGGACTTGCCGCCACCGTGGTGCGATGCGGCGCAATACGTCTATCGGCAGCTTGGCGGCGGCGCGCCGCGCATCCTGCTCGCGACGTATTTCGGCGATGTCAGTGGCCATGCATCGTGGCTGAAGGCGTCGGCGGTGGATGGCGTGCATCTGGACCTGGTTCGCGCGCCGCAGCAGTTGTCCGCTTTCATCGAGCAATGGCCGCGCGACAAGATACTGTCGTGCGGCATTGTGGACGGGGGCAACGTGTGGCGCAATGACCTGGCCGCGTCACTACAGCGGTTTGAGCAGGTGCATGCGCGGCTGGGCGACAACGTCTGGGTCGCGTCCAGCTGCTCGCTGCTGCACGTGCCGTTGGATCTTGAGCAGCAGACTCGCTTGGACGACGCATTGCGCAGCTGGATGGCGTTCGCTGTGCAAAAGACAACTGAGATCGCGCTGCTGCGGGATGCGGTCACGGCCGGGCGTACCGCGCCGCACGTCGCGCACGCGCTCAATGCTTGTGCGGCGGCGCTGGACACGCGCCGCACGTCGGCACGGGTCCATCATGCGCTAGTGCAGCGCGACGTCGCGCGGCTGGAGTACGCGCACACACGGCGCGCTGCCCTTTATGCGGTGCGGGAATTGGCGCAGCGAACGCGCTTCAATCTTCCCGTGCTGCCGATCACGGCGATCGGCTCATGGCCGCGGACCGAGGCGGTCCACGCCGCACGTGTCGCATATCGACAACGCGAGTTGACCCATTTCGATTATCTGGAAACGATGCGTGCCGAAATCCGTCATGCGGTCGAGCGCCAACACGCGCTGGGTCTGGACGTGCTCGTACACGGCGAAGCCGAGCGCGACGAGCCAGTCGAGTATTTCGCTGAACAGCTGTGGGGCATGGCCGTCACCGACAGCGGCTGGGTGCAAGTGGACGGCTGCCATTGCGTCAAGCCTGTATTGATCTACGGCGACGTTTATGCGCCCGAGCCGTTGACCGTGGGGTGGGTAGCGTATGCACAGTCGCTGA
The DNA here is from genome assembly GCF_021991875.1 of Mycetohabitans sp. B8. Taxonomy (GTDB): domain Bacteria; phylum Pseudomonadota; class Gammaproteobacteria; order Burkholderiales; family Burkholderiaceae; genus Mycetohabitans. Next base: position 155,909 of record NZ_JAHLKR010000008.1, read on the forward strand.
CCGACAAGCCCGTCAAGGGCATGCTGACCGGCCCGGCGACGATGCTGCAACGCGCGTTCGTGCGTGATGACCAGCCGCGCGACATCACCGCGTTGCAAATTGCGCTTGTGCTGCGTGCCGAACTCGCCGCGCTCCAGGCCGCGGGCATCGGCATCATCCAGATCGACGAGCCGGCGCTGGGCGAGGGCTTGCCGCTCCGGCAGACCGAGCGCGACGTCTATCTGGACTGGGTGGTGCGCGCGTTCCAGGTGGCCACTGGCGGCGCGGCGAATGACACGCAGATCCACGTCCATCTAGGTGATGCCGCGATCGACGACATGCTGCCGGCGATCGCCGCGCTCGATGCCGATGTGATCTTGTTCGGCACTGGGCGCGCTGCAACGGCTCGGCTCGACGCATGGGCGGCGTTGTCGGCTCCGAGCGCGATCGGAACGGGCATCGATGACGTTCAGGCGGCGTGCGTTCCGGACAACGCGCGGATGCTCGCGTCGATCGACGCCGCGCTTACGCGTATCCCGGCGCCGCGCCTGTGGGTGAGCGCGGATTGTGGGACGACAACGGCCGATTGGCCCCGCGTGCAGGCGGTGCTGTCCAACCTTGTCGCAGCGGCTCGCACGGCGCGGGCGGCGTTGCACGACAGTTCACCCGCTCGCCGCGCCGACCACCACTGCACCGCATCGGCGTGAGCGTTGGCGTTGGCGTTGGCGTTGGCGTTGGCGTTGGCGTTGGCGTTGGCGTTGGCGTTGGCGACACTGCGCCGCCGACGCACTAAGCAACAGCTATGCCAGGGCCTTGTCAACGATCTCGCGCACGTCTTTTGAACTTGCGTGGGTGGCGACCTTTTTCAGCGCCGCGCGCATCGGCTCGCGCAGCGCCGGCACGAACTTACGCCAGCGCTCCAATGAGCGGGTCAAGCGGGCGGCAACCTGCGGATTGATTGCGTCGAGCGCGATGACCTGCTCGGCCCAGAACGCGTAGCCGGAGCCGTCCGGCAGATGGAATTGGTCCGGGTTGGCCGCGCAGAAGGTGAAGATCAACGCGCGGGCCCGGTTCGGGTTCTTCAGGTTGAAGGCCGGGTGCCGCATCAACTCACGCACCGTATCGAGCGTGCGCCGGCCTGCGCCGCCGCGTTGCTGAGCCTGCAGCGCGAACCACTTGTCGATCACCAGCGCGTCGTCCTCGTGGCGGCGGTAGAACGCGTCGAGCGCGGCTTGTGCCGCAGCTTGCGCTTGGGCGGGCGCGTTCGCGCGCAACATGATCAGTGTGGCGAGCGCGGCAGCGCGGTCGGTCATGTTGTTGGCCTCGTCGAACTGCGCACGGGCGAGCCGCAACGCGTCCATCGGATCGTCCAGTTCCGCAAGGTAGTGTAGCGCCAGGTTCTTGAGCGCACGCTTGCCGGCATCGGCCGGGTTCGGGTCGTACTCGCCCGGTGTGCGGTGCATGTCGTACGCGGCGAGCCAATCCTGGCGCAGCGCGGCCGCCAGCCTGCGGCGCACGAATTGCCGCGCCTGATGGACGGCGGCCGGATCGGCTTCGTCCATTTGCTCGGCCAAATAGGTCTCGGACGGCAGGGTCAGCGCTTGTTCGCGGAACGCTGGCGACAACGATGCGTCGCGCAGCACGGCGCCGAATGCGGCAATGAACGCCGCCGGTAGCTCGAGCGGCTCGTGCTGCTGCACTTGTGTGGCCAGCGACAGCAGCGCGCGCGTGGCCAGGCGCTGTCCGGCCTCCCAGCGGTTGAACGGATCGCTGTCATGCGCGAGCAGGAACGCGAGTTCGTCGGATGTATAGTCGTATTCGACGATCACTGGCGCAGAGAAATTGCGCAACAGCGACGGCAGTGGCTTCTCGGTGACATCGACAAACGTGAAGGACTGCTCCGTGTCGGTGAGCTCGAGCACGCGCGTGGTTGCCGCACCGGCGTCGGCCGGCTCGCCTTGCAGGCGCAGCGGCATGTCGCGCCCTTGCGCGTCGACCAGGCCGAGCGCGAACGGGATCAGCAGTGGCCCCTTTTGCGTTTGCGCCGCTTGCGGCGACGATTCCCCATAGTGCTGCGTCAGCGTTAATGTAAAAGTGCGGGCTACCGGATCATACGTGGTGCGCACCGCCACGCGGGGTGTGCCGGCCTGGCTGTACCAGTGCTCGAACTGGGCTAGATCCCGGTGGTTCGCGTCCGCCATCGCGGCGCGAAAATCATCACAGGTCACCGCCTGGCCATCGTGCCGCTCGAAATACAGGTCCATGCCTCGGCGCAAGCCGTCGCGCCCGAACAGCGTCTGGTACATCCGCACGACTTCCGCCCCTTTCTCGTAGACGGTGACCGTGTAGAAGTTATTGATCTCGACATAGCTTTCCGGTCGCACTGGATGCGCCATCGGGCCGGCATCCTCGGCAAACTGCATCTGCCGCAGCACGCGTACGTCATCAATGCGCTTGACCGCGGCGGCGGCCGGATCGGTGGCGCCGCCCGCCATGTCGGCGGAGAACTCCTGGTCGCGGAACACCGTGAGCCCTTCCTTGAGGCTGAGTTGGAACCAGTCACGGCAGGTCACGCGATTGCCGGTCCAGTTATGGAAGTACTCATGCCCAACGACCGATTCAATGTTCGCAAAGTCAATGTCGGTCGCGGTCTGCGCGTTCGCGAGCACGTACTTCGTATTGAAGATGTTGAGTCCTTTGTTCTCCATTGCGCCCATGTTGAAATCGCCGACGGCGACAATCATGAAGCGGTCCAGGTCCAACTCGAGTCCGAAGCGCTGCTCGTCCCAGCGAATCGCGCGCACCAGCGAATCGAGCGCGTGACCGGTCTTGTCCAGCTCATGCGGCTCGACCCATACTTGCAGCAGCTTTTCCTTGCCCGAGCGCGTCGTAATCGTCTGTTCGCGGGCAACGAGCGTGCCGGCGACTAACGCGAACAAGTAGCTCGGCTTACGGAACGGATCCTCCCACTTCGCATAATGCCGGCCGTGCGGCAGCGTGCCGCTGTCCACTAGATTGCCGTTGGACAACAGCACCGGATAAGCGGCTTGGTCGGCGCGTAGTGTGACGCGGTAGGTCGCCATCACGTCGGGCCGGTCCAGGAAGTACGTGATGCGACGAAAGCCCTCGGCTTCGCACTGGGTGAAAAAATTGCCGTTGGAGACATAAAGGCCTGACAACGTCGTGTTGTCGGCGGGGTGGCACGCGTTCTCGATCACCAGTTCGAACGCCTCCGGCACGTTCGACACAACAAGGCCGCCATCGTGCACCGTAACCGCATCGTGCGCGCGGGCATCGACGGTCAACGACAGCAGCTCTAATGCTTCGCCGGCTAATTCGAGGTCGGCGGCAGCGTCGCCGGCCTGCGGATTGCGCCGCACGCGTAGCGTACTGCGCACCAGCGTGCGTTCCGGCACGAGATCGAATTCGAGTTCCACGGTGTCGATTAGAAACGCGGGCGGTGTGTAATCCGCACGGCGGATGACGGTGGCTTCAGCAGGCTTGGACATGGCGTATCCGTCGAAAGGCGGTTCAATGGCAATGGACCCGGGCCGCGCCGTCGCACGGCGTGACGAGCCGCGTCGGGAAAGAATGGCGTGATCCGGTGTCTAACGTTTCGGGTGACCGCGGCGAGGCCGTGGACACGTTGATCCGATGATTGTACAAAATAGATAATGGCGTTGCGTTGCGGGCGTTTCGCCGGGCGGCCGGCACGAAGGCCACATCTAAGGAAAAACATGATGTTCAGACGATTGTCGCGGGGCATGACACGCGGGTGCCAATGGGCGGCGGGCTGGCTTGCGGTGCTGGCGTTGTCGGGATGCGCCAGCTATGTGACTTCGGACGTGATCGCGTTCAATGCATGGAGCAACAGCGCCTCGGACCGCGACCGCACTTTTGCATTCAAGCGCGATGCGCAGCAGCAGAACAGTATCGAGCAGCGCACCTATGAGGCGCAGCTCGCTGATGAGTTATCACACTACCATTTCCGACAGGTGACGCCAGCCAGTGCCCACTATGACGTCGAACTGGCCTATGGCACGCACGCCGGCAGCATTGTCGTGCAGCAACCCATTTATACTGATCCTTGGTGGCCGGGATGGGGACGATTCGGCCCGTGGGGGCCGTTCGGCATGATGCCGACCTACGTCGATACGGCACTGCCCGTGTTCGTGCAGCGCTTGACGATCCGCATAACGGAGCGCGAGAGCGGTAGGGAGCAGTACAAGGTCACTGCGACGACGCCGACTGCGCGCCAGTCGCTGCCGCTCGCCATGCCCTACCTGATACGTAGTGCGCTGGCTGATTTCCCGTTGCAGAACGGCACGACCCGGCAGGTGCGCCTGCCCGCCGACTTGCACAAACAGGCGGCGGGCGGCGCGCCGCTGTCGTCCAACGAGAAGGCTGCTGCAGCGTCTGCGATGCGCGACGATGTTCCGGCGGCCTCGCCGATGCGCGACGAGCAGTCGGCCCCTGCTGCGTCACCGAGCGCGGGGCGCTGAGTGCCAAGCGCGGGCGCCGAGCGCGTGCAGCTCAACGGGGTCATTGGCCGTCCAACGGGGTCATTGGCTGCCGAGGCCGATGCCGCACAGTGCCAGCACGCCGAGCACGATGAACATGACCGCGGCCACTGCGTGCACCGCGGTGGTGGGTAACCGGTGGGCAAAGCGCTCGCCTAGGAAAATCGCTGGCACGTTAGCGAGCATCATGCCGAGCGTGGTGCCGAAGACCACGCTTGGCAGGTCGTGGAATCGTGCGGCCAGTGCGATCGTCGCAATCTGCGTCTTGTCGCCCATTTCCGCGATAAAAAACGTCAGCACGGTCGTGCCGAAGATGCCCAGCCGGGTCCGCGCGGGCCACGCGTCTTCGGGGCGCAATTTATCTGGCACCAGCACCCACGCGCCCATTGCGATGAACGACAGCGCAAGCGCCCAGCGCATCGCGCCGGGCGTGAGCAGCGACGACAGCCATTGGCCGAGCGCGCCGGCGCCGGCATGGTTCGCTAGCGTGGCGGCCAGCACGCCGAACACGATCGGCCAGGGCTTGCGATAGCGGGCGGCGAGCACGAGGGACAGCAGTTGTGTCTTGTCGCCGATCTCGGCGAGTGCGATGCCGCCGGCGGAAACGAGGAAAGCTTCGGTCATCAATGAGGTTATTCGCAGGCCGTGGATGCGCGAATGACGATTCACGCGCTGCCCGGCCTGTTCCGGCAGTTCGTGGATCATCAGTTTTATCGTAGCCGGATCGCGGGTTCGGGCGGCGCGGTCCTTGAATGGACCAGGCGGCCTGCGGCATACGTGTGCGCGACCGCACGATCATCGCCGAGCAGCGCGAACGCGAACAGCAGCGCTTCGAGCGAGTCCGCATGCGCGGTGCGGCGCGCGAGCAGCGCGGTGGCGGCCGGGTCCAGCACGATAAAATCCGCCTCGGTGCCCGCCGCCAGCGTGCCAATGCACCCGGCCAACTCGAGTGCGTGCGCGGCCGCGGCGGTGGCCAGCCAGAACATGCGCAGCGCGCTTAGATGGTACCCGCGCAGGCGCGCGATCTTGTGGGCCTCGTTCATCGTTTGCAGCATCGAAAACGAGGTTCCCGCGCCGACGTCGCTACCCAAAGCGACCGGCATGTTGGTGGCGTCGGCCGCCTCGAAGTCGAACAGGCCGCTACCCAGGAACAGGTTCGAGGTGGGGCAGTGCGACGCGAGCGCGCCGCAGGCGGCCATGCGTGCGCGGTCGACGTCATCCACGTGGATGCAATGGCCGTAGATCGCGCGGCGTCTTAACAGCCCGTAGTGCTCGTAGACGTCCAGGTAGCTGCGGTGCCCGGGAAACAGTTGCGTGACCCAGGCGATCTCGTCGGTGTTCTCGGCCACATGGCTTTGGATAAATACGTCCGGGTGGGCGGCGGCCAGCGTGCGGCATGCGTCCAGTTGTGCCTGCGTCGAGGTCGGCGCAAAGCGCGGTGTCAACGCGTACAACTGGCGGCCGGTACCGTGCCAGCGTGTCATCAGCGCCAAGCTGTCGTCATAGCCGCTTTGCGCGGTATCGCGCAGGAACGGCGGGCAGTTGCGGTCCATCAGCACCTTGCCGGCAATCAGCCGCAGATTCCGCGCGTGGCTGGCCTCGAACAACGCGTGCGCCGATTGCGGATGCACGCTGCAATACACTGCCGCGCTGGTCGTGCCGGCCGCCAGCAGCTGGTCCAGGAAAAAGTCGGCGACCTCGCGCGCGTAGGCCGCGTCCTCGAAGCGGCGCTCGGTCGGGAACGTCCACGTCTGCAACCATGGCAGCAGGCCGGGTGCGGGCGAGGCGATAATCTCGGTTTGCGCAAAGTGCAGGTGCGTGTCGATGAAGCCGGGCACAATCAGCTTGTCGCGCAACGATATGATGCTCGGCTGCGCGGTGATGTGCGGTGCGACGGCATCGTAGGCGCCGCTGGCGACGACGCGGCCATGCTCGACGAGCAGCGCGCCGTCCTCGTTGAAACTCGCCCGTTGCTCGGCGCCCGGATAGATACCATCGAACGGCGCATCGAAGGTAAGGAGCCTGGCACGATAAACAGTCTGGGCCATGGTTGTCCTGCGGGTCAAAGCCAATCAGAGTTGGGCCAGTAGCAGCCCCGACAGCGCCGCGCTCGCCCACATGGCTGGCTTGACCTCGCGGGCCCGGCCGACGAACAGCTTTAGCACGACAAAGGCCAGAAAGCCATACGCGATGCCAGCGGTAATCGAGTACGTAAGCGGAATCAGGATCATTGCGATGAACGCGGGTATCGCTTCATCGAAGCGGTGCCATTCGATCCGCGTGATCGGCTCCATCATGAACACGCCAACCAGCACGAGCGCTGGAGCGGTGGCAATGGCCGGCACCAGCGACAGTAGCGGAGAGAGGAACAGAAATGGCAGGAAGCACACCGCGGCGACCACCGCGACCAGCCCCGTGCGCCCGCCCGCGGAAATGCCCGCAGCCGACTCGATGTACGCGTTAGCCGGCGATGTGCCCAGCGGCGCGGACACCAATGCCGAGAACGCATCGACGATCATCGATTGCCGGATGTTGCGCGGGTTGCCATCGGCATCCAGCAGGTTGCCGGCGTTGGACACAGCCATGAAGGTGGACAACGCATCGAAAAACGAAGTGAACAGCATCACGAAGATAAACGGCCAGTATGCGACCTTCAGCGCTCCGACCAGGTCCAGTTGAAACAGCGCGGAGAAGTCCGGCGCCGCGACCAAGCCGTGCCAATTCACCAGCGTGGGCGTGGTCATCGCCGCTGGCCAGTACGCGCTGCCGTCGCCCCACAGGCGCCCGATCGGGATCGCCAGGATCGTCGTGACGATAATGCCGATCATCAGCGCACCGGTAATGCGACGCGCCACCAGCACCGTGGTGAGCGCCAGGCCGGTGAGGAACGTGACGATGACTGGGTTCAGCGACGCGGCACGCACAATGGTCACTGGGTCGGAGACCACGAATTTCGCATTGACCAGCCCGATCAGCGAGATGAACAGACCGATGCCGCACGACAGCGCGTGCCGCAGATTGACCGGGATCGCGTCGACCACGAGCCGACGCACGTTGAACGCGGCCAGCACCGCGAAGATCACGCCCGACCAGAACACGCAGCCCAGCGCCGTTTGCCACGGCATCTTGCCGGCGTGCACCATGACGAACGCAAACAGCGCATTCATCCCCATGCCGGGCGCGACCAGCACCGGGTTGCGCGCGTACAAGCCCATCGCGCAACTGCCGGCGAAGCTGACCAGCACTGTGGCGCTGAGCGCGGCCGGAAAGGGGATGCCCGCCTGTGACAAGATGGCAGGATTGACCACGATGATGTACATCGATGTCAGAAATGTCGTGATGCCGGCCACCACCTCGGTGCGCACGCTTGAACCGTTCTTGCGCACGCCGAAGAGGCGCTCCGGCAGCGAAGCGTTGGCTGCCGCGCCGCGTTGACTTTCCATGGCTTGTTTCTCCTAAGTTCGCTTCAGTGCGTTATGGCTTGCGGCGCGTGCCAGTGCGCGTCCAGCAATGACAGGTAGGCCGCGCGTTGCGCATCGGTGATGAACGATGCGTCGAATCCGTTGCGGATGATCTTATATAACTCGTCGTCGGTCAGCTTCAGCGCATCGGCGATCGCCAGGTAATTCTGGTTGATGTAGCCGCCGAAATAAGCCGGGTCGTCGGAATTAATCGTCACCATCACGTCGGCATCCAGCAGCCGCTTGAGCGTATGCTCAGTCATGTCGTTGACGACGCACAGCTTCAGGTTCGACAGCGGGCACACGGTTAGCGCAACGCGCGCGTCCGCCAGCCGCGCAACCAATGCCGCGTCCTCGATGCTGCGCACGCCGTGATCGACGCGATGCACGTCCAGTACGTCGAGCGCCTCGACGACGTAGGCCGGCGGCCCCTCTTCACCCGCGTGGGCGACCAGCTTCAGGCCCCGCTCCTTCGCGAGGGCGAACACGCGCGCAAACTTGGACGGGGGATGACCGTACTCGGATGAATCCAGCCCGACACCGATCAGCCTGTGCCCATACTGCTCAAACATTGGCAGCGCGGCATCGAACGTCTGCAACGCATGTTCTTCCGGCAGATGGCGCAGAAAGCACGGGATCAGCTTGCTGGAAAACCCCCGCGCGTCAGCCTCCGCCAGCGCCCGCTCCATGCCCGCCACCATGGTCTCGATCGACACGCCACGTTCGATATGTGTCTGTGGGTCGAAGAAGATTTCCGCATGGACGACATGATCGGCCATTGCGCGTTCGACGTACGCCGCAGTCATGTCGTAGAAGTCCTGTTCGTGCAGCAGCACACTTGCGCCGGCGTAGTAAATATCCAGAAACGACTGCAGGTCGGTGAACGCGTACGCGTCGCGCAGCGCCTGGACTGTCGGGTACGGCAGCGCAACGCCGTTGCGGCGGGCCAACTCAAAAATCAAATCTGGCTCTAGCGAGCCCTCGATATGGATATGTAACTCCGCTTTCGGCGCGTGCGTGATTTTGTCAGCAAGGATCGGGTTCATGTCGATTGTGACATCGTGTGGGGATGGCGTTGTTCTACCACACGCAACAGTTGTGCCGCTACGGCGATTGCAATCGATACGGGCGCCTTGCTTGCCATCACGAGAAAAAGATGCCTGCCGGCGCGGCATCGACTATCGACACCGGCACATCGTTCTCGTCTAGGCGCGGGTTAGCCATCGGCGCTTGGCGGATCGCGTCGCGTGGGGGCATGTCGGCCGCCGCGCAGGCACAGGCAAGGCAGCCGATGACAGGATTTCCGGGACGGAGTATGGGGCGATAGCGGTGACGGCGGGGCGGCATCGCGCAGCAGTGACTTCTCGTGCTGCGCGCATTAGCGTCCACGTGGATACTGAATGCGCAGCGTCACGCGTCGCCCGTCATGCTTGGCGCAATGCGCGCAGCTTGCGTGTGCGCCACAGACTGCGCGAGACGAGCACGAACATGAGGCCGAACGCGACAAGTCCCCATTGCGGCAGGCTCAGGCCGAGGATCGGCGGGTACGGTATCTCGCACAGTCCCGAGACCTTGAACGCGCTGGGCCACAGCTTGGCGAGCGGCAGCGCATCGACGATCGGCTCGAGTGTGTCGGAGCCGCAACTGAACGACGGATTGGCCTGGACCTCGATATGCTGGATCGCAGCGGCCATTCCGCCGGCCGCCGCAACGACGATCAGTGTCTCCAGTACCGCGATGCCGCGCCACCCCCGCAGCGTCGCGCCGGTGAACGCGAATACGGCGATCAGCAAGAAGAAGTAACGCTGGATGATGCACAATGGGCATGGCGCTTCATGCTTAAAGTACTGTAGATACAACGCGCCGCTGATCAGGGCGATACAGGCCAGCCCCAGCAGGACCAGCAGGCGTTGCTCACGGCGCATTCTCAACGAATCATTCATAGTGTTTTACCCAGTAAGGACGCGGCGGGGCACGTCGGACAAGGCCGGCATGCGGTCATCGCAGTGGTGCGAGCACGGCTTCGACCGCGCGGCCCAACATGAGCAGCGCAGTATCGCGGCCGGTGCCCGAGGCCAGCATCAGCCCGACCGGCGCTTCGCCGTGACGCGAGCACGGCAATGACAGCGCGCAGCCGTCGAGGAAATTGATCATGCTCGGGTTGCGCAGCATCGTTGCGTTGACGCGCGCATAGACAGCGTCATCCGCTTGCAGTTCCGCGATGCGCGGCGGCACGATGGGCACAGTTGGACAGATGAGGGCATCGAAGCTGTGCCATAGCGGCTCGAACTGCGCGATCATGTCGGCCCGCTCGCGCAGCAACGCGATATAGTCGGCCGCGCTGGCGTGCTTGCCCTTGAGGATGCGTATCAGCACGCGCGGGTCATAGTCGCTGGCGTGGTTTTCGAGCAGCTTGCGGTGCCACGCGAACGACTCGATTGACGGCAGGCTCAGCCGGTTGATTTTCGCAAGGCGCTCGAGCGGCGCAAAACGCAGCTCGCTGACCAACGCGCCGGCTGCCGAGAGGTGCTTGAGGGCGTCGTCGTAGGCGCGCGCCACGCTCAGGTCCATGTCGTCGAGCATTGCGCTGGTCAGCGTGCCCAGTCGCACGCCTTCGATCGGCCGCGCCGGCGGCACGACAGGCGGCAGGCCGGCCAGAATCCGGTCAGTGACGGCGCAGCACGCGACTGATGAGCCGATGGGGCCGACCGAGTCGAGCGACGTGGACAGGGGCAGCACGCCATCGGTCGGAATGCGCCGCGCAGTGGGCTTGAAGCCGGTCAATCCGCACAACGCAGCGGGGATGCGGACCGAGCCGCCGGTATCCGTGCCGAGTGCAACCGCGGCCATCCCGTCGGCCACGCAGGCGGCTGCCCCCGACGACGAGCCGCCGGCAATGCGGTGTTGGACATCGCCGGCGGTGCGCTGCCACGGCGAAGCTGGCGTGCCGTAATGGGGGTTGAGTCCCAGGCCGGAGAACGCGAATTCGGTCATGTTGGTGCGCCCGATGATGACCGCGCCGGCCTGCCGTAGCCGTGCGACCGTGCTCGCATCGGCGCGGGCGGGTGGCGCGTCGGACAATACGACCGAGCCCGCGCGAGTGACCTGGCCGGCGATGTCGAACAGGTCCTTGATCGAGACCGGCACGCCCATCAGCGGCGATAGCACCGTGCCGGCGGCGCGCAGCTTGTCCAGCGCATCTGCGCATTGGCGAGCTGCCTGCGCGTGCACCTCGATGAACACCGAGCGGCCTTGGCCGTGCGGCGCGGCGATCCGCTCGAGTGCGGTCTCGACCAACTCGCGGCTGGTGCTCGTGCCGGCCTGCAGCGCGGCGGCAAGTGCCGACAACGGTGGCAAAGGCGTGAAATCAGCGGTGCGGGAAACAGTCATGATCGGAGCTTATCCGGCAAGCCATGCGAGGTCGTGACGGCGTCGTGAAAAACGTCGTGCCGTGTACGCATTGTATGCGAAGGATGGCCCTCGTTTGCCCGTGCGCGGTGAACGGCGGATAATGCGCGGACCCTAGCTGAGCATGTGCGGATTTGCACGTCTGACGATTCATCATGAGCGAACCTTCGATTCCCCGCTTCGTTGAATCCGCGACCGCTGCCCCTGTGGCGCAAGGCGCGGCGCCTGCGCCGCCGGCCGCCGATGCCTTATCTGGCAAGCCGCGGCCCGAGGCCGAAACGGCGGGCGGCGTGCCCTCGGGCGCGCCGCCCACGAGTCCCTATCAAACGGTGCCCGACTTCGGCGCGCCCTCTTACCCGCCGCCGCAGGCGTCTGCGCGCGAGCCGGCGTCGCGGCCCAGTTACCTGAAACAGTCCGATTCGGCGTGGAGCGTGTTTGGGCGCATCATTGCCGCGCGTGCGCGGCAACTATTCGACCGTGCGGGCCAGCGCATCATACAGCGCACGCTGCGCATCGGGGTGTCGGCGCGCATCTTCCATCCCGAGCCGGGTGGCAAGGGGCTACGTGGCAAGACGCTGCAATACCTAGAAGAGTCCGTTGCGCATTGGGTGATGTCGAGCGACGTGCTCGTGATGATGATCCCCACAGTTGGGCATGCCGGCATGCTGCATTCTAGCAACATCAGACTGCGCGATTATGCTCGTCACCTGGATGGCCTGGTGCTGCAAGGCGGCGCCGACGTGTCGCCGCAAACCTATGTAGACAGTGGCGCGCGGCCCGAGTGGCCGGGCGACCGCGTGCGGGATAGGTACGAGTTGGAGTTGCTGCACGAATTCATCGAGTCGGGCAAGCCGGTGCTGGGCATTTGCCGGGGTTGTCAATTGATCAACGTCGCGTTCGGCGGCACGCTGTATCAGGACATTGCCACCGATTTGCCCAACGCCGTGCCGCATGTGAACGACGAATACGACCGGCATCGTCATGCCATCCTATTCCCGGAAGGCTCGACGCTGGCTAGCATGTTCCCCGGCAAGCGCGACGCGCTGGTCAACTCGATTCACCACCAGGCGGTGAAGACCGTCGGGCGCGACTTGAGCGTCGAGGCGATCTCGGCCGACGACGGCCTGGTGGAGGCCGTGCGCTATCGCCGTTCGCCGTTCGTCGTCGGCGTCCAGTGGCATCCCGAATTCCACCGCTCGGGCGGCGCTGAGCTGCTCGACTGCACGCCGCTGCTCGATACGTTCTTGCGCGCGGCGCGCGAGACCCGCTTCTAACCGTCGACGTTTTCCATCAGGAGGCCAGATGACTGCGACAACCGTGTCAGAATCGAAAGCGCGTGCCGTATTCCGCGTGACCAGTGGCAATTTCCTGGAGATGTACGACTTCATGGTCTACGGCTACTATGCGTCGGCGATCGCGAAGACGTATTTCCCGGCCGGCAGTGCGTTCGCGTCGCTGATGCTGTCGTTGTCGGTGTTCGGCGCTGGCTTCCTAATGCGCCCGCTCGGGGCGATCGTGTTAGGGGCGTACATCGATCATCATGGGCGCCGCAAGGGCCTCATCTTGACCTTGTCGCTGATGGCGGTCGGGACCGCGGCGGTGGCGCTCGTGCCCGGCTATGCAACGATCGGGCTGGCGGCACCGGCGCTGGTGCTGGCCGGCAGGCTGCTGCAAGGCTTCTCCGCCGGGGTCGAGCTCGGTGGCGTATCGGTCTATCTGGCGGAGATCGCGACCAAGGGGCGCAAGGGCTTCTACTGCGCGTGGCAGTCGGGCAGCCAGCAGGTGGCGGTGGTCTTTGCCGCGTTGCTCGGCGTGATCCTGAACCGCGTGTTGCCGGCCGACCAAATGGGTGAGTGGGGCTGGCGGATACCCTTCCTGGTGGGTTGCCTGATCGTTCCGTTTCTGTTCTTGATCCGGCGATCGTTGACGGAGACGGACGCGTTTATGGCGCGTAAGCATCGCCCGACGATGGGCAAGATTGTCGCATCGATGGTTGCGAATTGGCGCACGGTGATTGCCGGCATGGGCCTGGTCATCATGACCACGGTGTCTTTTTATCTGATCACCGCGTACACACCCACGTTCGGCAAGGAGGTGCTTAAGCTATCCGCTGTAGATACGCTCGTAGTGACGATTTGCATCGGCCTGTCAAACTTGTTCTGGCTGCCGATCAGTGGCGCGCTGTCGGACCGAGTCGGGCGCCGCGCGGTTCTGGTCGCGTTCACGCTGATCGCCCTGGTGAGCGCGTATCCGGCAATGCAATGGCTGGTCGCGCAGCCATCGTTTGAGCGGTTGCTGGCGGTGCAGCTGTGGCTCTCATTCATCTACGCATGCTATAACGGCGCAATGGTGGCTGGCTTGACCGAGGTGATGCCCGTTGACGTCCGTACCACCGGGTTTTCGCTCGCGTACAGCCTGGCCACGACCATCGGCGGCTTCACGCCGGCGATCTCGACCTACCTGATCCATGTGACTGGCAACAAGGCAGCGCCAGGTTTGTGGATGTCGGCCGCCGCGCTGTGCGGCCTGATCGCGACGCTGATCCTGTACCGCAGCGAGGCGGCGCGCAACCGGTACAAGCTGGCTTAGGCGCGTGCGCGCGCTGTCATGGCGGCGATCTCGTCTCGGACCCGGGCGAGCACATCGTCCCATCGGCCGGCCACGCGTTGCCGTACCAGGCGTGCGTGCGGATACCACGGCGTGTGGTGTGGGTCCTCGAACCAGCGCCAGTCGGCTGCGAACGGCAGCATTAACCACAGCGGCGCGCCCAGCGCGCCGGCTAGATGCGCGATCGACGTGTCGACCGATACTACCGCATCCAATTGCTCGATGATGGCGGCGGTGTCGGCAAAGTCGCCGATCACGCCATCCAGCCGGTGCACGTGCGTGGCCTGCATCGCATCGAACGCGTCGAGATCGGCGCGGGCCCAGTCACGTTGCAGCACGAACCAGTCGAGCTGCGGCAGTGCCAGCAACGGCCTGAGCGCATTGAACGGTACTGCTCGGGTTTCGTCTTGCTGTATGCGGCCGGACCAGGCGATGCCAATGCGGCTCGGTGCGTGGCGTGCGAGACGGCCTTGCCACTTGTGCCGATACGCGGGCGGCGCTTGCAGATACGGCACGTTGGCGTCGTGCAGCGTCTGGTCATCAAGATTTAACACCCGTGGCAGGCTCAGCAATGGAACATGGCAGTCGCAGGGTGGCGGCCGCATGCCGTCGCCCACGAGCGTGATGCGATGGCGTGCGCAGAACGGCTCGAGCAGGCGTGCCAGCTCGACCTGTACTTGCAGCACGACGCGCGCGGCAAGTGGCACTAGCCGCGGCACATAACGCACGAAGTGCAACGTGTCGCCGAGTCCTTGTTCCGCGTGGACCAGCAGTGTTTGGCCCGCCAGCGGCACATCGCCATGCCAGCGCGGCAAGTCGATCGCGCGGGGTGACGCCAACGTTGCATGGCGCCACTCATACGCGCGCCAGCCGCGTGCGAAATCGCGGCGGGTTAGGTACATCATCGCCAGATTGAGGTGCACACTGGCCAAATCAGGACGCAGCCGCAGCGCCTGCTCGTAGGCGCGCGCGGCCGCGTCGTGCTGAGCCTGCGCTGCGCGCATGTTGCCCAGCGCAACCCAGCACGGCGCCGCATGCGGTTCGATGCCGACCGCGCGTTCCAGATATCGGACCGCGTCCTCATGGCGGCCGAGCGCCGCACAGGCGTTGCCCAGTCCATGCAGCGCGGCGGTGAAGCGGGGCTGAAGTTGCAAGGCCGCGCGATATGCGTCGATGGCCTGCTCATGACGCTGCAGCGATACGAGCGTATTGGCCAGGTTGAAATGCGCCGCGACGTAGCGCGGCTCAAGATCCAGGGAGGCACGAAATGCTTCGAGCGCCTCCCGTGGCCGGCCCAGGCCGTTGAGCGCCATGCCCAGGTTGTTGTGGGCGCCCGCATGACACGGTTCCAGTCGTAGCGCCTCGTGCAGCGTATCGAGCGCGGCTGCATGGTGCTCCAACGCGATCAGCGATGTGGCGAGATTGACGCGCGCTCGCACGTCGCGTGTCTGCAAGCCGATGGCCCGCCGGAAGCTGTCGGCCGCGTCCGCGTGCCGTTGGACGGCGGCATACGCGTTGCCGAGATTGTAGTGGGCGAGCGCAAAGTCGGGTTGCAGGTACAATGCGTTGCGAAAGTGCTCGATGGCGTCGCCCACGCGGCCCAGCGCGCGCAACACCGTGCCGAGATTCAACTGCACGCCTGCGTCGCCGGGCCGTAGCATGGCCGCTTGTACGACCCATTGCACGGCGCGCTGATGCTCGCCTCGCTGGTGGTGCAGCACACCGAGCCAGTGCAGCGCGTCTACGTGTTCCGGGTCGGCCTCGAGCATCGCGCGGTAGTCGCGCTCGGCCTCGAGCAGCCGCCCGGCGCGGTGCGCGGCTTGCGCGCGATCAAAAAAGTCGGAAAGAGTCATCGGCACGGACAACGATAAGGTGGCCGGCCGAACGGCCGGTCAGCCGCGATGATAATGGATCGGCGCGCAGCGCTTGCGGTGCAATTGTTCTATTGCTAACCTTTGAACACGTATTCATATGTTTGATACCCGTTGCGCTGCTTCGCCCACGTCGGCGGCGCGGTGACGGGTGAGGCGGGACAGTGGCGACGGGCGTCGAACAGCGTATTCCTTTGCTGGCCAATTTATTCCAGTTACTCGGCGATACGACGCGCTTGCGCATCGTGCTGGCGTGCCTGGGCGAACCCAGGCCGGTGGGCGCGATTGCACAGGAGTGAGCGCTGTCCGCCTCCCTGGTCAGCCACCCTTTGCGGTTGCTGCGCGCGGCGCGGCTGTTACGCACCGTACCGCGCGGCGTGGCGAGTGCGTTTTCTATGCCGCTGCGGATGCGCATGTAACGCGGCTAGCTTGCCATCTCGGCCCGAACGCACCGGGCTAAGCGTGTTTTTTGCTGCTGCGTTGCAGCATGGGAAGCGCTGCCGAATAGCCTAAACTGGACTCTGAACAGCAGTGATGGAGCGCAGCATGGCCCATTCTTCGCTACAGCCACCGCCGGTGCTGATCGTGGGCGCCGGTCCGACGGGGCTTGCCGCCGCGATGAGCTTGGCGCGCGCGGGTATTGCGCTGCGCGTCATTGACCGCGCGCCGTGTCCCGCAACCACGTCCCGCGCGATTGGGATACAGGCGCGTACGCTTGAATTGTTCGAGTTGCATCGCGTGGTAGAGCCGTTCATTGAGATCGGGCATCGGGGCCGCGCCGCCCATCTGTACTCGAACGGGCAAACGCTGCTGCGGCTCGATTTCGACCCGTTGCAGACCCGCTTTCCTTACCTGCTGTTCGTCGACCAGTCGCAGACGGAGCGCATCCTGACTGAACATCTGCACACGTTCGGCGTGGACATCGAGCGCGGCGTCGAGCTGATTGGGCTGCAACAGGACGCGGCGGGGGTCGATGCGACACTGCGGCTGCCCGATGGGCGCGTGCAAACGCAGCGGGTACGGTATCTGGTCGGCGCCGACGGCGCACACAGCACGGTGCGCCACTTGCTGGGCGTCGCGTTCGCCGGCGAAACGCTTGCGCAGTCCTTCCTGCTGGCGGATCTGCGCGTGGATTGGACATTACCGGTCGACGAATTCCAATTGTTTGCCACCGCCGAGGGGTTGGCTGGAATCTTTCCGCTGGGCGGTGATCGCTACCGGCTGATCGCGGACCGACCGCCGGTCGGCGCGGCGCACCAGGCCGCGGTGCGTGCCGGACTGCTACATGCCGCATCGGCGCCGGCTGCCGGGGCGGGCGCGCAGCCCGAACGCCGCCCCGCTGGAGACCGCTTGGCACAGGTCGGTGACATCGAGGACCGGGGGCGCGAAACGGACGACGGCAACGCTAGTCCCTCGCTCGACGAATGCCAACAGTGGGTTGAGCGCCGTATCCATGTGCCGGTGCGGCTGTCGCAGTTGGCGTGGTCTTCATATTACCCCGTCCACAGCCGGATGGTGGAGCGGCTGCGCATCGGCAACGTATTTCTGGCCGGAGACGCCGCGCACGTGCATAGTCCGGCGGGTGCGCAGGGGATGAACGCCGGGATTCAGGAGGCGCTGAACCTGGGGTGGAAACTGGCGCAGGTAATTAACGGTGGCGCGCCGGATCACTTGCTCGATACATACCATCTCGAACGCAATCCGATCGAGCGCGGCGTGTTGCGGCAGACTAGCTTCGCTACACACCTGGTCGAGGCTGATCACGGCGTGCTGCGGCTCATGCGCGACCAGCTGATGCCGCTGATCGCGTCGCTCGGACCGGTTCGTGATGCCGCGCGCCGCGCTGTGAGCGAGCTTGCGATCCAGTACCGGCGCAGTCTACTGACGTTGGAGCGCCCGCTCGACGGGGGCGTGCGCGCTGGCGAGCGAGCACCGGACGCATGGGTGCATGTGATGGAGGGCCCGCTCGGCCAGGTACCGTATGTGGCCCGCCTGTTCGACTTGTACGATCCGGCGAGCTTTACTTTGCTGGTGCTTGCGTCGGCTGATGATGACGAGCCGCGCGCACGCGAGGAGGTCGACGCGCTGGATAGTTTTGCCGCTAAGGTCGAGGTATTGCTTCGTGCGCGCGTGCGGACATGGCGGGTGAGCGATACGCCACAGCCGTGCGATGCAGCGGGCGAGACCGCCTCGTCGCTGGCCTTTAGCTACGGATGCACGCGCCCGTGCTTCTACCTGGTTCGTCCGGACGGCTACGTTGCGGCCCGCGGACGCCTGCTGAGCGACGCCCCCGCGCTGCTGCGCTATGGCGAGGATTGGTTTGGCGCGCTGCCGCAAGCGCAGCGTGCACGCGAAACGACGGTGGCATCGACCCGCTAGCAGCTAGGCTAGCGGCGAAGCCATGCGACGCTGGCCAGCCCGGCCAGTGTCATGAGCACCGAGCCGGCGAGATGGATTGCGGCCTCGCCGACGGCCCAGCCAATGCGCCCGGCCTGCAGATGCGCGGTGATTTCGGCGGAGAAGGTCGAAAATGTCGACAAGCCGCCCATCAAGCCGGTGATGACGAACAGCCGCCATTGCGGAGCGAGATCCGCATGCTTGCCGAAATACGCAATGGACATGCCGATCACATAGCCGGCGATCAGATTCGAGGCGAGCGTGCCGAGCGGCAACGCGGGAAGCAGGTTGTTGTAGCGCGTGCTGAGCACCCAGCGCAGCAGCGAGCCGAGCGCGCCGCCTAGCGCGACGGCGGCCATCGATGAAAGCATCGCGAGTTCCATTCGGGCGCTACCCGGTAGACTAAATTCTGGATTCTAGCCCCGCTTCATGTACAGGCAGCCCCAGCCGCACGCCGTTCAGGCGCGTCATGTGCAAGCGTTCCCCCGGCTGCGAGGGTGCCGGTCATGCTGGCGCGGCGGCCGGCATTAATTTGTCGCGATAGCGCATAAGGGCCTCGCGCGCGACCGGCATCAACTCGTCCAATGCCGGATCCACGCCGCGCTCGAGCGCGTCGAGCAGCGTGCGTCGCATGCGCGGCTCCCAGAAGCGCGTCAGGTGTTCAGCGATACCTTCGAGCGCGGCGTGCCGATCGGGCATCGATTCAAAGAACTCTCCAATGCGGTTGACCATGTCGACCAGGTTGTGCAGCGGCATTGTCATCGTCCACTCCTCTTCTTACTTGGCCGCCGCGACGCTCGATGCGTCCAACAGGGTACGTTCGTTAAGCAGCGCCAGTTGCCGGTCGCTGAAGCTGGCATAGCGCTGCTGCCAGTCCGACAACTGCCCGACGACCGGCGTGACCTGCACCGCGGTCACCTTGTACTCTGGGCAATTGGTCGCCCAGTCGGACGAGTCGGTAGTCACCACGTTGGCGCCGGATTCCGGAAAGTGGAACGTCGTGTAGACGACGCCGGGCTGCATCCGCGTGGTGACCTGCGCGCGCAGTACCGTGTGTCCCGCGCGCGAGGCCACGCCGACCCAGTCGCCGCTTTTGATCCCACGGTCCTCTGCGTCCACCGGGTGGATCTCCAGCCGGTCTTCTTCATGCCAGCGCGAATTGTCCGTGCGGCGGGTCTGCGCGCCGACGTTATACTGTGACAAGATTCGGCCCGTGGTCAGCAACAGCGGGAACCGGCGGGTGACCTTCTCGCGCGTCGGGATGAACTGCGTGATCACGAAGCGCCCCTTGCCGCGCACGAATGTATCCATGTGCATGATTGGGGTGCCGTCCGGCGCCGCTTCATTGCATGGCCACTGAATGCTGCCCAGTTCGTCCAACCGTGCGTACGATACGCCGTGGAAGGTGGGCGTGAGCCGCGCGATTTCGTCCATAATCTGGCTCGGATGGGAATAATCCATCGCGTAGCCGAGCTTGCCGGCCAGCTTGATCGTCACCTGCCAGTCGGCCATGCCAGGCAGCGGGGGCATCACCTGCCGCACGCGGGAAATCCGGCGCTCCGCATTCGTAAACGTACCGTCCTTTTCCAGGAACGATGTGCCCGGCAGGAAAACGTGCGCGTACTTGGCCGTTTCGTTCAGGAAAATATCCTGCACGACAATGCACTCCATCGACGACAGTGCTGCGGCGACATGCTGCGTGTTCGGGTCCGACTGCGCGATGTCCTCGCCTTGGCAATACAGGCCCTTGAACGTGCCGCTCAGCGCGGCGTCGAACATGTTCGGAATGCGCAGACCCGGCTCGGGCTGCAGCGTGACGTTCCAAGCGGTCTCGAACAGGCTGCGCGTGGTGGCGTCACCGATATGTCGGTAACCCGGCAATTCATGCGGGAACGAGCCCATATCGCAGGAGCCCTGCACGTTGTTCTGCCCGCGCAGCGGGTTGACGCCAACGCCTTCGCGGCCGAGGTTGCCGGTGGCCATCGCCAGGTTCGCGATGCCCATCACCATCGTGGAGCCCTGCGAATGCTCGGTGACGCCCAACCCGTAGTAAATCGCCGCATTGCCGCCGGTGGCATACAGACGAGCGGCTTCGCGCACCTGCGCCGCCGGCACACCGGTGATCGACTCGGTGGCTTCCGGCGCGTTTTGCGGCTGAGCCGCGAAATCCCGCCATTGCTCGAATGCGAGCGGCTCGCACCGCTGGGCGATGAAGGCTGTGTCGAGCAGGCCCTCGGTGACAATCACGTGCGCGAACGCATTGATGATCGCGACGTTTGTGCCGGGGCGCACTGGCAGGTGATACTGCGCATGAACGTGCGGCCCTTGGACCAGATCAATGCGGCGCGGGTCGATGACGATCAGTTTCGCACCTTCGCGCAGGCGCCGCTTGAGCCGTGAGCCGAACACCGGATGGCCATCGGTCGGGTTGGCGCCGATTACCATGATCACGTCGCTGTGCGCGACCGATGCGAAGGTCTGCGTGCCGGCCGATTCGCCAAGTGTGGTCTTTAGACCGTAGCCGGTCGGCGAGTGACACACGCGGGCGCAGGTGTCGACGTTATTGTTGCCAAATGCAGCACGCACGAGTTTTTGCACCAGGTACGTTTCTTCGTTCGTGCATCGCGACGATGTGATGCCGCCGATCGAGTCGCGTCCGTACTTGTCCTGGATGCGCCGGAACGCACTGGCCGCGTAGTCCAGCGCCTCGTCCCAACTCACTTCGCGCCACGGCGCGTCGATCGACGCGCGGATCATCGGACGCGTGATGCGGTCGCGGTGTGTCGCATAACCCCATGCAAAGCGCCCCTTCACGCAAGCATGGCCCTCGTTGGCGCGGCCGTCCTTATGCGGCACCATCCGCACCACCTGGTTGCCCTTCATCTCGGCCTTCAGCGAACAGCCGACACCGCAATATGCGCAGGTCGTGACGACGGCATGCTCCGGTTGGCCCAGTTCGGCAATCGACTTCTCGTGCAGCGTCGCGGTCGGGCAGGCGGCCACACACGCCCCACACGAGACACACTCCGATGCCATGAACGAGACGCCTTCGCTTGCCGCGACGCGTGACTCGAAGCCGCGTCCCGCGATGGTGAGTGCAAAGGTGCCTTGCGTTTGCTCGCACGCGCGCACGCATCGGTTGCATACGATGCACTTGCTGGCGTCATAGGTGAAGTACGGGTTGGATTCGTCCTTCGCGTCGCGCAGGTGATTGGCGCCCTCGTAGCCGTAGCGGACCTCGCGTAGCCCCACGACGCCCGCCATGTCCTGCAACTCGCAACGCCCGTTGGACGGGCACGTCAGACAGTCCAACGGGTGATCTGAAATATACAGCTCCATCACATTGCGGCGCAGCGCCTGCAGCTTATCGCTCTGCGTGCGTACCGTCATGCCCGGCTCGACCGGCGTCGTGCAGGAGGCCGGATAACCCCGGCGGCCTTCGATCTCGACCAGGCACAGCCGGCACGAGCCGAACGCCTCCAGAGAATCGGTCGCGCACAGTTTCGGCACACGAATGCCGGCGTGAATCGCCGCACGCATGACCGATGTGCCTGCCGGCACGTCCACCTGCACGCCGTCGATCTGCAGCGACACGCTTGGGCCGTGGCGTGCCGGCGTACCGAAATCGACGTCGTCCAGTGGCACGTTGTTCGCGCGGCAAGCGCACGATCCGGACCCGCACCCACCATGAAGGCCATTCTGGCTCATGTCATTCATTATCTGCTCCTGCGCGTCGTGCGAAGCGGCGCGCGCGTGTCATCATGCCGCGGCGCTGCGCTCAGAGTCGCATCGCGCGTCGCCGCCGGCGGCCACGAGGCCGAAGTCTTCGGGAAAATGGTCCAGTGCGGACAGCACCGGGTAGGGGGTCATCCCGCCCATCGCGCACAGCGAGCCATGCAGCATCGTGTCGCACAACTCGCGCAGCAACGTCACGTGGCGCGTGCGCGCGTGCGCGTCCTGCTCCGGTGCCCGCAGCCTGTCGATGACCTCCGCGCCGCGCGTGGAGCCGATCCGGCACGGCGTGCACTTGCCGCAGGATTCGAGCGCGCAGAAGTGCATTGCGTAACGTGCCAGCTCGGCTAGATTGGCAGTGTCGTCGTGGACCACGATACCGCCGTGGCCCACGACGGCGCCGATCGCCATATAGGCTTCATAGTCCAGCGGCACGTCCCACTGGCTCGGCGGCAGATAGGTGCCGAGCGGACCGCCGACTTGGATCGCGCGCACAGGGCGTCCACTTGCCGTACCGCCTCCAAATTCGAACACCAGCTCGCGCAGCGTCACGCCGAACGCGAGTTCGACCAGCCCGCCGCGCCGCACATTGCCGGCGAGCTGGAACGGCAGCGTGCCGCGCGAGCGTCCCATGCCGAAGTCCCGGTAGAACGCATCGCCGCGCGCGAAAATGATCGGCACGGATGCCAAGGTGATCACGTTATTGATCACCGTCGGCTTGCCCCGGTAGCCGGCCAGGGCGGGCAGCGGTGGCTTTGCGCGCACGATGCCGCGCCTGCCTTCGAGCGATTCGAGCAGCGCCGTCTCCTCGCCGCAGACGTACGCGCCGGCGCCCTTTGCGACGAACAGATCGAAGGCCCGACCGGAACCCAGCACGTCTGGGCCGAGCCAGCCGGCGGCGCGCGCGCTGGCGATCGCCGCGTTCAATCGCGCGATCGCCAACGGGTATTCGCTGCGCACGTAGAGGTGGCCCTGCGTCGCGCCGGTCGACACGCCGGCGATGATCATGCCTTCAATCAGGCCGAATGGATCGCATTCCATCGACAGGCGGTCCGAGAACGTGCCGCTGTCACCTTCGTCCGCGTTGCACACCACGTATTTTTGGTCTGCCTGGGCTTGCAGTACCGTGCGCCATTTAATGCCTGCCGGAAACGCGGCGCCGCCGCGTCCGCGTAGTCCGGCGTCGATCAGTAACTGGCAGGCGGCGGCCGGCGCCATCTGCAACGCGCGGTGCAGGCCTTGCAGGCCACCGTGCGCCACATAGTCGTCGATCGACAGCGGATCGACGATGCCGATCCGGGAAAAGGTTAATCGCTGCTGCTTGTTCAGGTACGGGATGGCCTCGACGAGGCCGATGCATTTCGGATGGGCCGCTGCCCGCGCCTGCGCCGCTTCGTCGTCGATGTGCCAACCCAAGTCGAACAACGCGTCGATGTCTTCCAGCGCAACGTTGGCATAGCCGATGCGGCCGGCGGCCGTGCCAACCTCTACGAGTGGCTCCAACCAGGACAGTCCCCGCGAGCCGTTGCGTACTAGCTCGATGTCGATTGCGTGCCGCGCGGCTTGTCCGGCGATGGCCTGTGCGAGTTCGTCTGCTCCGAGCGCGATCGCGGTCGTATCGGACGGGACGTGGATGCGAATCGTCATCAGCGCGCTCCCGATCGCGCGTCACGCACCGCCGCGGCAAGCACCCTATCGAGCTTCGCCGGTGTGACGCTGGCATAGGGCTTGCCGTTGACCATCATCGCCGGCGACGTGCTGCACAAGCCCAGGCAGTACACGGATTGCAACTCGACCGCTTGGTTCTCGTCCCGCGGCGCGTCGCTGGCCGATGCCGGCGGCGACGCGCGATAGTCGTTGCCGTGGCGGCACGCATCGAAGCGGCAACCCGTATGGGTCTCGGCATGCCGCGCCAGCGATTCGCTGCCCATCGCGCGGCAGGATTCGGCGCGGCATAGCTGGACGGTCACGGGGGCCGGCGGCGACGTGCGGAAGTGATGGTAGTACGTGATCACGCCGTGGACTTCGGCGCGCGACAAGTTCATTGCGTGGGCAAGCGGGGCGATGACACCGTCGGGGAGGTAACCGACGTCATCTTGGATCGCGTGCAAGACGCTTAATAGTGAATGTCCCGGTACGGCGCGCGCTGCCGCACCAGTGTGGTGTGCGACAAGCCGGGCTGCCTCGTCCGGCGCCAATGTGGCGCCCGTTGTGTGGCCGGTAGCGGATTCTGCCAAGGGGCCTCCGATCGGGGAGGGTATATGATTTATAGCTTCATATACCGTTCATTGGATTAATGTTGTTCCTGAACGTTAGACGTTGCTGGTGTGGATTTCAATAGGAAAGTAAATTGCATATGGACATGCCCAGGATTGAAGCCGTGTCCGAGTGGCGGATTGCAGGTACCGATCAGCCGGGCGTGCGCTTGTCGGACGTGATCCTGCTGCTGACGCGACTGGTCGAGTTGGGCAGTATTGCGAGCGCGGCGCA
Organism: Mycetohabitans sp. B8; assembly: GCF_021991875.1. Taxonomy (GTDB): domain Bacteria; phylum Pseudomonadota; class Gammaproteobacteria; order Burkholderiales; family Burkholderiaceae; genus Mycetohabitans. Next base: position 180,374 of record NZ_JAHLKR010000008.1, read on the forward strand.
GGCGCTCGGTTTTTCGTACCGGCACGCATGGGGCGTGCTGCGCGCGGCCGAACAGCGTCTAGGCGGCCCGTTGCTCGTCAAGGTTCGGGGCCAGGGTTCGCTGCTGTCGCCGCTCGGCGAAAAACTGCTGTGGGCTGAACGCGTGCGTATCGAACGGCTGGGGCCACTCGCGCAGTTGCTCGGCGTCGAAGTCAACGATGAAATCCGACGACTGCTGGCCCCAGCGCGGCGCGATGTGCGGATTCACGCATCACACGGGTATGCCGTCGCGGCCCTCGTACAAGCGCTCGCCGAAGGCGGCACCTCGGTGGAGATTCGGTATCGGGACAGTGCGGATGCCGTCGCGTCGTTGTCGCGTGGTGAATGCGACCTGGCCGGGTTCCACTTGCCGATTGGACCGTTCCGCGCAGTATGCGCGGCTGTCTACCGACCATGGCTGGACGACAGGCGTCACGTGCTGATTCACCTGGCTCGCCGCAAGCAGGGGTTGTTCGTGCCAAAGGGCAATCCGGAGCATATCGGCGGTCTCGCCGACCTATCCCGTAAAGGCTTGCGCTTTGTCAATCGCCAGCCGGGTTCCGGCACGCGAATGCTGCTCGAGCGGATGCTGCGCGATATCGGTATCGATCCGACGCGCATCAACGGCTACGCGTCAACCGAACTGACGCATTCGGCGATCGCAGCGTTCGTGGCGAGCGGCAAGGCTGATGTCGGGTTCGGCGTCCAGCCGGCGGCCGCGTATTTCGGGCTGGACTTCGTTCCGATAGTCGATGAGGATTACTACTTCGCGTGCGAGCAAGTCGCGCTTGATACGGCACCGTTATCGGCGATTGTTGACGAGCTGCGCGGCGACGCATTTAAGGGCGCGGTGGCGCAACTGCACGGCTACGATGCCGCGCACTGCGGCGACTGCGTCCCGATTCAGGAAGGGGTAGGAACACGGGATTAATGAGGAAATCTTATTATTTAAGGGGCGTCAGGGCGGCGGTGAACGGGCCTTCGCGCACGGCAATATGTGATCGCGTATCTAAATAGCCCGAGTGGTGCGTTGGTGTAGTGTACGAGTTCAGCACGATAGAAGGATGTCAAGCGCTATGACCAAGGTGCACTCACTGCAGCAGCTCTCTGTGACCGACTTGCCGACGGACATCGGCTTGGAACGTTTGATAAATATTAAAGATACAGATTCGCTATCACCGAAGAGTCGGAGTAGGGCGTCAAGTACTGGGCGGCCGGGTGAGTTGGCAGGCCTCTGTCCCCGGCATCGCGGAAACGAAGAGTTGAGCGAGGTGACGCGTTCGCCTGCTGAATCGAGCAGGAAATCCTTCGAAAGTACGAGTTCACCAAAGTCGGGGAGCCGGTTCGTTGAACTACTAGAAGAGACTTGGCCTCAAACAGCTGAGAACTCGAAGCAAAAAACGGCTGTGGAGCCGTTTGTTAATCATCTGGGTGTTGGGGAGACGAAGACAAAGACGACTACAGCGCGGTTTGCCGATCATCTCGCAGGAGAGGACGCGAAGCTAAAGGCGGATGCCAAACGATTCATTGATCATCTTACTAAGGGAATCGATGCGCAAACCGATTTGATGATCAAAATGGTCGATGAGGTAGTGAGCGGCTGGGAAAATGAGTATGGGAAATATAAGGTCCAACCCGAGGCGCCTAAGCAGCCGGGTAGACGCCAGGGAGGAGCCTTCAGCAGCTTGGCCAACTCGCTTCAAAGCATAGGGCGACGACGCTCTAGCTCGAACCAATCCAATCAAACCGTGCCAGCGGTTGTTGCCGCGGCTGCGGATACAACGCCCGCTTCGGCAGCGAAGCAGGCGTCCAAGCCTCGTACGCGCAGCGCGTCGGTGGACAATTTACGCAACGGTTTTTCGACATTGACGAGAAAATTGAGTATGAAGCGCCGTAAGTCGATGTCAGATACCGCCATCACCTCGCAGGCCGCCGATGAGTCGTCTGTTCCGTCGATCCCCCCGCTGCCGGACCACGTCAAGGCACGCACGCCGAAGCGCTGATTTAGCGCTACCTAACCCGGGTTAAAACGGCCACGCGTTCAAGGACGCGAGTCGCGCGGCAATACGGCGCCGAGACGGTCGGCTTATCCTCAGCGTAAGTGTTATTTCAGGGCTGCGTTGATGTTCAGAATTGACCTCGAAGAGCCGCTGATTTGCGAGGTCGGGGTCGAACGCGTCGGGATCGAAGTTGCTCGCGTACCACGCGAGGAACGGGTCATGCTGTTCATGCGAAGGATGATGAGGCGCGTCCCCATTGTGCATTACAGTGGATGGCGCCTGCCGAGTTCGTCCCTCAATGCAGGTCCTGAGCCGATTCGGCCCACTTCGAAGAGCCGAAAATTTCCACTTCTGAACGGCACGGGTTTTGGACCAGCCTCACTCTGGCGATAACCCTAGCTTAGCCTGTCCTGAACAATTCGCTTTGCTCTACGGCGAGTTCATGCGGCAGCCACATCGGCCTGAGAGCAAAGGGCAAGCTCGAGCGGTTACACCGTTACTTGCAAGGCAATCTATGTCCCGCTGACGAGCCAACTCCTCCGGCAGTCAATGCCAGAAGTCAACCGCTTGATTGATCAACGCTCAACCCGTTAATTTGCATGGGTGTGAGGCGTTTTGCCTACGGACTTCTGGCAATTTTTGGCGTAGAGGAAGGAGAGAGCCGTGGCCCCGAGAGAGCGTCGAAAAAACCCAACCGAGCGTGGTTGGAATTGGAATATTGGTGGAGCCGGCGGGAATCGAACCCGCGTCCGTAAGCACTCTACAACCAGTTCTACATACTTAGTCCAGTCTTTTGTTTTAACCGCATCGACGCGGACGAACACGCTTCGCTACGGCGAGTCACTGAATTTTCGGCCCCGGCGCCGTGACTTCACCGGGGATTAGCTGACGTGAATGACCTCGCGCGGTCTTGCGACCCTAGCCCGTCAGCGAGCCAGTGCGAGGCAGGCCGGTGTTAAGCGGCCAGTGCGTACGTTTCGTCGTTCGCAGTTACTTAAGTCCCATTGATTTACGAGGTGACGGGTCCTCGGTATGCCCTGAATTGCTTCGCTACCCACGTCGAAACCAGGTCGGCCCCGAAAGTAGAGCACTATTGTCTCACAGAACGTCAGATGCGGTCGATGGGTCGGCTTTCAAGTGACGGACACGCCCGACATATCGTGTCCGTGTTACGGCGACATGACCCCGAGCAGGCGCTGCAGTTCCGTTGTCGTTTCGACCACGTGATCGGCCGCCCAATCGGAGGGAGTCACTTCATTGCCGCAATAGCCATAGGCCGCCGCAACGGTCAGCATGCCGGCCGCCTTGCCGGCGTCGATATCGCGCAGGTCGTCGCCGACGTAGACCGTGCTGGTCGGCGCGATGCCGAGCCGCTGTGCGGTCAGCAGCAGCGGCTCGGTGGCCTGTTGTTGGTCAATGTCCATGGTCAAGGCCTGGCGCTGTCGCCACTGGGCGAAAAGTGGCTTTGGGCCGAGTACATGCATGTGGAGCGGCTCGATCTACAGTCGCTAAGTGCCGAAGTGTCAGACGAGATGGGGCGGCTCGTTATGCCGGCTCGACGCGGTGTGCGGATTCATGCATCACACGGGCATGGGGGCGCGGCATTGACGCAAATGCTGGCCGATGCGCAGATGCCGATAAATATTCGAATATTGGGACAGCGTGGATGCGATCGCGTCGTTGTTATGCCGCGAGTGTGCCTGGCCGGTTTCCATTTGCCGGTCGAGGGATTTTGATCGACTTGGCCTGATGCTGCGCGACATCGGTATCGATCCAACGTGCATCAACGGCAATCGTCCACTGGGCCCACTGACTCGGCGATTGCGGCATGCGTTGCAAGTGACAAGGTCGATGTCGGACTCGGCGTGCAGCCGGCGGCTGCCTAATTGGGCGTGGAGTTTATACTAATAGTTAAAAAAACTCCTATTTTAATTGCTATGAAGATGCAGTTTATACGTCACCCTTGGCGATGACCGTCGACGAGTTACGCAGTGAGGCCTTTCGAGACACGGTTGCCCGACTGGAAGGATCGGATGTCCGCCGCTGTGGCAGTCGCGTGGTGGTTCATCAAGCGTTAAAAATTTGAGATTGAATTAGGGACTTTGCAAGTCATTGAAGAAATGCAGGTTGTTTTCTTGTTTCGTCGATGTTGATGTGCGATCGCGTATGTGCGTCGATTGCCGGCGATCTGGTGTAGTGTGAGCTTTCGCCACGAGATAGGGTTGACACAAAATATGACGATTCAGCGGAATTCACCGAGTCCCACCGGAATACTAAAGTACAACCAACAATCGAGCAGTGTCAGTGACTCGTCGACATTGGAAACAGACGATGCTGTGCCGCTAGCAAACCTGTACCCCCACCGGCTTACCGCCCCCAGTGCACGGCGCGGCACAGGATTGCTCGCGCAACTCAGGGAGGATCAACGTACCGTTAAACCTAGGCAGTCGCCGGCGCAATTTATAGAAGAGCAATTTGCCCATGGAAACATCCGTACTTCTAATGTAATCAATTACATTAGGAATACGTACCCCCGATGGAATACGCAGTATGGGAACGCAAATTCTGAAAAAGAACCGCAGTCTGCAGAAGAGGCAGCGGATCGGTACTTCCATCGAGTCAACCCGCGTAATGTTAGATGGGAGGACGTGCGTGATTTTTTCAGTGCCACGTACCCCAGTCGCGACGATCAGACGCCGGAACCCATGCAAAGCTCGCAGCAGGACGTACCGGTGAGCGGGAATGCGACACCGGTCATGCACCATCGCGTTATCGAGCGCGGTCAATCGATGTCAAACGTCTCGGAACGCACCTCCGTTTTGTCTGAAGCAACTCGGGTGCTACCGTTGCCCGAACGTCAGCGTCCGTCTTTGTTGAAGCGATGGTTCTCCAGCGTCTCGCTAACCAAGCGTCATCGGCAGCGTAACAACGTGTCGGCGTCGTGAAATATCATGCGCGCGGTGATTCCGCGGCCGAAGTTTTACTCCAGCAGGCACTGCTGGAATGCGATTGGTGGAGCCGGCGGGAATCGAACCCGCGTCCGTAAGCACTCTACAACCAGTTCTACATACTTAGTTCAATCTTTTGCTTTAACCGCACCGACGCGGACGAACACGCTTCGCTACGGCGAGTCACTGAATTTTCGGCCCCGGCGCCGTGACTTCACCGGGGATTAGCTGACGTAAATGACCTCGCGCGGTCTTGCGACCCTAGCCCGTCAGCGAGCCAGTGCGAGGCAGGCCGGTGTTAAGCGGCCAGTGCGTACGTTTCGTCGTTCGCAGTTACTTAAGTCCCATTGATTTACGAGGTGACGGGTCCTCGGTATGCCCTGAATTGCTTCGCTACCCACGTCGAAACCAGGTCGGCCCCGAAAGTAGAGCACTATTGTCTCACAGAACGTCAGATGCGGTCGATGGGTCGGCTTTCAAGTGATGGACACGCCCGACATATCGCGTCCGTGTTACGGCGACATGACCCCGAGCAGGCGCTGCAGTTCCGTTGTCGTTTCGACCACGTGATCGGCCGCCCAATCGGAGGGAGTCACTTCATTGCCGCAATAGCCATAGGCCGCCGCAACGGTCAGCATGCCGGCCGCCTTGCCGGCGTCGATATCGCGCAGGTCGTCGCCGACGTAGACCGTGCTGGTCGGTGCGATACCGAGCTGCTGCGCGGCCAGCAACAGCGGCGCCGGGTGGGGTTTCGGGTGCGGGGTGGTATCGCCGCCGATGACGCATCCGGCGTCGGCGGCTAGGCCCAGCCGAGCGATCAGTGGCAATGCCAGCCGTTCGACCTTGTTCGTGACGATGCCCCACGGAATGCCGCGCGCGGACAGTCCATTAAGCAATGGACGCATGCCGTCGAACAGCGTCGTGTCGACGCAAAGATCGGCCTCGTAGTTGGCGAGAAACTCTTCCCGCATCGCGCTGAAATCGGGGTCTTGGGGCCGGATGCCGAATGCGCCGCCGAGCAGTCCGCGTGCACCGGCCGATGCCAACGGACGTAACCTCTGCAGCGGCACCTCGGGTAAGCCGCGCACGCGGCGCATCTTGTTGACCGCCGCCGCCAGATCCGGCGCGGTATCGGCGATCGTGCCGTCTAAGTCAAACAAGACCGCGCAGCACGTCGCGAGCACGGCGGCGGGCAACGTGGGGCACGACGAGAGCGTGTCTGTCATGTCATCGCGGCTCACGCGGTGCGTCGGCACGCGAGCATGTAATTGATGCGGGTATCGTCGGTCAGCGCGAAGCGCTGGCCGATCGGGTGATAGGCAACCCCCTTGAACTCGTGCGCGAGCAATCCGGCGTCGCGAACGAATGTGGCCAGTTCCGATGGCTTGATGAAGCGCTGATAGTCGTGTGTGCCGCGCGGCAGCATTCGCATCACGTATTCGGCGCCGATCACTGCGAATAAGTAGGCTTTCAGGTTCCGGTTCAGCGTTGAGAAGAACACCCAGCCGCCCGGCTTCACCAGCCGCGCACAGGCGCGCACGATGCTTGCCGGCTGCGGCACGTGCTCCAACATCTCCATGCAGGTAACCACGTCATAGGTCGCCGGCTCGCGATCGGCGAGCGCTTCCGCGGAGATTGCTTCGTATTCAACGTTCGTCACGCCGCTCTCCAGGCTGTGCAGGTCGGCGACGCCCAGGGCGTCCTCGGACAAATCGATTCCCTTGACCGACGCGGCGCCCAGTTGCGCAATGGACTCCGACAGGATGCCGCCGCCGCAGCCGACGTCGAGCACCCGTTTATCGGGCAAATGGGCGTGCGAGTTGATCCACGACAGTCGCAGCGGGTTCATGTCGTGAAGCGGCTTGAATTCGGCTTTGGGATCCCACCAGCGATGGGCGAGATCGCTGAATTTCTGTAGTTCGTGTGGATCGGCGTTGGTCATGATGACGGTCAAGGCAGGAGGCGGCAGCAAGGCGGCGCGACGCGCCGCCGCGAACTGCTCGCGCGGTTAATATCGCGCGGCTAATAATGTCCAGTATATCGGGCCGCCGGCGTGCCGGCAAAGCGGTGCCCGCGCGATGATGTCGCGACTGGCGTCGAGCGGAGCGTACGGCGCAGGGCGTGACGCTAGGATGAGGGCGAAAAAAAGCCCTGCCAATGCAGGGCTAGGTATCTCGGTGGCGAGCAAGCCGACTTATTGCTGCGGCTGGCTTGACGTACCGACGGGCTGGCTCAACGTATCAACGGGCTGGTTCGACGTACCGACGGGTTGACTCGACGGATCGACGACCTGGCTCGTCGTGCCGACGACTTCTACTTCCACGCGACGGTTCGGTGCCAGGCACTCGATCAGCGCCTTGCGGTTCTTCTGGTTGCAGTCCGTCACGACCGGATTACGCTTACCCTTGCCTTCCGTGTAGATGCGGTTGGCGGGGATGCCTTTGCTGATCAGATACGTCTTCACCGCTTGCGCACGGCGCAGAGATAGATGGTCGTTGTACTTGTCCGAGCCGATCTTGTCGGTGTAGCCCGTGGCGACGACCACTTCGAGATTCAGGCCCTGGATTTTCGATGCTAGATCATCGAGCTTTTCCGTGCCGGCCGGCTTCAGCACCGCCTTGTCGAAGTCGAACAGCGTGTCCGCTTGATAGGTGACCTTCTGGCTCGTGATGATCGGTGCCGGTACGACCGGCGGCGGGGGCGCCGGCGGCGTAGGAGCTTGAGCCACCAGAGCGCCGTCGCACTTCGCGTTCGCGGTGGCCGGGGTCCAGAACGCATCGCGCCAGCAAAGCTCGCTCGTGCCGTTCATCCACACGTATTCGCCGGTGCCGTTTGCCCAGTTGTCGTTGGCGGCTTGTCGCGAAGCCGGCACCGACTGTGCCGATGCGGATGCAGCCATAACCGCGGTAGCTGCAATGAACGCGAGCTTTGAAAGTTTATTCATATTTCTCCTCTCGAAATTGAGATTACCGCAGCTTTACTGCGAGCCTGTTGACGAAGACAAGTCAGACATTGCGCGAAGTATAACATTATGGCAGTGCGGAAAACCGATGTATACGCTTCGAACAGTGTCTGACTTGTGCGCCACATTTTGCCATACCGGCCCTATCCAACGATAAATTTCTCCTCCTCGCTAGGCCCTGCTCCAGCAATTGTGGTTTGCCCGCAACACTCGCCGAAGCACCGTCCGGCTTGGCTGGGCGACATGGGTCAACAGCATTGGGTGACGGCGTTGAGAAAAGGGGGATGAATCGAGCGGCGAATCGCGACATTCACGCGCGAGTCGTTGCGGCTCGTGTGCCCGCTGGCCCGCTGGCGTGGCACGGCGCTTGAGGTTCGGGGGCAGCGCGCCGTTGAGGCTGTGTGCCTGCTCGCGCGCGGCAGTGCGCGAGCAGGCCGCTGGGGCTCGCATGCTAGAATCGCGTGATACGCGTTGTCCGCTACCGCCACGCCGGTACATGCGCCCACGCCACGCCCGCGGCCCGGGGCCGGCACCGCCAGAGTTCGTCACAGACACCAATAAATGGATCAATTCGCCAAAGAGACCCTGCCTATTTCTCTCGAAGAGGAAATGCGCCGCTCCTACCTCGACTACGCGATGAGCGTGATCGTGGGCCGCGCGCTGCCCGATGCGCGCGATGGGCTTAAGCCGGTGCATCGGCGCGTGCTCTATGCGATGCATGAGCTGAACAACGACTGGAATCGCGCGTATAAGAAGTCCGCGCGGATCGTCGGGGATGTGATCGGTAAATATCACCCGCACGGCGACAGCGCGGTCTACGAGACCATCGTGCGCATGGCGCAGGACTTCTCGCTGCGCTACATGCTGGTGGACGGGCAGGGCAACTTCGGTTCGGTCGACGGCGACAACGCCGCGGCGATGCGCTACACCGAGATCCGACTCGCAAAGATCGGCCATGAGCTGTTGGCCGATATCGACAAGGAGACCGTGGACTTTGAGCCGAACTATGACGGCAGTGAGACCCAGCCGCAGGTGTTGCCAGCGCGGATTCCGAACCTGTTAATCAACGGCTCGTCCGGTATCGCGGTCGGCATGGCGACGAATATCCCGCCGCATAACTTGAACGAAGTCGTCGACGCGTGCCAGCACCTGCTAAACCATCCGCATGCATCGATCGACGAGTTGATTGAGATCGTTCCGGCCCCCGACTTCCCGACGGCGGGGATCGTCTACGGCGTGCAAGGCGTGCGCGACGGCTATCGTACCGGCCGCGGCCGCGTCGTGATGCGTGCCAAGACCCATTTCGAGGAGATTGACCGCGGCCAGCGCATGGCGATCATCGTCGACGAGTTGCCGTACCAGGTGAACAAGCGCTCGCTGCTCGAGCGCATCGCCGAGCTGGTCAACGAGAAGAAGATCGAGGGCATCTCCGATATCCGTGACGAGTCCGACAAGAGTGGCATGCGCGTGGTGATCGAGCTCAAGCGCGGCGAAGTGCCGGAAGTCGTGCTCAACAATCTGTACAAGAACACGCAGCTGCAGGATACGTTCGGCATGAACATGGTCGCGCTGGTTGACGGTCAGCCGAAGCTGCTGAACCTGCGCGAGTTGCTCGAGTGCTTCCTGTCGCACCGGCGCGAAGTCGTCACGCGCCGCACCCTTTATGAGTTACGCCGCGCGCGCGAGCGCGGCCACGTGCTGGAAGGCCTGGCGGTGGCGCTGGCGAACATTGACGAGTTCATTGCGATCATCAAGGCGGCGCCGACGCCGCCGATCGCGAAGCAGGCGTTGATGACGCGCGCGTGGGACTCGGCGCTAGTGCGCGACATGCTGTCGCGCGCGCAAGGCGAAACCCCGGGCGGGCGCGATGCGTTCCGCCCCGATGGGCTGGCGCCCATCTTCGGCATGCAATCCGATGGGCTGTACAAGCTATCGGACACGCAGGCGCAGGAAATCCTGCAGATGCGCCTGCAGCGCTTGACCGGTCTTGAGCAAGACAAGATCACCGCCGAGTATCGCGAGGTGATGGCGCAGATCGCCGATCTGCTGGATATCCTGGCCAAGCCGGAGCGTATCCGCACGATCATCGCCGACGAGTTGGTCGCGATCAAGGCGGAATTCGGCGACCCGAGGCGCTCTCAGATCGAATTGAACGCCACCGAGCTTGGTACCGAGGACCTGATCACGCCGCAGGACATGGTCGTCACAATGTCGCACGCTGGCTACATCAAGTCGCAGCCGCTGTCCGAGTATCGTGCACAAAAGCGCGGTGGTCGCGGTAAACAGGCGATCGTGATGAAGGACGACGATTGGATCGAGACGTTGTTCATTGCGAACACCCATGATTACATCCTGTGCTTCTCGAACCGTGGACGCGTGTACTGGCTCAAGGTCTACGAGGTGCCGCAGGGCTCGCGCAACTCGCGCGGCCGGCCGATTGTGAACATGTTCCCGTTGCAGGAAGGCGAGAAAATCAACGTGGTGCTGCCGGTCAAGGAATTTTCGGCCGACAAGTTCGTGTTCCTTGCCACGTCGCTTGGCACGGTGAAGAAGACGCCGCTGGAGGCGTTCTCGCGGCCGCTCAGGAAGGGCATCATCGCGGTGGGGCTCGATGATGGCGATTTCCTGATCGGTGCGCAGATCACCGACGGGCAGCATGACGTGATGCTGTTCTCCGACGCTGGCAAGGCGGTGCGGTTCGATGAGAACGACGTGCGGCCGATGGGGCGGGAGGCACGCGGCGTGCGTGGCATGCAGCTCGAAGACGGCCAGCAGGTGATCGCGTTGCTGGTGGCCGGCGGCGAGTCGCAATCGGTGCTGACCGCGACCGAGAACGGCTACGGCAAGCGCACGCCGATTGCCGAATACACGCGGCATGGGCGTGGCACGAAAGGTATGATCGCAATCCAGACCTCGGAGCGCAATGGCCGGGTGGTCGCCGCGACGCTGGTCGAGCCGGACAGCGAGATCATGCTGATTACGACTGCCGGTGTGCTGATCCGTACCCGGGTTTCCGAAATCCGCGAGATGGGCCGCGCAACGCAAGGTGTTACACTAATTAGCCTTGACGAGGGCACCAAGCTGTCGGGCTTGCAGCAGATCGCCGAGACCGACGCGGAATCCGATGCCGAATCTGACGCGGATACCGGTGACGCCGACGAATGACGGCTGGCTGGATCCAGGTCGGCTGAGTGTGGCTGCTGCGTGGGCGCTGGGTCGACAGAACAACTTTTTCATGGGAGTCGTGATGCAAAAACAATTCAAGCAGTGGATGTTGCTGGCCCTTTTCGTGCCGACATTGGCGATGGCACAGGCGCTGCCTGCCCAGGGCGGCGCGGCCTCGACCCCCAGTGCAGCGCCGATCGATCCGGCCAAGCAGGCCGCTATCAAGGACCTGCTCGATGCGATCGACGCACCGAAGCTGGTCGGCGCTATTGCCAACAGCGCACAAATGCAAGCCAAGCAACTGGTGCCGGCGATCCTGTCCGACGCGCTGACCGAAAACAAGGCGCTCAACGACAAGCAGAAGCAGGCCGCCGTGCCAACACTGCAAAAGCATGCGGTGCCCAAGCTCGTAGAAGCCGCCGGCACGGTATTTAGCAGCGAACCATTCCGCCAGGATGCGATGCAGGCGCAGTATGATGCGTATGCGAAGTACTATTCGACATCGGAAATCAAGGACCTGACGGCGTTCTACAAGAGCATGACCGGTCGCAAGTTCATCGAGGTGCAGGATCAGGTAGGCCGCGACGTGGTCAGTGGCCTGATGCAGAAGTACATGCCGGCATCGATCAAGGCGACGCGCGAGCAAGCCGATAAGGAAGTGGCCGCGGTCAAGGCGAAGTAACGTCGGCCGCGGATGCGCGCCGCCCCATGCAGGTGGCGTGGCGGCGCGTGAACGGTGGGGCGGGTGCCGCCAGCCGTTTGGCGGTGCCGCGATGGCGATGTCATCATGGCCGTTTGCGAGGCTGCAAGCGGCCATTGCTTTTTTCGACGCAGACGCGTTGTTTGCGTCCGTTTCACCCAGAGTGCCAAATGCGAGCGTTCAATTTTTCGGCGGGCCCCGCGGCGCTGCCTGAAGAGGTATTGCAACAGGCTGCCGACGAGATGCTCGATTGGCATGGCTGCGGCATGGGCGTGATGGAAATGAGCCACCGCGGCCGGGCGTTCTCATCGATCCACGAGCGGGCATTGCTCGATCTGCGGGAACTGCTGGCCGTGCCGGCCAGCCACCAGATCCTGTTCCTGCAAGGCGGCGGGCTCGGCGCGAACGCGATTGTGCCGATGAACCTGCTTGGCTCGCGCTCGAGCGCGGATTTCGTGTTGACCGGCGCGTGGACGCAGAAATCCTATCACGAGGCAAAGAAGTATTGCAGCGCGCATATTGCCGCATCGGGCAAGACTCATGCGGGCTTCACGCGGATGCCGGCAGTGTCGGAATGGCGGCTCAGCGATGATCCTGCGTACGTGCACGTGTGCTCGAACGAAACGATTGACGGCGTCGAAATGTTCGAGTTTCCCGACCTGGGCAATGTGCCGCTGGTGGTCGATGCGTCGTCGCACATTCTGTCGCGTCCGATGGACGTGGCCAAGTGCGGTGCATTGTTTGCCGGCGCGCAGAAGAACATCGGCATTGCCGGCTTGACGATCGTGATCGTGCGCGAGGATCTGCTGGATCGGGCGCTCGCGATTTGCCCGTCGGCGTTCGAGTGGAAGACGATTGCCGCGAACAACTCGATGTACAACACGCCCCCCACGTATGCAATCTATGTCGCCGGGCTGGTGTTTCAATGGCTGAAGCGTCAGGGTGGTCTTGCCGCGATCGAGGCGCGCAATATCGAGAAGGCCACGCTGCTGTATGACTTCATCGACGGCAGCGATTTTTACTCGAACAAGGTCGAACGCGGGTCGCGCTCCAGGATGAACGTGCCGTTCTTTCTCGCTGACGAATCGCGCAACGACGATTTCCTGGCCGGCGCGAACGCGCGGGGGCTATTGCAACTGAAGGGCCACAGGTCCGTTGGCGGCATGAGGGCATCGATTTACAACGCGGTGCCGTTGGACGGCGTCAAGGCGCTCGTCGAATACATGAAGGAATTCGAGCAACGCCGCGCCTGAGGTCGCATGGACCCAGGACCGGTTTTTCACGGGCCGATGTTGCGATGGACGAAGCACTGAATCTGAAACTTAAGCCATTGCGCGAGCGCATCGACGGGATCGACCGGCAATTGATCGCGCTGCTGAACCAGCGCGCGCAAGTTGCCCTCGAGGTCGGCGAGGTCAAGAAGGCGTATCACGCGCCCGTGTTCCGGCCGGAGCGCGAGCAGCAGGTGATCTCGCGTCTGCAAGCATTATCCGCCGGGCCGTTGGGCAGCGAGCATATCGCGTTGATCTGGCGCGAGATCATGGCGGCGAGCCGCCAACTTGAGAAAGCACAGCGGGCTGCGTACCTGGGCCCGGAGGGCACCTATAGCGAGCAGGCGATGCTCGGCTATTTCGGCCAGTCAATGATCGGCTTGCCGTGCGTGTCGATCGACGAGGTGTTCCGCTCGGCCGAGGCGGGGACAGCTGATTTTGGCGTCGTGCCTGTCGAGAATTCGACCGAAGGCGCAGTGTCGCGCACGCTGGACCTGTTGCTCGAGACGTCGCTGCAGATCAGCGGTGAACTATCGCTGCCGATCCGACATCATCTGCTCACGCAAAGTGGCACGTTGCAAGGGGTCACGCGGGTGTGCGCGCACGCGCAGGCGCTCGCGCAGTGCCAGAACTGGCTCTGTGTCAACGCGCCGCTGCTCGAGCGCCAGGCGGTGTCAAGCAATGCCGAGGCTGCCCGGGTGGCGGCGGCCGAGCCCACCGTCGCGGCGATCGCCAGCGAACGCGCCGGGACGCAGTACGGCTTGCAGACCGCGTTCGCGTTGATCCAGGACGATCCACGCAATCGTACGCGTTTTCTGATCATCGGCGGCGATCCGCCGGGTGCGACGGGCTGCGACAAGACGTCGGTGATCTTCTCGGTGAAGAACGAGTCGGGCGCCGTGTTCCGGATGCTCGAGCCGCTGGCACGGCATCGTGTATCGATGAGCCGTTTCGAATCGCGCCCGGCACGTAGCAGTGCGTGGGAGTATTTTTTCTATATTGATCTCGAAGGCCATCGGCACGACGCAGCGGTCGCGGCCGCGCTTGCCGAGTTGGAGCATGCCGGGGCCTATGTGAAGATACTCGGCTCCTATCCACGGGCCCGGTAGGGTCCGCGCCGGCGGGCCCTCCGGTGGCAGCCGGCGTCTGATCGCCATCGCCTGCCACGGCCGTTGGCCAACCTCGTCGTCATTTGTCTGGAGCCTGAAAATCCATGTCAGCCATGCAATACGGTCTGTCCCACGTGCGTGCGCTTGCCCCAAACCGAAGTGTTCGTCGCCGCGCTGCGAAAGGCACTGGCGCCGTGCTAATCCAGCACGCGCATACCGTGCACCTCATTAGACTATCGTATCGTGGCCGTGTTCTCTTTTAATAAACTTGTCGTCGTCGGCGTCGGGCTGATCGGCGGCTCATTGGCGTTGGCGCTGCGCGAGCGCCACGGCGGCACCGGCAAGATCGTCGGTGTCGGTCGCAGCGCCGGCTCGCTGCGCACGGCGCTCGAGCGGCGCGTCATCGATGAGGCGGTTTGGGTTGACGATAACGCCGCGCTGGCCGGCGCGTTGCGCGGCGCGGATCTGGTCGTGCTGGCGACGCCCGTTGCGCAGACCCGTGCGCTGCTCGAGGCTATCGCGCCGCACTTGGAGCGCTTCACGATCGTCACCGACGCGGGCAGCACGAAGCACGACGTCATTGCTGCCGCCCGCGCCGCGCTAGGCGCGCGGCTTGCGCAGTTCGTGCCCGGGCATCCGATCGCCGGGCGCGAATCCAGCGGGGTCGAGGCGGCGCTTGCCGACTTGTATGTGGGACGCAACGTGGTGTTGTGTCCGCTTGCGGAGAACCCGCGCGCCGTGGTGGACCGGGTGGCCGCCATGTGGGAGGCGAGCGGTGCCTCGCTGCATGAGATGACTGCGCAGCAGCACGATGCAGTTTTCGCCGCCGTCAGCCACTTGCCGCATGTGTTGTCGTTCACGCTCGTCGAGACGATCCTGCGTGCGCCGGACGCGGCGTTGAAGCTCTCGTTCGCTGGCGGGGGCTTTCGCGACTTCACGCGGATCGCGGCGTCGAGTCCGGAAATGTGGCGCGACATTTGCGTGGCCAACCGTGATGCGCTGCTGGATGGGATCGATGCTTACTCGGCCGTGCTCGCGACAGTGCGCGCGGCAATCGCTGCGGGCGACGGTGCGACGCTCGAAGCGCTGTTCGCGCGTTCGCGCAGTGCGCGAGCGCAATGGGGCCATGAGCGTGACGCGGCGTCCGGGCTCAAGCGGTGCTGAAAGGAGCTTCTATCATGGAATACCTCGACCTCGGACCCTACACGCGCGCGACCGGCACGGTGCGCTTGCCGGGCTCCAAGAGTATCTCGAACCGCGTGCTGCTGCTGGCGGCATTGGCTGAGGGCGTCACGACGATCGACAACCTGCTTGATTCGGACGACACCCGCGTCATGCTGGCCGCGCTCGAACAACTGGGCGTCGCGCTCAGGCATGACGCCGCGCAGTGGCGTTGCACCGTGACAGGCGCTGGGAGCGTGTTTCCGGTCAAGCGGGCGGCGTTGTTTCTCGGCAACGCGGGAACCGCCGTGCGGCCGCTGACCGCGGCGTTGGCGGTCATGGGCGGCGAGTACCGACTGCATGGCGTACCGAGAATGCACGAGCGTCCGATCGGTGACCTGGTGGATGGCCTGCGGCAACTCGGGGCGCGAATCGACTATGAAGGCCATCCGGGCTTTCCGCCGTTGCTCGTACATCCGGCATCGATTCGCGCGAACGCGCCGATTCGCGTGCGGGGCGACGTATCGAGCCAGTTCCTGACCGCGCTGCTCATCACGCTGCCGCTGGTGGAGACGGCTGGCGGCGAGGCGGTGGTCGAAGTCGAGGGCACGCTCATCTCCAAGCCGTATATTGAGATCACGATCCGCTTGATGGAGCGCTTCGGCGTGCATGTGCAGCGCGACGGCTGGCGGCGCTTTATCGTGCCGGCCGCCGGTCGCGCGCGCTACCGCTCGCCGGGCCGGATTGTTGTCGAAGGCGATGCGTCGTCGGCGTCCTATTTCCTCGCAGCCGGCGCGCTCGCCCATGGGCCGGTGCGTGTCGAAGGGGTCGGACGGGCCAGTATCCAGGGCGACGTGCGGTTTGCTGACGCATTGGTCCGCATGGGCGCGAACGTGATGATGGGCGACGACTGGATCGAGGTGCGCGGAGTCGAATCGGATGATGGCAAGCTGCAATCGCTGGACATGGATTTCAATCTAATTCCGGATGCCGCGATGACGATTGCAGTCGCCGCGTTGTTCGCCAGTGGCATAACGACGCTGCGCAACATCGGCAGCTGGCGCGTCAAGGAAACGGACCGGATCGCCGCCATGGCCAACGAACTGCGCAAACTAGGGGCGCACATTGAGGAAGGCGCGGACTACCTGCGTGTGGCGCCACCCGCCACGCTGACGCCCAATGCCGCGATCGACACGTATGATGACCATCGGATGGCAATGTGTTTCTCTCTGGTTAGCTTGGGTCATGTCCCGGTAAGGATTCACGATCCCAGTTGCGTCGGCAAGACGTTTCCCGATTATTTCGACAGATTTGCTGCGATTGCGCGTGCTTGATCCAGCGCTGGCGGTCGGGCAGTCCGCGTGTGTGCAGTCGGCCGTTTAAAGTATTTTAGTCTCTAAACAGAGTAATGAAGTCCAATCGTCCATATCATGAACCCGTGCCCGTCATCGCGATTGACGGGCCGACGGCATCCGGCAAGGGCACGGTCGCGCAACTGGTGGCGGCGCACCTGGGCTTTCATTTGCTGGACAGCGGCGCGTTGTACCGGCTGGCGGCGCTGGCGGCGCAGCGCTATGGCGTGGGCAAGGACGATGTCGCCGCGCTGGTAACGCTGATCGATGACCTTCATATCACCTTTCGCGAAGGCTGTGCGCAATTGGATGGCGTGGACGTCTCGACTGAAATTCGGCATGAAGCCGTCGGCAAGCTGGCCTCGGCGATTGCGGTACATGCGCCGGTGCGCGCCGCGCTGGTGGCCCGGCAGCGCGCATTCCGCAAGCCGCCTGGCCTGGTCGCGGACGGGCGCGACATGGGCACGGTCATTTTTACTGACGCGGTATTGAAGGTGTTTTTGACGGCAAGCGCGGAAGCCCGCGCGCAGAGGCGTTATAAACAATTGATACAAAAAGGGTTTTCTGCTAATATGGATAGCCTTCTGCGGGATCTGCGCGAGCGTGACACGCGCGACGCGACGCGCGCAAGCGCGCCACTGAAGCCGGCGGCGGACGCGCGCCTGCTCGATACGTCCGCATTGTCGATCGGCGAAGCGGTCGAGCGGGTCGTGGCCTGGTACCAGCAAATCGAGTCGGCCACCGGTGCCGCGAAGGCGGGCCATAGCCGGCAAGGTTCGCAGGCATGAGCGTTGCGGCCGTAATGGGCGTTGCGGCTGTACCGCGACGGACCGGGCAGTGATGCGTCGGCGCTGAGACTTCGTGGCGCCCGATGCAGTGGCAGTCAGTTGCAGTACCGTAGGTATTCCACGGTGACGTGGGATGTATTTTCAACCCTTAACCCCGCATGCGGTTGTCGGTGATCATGAAGCCGAGTCCCGTTATGCACCATTTCATTTTTATGTCCGACCTGCAAACCTCTAACCCGAATACCGAATCTTTTGCGGCTCTGTTCGAAGAGTCGCTGACCCGCCAGGACATGCGTGCAGGCGAAGTGATCTCCGCCGAGGTCGTGCGCGTTGACCACAATTTCGTGGTTGTCAACGCGGGTCTGAAGTCTGAAGCCTACATTCCGATCGAAGAGTTCCTGAATGATCAGGGCGAGGTTGAGGTGCAGGCGGGCGATTTCGTATCGGTCGCGATCGACGCCCTCGAGAATGGCTATGGCGATACGATCCTGTCACGCGACAAGGCCAAGCGCCTTGCTTCGTGGCTTGCGCTTGAAAAGGCACTGGACAACAATGAGCTCGTGACCGGCACGATCACCGGCAAGGTCAAGGGCGGCATGACCGTGATGGTCAACGGCATCCGTGCGTTCCTGCCCGGCTCGCTGGTTGACACCCGTCCGGTCAAGGACACGACGCCGTACGAGGGCAAGACGCTCGAGTTCCGCGTGATCAAGCTGGACCGCAAGCGCAACAACGTTGTGCTGTCGCGCCGCGCGGTGATCGAAGCCACGCAAGGCGAAGAGCGCGCGAAGCTGCTCGAGACGCTGAAGGAAGGCGCGATCGTCAATGGCGTCGTGAAGAACATCACTGACTACGGTGCGTTCGTCGACCTCGGCGGCATCGACGGCTTGCTGCACATCACCGATATCGCGTGGCGTCGTGTGCGCCATCCGAGCGAGGTGCTGTCCGTGGGCCAGGAAGTGACCGCGAAGATCCTGAAGTTTGATCAGGAAAAGAATCGTGTGTCGCTTGGCATCAAGCAACTTGGCGATGATCCGTGGGAAGGCATTTCGCGTCGCTACCCGTCCGGCACGCGGCTGTTCGGCAAGGTCACGAACATCACCGACTACGGTGCGTTCGTTGAGGTCGAGTCGGGCATTGAAGGCCTCGTGCACGTGTCCGAGATGGACTGGACCAACAAGAACGTCGCGCCGAGCAAGGTGGTGCAGCTCGGTGATGAAGTGGAAGTGATGGTGCTCGAGATCGACGAGGACCGCCGCCGTATCAGCCTCGGGATGAAGCAATGCAAGCCAAACCCGTGGGATGACTTCAGCCGCAACTTCAAGAAGGGCGACAAGATCACCGGCGCAATCAAGTCGATTACCGATTTCGGCGTGTTCATCGGCCTGCCGGGCGGGATTGATGGCCTGGTGCACTTGTCGGACCTGTCGTGGAGCGAATCCGGTGAGGAAGCGGTCCGCAAGTACAAGAAGGGCGACGAGGTCGAGGCCATGGTGCTCGGCATCGATGTCGAGAAGGAGCGCATCTCGCTGGGTATCAAGCAGCTGGAAGGCGATCCGTTCAACAACTTCGTGGCAATGAACGACAAGGGCTCCCTCGTCGATGGTACGGTCAAGGCCGTCGATCCGAAGGGGGCCGTGATTCAGTTGAGCGCTGACGTCGAAGGCTATCTGCGGGCGTCGGAGATCGCGCAGGATCGTGTCGAGGACGCGCGCAATGTGCTGAAGGAAGGTGACAAGGTCAACGCGATGGTCATCAACATTGATCGCAAATCGCGCGGCATCCAGCTGTCGATCAAGGCGAAGGATTCCGCCGAGCAGCAGGAAGCGATGCGCGGCCTGCAAGCCGACACCAGCGCGGCCGCCAGCGGCACGACCAACCTCGGTGCGTTGCTCAAGGCAAAGCTGGACGGTCAACAGAACCCGTAAGGCAGCATGACCAAATCCGAGTTGGTCGCTCAACTGGCGCTGCGATTTCCGCAACTTGTTTTAAAGGACGCGGATTTCGCAGTCAAGGCGATGCTCGATGCGATGTCCGACGCGCTTGCCAATGGTCATCGCATCGAGATACGCGGCTTTGGCAGCTTTGCACTGAATCGTCGTCCGGCCCGGGTCGGACGCAACCCCAAGTCTGGCGAACGAGTCCAGGTCCCGGAGAAATGGGTGCCGCACTTCAAGCCGGGCAAGGAGTTGCGCGAGCGGGTCGATGGCAAGGCCGGCCAACCGATGAAGGCCGACGGCGTTCAGGTGTCGGACGACGCATGACGTCAATATCGGGGAAAACCTGCTGTTTCGGCAATCATGGAAAAAGCGCCATTTGGCGCTTTTTCTTTTACTGGCCTGGCATTGCACGGCGCTGGCGGCCGGATGTGGCCAAACACGCATGCCGTTGGGCGCGCTAGTAGGTGAGTGCGAGCGCTTCCATTACAATACGGGCATTTTCCCGGTCCCCGGCCACGGTCCGGTTCCCTGCCACAGCCGGCCACCCGATGCGCGGGTGCGGGTTGTTTGTCTAATTCGCTGGCGATCCGCTGTCAGGTCGCCGTCATCGAGATTGCCCATGAAGCTCATTGTCTGGCTGATCCGTGTCATCGTATTCGTGTTGCTGCTGGTGCTGGCGCTTGCCAACACGCAAGGCGTGACACTGAACTTCCTGGCTGGCTATACGTGGAATGTGCCATTGATCGTGATCGGGCTCGCATTCTTCGTGGTCGGCCTGCTTGCCGGGCTGGTGTCGGCGCTGCCGGCGGTGCTTCGGCTGCGGCTCGAAAACGGCCGCCTCAAGCGCGAGTTGAAGACCGCCCGGCAGGCACCGGTGACGGCGGACGAGCCGCCAATGCCGCCGATCATCTGACGCGTCTGACGCGCGCGCCCAACGAATCACATTCATGGATCTTGATTTTTGGTGGTTGCTCATCATCCCGATGGCCTTCGGGCTGGGCTGGGTCGCGGCCCGCCATGACCTGAAACACCTGTTGTCCGAGAGCGCGAACTTGCCGCGCTCTTACTTCCGGGGCTTGAATTTCCTGCTCAATGAGCAACCAGATCAAGCAATCGATGCGTTCATCGAAGTGGTGAAGCTAGATCCGGAGACGACCGAGCTTCACTTTGCGTTGGGTAATTTGTTTCGTCGGCGCGGTGAGACGGAACGCGCGATCCGGGTTCATCAAAATCTGCTGTCGCGTGAGGATTTGCCGGCCAACGAGCGCGACCATGCGTTGTACGAGCTTGGCCAGGACTTCCTGAAGGCCGGGCTGCTCGATCGGGCGGAAGAGACTTTCCAGCGGTTGCACAGTGGGGGCTACGCACTCGGTGCGTTGCGGGCGCTGTTGACCCTTTTCGAAATTGAGAAGGACTGGCACAAGGCGATCGAGGCGGCGCAACGGATCGAAGCGATGGGCGTGCCACCGCTGGGCAAGGAGATTTCGCACTTCCACTGCGAGCTCGCGCAGGAAGCGTTGCAGCATAAGCGGATAGACGATGCGCGCAACGCATTGCAACAGGCGCTGCGATGTAACCCGAACAATGTGCGCGCGACGATCTTGAGTGGCGATGTTGAGATGGCGTGTCACGAGCCGATGCGGGCGCTTGAGCATTGGCGACAGGTCGAGCAGCAGAATCCCGCCTACTTGCCGCTGGTTGCCGACAAGCTGATGCAAGCGTATGCGGCGACCGGCCAGCCAGCGCAGGGCGCCACGCTGTTGATGCGCTATGTCGAGTCGTATCCGTCGAGCGATCTGCTCGACGCCGCCTACCCGCACATCGCCGATCAGTGCGGCGCGGATGCTGCGCATGCGCTGGCGCGTGCGCAGATGCAGAAGTCGCCCAACTTGGCAGGCATGACGCGGCTGCTGGAAGCGCAGATCGCAGTGGCCGAGCCGCCCCGCAAGGGCGAGTTGGAACTGATGCGCACGTTGATCCGGCAGCGCACGAAGAACCTGCCGCGATATACGTGCCAGAATTGCGGCTTCCGGGCGCGGTTATTCTACTGGCAGTGCCCCGGCTGCAGCGGCTGGGAAACCTATGCGCCGCGGCGGGTCGAGCCGATCGCGTCGGCGACTTGACGGTGCACGACACGCCGAGCGTGATCGGCGTGCGGCCCTGGCAAAAGGACCGTGAATCTCATCGGATTTGAATAAGCATGAAAATCACCATTATTGGCACGGGCTATGTCGGCCTGGTCACGGGCGCGTGCCTGGCGGAGTTGGGTAACGACGTGTTCTGCCTGGACGTGGATCCGCGCAAGATCGAGACTTTGAATGGCGGGGGCGTGCCGATCCACGAGCCGGGGCTCAAGGAGCTGATCGATCGCAACCGCGCGGCGGGGCGGTTGCAGTTCTCCACGCAGGTGGAGGCGAGCGTGGCGCACGGGGAGGTGCAGTTCATCGCGGTGGGCACGCCGCCGGACGAGGATGGCTCGGCGGATCTCCAATACGTGCTGGCAGCGGCGCGCAACATTGGCCGGCACATGCAGGGCTTCAAGGTGATCGTGGACAAATCAACGGTGCCGGTGGGCACGGCCGAGCGGGTGGGCGCGGTGGTGGCCCAGGAGTTGGCGCGGCGCGCAGTGGGACACGGTTTCTCGGTGGTGTCCAATCCGGAGTTCTTGAAGGAGGGCGCGGCGGTGGACGATTTCATGCGTCCGGACCGGATCGTGATCGGCAGCGACAAGGACGAGGCCGGCGAGTACGCGCGCGAGCAGATGAAGCGGCTGTACAAGCCGTTCAACCGGAACCACGAGCGCACGATGTACATGGACGTTCGCTCGGCGGAGTTCACTAAGTATGCGGCCAACGCGATGCTGGCCACGCGGATCTCGTTCATGAACGAACTGGCGAACCTAGCGGACCGGGTGGGGGCGGACATCGAGGCGGTGCGCCGGGGGATCGGCTCGGACCCGCGCATCGGCTACAGCTTTCTGTACGCGGGGGCGGGCTACGGCGGCTCGTGCTTTCCGAAGGACGTGCAGGCGCTGATGCGCACGGCAGGCGAGTATGGGCGCACGCTGCGGATCCTGGAGGCGGTGGAGGCCGTGAACGAGGCGCAAAAGAGCGTGCTGGTAGACAAGATCACGGCGCGGCTAGGACAGGACTTGAGCGGGCGCGCGGTGGCGGTGTGGGGGCTGGCGTTCAAACCGAATACGGATGACATGCGCGAGGCGCCGAGCCGCACGTTGATCACGGCGCTGCTCAGACGCGGGGCGACGGTGCGCGCGTACGACCCGGTAGCGATGCAGGAGGCGCAGCGGGTATTGGCGCTGGATCTGCGGGATGAGCCACAAGCGCAGGCGCGGCTGTCGTTCGCCAATACGCAAGCCGAGGCGGTGGACGGCGCGCACGCACTGGTGATCATGACCGAGTGGAAGGCGTTCAAGAGCCCGGACTTCAACGCGCTCAAGCGCGCGCTGAAGGCGCCGTTGGTGTTCGACGGACGCAACCTGTACGAGCCCGATGCGATGGCCGAGCTCGGCATCGAATACCACGCGATTGGCCGCGGCGCGGTGCCGGCCAACGCAACGTTCAGCGAGGCGCAGCGTGTCTGACAAGCCGATTTCGCGCGCTACGCTGCATGCCGCGGCCCAAGCCGCTACCCTCGGCGCGGCGCACGCAGCGCAGCAGGTGCCGACTGTGCGGCGGCCACGGCTCGCCGCGTCGCGCGTGCTGGTCGTCGGCGACGTGATGCTGGATCGCTATTGGTTCGGTGATGTCACACGGATCTCGCCAGAGGCGCCGGTGCCCGTTGTCCACGTGCAGCGCACGGAGGATCGCCTGGGCGGTGCCGCAAACGTCGCGTGCAACGTATCGGCGCTTGGCGCTCAGGCGGGACTGCTGTGTGTGGTGGGACATGACGAGCCGGGCGAGCGTATCGTCGAGTTGCTCGGCGAGAGCAGCGTGAACGCCCACCTGGAGCGAGACCCCGCGTTGCCGACGACGATCAAGCTGCGCATCCTGTCACGCCAGCAACAATTGCTGCGGATCGATTTTGAAAAGACGCCGGCGCACGAGGTATTACTGGCTGGACTGGTGAAGTTCGAGACGCTGCTGCCCGGCCATGATGTCGTGTTGTTGTCCGATTACGCGAAAGGCGGCTTAACCCACGTGACGCGTATGATCGAGACCGCGCGGGCGGCCGGCAAGCCCGTGTTGGTCGACCCGAAGGGAGACGACTGGGCGCGCTACCGCGGTGCCACGCTGATCACGCCGAACCGGGCGGAATTGACCGAGATCGTTGGCCGCTGGAAGTCCGAGGCTGACCTGCATGCGCGCGTGGATGCATTGCGCGCGTCGCTGCAGCTTCGCGCATTGCTGCTGACCCGTTCGGAAGAGGGCATGACGCTGTTTACCGATGCCGGCGTGCTGCACGAATCGGCGCGCGCACGCGAAGTGTATGACGTGTCGGGCGCGGGCGACACGGTCATCGCGACGTTGGCGGCCATGCTCGGCGCCGGCGTGCCGCTTGCCGAAGCGGTTCGCCATGCGAATCGCGCCGCCGGCATCGTGGTCGGCAAGCTCGGTACCGCGCTCGTGAGCTACGACGAACTGTTTCCCGACGAGCCGGCATCGGCACTGATGTGCGGCCCCTGTCTGACCTGATTCCACGGATGCGCAATTCATGACCATCATCGTTACCGGCGCGGCCGGCTTCATTGGCAGCAACATCGTCAAAGGATTGAACGAGCGCGGTGAACGCCGAATCATCGCCGTCGACAATCTGACGCGCGCGGATAAGTTCCGCAACCTCGTCGATTGCGAGATCGACGACTACATCGACAAGCGCGAGTTTGTCGAGCGCTTGCGCCGTCATGACTTCGGCAAGGTGCGTGCGGTATTTCACGAAGGCGCGTGCTCCGACACAATGGAAACAGACGGGCGCTACATGATGGACAACAATTTCACGTACAGCCGCGCGGTGCTGGAGGCCTGCGTCGGGCAGCGCGCACAATTCCTATACGCATCGTCCGCGGCGATCTACGGCGGTTCGACGAAGTTTGTCGAGGAGCGGGGCGCTGAAAGCCCGTTGAACGTCTACGGCTATTCAAAGTTTCTGTTCGACCAGGTCGTACGGCGTATGCTGCCCGACGCAGCAAGCCAGATCGTCGGCTTTCGCTATTTCAACGTCTACGGTCCTCGCGAGACGCACAAGGGGCGCATGGCGTCGGTGGCGTTCCATAACTTCAACGAGTTTCGTGCGCAACGCCACGTCAAGCTGTTCGGTGAATACAATGGCTATGCGGCCGGCGAACAGACGCGGGATTTCGTGTCCGTCGAGGACGTCGTCAAGGTGAACCTGTTCTTCTTCGATCATCCAGATAAGTCGGGCATCTTCAACCTTGGCACGGGCCGTGCGCAACCGTTCAACGATATTGCGATGACTGTCGTCAACACGTTGCGCGAGCTGGATGGCAAGCCAGCGTTGTCGCTTCCCGAACTGGTCCAGGATGGCACGATCGAGTACATCACATTTCCGGACGCACTGCGCGGCAAGTACCAGTGCTTTACCCAGGCTGACCTCACTAAGCTGCGCGCTGCCGGCTATGAGGCGCCGTTTTTGACCGTGCAGGAAGGCGTGGCGCGCTACGTGCGCTGGCTGAACGGCTGACTGTGGCGGCACCCCCGTTCTTCGTAGACTGGTAGCCTGTGTCGGCGATGTCCGCCGGCGCGAGTTCGTCGGGGGATTCGATGGGTACGCTTTTGAATACGCTAAACGCGCCGCGCATGGCGGTGGTGCTGTGGTTGGCCGCGGGCTTAGCCGCAGCGTCGCCACGCGTGCAGATCAACGCCGCGGATGACGCGATGCTGCAGGCGATCCATGGGATCGGTCCGTCCACTGCGCAGGCCATTATCGAGGCCCGGGACGCGCACGGACCGTTCAGCAGTGCAGACGACCTCGTGCGACGCGTCAAGCGCGTGGGTGCGAAGTCGGTGGCGAAGTGGCAGGCACAGGGCTTGGTTTTCGATGCCGCGCCGCCGCAGTGGCACTGCGCGCCTGCAGCCGCGGCCGCGCGGTAACCCGCATGGCCGCCACGGGGTGCGAGCGCGCGTGCGGGGTTGCGCTTTACAATAAAAAATTGCTACCTTCCCGTACAAGTGCAGCCATGGCTTATAAAACAATTCAAGACACAATCGGCAACACGCCGCTCGTTCAATTGGTCAGGCTGCCTGACGACGACATCCGCAGCCGGGGCAACGTGATTCTGGCCAAGCTCGAGGGAAATAATCCGGCCGGATCGGTGAAGGACCGTCCCGCGCTGTCGATGATCAGCAAGGCTGAGCAACGCGGTCGCATCAAGCCCGGGGATACGCTGATCGAGGCGACCAGCGGCAACACGGGCATCGCGCTAGCAATGGCTGCAGCGATCCGGGGCTACAAGATGGTGCTATTGATGCCGGAGGATCTGTCGGTCGAGCGTCAGCAGAGCATGGCCGCGTATGGCGCGCAGATTGTGCTGACGCCGGTCAAGGGCGGCATGGAGTATGCACGCGACCTGGCCGAGCAAATGCAGCGCGACGGCAAGGGCGTGATACTCGACCAATTCGCCAACCCGGATAACCCGGTTGCACACTACGAGGGCACCGGGCCAGAGATCTGGCGTGATACCGATGGGCGTGTTACGCATTTCGTCTCGGCTATGGGCACCACTGGCACGATCATGGGCGTGTCGCAATACCTGAAGGAGCAGAACGTGCGCATCGAAATCATCGGCGCGCAACCGGACGAGGGTTCCCGTATCCCGGGCATTCGCAAGTGGCCAGACGCGTATCTGCCGAAGATCTTCGAGCGCGCGCGAGTGGACCGCATCGAGAACGTGAGCCAGCCGGCATCGGAGGCGATGGCGCGCCGGATGGCCGCCGTCGAAGGCATTTTCTGTGGTATTTCGTCCGGTGGCGCCTGCGAGGTCGCGCTGCGCATCGCGCGGCAAACGCGGAATGCGACGATCGTGTTCTGCGTTTGCGACCGCGGCGACCGCTACCTGTCCACAGGCGTGTTCTCCGCGTAGCGCTACTGCAGCGCGGACGGCGCAGCGGATGCCGCCGGCCGAAGCGTCGTCGCGGAAAGGGCTTGCATCTGCGCCTTGACCCGTTCGCCCAGTTGATACACCGCCAGTGCATAAAAGAAGCTGCGGTTGTAGCGAGTTAACACGTAGAAATTCCTTAACCCGAGCAGGTATTGCGTGG
Source organism: Mycetohabitans sp. B8 (assembly GCF_021991875.1). Classification (GTDB taxonomy): domain Bacteria; phylum Pseudomonadota; class Gammaproteobacteria; order Burkholderiales; family Burkholderiaceae; genus Mycetohabitans. The sequence goes on from NZ_JAHLKR010000008.1 coordinate 207,023, forward strand.
GTTGCCCGGGGGTGGGCAGTTCGACCACGGCCACGGGTGTCCCGGCTTCGCTCGCCGTATCGACGCCGTGTTCGTCGAGCAGCATGCCGGCGCGCAACAGTTGTTGCAGCGTCCAGCGGGGGGCGGCCTGTCCGTCCGCGGCGGCCTGCGCAATGCCAATGCTGCCGGCATCCGCGCAAATGTGCCATATGACCGGCCGGCCGCTTTCCCAGCCGTGCTGCTTCAGATAGTTTGCGATGCTGCCGATTGCATCGGCCGGGCTGTTGCGCAAGTCGATACGGTGATTGCCCTCATAATCGAGCGCGTATTCGATGATGCTGCTCGGCAGGAACTGCGGGATGCCGATTGCGCCCGTATAGGAGCCCAGCACCGTGGTCGGGTCGATGCCGGCACTGCGGGTCCAGACCAGGAAGTCCTCTAGGTTCTTGCGGAACAGCGCCATGCGTTGCGTGCGATTGGGCGTGTCCGGATAATCGAACGCGAGGGTGGTCAGCGTGTCGAGCACGCGGAAGTTGCCCATGTACCGGCCATACAATGTTTCGACGCCGATAATGCCGACGATCACTTCTGGCGGCACGCCGAATTGTTCACTGGCCCGTTGCAGTACCGCCGCGTTTTGCTGCCAGAATTTCACCCCCGCGTTGATGCGCATCGGTTCTATGAAGCGTGCTTGGTATGCCTGCCAATCCTTGATCGTTGGCGTCGCAGCGGGAAGCACCAGCTTGACCGCGGTTTTCGAATACACGGCCTGGTTGAACAGCGCGTGCAGTGCGTTCGAATCGAAATCGTACCGGGCGACCATGTCGTTGATGAATGCATCGACATTCGGATTGGCCGCATAGCGCTGCGGTACGATTTCCTCCTCGAACGTCTGGCCTGGCGGCACCGGTGCCTGCGCTCGCGCCTGGGCGACGATCATCGGCCGAGCGTCGCTTGGCGCCGTGCTGATCGGCGCGGCGAGCGCCGCGCCATGCGCGGTGGCGAACATGAGCAGCAACGCCTGTGGCCCGCGGGTCATCACGCGATGGGGTCTCGATTGGGAACGGGGACAACGGCGGCACGACAGTAGGTTGAACAAGACAGACAAGACAGTCATGGCAAGGCGTGGCAAGTAAAGCAGCGAACGAATACGGCAGTGCGTTGGTGTTGGCTAGGCAATGCGTCGGTGCGCAAAGGGCGGCACGCCGGGTGGACAAGGTCAACGCAGTATAACCGAGGGTGGTGTGGTAACTTAATCAAAAGGTCGCCGTATGCGGTGGCCGGGACCAACAAGAAGGCGCGTGTCAAGAAGGCGGCGCGTCGCGGGCGCGTTTATAACCCAACCGACCGTATTGCGATGGCAACAGGTTTCTTCACCCACCCGGAATGTCGGCTGCACGAAATGGGTCAGTGGCATCCGGAATGCCCGGCGCGTTTGTCCGCAATCGAGGATCAGCTGATTGCCAACGGCATCAATCCGCTGATCCAACACGAGTTGGCCCCGTTGGCGGACGAAGCGTCGCTTGCTCGAGTCCATACGCGCGCGCACATCGATTTTGTGCGCGGCACTGCACCTGAGCAGGGCTATGCGGAAATCGACGCTGATACGCAGATGAATCCTCATAGCTGGCGAGCGGCGTTGCGCTCCGCCGGCGCGTCGGTGGCGGCCACGGACGCGGTCATTGCGGGCCGCTACGACAATGCCTTTTGCAGCGTGCGTCCGCCCGGCCATCATGCCGAACCGGCTCGGGCAATGGGTTTTTGCTTCTTCAACAATGTCGCGATTGCGGCGCGTCATGCGTTGGACGTGCACGGGCTGGCGCGCGTGGCGATCATTGATTTTGATGTCCATCACGGCAACGGAACCGAAGCCGCATTCGCTGGCGACGAGCGGGTATTGATGTGCAGCTTCTTCCAGCATCCTTTCTACCCGTTCAGTGGTTTTGACAATCAGGCGCCGAACATGGTGAATGTGCCCATGCCGGCCCGCACGCGGGGCATGGAGGTACGCGAGGCCATCGACTTGATCTGGCTGCCACGGCTTGATGCGTTCCGACCGCAGATGATATTCGTATCGGCCGGTTTCGACGCGCACCGCGAGGACGAACTCGGCAACATGGGGCTCATCGAGGGTGACTACGCATGGATCACGCGGCAAGTGCGCGATGTCGCCGTGCGTCACGCGAACGGGCGCATCGTCAGTTGCCTGGAGGGTGGCTACAACCTGTCGGCGCTCGGCCGCAGCGTCGTTGCGCACCTGAAAGCGCTGGCCAGTCTGTAGCGCCTGTTATCCGTAGGTCGGCGGCCTGCAGCGCCATGGGGTCGCGCCCAACTTCGCATCAAGCCAGGCCAGCAGCGTCGCGTCGTCGCGCGCAAGCAGCGTCGTGTCAATGCTTGCACGCGCGGCTGTAGCGTGACGGATATCGGTGTGCGGGTTTAATTTCCGTGGGTTATAAATGGGCTAAAAACAATTATTTCCAGCTATGTGGCAGTTTGATAGAATCGTCGGCCGAAAAGACGGGATCACTGCGGTGGCGGACTGTAGCAACGAGACGGTCATCCGCCGTTTTTTCATTCTCCATGATCGAACTGCACAACATCTCGCAGCGCTTCCCCGGACCCCGAGGGTGGGTGCAAGCGCTGCACAACGTTACGCTCACGGTGCCGCCGCGCCAAGTGTTCAGCATCATCGGGCGTAGCGGCGCGGGCAAGAGTACGCTGGTGCGCACCATTAACTTGCTGACGCGACCCAGCGAGGGCCGCGTGATCGTCAATGGTCACGACTTGACCGCGTTGTCCGCCGATGGCCTGCGCGCGGCGCGGCGCGAAATCGGCATGATTTTCCAGCATTTCAACCTGCTATCCTCGCGCACGGTCTACGGCAACGTCGCATTGCCGCTGGAGTTGGCGGGGAAGCGGCGCATGGAGATCGACAAGGTCGTGTTACCGTTGCTGGAGTTGGTCGGATTGTCCGCGCAGCGGGACCGGTACCCGGCGCAGATCAGTGGTGGGCAGAAGCAACGTGTCGGTATTGCGCGCGCGTTGGCGAGCCAGCCAAAGGTGTTGCTGTCGGACGAGGCGACGTCGGCGCTGGACCCGGAAACCACGCGCTCGATACTGGAACTGCTGCGCCAAATCAATCGGGAATTGGGGTTGACGGTCGTGTTGATCACTCACCAGATGGAGGTGGTCAAGCAAGTGGCCGATCGCGTCGCGGTACTCGACGCGGGGCGCGTGGTCGAACAGGGCAACGTGATCGATGTCTTTCTGAAACCGCACCACGAGGTCACGCGCGCGCTGATCGGCGACGTGATTGCGCAGGAATTGCCGCCTGCGCTCAAGGCTGGGGTCCAGCAGCGGCTGGAGGCGGGGCGCGACCATTTGTTCCGGCTCGCGTTCTCGGGCCGCGGTGTCGAGCAGCCGGTGCTGTCCGAGACGATCCGGCGATATGCGCTCGATTTCAACATTCTGCATGGCCAGATCGACGAGATCCAAGGTCAAGCGTTCGGCTCGCTTGCCGTGCTGGCCAGTGGCGAGCCCGGCAATGTCGGAAAAGCCATGGCTTTTCTGCGCGAGCAAGGTGTCATCGTCGAGGAAATAAACTATGTGGAGTGAGATGTTCGACATGTTCGTGCAGTCGTTCTGGGAGACGCTGATCATGGTTGGCATTTCCGGGGTGATCGGCGGCGCAATCGGTTTGCCGCTCGGCGTACTGCTGCATTTGAGCGAGCGCGGTGGCATGCTGCAGAACGTGATGCTCAATCGCGTGCTTGGCATGGTGATCAACGCCGTACGCTCCACGCCCTTTATTATCTTGCTGGTGGCGGTGATTCCGCTCACCCGCCTGGTGGTCGGCTCGTCGATCGGCACCGGCGCCGCCGTCGTGCCGCTGACGATCGCCGCCGCGCCGTTCGTCGCGCGCTTGGTCGAGACCGCGTTGCGCGAGGTGGATCGTGGCCTGATAGAAGCCGCGCAGGCGATGGGGGCAAGCACGTCGCAGGTCGTGTTCAAGGTCCTGTTGCCTGAGGCCTGGCCCGGTATCGTCGCGGGCTTGACGTTGACGTTCGTATCGCTAGTGGGTTACTCGGCGATGGCGGGGGCGATCGGGGGTGGAGGCCTGGGCGATCTGGGCATCCGCTATGGCTATCAGCGCTTCCTACCCGAAGTCATGCTCGCCGTGGTGCTCGTGTTGATTGTCTTCGTGCAGTTGGTACAGTCCTTCGGCGATTACCTGGTGCGCCGGCTTAGCCACAAATAGCGGTACGGCGCAGATGCGCGGCGGTCGGCCAGCACGCGCCGCCGCGGGGTGAGAAGTCCCATGCTGACTCAAAGAAAGGGGAGGATCGATGCAACGCCGTTTCATGATCAAGCTGGTTGCGGCACTGGGGATCACAGCGCTCTTGATGGGCGCTGCGCGCGCGCAAGATCGGATCAAGGTGGGCGTGACCGGCGGCCCGCACACGCAGATCCTCGAAGTCGTGAAGAAGGTCGCGGCCAAGAACGGGCTAAACCTCCAGATTGTTGAATTTTCGGACTACGTGCAGCCCAATGCCGCCCTGGCTGCCGGCGACCTCGATGCGAATAGCTACCAGCATCAGCCCTATCTCGACGCGCAGGTCAAGGACCGTGGCTACAAAATCGTCAAGGTCGCCGATACGGTGATGTTCCCGATGGGCATCTACTCGAAAAAGGTCAACTCGTTGAGGGACCTGTCCAGTGGCGCGCGGATTGCCGTGCCGAATGACCCCACCAACGGCGGGCGCGCGCTGCTATTGTTGCAAAAGCTCGGCATGTTGAAGCTGCGCGCGGACGCGGGGTTGAAGGCCACGCCGCTAGACATCGTCGAGAACCCGAAAAAGATCAAGCTCATCGAATTGGACGCGGCGCAGATCCCGCGCTCGCTAGCCGATGTTGACGCGGCCGCGATCAATATGAATTTCGCAATGGAGGCGGGCCTGCGGCCCAGGCGGGATGCGATCGCAATCGAAGACGCGAATGGTCCATACGTGAACATTCTCGCGGTGCGCCAGGCTGATCGCGACAAGCCATGGGTTGCGAAGCTGGTCGCTGCGTACCATTCGCCGGAAGTCAAGCAGTACATTGATAGCCGATACGGTGATGCTGTGACGGCCGGGTGGTGACCCTTGCGTCGTCGGCCCATGCTTGTGGCAATGGCAACGATGGCTGCGGCTGTGCCTGGATCGGGGCTGCGGTTATCGAAGGGGCTACGGTTGTCGAAGGGGCTACGGTTGTCGAAGGGGCCGCGGTAATCCGCATTGCTCCGTCGTGGCCTCCATAATCGGGCGTCCGGGCTAGAGGTTCGAGTCAGGCTGGCGGCTTCTCGCCGGTCTTTTTTACCCTTAAAATAGAACGACCGTTCTTTAAAATGCGGTGACGGGCTCGTGACGCGTGTCGCCGCACGCGCCCAGCCCTCGGAAAGCCTGATGTGACGGGTTTCGAACGACCGTTCGTCGTTATAATGGCCGTTGATGGATGGCCGTATTCGTAACTTTGGAGCGTGGAATGAAAGTTCTTGTGCCGGTCAAGAGAGTGGTCGACCACAACGTGAAGGTCCGCGTGAAATCGGACGGCACGGGCGTAGACGTGGCGAATGTGAAGATGTCGATGAACCCGTTTGACGAGATCGCGGTGGAAGAAGCGGTGCGGTTGAAAGAAGCGGGCGTGGCCACGGAAGTGATCGCGGTATCAGCGGGGGGAGGGGCGTGCCAGGAGACGCTGCGCACCGCGCTGGCGATCGGCGCGGACCGAGCAATCCTGATCGAAACCCAAGAGGCGTTGCAGCCGCTGGCGGTCGCCAAGCTGCTTAACGCGCTGGTCGCGCGGGAGCAGCCGCAACTTGTCATCCTCGGTAAGCAAGCGATCGACGACGACTCGAATCAGACCGGGCAAATGCTGGCCGCGTTGGCCGGCTGGCCGCAGGCCACGTTTGCATCGAAGATGACGGTTGAAGGCGCACGCGCCACAGTGTCGCGTGAAGTGGACGGCGGCGCTGAGACGCTGTCATTGACGCTGCCGGCGGTGGTGACCACTGACTTGCGGCTGAACGAGCCGCGCTATGTGACGTTGCCCAACATCATGAAGGCGAAGAAAAAGCCGCTGGAGACCGTGACGCCGCAGACCCTGAACGTGGACGTGGCGCCGCGGCTCAAGACGCTGAAGGTGGCCGAGCCGCCCAAGCGCAGCGCGGGTGTGAAGGTGCCCGATGTCACCACGCTGATCGATAAGCTCAAGAACGAAGCAAAAGTACTGTAGCGAAGCAAACGTACTGTAACGGACAACGCGCAAAGAGGCAGACATGACGATACTGGTCATCGCAGAACACGACAACGCGGCGCTCAAGGCAGCGACGCTGAACACGGTAGCGGCCGCGCAGAAACTGGGCGACGAAATCCACGTGCTAGTGGCGGGACACAACGCGCTTGGCGCGGCCGACGCGGCAGCCAAGGTGGCTGGAGTCGCGAAGGTGCTGCTGGCCGATGCGCCGCAACTCGGTGAAGGATTGGCGGAGAACGTCGAGGCGACGGCGCTGACGATCGCGCGTGAATACACGCACATCGTGCTGCCAGCGACCGCCTATGGCAAGAACGTGGCGCCTCGTCTTGCCGCCAAGTTGGACGTGGCGCAACTGAGCGACATTACGGCCGTAGTGAACACGGACACGTTCGAGCGGCCGATTTATGCGGGTAACGCTATCGCAACGGTGCAATCGGCGGATCCGATCAAGGTCATCACAGTACGAGGCACGGCGTTTGATCCGGTCGCCGCCGACGGCGGCAGCGCGCCGGTGCAGGCGATCGATGCGGCGCCGGCGGTGCCCGGCGTGAGTTTCGTGAGTCGCGAGGTGACCCAGCTGGAGCGCCCGGAACTGACTAGCGCACAGATCATCGTGTCGGGCGGACGGGGGTTGGGCAGCGGCGAACACTATACGCAGGTGCTCGAGCCGTTGGCTGACAAGCTCGGCGCCGCGCTGGGCGCTTCGCGCGCGGCAGTCGACGCGGGGTACGTACCGAACGACTATCAGGTGGGGCAGACCGGCAAGATCGTTGCGCCGCAACTGTACATCGCGGTAGGGATTTCTGGTGCGATCCAGCACTTGGCCGGCATGAAGGACAGCAAGGTCATCGTGGCGATCAACAAGGACGCGGAGGCGCCAATTTTCAGCGTTGCCGACTATGGCCTCGTAGGTGATCTGTTCACGTTGGTGCCGGAACTGGTCAACGCGTTATGAGCGGCTGGCCCGTCGCGTGATGCACGCGACGGCCTTGGCGGAAGGGGCGCATCGTGCGCTCGTTGTCGTCTCTGCGCCGCCATATGACGGGACCGCACCTCAATCGGGCGACGCAGCGATGCGTTATGTTCCGCCCGCCAATGGCAGGTTGCTTATGATCGATTGGCGGCTGCGGACCTGCACGCTCACGCGCCGGCGTAGGCGGGGCAGGGCGAGCCGATCCCGTCGGCGAGATAGCGATGCACGGACAGGTCGTCGGCCTGAATCGCGGGTCGCTTGCCGGACATGAAATCGGCGAGCAATTGCCCCGATCCGCACGACATGGTCCAGCCGAGCGTGCCGTGACCGGTATTGAGGAACAAGTTGGGCACCGGCGTGCGACCAACGATCGGTGTGCCGTCGGGGGTCATCGGCCGCAAGCCGGTCCAAAAGCTTGCCTGCATCGTGTCGCCGCCGCCCGGGAACAGGTCGTTGACGCACCTCTCGAGCGTGTGGCGACGCGCATCGCGCAGCGACGTATCGAAACCGACGATTTCGGCCATGCCGCCGACGCGGATGCGGTCGTCGAACCGGGTGATGGCCACCTTGTACGTCTCGTCCAGCACGGTGGACACGGGCGCACGGGCAACGTCGACGATCGGTGCGGTGATCGAATAGCCTTTGAGCGGATAAACCGGGATCTTGACGATGCCGGCCAGCAGGCGGGTCGAATACGCGCCCAGCGCGACGACGTAAGCGTCGGCGCGCAGCAGCTCGGAGCCGCATTGCACGCCGGCGATTCGGCCGCCGGCGATCGCGAGCGAGTCAATTGGCGTGTCGAACCGGAATTGCACGCCCAGTGACATGGCCCATTGCGCCAGTCGCGTCGTGAAAAGCTGACAATCACCCGTTTCGTCGTTGGGCAGTCGCAATCCGCCGGTCAACTTGTGAGCGACGTGCTGCAGCGCCGGTTCGGCCTTGCCCAACTCGGCGCTCGACAACAGCTCATACGGAACGCCTGCGTCTTCGAGTACCGCGATGTCCTTCGCGGCACCGTCCAACTGCGCCTGCGTGCGGAATACCTGCAGCGTGCCGCCTTGGCGCCCTTCATACGCGATGCCAGTCTGCGCGCGCAGCGCTTGCAGGCAGTCGCGGCTGTACTCGGCCAGTCGTACCATCCGGCCCTTGTTGGTGGCGTACCGGCTGGCGGTACAGTTCTGCAGCATGTGCCACATCCATTGGAGTTGGAATGCGCTGCCGTCGAGTCGAATGGCCAGTGGCGCGTGCCGCTGAAACATCCATTTGAGCGCCTTCAGCGGCACGCCCGGCGCCGCCCATGGCGCGGCATAGCCCGGTGAGATCTGGCCGGCGTTGGCGAAGCTGGTCTCCAGGGCGGGGCCTGACTCGCGGTCGAGCACGGTGACTTCATGGCCTGCCCGCGCCAGATAATAGGCGCTTGCTACGCCGACCACGCCGCTGCCTAGGACGATGACACGCATGCGATGCTCCGATTCGCTTGGATCCCGACTGAGTGCTGCAAGTCGGCGGATTAGTAGAAAACGCGCCTATCCTATTGCGAGTCATCCAGGTATTGTTATTTTATTTTTATGGTTTTTAGTTATAAATCATGAGAACGCAGAGGCAGCCTGTGCGAGTGCTCGACAAGCTCGACCACAAAATAGTGAACTTGTTGCAGTCCGATGGGCGCATGGCGATGAAGGACCTTGCCGAGCGTGTTGGATTGTCTATTACACCGTGTATCGAGCGCGTCAGGCGCATGGAGCGCGACGGTGTGATCACTGGCTACTATGCCCGGGTGGATCCGGCCAAGCTTGGCGCCGGTCTGCTCGTCTTCGTCGAGCTCACGCTGGATCACAAAAGCGGCAACATGTTCGGCCAGTTCCGACGCGAGGTCGAGCGCATTCCGCAGGTATTGGAGTGCCACCTGGTCTCCGGCGAGTTCGACTATTTGATCAAGGCGCGCATCGGCGAGATGTCCGACTATCGGAAGTTACTGGGTGACATCTTGCTCCAATTGCCCGGGGCGGTGCAGTCCAAGAGCTATGTCGTGATGGAGGAAGTCAAGGAGACGTTGACGGTTGCGGCGCGTGAGTAATGCTGTATAGGTTAGGTGTGCAGTATCCAGTATTGGGTCGAACCGACAGCATCGCCTGCTGGTGACGCGTTGCCCATCGCGCCGCTGTGATGACGCATCGTTCGGCACGCGGATGAAGGGCCCGGGGGCGAGTTGCTCAAGCAGCGCTTTGAGCGGGCGGCACGCAAGCGCCTGTTCGGCTAAAGCGCGGCGCCGTCATGAGCGGCGCCGCGATCAACTGATCATACGATCAAGCTAGCGCGCCGAGGCCGACACAGCTCAACGGCTGGACGGTTGCTTCGAAGTAGGTCTGGAACGCCAGCGCCAGCGCGCCCATCAGCAACATCGCGCCAATGAACAGCGATAGGATCACAACGAACACGACACCCCAGCCGGAATGGCTCGGGTGATCGCCGTGTGGGTTGAAGCGGGCGTCCCACTGATCGTCCGGCCGCAAGCCATAGATGATCGCGGCGAGGAACGCGGCCAAGAGCGAGACGGCACCCGGTACCGAGAGCCACCACCCGGCGATGGATGTTCGCTGCGTCGTGACGAGCCATTGCACGCCGACGACGCCGAGCGCCGTCGCGGCAATATGCAAGTATGCCAGCGCGTCGCGCGAGCCATACAGGTAGAACCGGTGGGCGCCGAGCGAACCGAGCAGGAACGCGGCAAGGGCGGCGCGGGTTTTGGACTTGAACCGGGGTGGCGGGGCCGGCGGCACGCGGCCGTCGGAGCGCACGCGGGAAGAGGTGGACATGGCGGGCAAGGAATACGATGACAGGGCCGATATTGTACGTCGTGCCGTCAGCGCCTCGCGTATGTGACGCGATAGAGGGCGCTGGCTAGAGGACACCGGCATCGCCCAGCGTTACCCGCGCGACGCGGTAGCGTTGCATGGTGCGCCGATTGGCACATAGCGTGGGTTGTTTGACCCAAACGCAACGAATTTCCAGCCATGTTGGCGCTTGGGCGGCAGCGCCGCGGTGGGGTGGCACGCAAGCACGCCGGCCACCCGCGCCGTCACCGACGCGGTAAGTATTGGTTGGGGCGCCATTTTCAGGTTATAATCGCGCGTTTCGGCAGATCGAAAACCCGGGTGTTGTTGGTCAATACCCAGGCTATTTAGGTAAGGACACAGCATGGTCATCATCCGCTTGGCTCGTGGCGGCTCGAAGAAGCGCCCGTTCTACAATATCGTTGCAACCGATTCGCGCAATCGCCGCGACGGCCGTTTCATCGAGCGCGTCGGCTTTTACAATCCGGTCGCGACGAAGGGCGAATCGCTGCGTATCACGCAAGACCGCCTGGCGTACTGGCAAGGTGTCGGCGCGCAGCTGTCGCCGACCGTGGCCCGCCTGGTCAAGCAAGCGCAAGCTGCGCAACCGTCCGCGTAACCAGCTTAATGCGGGCCGGCGGCATACACCGAATGCGGTATCGTGGCATCCGTTGGAGCGCGGTACGCGAGTGGCCAAGCGCTAGCGTGTGATCGAATGGCAACCCGTGCGTCGTCGCGTCGGCCTGTGTCGTTTGGCCCTTTTGTGCGCCGTCCGGTGAAAGGGGATGGCCGCGCGGGCTCGTCCGAGTCCGGTATCGAGCGCGTGACGTCGTTGCCGGACGACGCAATCGAGGTCGGTGCGGTTGTCGATGCCTACGGTATCAAGGGCTGGTTGAAGATCACGCCGCATGCCGGCGTCGGTTCGAGTGGCGGTGCGCTGCTGTGCGCAAGCTCGTGGTGGCTCGTCAAAGGCGGCGTGTGCCGTGCGGCACAGGTCGTGTCGAGCAAGGCGCATGGCGTTACCGTGGTCGTGCAACTTGCCGGGTGCGCGGATCGTGATCAGGCGCTTGCGCTGCGCGGCGCCACGGTGCACGTGCGTCGCGCGGATTTTCCGGCGCTCGGGCGTGACGAGTACTACTGGGTCGATTTGATTGGCTTGGCGGTCGTCAGCGCGTCCGGTGACGCGCTGGGCCAGGTCGTAGACCTGATTGATAACGGCGCACACTCAATTCTGCGCGTGCAGTACGATGAGATCGGGCGGGACGGGCGTATCACGAAGGCGGAGCGGCTGATTCCGTTTGTCGACGCTTACGTGAAAACGGTCGATCCGTCGGATCGACGCATCGTCGTCGACTGGGGGATGGACTATTGATGGAGCGCGCGATGCAATTCGATGTCATCACGCTGTTCCCGGAAATGTTTCGCGCCCTGACCGACTGGGGGATTACCAGCCGGGCCGCCAAGCAACAGCGTTATACGTTGCGTACGTGGAATCCCCGCGACTTCACGACGGACAACTACCGGACGATCGATGATCGTCCGTACGGCGGTGGTCCCGGCATGGTGATGCTGGCCCGGCCGCTCGCCGATGCGATCGCTGCCGCCCGGGAGGCGCAATGCGCGGATGAGACCGGGTCACCGCCGTATCGCGCGCGCGTCGTGCTGATGTCGCCGCAAGGCCGTCCACTGAACCACGCCAAGGTGATCGAGTATGCGGCGCTGCCTGGGTTGATCGTATTGTGCGGTCGATACGAGGCGATCGACCAGCGGCTGATCGATCACGAGGTGGACGACGAAGTGAGCCTCGGCGATTTTGTGTTGTCGGGGGGTGAGTTGCCTGCGATGGCCCTGATGGATGCGGTGATTCGGCAGTTGCCTGGTGTATTGAACGATGCGCAGTCGGCCATGCAGGACAGCTTCGTCAATGGGCTGCTCGACTGCCCGCATTACACACGCCCGGAAGAGTATCAGGGCATGCGGGTGCCGGACGTGCTGCTCGGCGGGCACCATGCGCAGATCGAACTGTGGCGGCGTCGCGAGGCGCTGCGCAATACGCTGCTCAAGCGCCCCGATCTGATTGAGCGCGCCCGGCGTAACAAGATGTTGAGTCGTGCCGATGAGGCATGGCTCGCAACCCTCGTGGCATCGGAGCATTGATGGCCGGTGTGCGAGGGCAAGGCGGTGGCCGGAGCCGGCTGCCGGAAGTCAACCCATCCTCTACCGGGACCTCGATCGTGATCGGGGTAAGAAAACGCCGGCAAGATGGTTACAGGAGTCAGTGATGAATCTGATTGCAAAACTCGAGCAGGAAGAAATCGAGCGCGTGCTCGCGGGCAAGACCATCCCAGCCTTTGGGCCGGGTGACACGGTCGTAGTCAACGTGAACGTGGTCGAAGGCAATCGCAAGCGTGTACAAGCGTATGAAGGCGTGGTGATCGCCAAGCGCAATCGTGGCCTGAACTCGTCGTTCATCGTCCGCAAGATTTCGTCGGGCGAAGGCGTCGAACGGACGTTTCAAACGTACTCGCCATTGATCGCGGGCATTGTTGTGAAGCGCCGTGGCGACGTGCGGCGTGCGAAGCTGTATTACCTGCGCGAGCGTTCGGGCAAGTCCGCTCGGATCAAAGAAAAGCTGTCTTACAAAAAGGAACGCGCAGCGTCCCAAGAGTAAGCGCAGCACCGGAAAAAAGCACCCCGACGGGGTGCTTTTTTCGTTGATGAGCCTATTGCACCATGAGCCGGCTGATCTTCAATCCTGAGTTGCTGCCCGTCGAGTCGAGCGATACGCACTTGGCGCCGGTTGCCCCAGGTCGGTTGACGCCGCACGGCTTGCGCGAGCGGTTCCAGCAAGAACTTAACTGGACTCCGGAGCCGCATGAGGCGCGATGGACGCGCGGCGATCCACGGCAGGCCGCGGTGCTCATGCCGTTGGTGATTCGCGACGACGTCACGGTGTTGTTGACGCAGCGCGGAGACAGGCTGACTGACCATGCTGGGCAAGTCAGTTTTCCAGGCGGGCGATGCGAGCCGGATGATGCAGACGCGACCGCGACGGCGTTGCGTGAGGCACGGGAAGAAGTCGGCCTGCCGGGGGATTGCGTCGAGGTGTTGGGGACGTTGCCCGAGTATCTGACCGGCACGGGATTTCATGTCACGCCGGTCGTCGGCTTGGTCCATCTACCCTTTTCAACGGTGGCTGACGGCTATGAAGTGGCAGAAATTTTCGAGGTGCCGCTCGCCTTTCTGATGAATCCGTCCCATCATCAAATACGCGTTTTCCGCTCGGAAAATGTGGAGCGCCGTTTTTTTGCAATGCCGTATCCACGATTGAACGGCCGCGGTGACTATTTCATCTGGGGCGCCACCGCAGGCATGCTGCGCAACTTATATCGATTCCTAGCCGCATAGCAGCCGGTATCCCGCCGCGCGTCGCGCCATGATCCGCGTTGTCCACCTGTTGTCTATCGCGTTTGCGTAACAGGGTCCAGATCAGTGAGCGTCGGGCCGAGGCACTGTGCTATCTTTACGCCATCTTTATCGGTACCCTTGTCCCAAACCGTATTACGGCGCTGCGCATGACCTTTTTTTCCGTATTGCTGGCTCTGATCATTGAACAGTTGCGGGCGCTGTCGCCGCACAATCCTGTGTCGATGCTGCTTCACTATCACGCGACCAGTGCGGGGCAAGCGTTCGATGCTGGCAAGCGCAAGCACGGATTGCTTGCGTGGCTTTCCGTCGCTGTTCCGTGGACCTTGGTGGTCGCGCTGATCTACTACCTGTTGTATCGGATCAGTTTCGTACTGGCGTTCCTCTGGAATGTGGTGGTCGTCTATTTGACGCTCGGCTTCCGACAGTTCAGCCATTATTTCACCGACATTCATCTCGCGCTAAACAACGATGACGTGCCGCGTGCGCGTGAAATCCTCGCGCAATGGACTGGCCTGGATACAGTCGATATGCCAGTGACCGAGGTCGTGCGCCATACGCTGATTCGCGCGGTGATCGCTTCGCACCGGCATGTTTTTGGTGTGTTCTTCTGGTTCGTCGTGCCGATCGGACCTGCCGGTGCTGTTCTCTATCGGGTGGCTGAGCATTTGGCGCGCACCTGGAACGATACGGTATCGGAGCGCACGCCAGCATTTGCCGCGTTTGCGCGGCAGGCGTTCTTTCTCATCGACTGGATGCCGGCGCGGCTGACCGCCATGGGTTTCGCGATTGTTGGCAACTTCGAGGACGCGATTTACGCTTGGCGCAATACCTCGCAGCAGTGGCCGGATTCCAACGAGGGCGTGTTGCTGTCTGCCGGCAGCGGCGCACTAGGGGCTCGGCTGGCGGGCCCGCTAGCCGAGCCGTCCAGTGTCGACGCGCTGTCTTCCACCGATGGCGGCCCGGTGCCGGTGGGTGAGGATTGCACGCCGCGGGCACTGCAATCGGCGGTGGGCCTCGTCTGGCGCGCCGTCATCCTATGGATGCTGTTGTTGCTGATGCTGACCGTGGCGGTGTGGGCCGGCTAAACGAGCGGCATCGTGACGCATCCACGGCACGCTATCGGACCACCTGGCTTGCTTCGTGCAGCAGTTGCGCATACAACGCATGGCGCGCTGGCGCGACGCGGCCTTGCGCCACCGCGTCCAATATCGCACAACCCGGCTCGTGCAAATGATGGCAATTGTAGAAGCGGCAACCGCCGAGCAGCGGGCGGAATTCGGGGAAGGCGCGTTCGAGTTGGCCTTCGGTCAAATGATACAGCCCGAACTCCTGGAAGCCCGGCGAGTCGATCAACGCCCCGCCGTTCGGTAACGCATACCAGCGAGTGAACGTGGTGGTATGGCGGCCGCTGTTCAGTGCCGATGAAATGGCGCGCGTCGCGGCGTTTGCGTGCGGCACCAGCAGATTCACCAGCGTCGACTTGCCCATGCCGGACTGGCCGAGCAGCAGGGTAGCGCGATGGGCGAGCAGCGGTGCGAGCGCGGCGTGCGCGGCGTCGGCGGCACCGGTCGCGGACACCTCGACGATCCGGTAGCCGAGTGCCGCGTAGGATGCGATACGTTCACGGGCAAGCGGCAGTGCAGTGAGCAAGTCGGCTTTGTTCAACAGCACCACTGGCTCGAGCTGATGCGCTTCGGCGGCCACCAGCGCGCGGCCGAGCAGATCCTCGCTGAAATGCGGCTCGGTGGCCAGTACGATCAGCAATTGATCGAGATTAGCGGCAAAGCGCTTCGACTTGAACTGGTCCGAGCGAAAAAGCAGGTTGCGTCGCGCATCGGCCGCGACGATGACGCCCTGGTTTGCGGAGGTCACCTCGAAGCTGACGCGGTCGCCCACTGCGACTTCGCTTTTTTTGCCGCGTGGAAAGCACTGCAGTAGCGAGCTACCATTGTCGGGTTGAACCACATAATGCCGGCCGTGCGCGGCGATGACCCGGCCCTTGCCGCCTCCCCCTATCCGGTCGTGATCGTTGCCGCGTTGTGTTGCCGAGGCCGTGCGATGCGGTGCGCCGCGCGCTGTACGGCTGCTCATGCGCGCGTGTGTGCCAGCAGCCGCTCGATGCGCTGCGCCGCGGGCGGGTGGGAATAGTAGAACGCGCAGTAGACCGGGTCGGGTGTCAGCGTCGACGCATTGTCCTGATAGAGCTTGACCAGCGCGCTGACCAAAGCTTGCGCGCGTGCCTGCGTCGCAGCGAAGGCGTCGGCCTCGAACTCATGCTTGCGCGATGATAGGCTGGTGAGCGGCGTCACAAAAAACAGAAAGACCGGCATCACGAGAAAGAACAGAATCAAGGCAAGCGCGTCGTTCGAGCCGGTCATCGACGGCATAACGCCCAGGCTCGTGTAGAACCACGGACGTTGGGCGAGCCAGCCGAGCAACGCAAGCAGCAAGAATGACAATGCAAACGTGATGATCATGCGCTTCAGCACGTGCCGGTGTTTGAAATGACCGAGTTCGTGCGCCAGCACTGCCTCGATCTCGCTGCCATCGAGCCGGCTGAGCAGCGTGTCGAAGAACACGATCCGCTTGGCCGTGCCAAAGCCGGTAAAGTAGGCATTGCCATGTGCGGAGCGCCGGCTGCCGTCCATCACGAACAGCCCTTTGGCGGCGAAGCCGCAGCGGTGCATCAACGATTCGATGCGCTCACGCAGCGATGCGTCGGTCAGCGGCTCGAATTTGTTGAACAGCGGTGCGATCACGCTCGGATATAGGATTAGCACGCCGATGCTAAACGCGACCCAGACGAGCCACGCCCAGATCCACCACATCGCGCCGGCCTGCTGCATGAGCCGCAGCACGACGAACACCAGCGGCAGGCCGAACAGCGCGCCGAGCAACGTTCCCTTCACTAGGTCGGCAAAAAAAAGCTTGCGTGACATTCTGTTGAAGCCGAACCGTGCCTCGATGACAAAGTGCCGCGCATAATCAAATGGCAAATCGACCAGTCCGATGATGACGGCGACCGTGGCCACCAGTGCAATTTGACCCGCATATCCGCGACCCAGCCACCCACTGAGTAGGGTATCCAACCATTGCAGGCCGCCCAACAATGTCAACGCGACCAGCAATGCGCCGCCCACGCCGATTTCGAGCATCGCGAGCCGCGTCAGCGACACCGTGTAGTCGGCCGCCCGCTGGTGAGCTTGCAGCGAAATCGTGTCGCGGAACCCGTCCGGGACCGCATTACGATGGCCGGCGACGTGCCGGATCTGTCGGCTCGCGAGCCACAGCCGGGTGGCGATCATCGCAACGAGCGCGACGACAAAAAGGATCGTAAACATCCGTTATCCGTGGGAAGGCTGTAATGCGTCTATTCTCGCACGTTCGCCACGAGTGTCGCCGCTACGGCGCTTCGGGCAAAATAGCGAGGAATCCATTTTAAGGCGTTTGAATGAGTCCCGACCTGCAGCAACCCGGTGGCCAACCCGTGCTGGCCAAGAGTGAATTCAACCTGATATGGCTGGATATGGAGATGACCGGCTTGCTGCCGAACACCGATCGGATCATCGAGGTCGCGGTGGTGGTCACCGATTCGAACCTGGCGGTGGCCGTTGAAGGTCCGGTGCTGGCGATCCATCAGTCGGATTCGACGCTGGATGCGATGGACCAATGGAACAAGAGCACGCATGGCCGCTCGGGCTTGATCGAACGGGTTCGTGCATCGTCGGTCACCGAAGCTGACGCGGCCGCGCAATTGCTCGCGTTCCTGTCGCAATACGTGCCGGCCGGTAAGTCGCCAATGTGTGGCAACTCGATTTGCCAGGACCGTCGTTTCATGGCGCGCTGGATGCCGGAGCTCGAGGCATTCTTTCACTACCGCAATCTCGACGTGAGCACGCTCAAGGAGCTGTGCCGCCGCTGGCAGCCGGCAGTCTACAGGGGATTCCAGAAGCGTGCATTGCATACCGCGCTGGCCGACATCCATGAGTCGATCGACGAATTGAAGTACTACCGTGAGCATTTCCTGCGCGCGCCCGACGTCGCCACAATGCCGCCGGTGTGCTGACTCGTTGGCTGAGTCAGCAGCGCTGGTCGGGGCTGGCCGAACTGGCCGGGACCGTGCGTTCCGCGCTCAGGTTGCGGCCGGCGACTTTTGCCGGATCGCGCTCTTGGGCCGGAATGCGACGACATGCGCCGGGTCGGTTTCGATATACGGGCCGCCGATCAGGTCGATGCAGTACGGCACGGCGGCGAAGATGCCATTGACGATGACGTTCCCCTGCGCGTCGCGCACCCCTTCGAGCGTTTCACGGATCGACTTCGGTTGACCAGGCAGGTTCACAATCAGCGCCGCATGATCGGCCGTTTCGCGAATGACCGCTACTTGGCGCGACAGAATCGCCGTCGGCACGAAATGTAGGCTGATCTGGCGCATTTGCTCGCCAAAACCGGGCATCGTCCGAGTGCCCACCGCCAGCGTGGCCTCGGGTGTGACGTCGCGCCGGGCGGGGCCGGTGCCCCCCGTAGTGAGCACGAGGTTGCAGCGGGCCTCGTCCACGAGCTCGATCAGCGTGCGTGAGAGGGTGGCTGCATCGTCGGCGATCAGCCGTGTGTGCGCCCGCCACGCACTGGTGAGCGTGTCGCTCAGCCATGCCTGTAGCGCGGGGATGCCCTGGTCCTCGTAGACCCCGGCACTGGCGCGGTCGCTGATCGAAACCAGGCCGACGACCAGTTTGTCGGCGCGCTCATGCGGTGTTGTCATCGTCTTGCTCGTCGTCGGAAGAAGCGGAAATTCCAGCGTGTTCGGCGCGCGGATCTGCATTGCCGGTCACCTCTTTGATCCACTGGAACAGTTCTCTGAAATAGCGCGGCGGCTTGCCTTGAGCCGCCTCGCGCCGCGCATTGCGGATCAGCGTGCGGCCTTGCTGGACGTCGGCGCCCGGATGGGCGCGCAGAAACTCGGTCAGCGCCTCGTCGCTCTCGAGCAACTGCGCGCGGGTGCGCTCGATCCAGTGCAATCGCGCCGTCTCGGCTTTGTTCGTGCCGTTGTAGGTGTCCAGCGCGTTGCGCAGCGCCGCCACGTCGGTGTGCGCAAGGCCGCGCATCAGCCGTCCCACATATTGCAATTGCCGCCGCTTGCCTTCATGGTCCGTGATGCGGCGCGCCTCGTGTATCGCGTCGGCCAGGTCCTCGGGTAACGGCATGCGCTTGAGCGCATCCTTGGGCAGGTCAACAATCTCGGCGCCGAGCGCCTGCAGCGCCGTCATTTCCCGTTTGAGTTGCGATTTGCTCGGTCGCGTATCATCGCGGCCGCCCTGGTGGTCGGCGAGCGGTTGCGTCGCCGCCGTGGTTCGTGTCTTGCGCGTCATGCGCGTATTTTAGCGCGTGCCGCGTGCCATCCTCGCGGTTGGGCAAACGACTTGTTATGATCGCATCATGAAAACCGAGGATCGAACTGACATGGCAGTACACCAGCGCGTGTTTGCGCACACCCAGGCGCAACTGAAGGACATCGCGGCGGACATACTGCGGCACGCCAAAGCGCTTGGCGCAACCGATGCCGCGACTGAGATCTCGGAGGGCGACGGCTTGTCGGTGTCGGTACGGCGAGGCGAGGTCGAGACGATCGAGCACAACCGCGACAAGACGATGGGGGTGAGCGTCTTCATCGGCAACAAGCGCGGCAATGCGAGCACGTCCGATTTCTCGCCGGCGGCGCTGCGCGATACGGTATCAGCTGCGTACAACATCGCGCGGTTCACCGCGGAGGACCACTGCGCCGGGCTCGCCGAAGCGGAGCTACTCGAGATGCATCCGCTGGATTTGGATTTGTTCCACCCGTGGGAGTTGCATGCCGACGACGCCGTCGAGATCGCACGCCGCGCCGAACAGGCGGCCTTCGACACCGACCCGCGCATCCGCAACAGCGAAGGCGCGAGCGTGTCCGCGCAGCATTCGCAGTTCGTGCTGGCCACCTCCCGCGGCTTTGTCGGCGGCTACCCGTACTCGCGGCACGCTATCGCATGCGCGCCGATTGCCGGCAGCGGCCAGCAGATGCAGCGTGATGACTGGTACACGTCACGCCGCTGTGCAGCGCAATTGGCCCCGCCCGAAGCGGTGGGCCGCTATGCTGCCGAGCGTGCGCTGGCGCGTATCGGCGCACGCCGGCTCGAGACCCGAAAATGCCCGGTGCTGTTCGAGGCGCCGCTCGCCGTTGGGCTGCTGGGGGCGTTTGTGCAAGCGACCAGCGGCGGGGCGTTATATCGCAAGACGAGCTTCCTGATCGACTCGCTGGGCAAGCCTGTATTTGCGCCGCACGTGCAGGTGCGCGAGGACCCGCATGTGCCCCGCGCGCTGGGCAGTGCCCCATTTGACGAGGAGGGTGTGCGCACCACGCGGCGCGACGTCGTGCGCGACGGCGTCGTACAGGGGTATTTCCTGTCGACGTATTCGGCCCGCAAGCTGGGCATGAAGACTACCGGCAATGCCGGCGGCTCGCACAATCTGTCATTGACCAGCACGCTGACGCGCGAGGATGACGATTTCCGCGCGATGTTGCGCAAGCTCGGCACGGGTCTGCTGTTGACTGAGTTAATGGGGCAGGGTGTGAACTATGTCACGGGCGACTACTCGCGTGGCGCGTCCGGATTCTGGGTTGAGAATGGCCAGATCCAGTATCCGGTCGAGGAGATCACGGTCGCCAGCACGCTGCAGCGAATGTTTGCGCAAATCGTCGCGATTGGCGCCGACAAAATCGTGCGCGGGACGAAAGAAACGGGCTCGGTACTGATCGAGCAGATGACGATTGCCGGCCAGTGAATCCCGCGACGGATCAGCGCAGCCTTTCGTATTCGACGAACGCGTAGTCGAAGTCGTTCGGTGGGGCTGCGCGATAGGTTTCGCGCGACACCTCCCGCCAGTGCGCCGGTGACGGCGCGGCAAACGTCGCGTCGCCTTCAAACACGTGATCGATCTCGGTGACGATCAATCGCCCGGCGCGTCCGATCCCCTCGCGATACAACTGGGCGCCGCCGATCAGGTAGGCAAGCGGCGCATGCAGCGTTTCGCACAGCGCGAGCGCTGCGTCCAGGCTGGTGACGGTGTCGCAGCCCTCGAAACGTCGCGCCGCATCGTGCGTCACGACGATGTTCCGGCGGCCTGGCAGCGCGCGCCCAATCGACTCGTGGGTCTTGCGCCCCATGATCAGCGGCGCACCCATCGTGGTGCGCTTGAAGTGCGCAAGGTCCTCGGGCAGCCGCCATGGCAGCGCGTTGTCGCGTCCGATCACGCCGTTGCGTGCGCGCGCGACGATCAGGCAAAGCGTCGTCATTGATCCACCGTGAGTTGGACAGGCAGGGGGCAGGGCTGGCCCCGCATGCCCGATTGTAGCCGACTGCTCAGTTTAGTTGATCGTTCGGCTCCGAGCGGCCCCAAGCCTGTGTGCGTCCATCAGCCGATACAGCGTGACACGAGCGATATCCAACGGGTGGTGGCTTCGACTCGGCGCGGCTCAGCATTCGGCGAGCGGCGGCGGACACGAACACGGCAATTGTGGTTGACGCCGCTGGCCGGCTCGGGCTTGGGATCGCTCAGGTCCTGGTGCCGTCAAGCTACACAGCGATGGGTGCGACGATATGGGGATGCGGATCGTAGCCGGCGATCTCAAAGTCTTCAAAGCGGTAGTCGAACAGGGTGTCCGGCTGTCGCTTGATGATCAGCCGCGGTAGCGGCCGTGGCGTGCGGGTGAGCTGCAACCGGGCTTGGTCGACGTGGTTCAGGTACAGGTGAGCGTCGCCGATCGAATGGACGATTTCGCCGGGTTGCAAGCCGAGTTGCTGCGCGATCATATGGGTGAGAAACGCCACCGACGCGCAGTTGTATGGAATGCCGAGGAACCAATCGCCGGAACGCTGGGTCAGCATGCAGCTCAGCTTGCCATCGGCGATGTAGAACTGGTACAGGATGTGGCATGGCGGCAGCGACATGCGGCCCTCCAGCGCGTTTTGCACGGGGGACTTCGACTCGTCGGGTAAAAACGACACGTTCCATGCGTTGATGATGTGCCGACGGCTGTCCGGCTTCGTGCGCAGCGAGTCGAGCAGCGCCTGCACCTGATCGGTCCGGGTGCCGTCGGGATTGCGCCACGACCGCCACTGCGCGCCGTACACGGGGCCGAGTTCGCCATCGGGCGTGGCCCATTCGTCCCAGATCGTCACACCGTTCTCATGCAGGTAGCGGATGTTCGTGTCCCCGCGCAGGAACCATAGCAACTCGTGCAGAATCGAGCGCACGTGCAGTTTCTTGGTGGTCAGCAGCGGGAAGCCGGTGGACAAGTCATGCCGGTACGACACGCCGAACAGTGAGCGCGTGCCCGTGCCGGTGCGGTCGCTCTTGAGCGTGCCGCGTTCGAGCAGATCCTTGAGAATAGACAGGTACGGTGCATCCATGGTCTGGAACCGGGTTGCGGACCCGGTCAGGGAAAGTGGCTGGAAACGGCGAATGCATTATTCTACGTGACCGGGGACAATGCGCCGATCAACGAGTGGTGTTCGGGCCAATGGCGGCACGAAGGCCTAGGACTGCCGCGCGGGCATCCGCGGTGCGGCCGGCTAGCCGCGCGTGCCAACCATGTCCCGCGGTCGAACCCACGCATCGAACTGCTCAGCGCTCAGATAGCCGAGCGCCAGCGCGGCGGCTTTCAGCGTGGTGCCTTCGTGGTGTGCCTTCTTGGCGATTTGTGCCGCCTTGTCATAGCCGATGTGCGGGTTGAGCGCGGTGACCAGCATCAGCGACTCGTTGAGCAGCGCGTCGATCCGTGCCCGGTTGGGCTCGATGCCGATCGCGCAGTGATCGTTGAAGCTCAGCATGCCGTCCGTCAGCAGTCGGATCGATTGCAGCACATTGTGCGCGATCATCGGCCGAAAAACGTTGAGTTCAAAATTGCCGCTTGCGCCGCCGAAATTGACTGCCACGTCGTTGCCGAAGACCTGGCAGCACAGCATCGTCAGCGCCTCCGCCTGGGTCGGATTGACCTTGCCCGGCATGATGGAACTGCCCGGCTCGTTTTCGGGGATCGTGAGTTCACCTAACCCGCAGCGGGGTCCCGACGCGAGCCAGCGGATGTCGTTGGCGATCTTCATCAGGCTTGCGGCGAGCGTTTTCAGCGCGCCGTGTGCGGCCACTAGCGCGTCGGCCGCTGCCATCACCTCGAACTTGTTCGGCGCGGTGACAAACGGCAGCCCGGTGAGCCGGCCGATGGCCGCGGCGACCTTTTGCGCGAATTGCGGATGGGCGTTCAATCCAGTGCCCACTGCGGTGCCGCCAAGCGCGAGTTCGTACAGATGGGGCAGCGTCGCGTCCAGATGGCGCATCCCCTGGTCGAGCTGGGCGACGTAGCCTGAAAATTCCTGGCCCAGCGTCAGCGGCGTGGCATCCTGCAGGTGCGTGCGGCCTATCTTCACGATGTCGGCGAAAGTGGTGCACTTGTGCGCGAGCGTGTCGCGTAGCTTGAGCAGCGCCGGCTTGAGCCGCGTTGCGATGCCTTGTGCGGCGGCGATATGCATCGCGGTCGGGAACACGTCGTTGGACGACTGGCCGCGATTCACGTCGTCGTTCGGATGCACCAGGCGCGCCTCGCCGCGTTCACCGCCCAGATACTCGCTCGCGCGGTTGGCGATGACCTCGTTCAGGTTCATGTTGGTTTGTGTACCCGAGCCCGTTTGCCAGACCGCCAGTGGGAATTGCACCGCGTGCTCGCCAGCGAGGATTTCGTCTGCCGCGGCAATGATCGCGCGTGCCTTATTGGCGGGTAGCACGCCAAGTGCTTCGTTGACTTCAGCTGCGGCGCGCTTAACGATCGCCAGCGCGTGAATCAACTCCGATGGCTGCTTCTCCGTGGAGATTTTGAAATGTTGCAGCGATCGTTGGGTTTGCGCGCCCCACAGCCGGTCAGCAGGCACGGCGATGGCGCCAAACGTGTCGCGTTCCATCCTGACATTCTCTGTCATTTTATGCTCCAGTGCGGACACGAGGTCCAGGGTGATCGGACAGGGCTGCCGCGGTGGCCGTTCACAGTTGATCACGCAGCGGCAGGACGAAAAACAAGCCGGTGAGCACATTACGTGCAAGGCCGGCGTCCGGGTCGAAGTTATACGTGATGACATGCCCATCCTCGAAATCGGTCCAGATGAGCGGTGAAGCCGGCGCGCCGATCGCGCGCAACTGTGCCCGTTCCTCGGGCGTGGCCAGGCGCAACGGGTAGCTGAATTCTGGGGCGATCGCGCGTTCGAACAGCCGCGCCTGCTGCTCGGCGAGCACCTTGCTATGGATGAACAACGCCAATTCCGTATTCAAATGGACTGAGCGGGGGTCGAGGTTCATCGAGCCGATGACCAACGTCTCGCGGTCGATCACATAGGCTTTCGCGTGCAGGCTCGAGCGGGAGCGGGAGCCGCTTATGCCAGGCGTTACGCGGCCGTTGCGCACGGTTGACTTGAATTCGTAGAGCTGTGCGCCGGCGCGCAACAGCGGCTCGCGGTACGGTGCATAACCCGCCTGTACAGCGGGGGCGTCGGTCGCCGCCAGCGAATTCGTTAGTATCGCCACCCGCACGCCACGGCCGACCAATTGACGCGTCAATGCGACGACACTATCGTGGGGCACGAAGTATGGCGAAATCGCCAACACTTCGCTGCGCGCGGCAAGAACCTGCTCCAACAGGCGCTTGAGCGGCAAACTCTCATAGTGCCCGATCGGCAGCGTTGCCTTGCGCGGGGAATCTACCGCGAACTGCGCAGGTGCCCACGTCAGGCCCAACTGGCCGAGACGGATCTGCTGCGCGAGCGGTGCCGCGTTCAGCGGCCTCGCGCCGATTGCATCGGCCGTCTGCCGCCAGTGCCGGCGCAGCGCCACGCGCACCTTCTCGACATCGTCCGGATTGAAGCGCTGCCGGTTGAGCACTTTAAGCGGATAGGCCAGGTCGCTGTTCCAGTACTCGTCAAAGCTGGCCGAGATGCCGGTGACGATCGGGCCGGCGGCGAACACGTCCAGGTCCCGGAAGTTCAGGTCTGAGTTGGCGTTGAAGTATGCATCGCCAAGATTGCGTCCGCCGATGATCGCGATCTGGTTGTCGGCGATCATCGCCTTGTTATGCATCCGGTGTGTCAGCTTGTCCAGATTCGTCAGCAGGTTCGTTATTTTGTCCAACACGCCGGCCTTAGCGCACGAGAACGGATTGAACACACGAATTTCGATGCTCGGATGCAGGTTCAGCGCGGCCATCGTCTTGTCGATGTCCTTGAAATTCAAGTCATCGACCAGCATGCGTACGCGCACACCGTGATCGGCCGCGTAGAGCGCCGCAGCCAGCAGCAGCTTGCCGGTATTGTCTTCTTCAGCGATGTAGTATTGCAGGTCCAATGTGCGCGTGGCCGCGTGTGCGAGTGCAACGCGCATCTGCAGTGCGTCGGTGCCGTCGGCGAGCAAGCGGAATCCGTCCAAGCCGCCATGGGCCAACGAGGCCGCCTGCACGGCGCGCGACAGTGGCGTGACGGTGTCGCCAGACAGTGCATGGGTTATCGGCGCCGCACGCGCGTCAGCCTGTGGTAGATGCGTCGTGCAGCCGGCACACAGCATGGATGACATCGCGAGCAGCAGCATGGCCGGCAACATCGCCCGCCGCTGTGCCGCCGCGCCGGCCCCGGCCACGCGTGTTGCCGGGGCCGGTATGGTCTGTCGGCCGGTGTGCGCGTTCGCGCGGACGCCGCCGGTGCGATCCGCCACGCTGTTATGCCGCGGTGTCACGTCCGAGCGCCTGGCTTTTCCAGTAAAACCGGGCGACCATCAGGCACGCGACCGTGGCCAGTCCTGCGGCCAGGCCCCACCATAAGCCCCTCGCGCCCAGGTCCGCATGGAAGGCGAGCCAATAGCCAGTTGGATAGCCGATGCCCCAGTAGCCGGTGGCGGCCAGCAGCATCGGCACGCGCGTGTCGCGCAGCCCACGCAGGCAGCCGGCTCCGACGGTTTGTAGTCCGTCCACGATCTGGAACACGGCCGCCACCGTCAGCAGCGACGCGGCCAGCGAGATTGTCGCCGCATTGGACGGCTCATGCGGGTTCAGATAAAGCGCGATGATGCTGTGCGGCATCCACGTCATCACGGTGCCGCACGCCGCCATGAAGCCGGCTCCCAGCGCCAGCGCGACGATCCCGGCGCGGCGTGCCTCGACGGGATGGCGTGCGCCCGCCCAGTACCCGACCCGGACATTGGCGGCCTGCGCAATGGCCAGCGGCACCATGAAAGTGACCGATGCGACGTTCAGCGCAATCTGGTGCGCCGCGAGGGCGGCTGCACCGAGTGTGCCTACCGCCAGGCTTGTCGCGAGGAACAGCATCGTCTCGGCGGCGTACGTCACGGCGACCGGCCAGCCGACCGCGAGCAACTCGGACATCACGGACCAACGCGGGCGGCGCGAGCCGGCGACAAAGTGCCGGAATCGTTCGGGCAGGTGCAACAGCGCGAGCAGCACGAGCGCGGTTAGCCAGATCGTGATCGCCGTGGCCGCCGCGGAGCCGAGAAACCCCATGCGCGGCAAGCCCCACGCGCCATGGATCAACCCGTAGTTTAGGAAGCCGTTCAACACGACGCCCCCCACCGATACCCACAACAGCCGGCGCGCGGCGCCGATCGCTGGCAGGAACGCGCGCATCATGCCGATGCCGATCAGGCTGCCCAGTGCCGCCCAGCGCAACACGCGCGCGTATTGGCCGACATCTTCGGCCAACGCCGACGGCTGGCCTGCTATCACCAGCAGCGGTGTCGCGAAGCTCAGCAGCACGAACGCCGGCACCGCCAGCACCAGCGATAGCGCAAGGCCCGTCCAGTAGATTGACGGCACGCGATGCTCTGCCTGGGCGCCGCGCGCTTGTGCGACCGTCACGCTGACCGACTGGAGCACGCCTTGCAGCAGAGTCATGATGGTGAAAAATAGCATGGCGCCAAGTCCTCCGGCTGCCAGCGCGTCGGGCCCCAGCGAGCCGAGCAGGATTGTGTCGGTGACGCCCATCGCCATTTGCGACAGTTGCGCGATGGCGAGCGGCGCTGCCAGGCGTGCCGTCTCGGTCGCATGATGAGCGAGTGTAGGCTTGCCGTGATGGTGTACCGGCGTGTCCTGAGCAGTACCGAGATGGGTCATTGAAAGCGGATCGGAAGGTAATGGTTTATCTTAACAGCAGTCTATTGAGAAGAGCCCCGGTTGAGTGAGTCCGCAATACGAAATAACGGGGTCGGTCACCGGCTGTAAGCAAACGCTGGTAAGCAAAACGATAGGTAACAATCGAAACCGTGGCGAACCTCCTGCTCCCGCGCGGGTCAGTTCAAAGGCCTGACGCGTGCATGCTGTGCTAGGCTGTCGCGCACGGGCAGGCCGACAGGTGCGTGGGAGTGATTGCCCATGCGGCTTTGCGCCGTTTCATTGATCGACTTCATAGGGAGGCATCTAATGACTGCAATTCGTCAAATCCGTTGTATCGCGCTGGGCACCGCGCTGGTGGCTGCCACGGTTGCCGCTTTTGCACAAACGCCGGCTCAAGGCGGCGGCGAGACCACTGGCGCAGCCGTTGGCGTGGGCGCGCACGGCAGCGCGGATTCCATGGCGGGCAGCGGTGGCACGGGCACCAGCCAGCGTATCGTCGCGCCGAGTCACGTCGATCCGCTCGTGCAGAAGCGCGATACGGACGCAGCGGCCAACGCGCAGTACCGCGCCAACAAAAAGGCGCTCAAGCAGGAGTACCACAGCCAGTTGAAGGCAGCCAAGGAACAACGCAAGGCAGCCAAGCGGGATGCGGCCCAAACGCTCAATGAGCAATCGGGCGGCGCGGCAGCGGCCGACAAGGGCGCGCAAAACTAATCGGTATTGCGGGTTGCGCCGCCGTCGGCGGCGCGCGCCGGCCCGTCGTCTGCTGCTCCGACTTGCCTGGAGTGGCCTGGCATCGGCTCGGCGATTGCCGCACGAATCCTCGATGGGCTGGCGGTGCGTTTGATCCGTCGCTCGCATTGGCCGAATTCATCCTGCCCGCGTGTGGCCGGCGTTTGCCGCGCTGGTCGTCGATTTGCGCGCGCAGCACAGCGGCTGGCCCGGCGTGGCGTGCCCGATGTCGGCCACAGTAGGTTAGGCATCGAGCGCGGGTTACCTGAGCGGGATAGACTGCCCCTGCACCGATACAGCCGTCACGCTGTTCTTCGCACTGCCCGATACGACGCGATCGCTGTAGATCAAATAGACTAGCGTATTGCGCTTGCGGTCGACCACGCGCACGACATGCAATGTCTTGAAGATTAACGATATTCGTTCAATTCGGAAATTCGTATTGACGCTGCCGATCTCTTCTGCACCGGCTGTCGCGCCCCAGCACAGCAGCGCGGCGGTGGCTAGCGCGACACCCGTCGTTGTTCGCTTGATGCTTAAACAGGGCAAAGAACGTGAGGCCGATTAAAGTTACGGTCCCATAGAACGCCACGTGCCGATAGGCGCGAATACGCTGGCGGTCCAAGAGGTCTTCTTTAACCAGTTGCGGAATGTCCGGAGAGGTGCCTGCAGACAGATCGTCAGCAGGGGCGGTATCGGCGAAAAAAGCTGTTGACCATTTTCCTTTGGAAAGGACTCCAGTCGTGTCTTTGAGTCGTCGTGAGTCATAGCCATCTAAGTTTTTTAAGCAATATTTCATCGCGACGGTTGAGGTTTTGAACATACCTGTTAGCCGGTCCAAGTCCGTAATGTCGTACTTGGAAATGAGCCCATTGACAACTGCGGCTGGCATCAGGAGTTCTGCAGCAAATTTGTTCGCTTCTGCTTCAATTAGATCGTCGTTTGCAAGGGAAAAGTTCTCGGTGGAGTCTCGAAAACGAGGACCGTGATTCAGTGCAAAGTGACCGAGTTCGTGGGCAATCGTGAAGCGTTGACGCAGCGCCGGTTCGCTCGCGTTGAATTCGATTACCGGCTTCAATGGGTCGTCGAAGCTGAAGCATCCGGCCAAGCCTTAAGGGGGCGATTAGCAAACACTTGCACACCGACCGCGTTAGTAATCGCAATTGGGTCGACTGGAAGCTGTTGATTCCAATAGGATTTCAGATAGGCCTGCGCAGTGCGGGCAGGTCTATCAGATAGACTGTGTGCCTGCCATGCGCGTTGCGGTGCAGTAAATTGCGACTTGTAACACATGGCTCGCTCCAACAACGTGCTATTGAGGGGCAACGGCCAAGTTGGTGCAAGTATAACATTCAGCCGTCAGGCCACGGTCCCTATGCGATATCGGGCAAGAACGGCGGTTCTCAAGTTCGAATCCGTGGGAAGTCAGCAACAGACGGGTTTGACGAAATTGCTAGGCAAGATCGAAGGAGGAGGATTTGGCGAGGTTTTCCTATGAAGAATATTAGACACTGTCTAATATAAATAGGCTAACTGAAAGCAAAAGGGGTTGCATCTTCATGCAACCCCTTGATTTTCTTGGCTCCCCGACCTGGGCTCGAACCAGGGACCTACGGATTAACAGTCCGGCGCTCTACCGACTGAGCTATCGGGGAACAGTAGAGAAATGGAATTCTATGGGTGTTTTATCGTCTTGTCAACAGGTGGCGCGCAAAGCGTGATGTCATCGATCATCGCGCACCCGGCGCGCGCGCGTCGCGCTCATCGCTCAAGCAGCTTCAGCTTGTCTTTCACGTCTTTCCATTCCTCCGCGTCCGGTAAAGCAGACTTGGTCCTCGTAATGCTGGGCCAGTCCTTCGCCAGTTCCGCGTTCAATTGGATAAATTGTTGCTGGTCGCCGGGGACGTCTTCTTCCGCATAGATCGCATTGACCGGGCATTCCGCCACGCAAACCGCGCAATCGATGCACTCATCCGGGTCGATCGCGAGGAAGTTCGGACCTTCGCGAAAGCAGTCTACCGGGCATACGTCGACACAGTCGGTATAGCGACACTTGATGCAGCTTTCGGTCACAACGTGAGTCATTGAAGCTCCTGCACTCTGTGTATAGCGATGTGGGCACACGATGTAGCCACAGACGCCACCATTTTGCAAAATAACTATTGTAGCGCACCGCGTCGCCGCCTTCCGCCCGATGCTGTTATACACTTTGGTGATGTCTTTATATGCGGTCACGGTTGCTGCGTACGTGCCGTGGCATCGCTTGCGCTAACATCAACGTGAGGTGCCGCGCCAGACGGCCGTGGCCCGTCCGAGCTTCCGGCCTGTGCCTGGCTGTGCGACCATGATCATCACTTCGTTACTCGATACCGATCTCTACAAATTCACGATGATGCAAGTCGTGCTGCATCATTTTCCTGCCGCCAGCGTCGAGTACCGGTTCCGTTGCCGCACGCGCGGCATCGACCTGGTGCCATACGTGGACGAGATCCGGGAGCAGATCGGCCGCCTGTGCCAGTTGCGCTTCACCGACGACGAACTCGACTACTTGCGCCAGTTGCGCTTTATCAAGAGCGACTTCGTCGACTTCCTCGCGCTGTTCCAGCTCAACGACAAGTATATTCGCGTCTGGCCGTCGCCGAAGGCCAACGGTGAGATCGAGATCGTCGTGCGCGGGCCGTGGCTGCATACGATCTTGTTTGAGATCCCGGTGCTGGCGATCGTCAACGAAGTCTATTTCCGTAATACGCAGCGCTCGCCGGCGTACCACGAGGGACGCGAGCGGCTGACTGGCAAGATGGCGATGCTCGGCGCGAGGCCCGACTACGCTGATTGCAAGATTGCCGACTACGGTACGCGGCGACGCTTTTCGAAGCAGTGGCACGAGGAGGTCATCCTGACGCTGATGGCGGGGCTCGGCGAGCAGTTTGCCGGCACCAGCAATGTCTACTACGCGATGAAGCACGGGTTGACGCCACTGGGCACGATGGCGCACGAGTACCTGCAGGCGTGTCAAGCGCTGGGGCCGCGGCTGCGCGATTCGCAGATCTTCGGTTTTGAGATGTGGGCCAAAGAATACCGTGGCGATCTCGGCATTGCGTTGTCCGACGTTTACGGCATGAAGGCGTTCCTGCGTGACTTCGATATGTACTTCTGCAAGCTTTTCGACGGCGCGCGGCACGATTCGGGGGACCCGTTCGAATGGGGCGAGCAGCTATTGAAACACTACGAGTTGAATCGCTGCGATCCCCACACCAAGATCCTGGTCTTCTCTGATGCACTCGATATCCCGAAGGTGCTGCAGCTGTACGAGCGTTTTCGCAGTCGTTGCAAACTCGCTTTTGGCGTGGGCACCAACCTAACCAACGACCTGGGTTATTCGCCGCTGCAGATCGTGATGAAAATGGTCCGCTGCAATGGCCAGCCCGTTGCGAAATTGTCCGATTCGCCGGGCAAGAACATGTGCGACGATCCCGCGTACATCGCGTACTTGCGGCAGGTGTTCGAGATCGATATGCCATCGGAGGAGAGCCACTGAACCAGGTCAGGCCGGCACGCACCGGCGGCATGCACGCAGCGTCCCGCGATCGCACCGCACTGCGTCGCGCGGATGGCGTCCCACTGCAAGCTGGATGCCACCACGGCCATCGGGATCTTCGATGGCCATCCGGCCAATGGCCGCGCCGCGCTCGTCAGTATAGTGCGCCGGTATAATCTGCGCGAAGGCGTGGCCAACACGCTAACAGAGGAGCGCTACATGGACACTTCGGCGGCTCGCCGCAACATCATCGCTCGCCTGCGCGCGGCGCAGCGCCGGCCGGCGCTGCCTGCGGCGGTTGAGCGCGAGGCGCTCACCGACTATCTGGCGCGGCACTCGGCCGGCCCGCGTCCCGATCTGCCGGGCGATCTCGTCGAGCTGTTCGCCGTGCAATCGCGCAAGAGAGCGACCAGCGTCGCGTGCGTCGATGGGCCGCAGCAGGTGCCGGCTGCGGTGGCGGCCTACCTACACGAGCATAAACTTGCCACGACCGCAGTCGCTTGGGTCCGCGCTCGCTGGTTACGGATGGACAGATGCCGGCTGCCAACTCGAATTCAGAATGCCGCGCGACGGCGACTTGACCGGCATCCGAGTGCTTTTGCGCGGTGGCCGAGACCGGTATGCTAGCCCTGTTGTCGGGCGAGGACGCGTGCGTGTCGACGGGCCTGTTGCCGCAGACGCATATTGCGATCGTGCCGGCGTCGCGCGTCGTCGGCGGCCTTGAAGACGGGTTTGCCTTGATGCGTACCGCGCGCGGTCAACTTCATTCCAGGTCCGTCGCGTACCGGCGACATCGAACACACCATTGTGCTGAGTGCGCATGGTCCTGCTGCGTTCATGCAGTCGTTGTGCGTGACGCGTGATTTCTGTTTTTCCGATACGACACATGACGAGGTTTTTTGCCGTTCTGCCGGCGGGTGTAGTACTCGCCTGTATCCCGCTTGCCGCGTGCGCGGCCGACGTCGATGGCTCGCAATTAGGCCTGCATTGGGCACTGCCGTTTGCTGGCATGCTATTGTCGATCGCGCTGCTACCGCTGCTGGCGCCCACGTTCTGGCACCGCCATTTCGGCAAGATCGCGGCGGCTTGGGCGCTGGCATTCCTGGGGCCGTTCGCCGCGTCGTTCGGCACCGGCGCAGCGCTCGCGTCGCTGGCCCATGCCGTCATTGCCGAGTATGTGCCGTTCATCGTGTTGCTGGCCGCGCTGTATACGGTGGCCGGCGGCATCTGCGTGCGCGGCAATCTACATGGATCACCCGCGCTCAATACCGGCCTGATTGCGCTTGGCACGCTGCTCGCGAGCATCATGGGAACGACGGGCGCGGCAATGCTGCTGATCCGGCCGTTGCTGCGGGCCAATGACAATCGCCGGCATGTTGCGCATGTGGTGGTGTTCTTTATTTTCCTGGTTGCGAATGCGGGCGGCGCGTTGTCGCCGCTCGGCGATCCGCCACTGTTTCTCGGCTTCCTGAACGGTGTCGATTTTTTCTGGACGACTGTGCATTTGGCGTTGCCGGCCTTGTTCGTCACTGCCACGGTGCTGTCAGTGTTTTATGTGCTGGATAGCTATTATTTTAGGCGCGACGGCAACACCGGGCCGGCGCGGGCGGACCTGGCACCGGATTCGCGCGGCGTTGCGATCGACGGCAAAGTGAACTTTGGATTGCTGGCATGCGTCATCGTCCTGGTGCTGATGAGCGGCATCTGGAAACCTTGCGTGCAATTCGACATTTTCGGCGTGCCAGTCCAGTTGCAGAACATGCTTCGTGACGCCGGACTACTGGTCGTGCTGTTCGTGTCGCTGCGCGCGACGCCATCCTCCGCACGCGATGGCAATGGTTTTAGCTGGGCGCCAATCGATGAGGTCGCCAAGCTCTTTGCTGGCATCTTCGTGACGATTGCACCGGTGATCGCGATGCTGCACGCTGGACAGCGGGGCGTGTTCGCCGACGCGGTGCAGTGGACGCTGCAAGACGGCCAAGTGCCCTTGTACTTTTGGGTGACGGGGTTGTTGTCATCGTTTCTAGATAATGCGCCGACCTATCTGGTGTTCTTCAACATCGCGGGCGGCGACGCACAGACGTTGATGACGTCCGGTGCGTCGACACTCGCGGCGATTTCCGCTGGCGCGGTATTCATGGGGGCGAATACGTACATTGGCAACGCGCCAAACTTTATGATCAAGGCCATTGCCGAGTCGCGCGGCGTGCGCATGCCGAGCTTTTTCGGCTTCATGGGCTGGTCGGCCTGCGTATTGCTGCCGGTATTCGCGATGACGACATGGCTCTTTTTCCGGCATTGAACGTCGGACACAAACTTGAACTGGATCGGTGATGAAGCAAAAGGTTTGGGTGGCGCGGATGATCTTCCTGGACGTACTCGAAACGCTTGAGCAGTATTTCGATGTCGTCGTGAATCGCGACGACCGTCTGCTCACGCGCGACGAGTTGATCGCGCGCGCGGCGGACAAGAATGGCGCATTGACCTCGGGCGATCGCATTGACGCGGCTGTGCTGGCTGCCGCTTTGCGACTGAAGGGGGCGGCGAACATGGCGCTCGGCTATAACCACTTCGACATGGACGCGTTCAATCGAGCTGGCGTACTCGGCATCAATACGCGTGACGTGCTGGGGGCAATGCGCGCATGCTGACGATCATCTTGGCAGTCGCAGTGGCCGTATTGGCCGCTGCGTTACTTGTTGTCGCGGCCGCGATGCGGCAACGCGATGCCGACAACGCGACTGAGGCATCGCTGCAAGCGCTCACGGAGCGGATGCGCGAATTGGGCGACACGCACGCGCGCGCCCAGGAAAGGCTGGAGCGCGAGTTGCGCGCGGAACTGACTGAAAGCGCCCGCGTGTCGCGCGCCGATGCCGGTGCCGGCGTCACGCAGCTACAACAGGCGCTCGCGGCGCAACTCGCGAGTATCGCCACGGTGCAAAACAATCAGATTGACGGGTTCGCGCAGCAACTGGCCAAACTGACGCAAAGCAATGCGCAGCAACTCGATGCGTTTCGTTTGTCCGGCCAACAGCAGGCGCAACATGCGCGCGAGGAGCAGGCTGCTGCATTAAAGCGATTCGGCGATACGCTGAACCAGCAGTTGGCCGTGCTGTCGGAGAGCAACGAGCGACGTCTTGCCGAAGTGAGGGCGACGCTCGAGCGAAAACTCAAGGATATCGAAGCGAACAATGCGGCTAAACTCGATGAGATGCGGCGCATTGTCGATGAAAAGCTTCATGCCACGCTGGAGCAGCGTCTGGGCGAGTCGTTCAAGCTGGTGTCGGACCGGCTCGAGCAGGTTCATCGTGGTTTGGGTGAGATGCAGACGCTGGCAGCAGGCGTCGGTGACCTGAAGAAGGTGTTGACCAATGTCAAAACGCGCGGGACTTGGGGCGAGGTTCAGCTCGAGGCGCTGCTCGAGCAGATGCTCACGCCCGATCAATATGCGAAGAACGTGGCGACGGTGCCGCGCAGCAGCGAGCGCGTTGAATTCGCAATTCGGCTACCGGGCCGGGGCGACAGCGAGCACCGCAATGCGCAGCCGGTATGGCTGCCGATCGATGCGAAATTCCCTCGTGAGGACTACGAGCGGTTAATCGACGCACAGGATCGGGCTGATCCCCTGGGTGTCGAGGAGGCGGCCCGCGCGCTGGAGACACGCGTCAGGCTGGAGGCCAAGGCGATTGCAGACAAGTATGTGTCGCCGCCGCATACGACGGACTTTGCCCTTCTATTCCTGCCGACCGAGGGGCTCTATGCGGAAATCTTGCGCCGGCCTGGGCTGACCGACGCATTGCAGCGCGACTACCGGGTCACGATTGCCGGACCCACCACGCTGACCGCGTTGTTGAACAGCTTGCAGATGGGCTTCCGTACGCTGGCGATCGAAAAGCGCTCGAGCGAAGTATGGCAGGTGCTCGGCGCGGTGAAGACGGAGTTCGGCAAGTTCGGCGACGTCCTGGCAAAAACGAAGAACCAGCTTGCGACCGTTGCCCGGTCTATCGAACTGGCCGAAACTCGGACACGGCAGATGCATAAAAAGCTGCGTGACGTCGAGGCGCTACCTGGCGAACAGGCCGCCGAGCTGCTGGGCGATGACGGGCAAGCGCAAGCGACGCTAGACGACGGCAGCGAATAAGCCAGCGCGACCGTGGCAGAAGTGGATCGTCAGTTCGACGAAGCGCCAGGTGGCGCTGGCAGACCCGCGAGATGGTGCCGGGCCTCTGCGCTCGCGCGCACGACGCGCCAATCCGGTGGCTCGGTCGCGCCCAGCTTCGCATAAGAAGGTCACTGCCGGCGCGTTCCAGTCCAATACGGTTCACTCAAAGTGGTGCATTGCTGCGCGACGTCGAGCGTGGCCAGCACGTACAGCATTGGGGGCCAGTCCCGTGCCTCGCTGCGCCGGTTGCACGTATAGATCCTCCAGATGCAGGCCGCGTCAGCCGATGAAGCTGGTCCGAACAGCGCGTCGTGTAAGCCCGATTGGGTTGCCACGAAAACATCGATCCGTTTCTCGAACTGGGCCAGTTCGTGGGCCCGTGCGTGCATCGCAGACACGTCGGCCGGTGTCGCATGGCGGATCGTCGTGTCCTCCGACAGCGTGGCCAATGGCGAAGTCATGCCTCCTCGGGTGCATCGGAGAGCACGATCTCGATGCCGCCGAAGCGCGATGCTACCCAATTGTATGCGTGACAGGCGATCCATAGCAGGACGAAGCCAAGCACGGCGTTGAGTATCAACGCGCTGAACACCGTTGATAGCTCAACGCGGCCGTAGCGCACGAATGCCACTAGCACGCCGAGCAGGACGATCGGCACGCTGAAGGTCAGGTACACGAAGATCAACGCCTTGGCGGTTTGCCCCGGGGCAATGTGCGAGATTTGTTTTTTCATATCGAAGCGTTGGCGGTCATTCGCGAAAAAGGGGCGCGGGGCGCACGCGGAAATTGTATGAGAACGTCGAGTATGCGTGAGATGAGTCCGTCAAAAGTTAGAGCGATCCGTCAAAAGGCCAGCACACCTCGTCAAAAGGTGAGGTCAGTCTATCCAAGGCCAGTTCAGCCTATCAAAAAGCTAGATCAGTCTATCCAAGGCCAAATCAGCCTATCAAAGGCTAGATCAGTCCGTCAAAAGGCATGATGTCGACCGTGTCGCCCGCGGCCACCGGCCCTCGTTGATGATCCAGAATAACAAAACAATTGGCGTCGCTCATCGAGCGTAGGATACCGGAGCCTTGTGCGCCGGTCAGTGCGACTTCCCAGCGTCCGTCGTCGCGCCGGCGCGCGACGCCTCGCTGATATTCGGTCCGTCCGGGACGTTTGCTGATCGGGTCCAGCGCGCTCGCTGTGATCAGCGGCACGGGCCGGGGCAGCGCACCGGTCATCGAGATCAGCGCGTCGCGCACGATCTGATAGAAGGCGACCATCGTGGCAACCGGGTTGCCCGGCAAGCCGAAGTAGAGCGCATCGTGGCCTTCGCCCACGCGCCCGCTCGACCAGATGCGGCCAAATGCGAACGGGCGTCCCGGCCGCATCGCAACACTCCAGAATGCGACGTCGCCTAGCCGGCCCATCAGTTCCCGCGTGTAGTCCGCGTCGCCGACCGACACGCCACCGGAACTGAGTACGACGTCCGCTGCTGCTGCCGCGTTGCGTAGCGCTGCTTCCAGCGCGTGCCGGTCGTCGGGCACCACGCCGAGATCGATCACCTCCACGTTCAGGCGGCGCAGCATCCCGTACAGCGTATAGCGATTGCTGTCGTATACGCATCCGGGCGCAAGCGGTTGCCCGAGCGAGCGCAATTCGTCGCCGGTCGAAAAGAAGGCGGCACGCAGGCGGCGCCGGACCGGTACTTCGCCGAGCCCGAGCGAGGCGAGCAGACCTAGGTCGGACGCGCGCAGCACACGTCCGGCCAACAGGGCCGCATGTCCGCTGCGCAGATCTTCGCCGGCGCGTCGGCGGTTGGCACCGCGGGCTAGCGCGGCGGCCGAGAATTGGACCGATCCGTCGATGTCGAGTGCAACCCGCTCCTGCGGGACCACGGTATCGCAGTCGGCCGGCAATATCGCGCCAGTCATCACACGGATGCAGTCGCCGCTGCGTACCCGTGCATCGTACGCGCGTCCGGCCAGCGCCGTGCCCGCCACGCGCAATCGAATCGTTCCGCCGCGCTCAAGGGCGGCGCCGTCAAACGCATAGCCGTCCATGGCGGAATTGTCGTGTGCTGGTACGTCCAGCGGCGACACCACGTCTTCAGCCAGCACGCGGTCCAGCGCGTCACGCAGT
This sequence comes from Mycetohabitans sp. B8, assembly GCF_021991875.1. GTDB lineage: Bacteria > Pseudomonadota > Gammaproteobacteria > Burkholderiales > Burkholderiaceae > Mycetohabitans. Next base: position 244,280 of record NZ_JAHLKR010000008.1, read on the forward strand.
GCGAGTCGCTCGATGGTGGCCACCGGCGTTGCCCACTGGCGCACAATGGCCTGGGCGGCATTTACTGGCAGTGCGTTCGGATCATAGTCGGCGATACAGCTTGCGATTGTTTGCAGCGAGGTCATGGCATGGAACGGCGAAAACGGGGCAGGCACAATCGGACAAGGGACGCCGGGCACGCTCATCGCTCGATGTCCGGCCGCTCGAGTTCGTATAATTCTTGCAACGAGTTGACATTGTAAAACGCGCGCTCGTCGGCGAAGGGTACTCGTACCGCCATGTGGCGTGCGTACCACGCGCGCACCCGGCGCTCGCCCTGGGTCAACTGTGTTGCCAGATCGCCTGCCAGTCCGGCGCGCAGCAGCGCAAATACAAAATGAGCGTGCCCGGCTGCCGGTATGTCGGCCGACGACGGGGGCGTGGCGGGCGTACCCGGCGCAGTTGCATCGGGCGATGCGGTGCATACATAGGCGATCGGTGCGTGCGTGACTTCCAGCGCCTGGGCAAGGCGCTCCGCCAGGTCCAGCGGCACGAACGGAGAATCGCATGGCGCGACCAGCAGCGCGCCGTGCCTTAGCGCCTGGCGCTCGAGCGCATACAGCCCTTCGAGAATGCCGGCCAGCGGGCCGAGGAAATCGGGCGTGGCGTCCGTCAGCACCTGATCGGCAAACCGGGCATACTGGTCAACATGGCGATTGGCACTGACCATCAGGTGCGATACCTGTGGCCGTAAGCGCTGTGCGACATGCTCGACGAGCGGGCGCCCATGCAGCAGTTGCAGCCCCTTGTCCTGTTCACCCATCCGCGTACCGCGGCCGCCAGCGAGAATCAGTCCGATGGTATTGGCGCGCGAAATCACGTGCGGATTACAGTGTGCATCGGCTTAGCCGCCGATATACGACATTTCGACGCGCGGACCGCCAGCGGCTTGCCCTCGCAACTGCGAATAGCGGTCCTCGCGGGCTTGCCACAGCCGCGCGATCGCATCGGCGATCTGTTCATCGGAGACGCCGCCGCGCAACAGCGCGCGCAGATCGTGACCTGTGCCGGCGAACAGGCATAAATACGCGTTGCCGTCAGTAGACAGCCGTATGCGCGTGCAACTGGAGCAGAAGGCGCGCGTGACGCTGGAGATCACGCCGATCTCCCCGGCGCCATCTGCGTATTGCCAGCGTTGCGCGGTCTCGCCCGGATAATGCGCGTCCAGGGGCACAAGCGGCCAATGCGCGTTGATTTGGTCGATGACGTCCGCGGACGGCAGCACTTCAGTCATGTTCCAGCCATTGGAACGGCCCACGTCCATATATTCAATGAAGCGCAATACGGTGCCCGATCCGCGAAAATGTCGGGCCATCGGCACGATTTCGCTGTCGTTGGTGCCGCGCTTAACGACCATGTTGATTTTCAGCGGGCCAAGACCTGCCGCGTGCGCTGCTTCAATTCCTTCCAGCACGCTTGAGACCGGGAAATCGACGTCGTTCATGCGTTTAAACAACGTATCGTCCAGTGCGTCGAGGCTGACTGTCACGCGTGTGAGTCCGGCGTCTTTCAGCGCACGCGCCTTGCGGGCGAGCAGTGCGCCGTTCGTCGTCAGCGTCAGATCGAGCGCCCGCGCGTCAGGCGTGCGCAACGCGGCAAGGCGTTCGATCAGACGTTCGAGATGCTTGCGCAACAACGGTTCGCCGCCGGTTAGGCGGATCTTCTCGACCCCCTGCGTAACAAACAGCCGCGCCACGCGCTCAATTTCCTCAAAGGTCAGCAGCGCGCTGTGGGGCAGAAACGGGTAGTCATGGCCAAAAACGGTTCGCGGCATGCAGTACACGCAGCGAAAATTGCAGCGGTCGGTGACCGAGATACGCAGGTCGCGCAGCGGACGAGCGAGCCGGTCGACGACAGACCCGCGCGGTGCTCCAGGGGCGCTCGAGAACGCCGGGACTGCGCTTAGTTCGTTCAGCGGGATGACACGTCGATTCATGGTTGCCGCGCAAGCCAGTTTAGCCAAGGAGAGGCCAGGTTCAACTAACGATTTTATCCGAATGCGCCGAGTACGGCGTTGCTGGGACGCAATGTCCTCAATGTCCTATATGGCGGCGGCGATGATCGGTGGCAGGGCGCCCCGCGAGACCGCCGGATAACCGGGAAGGGCCAATAAAAAGCCCTCGCCAAGGCGAGGGCCCTCGATTATGCGCCGCTAAGCGGCGCACGACGGGTGCGACGTGCCCGTCCGGTTAGACCCCGTGTTGGGTCTCGACCTGCTGCATCGGTTCCGTGGACTGCGGCGGCAACGGCTTGCGTTCACGGCCGCTGCGCAACGGCTCCTGGGCAGCTTGCGCGGCCTGCTGTGCCGCGCGCAGCTTGTCGGCATCGGTGTTGACCCATACCAGTCCGGCGGACTCCAGGATCGGTGCCAGCGTGTCGATCGACAGCGTGCCTGCCGACGAAGCCGTTGAGACGGGCGTGGCGACCGGAGCCGGTTCGTCGGCGTTGCGCGGTTGGGATGGCACTGCTTGCGCACCCGCCGGTGTGCTGCCGACGGCGGCTTGCCCATGGCCCGCTCCGGCGCGGCCGGTTACCGTGTCGTCTGATTGCACGGCCAGGACCTGAGCCGACGCAGCCGACGCGTGGGGGGGCGCTGGCATCGCCGATGTCGGCTCGTCTGGCCTCTGCGGGCTTACCGGTGTCGGTTCATCACCTCGTATCGGTGCCGGCTCGTCGCGTCGTACCGGCGCTGATCCGAGCGGCTCCGGCTCCGCCGTCGCGGCGGTGGTCACCACCGTTGATGCCACCGACGGCTGAGGAAGGCGCGTTTGCTGCCGTGTGACGTCGCCGGTGACGCTGGGGACTGTACCCAAGTCATGCGTCGGCTCGACGACTCGCGGCTGCGCCGCGACCGCAGCCGGTTGTGCGGGCGTGGCTACGGGCACCTGCGCCGTTTCCCGGTGTCCGCCAGCCTCGTCGGTTTCCCGCGGCGCGGGGGAGCGGGCCGCGGCGTGCTTGTCTGCCGCTCCTGATCCTGGCACTGGCGCGTACTCGTACTCGCGGGCCGTTACTGTGTCACCTGTCGTCGCGGCGGAGGTGCCAGACACGGCGTCCGGCCCAGTGGCGCCCGTTTCGCCTTCTCCTTCGGCCACGTCTGCGGCATGAGTTAGGTTGACGCCATCCTCGTCGCGTTCGCGGCGACCGCCGCGGCGTCCGCGCCGGCGGCGCCGCCGCTCCTCGCCATCACGCCCGAGATCGGTTTCCGGTGCCGCGCTGGCACCCGGCGCCGCTGCCTGACCCTGTTCGACTCCCTGCTCGTCGTGCAGCGACTCGACCGGCGGCTGCTCGAGCTGCTTGCGCTCGCCACGATCAACGCGCTCGTGGCGTTCACCGCGTTCGCCCCGATCCGCACGCTCACCGCCACGCTCACCCCGATCCGCCCGTTCGCTTCGTTCGGCGCGCTCGCCCCGCGCCGCCTCGTTGCGGTCACGGCGCTCGCCGCGCTCGGTACGCTCGAAACGCGGTGGCCGTTCGGTGCGCGCCGGTTGCTCTGCGTCCACGCGGACATCGGCCTGCCGCTCCTGACGAGGGGCTCGCGTATCACGGGCGCTCCGCTCGTCCCGCGTATCGCGTTCATCGCGACGCGGCCCACGGCCCGGTTGAGCATTGACGTCGCGTGGCGCCGCGTCACGGCTACCGGATTGCGGGCCGCGCCGATGGGACCGGTTGCGCTCCGAGCCTTGACGCGCCTCGCCGCCGGCACGTTCGCGCGCCGGCCTTGTCGGCGTGGCCTCGACGGTGGCCTGGGCCGGCGGGGCGGGAGGCTCGCCACTGAAGATGCGCTTGAGCCATCCGATGAATCCGACACTTGCCGCGGCCACCGCGGCTGCCGCGGCCGGTGCGCTCGATTGGGCTTGTGGCACCGGGCGTGGCGCGGCGCTGGGCGCCGGCATGTCCCGCGTAATGCCCTTGACGGCGGCTTCCTGCTTCGGCTTCGTGTCGCCGTCGCGCTTGCTGTAGCCGGTTTCCGATTCCAGCTCGCGCGCCGCTTCTTCGGCCATGCGCCACGACGCGCGCGGCTCGTCGAGTCGCACGTCGTCATGCCGCAGCCGCTCGAGCTTGTAGTGCGGCGTCTCGAGGTGCTTATTAGGAATCAGCACCACGTTGACCTTGAAACGCGATTCGATCTTATTGATTTCCTGGCGTTTTTCGTTCAACAGGAAGGCGGTCACCTCGACCGGCACCTGGCAATAGATTGCCGCGGTGTGCTCCTTCATCGCTTCTTCTTGAATGATCCGCAGCACTTGCAGCGCGGACGATTCGGTGTCGCGGATGTGGCCGGTGCCGTTGCAGCGCGGACAGGTCACATGGCTGCCCTCGGACAGCGCCGGACGCAGCCGCTGACGCGACAGCTCCATCAGGCCGAAGCGGGAGATCTTGCCCATCTGGACCCGGGCGCGGTCGTGCTTAAGCGCGTCCTTGAGCCGTTGCTCGACTTCACGTTGGCTCTTGGTCGCCTCCATGTCGATGAAGTCGATCACGATCAGCCCACCCAAGTCGCGCAGCCGCAACTGGCGCGCCACTTCATCGGCCGCCTCCAGGTTCGTGCGCAGCGCTGTTTCCTCGATGTCGGCGCCCTTAGTCGCCCGGGCCGAGTTCACGTCGATGGCCACCAACGCTTCCGTGTGGTCGATCACGACGGCGCCGCCGGAGGGCAGTGGCACGGTGCGGGAATAGGCGGTCTCGATTTGGTGCTCGATTTGGAACCGGGAGAACAACGGCACGTCATCATGGTAGCGCTTGACCTTGCCGAGATTGTCCGGCATCACCACTTCCATGAACGCGCGAGCCTGATCGTGGATATCCTGTGTATCGATCAAGATCTCGCCGATGTCGGGCTGGAAGTAATCCCGGATCGCGCGGATCACTAAGCTCGATTCCAGATAGATCAACAGTGGCCCGCGCGTGCCGTTCGCCGCTGCCTCGATCGCACGCCACAATTGCAACAGGTAGTTCAAGTCCCACTGCAGCTCTTCGGCGCAGCGACCGATGCCCGCGGTGCGTGCGATCATGCTCATACCGTCCGGCAATTCGAGCTGCGCCATCGTTTCGCGCAATTCCTGCCGGTCATCGCCCTCGATGCGTCGCGACACGCCGCCGCCGCGTGGATTATTGGGCATCAGCACCAGGTAGCGGCCGGCCAACGAGATGAACGTGGTCAGTGCAGCGCCCTTGTTGCCGCGCTCCTCCTTTTCGACCTGGACGATGAGTTCCTGGCCTTCGTGCAGCGCGTCCTGAATGCGCGCGGAGCGTATTTCGACGCCATCCTTAAAATACTGTCGGGCGACCTCCTTGAATGGCAGAAAACCATGACGATCCTCGCCATAGTTGACGAAGCACGCCTCGAGCGACGGCTCGATCCGCGTGACGACGCCTTTGTAGATATTGCCTTTACGCTGTTCGCGCCCGGCGGTTTCGATATCGATGTCGATCAGCTTCTGCCCATCGACGATCGCCACGCGCAGCTCTTCCTGCTGCGTCGCGTTGAACAACATGCGTTTCATTGAACGGCTCCAGTGCGGCTGCGCGTCCCGCCACGGTCCAGAGTAGAACCGGAACGGGCAGCGGCGCGCCGCCTCTTTTTGTCAAAAAAAGCACGCTGGAGCGGGAAACTCTGGCTGGGGAGAATTGCCTTGACCGGAACGCGCGCCAACCAAGGCGCGGCGTGCCGCGGGCACCTGCGAATAGGCCAAAACCACGGCAAAACACGGCGGTGCAGCCGCGCATCGCGCAATCGAAGCGCGTGACGCGCGGCATCAAACCGTACGATGCACTGCTGCCGGCGGGCCGCCGTCACACAATAAATACGCGGGCGAACCGAGTCCTGCGCGGGTGCGCGGACCATTGGCGCCGTGGCCCGGGTGTCTCGCTCGTTCGCGCGCGCTGTCTCGATCCGACTGCTGCGCGCGTGTTATTCGCAATCCGTCCAGCCCGTGCGTGCCACGTCGACCGACGTAGCGTGCCGTGAGCTGAACACAAAAAATTCTTTATGACCAAAATTTCCGTTACCGGCTTGCCGTCGACGATGCCGAATCCGCCTGTGGGCGATATCCCTGCGCCGTGCAACGACGTGCGTGCAACTTGCTGCTCTCGCCTTCCAGGCGAGCAGCCGGCCTGGGGTGCAAGGTAGAATAACGCATAGGGCGCTTGCACCGAAACAGCCCGTCGCTTGCCGGGCGGGTCGCCACCGGCGCACGGGCTGTCTGACAAATTATATGCAGAATGAATGAGTTAGGCAAAATATCGCAAAAGGGTGCAGCCGCCGACCGTGTTTCGTGGCTGAACGTGGACGACGCGTCAGCCGGCCAGCGCATCGACAATTTCCTTCTGCGCGTATGCAAAGGGGTGCCAAAAAGCCATATTTATCGGATTTTGCGAAGCGGCGAAGTGCGGGTCAACAAAGGCCGGATCGACGCCTCGTACCGGCTCGAGCAGGGCGATATCGTGCGCGTGCCGCCGATACGGGTGGCACAGCCGGCTGGCTCCCCGGTGAGTGCGCCGGCTGCGACGTTCCCAGTGTTGTATGAGGACGACTGCCTGATCGCGCTGGACAAGCCGGCCGGCATCGCGGTGCACGGCGGCAGTGGGGTGAGTTTTGGCGTGATCGAGCAAATGCGCGCCGCGCGTCCTGCTGCCCGCATGCTGGAACTGGTCCACCGGCTCGACCGGGAAACGTCCGGTGTGCTGTTGCTGGCCAAGAAGCGCGCTGCGCTCGTCAGTCTGCACGAGCAGATCCGCGAGGGCCGGCTGGATAAGCGCTACCTGGCGTGCGCGCGGGGCGCGTGGCCCGCGCACTGGGGCGTGCGCCGCGCGGTGAAGGCGCCGCTGCACAAGTACTTGACCGCCGACGGCGAGCGGCGGGTTCGCGTGCAGCCCGACGGATTGGCCTCGCATACGGTCTTCAACCTGCGCCGGCGCCTGGGCGACTATTTATTGTTGGAGGCGGAACTGAAGACTGGCCGGACCCATCAGATCCGGGTCCATCTCGCGCATCTGGGCTTGCCGATCGTCGGTGACGACAAGTATGGGGATTTCTCGTTGAATAAGGATCTGGCTCGTCCCGGCGCCCGGCCGGGGCTGCGCCGGATGTTCCTGCATGCGTGGCGGCTGAGCATTAAGCACCCGACCAGCGGCACGCCGCTAGCGTTCGAGGCGCCGCTGCCAGCCGAATGCGGTGATTTTTTGCAACAATTGACGGATACATTGAGCGCGGATGACACGCAAACAGTTTGACTTGATCGTGTTCGACTGGGACGGCACGCTGATGGACTCGACCGCGCACATCACGCGTAGCATCCAGCGCGCGTGTTGCGACCTCGACTTGCCAGTGCCGGACGCGTTGTCGGCGAGCTATGTCATCGGGCTGGGGTTGCGCGACGCGCTGCAAATCGCCGCGCCCACGCTCGATCCGATCGATTATCCACGCCTTGCGCAGCGCTACCGTTTCCATTACCTGAGCGGTGATCCGCATATCGAGTTGTTCGCCGGCGTGCGCGAGATGTTGGACGAATTACGCGGCGCGGGCTATCTGCTCGCAGTGGCGACCGGCAAATCGCGGGTCGGGCTGAACCGCGCGCTAGACTCGGTCCGGTTGATGACGATGTTCGATGCGACCCGCTGCGCGGACGAGACGTTTTCAAAGCCCCATCCGGCAATGCTGCATGAATTGACACGGGAATTGGGGCAAGGTGCCACGCGTACCTTGATGATCGGCGACACGACGCACGACTTGCAGATGGCGGCTAACGCCGGGGCTGCCGCCGTGGCGGTATCCTATGGCGCCCATCCAGCCGAGCAACTGGTCAAGTTGGAGCCGCGCTTTTGCGCCGCCGACGTCACGTCGCTGGCCGATTGGCTGCGCGAGCACGGATGATCGGCGCGCACGACTATGGGATGACCGAGGCGCGAGTGGATGTCCGTCGTCGCGTCGAGCCGGGGTTTTCACAGAAATTGCGCTGACCTCATGCAACCTGTTCTGATTTGCGCTTCGCACGAACTTGCCGAACGCGGCCGCGGCATCCGGTGCGCCGCGCTGGCAGGCGGTGCGCCGGCAACCGTTTTTTTTGTCCGCTACAACGGCGTGGTCCACGGCTATCTGAACCGGTGCGCGCATGTGCCGATGGAGCTGGACTGGGCCGAGGGCGAGTTCTTTGAAAGATCGCGCTTATACTTGATATGCGCTACGCACGGCGCAATCTATGCGCCCGACACCGGGCACTGTGTCGGCGGCCCCTGCCGTGGCGGCCGGCTGCGCCCGCTCCAGGTTCAGGAGCGCGACACGGCCAATGGGCCAGCCGTCTTTTGGTTGCCCGACGATGAAATCCGACCTCTTTCCCTTGAAGCAGGACCTGATTGCGCATGACCGACTATTCGACTGACGACAACCCGCGAACCTCTACGCCCGCCCAGCGGGAACGAGCCGATGCCGCCGGCCGCACGCCCGCCGATTGGCAGCGCGATGCGCTCGAGCGCGTCGCGCTGGCGGCCATCCGCGAGCAGCGGGCGGCGCGCCGCTGGCGGATTTTTTTTCGCGGCGCGTTCCTCGCTGCGTTGATCGTGCTCACTTGGAGCGTGTTCAGCCTGTCGGGTGAACGTTCGGCTTCGGCCGGACGCCATACGGCGCTGGTTTCACTGGACGGTGAGATCGCGACGAACTCGAATGCGAGCGCGGAGAACATCGATACCGCGTTACAGAATGCCTTCGACGACTCGCATACCGCCGGGGTGATCCTGCGGATCAACAGCCCGGGCGGCAGCCCGGTGCAGGCCGGCATTATCCACGCTGAGATCCGCCGTTTGCGCAACAAGTATCCGTCCAAGCCGCTGTATGTAGTGGTCGAGGATATTTGCGCATCGGGCGGCTACTACGTGGCGGCCGCTGCCGACAAGATCTACGTCGACAAGGCCAGCATCGTCGGCTCGATCGGCGTGCGGATGGACGGGTTCGGCGTCACCAGGCTGATGGACAAGCTCGGTATCGAGCGCCGGATGCACACGTCCGGTGAGAACAAGGGGTTCTACGATCCGTTCTCGCCCGAGAGCGACAAAATGAAGCAGCACGCGCAGCGCATGCTGGATGATATCCATGCGCAGTTCATTGCCGCGGTGCGGCAAGGTCGGGGCAAGCGGCTGAAGGAAACGCCGGACGTGTTCTCCGGGTTATTTTGGACCGGCGACAAGAGCGTCGAACTCGGGCTGGCCGATGGATTCGGCAGCACCGACTATGTCGCACGCGAGGTCATCAAGGCACCGGATATCGTCGACTATACGGTCAAGGAAAGCATCACCGATCGCGTCGCCCGCAAGTTCGGCGCGGCGGTCAGTGGCGCGGCGCTTCGTGTGCTGGCGCTCGACGCCGCGCCAAGCATACGCTAAGTCTGGCTGTCATCTTGGGGCGTTGGGCCGTGGACCGGGCACAGTCCTCACAGCCCTGCCACGTATTGACTTGGGATAGACACGCGGGGCCCGGACGGCCCCGCGCGTCGGTCGCTGTCAGTTCGCCAACATCAGAAAAATGGCCGCTCGTTTGTGCAGTTCGATTCGCTCCTTGCGCCACGCCGACACCGGCCGGGTGACGATTTGTTCATCGGGTAGCGTCAAATCGACGGCCACGCACACGAGCGTGTCCGGCGCGCACGCGCCGGACAGCGCATCGAGCATCGCACGGTTGCGATAAGGGGTTTCGATAAAAATCTGTGTTTGCCGGGCCCGGCGCGACTGTTGCTCTAGCTCGCGCAATTTCTTCGTGCGTTGCGCGGCATCCACCGGTAGGTAGCCGTGAAAGGCAAAGCTCTGGCCGTTCAAGCCGGAGCCCATCAACGCTAGCAGGATCGAACTGGGTCCGACCAGTGGCACGACCCGAATGCCGCGCTCATGCGCCCGGCGCACCAGCAGCGCACCTGGATCGGCCACAGCCGGACACCCGGCTTCTGACAGCAGCCCGCCGTCGCGACCTGCGATGATCGGCGCGAGCAGCGCATCGATTGCGCTCGCCGGCGTGTTGACGTTCAATTCGCGAATCTCGATGTCCTGGATCGCAAGCGTGCCACCCGTTTTTTTCAGGAACGCTCGCGTGCTTTTCGCGTTTTCGCCGACATAATAGGTCAGCCGCGCCGCGAGCGCGCGCACGGGTTCGGGCAGCACGTCCGCTAGCGCAGCGGCGCCGCCCAACGCATTGGGCACCAGGTACAGCACGCCGGTCATCGCCCTTGCTCCGGTGCTTCGGATGCAGCGTCGGCGGTGCCCAACAGCATCACGCCGGCCTGGCGCAGCATGCCGGTCAGCGCGATCAGCGGTAGGCCGATCAAGGCTGTGGGGTCGTCGCTCTCGACTGCCTCGAGCAAGGCGATCCCGAGCCCTTCCGACTTAGCACTGCCGGCGACGTCGTAGGGCCGTTCCAGCTGCAAGTAAGCGTCCAGTTCCGTATCAGACAAGTTGCGAAAGCGTACCCGTGTGATGACGTCCGCGCAGCGTGCGGTGTTGTCGCGCGGGTCATAGAGGCACAGCGCCGTGTGAAACTCGACGTCGCGCCCGCGCATTGCACGTAGCTGCTCGAGTGCGCGCGCATGGTCTCCAGGTTTGCCGATCTGCCGGCCGGCGAGCGTGGCAACCTGATCCGAGCCGATGACCAGCGCATCGCCGCTGCGCGCAGCCACGGCGCGGGCCTTGGCCTCGGCCAGTCGCAGGGCGGTGGCAGCCGGCGCTTCGTGCGGCAATGGCGTTTCATCGACGGCGGGTACGTCGACGTCGAAAGTCACGCGCAACCGCTCGAGCAGAGCACGCCGGTACGGGGAACTGGAAGCGAGAATCAGCCGACGCGCGGCGATTGGAGTGGATATGGGTTGCATGGGCGGAAGCGGTCCGGGAATGTGTGATTTGACCACGGCCGGCACCTGACGCGTGGCGCGAACGCGCGCGGTGCTGGTTTAAGTGTTTGACTCGTAAAGACAAAAGCGATATGATACTGGGCTTTTCATCGGCGCGGTCTATAAACGTCGCGGTGCGGTGGCCGGCGATACCGGCTGCGCCTGTGGTCGGGATGGCGTGAGAGGAGGCTCAGATGGCGGAGTCAACGGACAAGCGAGGCGCGTCGACTGGCCGTGCGGCAGCGCTTAACCTGCATGCGCTGGACCTGTTCGAGTTTGTGCGAACCGGTCGGCAAGCGGCGGGACAGTTCGACGTCGGCGAGTTGGCCCGGCTGTCAGCCGAAGTGCCCGCCGACGCGGTGACGCTCGATGATTATGATCCAGCGTTGCGCTGGCAGGCGCAGGGTGGATCGGTGCGCGAACTGCGGCCCGATGGCACCGTGCTCGACGAGCCGTACCTGCGGGTGGCCGTGCATGGCGCGATCTGGCTGCGGTGTCAACGTTGCATGGAGCCGTTTCGCGTGCCACTGGACATCGATGCCGAATACCGGATCGTCGAGAGCGACGACGAGGCGGATGAACGCGCGCTCGACGACACGTCGTTTGATGTGATCGTAGGTTCGCGCCAGTTCGATTTCGTCGAGTTGATCGAGGAAGAATTGTTGTTGTCGTTGCCGCTGGTGCCCAAGCATGAGGTCTGCACCCAGATACACGAGAGCTTGGTGACCGGCGCGGCGGGCGAGCATGCGCGCGATCCCAGCGATGAGGCTGGCGAATCGCCGGCCGGTGACGAAGCGCGACGCGAGCATCCGTTCGCCGCGCTCGAGGCGCTCAAGGGTGGCGGATCGAAGTCCGGGCCGACGCATTGAGTGGGCGGACGCGATCCAGAGGACAGGCCGGTCGCGCCGGTCTGTCCTTAGCTGTCTGGCAGGTGGTGGGTGGCGCGTGGGCCTGTGTTAAAATTGACGAAATTTTTCTGGAGTTACCATGGCAGTTCAGCAAAACAAGAAGTCGCCGTCGAAGCGCGGCATGCACCGCTCGCACGATTTCCTGGGTGCCGTGCCGCTGGCCGTCGAGCCGAGCACCGGCGAAGCCCATCTGCGCCACCATATTAGCCCGAACGGCTACTATCGCGGCAAGAAGGTCGTCAAGGTCAAGAACGACTAAGTGCCTGGCGGCAATGGTCGCCTGCTTCACCTTTCGTTCGCGATTGAATTGCCATCGGTTCGTCAAAAAAGCGGCATTGACCTGCCGCTTTTTTGTGCCTGAAATTCGCCGCATCCCATGACTGTAAAGATCACAATCGACTGCATGGGAGGCGACCACGGTCCAACCGTGACCGTTCCCGCTGCGGTCAGTTTCGCGCGTGCGCATCCGGATGCGCAACTCGTGCTGGTGGGCTTGGACGCCTCGATCCGCGCGCAACTCAAGCGATGCAGGGCGCTCGACATGCCGACGCTGTCGATCGTCAATGCGAGCGAGGTCGTCGCGATGGACGATTCCGTCGAGGTCGCGTTGCGCAAGAAGAAGGACTCGTCGATGCGCGTCGCGTTGAAGCTCGTGAAGGAGGGGCATGCGCAAGCGTGCATCTCGGCCGGCAACACCGGCGCGTTGATGGCGGTGTCGCGCTACGTGCTCAAGACGCTGGCCGGCATCGAACGGCCGGCGATCGCGTTCGCACTGCCGAATCAGCGGGGCTACACAACAATGCTTGATCTGGGCGCGAATGTCGACTGCGAGCCGCAGCACTTGTTGCAATTCGCCGAGATGGGGCACGCGCTGGTGTCTGCGATCGAGGGCAAGGACCGCCCGTCGATCGGATTGCTTAACATCGGCGAAGAGATGATCAAGGGCAACGATATCATCAAGCGCGCCGGCGAACTGCTGCGCGCGAGCACGCTTAATTTTCGCGGCAATGTCGAGGGCAACGACATTTACAAGGGCACGGTCGATGTGATCGTTTGCGATGGCTTTGTCGGCAACGTTGCGTTAAAGACGTCCGAAGGGCTCGCGCGGATGCTTGCCGATATGATTCGCGAAGAGTTCAGTCGCTCGTGGGCCACGAAGCTCATGGCGCTGCTCGCGCTACCGGTGCTGTCGCGTTTTAAGAGGCGGGTCGATTCGCGTCAATACAACGGCGCCGCGCTGCTCGGCCTGCGCAATCTGGTGATTAAGAGTCACGGTTCGGCAGATGCGTACGCGTTTGAGTGGGCGATCAAACGCGGGTATGATGCCGTCAAAAATGGCGTTCTCGAGCGTCTGACGCGGGCGTTGGAGGAAAATGCCGACCCGCTCGCTCGCGCCGCCGACGCCGGTTCTGGCGAACCTGACGTATCCGGCGCACAAGCGCTTTTCATTTTCAATACGACCACCGACGGCCCCGCGGGAACCGCGCCTGAGCCGTTGGCCGCGCTATCCCCGAAGGCATGATGGTTCATTCCACTATTTACTCGCGCGTGCTCGGTACCGGCAGCTACTTACCGCCGACGCGCGTCACCAATCAGGCGCTGGCCGAGCGGCTCGCGCAGCAGGGGGTCGAGACAAGCGATGAGTGGATCGTGGCGCGCACCGGCATCCGTGCCCGTTATTTCGCGTCGCCCGAGCAAGCCACCAGCGACCTTGCATTGGTGGCTGCACAGCGCGCGATCGCAGCGGCTGGCATCGATTTGCAGGCGATCGAGCTGATCATTGTCGCCACGTCGACACCGGACTTCGTGTTTCCGAGTACGGCTTGCCTGCTGCAGGACAAGCTCGGCATCCGTAACGGCGGCGCGGCATTCGACGTGCAAGCAGTGTGCTCCGGGTTCGCCTATGCGCTGGCGGTGGCCGATGGATTGATCCGCAGCGGCGCGCATCGCAACGCGCTGGTGATCGGCGCCGAAACGTTTTCGCGGCTGCTCGATTTCAAGGATCGAACCACCTGCGTACTGTTCGGCGACGGCGCCGGTGCCGTCGTGCTCGGCGCATCGGACCGGCCGGGGCTGCTGGCGAGCGCGCTGCACGCAGACGGCAGCCACGCGCACATCCTATGCACACCAGGCAACGTCAACGGCGGTGTGATTCAAGGTAGTGCGTTTCTGCACATGGACGGGCCCGCGGTATTCAAACTCGCGGTGAACGTGCTCGAGAAGGTGGCGCTCGAAGCGCTGGCCAAAGCCGACATGTCCGCGGACCAGCTCGATTGGCTGATTCCACATCAGGCCAATATCCGGATCATGCAGGGCACGTGCCGTAAGCTCGGGTTGCCATCGGAGCGCATGATCGTGACGGTCGACGAGCATGGCAACACGTCGGCCGCATCGATTCCGCTCGCGCTGGACGTGGCGGTGCGCGATGGGCGCATCAAGCCCGGCGACCGGGTGCTGATCGAAGGCGTTGGCGGTGGATTTACCTGGGGTGCGGCAGTCATCCGTATGTAGACGCGTGTACAGCATGCGCAGGTACTTGTTGCGCCGTCCGCCTGCATGCCGTTTCGCTGCTTTTTTCTATTCGAGGACGATATGAAGTTCGCGTTCGTTTTCCCCGGGCAAGGCTCGCAATCGATCGGCATGCTCAATGCATTCGGCGATCATCCTGTTGTAAAGGCGACGCTCGAGGAAGCGTCCGATGCGCTGAGCCAGGATATCGGCCGCCTGATCGCACAGGGGCCGGTTGACGAACTCAACCTGACCACTCATACGCAGCCCGTGATGCTCACCGCCGCATACGCGATTTACCGCGTGTGGCAACAAGCCGGCGGTGCGGCACCGGCGGTCGTGGCCGGCCACAGCCTCGGCGAATACACGGCACTGGTCGCCGCGGGCGCGATCACATTTCGCGACGCGTTGCCGCTGGTGCGCTTTCGCGCGCAGGCGATGCAGCAGGCAGTGCCGGTTGGGGCCGGGGGGATGGCGGCGGTCCTGGGGCTCGATGATGACGCGGTGCGTGCCGCGTGCTCGGAAGCGGGGTCGGCCGGCATCGTCGAAGCGGTCAACTTCAATGCGCCGGCGCAGGTCGTGATCGCTGGCCACAAGGCGGCCGTGGACAAGGCATGCGAGATTGCCAAGGCCAAGGGCGCGAAGCGCGCAGTGTTGCTGCCAGTGTCAGCGCCGTTTCATTCGTCGCTACTCAAACCGGCGTCTGAGCGCCTGCGCGAGTATCTGGCCGATGTCGATGTGCGCGCGCCGCAAATCCCGGTGATCAACAATATCGACGTGGCGATGGTGTCGGAGCCGGCCGGCATCAAGGATGCGCTGGTGCGCCAGGCCGCCGGTCCGGTACGCTGGGTCGAATGCGTGCGCGCGATCGCTGCGCAGCAGATCACGCATGTGATCGAGTGCGGCCCTGGCAAGGTGTTGGCCGGACTGACGCGGCGCATTGATGCCAACCTGGTGGGCGGCGTGATCGTCGATCCGGCGTCGCTCGACGATACACTGAAATTGTTGCAGGGTTGAATGCCGGACTGTCCTCGGGATTCATCATTTGATTCGGAGCCAAGACGAGATGGAAAAATCGCTCGACAAACAGATTGCGCTGGTCACCGGCGCATCGCGCGGCATTGGCCGCGCGATTGCGCTCGTGCTCGGGCGTGCCGGCGCGACGGTAATCGGCACCGCCACGTCTGACAATGGGGCGGCGGCGATCAGTGACGCGTTGCGCGCCGAGGGTATGGCCGGTCGCGGCGTAGTGCTGGACGTGAATGACGGCCTCGCAGCTGAAGCGCTGGTCGATTCGGTGGTCAAGGAGTTCGGGGCATTGAACATCCTAGTGAACAACGCCGGCATCACGCAGGACCAGCTTGCGATGCGGATGAAGGACGACGAGTGGGATGCGGTGATTGACACCAACCTCAAGGCCGTGTTCCGCCTGTCGCGCGCCGTGCTGCGGCCGATGATGAAGGCGCGCGGCGGGCGCATCATCAACATCACATCCGTTGTCGGCTCGACCGGTAATCCGGGGCAGGTCAACTACGCAGCGGCCAAGGCGGGGGTGGCTGGCATGACGCGGGCGCTGGCACGCGAGATCGGCAGCCGCAATATTACCGTCAACTGCGTGGCGCCGGGCTTCATCGACACGGATATGACCCGTGTGTTGCCCGAAGCGCAGCGCGCGGCGCTCGACGCGCAGATTCCATTGGGCCGGCTGGGCGCGCCGGAAGACGTTGCCCACGCGGTTGCATTCCTCGCTTCGGCGCAGGCAGGATACATCACGGGCACGACGTTGCACGTCAATGGCGGCATGTACATGTCCTGACGAGTGCCGGCTACGCTTGCCGCGGTGCTCGCAATGGTTGCGGCGAAACGGGTCGCGCGTCATTTTTGCGGGGCAAACCTGATAAAATGCGCGCACTTGCATTTTTGAACTCATTTTCCCTGGAGGGATGCATGGACAACATCGAACAGCGCGTCAAGAAGATCGTCGCAGAACAGCTCGGCGTGGCTGACACGGAAATCAAGAACGAGGCTTCGTTCGTCAACGATTTGGGTGCTGATTCGCTGGACACCGTTGAACTCGTGATGGCGCTGGAAGACGAGTTCGGCATGGAGATTCCGGATGAGGAAGCCGAGAAGATTACGACGGTCCAGCAAGCAATCGACTACGCCCGGGCTAACGTCAAGGCCTAAGCATCTGAGTTTTCTGTCGCAGGTCGCGGCCACAGGGCTCACGGGTTTCCGTGCGGCCGCTGTGGCTTTTGATTTTCTGTTATGTATGAAAAAGGGAATAGCGTGAGCCGTCGTCGTGTGGTAGTTACCGGCCTTGGGCTGATTTCGCCCGTTGGCAATAACGTTGCCGACGGTTGGGCGAACTTGGTTGCCGGCAAATCGGGGATCGCAAACATCACGAAGTTTGACGCATCGAATTTTTCGACGCGTTTCGCCGGTGAAGTTAAGGGCTTCAATGTCGAGGACTACATGGCGGCCAAAGAGGCCCGCCATATGGATACGTTCATCCACTACGGCTTTGCGGCTGGTGTGCAGGCCATGACGGACGCGGGCATCGACACGGCAAGCGAAGATTTGGAGCGTATCGGTGTAGTCGTCGGCTCGGGCATTGGCGGTTTGCCGATGATCGAAGTCACGCAAACCGAAATGCTGAACCGCGGGCCACGGCGAATTTCTCCTTTTTTCGTCCCAGCCTCGATCATTAACATGATCTCCGGTCACCTGTCGATGCGCTACGGTCTCAAGGGGCCAAACCTGGCGATCGTGACCGCCTGCACAACCGGCCTGCATTGCATTGGCGAGGCGGCGCGGTTGATCGAATATGGGGACGCCGACATGATGCTGGCCGGCGGCGCAGAAGCGACCGTGTCGCCGCTGGGCATCGGTGGCTTTGCCGCCGCACGCGCGCTGTCGCATCGTAACGATGATCCGGCCACTGCCAGCCGTCCGTGGGACAAGGATCGTGACGGCTTCGTGCTAGGCGAGGGCGCTGGCGTCATGGTGCTCGAAGAATACGAGCACGCGAAGGCGCGCGGCGCGAAGATCTATGCCGAAGTTGCCGGCTATGGCATGAGCGCTGACGCATACCACATCACGGCGCCGCTCGAGAATGGCGACGGCGCGCGCCGCTGCATGCTGGCGGCGTTGAAGAACGCGCGCGTGAACTTGGATGAAGTCCACTACCTGAATGCGCACGGCACGTCAACGCCGTTGGGTGACCTGGCGGAGACCATTGGCATCAAGCGCACGTTCGGTGACCACGTGAAGCACATGGTCGTGAACTCGACAAAATCGATGACTGGCCACCTGCTTGGCGGCGCAGGCGGCCTGGAGTCGGTGTTCACCGTGTTGGCGCTGCATCACCAAGTATCGCCGCCGACGATCAACATTTTCAATCAGGATCCGGAGTGCGACCTGGATTACTGCGCGAATACTGCGCGGCAGATGAAGATCGACGTCGCGCTGAAGAACTCGTTCGGCTTCGGCGGCACGAACGGTACGCTGGTGTTCAAGCGCGTCTGATGACGGATCGCACCGTCTTCGCGGGGTCCCTGCTCGCACCGTCGCCGCACCCCGGCATCGCACCGACGGCGCGCGACGATGCGATGGCTTTGCGGCGCTCGTCGATGCTTGCGGCGCTGGGCATGGCCGGCGCGTGCGCGTGCGCATTGGCGGTGATGCTGGTGCTGGCGCCGCGCATTGGTGTCATCGCCGCCGCAGCGGCAGCGCTCGCGGTGGCGCTCGTGTTGGCTGTTTTTTCGCAGTGGCAGGAACGCATGAGGCCTGTTGCGATCAAAGTCGAGCCGGATGGTGCGCTCACGTGGCATCGCCAGGGTGCGCCGGTGCGCTATCACCGGATTCTCGGACACGCGCGTCCTGCGGCCGGCCTACTGGTGCTGCGCCTGGCGCCGGATGACGAGCGGGCGACGCGGCGCAGTGCACGGCTGGGTTCGGTGCTGATCGCGGCCGACGCAATCGAGCCGGCCCATTTCCGCGAGTTGGCGATCGCGCTGGCGCGTCAGCGCCGGCGGCCCCGGATGAGCCGTTGCGCTGCAACGCGCTCGCGCGGCCCCTTGTAACCGTTGTAACGCTTGCCTGCTTACGGGGGCGCTACAATAGGCGTCCTTTCGCATCGCAATCTATATAGACAACGGATTTTTCAGGTGAGCGAAAAAGAAATCGACCAGGCGCTGGTCGAGCGCGTCCAGAAAGGCGATAAAGTCGCGTTCGAACTCCTGGTCGCCAAATACCACCGCAAGATTATCAGGCTGATTTCGCGCCTCGTGCGCGACCCCGCGGAAGTCGAGGACGTTGCGCAGGACGCGTTCATCAAGGCCTATCGCGCGCTGCCGCAATTTCGTGGCGAGTCCGCGTTCTATACGTGGTTGTACCGGATAGCCGTTAATACTGCAAAGAATTACCTTGCGACGCAGAGCCGGCGTGCGCCGACGTCCACGGAAGCGGACGCGGAGGAGGCTGAAACTTTCTCCGATGCCGACCAACTAAGGGATATCAACACGCCTGAATCAGTGTTGATGAGCAAACAGATCGCACAGACGGTCAACGCTGCGATGGCGCTGTTGCCCGAAGAGTTGCGCACGGCAATCACGTTGCGCGAGATCGAGGGACTGAGCTATGAGGAAATCGCCGAGATGATGGGGTGCCCAATCGGCACTGTCCGGTCGCGGATTTTTCGCGCTCGCGAGACCATTGCGGCAAGGTTGCGCCCGTTGCTAGATACCCCCGAAGGAAAGCGGTGGTAGCGGTAAGGGCCAAGCGGGGGCTACGGGGTTGTCAGTTAGATGGGGAGCATCATGGGGTCAGTTCCATTGCAAATGAACGAGTCGGCAAGCCACATTTCGGTTGCCGAGCGTATTTCCGCGGCGCTGGATGGTGAATGGCCGGAAGGTGGCGGGCACGCGGCGCAGGCGCGCGTGTCGCGCAGGCTTGCCGAGTTCCTGTCGACGCTGGATGCCGACGGGCGGGCCCTGTGGACCGACTATCATCTGATCGGTGATGCGCTGCGCTCCGATGAATTGGCTGAGGATGCCGCGATGAGCGCGGCGTTCGTTGCCCGGTTTTCCGCGCGATTGGCCGATGAGCCGCACGTGCTGGCACCATCGGCGTTGCAAACTAACGTGTGGCGCAGGCTGGCGTTACGGCGCCGCATGTTGCCCGTGTTCGCGGTGGCTGCTGCCGCCGCGACGCTGAGTTGGGTGGTCGTGCCGCAACTGCAGAGCCTTGGCGGTGTGAGCACGCCGGCACAAGTCGCTTCGGTCAGCGACTCAGATGGGCAGGCAATGCAGCGCGTTGCATTGACGTCCACGCCGATGAATGGCGGCGTGCAGCAAGGCATCCAAGAGGCAAACATTGTTCGCGATGCGGATCTGGCTCAATATCTGGCCGCGCACCAGCAGTTCGCTCAGCAGCCGATGGTCCAATCCGGCACGCCTTGGATCCGTGCCGCCGCGGTTTCCGAGGGCAAGTAATCTGATGCAGCTTCAGCGGTCAAAAACAATCGACGCACGGGGGCGGCTGCGGGGAACCATGTTCATCGCAGCCGTGTTCATTTCGATGGTCTGCGCGGCTGTCCACGCTCAGCCGCGTACCGACGACCCACTCATCGCGCGGCGCGAGGCGGCTAATTGGCTGAACCGGATCCACCAGGCAGCGCGACAGCAGAGCTACGAAGGGATTTTCGTCTACCAGCGCGGTTCGGCGGTGCAGTCGTCCAGCATCGTGCATGTCGCGGATCATGGTGACGGCGAATATGAAAGGCTTGAAAGCCTGGACGGCAAGCCGCGCAGGATGCTGCGGCACAACGACGAAGTCTACACGTTCGTGCCCGAGCGCAAGCTGTGCGTGTTCGAGCATCGGCAGAGCCGGGATTCGTTCCCCGCGCTGTTGTCCGCGAGCAGCGACCACGTATTGACTGTCTACGATCCGCAACTGATGGGGACAGACCGTGTCGCCGGACTCGACGCGACCGTGATCGAATTGCGTCCGAAGGACGCGCTGCGCTATACGTACAAGTTGTGGGCTGACCAGAAGACCGGCCTGCTGTTGCGCGAGCAGACGCTGAGCAGCGACGGGCAAGTGCTTGAGCAGGTCGCCTTTTCGCAGGTCCGGCTCGGCGTGACGGCGGACCGTAACGCGATTGCCCAGGCCGTGCGCAAAGCATCCGGTTGCGTGCGTCCCCCGGTGGAGCCGGTCAACATGGAAGCAGCGGGCTGGCAATGGCCGAATCAGATTCCCGGATTTCGCAAGGTGCGGGAACTGCGCCGGCCGATGGCCGCGCGCGATCCGTCGTCGTCGCCCATCGCCGTGGATCAGGCGGTGTTTTCTGATGGGCTTTGTGCGATCTCGATTTTCGTCGAGCCATTCGAGCGCAATTCTCGCAAGGAAGGCTCGGGGGCGAGCGGAGCCACGCACATCCTGGTCAAGCGTCATGGTGATTATTGGATCACCGCGTTGGGCGAAGTACCGATGACGACGCTGCAACAGTTCGCTTCTGCCATAGAATACAAGGCTCCTCGATAGTTCGCGCGGCCTCTTTCTTTTTGTCGACAATATGAGTATTCATCCGGTGCGCAGATTTCTGCTCGGGGCCGCCATGGCCATCTGTATTCCGTTGGTGCCCCCGTGCGCCGCCGCGGCGTCAGCCGCCGCCAATCTGCCGGATTTCACGGACCTGGTCGACAAAGTCGGCCCGGCGGTCGTCAATATCCGTACCACGACGCATGGGCTGCCGCAGGGCCCGTCGGGCCTGCCCCCCGGGCTGAATGACGGCGACATGTCCGAGTTTTTCCGGCGCTTCTTCGGTATTCCGTTGCCACAGTTGCCGGGCAAGCCGAGCCCGCCGCGCGGAGGCGGCGATTTAGATCCGTCGGATTCGGAACAGAGCAGCGGCGTGGGCTCCGGCTTTATCCTGTCAACCGACGGCTATGTGATGACCAATGCGCATGTGGTGGATGACGCGGATACGATCTATGTGACGCTGACCGACAAACGTGAATTTAAGGCAAAGTTGATTGGCGTGGATGAGCGCACCGACGTGGCGCTCGTAAAGATCAATGCGGCGAGCCTGCCGACGGTGACGATCGGCGATTCGGACAAGGTCCGGGTTGGGGAATGGGTCGTGGCGATCGGCTCCCCCTTCGGGCTGGACAACACGGTCACGGCTGGCATCGTCAGCGCGAAGGGGCGTGATACCGGCGACTATTTGCCGTTCATCCAAACGGATGTCGCGGTTAATCCTGGCAATTCGGGCGGGCCGTTGATCAACATGCAAGGCGAGGTCATCGGCATTAACTCGCAAATCTACAGCCGTACCGGCGGTTTCATGGGGATCTCGTTTGCGATCCCGATCGACGAAGCCATGCGCGTCGCAGAACAGCTCAAGGTCAACGGGCGGGTCGTGCGGGGCCGGATCGCGGTGGCGGTCGGCGAAGTGACCAAGGACGTGTCTGACTCACTGGGTCTGCCTAAGGCGCAAGGCGCGCTGGTGTCCAGCGTCGAAGCGGACGGCCCGGCCGATAAGGCCGGCGTGCAGCCGGGGGACATTATCCTGAAGTTCAATGGGCGCACTGTGGATACGGCGACGGACCTGCCGCGGATGGTGGGCGAAACCAAGCCCGGTACCCAGGCGATGCTGACGATCTGGCGCAAGGGCCAGACGAAGGATGTGTCGGTCGTCGTGGCCGAGATGCAGCCGGACAAGGCGGCAAAGGCGCCGACTAGCCGCCGCGCGCTGCCGCCCGAGCGTGCATTGAACCAGCTTGGGCTGGCGGTCAGCGACCTGTCGCCGGAGCAACTCAAATCAATGAATCTGAAAGGTGGCGTGCAGGTCGATGGCGTGCACGGCCCGGCGGCCCGCGCAGGATTGCAGCGGGGCGACATCATCGTGCGAATCGGCGATACCGACGTCTCAAATACGAAACAATTCGAGTCGCTCGTGCAGCAACTCAATCCACAAAAGGCCGCGGCGTTGCTGGTGCGCCGCGGCGACAACACGCAGTTCGTCCCGGTCAGGCCGCGGCCCGCGCCGGCGCAGAAGAAGTAATGCGGGCCGACGCTCGATGATGGCGCACGGCTCGCGCCGCTTGCCCCGCCTGACGCTGTACGGCCGCGCATGGTGTCATCTGTGCGACGACATGCGGGCGCAACTCGATGCGCTGTGGCCGAGCACAAGCGGCATCGCCGTCGAGGTGGTCGACATCGACGCGGACCCGGTGCTGCAAGCGCGGTATGACGAGGCGGTACCCGTGCTGCTGTTGGACGGCGTCGAGTTGTGCCGCCACCGGCTCGACCCTGTGCGCGTTGCGCGGGCGCTGGCAAGCTTCGATGCGGGGCGATGGCCCGCGGGTCGAGCCTGATCGGATGCGTTTTCCGCTAAAATGCGCGGATTCTTGATTTTATTGCAAGGCGTGCTCCACTTTTGTCTGAGCGCGCCTTTTTCGCTTGATCGGCATTGAATGGATCATATTCGTAATTTTTCGATCATCGCGCACATCGATCACGGTAAATCGACGCTGGCCGACCGCATCATCCAGCTGTGCGGCGGCTTGTCGGACCGCGAAATGGAAGCGCAAGTGCTCGACTCGATGGACCTGGAGCGCGAGCGCGGCATCACAATCAAGGCGCAGACCGCCGCGTTGACGTACCGGGCGCGGGATGGTCGTGTCTATAACTTGAACCTGATCGACACACCGGGCCACGTCGACTTTTCTTATGAGGTGAGCCGTTCGTTGTCCGCCTGTGAGGGTGCGCTGCTGGTCGTTGACGCGAGCCAGGGGGTCGAGGCGCAGACCGTCGCAAATTGCTATACGGCGATCGAGTTGGGTGTCGAGGTTGTGCCGGTGCTCAACAAGATCGATCTGCCCGCGGCGAACCCGGACAATGCGATGGCCGAAATCGAGGATGTAATCGGCATTGACGCCACGGACGCAGTGCAGTGCAGCGCGAAGACCGGCCTGGGCGTGCAGGATGTGCTCGAGGCGCTGATCGCCAAGGTGCCGCCGCCCCGCGGCGACGCGCAGGCGCCGTTGCAGGCGCTGGTCATCGACTCATGGTTCGACAATTACGTCGGCGTCGTGATGCTGGTGCGCATCATCAATGGCGCGTTGCGCCCGAAGGACAAGATCAGGATGATGGCGACCGGGGCGCAGTATCCGGTCGAGCACGTGGGCGTGTTCACACCGAAGTCGCACAACCGCGACGTCTTGTCCGCAGGCGAGGTTGGGTTTGTAATCGCTGGCATCAAGGAGTTGACGGCCGCGAAGGTCGGCGACACGATCACCCATTCGGCGAAGCCGGCGGCTGAACCCTTGCCGGGCTTCAAGGAGGTCAAGCCGCAGGTGTTCGCCGGGCTGTATCCGGTCGAGGCCAACCAGTATGATGCGTTGCGCGAGTCGCTCGAGAAACTCAAGCTCAATGATGCGTCGCTGCAATACGAACCCGAGGTCTCGCAGGCGCTGGGCTTCGGCTTTCGCTGTGGCTTCCTAGGCTTGCTGCACATGGAAATCGTGCAGGAGCGGCTCGAGCGCGAATTCAACATGGACTTGATCACGACGGCGCCGACCGTTGTGTACCAGGTGCTGATGCAGGACGGCTCGATGGTGATGGTCGAGAACCCGGCGAAGATGCCTGAGCCATCCAAGACCGCCGAGATCCGTGAGCCGATCGTGACGGTGAACCTGTATATGCCGCAGGACTATGTCGGCGCGGTGATCACGCTGTGCACGAGCAAGCGCGGCAATCAGGTCAACATGACCTACCACGGCCGCCAGGTGCAACTCACGTATGAGATACCGATGGCCGAGATCGTGCTGGACTTTTTCGATCGGCTCAAGTCCGTATCGCGCGGCTACGCGTCGATGGACTATGAGTTCAAGGAATACCGGGCATCGGACGTGGTCAAGGTCGACATGCTCATCAACGGCGACAAGGTCGATGCGTTGTCGGTGATCGTGCATCGATCGCAGTCACAGTATCGCGGTCGCGAGGTGGCCACGAAGATGCGCGAAATTATTCCCCGGCAGATGTACGATGTCGCGATCCAGGCGGCCGTCGGCGCGCATATCATTGCGCGCGAAAACATTAAGGCGCTGCGCAAGAACGTGCTGGCCAAGTGCTACGGTGGCGACATCTCGCGCAAGAAGAAACTGCTCGAAAAGCAAAAAGAAGGCAAGAAGCGGATGAAGCAAGTCGGCAGCGTCGAGATTCCTCAAGAGGCATTTCTCGCTATTCTCAAAGTCGAAGACAAATAACCAAAAAACGGAATTTCCATGAATTTTGCGCTGATCCTCTTCATCCTGGTCGTGTTGACCGGCATTGCATGGGTAGCGGACAAACTGGTTTTTCTCCGTCAGCGCCGGCGGGCCGCGGATGCCGCCGCGCACGAGTTCGATCAACAGCAACAGCGCATGGACGAGCGCTTTCGCGACGAAAATGCAGCTCGCACGCGGGCAAGGCTGCGCGAAGAACGGCTGCGCCAGCCGTGGTGGCTCGAGTATTCGGCGAGCTTCTTTCCGGTGATCCTGCTAGTATTCGTGCTGCGTTCATTCATTGTCGAGCCGTTCAAGATTCCGTCCGGCTCGATGGTGCCCACGCTGCTTGTCGGCGACTTCATCCTGGTCAACAAGTACGATTACGGGCTGCGCTTGCCGATCATCGATAAGAAGATCATCCCGAACCGAGACCCGCAGCGCGGCGACGTCGTTGTATTCCGCTACCCGAAGGACGGGTCGATCGACTACATCAAGCGCGTCGTTGGCGTGCCGGGCGACGTGGTTGCGTATCAGGACAAGCGCCTGACGATCAATGACGAGGTGGTGCTCGAAACGCCGCTGCCAGATTATCTCGATGAGGACCGGCTGTCGATGGGGCAGCCGGCCAAATACGTCAAGCAGTACAGCGAGACGCTCGGAGGCAAGCGCCATGCGTTGCTCAACGATCCGGCCGTGCCGCCGTTCGTGATTGGCGCAGACGATTATCCCTATCGCGACAATTGTCACTACAATGACCGCGGCGTGATTTGCAAGGTGCCGCCGGGCCACTATTTCGTGATGGGCGACAACCGGGACAATAGTGCTGACAGTCGTTACTGGGGCTTCGTGCCTGACCGCAATCTGGTCGGCCGTGCGTTTTTCATCTGGCTAAACTTCTCAAACCTGAAGCGAATCGGCTCGTTCGAATGACGCGCGAGCGTTGCTCGGCTCAGGCTGCGGCACGCGTTATACTTCTATCCATGCCTTTGTCACCGCTGGAAAGCCGGCTGCACTACGAATTTCGCAATGCGGAATTGTTGCGGCAGGCGATGACCCACCGAAGCCACAGTGCCACGCATAACGAGCGGCTTGAATTCCTTGGCGATTCAGTCCTCAACTGCGTGGTGGCGGCCCTTTTATTCCAACGTTTTGGCAAGCTCGACGAAGGCGACCTGTCCCGTGTGCGGGCGAATCTCGTCAAGCAACAGTCACTGTACGAAATTGCCCAGGCGCTTAATATCGCAGAGGCGCTGCGGCTCGGTGAGGGAGAATTGCGCAGCGGCGGCTTCCGGCGGCCGTCAATCTTGGCCGACACGCTTGAGGCGGTGCTCGGCGCGATTTTCCTGGATGGGGGGTTCGACGCGGCGCAAACGGTGATCAAGCGACTATATGTCCCTATTTTGGATCATATCGATCCGCGTACGCTGGGCAAGGATGCCAAGACGCTGTTGCAGGAGTATTTGCAGGGCCACAAGATCGCATTGCCGGGCTACGCGGTGATCGCGACCACGGGCGCTGCCCACAATCAGCAGTTCGAGGTCGAGTGCACGGTGCCGAAGCTCGAGGTCAAGGTGTTTGGCACCGGCGCCAGTCGGCGCGCGGCCGAGCAGGCTGCCGCAAAAAAGGCGCTTGAAGCAGTGATGGCGGTGGCGCCGCAGTTGCTCGGCAAGCCGAAGCGATCGAAGAGCGCGGCACGTGCCGCCAAGCGTGAATCCGAGGACGCACCGTCGCATGGCACCGGGGTGCAGGGCGCGCTCGATTTACGCCCCACGTTGGATCGCAAGGCCGAGCGGCTGGGCCGCGCCGAGCGCGTCGCGCATCTCGCCGAGCGGATGATGCAGCCGATGGAGCGGGGGGATCATGACCGTGAACGCGCGAGCAGCACGCCGTCGTCGCATGGCGTGCCGAGCGCCGTCGCGATGATGCGCGCCACGCATGCCGACCATTCGATCGAGCGGGCGTCACGCCAGGCCGACAAGGGGGCCGCCGCGGTCACGGGGACCGATGCACCCTTAGCCAAGGCGGCGGCAGCGATTGCCGCCAACACCGTGGTTGCCGATGCGCCGGCCGGGCCCGGACAGGCGCTCGATGAGCGCCGCGATACGGCGTTGCATTCGACGCCGCGCAAGGCCGATGCTGGCGCGTGAGCGCGACCGCGTGATGCGGCCTATCGCCACATGACCTGCCGCGCTTTATCCTTTGAACCCGACAGCCGAGGTCGGGCGCCACGCGCCCACGTCAGCAGTATTTCCTGCAGGTCCGCTTGCCATGAATTCGACTCTTGAACAAACCGGTTTCCATTGCGGCATGATCGCGATCGTCGGGCGCCCCAATGTCGGCAAGTCGACGCTGATGAACGCCCTCGTTGGGCAAAAGGTCAGCATCACGTCACGCAAGGCGCAAACCACGCGGCACCGGATTACGGGCATCCGGACGCTGGACGATGCACAATTCATCTTTGTCGACACGCCCGGCTTCCAGACCCGGTACGGCTCGGCGCTGAACCGCTCGTTGAACCGCGCGGTCACGTCGACGCTGACCTCGGTGGACGTCGTGCTGTTCGTGGTCGAGGCCGGTCGTTACGGGCCCGACGACCAGCGGGTGCTGGAATTGATCCCGCCGTCGGTGCCGACGGTGCTGATAGCGAACAAGGTCGACAAGCTTTCAGACAAGAGCGCGCTGCTGCCATTCTTGAAAAGCACAGCGGCGCTGCGCGCATTCCGTGACGTCGTACCGATGAGCGCGAAGCAGCCCGACGACATCATGCGGCTGTTGAAGATCTTGCGGCCGTCGTTGCCGCTCGGTGAGCCGATCTATGGCGAGGACGAGCTAACCGACCGCAGCGAGCGATTCTTGGCGGCCGAGATCCTGCGGGAGAAAGTATTCCGCTGGACTGGGGACGAGTTGCCTTACACGAGTACGGTACTGATCGACAAATTCGAGCAGGAAGGCCGCCTGCGACGGGTTTTCGCAACGATTCTCGTCGATCGTGACAGCCACAAGGCAATGATCATCGGGCAGAAGGGCGCGAAGCTGAAGCAGATTAGCACCGAGGCGCGTGTCGATATGGAAAAGCTCTTCGATGGTCCGGTTTATCTGGAGACGTTCGTGAAGGTTAAGAGCGGCTGGGCGGACAATGAGGCGAGATTGCGCGCCTATGGGTACGAATGACGTTGGGTTGGGTCATCCAGAGGAGGCCAGGCAACTCGACGCCGGCGCAGCACCCGGGCTGGCGCCTGACGGCGCGCCGCCGGGCGCGTCGGGCGGTGTTGCGCAGCCCGCGCCAGGTGACGTCGCGCCGACCCGTCGCCGCGCCGCCGCGCCGCGCTCGGACCACCGTATCGCCGAGCAGCCGGGCTTCGTGTTGCACGCCTACCCGTATCGCGAGACGAGCCTGATCATCGACGTGTTCACGCGCGCGCACGGCCGTCTCGCGCTCGTCGCGAAGGGAGCGAAGCGGCCGCATTCGGCGCTGCGCGGCGTGCTGCAGACGTTCCAGCCGCTTGCGCTGTCATGGGCTGGCAAGTCCGAAATGCGGACGCTGACTAAGGCTGAATGGGTCGGCGGAATGCGTCCGCTCGCCGGCGATGCACTGCTGTGTGGCTTTTACGTCAACGAGTTGCTTGTCAGGTTCTGTGCACGGGAAGATCCGCATACCGCGTTGTTCGACCATTACTTGTTGACGTTGACGCGGCTCGCGCATGACGAGCCGGCGGTGCAGGTATTGCGCTCGTTCGAACGCGTCTTACTGCGTGAGACCGGTTATGCCATGTCGCTCGATCGGACCGTGACGAGGCAGCATGTCGTGGCTGGGCGCTCGTATGTGTTCGACCCTGAGCGGGGCGTATGCGACGTCGAGAGGCTCGAGCCCCAGGCGGACGCGTTGCGCGGGCCGGTCATCGCCGGGCAAACGCTGCTCGACATGGAGCGCGATGATTATTCGCGTGCGCAGACCGTCGCGCAAAGCAAGACCTTGATGCGTTTTTTGTTGAATACTTATCTTGGCGGCGCGCCGCTTGCGACGCGCCAGATTCTGATCGACCTGCAAAACCTATGAACGTTTTCTCGTCGCCGACGCCTGTCATCGAGTTGGGTGTCAACATCGACCATGTCGCCACGTTACGTAACGTGCGCGGCACTTCGTATCCTGACCCGCTGCGCGCGGCGCTGCAAGCTGAGGCCGCCGGCGCCGACGCGATCACGCTGCATCTGCGCGAGGACCGCCGCCATATCGTCGATGCCGACGTGCGCGCATTGCGGCCGTTGCTCAAGACCCGAATGAACTTGGAGTGTGCGTTGACGCAGGAAATGCTCGACATCGCCTGTGACGTGCGCCCACACGACGTTTGCCTGGTACCGGAAAAGCGCGCCGAGCTGACTACCGAAGGCGGATTGGACGTGGTCACGCACTTTGACGCGGTC
The DNA here is from genome assembly GCF_021991875.1 of Mycetohabitans sp. B8. Taxonomy (GTDB): domain Bacteria; phylum Pseudomonadota; class Gammaproteobacteria; order Burkholderiales; family Burkholderiaceae; genus Mycetohabitans. The sequence continues at coordinate 273,296 of NZ_JAHLKR010000008.1, forward strand.
AAGGCGGCGAGCCGGCAACTGGCCGATGCGGGCACGCGCGTATCGCTGTTCATTGACGCCGAGCCGGAGCAGATTCGGGCAGCCCACGAAAGCGGCGCGCCGGTGATCGAGTTGCATACCGGACGTTACGCCGACGCAGATGACGACGCCCGGCAGTCACAGGAATTCGAGCGGATCGCCGCGGGTGTCGACCTGGGGCTGTCGCTGGGCCTAAAAGTCAATGCTGGTCATGGCCTGCACTATACCAACGTACAGCGCATTGCCGCGCTCGATGGCATTGCCGAGCTGAACATCGGCCATGCTATCGTCGCGCATGCCATTTTTGCGGGATGGGACAACGCCGTGCGGGAGATGAAGGCGATCATTGTCGCGGCCCGTGTCGGCGCGCGTGCATGAGCACCGGAGCCGCGCCGATGGTGCACCGCGCCGTCTATGGAATCGGCACGGACATCGTGCAGGTCAGCCGCATCGCCGCCGTGATGGAGCGTACCGGCGGCCGCTTTGCCGAGAAAATCCTCGGCCCGCAGGAACTCGCGGTCTATCGCATGCGCGCCGCACGCTCGGACGCGCGCGGCGTGGCGTTCTTGGCCACGCGCTTCAGCGCGAAGGAGGCATTCTCCAAAGCGATCGGGCTCGGCATGCATTGGCCGATGACGTGGCGCGCGGTGCAGACGCTCAACGAGAAAAGCGGCAAGCCGGTGATCGTCGCGTCTGGCGAGTTGGCCCAGTGGATAACGGAGCGCGGACTTAGCGCACGCGTATCCGTCAGCGACGAACGCGATTATGCGGTGTCGTTCGTCATCGTCGAAGTCAACGCGTCAATGGAGGGCCCCGGTGCCGGGCCGATGGGCCAGCACGCAACCGACCTTAGGAACCCTAGTTGAACAACCGCAAGTGCCAATATGGTCCGGTGATGCTCGACGTTGTCGGCACTTCGTTGAGTCGTGACGATATCCGCCGGATCGCCGATCCGCTGACCGGCGGCGTGATTTTGTTCGCCCGCAATTATGCGAGCCGCGCGCAACTGTTCGAGTTGACCGGCGCAATCCGCGATGTGCGCGACGACGTGATCATTGCGGTGGACCAGGAGGGCGGGCGCGTGCAGCGTTTCCGGGGGGATGGGTTCACGTCGCTGCCGCCGATGCGCGCGCTCGGCGCGTTATGGAACGACGATGCGCTCGTGGCGACCCGAGTGGCCACGGCGATTGGTTATGTGATGGCATCGGAGTTGCGCGCGAGCGGCGTCGACTTGAGCTTTGCGCCGGTGCTCGACCTGGACTACGGGCGCTCGAAGGCGATCGGCGATCGCGCGTTTCACGCGGAACCGCGCGTCGTCGCGCTGTTGGCCAAAAGCGTTACGCATGGCTTGGCGCTGGCCGGGATGGCGGCCTGCGGCAAGCACTTTCCGGGGCACGGCTACGTGGAGGCGGATTCGCATGTCGAGGCGCCTATCGACACCCGCGCGCTCGACGAGATTCTCGCCTGCGATGCGCAGCCGTATCAATGGCTCGGGCTGTCGCTGGCCGCGGTGATGCCGGCCCACGTCGTCTATCCGGCCGTCGATGCCCGGCCGGCCGGCTTCTCGTCCGTGTGGCTGCAGCAGATCCTGCGCAGCAGGCTTGGGTTCAATGGCGTGATCTTCAGTGACGATTTGTCGATGGAGGCGGCGCGCCAGGCTGGGACCACCGCCGAGGCCGCGCACGCGGCGCTCGATGCCGGATGCGACATGGTGCTCACGTGCAATCGTCCCGAGGACGCCGACGATGTGCTGCAGCGCCTGCGCGCACGCGTCATCGATACGGCGTCCCGGCGTCGCATCAAGCGGCTCGCACCGCGCGGCGACGCGCCGGAGTGGAGCAAGCTGATGCGCGAACCCGACTATTGCCAAGCGCGCAAGCTGATCGACAGTCTACGGTAAATGGGGCGGACCGGCGCATCAGGTCACCTTCATTCGCTGAAGCTTGTTGTACAACGTCTTGGGGCTGATGCCGAGCAGCGTCGCCGCACGATGCCGGGTGCCGCCCACCGCATCGAGTGTGGCGCGGATCAGCATCTCCTCGACATCGGCAAGCGGCGTGCCGACCGCGATTTGCACCTGGTTGCTCGACAGCGAACGGCCAGGGCGGCTGCTTTCGTCGCCCGGCGACAAGCTTTCGATCATGTCCTCGCACGCCTGATGCGAGCGTTCGATCGCGTCGCGCAATTCGCGCACGTTGCCCGGCCACTCGTATTCGAGCAGTTCGCGCACGCACAGCGGGCTGAGCCGCTTGACCGACTCGTGGCGTTGGTTCAGCACGTCGACAAAATAAGTGGCCAACAGTTCGATGTCCTCGCCGCGCTCGCGCAGCGGTGGCAATGTCAGCGGCGCCACGTTGAGCCGTTGCAGTAGGTCGGCGCGCAGCGTGCCGCGGGCCAGCGCCTGTTGCGGCGATTCGACGGTGGCCGCGACCACCCGGAAGTCGACGCTTAGATCGGTGGTGCCGCCCATCCGGCGGAACGTGCGCGCCCCCAGTGCTCGTGCGAGTGCCTCCTGTTGGGCGGCCGGCAGCAGATCCACACGGTCGATGAACAGCGTGCCGCCGGCCGCCCGTTCCAGCACGCCGGCTTCGTGCGTTTGCGCTCCATCCAATGCGCCGCGCTGGTGACCGAATAGCATGCTTTCCCACGGCTCGGCGCCTGCGTGGCTGGCCGCCGCGCCGTCCAGCTTGACCAACGGACCTTTCTTGCGACGGCTCATCTCGTGCAGCGTTCGCGCGGCGATCTCCTTGCCGGTTCCCGGCTCGCCGACGATCAGCACCGCTGCCTCCGTTGGCGCGATACGCTCGATCGTGTCATAGACCTGTTGCATCGCCGCACCGCGGCCAATCATTGAGCCGAAGCGACCGACGCACCGCAATGCCGCACGCAGATTCTGGACTTCCTCGGTGAGCTCGTAGGGGCGGGGAATGCGCGCCAGCAGGCTGCGCAATCGCGGGATATTGACTGGCTTGAGTAGGTAGTCCCAAATGCCGTGACGCAGCCCTTCGATCGCACTTTCCACCGTCGCGTTACCGGTCATCACGATGACCGGCGTCGCGCCGTCCGGCTGTGATGGCAGCGAGTGCAGCACGTCCAGCCCGCTGCCGTCGGGCAGGTTCAAGTCAACCAGCACCACGTCGGGAATAAACCGCTGCAGCGCGGCGCGCGCTTCTCCGAGCGTAGCTGCAGTGTCGACGGAGAAACCATCGGTACTCAGGATGGTCGACAATCCCGACAAGCTGTTAGGGTCGTCTTCAACGATCAAGGCGTGTGGCATAGCGCGAAGAGATATTATCTGCGGCGAATTTTTTTGAGCGCTGCGTTGGCGGTTCGGAGTAAGCATGCTTTGTGCCAATTCGTAGCGCTTTACCCATCAACGCATTGCCGTGGCAGGGTGATCCGCGCGCGGCTCCGATGCAGCAAATTTTTCTCATTTGGCGCGTAAATTTTTCCACCGCCGCAAACCAGTGCCCCATGATACGCGGCGTTGGCCCCCATAAACAAAAAGCGCTCCGATCGGAGCGCTTGCATTACGGCATTGGAGATGATGAGCCAGGCGCTGTCACGCGCGGCTGCGGTACTCGTGCGTACGCGTGTCGATCTCGATCTTGTCGCCGATGTTGCAAAATAGCGGCACTTGCAATTCGAAGCCGGTAGCTAGCTTAGCATTCTTGAGTACCTTACCAGACGACGTATCGCCTTTGACCGCAGGCTCCGTATAGACGATTTCGCGCACCAGCGTGGTCGGCAACTCGACCGAGATCGCCTTGTCATTGTAGAACACCACTTCGCACGCCATGCCGTCCTCGAGATAGTGCAATGCCTCGCCCATCATCTCGCTTTCGACTTCGTACTGGTTGTAGTCCGCATCCATGAAAACATACATCGGATCAGCGAAGTACGAATAGGTGACTTCCTTGCGCTCGAGTACGACCACGTCGAACTTGTCATCGGCCTTGTACACTGACTCGTTGCCCGCGCCGGTCAGCAGGTTCTTCAGCTTCAGCTTGACGACCGCGGCGTTGCGGCCCGACTTGTTGTACTCGGTCTTTTGCACGACCATGGGATCGTTGCCGATCATTATGACGTTGCCCGTACGCAGTTCTTGAGCGGTCTTCATAACACTGTCCTGTCCGATAAATGGGTATGGCGAATGGCTGACGGCACGCCCCCGCATTGGGCAGCCCGGCAGGCGAGCCTAAGCTCTTGAAAACCCATTATTTTAGCGTATTTTGGACAAATGCGGCCAGATGCCCGGCTAGATCGCCAACGGTGGCCAACTCGTCTGCCCACGCGTGTGCGCGCGTCGCGAACGCTTGTCGGTGCTGAATGAAATTTTGCCAATCGGGCAGGCCATGCGTTGGATTGCCGTTCCATGTGTGCCAGAAACGCGTCAATGCGTCGCGCGCGCGCGGCTCCAACGCCGAGCCGATATGCGCGAGGGCCGCGTCCAGCTTTGGCAGATGCGCATCATCCGCCTGCGGATAAATGTGCCAAACGAACGGCTTGCGCGCCCACTGCGCGCGCACAAACGAATCCTCGCCACGTACGAAGTTGATATCGGCGCTCCACAATAGTCGGTCGTAGCCGTGCTGGTCGGTGAACGGCAACGCATGCGCGCTCAGCGCGCCTGCGCTCGCGCTCGTGCCCGCCGCGAAGGCGCGAGGTCCTACCGGATGGCCGAAGAACCGCGCCACGGAGCCGGAGATGGCTCCCTGTGGAACCAGTAGCACCAACGGATCCGTCGCATCGCGCCATTGCTCGAGCAACGCGTCGAGGACGGGATTCTCGTAGCAGAACAACGATACGACCGTGGCGGCTGGATCGGGCCGCGGCAGCCCGAGCGCCGCCCACCAGCCTGCCCGTTCAGCCGCCGATTCGACGAACGCGCGACGCTGCGAGTCCAAGTCTCGCTCGCGAAGCACTCCGCCGGTGTGGGCGCCCAGGCCGGGGAAAAAGAACGTCTTGGTCAGCGCATGGCGGGGATGGGGCGATGCGCGCAAGTGAAAGTTTGTCACCCAGTCTTCCGACGACAGGTATTCAAGGTTGATCCAGGCCACCCGCGACGAGTGTCGCGCCATCGCAGCAAGGTATGACGCCGGCAGATCGCAGGCGAACGCCTCGATGACGACATCGGCAATGCTCAGTGCCGCCGCGCCGGGTTCAGCGAACGGGGACTGATGCCAATGCTCGATCGCGACACCGGCCAGCACTTGCCGCTCGCGCCCGACATCCAACCCAGGCGCCAGGCGCGCGAGCGTGGTCAACTCGTCGATGAACAGACGCACCCGCCAGCCGTATTCATTCGCCAGTTGCCGGGCCAGCCGCCAGCAGACGCCGGCGTCGCCAAAATTGTCGATTACCGTGCAGAAAATGTCGCATGTGAGCAGCGCACGCGTGCTGGCGAGCAGGGCGGGGCAGGAGGACATAGGACGCGCGCGCGACGCGCAGGCCGCTTGACGAATGATCTAAACTGCTTATTTTAAAGCACAGATCCCATGCGCCGCACGGGACTGATCCGGTATTGGCTACATGACTGAACCGTCTGTTCCTCCGACCGTTGCCGAGTCCGACGTGGATTTCGACCCTAAGCGTGTCATTGCGCAGCTGCCGCACCTGCCCGGCGTGTATCGCTACTACGATGTACAAGGCGCCGTGCTGTACGTGGGCAAGGCACGCGACTTGAAAAAGCGTGTATCAAGCTATTTCACCAAGACGCAGGCCTCGCCGCGCATCGCGTTAATGGTCCAGCGCATCGCGCGCATCGAAACCACGGTGACCCGCTCCGAAACAGAGGCACTGCTGCTGGAGAACAATCTGATCAAGGCGTTGACGCCACGCTACAACATCTTGTTCCGCGACGACAAGTCGTATCCGTACCTGAAGCTCACTGGGCATCGCTTCCCACGCATCACGTACTACCGCGGCGCCGTCGACAAGCATAACCAGTATTTTGGCCCGTTCCCAAGTGGCTGGGCGGTGCGCGAGAGCATCCAGATCCTGCAGCGCGTATTCCAATTGCGAACCTGCGAGGACTCAGTCTTTAACAACCGTACCCGCCCCTGCCTGTTGCATCAGATCGGCCGGTGTACCGCGCCTTGCGTCGGCGCAATCAGTGACGAAGACTATGCGCGCGACGTGACGAACGCGGCGCGCTTTCTGCAGGGGCGTCAGCGCGAGGTCATGAAGGAACTGGAGGACAAGATGCATGGTTACGCGGCCGAGTTGAAATTCGAACAGGCGGCCGCGGTACGCAACCAGATGAGTTCGCTGTCCAAGGTGCTGCAACAGCAGGCGATCGAGGTTGGCACTGAGCGTGGCAGCGGCGATGCCGACATCCTGGCGGTGGTCGCACAAGGAGGGCGCGTATGCGTGAACCTGGCCATGGTGCGTGGCGGCCGCCATCTCGGCGACAAGGCTTATTTCCCGTCCCACGTCGAGACCGCGTTGGCCACGCCGGACGAACTCAGCGTGCAGGAGGCCATGAACACCGCGTGCGTCGCCGATAGGCTGCCGGTGGGTCAGGCGCTGACAACCGCCGATGCGCAGGATGCTGACGACGGCGCGGAAGTTGCCGAGGTGACGGAAGCCGGTGACGGGTCGGAAGCCGGCGATGGGTCCGAGGCTGGAGATGGGTCCGAGGCCGGAGATGGGTCCGAGGCTGGAGATGGGTCCGAGGCCGGAGATGGGTCCGAGGCTGGAGATGGGTCTGAGGCCGGAGATGGGTCTGAGGCCGGAGATGGGTCCGAGGTTCGCGATGGGTTCAGGGTCGGCGATGGGTCTGAGGCTGGCGATGGGCCGGAAGTGACGACCGCCGCCAACCCGACACCCTGCGCTGCGGCAGCCGCTGATGTCCTGGCGGCGGACCGTGACACACGGAAGGCGGCGCGGGACGGCATCGAGGCAGCGGTGCTGGACGCGTTCATCGCACAGCACTATATCGGCCACCCGGTGCCGCCAGTGATCATTGTCAGCCATGCGCCGGCCACGCGTGAGTTGGTCGACGTGCTGGCGCAGCAGTGCGGGCACAAGGTCTCACTGATCCGTCAGCCGCAAGGCCAGAAGCGGGCATGGCTATCGATGGCCGAGCAGAATGCACGACTCGCGCTCGCTCGGCTGCTGTCCGAGCAAGGTTCCCAGCAGGCCCGCACGCGCGCGCTTGCTCAGGTGCTGTCGATTGACCTGGAGGACTTATCACCGTTGCGCATCGAGTGTTTCGACATCTCGCACACGATGGGCGAGGCCACCCAGGCCTCATGTGTCGTCTATCACCATCATAAGATGCAGTCCGCCGAGTACCGGCGCTACAACATCACGGGGATCACGCCGGGCGATGACTACGCTGCCATGCGGCAGGTGCTCACGCGGCGCTATGAGAAGATCGTATCGCAGTTGGCCGGCGCATCATCGGCTTCGCCGGCAGACGTGCAAACGGCTGGCGGCGCCGCACCCGCCCGTGACGCGCAGCCCACGGCGCAGGCGGGCGCGGTCGCGGATGCGGGCGTGCTGCCGCATATCGTGCTGATCGACGGCGGCAAGGGACAGGTCGAGATCGCCCGTCAGGTTTTCACGGAACTGGGACTGGACGCCGGCATGCTGGTCGGGGTCGCGAAAGGTGAGGGTCGCAAGGTCGGTCTTGAGACCCTGGTCTTCGCAAACGGGCGGGCTCCGCTCGAATTGGGCAAGGGGAGCGCCGCGCTGATGCTGGTCGCGCAGATCCGCGACGAGGCGCACCGCTTTGCCATCACCGGGATGCGGGCCAAGCGCGCCAAGGCGCGTCACAGCTCGCGTTTGGAGGAACTCGAGGGGGTGGGGGCGAAGCGACGGCAGCGATTGCTCGCGCGCTTTGGCGGGCTGCGTGGCGTAATGTCCGCCAGCGTCGACGAATTGGCCAGCGTTGAAGGCGTGTCGCGCACGTTAGCCGAGCAGATCTACCGTCAATTGCACTGAGCATCGCAGCCGGCGCGCGCGAGCCGCTTGCTTGTGACGCGCTGGATCACGCGGCACAATGACAATCTCGCGCAACCTTTCATCGCCCGTTCGCTTCGATGCCTTTCAATTTACCCATTTTTCTGACGTGGCTACGGATCGTGCTGATCCCGTTAATCGTTGGCGTGTACTATCTGCCAGACACGATGTTGGTCGCGCAGGACAAGAACGAAGCGGCTGCGGCCATCTTCATCCTGGCGGCGTTGACCGACTGGTTCGACGGATTCCTTGCGCGCAAGCTAAACCAGACCTCGGCATTCGGCGCCTTTCTCGACCCGGTCGCGGACAAGCTGATGGTGACCGCCGCATTGCTGGTACTGGTGCACTTGATGCGGCTCGATTCGGCCATTGCGTTGGTGATCGTGGGCCGTGAAATTACGATTTCTGCGCTGCGTGAATGGATGGCGCAGATCGGTGCATCCAAAAGCGTCGCCGTCAACTCGCTGGGCAAGTTCAAGACCGCGTGCCAGATGATCGCGATTCCGATGCTGCTGTATTACGCGCCGATTGGCGTGCCAGGGCAGTTCACGATCAACACGCGCGTTGTGGGCGAGTGGTTGATCTACTTGGCGGCCGTGCTGACGATCTGGTCGATGCTCTATTACATGAAGCTGGCCTGGCCGCAGATCCGCGATCGGGCCGCATGATGGGTTGGCGTGAAATGGGCATCCATGCTGATTGCACGGATATTTTATCGGCCTCTGTCCTTGACACTGCGCGCCACTTTCAGCATAATCTCGAACTCTGCTGAACACGCCAACGCGTGAACGGCGACAGCATCGTGCGGGAGTAGCTCAGTTGGTAGAGCGCAACCTTGCCAAGGTTGAGGTCGCGAGTTCGAGACTCGTCTCCCGCTCCACGACGCACAGTAATCGATGTTTGCGGGAGTAGCTCAGTTGGTAGAGCGCAACCTTGCCAAGGTTGAGGTCGCGAGTTCGAGACTCGTCTCCCGCTCCAGGTGCCACGGCGCGATAGCAAAGCGGTTATGCAGCGGCCTGCAAAGCCGTTTAGGCCGGTTCGACTCCGGCTCGCGCCTCCAGACAACCCCCTAGATTTTAGGGGGTTTTTTGTTTGCGCCGATTGCGTCATCGGCCGCGTGCTGCGTCACCTTGCGTCGCTGCATTGCGCGCGGAACTCAAGTCGCTGGGCGGCACGTTCAAGGTATCCGAGATCGATGACTGAACCAGGCATCGCGCGATGCGACGTGCGTCGCGCGAACACAGCCCGACGATGGAACGGCGTTAGGACGTTTGCTCGATCAGACGCTTCAGGTCGTCGGCGATCATGTCTGCGGAGTCGGATGCGGTAGCGAGCAGACGCGCGCGGCCGGTACGATCGAACACATAGATCGCCGAGCTGTGCGTGACCTCGTAATGTCCGTTGCCGTCGGGTTTCTCGGTCTGATACGCGACGCGATAGCGTCGCGCTAAATTAGCAATCTGTTTTTCGGAGCCGCTCAGGCCGACCACGTGCTGTGGATCGAACGCCTGCACATAGGTATGTAATGTCTGCGGCGTGTCCCGGTGGGGATCGACCGAAATGAACAGAATGCGCACGTCGCGGGCATCGTCGCCCAGTTGCTCGAGAACCTGCATCAACCGGGCCATGGTCTCCGGACATACATCTGGACAATGCGTGTAGCCGAAGAAGACTAACGTGGTCTTGCCGGCGAACGACGCGCCAGACGCAGCCTGCCCATTATCCGCCTGCAGCGAGAAGCCGAGATCCGGTAGGTGGCCGGAGACGTTGGTCAGTTTCCATTGACCATCATCCCGCGTGCACGCCGACAATGCAATCGATAGGCCGACGCACGCGGCGAGCACGACGTGGCGCAGCACCGATTGACAGCGGGGCGCGTGCAAAATTCGCATACGCGATTGAGACAACGGGATGGACATCGGAAAACGGAACAAGGATAGGGGCTTGGCGTGGAGCGTATCGACGCATCCGCCTAATAAGCTACTTTAGCGCATTTCGTTGCGCACAGCGACCCATGCGCTGCGGTGGGGCAATATGCCGCGCGTTGCCGTTGCGGTAAGATGCCACGACAATAGGGCGATGCGGCAATGTGCATGAGGCGCGTCACCGGTTCATCGTCCCGTGCCGCTGTCTCTTTGATCCAGACTATCCGTTCGATGCAACGCTTATCCGATTCATTCGCCGCCATGCCTCGGGTCAACCCGCTCGATGCGGCATTTTTTTTCGATTTCGACGGCACGCTCGTGGAACTGGCGGGGGCGCCGGATCGTGTGGTCGTCGAGCCGGTGCTCATCCAGTTGCTGGATGGACTGCGCAAAGCATCGCACGGCGCGCTCGCGGTGGTGTCCGGGCGCGGCATCGACAGCATCGACGTGCTGCTCGCGTCGGACGCACTGGCAAGCCTGCCCATCGCGGGGTTGCATGGCGCCGAGCGGCGCGATGCGAATGGCGACGTGTTGCGCGTGGGGTTCAACGATCCGCGGCTTGCGAGCATCGAACGGGAACTCGAGCGCGTGGTGGGTGACAATCCCGGCATGCTGCTTGAGACCAAGGGCGCGGCGCTTGCGCTGCACTATCGGAATGCACCGGATCGAGAACCGGTGGCACGACGCGAGACCGAGCGGTTGTGCGTTGAGTACAGCGATGCGTATGTGCTGCAGCCCGGCAAGATGGTGTACGAAATCAAGCCAAAGCATGTCGACAAGGGGCGGGCGATCGCAGCATTCCTTGATGAGCCGCCGTTCGTGGGTCGCGTACCGGTTTTTGCGGGCGATGACCTGACGGACGAAAAGGGCTTCGACGTGGTCAATGCGCGCGGCGGCGTGTCGATCAAGATTGGTGACGGCGATACGCGGGCCGGCGCCAGACTTCCTTCGGTCACCGCGTTCCGTGATTGGCTCGCGACGCTGATTGGCGCGCGGCCGACGCGTGCATGAAGCGCCGGATGCCCGGCAACCTGTACGGTGCCGTATGAGCCGGCTGATCATCGTTTCAAACCGGGTTGCGCCGATTTCTGAGGGGGGGCCCGCCGCCGGCGGACTGGCGATCGGCGTCTATGACGCGCTAAAAGAGACCGGCGGCATGTGGTTCGGCTGGAGCGGCGACACGCAGTCCGGCCCGATCGGACCGATTAAGCTCGACGAGCGTGGCCCGGTGACCTTTGCGACCATCGCGCTGTCCCGGCGCGACTACGAACAATACTATCGCGGCTTTTCGAACGCGATGCTGTGGCCGACGTTCCACTATCGCTGCGACCTTGCCCATTTCGAGCGACAGGAGTTTGACGGCTACCGCCGGGTCAACCGATGGCTGGCGGACCAGCTAGTGCCATTGATTCGACCCGATGATGTGATTTGGGTCCACGACTATCATCTGATTCCGTTTGCCCAGGCGCTGCGTGCGCGGCACGTGGCGAACCGTATCGGCTTTTTCCTTCATATTCCGTTTCCGCCCGCGCAGTTGCTGTTGACCATCCCGCCGCATGAGGAGCTGATGCGGGCGCTGTGTTGCTTCGATCTGGTGGGTTTCCAGACTGAAGGGGATCTGCGCGCATTCGTCGACTACCTCGAGCATGAGGCACATGGGCGGGTCGAACGCAGCATCGACGCCAGGGTATGCAGCGTGCGGGCTTATGATCGCACGCTGCGCGTTGGCGCCTATCCGATCGGCGTTTACCCAGACGAGATCGCGCAATTGGCCGCGGCCGGCGAGAGCGCTAGCTACGTGCGTAATTTGAAGGCAACGCTGCATGAGCGGCAACTGATCATGGCCGTAGATCGGCTGGACTATTCGAAAGGGCTGGTGGAGCGGTTCCGTGCGTTCGAAAAGCTGCTCGAGACGAAGCCTGCGCGCCGCAACCAAGTGTCATTCGTGCAGATCGCGCCACCGACCCGCGCTGACATGAACGCGTACCAAGACATCCGGCTGCAGCTCGAGGCGGAGGCGGGCCGGATCAACGGACGTTTCGCCGAATTGGATTGGGCGCCGATCCGCTACATTCACCGGCAGTACGAGCGACAGGTGCTGGCCGCGTTGTTCCGGATATCCGATGTGGGCTACGTGACGCCGCTGCGCGACGGCATGAATTTGGTGGCTAAGGAGTATGTGTCCGCGCAGGACCCCGACGATCCGGGCGTTTTGGTATTGTCACGCTTCGCCGGCGCCGCGCAGGAACTGCACGGCGCGTTGATCGTCAATCCCGCCGACCTCGCGGGCATGGCTGAGGCATTGGATCGCGCGCTGAGCATGCCGTTGGTTGAACGGCGGCAGCGTCACGCGGATATGATGACGCAGTTGCGTGAGAACAACGTGTCTGTGTGGCGTGATCACTTCCTCGGCGACCTGCGCTTGCCGGCGCCGGGCACAGGCTGATAGCTTAGCGCGCCGTCGAAGAGGACGGCAGCGACGCACACGCAGCGACGCCCACACGTAGCGGTGGGACGACTGCGCGAGCCGGGCTCCGCCAGAGATGCGCCAGCCGTGTTGCCAGAGACGCGCCAGCCTCGTTAAGCGTGCTCGACGAGTCGCAGTTCGGGGTCATGGGCCGCTGCGCGTCCCGATTGCTTTGTCAACAGATCCCGATACGGGCCGGGCCGGTTCTTCAGCTCGTCCGGCGTGCCATCGTCGATGACCTTGCCCGCGCTCATCACGATGATCCGGTCAAAGTTCTGCAGCGTCGAGAGCCGATGCGCGATCGCTACCACGGTGCGGCCCCGCATCAGCCGGTCCAGCGCCTGCTGGATCGCTTCCTCGGATGCGCTGTCCAGTGCAGACGTCGCTTCATCCAGCAGCAGGATCGGGGCGTCCTTCAGGATGGCGCGCGCGATCGCGATGCGTTGACGCTGTCCACCGGAGAGCTTGACGCCACGATCGCCAACGATTGTCTCAAACCCCTCGGGCATCGCGTCGATGAAGTCCGTGCAGCGGGCTTCGCGCGCCGCGGCGAGCACTTCCTCGCGGGACGCATCGGGCCGGCCATAGGCGATATTCTCATATACGGTTCGATGGAACAGCGAAATATCCTGCGGCACCAGGGCAATGGCACTGCGCAGGCTGTCCTGCGTGATGCGTGAGATGTCCTGTCCGTCGATCCGGATCACGCCGCCCTGTGGCTCGTAGAAGCGCTGCAGTAGCGTCAGTACGGTGGACTTGCCGGCGCCGGACTTGCCTACCAGCCCCACCCGCTGACCTGGTTCGATATGCAATTCGAAATGATCGAGAATTGGGCGGCGTCGCGGATACGCGAACGTGACCTGCTCGAAATCGACGCGTCCCCCATTCGTGTTCAGTTCGGTGGCGTCGTTGCGGTCGGGCATCTCATGCGGCTCGAGCAGCGTCTGCACAGCTTCGGATAGCCTTGCCACATGCTGCGTGACATCCACCAGCGCGACCGCGAGGTCCCGCGTGCCGTGCAGGATCGTGAAGCCCAGCGAGCTCACCAACACGATGTCGCCGGGGGTTGCCTGCCCGCGCGTCCATAGCCACAGTGTCCAACCGAGCAGCCCGGCCGAGAGCAGTGCCGTGATCACCGCGTGCAACAGCCGCAGCTTCTCCAGGTACAGCAGGCTTTGCTGGCGTGCGGTCATCTCGGCGCGCACGGTCATGCCGAAGCGCCGCTGCTCGCGCAGCGTCATGCCGAAGGCGCGCACCAGCGCCATATTGCCGATCACGTCGACCAGTTCACCGTCCACTGACGCGGCGCGCGTCGCGAAGGCCTGGTGACGCGCGCTGCCGTGTCGAGCCAGCTTGAACAGCACGATCGCCAGAATGGCGGAGGCTACCAGCAGTGTGCTGGCCATCAGGGGGTTGACCGCGAAGATCATCACGATCGCGCCGCACACGGCGATACAAGGCGGCAGCACATTCCACGCCATCATGTTCTCGGCCGTGTAGACGGCATTGGACGTGGCAGTGATGCGGCTGGCCAGCATCCCCGGCTGCTTTTCGGCAAAATAGGTCGGCGAATGGCCGCTCAGGTAGCGGAACAGGTCCTTGCGCAAGTCGCCTGTGACGACCACGAATGTATGCGCGGCGATCCAGCCGCCGACCCGCCATAGCAGGTTGTCGGCGGCAATCAGGCCCACCAGCAGCCCGAACGCGCCCCAGAGCTCGAGCGGATGATTGCGGCCGTGACTGAGCACGTCGATCAAATGCTTGATCGCATACTGCGACGCAAGCGCGCAGCCGACTGCCGCGAATACGCTGGCCAGTACGGTGGCATGCGCGACTGGATGACGCCGGATGTAGCGAAACAGGAATGCCAGCGGACGATGAGCGTAGCTCGCCAGCCGCGTATTGCGCGCATTGCGTTCGGCCGTCGTCAGGCGCTCAGTCTGGTCGGGGTAAAGCGTCGAATCGGTGTTTGCCATGGCGAGTACGGTGGCCTCGAACAGTGGTGACCCTGGCAGGCGGGCTGCCAAAGGCGGGATTGTAAACGCGCCAGGAACGGTTCAGTCGGGCGACGTGCGAATCGGCAGGCCAGGGCACGTAGGGCGATGGGCCCCGACGGCAGCCGATCGGGCATGGTCAGCAAACGACATGACGTGTCCGTATACCACTGTATTTTAAGATACAATGACCGGCGCAGACTGCGCTGATTGACCGCGCGTCGTGTTGCACTGCATTCAATCGCGCAGCCCGACGCTCGGCCCGCGTGGCCAGCCCTGCAAACAATCTAAAACAGCCGGTTAGAACAAGGCTTAGCAAAGTGTATCAATACTGTAACAAGGTAAAGACTTTGAAAGGCAGGTCTGGATTTGTGCTATGCGGCATCGATAATCGAGCCCTGGTCAGCCCCTAAGCAGTTAAGTCCCTAGGCAGTTTTGCCGAACAGTCAACGGCTTTACGTTTCGAGCGTTTATGGCTTGCGCACCGTCAGAAGGCGATGGCATTGAACGCAGCAGACGGATCAGGCCGAGAGATGGGGCAACTGCACCGCGCTGTTGCAGTAAGACCGGCACGCGCTCGCGCAGATGGCGCAGGTGGGGCGGGCCGGGCGGCAAACCGGGGGGCCCTGCGCCGTATTCAACCAAAGCAGTCACTTCGCCTGACTTTTTTAGGAGTTTACCGACATGCGAATCGCTCAAATCGCGCCGCTGCACGAGGCCGTTCCCCCAAAGCTGTACGGTGGAACCGAGCGCGTTGTGTCCTATCTCACCGAAGCGCTGGTCGAACTTGGACATGATGTGACGTTGTTTGCCAGCGGCGATTCGCAAACGTCGGCCACGCTCGATGCGGTATGGCCGCAGGCGTTGCGACTGGATCCGTCGATCCGCGATACGATGGCGCCACACATGTTGCTGCTCGAGCAGGTGCGTCGCCGCTCGGAAGCGTTCGATGTACTGCATTTTCATATTGACTACTATCCGTTCCCGCTGTTTTCGCGCCAACCGGTGCCGCATTTGACGACATTGCACGGCCGGCTCGACTTGCCTGAGCTGCAGCCGATCTTCAACGTGTTCAACGACGTGCCGGTCGTGTCGATCTCCGATAACCAGCGTAATCCGTTGCCGCAGGCCAATTGGCTCTCGACCGTGCATCATGGTTTGCCCATCGATCTGCTCACGCCACGCACCGACATTGAGCCGAGCTATCTGGCCTTCCTGGGTCGTATTTCGCCGGAAAAGCGCGTGGATACCGCGATCCGGATCGCACAGCAGTGCGGCATGAAGATCAAGATCGCCGCGAAGCTCGACAAGGCCGATCGTGCATATTACGAGGAACAGATCAAGCCGCTGATGTCGCTGCCGCATGTCGAGTACGTCGGCGAAATCTCGGAAGCCGAGAAGGCCGAGTTCCTGTCGGGCGCGCATGCGTTGCTGTTCCCGATCGACTGGCCGGAGCCGTTCGGTCTGGTGATGATCGAGGCAATGGCTTGCGGCACGCCCGTGATCGCATTCAAGCGCGGGTCGGTGCCGGAAGTGATCGAGAATGGCGTGTCGGGCTTTGTCGTCGAAGACGAGTTGAGCGCAGTCGCCGCGGTGAACCGGCTGCACACGCTGTCGCGTGCCGGCGTACGGGCGGCGTTCGAGGCCCGTTTTACATCGAAGGTGATGGCGCAACGCTACGTTGATGCGTATGAGGAACTGCTGCGCCGCAGTCGTCGCACGGTGCTGCGCGAAGTCGCCGCTGGCTAAGCAAGCCACATTGGGCTGGCTCGACGAGCCCGCTGCCTCCGTCCAATGCCCACGGCTGTCGATGCCGTGGGCGTTTTTGTTTGCGCGGCGATTGCCGCGAGTCCTTATAATGTGCCGCTGGTGCAATTGCGGCGGCCTGCAGGGGGGCTGTGCGACAAACAGGAGAATAACTTGCCGAAGGTGATGCAGCCGAGCCGCCATACTGTGCCGGGCGCCGCGACGATTTTCGCGCTGCGCGCGATCGGACTCGCGTTGCTTGCACGCTGGTTGCACTCGATGTCGCAAATGGGCTTCGTGCCCGTGTTGACCGACATTGCGTCGTCACCGTGGGCATGCCTGAACGTCATCCTGCTGTTCCTGCTGATCACGCTCCCCGGCGCGCAGGCGCGGGCTGAGCGGCCATTCCATCCGTTGCCACAATGGTTGCGGCAGGCATTGCGCTGCTTCTCGCTCATTTGCTTTTTATTTGCCGCATGGTCGATCGGACTGTTTATCTGCGCTGCGGGGCCGAAGGCGGCGCTGCGCGCGATGGCCGACAGCAACGGATGGCTCGCCGTATCGCCGGGGCTATATATCATGGTGGCATGGATTTGCCGGCCCCGGCCACTGTGGCGGTCTAATTTTGCTGCGCGGCGCTTTGCGATCGGCCGCTATGCGGTGTCGCTCGACGTCACCACGCGTACCGTCGTTGTTTGGGCCGAAAGCCGGAAGGTTGGTCAGTACGACGGTCGTGAATTGTCGGTGCGCATCGTCCACGAGCATGTACCGATCCGCGCATGGCGGCGATGGGTTCGCGCGGCACAGCCTCGTGCCGATTTGCTGTGGAACTCGCCCGCCGCGGCCGGCCACAACCGGCAACTGGTGATGCGTGCAGTGCTCAAAAAAGACGCGGATCGTACCGCCAGCAAGGCTTTGGAGAAGGCGCTTGCGTCGCTCAGTGCTGTGTGATCCCTGTCTGTCAATAAATTGGGTTGAACTGCTAATCATATCGTCAGCGCGCTTTCGAAGCTTGCCAGTTTTCCCTTGTGCGTACGAGCTAGCGCTAGCAGGTACGTGTCGGTCAACTGTGCGGTCGATAGCCGCCGGCTTGCGTCGACATGGTCCGCGTCAAATAGACTCAAGTCATCAAGCCTAAGGGGATGGCCTGGACGAGTGCGCAACTGCGCGACGAGCGGCGCGGCAGTGGACGGCGGACCCATTGTGTTGGCCCAGGATCCCTTACTGACCTCGCCTTGGAGCACAACTTTTTTCCGTGGATAGCGTCAAGCCGAATGGCCATTCGGGCGCGACTTTGACCAGGTCATCATGATCTAACTAATTGATTCTATTGATGGTGCACTGCAGCTATCGTGCGAAAAATCTGAATCTTGACGACGCCCGGGTGGGGGAAACGTACCCAACATCAGGGGTTTCAATGCGCTTAATGGTTCAATTTGGACGGATTAAGGAAAGATAGAAAACTTGGTTCTTCTTAGTCCTTGTTTTATAGTAATTGTTATCTCATTAATTAGTTACGCACACGAGGGCAAAGGCGTTATGCCCGGATGCGTAGCGAGACTGTGGTAGAACGATGAGATGATGACGGGGCAGGCGTGTCTTGGCGCTTGGTTCCTGTTTCATAAAAATGCTGTCTGGAGCAAATAAGAATGACGAAGTACCCAGTCTCACACAAATGGCGTCGTACTCATGCGACGCACCCGCTTTCTCTTCTTTCTAGTCCCCAAGCCGCTTATACGCCGCACGCTATGTGGTGTGTCCATGGCACGTCATTGTGACGATTGGCATTGAGGTGAAGACACGTTGGCCATCATCGTTGCGATGATCCAATTTCGACATAGCACTTTTTGCTAGAGCGGTAAACGCTTGTGGTTTAAGTGCGGCGATCCATTTGATGCGTCTGGCTTGACCACACGTAATCGGTGAGCGTGCGTGCTAATAGGGTGAAGCGTGTCCCAGACCTACAATAAAGGCGGCACCACGGCCTCGCCGATCATGCCTGCATTTTTGTGCTTGGCCAATGCATGGCTGCGATCCGCGGCGATTGTCTGACTCCGGCACACAACATAGATTAAAAATGGAAGGGGCCCACCGGTGGTGTTCTGCTCAACTGGTGTGCTGTAGCGCTAGCTATACGGTGATCTCCAAACCTGTCGTAACGGTGTGCCTGACTGGAACGTACGGTCAAGGCTGCCAACCCACATGGTTCGCGCTATGCGCGTAACTAAACTACCAATAAAGGAGTCCTATGGACACCCCAATCAGCCCCTTAATCGACCGCGTCGAGCAACTGCATGAGCTTCCCGGGGAACTGGCCACGCTAGGCTACCACTCCGTGTTCGATGTGGTCCATGTGCCACGTGAGCGGTTTATTCGCCTGCATCGTAATACGTTAGGTCGCCGCGCGGAAAAGATGTATGACTTGGCCATCGGCTATGCGCACCAAGTCGTCCACCATTTTCGGTATAACCGTGTGACCCGCGCGGTCAAATCGACGCTACGTGGCCCGTTTTCGATGCCCGGGCCGGATTTCAAAAATCAGTTTCCGGACACAGATTGGCAGAAAAAAGCGCCCAACGGTGCGCCTGAGGCGAATGATGGGCCAGCGGCGTATTTGACCCACCTCTATGCGTTGGCTCTTAAGCAGGAAAAGGCAGGCGCTAGCCAGCTGATGAATACGTTAGCTGATCGACGTCCGGATCTAGGTGAATTAAAGGTGGATGATGCCGCACTCAACGAAGTGATTCCACAGCTGCAACTTGTCAACGAAATTCTTGCTGCAGCGATCAAAAAGAGTCTCACTGCAACGATCCAGGATGAGGACCAATCGAATGACCTCGACGCGGTGAATGCGTTGCTGGCCACCACCCGCTATCCAAACAATTTGCCGTACCACTATGGGCATCAGCAGATTCAGGCTGCCCAATCGGTGCTTGGCTTGACGCTGCAGGAAGTGCTACTGCCGCACACGGGCACTTTTCCGCGGAAATTTTGGACTATTACTGACGAGCTGCCGACGAAGGATGCCGAAGATTTGAAACGCCTGCAGATCATGGCCAGTCAGCTCGCCCCGGAACAGCAAAAAATAATTATAGAAAAAAATTCTGACTGGAGTACATTTTATAAGGACAACTATGGAGACGATTCTCTAAAAGCTAGCAGCTTTGCTGACATGGAAGTTTTCACTGCTCGTACCAGCCTTACTGTCCTGCAGGTTGAGCGATTGCTGTGCACGACGGCGGGCGGTGCTAGGGTTGTTTTGTCTGAGAACGTTAAGGAGGGGGATACAGCTGAACCCTACTCGTATGGTGCATGCTTTATTCATGCTGGCGAAACCCCGAGCATTACCATGAGCAAAAATCAAGACTCTGGGGTGCTTACGCTCAACGATTCAGCTTTGAATAACGATAGATTGGACCGCATCAATCGAATCGTGCGGTTGCAGAAGTGGCTCGAGTTGCCGTATGAAGACGTCGATTTGCTCGTAACATCCGCGATGCGCGCCGAGGGGGAAGCCAATAACGCGTTGTCGATGAATGACAACACGCTGCGCATGTTGGGAGTATTTAAGCACTATCAGAGGACCTATGGCGTGTCGGCTAAGCAGTTCGCTGCGTGGCTTTATGTGGTGACACCCTATGCGATTACACCGAACACACCGTTCTTCGACCAAGTGTTCAATGTCAGCGGTGCATTCGATACGCCGTTCGTCGTTGACAATCAGGACTTCGACTACACATCAGCGACGGACAACGACGGGGATGGCGCCCGTGTGCAGCAAATTAGCACGGCACTAGGTTTAAACCACCGTCAGTTCTTACTGTTTGCCGATAAGATTGCGCAACAAAAAGGCGGTTCAAACCAACATAAACTGAAATGCAATTTGTCGGTAGTATCAGCCTTTTACCGGCTCGCCACGCTTGCGCGGGCGCTGAGCCTGACTGCCGAAGAATTTTTTGTGCTACTCGGTCTGATAGATGCCGACTCAGGCTTGGTTTGGAAACAGTTAGCCGATCAGCCGGGTATTATTCCGTCATCTTCAAATGAGGTTCAGGTTGGCAGTGACATACTGTGGATTTTACAAGCACTGAGCACAATTGCACAGTGGCAAAAGCAACATCGGTTAACGACGCAAGCGGCAAAATTCCTCACTACGCCTTGTGTGCCAAGCCTGCCTGTCAAAGGTAGCTATGGTTATGTACCACCAGGATCATTAGGCACTGGTATAACGTATCTTTCCATTGGTTGGAAAAACCTTACTTATGATTTTTTAACGGGGCAACTGAAATTAGTGCAGCAAATTGCCTTCAAAACTTTTGCATTGGATTCTTTTTCTAGTTTCACATGCGACTACCCGATTCCGGAAGGGTTTGAGCGGGATGGGAGTTTAAGTTGGGGCAGAGATGGAGGTGAATCCGTGCCTTTAAATGAAGGTTATGGACAAAATGATTCAACGCTTTTTTATGTTGAGTCATGCGACTTTAATTTTGAACAAAATAAAATTTATACAGTGAACATTCCGCTTAAAGGAACGTTTAATGAAATTTCTGTGCTGAATTCGATTCAATCGAAAGTAACCGCTATGCTTACTCCGGGTTACGGATACTTGTTGCCACCATTTTATACTTATCTTCCTTTCTGTCAGGGAGTTTTTGTCCAAAAAGTGTTGAATAATAATATTATTGTGCGAGGCGCGACTGATCAATTTGATTTTATTCAGCAGGTATGCATCAATTTAAAAGGCACGTTCGTCGATGTTGCGATGCTGAATCGCAGTGGCGCGCCGGTGGTGGATGATGGTAATAAAGCCATTAACTGGCTTAGTTTGTTATCCCCCGACTTGCTCGACCTGGATGTTGTAGCAGAAGATAGTGACTCTAGCAAGTCCAAGTATGGTTTAGTGAAGGACGTAAAAGATATCGAAAAGACGGTAAAAGCGGTGCTCAAAGCAAATTTTTATGTTAGCGGGAGTTCCGACCCGGTAAGCGGTAAGCGGCCCCTTTCTGACAAAGTTCAGGCCCACGCAATTAAATCGTTGACCAACACGCTGCTTCAGGCAAGGCAAGCTCAATATGGGGTAGCGATAGGCCTGTTGGCCCAGTCGCTAAATGTCAGTCAATCGCTGCCGACATTGCTGCTGCGCTGGTTCGGGCAAAGCGTCTACAGTTGGCTAAAAGACACGTGGACGTTAAACAACAACAAGGAAGCAAAGCTTGAGTCAGCGGCCGATATTCCAGAAAGCTATCTGCTTCAATTGCGCGAGGTGGTACGCCGTGCGCTGCTTACTACACAGTTCGCACTCAGCCCCGCGCTGGTACAGACGCTATTGGACCATCCGGAGTATTTTGGCTTCACTAAAGAAAACGTCAGTTGCATCGACTTACATGCACTCTACCAGTTTAGCCGCTACCATGATCTATTAACCCAAGTAGGTGCAGTGCATGGTGGTACCGAAGACGATGTGCTGGCCTATTTGCGGGCTGCCAATGCGAGTGAACCATTGAGCAGCACAGACGCCGCTAAACTGCTGGCGCCATTGCTAGGGTGGGAACACGATGAAGTGCTGAACGCGTGCTCCATGTTTGACGGCAAGATCGTTAAAACTATTGCACAACTCGATACGGTACTGCGGCTGCAGCAGGCTCAAAAGCAAACCGGTCTGAGCGTACAACAGCAGCAGCAAGGTTTTTTATTGAACCGAGACAGCACTTATAAAGACTGGCAGAGCGTGGGCCGCGCGCTCGTCGCTGGGGTATCGCATCTGAAGGGTAAACACTGATAAGAGCCAGGTGAGCGCCGCAAGAATCGGCTATCCGTGTGTATGGGTGGGTGTTCGGGCGATGGATTCGCGCCCGATCCTCTATAAAAGGTAAATAAGAATGCTATCGACAATCGAGAAACAGCTGAATGAATCGCAGCGCGACGCGCTGATTACAGGCTACCTGACGTTTGTGGCGCCGAACTTGAAAGACGCCAACGGCCAAATACTTGACGGCCAACAGGTTACAGTCGAAGATTTGTATGAATATTTGTTAATTGATCCAAAAGTCGGCGATGAAGTTCAGACGAGCCGGGTCGCGCAAGCGATTGCGAGTGTACAGGAGTACATGACGCGTATCATCAACGGTGTCGAGCCGGGATTTCAAGCGGTCAAGTCGTCAGTGGTTAATGTTTGGCGCGAGACGGATAACCAGTATGCGATTTGGGCCGCCAGCGTAGATGTGCAGAACTACCCGGAAAATTATATTTCGCCGACCACGCGTCTGGAAAAAAGCCATTATTTTAAAGAGCTGGAGACGACGCTGAATCAAAACCAGCTCGATCCGGATCGTGTACAAAATGCGGCGCTCGCGTATCTAAACGAGTTCGAGGCGGTCAGTAACTTGACTGTGCTCAGCGGTTACATCAATCAAGACGACTTAAGCCAAGCCATCTACTACTTCATCGGGCGGACTACAACCAAGCCGTACCGATATTACTGGCGGCAAATGGATTTGAGTAAAAATCGTAAAGACTGCCAGGCGAAACCCGTTACACCAAACTGCTGGAGCGACTGGCAGCCGATTAATTTACCGCTCTCGGGCGATAACGTGCTCGAGCATACGGTGCGGCCCGTGTTTTACAATAATCGCTTATTTGTGGCGTGGGTCGAGCGCGACCCGACGCCGCAAAAAGGCAAGGATAATGAGAATACGAAAAAGCATGCCTATCGTGTAGTCTTCGGCTACAAGCGCTACGATGGCTCATGGACGGCGCCGAACAGCACGACCCTAGCGACTCATCAAGACGGTGATAAAGTTAATGGTAACGACAAGCATGAGTCCGAGCGCATCGCGCTAGTGGTGGATGAAGCGGTGGACGAAAACGGCGAGTCGGTCCAACTTCGTGACATTAATTTACTCGCGACGACTGATCACAGTATTGATCCGGGCGGCGCGACCGAAAGTAATCCGTATGGCCGACTGATGCTCGGTGTGTTCGTGCGAAATTTTATAATCGAAAACGATACGGAAAAAAACGTCCCAGACGTATATGGCTATCTGTACTGTGATTCAGCCTTTAACCGTCGTGAATTGATGCCGCTGCTTAAGAGCCAGTTGTTCGCCTCCTTTAAGGACAAGACCGACACGAAGACGCTGCAGTATGGGATTTACCAGGAGAAGTATGTAATCGAGAAGGTCGAACCCTACGGTGAAGAGGAAGAGGCGCCCGATGGCAACAATATCCACTGCTCAAGTCCAGACGACCTTGGTGACTGGTGGAAAAAGATTTCGGATCTTGTTGCAACGGAAACTGGTCCGACGTCGCGCGTCTATATGAAAGACTCGCAGACGATGTGCATTGAGATGGCGCTCGAAGGCGACTTTCTAAATGATTTTGAGTTCAATGGACAAGAAACTACTTCAGGGAGTAGTACGGGTTACGGTTTTTGTCGGCCTAACGGTAAGGCGGGCGTGACTATTCGCTATAACGATAACGATTTATACACGTTTGAAAATACTGCATTTCGATATGATGTAAATTTATTTGGATTAGGGGGCTTATCCGATGGATCTAATGCTATTGTTTTTCCTATTGATTGGAGTGGTACTTCGTATGATATAATAAATATTGATATTCAATCAAATAAAATTAGATTCTCTGGGTCTGGTGCATATTCTGAAAATCTCGATCTATCGGGAAGGAGGCTGTCAAATAAAGCCATGAACTTTGCGATAGAGAATAAATTATTTGAGCCGTACTTTCGTGACGGTGATACGAACAGCGTTCCAGCCCAAATAGAAAATTTTGATAAAACCGCCAAGATACGCAAATTCTTCGAGTTGATCCAAATTTGGACGCCCAAAGGCGATAATCATTGGTGGGCCGGCCCGGACTCTACGCCCGAACTCAAGGCTAATTCGACCGCAGCGCATTTTGCTCATGAATACACACTATCTGAAAGCGATTTTACAGCGAGTGAGCACTATCTGAGTGTTAACTTAATCGTAAAATGGGATCACTTCGACCACATCTCCGGAGCACGGGGGGCTCAACATGGCGTCTGGAGGTGGTTCAAAGTCTACGTCGAGAAGCGGGACCTCGACGCGCCGGCCAACCTGCCGCAGTTGAAGTCACGCTATGATAGCAAGCGCGGCCTGGTTCAGTACTTAGATTTTTGCGACGATTCGCTACCAGCTAAAACGCGCCTGAATACGACTTTCGTGCGCACGCTGATCAAGAAGGCAAACCTGGGCCTCGATAGCTTGCTCGATTATACATTGCAAGCTGACGCCTCACTTGAGGCGGACCTTGTGACCGACGGTAAAAGTGAGGCGATGGACTTTAACGGCGCCAACGGCTTGTATTTTTGGGAATTATTTTTTCATATGCCGTTTCTGGTGGCCACGCGCTTTGCAAGTGAACAGCAATTCGATCTGGCGCAAAAGTGGTTGCATTACATCTTTGATCCGTCGGCGCGTAATAAAGGTAGAGACCCCGAGTCAGGCGTTACCCCGCCCGATTACTGGAACGTGCGACCGTTGATGGAGCACCATGGCGATTTATCAAAATTGCTGGCCGATTCGCTGGATCCGGACACTCAAGCGTATGCGAACCCTGAGGTGTATCAAAAGGCGGTGTTTATTGCCTATGTCCGCAATCTGGTCGCGCAAGGCGATGTGTGGTATCGACAGCTCACACGTGACGGGCTCACCCAGGCACGCGTTTATTATAATTTTGTGGCGGAACTGCTTGGTTCCCGTCCTGATGCGTCGATCAGCAGCAACTGGCAAGCACGGTCATTGGGCACACTGGCGGAGAAAGAAACTATTGAAAATTCCGCTATACGTCAGTTTGAGCATACGCTTGATCCTACCGTCTTGCCGGCCCTGCCGGGTCGCTATACGAGCTATTTGAGTTCGGCCGACCACCCGTATTTCACCGATCCACTGAACACGCTAATGCTGTCGCATTGGGACACACTCGAGGCGCGCTTGTATAACCTGCGTCATAACTTGACTGTGGACGGCAAGCCGTTGTCGCTGCCGCTGTATGCCGCACCGGCTGACCCAGTTGCGCTGCTGAGTCAGCGTGCTCAAGCTGGCACGCTCAGTGCAGGAGTGAGCGGCGCGATGCAGATTGTGCCGCCGTATCGATTCAGCGCGATGCTGCCGCGTGCCTACAATGCGGTCGCGACGCTCAGCCGCTTTGGCGAGACGCTGCTCAGCCTGCTTGAGCGCAGCGAGCGCGCGGGCCAAGAAGAGCTGGCACAACAGCAACTGCTTGATATGTCCAGTTACGCGATCACGCTGCAACAGCAAGCGATCGACGGTCTAGTGGCCGACCGCGCGGCGCTGCAGGCGAGTCAGGCGACCGCGCAACTGCGCCATGATCGCTACTATGCACTGTATCAGGAAAATATCTCTGACGCCGAGCGAACAGTGATGGACACTCATACGCTTGCACAGGGCTTTTTTGCCGGCGCACAGGGGTTACAAATTGCGAGCGGCGCGCTCAAGGAAGTGCCCAATATTTACGGTTTTGCGGACGGAGGTTCCCGCTACGAGGGCGCGACTGAGGCGGTGGGTGGCGTGATGCAGTTGCAAGGTCAAGTCGCGACACTGATCGCTGATCGTTTGGCCACAGCGGAAGGTTATCGGCGTCGGCGTCAGGAATGGCAGATCCAGTACGAGCAGGCGCAGGCAGAAGTCGATGCATTGACTAAACAGCTCGATGCGCTGGTGATTCGCGAAAAAGCGGCCCGCACCGCATTGCAGCAAACGCAGGCGCAGCAGGCGCAGGTGAAGGCGATGCTGACCTATCTCAAATCGCGCTTTACACAGGCGACGTTGTATCAATGGTTGTCTGGCCAGTTGGCCGCCCAATACTATCAGGCGTACGACGCGGTGGTTTCGTTATGCTTGTCCACGCAGGCGTGCTGGCAGTACGAGATGGGGGATTTTGCGACGACCTTCATTCAGCCAGGCATCTGGAACGACCACTATCGAGGCTTGCAGGTTGGGGAGACTTTGCAGTTGAACCTGCACCAAATGGAAGCGGCGTATCTGGCGCGGCATGAGCGGCGTTTAGAGGTTACGCGCACCGTGTCGTTGAAGGACCTCCTAGGAGATGACTTTAAGATACAAAGAGGCAAAGGCTGTTTTGGATTTGACTTAAAAGAAAAATTGTTTGATGGTGACTATCCGGGCCATTACCTGCGTCAAATTAAGTCCGTGTCCATTACTTTGCCAACATCGTTAGGCCCGTACCAAGATGTAAAAGCAACGCTAACGCAAACGAAAAGCAGCACGTTGCTGCAGGCCGATCTGAATGGTGTGAAGTATTTGATTAAAGGTCAAGGTGGCACGACCGACGCGATTATCACCAACCTGCGGGCGAGTCAGCAGATCGCACTATCGTCCGGTTTGAACGACGCTGGCCAATTTGAGTTGAACTTTAGCGATGAACGTTACTTGCCGTTCGAGGGGACGGGGGCGGTGTCCACTTGGGAGCTGAAGTTTCCGCGCCATGATAGATCGCCACAATCTGATTTGTTGGCTCACCTTGACGACGTGATCGTGCATGTACGTTACACCGCACTGGATGGCGGAGAGAGCTTTGCGCACGCTGTGGAAAAGCTGTTGAGCTAATCGATTAAGCGCTGATCAACGCACAGTTATGCCGGGACAATTGCCTTTGTGTGATGGTCCCGCTTTCCTACCAACTACTGACACAGTGGCTGGCGCACTCCCGTTAGCCACTTTAAGGAAGCAACCGATTATGCAGATGGATTCGACTGTTTCCATCCAGGCTCCGACTTTACCCAAAGGAGGCGGAGCGATTCAAGGCCTGGGCGAGTCACTGAACCTAGGTGGCCCCAGCGGCACCGCTTCGTTGACGCTGCCCTTGCCGATTTCTGCGGGCCGTGGCTACGCACCCGCATTGACCCTCGCGTACAGCAGCGGCAATGGCAATGGACCGTTTGGTATTGGCTGGGACGTGGGGCTGAGCGCGATCCGCCGCCGCACCAGTCGAGGCGTGCCCCAGTACGATAGCACCGACGCGTTTGTTGGGCCGGACGGTGAAGTGCTGGAGCCGGAACGGAATGCCTCTGGCGTTATTCAGACTACGCAGTGTTCTACATTCCGGGGCAAAGTGCTCAATGCGACCTTTACCGTCACACGTTATTACCCGCGTATTGAAGGGGCATTTAACCGAATCGAACGATGGCAATGTCAGGGTGCCGCCGATTTCTGGCTGATCCACGGCGCCGATGGACAGTTGCACTGCTTGGGTAAAAATGCTCAAGCGCGCATCGCTGACGCAACTGAACCCGATGAGCGGATTGCCGAGTGGCTAATTGACGAGTCGCTGTCGCCCACCGGTGAGCATATTTGTTACGTGTACCAAAGCGCTCAATCGGCCGGAATTACGGAGGATGACGGGCGCAATACCCAAGCGAATCGGTATTTAACACGCGTGCATTATGGCAACCAGACTGCCTATGAGGGCTTATACACGTGGGCCGATTTATATCGCAACGAAGAAGACCAGCCAAAAGACAGTATCAACTGGCTTTTTACGCTGGTGTTCGATTATGGTCAGCGTGGCATAGACGCACGTATTCCACCGTCGTTTGACGACAAAAGCCAAATCTGGCCACTTCGGCCAGATCCTTTTTCGCACTACCGCTATGGGTTTGAAGTGCGAACGCATTATTTATGCCGTCAGGTGTTGATGTTTCATCATTTTGAGCCGGAACTAGGCGAACCGGACAAGCTGGTGAGCCGATTGCTGCTCGAATATGATGAAACGCCCATCATGAGTTGTTTGCAGGCCGCGCAGCGCTTGGCCTATGAGCCGCAAACGTCTGCTTTACAAGAGCTGCCACCGCTGGAGTTGGGCTATACGGCTTTTGCTCCTCTGCCTGCTGCGCCTACGTGGCAGCCATGGCCGGTGCCAGAAGGACCGGACCAGGCCCCCTATCAGCTCGTGGACCTGCACGGTGAAGGGTTGCCCGGCATGCTGTATTGCGTCGGCACCGATTGGCGCTATCGGCCGCCGGTGCGAGATGCTCAAAAGCCAAAGCAGCCCGATGCCGTCACTTACGATGATTGGCAGACTTTGCCGCAGGTGCCTGCGCTGCAGGGGCAGCATGCGACGCTGATCGATATTAATGGCGATGGCCGGCTCGAATGGCTGGTGACGCCCCCGGGCGGGCCGTTTGGCTATTACACGTTGGGTGCAGATCGCAACTGGTCAGCTTTTACGCCGCTTACGCAATGGCCGATTGAATACCTGCATCCGCAGGCGACACTGACCGATTTGCATGGTGCAGGCCTGCCGGATTTGGCGATGATCGGGCCCAAAAGCGTGCGTTTATATATCAACCAGCGCACTGGGTTTAGCAAGGTGTACACGACGCAGCAAAATCACGCTGTTTCGCTACCGATTCGCGGGCGTGATGCGACCGAACTCGTTGCGTTCAGCGACGTGCTCGGCTCAGGGCAAGGGCATTTGGTTAGCGTGCGCCACGATCAGCTCACATGCTGGCCCAATCTAGGCAATGGTCGGTTCGGCGAGCCGTTGACGTTACGCAGCTCCCAACCGTTTGATGCAGAACAGACGTTTGATCCGCACCGGGTCTTTCTGGTGGATGTAGATGGCTCAGGTGCGGCCGATCTCGTGTATGCCCAACCGAGCTGTCTGCGCCTGTTCTTTAACGAGTCCGGCAATCGGTTTGCTGAGCCGATCGAGCTTAAATGGCCGGATGGCGTGCACTACGATGATCTGAGTCAGCTCAGCTTCGCCGATGTGACGGGCCAAGGCACCACCAGCGTGATTCTGAGCCAATTATACTCCGGACCCGATCTTGCGCCGCAGCACTGGCGCTATGACTTCGCGCCAGCCAAGCCTTATTTGCTCAATGCGGTGGACAATAGCCGAGGTGCCCAAACCACCTTTGAATATCGCAGTTCGGCGCAGGAATGGCTCGATGAAAAGCAGGAGCAAGAAAATGCGGTGTCCGGCTTGCCGTTTCCAGTGCATGTTGTCTCGCGCATTACCCATACGGACGCGATCACCGGCAGTCAATTGACGCAATGCCATCGCTATCGCAAAGGGGTCTATGACGGTCGAGAACGAGAATTTCGCGGATTTGGTTATGTGCAGAGTGTCGATAGCGCGCCCGCGTCAGCCGCTCACGGCAACGATGACGTGCAACCACCACCGCTACAGACACGGAGTTGGTATCACACTGGTCAGCATGACGATGACAACAGGCCGTATGGTGTGCCTTATGAGGACACTGCTCCGATGCCCGCCCCGTGGCTGACCCGCTTTGACGGTCTTCAAGATGTAGGCTTGGCCCTGTCTGCTAAGTCAACATGGTGGTTGTACCGAGCGCTGAAGGGCCACCTGTTGCGTCAAGAAGTCTACGGTCTGGACCGAACTGGCCACGCGACCATCCCTTACAGCGTCAGCGTATCGCGTTATCAAGTCAGAGAACAGCAGTCAGCACCGGAGAGCGGGCAAACTTCGGCTGCACCGGTCGCGTTACCGTTGGCGCTGGAGCACACGACTTATACGTACGAGCGCATCGCGCTGGATCCGGTGGTCAGCCAAAGCGTGCAACTGCAGTACGATAAGTACGGGTATCCGACCTGCAGCGTCACGATTCAGTATCCGCGCCGATTAAAGTCAATTGATTCGAACAACAATCCTTATGCTGGCACAGCGCTGCCATCGATCAGCTTAGACAGCATTTTTGATCCGCAGCAACAGGTGCTGCGTTTGCAAGAGCACCGTAGTGCCTATCTGCATCAGGACAAGCCGGATGCATGGCGGATAGGGTTGCCACATCAAGCCCGTCAAAATGCGCTGACGTTTCCTTCAGCGCATGTAGAGCTGCATCGCGAGAACCTAGGTACTTTGTTGGGTGCTGACCAGCCGCGCGTGCTGATCGGTCAAAATGTGGTGTACTACACGCCGGGGCTGCCTGACATTGTCAAACTAGTTGCGTATCACGAAACCGCGGTACTGGATCAGGACTGCGTCAAAGCCTATGCGGACAGCCAGTTTGGCGAAACAATCGAAACGCTGTTGCAAGGGCAAGGCGGGTATTGTAAGGGGCAGTACGTGCTGTCCGTGCCCGGCCAAGATGAAGAGCAGACAGCACCATTGTGGATCAGCCGACACAGCTTAACGACTTATGCGCCGCCCGCTCAGTTCTATCATCCGGTTGCGCAGCAAAGTACGACGCTCACTGGCGTTACCACGTACACCTACGATCGGTATAACTGCTGTCTGATCCAGACGCAAGATGCGTTGCAAAACGAAGTACAAGCTGAATACGACTATCGTTTTCTGGTTCCGAAAAGCATTATTGATATCAATAACAATGTTCATGAAGCGCAGTTTGATGCGCTGGGCCGGGTGATCGGCAGCGCATTCTATGGTGAAGAGCTTGGCGGGCCGAATGGCTCACAACCCATTAAGGTCGGGTTTGAATCGGTCTCGAGAGCACCCGTGTCGGCGGGCTGGACGGTGTCTGAGGCCATCGCTACTGCGTTAAAGAACGAAGCACAGCAGTCCGTAGGTGGAGGCGGGCCGGCGCAATTACTGGCCGCAATCAGCATCTACGATGCATTAAGCTGGATGGGCAACGCGTGTGAGTTTTCGATCAACGGGCAGAAGATTAAAGAAACGAATCTTTGGCAAACGCTCATAGCGCTGCGCTTTATCACCGTATCCGGCGCGGTGCGGGCCCGAGGCTGGCAATGGGCGGAGTCGGATGACACTGTCAAAGGACTGTCTGAGGACCTGCGCCGTGCATTAAAGGCTTTGTCACGTTGGCCCACTCACGACGCGACATTAACAGCGGATGCATACCCGCCCATTGAGTCGCAGCCGAAGGTCAAGCAACAAATCCATATCGCCGTCGCTTACACGGACGGCTTCGGGCGCGCGCTGCAAACCTCGACTCGCGTCCCGGCGGGCGACGCCTGGCAGCGGACAGCCGACGGTGAGCTGGCCACCGGTACAGATCTCCAAACCCCCGTCTGTGCGCCAGCCAACCCCCGCTGGAGCGTGACCGGCCGGATCGAATATAACAACAAAGGTCAGCCGATGCGCGTGTACCAGCCGTATTTTATAAACGATTGGCACTATGTGGCGGACCGCGCGCTGCGCGCCGGTGGTTATGCCGATACGCATTGCTATGACGCGCTGGGGCGTGAGGTGCGGGTCGTGACAGCGAAAGGTTATGAGCGGCGCAACCATTATTTTCCGTGGTTTACGATTGCCGAGGATGAAAACGATACTGGCGTTTTGCCAGCGCCAGAAGAGGAGCTACGCGATGCCTGACACACTTCATAGTGGTACGCCGACAATGACGGTCACGGACAATCGCGGTTTAACGGTGCGCACCGTGCAATACAATCGTGAGAAACTGGACGGCCCGCTGGACGAACGCATCACCGCAACGACTTATTCGCCAGCGGGTTTGGCGCAACGCCAGACAGACCCGCGTTTGTTCGCGCAATCCGATTCGTCGGTTCCCAATTTCAACTACGGCCACGATTTGCTGGGCCACACGTTGTGGACCCGTAGCGTTGACGCAGGCGAGCACTGGAGTGTGTTAAATAGTGAAGGGCAGCCAATCGCGCAACAGGATGCGCGTGGCACGGTGACCCGCACCGAATACGACAGCCTCGGGCGGCTCACGCAAGTCAGCGAACAGCTCACCGGTCATGATTCAATTGTGCTGACCAAATTGACTTATGGTGATGCAGATAATCGTGATCCGGAGAAAAAAGCCGCTGCGCAGCAGGCCAATCTGTGCGGTGTGGTGAGTCAGCAGTGTGACACGGCCGGACTATTGACAACACCCGGCATGACCGTAACTGGCCAGCCGCAAGCGCAGCTTCGCCGTTTACTCAAGGCGACGCAAGGTGACGCTGATTGGGGAGCGGTAACACTTCCTGAACTCGAGAACGACATCTACACGACAGCCTGGGCCTATAACGCACTGGGCCAGCCACTGACACAGACTGACGCGATGCGCAATGTGCAGCAGTCAATTTATGATGTGGCAGGCCGACTTACATCCGTTAAGCTGAAACAAAAACAGGAAGCAAATTTTAAAACGCTGCTCGCGTCGATTCAGTATAGCGCGCAAGGTCAACTCGAGCGCGAGGCGGCAGGCAATGGCGTGACGACGACCTACACGTACGATCCCAAAACGCTTCGCTTGATGCAAAGCCAGGCGAAAGATGGTAACGGTACAGTTAGGCAGCAGCTAGCCTACGAATATGACCCAGTGGGCAATATTGTAAGCATTGAAGACCAAGCGGTCGCGCCGGCGTTTTTTAATAACGAGCAAATTCAGGCCAAAGCTACATACGCATACGATTCACTGTATCAGTTGATGCGTGCGACGGGACGAGAGCAAACTGACGCGCAACAGTCCAGCCAATTGCCACCACTAATCCATCCGCCTTCGCCGGGCACACGAACTAATTACACTCGAACTTATACGTATGATCGGGGGGGTAATTTGATTGGTATCCGCGGTGAGCGGGGCAGTCGTTTTACGCAAACGATGACGATTGCGCAGGGCAGTAATCGACTCGCAGCGGTCACGGGTTCAGGTCTACAAGCGGGCAATACTATTAGCAATCTGCAATATGATGCCAATGGCAATCCGGGCACGTTAGGCACTAAGGTACTGAAACAACTGCAGTGGGATGGGCGCAATCAATTGCGTCACGTAATTATGCTTGAGCGCACGGGTGGGACGCCAAACGATGAAGAGTGGTACCAATATGACGGTAATGGGCAGCGAATTAGGAAAACCACGTCTACGTTAGCCAAGCAGGAGGACCAATCCCAGCATACCGACGAAGTGATCTATTTGCCTGGGTTGGAATTACGTCGGCTTTATAACATAAATGGTCAATTAACCGAAGAGTTACATGCTATTATGGCGCAGGCCGGCCGTACGCAGGTGCGTATATTGCACTGGAAAAAAGGCCGATGTGAAAAGATTAAAAAAAATCAAATTCGCTATAGCCTCGATAATCATTTAGGCTCCAGCATGATGGAGCTTGATCAAGAAGCGAGCTTGCTGACTTATGAAGAGTATTACCCGTATGGTGGTACCGCAGTGTGGGCGGAAAAATGCGATATTGAAGCGAAATACAAAACCATCCGCTATTCAGGCAAGGAGCGCGATGCAAGTGGACTCTACTACTATGGCTTCCGATACTACGCGCCATGGCTCGGACGATGGCTCAATCCCGATCCCGCCGGTACCGTCGACGGACTCAATCTCTTTAGAATGGTCGGAAATAATCCTATTTCTCGACGAGATCCAATAGGACTAATGCCAACTCAATCGGATTGGGACGAGGCCTCGTCTTCTAGTTTGGCTACGACCTCTCCCCCTACTCTACAGTATTTGGCGAAACAAGTTGCCGGTAATTTGACGAAATATAAACCAGAAGATATTTTGGAGTTCCATGGTGGAATACGAGAGTTGAGGGGGCAAGCTTATGCCACATGGTTATGTGGAAGCTGAAAATCATATTTCTCGGGCAGAGAAGGCTAATGCTACAAGAAGAACGAGAGGAAAGGAAGAAGCTCCGCCAGACGCACTTTCATCTGTTGCAAACAAGGTTTACGAAAAAATTTCTATTTATATTCCGACAAATATAAAATCAAAATCAAAAAAGGCAAATTTTGTATCAATTTCTAAAAACTCGAATATATACGCCGGCATTGACATTGATGTAGCTTCTGGTGGTGGGCTTCGGATGAATGAAGAGCGTAGCGGGTTAATCGGAGTCCCGTATAAAGGATCGAAGAACCCTTGTGATCCTATTTTGGAGTACGACGTCGATAAAAATGAACTTATTTTTAGATCAATGTCAAAAAGCGATTATGAACACCTGAAAAGTACAAGAGAATTGAAGCCAACAACAGAAACATCCATCTCTCCGGCGATAGCCTACTCTTTAGAATACGCATGCCCCGAGGCCAGCGAAACCATTCAATTCATACTAAAACCTGGGACGTCTGAAGAGCTTCAAACTATTGGTTTGTCAATGGGTAAAGCGGCAGAAGAAAGATTCCCGACAATGACAAAAAGTCTTGGTAAGTGGGCAATGACTAACGCACAATTTAAATCAGAAGGAAAGCAAATGACAACTCAGCTTGGGCAAGGTGATGCAATTAATATATTTAACAAATGCATCGTTGACTATAAGCCAATTCAAAGAATTTTCAAATAAATTTAGCAAGAGTGAACGGCAGTGAGAAGCGGAAAATATTCTTTCTGTTATCTATTATTAAGGATTAGATGGAATATTTTTTATATTTATTTATTTGCGCGTGTGATTTTAGTTGCGGTTTGCCCATCAAATGCTGAATAGTCTTGTGTTTGATCTTTTTTCCTTTCTGCTGTAGGACAGCGGTCACGCGCCGGTACTCGTATGAGCCTTTATGCTGATTAAAGTTCGAACAGATCCTGGCTTTGATTCCGCGTATTTTTCAGCCATCTGCAGTACTCGCGGTCATCCGGGCATGGCGCCAGGACCACAATGAGCAACGCTCACACAGCGCACTGAATTACCTTTTGCCAGCCCAGTCCGCGGCGAAACATCAAGCAACAGTGGACGCTCCTGCGCTTTCCAGGAGTTGCTTCAAAGGGACTTTACTGGAAGCCCACTTGCACTATTCAAGGGGGCAGGTCACCGGGGCCTCGGTTGCAGGGCTTGCGCTCAAACACGGCGCCAATGCAAACCTACTGTGTAAGCTACCTGTGCTTACGTTCAAACGCTTTTTATTTTTAACATCTTATGACTGACACACACTACACAGGCACACCAACGATTACCGTCACCGACAATCGCAAGCTTGTAGTGCGCACGCTGCAATACAATCGCATCAAGCTAGCAGAGCCAGTCGATGAACGTATTACCACAACCACTTATTCTGCCGCAGGGTTACCACTGAGCCAGACCGATCCGCGGCTCGGACAACGGCCAGCTAATACCGATGACACGCCACTTGCAAATTTTCGCTACAGTCATGATCTTGCCGAGCGGTCGCTGCGGACCGACAGTGTGGATGCTGGAGCGCAGTGGTGTTTGTTCGATATCGAAGGCCGCCCGATCTGGCAACAAGATGCGCGCGGCACCGTGACCCGCACCGAGTACGATAGTCTCGGACGACTCTCGAGGGTGACTGAACAGCAAGCCGGTCAGCCCGAGCCCATCGAGCTAACCCGCCTGATCTATGGCGACAACGATAGTGCGCTGGATCGGGTCAGTGCGCAGTCGGCCAACTTGTGCGGTGTGGTCACGACCCAACTCGACACCGCGGGGAAGCTCACGACGCCGGGCGTGGCGCTGACCGGTCAGCCGCAGGCGCAGACTCGGCAACTGTTGGCGAACCCGGAAGGAGATCCGGATTGGAGCATGACGCCGCCACCTGAGCTTGGGACTCAAGCCTATACCACTGCTTGGTCCTATAACGCGCGGGGCATGCCGCTGACGCAGACCGACGCAATGGGTAACATCCAGGCGACAGGCTATGATGTTGCTGGCCGACCGGCTGCCCTCCATTTTGCACCAGTAGGTGGCAACGCGCAAACGCTGCTTGCGTCGATCGCCTATAGTGCGGCCGGTCAAGTTGAAGCCGAAACTGCTGGCAACGGTGTGACCACGACCTACGGCTATGAGCCGCAAACTCAGCGACTGATCAGCATTGTCACGCAACGGCCAAACATGGATCGTCAGGGCCGGCTTCGCGCAGTTTATCTACAAAATATCCATTACACGTATGACCCGGTTGGCAACATCATCGGTAGTGAGGACACGGCTCAGCCAGTTGGTTACTATCGTAACCAGCAGGTCGGTGCTCAACATACATACCAGTATGATGCGCTGTATCAGCTGGTCTTTGCCAGCGGACGCGAGAATGCAAATACCGGGGCTCAGACGGCGGCGAATTACCCGCTGATTCCGCTGCTGCAGGATGCCGCGCGATTGACCAACTACATGCGCCGCTACACTTACGACCGAGGAGGCAACCTTACACAAATCCAGCACCAGGGCGCGAGCCCTTATACGCAGACGCTTGTGGTGTCGAATCGCAGCAACCACGCGGTGATGCAAAACAGCGCCGGCATGCTAAAACCGGCAGACATCGACCGGAAAGCGGAACCGTATTTCGATGCATGCGGCAATAGCTTGCAGCGGGCGCCAGACGTGGTGCAGCCGCTTGTGTGGAATGGTCGCAATCAGCTTAGTCAGGTAACCCAAGTTGTGCGCGAATCTCTCGACGACCGGGAAACGTATCAGTACGACGGCGGCGGCATGCGTGTGCGCAAAATGACGTACCGCTATGACAATGACGGCCAGACGCAACAGCGGCAAACGGTCGTATATTTGCCGGGGCTGGAGCTACGCACCACCGAGACGCTGACGGGCAATCACGACGCACGGTTGACGGAGGCGCTGCAGGTGATCACTGCAGGGCAGACGACTCAAGTTCAAATACGCGTGCTGCATTGGGACGCTGGTCAGCCTGCTGACATCGAGAATGATCAAGTGCGCTACAGCCTGGGCAACGCCATCGGTTCGGTGACGCTGGAGTTGGATGACAAGGCGCAGTTGCTGACTTGGGAAGAATATTATCCGTATGGTGGCACCGCAGTTTGGAGTGGCAAAAACCAGAGCGAAGTGAAGTATAAATTTGTTCGTTATTCAGCCAAAGAGCGCGATGCGACTGGGTTCTACTACTATGGCTTTAGATATTATGCCCCTTGGATGGGGAGGTGGCTCAATCCCGACCCCGCTGGTACCGTCGATGGTCTTAATCTTTATCGAATGGTAAGAAATAATCCTATCCTGATGGCGGATGTCAAAGGATTGAAGGCTGAGACTGAACAATGTGAGACTGGACGATATAAAATTGATTTCGGAATTAAAGAAAAATTTTTGCTGAAGATAAAGGCGTTCAAAATAAAAATAAAGGTTTTAGGTAAAGTAAAAGGGAGGCTTTCGAAGGATGACAAATTTAAGTTGGTTGAGGTCGGTGATATCGGTAATAAGTACGGCCTGGGATTGGATGAACTCAGAAATAGATTAATAAGATATAAAATATTGTATGAAAATGCAAGAACGTCTGATATGCCAGTAGGGATTGCGAAGAATATGTATTTGGGAGAAATTATATCCAATTCGATGCTGGAGTCTGTGGAAAGGGAGATGAAAAATATTACGTTAGACACTCATTTTTTTGCTATTTTAAACAAGAAGGATAAAGAAGATATGGCTGGAAAAAGAGATATATACGGCATGGTGGAATTAAAGACGGATACAGAAAATAATAAAACAACGGTTATATTTGAACATGCTTTGGTCCATCCAAGAGCGCAGGTACATCATGCCAATTATTCTGCGGAAGGCGTTTCGGAAGGCGTTTCGGAGGGTGGTGATTGTGGTGATGTGTTTAATATTAAAGGGGTGGGGACTTATTTGGCGGTTAAATCAATAAACAGGATTTCTAAAAAATATAATATAAAAAATATACAAACGAAGGCCGTTAATGTCAGGTCTGCCGCGATTGCCAAAAAATATGGGGCAAAATTATTGGAGGCATAAAAGTAAATTGCTGGAGAGTTTTGATCGCTCAATTAGGGTGCCGTCAAGTTTCGGCTTTTTTGTGCGATAGCTGCAGTGCAAATTAATAAAATTAAAGGTTTAGCGTTCACCCGTAATGAGATATCGATGACATTTGCGGGTGAAACTGCCTCCTTGTCTAATATGGCTTTGCATGACGCTAACGTAGTCCGTCCTGAACAATACGTTTTGCTCTGCGGCGAGTTCATGCTGCCGACAACCTGTGAGCATCGCGATCGAGCAGAGCAACCAGGATCAAAGCGTAAAAAAGCCGCAGCTTCCTGAGAATCATGCGCAGGTTGTGGCCGGCGCCGCACAGCACCGCATGGATGGCATCGCCCAGCGCGCCTTTGAGCCAGTTGCGATCGAGCTTGCCATCTGCTTTCATATGGCCAATGACCGGCTCGATTGCACTGCGCCGCCGGATCATGGCCCGCAAGCTGCGTGTGATGCCACGACGCAAACCCGGGTGATAGATTTTCACGCCCTCGATGGCCGCCCCCTTGTAGCCACGGTCCACGACGGCGATCTGCGGTTGCACGTCGCTCAGGATCGCCGCTTGTTCCAACGCTTCAACCAACGTGTGCCCGTCGTACGGATTGCCCGGCATCGAGCGCGCCCCCACCACCAAGCCTTCTTTGTGCGTCGTCGTGATCGACACCTTCACGCCGAATTCGTATAGTTTGCGCGCTTTGCCCTTGGTCAAGCACTCGACTTCCGGCGCATGCAGCGCGTACGGCTTGTTTTTGTCCTTCTGCTTCTGCGTGAGAATCTGCTTTGTACGGCTGATCAGATCTTCCAACGCCGCGCGACTTGGCTGCACGAGGCCATCGAATTGCCGCTCAACGTCACGCGTGACACGGCCTACGCGCGAACGCAAAGTGCGCAGTACCTTCTTCATCCGCTTGTACTGCTTCGCGTGCGCGTAGCGACCGATCTACTGTGCCAGACGTGGCGCTTCGCGGTTGTAGTTTTGCCGCAGCTTCAGCCCGTGCCGGGCGGCCGCTTTCACCAGATGTGCTCGGCAACGCTCGAGCAGGCGCGAATCAGTGGGATGCGCAATCGCCTTTTCCATCACTGTCGTATCGACAATCACCCGCCTCAGGCTCGAGGTCTTGATGACGTTGGCCCGCTTAGCCGCCTCGATCGTCTCGGCCAACAGTTCTTCAACGCCCGCTTCACCCAACCGCTTGCGCCAGCGCGTCAAGCTCGACGCATCGATCGGCGCCCGGGTCTGCAAGTACGTCTCACCGGTAAAAACTTGCCAGTACGGATTTTCCAGCCATTGCCAGACCACGTCCTCGTCCGACAGGTCGAACGCATGCTGCAAGTACAGCAACCCCGCGATCAAACGCGGCGACGTTGCCGGCCGGCCGCGGTGCGACACGAAGCTCGCGCTCATCGCCGTGCTCAATCGGTCCCAGTCAATTAGATCGGCTAGACGAACCAATGGATGCTTTAAGTTGATCTGCTCGCGCAGCGGCTGGCGGAACAAATCTCTCTCTGACACCAGCGTCTTTGGACCCATTCAACCCTCGTCGAAATTTGCAGCAAATTCACGCTAATATGCCCGCCTCTTGCAAATCCCACAATACCACTCCGGCCTCAGAGCCTTACTGCACCAGCGTTTCCGAATTGTTCAGGGCGGACTAGCTATCACGTATAAAAAAGGGCTCTTTGTTGGTACGCGGGCGTTCGCTGGCAACCCCTACGACGGCCACCTTTTAGCCGAACAGCTCGAATTAAACCTTGATCTTGATACAGGATCTGGCCGGTGCCCCACGTGTCAAGACCGTGCTGGCCGATCTGGGCTTTCGTCGCGTGGATGCTCAGGCTGCGCTCGTACAGTGGATACATCGCGGCAAACTCAACATGCTGAGTCAGGCACACCAGCGTTGCCTGAAGCGGCGTCAAGCCGTCGAGCCGATCATCGGGCATATCAAACAGGATCATGGAATGCGGCGCTGCTGGCTCAAAGGTTTTTTACTGCATTCGCACAGACCTTTTCATCAAGTTCGAAGGGCCAAGGAAGTATAGGCAGCCGTTCAACACCCCTCGATGTGACGCGTGCTGGATATCCGACGGGCATTCGCCGAGCGGGAAGGTGGGCGGCTCGAGCGGGCGGAGCTTCGTTGACGCAGCCGTCGATGCAACATATGTCTCAGAATGTATATTCCATGTCTGTATATTCCCTGTTGCAGGGCGGCGGTTCCCGCTATAATCCTGAGTCTATTTCTCGCAGGCGGGTTTCATGCGCTCATGTGCGCACGTGGTGTGTGGAAGCTTTGGGCCCGTCGAGATGGAAGAGCGTTGTCGCTCCGGACGGGTCCACAAAAACGTGGACGCGGCCTGCTTTTGAAAGGTTCCCGTAAGTTTTGGCTAACGTTTCCCGCCGCAGAATGTTGCGCTGTCTGTCCCCGATTTTGGCTCAATGAATCGACTTGTCCGCCAAAATTGCTGGGTTTTTGCTCCCATCGTTACTTATCACCCGGATCTTTGGCTGAGCAAGGAGACGCTCGTCGACACGCTGGCCGAATGGGCGGACAAGCGTCTGGCTGACCGCCTGTTGCGAACGTGTGGATCATCGACAACGGCAATATGTAATTAATTGTCGGTCAACATGATTGAGTGTTTCAAGCGCAGGCAGCTTCGAAAGAACTTACCGTGGTTTCGGCCATGGCAACGTGAGTTATGCTCGGGGCCACAACTTTGCAATCGTGGTGGCCGACGGCGAATTCCATCGGGCGCTGAATCGCGATGTACGGTTCAGCAAGGACGCGCTTGCCAACGCAGTGGAGTTCATGAGGCTGCACAAGGCCGCTGGTATGCTGGCTCCGCGCGCCTGCGGTGCACACGGCAGTCAGCCGTACCTGTGCCGGAGTTTTCTGGAAGGGGCCAATCGGCTGCTGCGCGGTTTTGCTCCGCGTTTTGTCCAGCGGGTGTTCAAACGACAGTTCCGCCGCGCGCATCGTTCACCTCGGC
Organism: Mycetohabitans sp. B8; assembly: GCF_021991875.1. GTDB lineage: Bacteria > Pseudomonadota > Gammaproteobacteria > Burkholderiales > Burkholderiaceae > Mycetohabitans. The sequence goes on from NZ_JAHLKR010000008.1 coordinate 314,064, forward strand.
GAAGGCGCGGTATGCACAGGAAACAAGCCCATCAAGATGTTTGCCGCCTCGGCGGTGCGCTTGCTCAACCGGTTTGATTGGCGGGGGAGATAGGAAGGACGTTTGACTTCGCGGACGCCACTTGATCGTGCAGCGACGATGCCGGCCGCCGTCGGTGATTTCGCTCACTATCGTCGGGCGAAAACAACAGAACTAACCACATCTCAATTTATGAGACAAATAGATTTTCGCAGGAACGAGCTTTGGGATACGGCGAAGGCGCCCCATCTGTGGGGCTTGCTCGCGTGGTACGACATCAAGCAGCGCTACCGCCGCTCGGTGCTCGGACCGTTGTGGATGACGCTTAGCACCGGTATTTTGATCGCCACGCTCGGTGCCGTCTGGTCGCTGATCTTCAACATGAAGATTCACGAATACCTGCCTTTCTATGCGGTGGGGCAAGTGATCTGGTCGTTCTACTCGACACAGATCAACGAATCGTGCGTGGGCTTCACCCAGTTCGAAGGGGTAATGAAACAGACGCGCTTGCCGGTGCCGTCGTACATCTTGCGGCTCGTTATGCGCAATCTGATTATCCTCGCGCACAACTTCCTCGTGGTCGTGGTCGTGATCTCGTTCGTCGGGCCGGGCTGGTCGTGGACGGCGTTGGTGGCCATTCCGGGCTTGCTGCTCGCTACCACGGCGATTTATTTCGCCTCGCTGTGTGTCGCCATTCCGTGTACGCGTTTTCGTGATCTGCAGCCGGTCGTCCAAAATCTTATGATGATCGGCTTTTACGTCACGCCCATCTTGTGGCAGCCGAAGACGCTCGGCGACCGCTTCTTGTGGCTCGTGAACTTAAACCCGGCGACGCACCTTATCAGCGTGGTGCGCGATCCGCTGCTCGGCACGCTGCCGACGCTTCAGTCCTGGGCTTGGGTGCTGGGGGCGATCGTCTTTTTCGCCGTAATGGCTTCGTTGTTGCTGTCGCGCTACCGGCATCGCATCGCGTACTGGCTTTGACAGGATCGTTGAATGAATTCCGTCCATATTCGCGCCGAACATATCACGGTCGAATTTCCCATTTTCAATGCATCGCACCGCTCCTTGAAGAAGGCTGTGCTGCGTGCGACCACCGGCGGCCGCGTCGCGCGCGATGCTGGCAAGCACTTAGTCGTGCGCGCCGTGAGCGACGCGAGCTTCGAATTCAAGGCCGGTGACCGCGTCGCGCTGGTAGGCCACAACGGCGCGGGCAAGACCACGTTGTTGCGAGTTTTATCAGGTGTCTATGCGCCGGTGTCTGGCACGCTCGACGTCAAGGGCAGGATCGGCTCGCTGCTCGACATGTCGCTCGGCATGGATCCCGAAGCGACCGGTTACGAAAATATTTTCCTACGCGGCATTGTGATGGGGCTGCGCCCAAGCGAGATCGAAGAGAAAATCGATGAGATCGCGGCGTTCAGCGAGTTGGGAGACTATCTCGACATGCCCACGCGGACATATTCGAGCGGGATGGCTTTGCGTCTCGCCTTCGCGGTTTCAACCGCGGTGCACCCCGACATTCTGCTCATGGACGAATGGCTGTCCGTGGGCGACGAATCGTTCAACAAGAAGGCGTCCGACCGCCTGAATGCGCTCGTCGAGCAGTCGTCCATTCTCGTGATGGCCTCGCATTCGCCTCAACTCGTGCAAAAGGTCTGCAATCGCAAGATCGTGCTCGAAAAAGGCATGCTGACCGAAGTACCAGTCGATCAATCTGTTTAGCGTGCCTCGCGCTTTCCCGGCACGCCATTCCTAATCTTTTCAGTATTGTTCAACGGACCTTTACGTCATGTCTACGACGAACAGCCCAGTGCATATCTACGTCTGCCATCATAAACCTGGACCGGCAACGGTGTCGGATCGGTGCTTTCTGCCGATCCAGGTGGGGGCGAGCTGCTCGTCCGTCGACTTAGGGCTTAGGCGCGATGACGCTGGCGACAATATCTCACACAAGAATGGCACGTTCTGCGAATTGACGGCGTTGTACTGGGCCTGGAAGAACGATCACGATGCACAGTGGATCGGCCTGATGCACTATCGGCGTTTCCTGGACTTTAGCGGCGCAACGCATGAAATCGACGTGCACGGGTGCGCGAACTATGACCGTCTCGATGAAGGGACAATAGAAACCCTCGGCCTCACGGCGTCGCGCGTTGAGGCGCTGCTTGTGTCGAAGCCCGGATTGCTCGCCGTGCTGCCGCAGAAATGGTCCGTGCGCAACGCGGGAAAACGCACATTGCGTGCACACTACGCGAAGGCCGCGCACCATTACGAGGCGGATCTCGATGTGTTGCGCGCCGTCATCGGCGATTTGTATCCGACCGACGTAGAGCATTTCGATGCGATCATGGACGCGCACGAGGGCTACTTCACGAACATTTTCGTTCTGCGTCGCGATCTATTCGACGAATACTGCCAATGGGTGTTTTCGATTCTGTTCGAGGTCGAGCGCCGTCTTGATCTGACGAACTATTCGGTGGCCGCGCAACGCGTCTTTGGCTACATGTCCGAGCGTCTTTTCAATGTTTTCGCGCACAAGCGCCTCGCCGATCCGGCAACCTACGTCGAACTCGAGCGCGTGTTTGTGCGAGATCGGCGCGTCGAATATCGCGCACCCGCACGGCCGGCCGACAATGCGGTGAGCGTGGTGACGGCGTCGGATGGCAACTTTGTGCCGCACCTGGCGGCTTTCATGACGTCGGTACAGGCTAACCTCGATCCGCAGCGGGAGCTGGATCTAATCGTGCTCGACGGTGGCATTCCCGAACATCAGCGGGCGCTGCTCGAGCGGCAATTCCGGCTGAACGGACGCGGGCGTCTTACGTTCTTGTCATGCTCGGACATGTTCACCGACATTCCGCTGCATGCGCATTTTTCCGCCGCGACGTTCTATCGTCTGAGTCTCGGCGAACTGCTTGCAAATCATGACCGCGCCGTTTATGTCGACGCGGATACGGTCGTGCTCGGCGATCTATCCGCGATCTACGCCCTCGACCTGGATGGACGCGCCGTTGGAGCGGTGCCCGACGTCATCATGCGCAGCTTTGCGGCGACGGGCGTGCCGGCGTTCAAGGAAGCGGGTGGGGCACGCGCGGGCGACTATCTGAGAGATTGGCTCGGTATGGGTAATCGCGGTGACGAATATTTCCAAGCCGGTCTCATTGTCATGGACCTCGAGGCGCTGCGCGCGATGAACCTGCGTGAACATGCCTACAGCGACCTCACGAGCAAACGCTACTGGTACCTTGATCAAGACGTGCTCAACAAGCATCTACTCGGCCGCGTCAAATTTTTGGACCTGAGCTGGAACGTCGTCAACGCGTCGATGGACGTGATATCCGGATTGGATGCGAATCTGGCGGAAAAAGTGCGTGAAGCATTCGCAGCGCCGCAGATGGTTCACTACGCCGGCTTCGAAGCGAAGCCCTGGAACAACCCGGCCGCGCCGCTCGCACATTTCTACTGGTACTATTTGCGCCGCACATTCTGGTACGAAGCGGTGGTCGAGCGCCGCCCGATCGCCGCACCCACGCTGGACGCCGGCATGAATCGGAGCCGCTTTTACCGGTTCGCGCGCAAGATCTGGCGGCGCCTGCCAAATGCGCTGCAGCGGCGCCTGTTCTGGGTGCGGGACCAAATGATGTGAGTGGGCGAGAGGGGGAGTCGTAGCGTGCTCGGCGATCCTCAAGAGCACGCAAGCGCGCCCAATAGACTGCCAGGACGCAATCGAACGCCGATTCGGCGCGGGAGCGCGCAGCGGGCGGCACTGCGGCGTGGTTTGTTTTGAATCGTTGGAAGGGCTGGGAAGTGAAGAAAATCGGAATCGTAGGGGCAGGCTTTACCGGAGCAGTCCTTGCATACAGGCTCGCGCGCGAGGGCTACAGCGTTGACGTGTTCGATAGCCGGCCTCACCTTGCCGGCAATTGTCACTCGAAACGCGATAGCGAAACGGGCGTGATGGTTCATGTCTACGGCCCGCATATTTTTCATACCAATGACGAGCACGTCTGGAAGTTCGTGAACCAGTTCGACGAGTTCATGCCGTTCGTCAACCGGGTCAAGGCAATCGTCAAGGGCCGCGTCTACACCCTCCCGATCAATCTGCTCACAATCAATCAATTTTTTGGTAAGGCACTTTCGCCATCGGAAGCGAAAGCCTTTCTCGAATCGATTGGCGACAAGTCCATCGACATGCCGCAGAATTTCGAAGAGCAGGCACTCAAGTTCGTCGGCCGTGATCTCTATGAAGCTTTTTTTCTCGGCTATACGACCAAGCAGTGGGGCATGCACCCGACGCAGCTTCAGGCAAGCATCCTAAAGCGTTTGCCGGTGCGCTTTAACTACGACGACAACTACTACAACAGCCTTTATCAAGGCATGCCCAGGAACGGCTACACCTATATCGTGGAAAAGCTGTTTGATCATCCTTCGATCAAGGTACATCTGAACGAACGCTTCGAGCGCAAGCAGGCGGCAGACTATGCGCACGTGTTCTATAGTGGTCCCATCGACGGGTGGTTCGGCTACAAGGACGGCCGTCTCGGCTACCGCACGCTCGACTTCGAGGCGTCGCGCCATGACGGCGACTATCAGGGTAATGCGGTGGTCAACTACTGCGACGTTGCAGTGCCCTGGACGCGCATCTCGGAACACAAGCATTTCGCGCCGTGGGAATCGCACGAGCGCACGCTCATCTTCAAGGAACACAGCCGGTTCTGCGGCGAAAATGACGTCCCGTACTATCCGATCCGCCTCGCGAAGGAAAAGACACTGCTGAAGCATTACGTTGATCTGGCGAAGCAGGAGCGTAACGTAAGCTTTGTTGGCCGCTTAGGTACTTATCGCTATCTGGACATGCACGTAACGATCCGCGAAGCGCTCGACGCAGCAAAGGTGTTCCTCGCGGCCGAAGCGCAGGGGCAGGATGTTCCGGCTTTCTTCGTGGATCCCCTGCAGTGAATATTGCAGCGGTCGTCGTCACACACAACCGGCCCCAACTGCTCGAGGAGGCGCTGCGGGCGCTGTTTGCCCAGACCCGCGCTCTGCAGTTCATCGTCGTAGTTGATAACGCAAGCTCGCCGGAAACCGCGCAGGTATTGCAGGGCTTTGAAAACGTCGACGTCTTGCGGCTTGAAGAAAACGTTGGTGGTGCGGGTGGTTTCGCGGCCGGCGTCGAGCGGGCCCTGATGCATGGCGCTGATTGGATGCTCCTGCTTGACGACGATGCCATAGCGAAACCCGATCTTGTGGAGTGCCTCGTAGAGGCATTACCCGGCGTCGCGCAGCAGCGTGTCGGGGCACTGTGCTCAAGCGTCGTTGAGTTTGGCCATGTCGCGCTGATGCATCGGCGCATGTTCGATCCGAAGACGCTACGGGAGCCCGCCATCCCGCGCAAGTGCTATCGCGAAGCCCGAGTGCAGGTGGAGACGGCTTCCTTCGTAGGGTTCTTGCTGAACGCGCAGGCGGTTCGCGAGGTAGGCCTGCCCAATGCATCGTTTTTTCTTGCCTACGACGACACTGAATATTCGCTGCGCCTGGGCCGTGCAGGCTGGTCTATCTGGCTTGTGCCTTCGGCGGTTGTCGATCATCTGCGTAGTCCGAAGGGACGCCTGCGCAATGGCCCGTACGCAATCAAGCACTATTACAACCTGCGCAATCAACTTGCCGTTTTTCGCCATTACGGCACGGCGCCCGGCTGGCGCCTGTGGCGACCGATCGTACTTCACGGCTTTATCGCAGCCAAGGATTTGCGTCTCAGCTCGCTATGCACCTGGCTCAAAGCGCTGCGCGACAGTCGCAGCGTGCGCCTCTAAACGCGCTGCAGCCGCTCACCCGAGCGGGCAGCGCTTATACGATAGACTTTTGTGCGCGAAAAGCCGGTTGTTGGAGCCGGTGCCGGTAGGCGAGCACCGGTTGCGCGTGCTGCAAGGTGAGGTTGATTACGCGCTTTCTCATCAGGCGATAGTGCCTCGCGTGTCAGACGGATGCCGTTGTGAACCACTTGGTCAGTGCATAGAACGCCTGATAGCTGAGTCGCTACATCAAAGCTTTGCGGCGGCGACTGCGCGTTTTGCGCAAATGACACATCCGTGCCGCCCGAGGCAACGCCCATCATGCGTGCGAGAAAACCGACGTTGTCGACGAGCGGATCGAGAACGGCGACAAAATCGCCGAGCGCATTTTTGAGCCTGATCCATGATGCAGTATCGGAATCGGCGGACTGCGCGAGGGCTTACACCTCGAGTGTTACTTCTGCGCGGACGTGGATTAGACGGGTGGATCCCAGCCAAGATTGCGATTGTGAAAATCGCGTGCTACACGCTCAAGTTCGTCCGGCGCCGCGCTCGACAATTCGGCGGCGTCAGGGACGATGGCGTCCTGCACACCCTTCCACCAGATTTGACCGGCGCTCACCTGTTCAGCGTGCAACGAGAACGCGGGAATACCGAACAGCGCAAACGCATGCACGAGAATACTCGAATAGACTGAGACAATTGCCGCGATCGACTGCGGATTGCATGCGATCACCGTTTCGATTAGTGGGGCGTCCGTTTCGAGCAAACGGGCGCCCATTTGCGCCAGCTTCGATTGCGGGAACGCTTCTTTCAGCGGCACCCGTGGATGGTCCTTCACCCACATAGTGTAGCCCTTGGCGAGCAGCGACGCAGCCAGCTCATTATACGGGTCGAGCATCGCGAGCGGATTCGGGCATTCGGCGGGCGGTGCGCCGCTCGTCACGACAATGACATTGCGCCGTCCCGTGAAGCGAGGAATCCGGTAGCACTGCGTAGCGCGTTGCATCACTTGCAGGAACACCGTGCTGTTGATGGGAGACGTGCTGACGCTTGCGCGCCGTATTGCGGTTGGTGCCAACGCGAAGAAGCGCGAATCCTCACGCGGCGGCGCAAAACGCAGAGCCTGGAGATAACTGGTTAGCCCTTCTTCGTAGAAATGGTAACGGCGTGCGGCGAAGGCCTGCTCGACGAATTCCGCCATTTCAATGAAAGGTGAATAGACCTCATCGAATTGCATGCCGGCGAATGGAAGCGCGAGCGGCGCCTCGATGCCATCGTAGTACTGCTCGTGATCGGCAGTCTGCACGTCGATCCACTCGTTGCCGAGCTGATGAGCCCATTGGCGGTTGCCCGCCTTGGACTGCCGGTCGATCGTGACTAACAGATAATCGTCGAACTTGCGGCTTTGTTGACATGCGATGGTCGCAGCCATTGCCGTGGCGAAAAACCCGGTCGAGATGAAGAGCCGCTTTGGCCGCAAGGCAGCCATCGTGTTCGCGATTTGTTGTTCGACTTCGCTGGCGGCCGATTGCTCGTTGAGATCGAAGCGCCTCAGGATGCGGTCTTCAAGGCTTTGCAAGTCTCGCCCTATGCGCTTCCATGGAAGCAGGCGTGTCACAAGCGCATCAATGGCGGTTTTCATGATTCAAAGCTCCTTGGCGGGCTTGGTGCCCGTGCAGCAGCGCGCCGCACAAGGTGGGCGCTGCGCGATGGCCATATTGACGACGTTTGCCAGCTTCACTTATGTACATGCCTGGCGAGCTTTCGCACGAAGGCTTCTTTTTCGAGGGAGAGATGCGCGGCGAGTGCTAGCACGCAATTTTGCTTCAGAAGCTGAAGCGTGGAAAAGATGTCCGCCGCGGCGCTCCGCTCGTATTTCTCCTTGAGCGAGTCCTCCAGCAGTCCGTGTACCCAGAAGTGCGTGCTGATCTGGATTTGCTTGAAAAGCGTCTCGGCTTGCAGGTTCCCAAGCATCAAAATGCGCTTGAGCAGCGCCTTGAAAATGTCGAAGTGGACGAACAGCCGTTCGTCCTTGAAGCCGACCGTCTGGCCGGGCCGCTCAAGCCGGTAGTGATACAGATGGCCATTCGTCGCGACGGTATAGGGACGGCACAGTAGTGCCTCTGCATTGAACAGCAGGTCGTCGAAGCGGCGGATGTGCGCGTGGAAGCGCACGCGATTCACGTCGAGGAAGTTCTTGCGCCAGATGGTAGGCGCGTGCAGTACGACTTCGTCCGGATCGACCTGGTAGCAGTCGCATAGCATGCGACGGGCGGAGACGAAATGCTCTTCGACATTCGCGCTCTTGCCGCTCGCAGTGTATTCCTCGGCGTAGCCGCACAGCGCCACGTCAACGTTGGTGTCGATTGCGCAACCGAATAGCTTCTCGAACATGCCGGGTGTTACCCAGTCGTCGCCGTCCACGAAGCCGACATTCCGGAAACGTGTATTCGCTGACGCTGAATTTTGATGAGTCTCCGTCTTGCACGTACTCTGGTCAGACGCAATCAGGCATCGCGGGAGTAGGTGACAACGTGGTCATCATGGTCGCTCGTGCGGCCGATACGTCGCATCTGCTGCTATTTTTGGGACTCAAATAGCAGTACCCGAAGGTTGACCGTCTACTAAAACTTGGCCGGCGAGCGGGCGCTCATACAATTGCCGCCCGCACCACGCCCTCGTCTTGTCAGCAGTGTGGTGACTATTGTGGCCGATCAGGAAAAAATGTTGAATCAAGCGCTTTCTCCATCGACCATGGGTAGTCCTCCGGGAACACGTCAAGACCGGTTTCTTCAATAGCTTTGGATTTGGCGTCTGCCCAAACTCCGGTAATCCATTCAGGATCATTGAGTGAGTTCTTGAGGCTGGGCGTTTTACGCAAAACTACTTCGATTGCGCGTCGCTGTTCGCGGATAGTGGCCTGCCAACTCGAACCTCGGCGTTCCGGCTGATACTGCCACTTGAGCAGGTGGGCCAAAAGCACTGCCATCCGGTTCGCCAGTTCGCGTTGTTCGCTCTTGCCCACGTCCTCAATTTCCTCGGCGATGTGTTCTATATCGATGGCGGATAGCTTGCCCGCACGCAGTAGTGCAGCTTGCTCGTTGGCCCACGCTATTACATCTTCATCGTAGCTCGTTCCCATCAGTCATCTCCCTCGGTTAGAGGCGGCTTCTATCAGACTTGCCAATTATTTATTATAGAGCCATCAATTAGCCGTCGTCTGGCGTCATTGGCTAGATGGTGGCTGGTGACACGACTGCTATGTCCCAGATTGCCAATCAGCGGCCGTTCATCATACGTGCACATCGTGCGAAGCTATTTACACCTATAACGGCTTCGCTGCTTTCGGGAGAAGGGGTTCCCGCCGGCTTCCAGCGGTCCGCTTACAAGCCTGACGTGGCCTCTACAGCAACCGTCCGAACCACACAACGCGCCCAACTTCAGCCTCGGCTTTGGTCGGGAATGACTTGGATTGAGAAGGGAATCCCTTTCGACGGATCTTGGCTTGCCAGCGGTACTGAGCTGAACAATCGTCGCGACGGGTGATAGTTGCCATGCAAAACGCCTCCTATTGTGTCCCCGGAGTGTCCCCAAGGGCAAACTAGAAGGCGCTTAGCATGCGAAAATGCTTGAATTCATTGGTGGGTAGTACTGGGATCGAACCAGTGACCCCTGCCGTGTGAAGGCAGTGCTCTACCGCTGAGCTAACCACCCAAATGAGTCAGTAATTATGACAGGACTTGCGAGATCCGTAAAGTGCTTTTCACAGGCTCGGGCTGCGTTATCAATATCCGGCGCTTGACTGGGTCCGCAGTGGCGCTGACCTACTCGCGCGTTGATCCCGTCCGCATCCGTGGACACCGTACCGACGTACGTGGCACGTCACCGCATCACGCGGCAGCCGCGGGGGCGGCTTCGTTCACCAGCTGCGGCGGCTCCCGCCACACGCACGGCCCTTTGCGTGCTTTATCGAGTTCGTCGAGCACACCCGCGTGGGCGGCAAGCTCGTCATCGCTCGCACTGATAACGGGTAGCTCAAACTGGGCGAGCGACACGCGCGCCGTGGCGATCGACCCTGGGCCCGGCGTGTCGGCCAGCATGTCGATGACCAAGCTTTCCTGGCCACGCGTCATCGCTAGATAGACGTCGGCCAGCAATTCCGCATCGAGCAACGCGCCATGCAACGTGCGGTGTGCATTGCTGATGCCGAAGCGCTCGCACAGCGCGTCCAGTGAGTTACGCTTGCCGGGGAACATCGCCTTGGCCTGCACCAGCGTGTCAATCACTTCGCCGCAATGATCGCGAAACGGCGGTAGCCCCAGCATCGCAAATTCCGCGTTGAGAAAGCCGATGTCGAACGGTGCGTTATGAATGATGATGCCGGCATCCTTGACGAAATCACGCAGCGCATCGGCAATTTCCGCGAACTTCGGCTTGTCGCGCAGAAACTCGGTAGTCAATCCGTGTACGGCCAATGCGCCGGGATCGCTGTCACGCTCCGGATTAACATAAAAGTGCAGGTTATTGCCGGTCAGTTGCCGGTTGACGATTTCGACGCAGCCGATTTCAATGATCCGGTCTCCGCCTTTGGCGTTCAGGCCAGTGGTTTCGGTGTCGAGAACGAGAAGACGCATAGTGGGATTGCCTGTTCAGAAAAGTTCAGCATGCGGCGCGTCCGCACACGGCTCACGCTTGCTCGAGTGATGCCACGCCTCGGTTGGCTAGCGCGTCGGCCCGTTCGTTTTCCGGATGGCCGGCGTGGCCGCGGACCCAGCGCCATTCGATCTCGTGTAGCACGCTCAACGCATCGAGACGTTGCCATAGATCGGCGTTCTTGACCGGCGTTTTCGCGGCGGTCATCCAGTTCTTCTTCTTCCAGCCGTGAATCCATTCGCTGATGCCTTTTTGCACGTACTGCGAGTCGGTATGGACGATCGCCTTGCAGGGCCGCTTCAGCGCCTCGAGCGCGGCGATCACGGCCATCAGTTCCATTCGGTTGTTGGTCGTCGAGCGCTCGCCGCCAAACAGCTCTTTTTCCTGCGCGCCGAAGCGCAGCAGTGCGCCCCAGCCGCCCGGACCCGGGTTGCCTTTGCAGGCGCCGTCCGTGTAAATCTCAATGAGGGTGTTGGATTCCATAAGTTCGTCGATAGGGTGACGCGCAATGCCAGCGCACGCCGGCGTTGTCAGTGAGCGTTTGGCGCCGCAACTGGGTTCAGCGCTGGCGCGAGCGCCTGTTTGATTTTGGCCGGACCGATCAGCCGCATGCCATGCACCCGCTTGATCGCGGTGATCATGTATGTCGCGCCGAAAATCGGCCACCAGCGATCGCCGGCTGCTTCCATGAACGCATACCGGGCGAGCCATGTCTCGGTGTCCACCGGCGGGCGGTAGCAGCCGAAGCGGCCACGGTCCAGCTCGAAGCCGAGTAACTTGATCCAGTCCTTCATTCTTGTAAAGGCGATCAGGTCGTGTGCTGCTGGCACGAACGCATGGCCGCCGCGGCGGCTGATCGACTGTCGCATGCCCCACAGGCTCAGCGAGTTGAAGCCAACGATCACGAGCCGTCCCTCCGGCACGAGGACACGTTCGGCTTCGCGCAGCAGCCGATGCGGATCGTGCGTGAACTCGAGCGTGTGCGGCAGGATCAGCAGGTCCACGCTTTGCGTCTCAAACGGCAGGTCCAGGAAATCGCACCAAAGCGTTTCGCGTTGTGGCGGCGCGTGGCGCCGGCCGGTATCGGCGGCGCCATGGCTGTCCTGGCCCGGCAATCGATAGGGCGCGCTCGCGCCGCTGGCCGCGTCCAGCACCAGGCCGCGGCATGGCATGCGGTTCTCGCGCAACGCATCGAGCTGCGGCAAGCCCAACTGCAGCGCGTAATAGCCGAACATGTCGGACACCAGGCGATCGAGTTGACTTTGCTCCCACGCGAGCACGTATCGCCCCGGTGGTGATTCGGTCCAGGTTGGCCAGTCTATAATCGGTCGGTTCGACATTGTTTCTATGGGTCCTGCGCGATGAACGTACCGTTAGAAGCCAGATCAGCCCGTGACGCTGGTGGCAGGTTGCAATACATCCCGGTTCCGGCGTTCAAGGACAACTATATCTGGGTCATCTCGAACGGAGGTGATGCCGCAGTGGTCGATCCCGGCGATGCCGCGCCGGTCGCCGACTTCCTGCAGCGACAAGGCGTGCGGCTGACCGCTATTTTACTCACCCATCACCATGCCGACCATGTCGGCGGAGTGGCCACGTTGATCCAGACGTGTGGCGCACACGGCCCGGTCCCAGTGTACGGTCCGCGCAGTGAGGCCATCCAGGCCGTCACGAACCCGCTTGCGGGCGGGGATGAAGTCCGGATCGGGCCGCTCGGATTGGTATTGTCCGTGATCGACGTGCCCGGCCATACACGCGGGCATATCGCCTATTTCGCGGCGGCCGGCTCGGACCCGGTGCCGCACTTGCTGTGCGGCGACACGCTATTTGCCAGCGGCTGCGGGCGTCTGTTCGAGGGCACGCCGCAGCAGATGCTGGCGTCGCTGGACGCGCTGGCCGCGCTGCCCGATGCCACCGAAGTGCATTGCGCGCACGAATACACGCTGTCCAATATCGCATTCGCGCTTGCGGTGGAACCGGACAACGCCGACTTGCTCGCCTGGCGGGACCGGGCTCAGCGGTTACGCGCCGATGGGGAGGCGACTTTGCCGACTACGATGGGTCATGAGAAGCACGTCAATCCGTTCCTGCGCGCCCATCTGCCGTCGATCCGGCAGCAACTAGCCGACAAGCGGCATGTGCACACGAGCGGGCGGCTCGACACCTTCGCTGCGTTGCGTGAATGGAAGAACGTCTTTCGCTGACGTCAACCGCGTCGGTATATCCGGACGTCATCATTTAGCACCACGACGCCGCATGTCGAGACCCTCACATCGATGGCGGATTTCGCACGAAACCAGTAAAGAACAGGCTTCAACGCCCCGATTTTGCAGGCTTTTTTACAGTTTTTAGATTGACGTGACGCACGCGTTCTGCGTACTATCGGACCCAATTTTCCGGCGCCCCTTTGGAATCCGAGACGTTCGATGCGATTGATACTCAGCGCGCTGTTGACCCTGTTGCTCGCCGCCTGCGCGAGCAGCGGCACGAATATGGCGCAATCCTCTCAACCAGCTTCCTCCGCGCTTTCCACCTCGCAGAACCTGCAGCTCGTCGAAGGCAATCCCATCCAGAAGCATGCCGCGCTGTCTGCATCCAAACACACGATCGACGTTGATCATGGCAGCGTGCAAGAACTGCAAGGCTCCGATGACTTATGGAGCCGGATTCGCGCCGGCGTCCAGATCCCGGACCTGCAAAGCAATCTGGTCGACATGCAGACGAATTGGTACGCACAGCGCCCCGACTACGTCGAGCGCATGACCGAACGCTCGAAGAAGTACCTGTATCACATCGTCGAGGAGCTTGAGCAGCGGCACATGCCGACGGAGTTGGCGCTGTTGCCATTCGTCGAGTCGGCGTTCAACCCGCATGCGCTCTCGGTCGCGAAGGCCGCCGGCATGTGGCAGTTCGTGCCCGGCACGGGCCGCACCTTCAAACTGAAACAGAACATGTTTCAGGACGAACGGCGCGACGTCGTCGCCTCGACCAGTGCGGCGCTCGATTATCTGACGAAGCTGCACGGCATGTTCGGCGACTGGTATCTGGCACTGGCTGCTTACAACTGGGGCGAGGGCAGCGTAAAACGGGCGATTGCGCGCAACTTGGCGCGCGGGCTGCCGACCGATTATCAAAGCCTGCCGATGCCGTCCGAGACGCGCAACTATGTGCCCAAGCTGCAGGCGGTGAAAAACATCGTGATGAACCCGCGGCAATATGGGCTGACGTTACCGGATATCCCGAATCACCCGTACTTCGTCACGGTGACGACCGCGCGCGACATCGACGTCAAGGTGGCGTCCAAGCTCGCGGGCCTTTCGCTGGACGAATTCCGCTCGCTGAACCCCGGCTTCAAACAACCGGTGATTCTCGGCGCATCGCAACCGCAGATCCTGCTGCCGTTCGAGAACGCGAATGTGTTTGAGCGCAACCTGAAGGCCTACGACGGAACCTTGTCGACGTGGACGACGTACAAGGTGACCGAGCGCGCGACTCCGGCGGTGCTGGCCAAGAAAATCGGCGTCGATTCGGGCATGCTGATGGCGGTTAACAAGATCCCAGCCGGCATGCGGCTCAAGCCCGGCTCGACGCTGCTAGTGCCCAAGGACGACGGCAACGATGAGGATATCAGCGCCGACGTCGCGGAAAATGCAGTGCTCGCGATGGAGCCGGACGTGCCGGATACGCGCAAGATGTTGATCCGCGTGCGGCGCAGGCAGTCGATCGCCGCCGTGGCGAAGCGCTATGGCGTGACGGTTGCGCAGGTCAAGGCGTGGAACCATACGCGGCGCGACACGGTGATGGCGGGTCAGCGGCTGATGTTACACGTACCGGTCCGACGGGCGATCGCTAAAGAGGTGCCGGCGTCGCGCGCGGGCCGTGTGGAGAAGATTTCGGCGCGTGCGCAGAACAGGCGGGTCGTTTCGCGCTACGATGCGCGCAGGGGCCGTGCGCGCATCGTGCGCGTTGCCGAGCCGGTTCGCAGCAAGACCGGTAGGGCGAAGGCGGGCAAGGGTGCGGCGAAGTCGGCGGGCGCTGCCGCGTCGTCCATCGGGGCCGGCAAGGCAGTGCCAGCGTCCGCCGGTAAGACCAAGGTCGCGGTCGCGAGCCGCGCGAAGACTGCGGGCGACGCACGCAAACGCAAGGCAAAATAGGCGGCCCGTGCAGTCCTGAGTCGTCGAAGATCGGTCCGCGCTTGGGTTCATCCGCGTCCCACCCCGCCGCATCGAAGAAGTCCCGCCAGGGGCGCCGCGGCTACCGATGGCGGTGTGGGCCGCCTACGGCGCATTGGGTAGCACCGGCACTCACCGATGCCGTGCTTGCCGAGCACTTTCCGATGTACCTGATCGGCCGCGTGAATACGAATTTCACGTTGGTAATTTGGGGGATCTTTGTGCTGCAAGTGGCGATCGGCGCAGCGCTGGATCATGGGCCGGCGCGAGGCGGCCATGATCCAGCCCACGCACATCAGGGGGTCTGGTTCGCGCTGGTCGGGGTGCAGGGGCTTGCCGCAATCGGGGCTTCGTGCCGGCCTGCGACGCACGGGCGGCACGCAGGTTGCGACAGGAGGCGACTGGGACTACCGAGACGCGCCGATCCGGTTGACAATGGACTAAAACTGAAGCTTAGCCGACATTGGACCGTTGAATCGATGGATTTGGAGGCAAGATCGGTTTCAAGCTATAATTTGAAAGTTTAAGTTAATCAACCCGCACCCTAGCGCCTACCGTCCCCAAACCGCTCGTCCGCCGCGCGCCCGATTCTATCGGAGCTGTCGCCCGCAGCAGGACCGCTTGTGTACGTCGTCCGTGAGTCGAACTGGCTCGGAGGCGGACAATGCGCCCCCCGGACAAGGACGACAGGTCGGCAGCAGGGTGTCCCCGGAAGGAGCCTCCCGTGTTGCCGTCTTTTTCTCCCGCTCTGCTCGCGCTTGCCGATGGCACCATTTTGCGCGGCTACTCGATCGGCGCCACCGGCCACACGATTGGTGAAGTGGTGTTCAATACCGCGATCACTGGCTACCAGGAAATCCTCACCGACCCCAGCTACGCGCGCCAGATCGTCACGCTGACGTATCCGCACATCGGCAATGTCGGCGTGAACGACGAGGACGTCGAGTCGGGGCGCGTCCATGCAGCCGGCCTGGTGATTCGTGACCTGCCGGTGCTGGCGTCGAATTTCCGCTCTCAACGTACGCTGTCCGACTATCTGGCCGGCGAGGGCGTGGTCGCGATCGCTGGTCTGGACACGCGCCGGTTGACCCGCATCCTGCGCGAGCGGGGCGCGCAGAACGGCTGCATCCTCGTCGGGACCGACGAACAGCAAGCGGTCGAACTGGCGCGCTCGTTTCCGGGCCTGGCCGGCATGGATCTGGCAAAAGTTGTGTCGACGCACGCGCGCTATGAATGGACCGAGGCCGAATGGCGCCTGGGCGCAGGCTACCGGGCGCAACCCACACCGCAGTACCGGGTGGTCGCGTTCGACTACGGCATCAAGCGCAATATTCTGCGCATGCTTGCCGAGCGAGGGTGCCAGGTCACCGTGCTGCCCGCGCAATCGAGCGCCGCCGACGCGCTCGCGCTCGATCCGGATGGCGTGTTCCTGTCCAACGGGCCCGGTGATCCGCAAGCGTGCGATTACGCGATCGCCGCGACGCGCGAATTGATCGAGCGCGGCGTGCCCACGTTCGGCATTTGCCTGGGCCACCAGGTCATGGCGCTGGCTGTCGGCGCGAAGACGCTGAAGATGAAGACCGGCCACCATGGCGCCAATCATCCGGTCAAGGATTTGGACAACGGCAAAGTCGTGATCACCTCGCAGAACCACGGCTTTGCGGTTGACGCGTCAACGCTGCCGGCCAACGCGAAGGTCACGCACGTGTCGCTGTTCGATGGCACGCTGCAGGGCTTTGCGCTGCAAGACAAGCCCGCGTTTTGCTTCCAAGGGCACCCGGAAGCGTCGCCGGGGCCGCACGACATCGGCTACCTGTTCGACCGGTTTGTTGACCTGATCGAGACGAGCAAGGCCGGCCGCAGCTGCGCCACGAGCGCCGCATAGCGCCGCGCGGCGGGCGCTTCATTGCCCGCGGCGAGCCAGACAGCGTGCAGGTGCGAGTGCAACATGCGCCGCACCGCAATACCAAAGACACGAATATCAGCGCGATACACGCGCACACCAGCGAGTAGCGTTATGCCCAAGCGGACAGACATCAACAGTATCCTTATCATCGGTGCGGGGCCGATCATCATCGGCCAGGCGTGCGAGTTCGACTATTCCGGCGCGCAGGCGTGCAAGGCGCTGCGCGAGGAAGGCTATAAGGTGATCCTGGTCAACAGCAATCCGGCGACGATCATGACCGACCCGGACACGGCCGACGTCACGTACATCGAACCGATCACCTGGGAAGTCGTCGAGACGATCATCGCGAAGGAGCGTCCCGACGCGATCCTGCCGACGATGGGAGGCCAGACCGCGCTGAACTGCGCGCTGGAGCTGCATCGGCACGGCGTGTTGGACCAATACGGCGTCGAGTTGATCGGCGCGTCGCCCGCGGCGATCGACAAGGCCGAGGACCGGCAAAAGTTTAAAGAGGCGATGAATCGGATCGGGCTGGGCTCGGCCAAGTCGGGGATTGCGCACTCGTGGGAAGAGGCGCTGAAGGTCCAGGTTGAGATTGCCCAGGCGACCGGCGGCGCGGGCTATCCAGTGGTGATCCGGCCATCGTTCACGCTCGGCGGCTCGGGGGGCGGTATTGCCTACAACCGTGTCGAGTTCGAAGAGATCTGCAAGCGCGGCCTAGATCTGTCGCCCACGCGCGAGTTGCTCATCGAGGAATCACTGCTGGGCTGGAAGGAATTCGAGATGGAGGTCGTGCGTGACCGGCACGACAACTGCATCATTGTCTGCTCGATCGAGAATCTCGATCCGATGGGCATCCATACCGGCGACTCGATCACCGTTGCGCCCGCGCAGACGCTGACCGACAAAGAATACCAATTGATGCGCGACGCGTCGCTCGCGGTGCTGCGCGAGATCGGCGTGGATACGGGCGGCTCGAACGTGCAATTTGCGATCAATCCGCGCGATGGCCGCATGATTGTGATCGAGATGAATCCGCGCGTGTCGCGCTCGTCCGCGCTCGCGTCGAAGGCAACGGGATTCCCGATCGCGAAGGTGGCGGCCAAGCTCGCGGTCGGCTATACGCTGGATGAGTTGAAGAACGAGATCACCGGCGGCCAGACGCCGGCCTCGTTCGAGCCGACGATCGACTACGTGGTTACGAAGGTGCCGCGCTTTGCGTTCGAGAAATTCCGCGAGGCCGATTCGCACTTGACCACGCAGATGAAGTCCGTCGGCGAGGTGATGGCGATCGGCCGTACGTTCCAGGAATCGTTTCAAAAGGCGCTGCGGGGGCTGGAAGTCGGCGTGGACGGGTTGGACGAGAAGTCCACGGACCGCGACGAGATCATCGAGCAGATCGGCACGCCGGGTCCGGACCGGATCTGGTATGTCGGCGACGCATTCCGCATGGGCCTGTCGCGCGACGAGATCTTCGACGAAACGGCGATCGATCCGTGGTTTCTCGCCCAGATCGAGCAGATCGTGCTGAAGGAAAAAGCGCTCGCCACACGCTCGCTGGCCAGCCTGTCGCGCGACGAGCTGTGGTACCTGAAGCAGAGCGGCTTCTCGGACCGACGTCTGGCCAAGCTCATGGGCACAAATCCGGCCGAGGTGCGCGCGCGTCGCATCGAGTTGAATGTGCGGCCGGTATACAAACGCGTGGACACTTGCGCGGCGGAGTTTGCGACGAAAACCGCCTACATGTACTCGACGTACGAGCAGGAGTGCGAGGCGCAGCCGACGACGAACAAAAAGATTATGGTGCTGGGCGGCGGCCCGAACCGGATTGGCCAGGGCATCGAGTTCGACTATTGCTGCGTGCATGCCGCGCTGGCGATGCGCGAGGACGGCTACGAGACGATCATGGTCAACTGCAATCCGGAAACGGTGTCGACCGACTATGACACGTCGGACCGGCTGTATTTCGAGCCGCTGACGCTGGAGGACGTGCTCGAGATCGTCGACAAGGAAAAGCCGCTCGGCGTGATCGTGCAATACGGCGGCCAGACGCCGCTGAAGCTCGCGCTGGATCTGGAGGCCAATGGCGTGCCGATCGTGGGCACGTCGCCGGACATGATCGATGCGGCCGAGGACCGCGAGCGCTTCCAGAAGCTGTTGCAATCGCTCGGCTTGCGTCAGCCGCCAAACCGTACCGCTCGCACCGAGGAAGAAGCGCTGCGGCTGGCCGGCGAGATTGGCTATCCGCTTGTTGTGCGTCCATCCTATGTGCTGGGCGGCCGCGCGATGGAGATCGTGCATGAGCCGCGTGATTTGGAACGCTACATGCGCGAGGCGGTCAAGGTATCGAACGATTCGCCGGTGTTGCTGGACCGGTTCCTGAATGATGCGATCGAATGCGATGTCGATTGCATCTGCGATGGCAGCGCGGTCTTCATTGGTGGCGTTATGGAACATATCGAGCAGGCGGGCGTGCATTCTGGCGATTCCGCATGCTCGCTGCCGCCTTACTCGCTGTCGGCCGCGACCGTGACCGAGCTCAAGCGGCAGACCGCGGCAATGGCGCGGGCGCTGAACGTGATCGGGCTCATGAATGTGCAGTTCGCGATCCAGCAGGTGCCGCAGGCCGACGGCACGCTCGGCGATATGATCTACGTGCTGGAAGTCAATCCGCGCGCGTCTCGCACGGTGCCGTACGTATCGAAGGCAACCGGGCTGCAACTGGCCAAGATCGCCGCGCGCGTGATGGTCGGACAGACGCTAGCCGCGCAGCGGGTGACACGGGAGGTTGAGCCGCCTTACTTTAGCGTGAAGGAGGCGGTGTTCCCGTTCACCAAGTTCCCGGCTGTCGATCCAGTGCTGGGACCGGAGATGCGTTCGACCGGTGAAGTGATGGGCGTCGGACGCACGTTCGGCGAGGCGCTGTTTAAGTCACAACTGGCTGCCGGCTCGCGGCTGCCCGCCTCGGGTACCGTGCTGCTGACCGTGATGGACGCGGATAAGTCCAAGGCCGTCGAGGTGGCGCACATGCTGCACGAACTCGGCTATCCGTTGGTGGCAACGAAGGGCACGGCCGCGGCTATTGCGGCCGCCGGCGTGCCGGTCAAAGTCGTCAACAAGGTCAAGGACGGTCGGCCGCATATCGTCGACATGATTAAGAACGGCGAGATCGCGCTCGTGTTCACGACTGTCGATGAAACCCGGACCGCGATCGCCGATTCGCGCTCGATTCGCATGAGCGCGCAGGCGAACAAGGTGACGTACTATACGACGATGTCCGGTGCGCGCGCCGCGGTCGAAGGCCTGCGCTATTTGAAAAACCTCGAGGTCTATGATTTACAAGGGCTCCACGCTCGCCTAAACTGATCATCGATCCGGCGGCGGGCTTGCGCAGATGAGGTAAGATGCGTCTGTACCCGTCGGTGATATCCGAAATAGCCCTATGAGCCGCGGTTGAGCGGTATCCCGGAATGGGATGCGATCAACCGCGGTAATTTTTTTAACCCTGAGCCGTTTATGAGCACTATTCCACTGACGAAGCGCGGTGCTGACCAACTGCGTGACGAATTGCAACGACTGAAGTCGGTCGAGCGTCCGTCGGTGATCCACGCGATCGCCGAGGCGCGTGCACAAGGTGATTTATCGGAAAACGCCGAGTACGATGCCGCGAAGGAGAAGCAGGCGTTCATCGAGGGCCGCATCGCTGAGCTCGAGTCAAAATTATCGGCCGCGCAGATCATCGATCCGAAGGCGGTCGACGCAGATGGGCGCGTCGTATTCGGCGCCACCGTCGATCTCGAGGATCTCGATTCAGGTGACAAGGTCACCTACCAGATCGTTGGGGACGACGAGGCGGATCTCGAGCATGGGCTGATCTCGGTCAGTTCGCCGATTGCTCGCGCGTTGATTGGCAAACTCGAGGGCGATGTGGCGGCAGTGCAAGCGCCCAGCGGCGTGCGCGAGTACGAGATCATTGCGGTACGTTACGAGTAAAATGTCATGCTCCTGTTGATCGCACCATTCAAACGATGATTGCACAGCGCTTGTTCCGCCTGCTCGCGATGCTGTGGGTCGGCAGTCTCGTCAGCATTGGCTACCTGGCTGCGCCGACCCTGTTCGCGTCGCTCGATCGCGCGAACGCGGGCACGGTCGCCGCCTCACTTTTCCACACGCAGGCGGTGATCGGCATGGGGACCGGTATCGTACTGCTCGGGTTCGCGCACGCGTTCGTTAAGCGCGGCGACCGAGCGTACCGGGCCGCGCGCTGGGTGATCGTCGCGATGCTGGTTTGCGTGTTGGTCGGCTATTTCGCGCTGCAGCCGTTGATGAACGAATGGCGCGTCGCGGCGCAGCAAGCCGGGACCGATGTTGGACGTTCCGCTTATGCGGCGCGCTTTGGTGCATTGCACGTCGCATCCAGCGCCATCTACCTGGTGCAAAGCCTGCTTGGCCTCGTGCTGGTGTGGCGCTTACCGGTCGCCACGCGGTCGATGTTCTGAGCGATCGCACCCCCGCCATCGCGGTGCGCTCGCCGTGCAGGCTGCGCGCAATCGCATGCCGTCAACGGGCGTGCGTGGACGCGCGGGAGTCGGTAGCGGGTCGGTTGTGCCTACTT
Source organism: Mycetohabitans sp. B8 (assembly GCF_021991875.1). Lineage (GTDB taxonomy): Bacteria > Pseudomonadota > Gammaproteobacteria > Burkholderiales > Burkholderiaceae > Mycetohabitans. The sequence goes on from NZ_JAHLKR010000008.1 coordinate 335,226, forward strand.
GTTGGACTGGTGCTGGCGCTTTGGACTTGTCTGTCGCTTTTTCGCCTTTTTGACATTGCCGCCAGAGGTGACGCGTTCATTGCCGAGCACCTTGACCAATTGCGGCTTTGGGCGCCGTATCGTGCTGGACGGTTTCACAACCTTGACGACACGTGGCGCGGCACTAGCCGTCGATGTGTCGCGGCGCACGGCGGAGCGGGCGGTGCCGGCGCTCGGCACATCGGCGTTGCGCTGTGGCACGGCGCGGGCCTGGGCCGTGCGGGTGCGCGAGGCAGTGCCGCGCGGGGTACGGGCCTCGGTGTCGTCGCGTCGCGGCCTCCAGATCACCAGCAGCTTGCCGATATGCTGAATGGGCGCCGCTGATAGACGGTCGCAGATTGTGTCGTAAAGCGCCGCGCGCTCGTCGCGCTCGTCGCCGAACACGCGGATTTTAATCAACTCATGCGCGTTCAGGTGCACGTCGATCTCGTTGAGTACCGCGTCGGTCAATCCATCTGCGCCGATCAGGACGACTGGCTTCAGCGGATGGGCTTGCGAGCGCAGCGCGCTGCGCTCGGCGGAGGAAAGGGTCAGGGCAGGCATGTGGGTAATCCGGCAAGCAGGGCCGCGGCCAACGCGGCCGCAAAAGACGCTTATTATCCGCCAAAAGAGCCGTCACCGTGTCGCTCGGGCCACATTTAAACTCTTTTATGGCAAAAAACCGTTTCAATCAATCGTGGTTGCATGACCACATCAATGATCCGTACGTCAAGCTCGCGCAGCGCGACGGATATCGGGCACGCGCGGCGTACAAGCTCAAAGAAATCGACGAACAGGACAAGCTGATCCGGCCCGGACAGGTGATCGTCGACTTGGGCGCCGCACCAGGAAGCTGGAGCCAATACGCGCGTAACAAGCTGGCGGCCGGTGTCCACCGTGCCGGCGGTGGCATTAATGGCACGATCATTGCGCTGGATATGCTGCCGATGGAGCCAATCGCCGATGTGACGTTCATCCAGGGCGATTTCCGCGACGACGCGATACTGGCGCAGTTGGAGGCGGCCATCGATGGACGCGCGGTAGACCTTGTCATTTCCGACATGGCCCCCAACCTGTCGGGTGTCGCGGTGGCGGATGCGGCGCGGATCGAGCACGTGTGTGATTTAGCGCTCGAATTCGCCCAGCATTACTTGACGCCACAGGGAGCGCTGTTGGTCAAGTGTTTCCACGGCAGCGGCTACAGCCAGATCGTCGAGCGGTTCAAGCACCAATTCAGGACCGTGGCTGCGCGCAAGCCGAAGGCTTCGCGCGACAAATCGTCGGAAACATTTATTCTCGGTCGGGTGCTGAAGCATCCGCGGGCGTAAATGCAGGAATATCGGTTCAGCAGCGCACCGTTTCGGCATGGCGCGCCGAGACGCGCAAAACGCGTGGTTTTTTTCAAGTTTTTCGCTATCCGCCCGAGCGTCAATCGCTATGGCAGGGGGAGGCGGACTGGATTAGAATGCCCAAAGGTGGTTGGCTTTCTGGCTGAAAGTCGGATGCCGCCCTATATGAGTGAAGGAGTGGTGCGTTGAACAACAACATGTTTTCCAAGGCGGCAGTGTGGCTTGTCATTGCACTGGTGCTGTTTACGGTGTTCAAGCAGTTCGACAAGCCCCGCGTCCAGGAAGGCGTCACGTATTCGCAGTTCATGGACGACGCGAAGAACGGCAAGATCAAGAACGTCATCGTCCAGGGCCGCAATCTCACCGTCACTCCTGCGGATGGCCAAAAATACCAAATTGTGTCGCCCGGCGACATCTGGATGGTCGGCGACCTGATGAAGTATGGCGTGCAGGTCAGCGGCAAGGCGGATGATGAACCGAACGCGCTGGTGTCTGCGCTGTATTACCTCGGCCCAACGATCCTGATCATCGGGTTCTGGTTCTACATGATGCGACAGATGCAGGGCGGCGGCAAAGGCGGCGCGTTTTCGTTCGGCAAGTCGCGCGCGCGGCTGATCGATGAAAACAACAATGCGGTGAATTTTACCGACGTTGCGGGCTGCGATGAGGCGAAGGAGGAAGTGACCGAGCTAGTCGATTTCCTGCGCGATCCGCAGAAGTTTCAGAAGCTCGGCGGCCGCATTCCGCGCGGTGTGCTGCTCGTTGGACCGCCGGGGACCGGCAAGACGCTGCTTGCACGTGCGATCGCCGGTGAGGCAAAGGTGCCATTCTTCAGTATTTCGGGTTCGGACTTCGTTGAAATGTTCGTTGGCGTGGGCGCAGCCCGCGTGCGTGACATGTTCGAGCAGGCGAAAAAGCACGCCCCCTGTATCGTGTTCATCGATGAAATCGACGCAGTTGGTCGCCATCGCGGCGCCGGCATGGGCGGTGGCAACGACGAGCGCGAACAGACGCTGAATCAAATGCTGGTCGAGATGGACGGTTTCGAGGCCAATTCGGGCGTGATCGTGATTGCCGCGACCAATCGCTCCGACGTGCTCGACAAGGCGCTGCTGCGTCCCGGACGTTTCGACCGTCAGGTCTACGTCGGCTTGCCGGATATCCGTGGACGCGAGCAGATCTTGAAGGTCCATCTGCGCAAAGTGCCGATTTCGAGTGACGTCGATGCGTCGGTGGTGGCGCGCGGCACGCCAGGCTTTTCCGGCGCGGATCTCGCGAACCTGGTGAACGAGGCGGCGCTGTTCGCCGCGCGTCGCGGCAAGCGCATCGTCGAGATGCAGGACTTCGAAGATGCCAAGGACAAGATCTTCATGGGTCCGGAGCGTAAGTCAGCCGTGATGCGCGAAGAGGAGCGTCGCAATACGGCGTATCACGAGTCGGGCCATGCGGTTGTCGCAAAGCTGCTGCCGCACGCCGATCCGGTTCACAAAGTAACAATTATGCCGCGCGGCTGGGCGCTGGGCGTCACGTGGCAGCTGCCCGAGCATGATCGCGTCAATCTGTACCGCGACAAGATGCTCGAGGAGATCGCGATTCTGTTCGGCGGCCGGGCTGCCGAGGAAGTCTTCTTGAATTCGATGTCCACTGGCGCGTCCAATGACTTCGAACGGGCGACAAAGATGGCCCGCGACATGGTGACGCGATACGGCATGTCCGACGTGCTTGGGACGATGGTCTATATCGATACGGAGCAGGACGGCATGCTCGGCCGGTTGTCGTCGCGTTCGGTGTCTGAGGCCACGCAACAGAAGGTCGACGCAGAGATTCGCCGCATCCTAGACGAACAATATGGGCTGGCGCGCAAGCTGCTGGAGGATAACCGCGAAAAGGTCGAGGCGATGGTCAAGGCGCTGCTCGAATGGGAGACGATTGACGCCGACCAGATCAATGACATCATGTCGGGTAATGATCCGCGTCCGCCGAAGAACCTGCCCCCGCCGTCCAGCGACGCGCCGAGCGGCGGCACGGGTGGCGGCGCCGAGGTGAAGCCCACGCCGGGCGCGACCGCCCCCGCGTAAAACCGCAACCGTTTTCCCGCCAAGGGCTGGTGCTGGTGCACCAGCCCTTTGTCATTTATTTTCTCCCCGGTATTCCTATTCGATGTCGAGTATTCCTAGCACAACCGGCCCGGCCGCCAGCGCGACGTTGCAATGTGGCCGCTTCAGGCTGACGCTGGCACGGCCCCTGGTGATGGGTATTTTGAACGTGACGCCGGACTCGTTCTCCGATGGCGGACGTTTCGTCGGCTATGAGGCCGCTCGTGTGCACGCCCAGCAGATGATCGACGAGGGGGCCGACTTGATCGACATCGGCGGCGAATCGACGCGGCCTGGCGCACCGCCGGTCACGCTGGACGAGGAACTGGCGCGGGTGTTGCCTTTGATCGACGCGTTGCGCGATACGGGTGTGCCGATCTCAGTCGATACGTACAAGCCCGAAGTGATGCGTGCCGCGCTCGATGCCGGCGCAGACATGATCAACGACATTTGGGGCCTGCGTCAGCCCGGCGCGCTCGATGCGGTGCGCGACACGCGTTGCGCTCTGTGTGTCATGCATATGCAAGGCGAACCCGGTACGATGCAGCGCGAGCCACAGTACCGCGATGTCGTCGCGGATGTTCGTGGCTTTCTCGACGAGCGGCTCCGGTCACTGAAGCGCGCCGGGATCGCCGCAGACCGGCTTTGTGTCGATCCGGGCTTTGGTTTTGGCAAGACGCTTGAGCACAACTTCACGCTGCTGCGTGAGTTGCCGCACGTCGTGCCCGCCGGCGTGCCGATTCTTGTGGGGCTGTCGCGTAAGTCGATGATCGGCGTGGCCACGAGTCGCAACACACCGCAGCAGCGGATGGCCGGCAGCCTTGCCGGCATGCTGGCGGCGGTCGATCGGGGCGCGTCGATCGTGCGCGTGCACGATGTCGCGCCGACGGTCGATGCATTGAAGGTCTGGCAGGCGATGCGGGCACGACCGTGGTGCGACGCCCAGTCCATGCAGGGCTAGAGAAATAAACAGCAACAGAGGCGACGCACGTTGCGGCGTGCGCGGCGCACACCGGTGGACGCGTCGCACAGGACGAAAAAAGGAGTTCAACATGAGTCGTCGTTATTTCGGCACGGATGGTATCCGTGGCAAGGTGGGCGAGCCGCCGATTACCCCGGATTTCGTGCTGCGACTCGGCTATGCGGCCGGCAACGTGTTGGCCGGCGTGGGCACGCCGGGCAGCGGGCGGCCGACCGTATTGATCGGCAAGGACACGCGGGTTTCCGGCTATATGCTCGAGGCGGCGTTGGAAGCGGGATTCTCGGCGGCTGGCATCGATGTGATGCTAGCCGGCCCGATGCCTACGCCAGGCATCGCCTATTTGACGCGCGCGCTGCGCCTGGCTGCCGGCGTCGTGATCAGCGCGTCGCACAACCCTTACTATGACAACGGTATCAAATTCTTCTCGGGCGACGGCAATAAGCTGCCCGACGATGTTGAGCATGCGATCGAGGACCAACTCGAGCAACCGATGACGTGTGCGCCGTCCGAGCACCTCGGCAAGGCTCGGCGCCTGGATGACGCGGCAGGGCGGTATATCGAGTTCTGCAAGAGCACGTTTCCGGCCACATTCGATCTGCGTGGACTGAAGCTCGTCGTCGATTGTGCGAACGGCGCAGCCTATCAGGTCGCGCCGCACGTGTTCCATGAGCTGGGAGCCGAGGTCATGTCAATCGGTGTTGCTCCGAACGGCTTCAATATCAATGACGGTGTGGGGGCGACCGCGCCTGATGCGCTCGTGGCGGCCGTGCGCGCTCATCATGCCGATTTAGGCGTCGCACTGGACGGCGACGCAGACCGGCTGCAGGTCGTTGACGCGTGCGGCCGCCTGTATAACGGCGACGAGCTGCTGTACGTGCTCGTGAAGGATCGCATCGCCACCCACGGATCGGTGCCGGGCGCGGTCGGCACGCTCATGACGAACTTAGCGGTGGAGGTCGCGCTACAGCAGCTTGGCGTCGAATTCGTGCGCGCTGCGGTAGGCGATCGCTATATCCTGGAGCAGCTGCGTGAACGAGGTTGGCAACTCGGCGCCGAAGGCTCTGGCCATATCCTGTCGCTGGACCGCCATACGACTGGCGACGGCATCGTATCGGCGCTGCTCGTGCTCGCCGCGATCAAACGCAGCGGTCAGACATTGGCTCAACTGCTCGGCAAGCTGACGTTGTTTCCGCAGACACTGGTCAATGTGCGGATGACGCCGGGTGCCGATTGGCAACGCAGCCCCGCGATCCGTGAGGCCGTCGCGCAGGCCGAGCGCGCATTGGGCCAGTGCGGCCGGGTGCTGATCCGCGCGTCCGGCACTGAACCGGTGCTGCGCGTGATGGTCGAGGCGCAGCGGGCAGACGATGCAAGCGGCCACGCGCAAGCGATTGCCGAAGTCGCGCGCGCGGCGACCGCGGGGTGATTCTGGTGCCGGGGCGGTAAAAGACCTCAAGGCTGGACCGGATGTGACGCCGCGCACGCCTTACGATCAATCATGTGACTGTCACCATTTTTTCATCGATTGTCACATGACTGTCACGTATCCAGCCTAAGCTTTGCGGTGTGTCAAGTCTGCTCACCGTTGGAGGTCTCATGAAACTGATGCACACCGCGATCGCCGGCGTTGTCGGCGCCCTGTTGGCCTGGTCCGTGCAGGCTGCCGATATCACGGGTGCAGGCAGCACGTTCGCGGCGCCGATTTATACGAAGTGGGCCGATGCCTATCAGAAGTCGGGCGGCGGCAAGGTCAACTACCAGGGTATCGGATCGTCCGGCGGCATCAAGCAGATCATTGCAAAGACGGTCGCCTTCGCCGGCTCGGACGCGCCGCTGAAGGACAAGGATCTCGCCAAGGACGGCCTGTTTCAATTCCCGACCGTGGTCGGTGGCGTGGTGCCGGTGATCAACGTGCCGGGCATCAAGGCCGGCGAACTGGTGCTGTCCGGCGAGGTGCTAGGCGATATCTATTTGGGAAAGATCAAGAAGTGGAACAACCCGGCGATCGTCGCGCTTAATCCGAAGGTGAACCTGCCGGATACCGATGTCGCCGTCGTGCGTCGCGCCGACGGGTCGGGCACGAGCTTCATCTGGACGAACTATCTGTCGAAGGTGAACGCCGAATGGAAGTCGAAGGTTGGCGAAGGCACGACGGTGAACTGGCCGGTGGGCACCGGCGGCAAGGGCAATGACGGTGTGGCCGCGTTCGTACAGCGCTTGCCGGGCTCGATCGGCTACGTCGAATGGGCGTATGCGAAGCAGAACCATATGACCTACACCGCGCTGAAGAACCAGGCCGGCACGGTCGTCGAACCGAAGACCGAGACGTTCAAGGCTGCGGCAGTCGGCGCGGACTGGAAGAAGTCGTTCTACCAGATACTGACGAACCAGCCGGGCAAGCAAGCCTGGCCGGTGGTCGGCGCGACGTTCGTGTTGCTGCACACCGCGCAGGATAAGCCCGAGCAAGGCAAGGAGGCGCTCAAGTTCTTCGACTGGGCATTCAAGAACGGCACGCAAGCCGCGAACGAACTGGACTACATCTCACTGCCGGAATCGGTTGTCAGTGAAATTCGCACGCAGTGGAAGTCGAAGGTGAAGGACGGCGCGGGCAAGGCGCTCGCCGAGTAACCGGCATCCCGTGCCGGTGCGGCGGGCGCCACCGTTTCGTGCCGCGCCGGCGCGTGGTGCTCTGACGACAACCGGTCACGCGCGCGAGCGTTGCGCCGCGTGGCCTGTGAAGAGGCATCATGGCCGACATTCAGACTGCATCCAGCTCGGGTCGCAACAGTGCGATGAAAGCGCCGAGCCGCACAGGCGACATCGTTTTTGGCGCTCTGGCGCGGCTGGCCGCGATCGTGACCTTGCTGATGCTTGGCGGGATCATTGTCTCGCTGATCATCTCGTCTCTGCCGACCCTCCAAAAGTTCAGCTTTTCGTTCTTGTGGCGCTCCGACTGGGACCCACCTTCCGATCAATTCGGCGCACTGGTGCCGATCTACGGCACGATTGCCACATCGCTGATCGCCCTGATCATCGCGGTACCGGTGAGCTTCGGCATTGCGCTGTTCTTGACCGAACTCTCACCTGCCTGGCTGCGGCGCCCGTTGGGCATCGCGATCGAGTTGCTGGCCGCGATTCCGTCCATCGTCTACGGCATGTGGGGCCTGTTGGTGTTCGCGCCGATCTTTGCGAGCGGGTTCCAGAAGCCGCTGCAAACCGTGCTCGGCTCGATGCCGCTGGTCGGCGTGCTGGTGGACGGCCCGCCGGTGGGCATCGGCATCCTGGCCGCCGGCGTCATCCTCGCGATCATGACGATCCCGTATATCTCCGCGGTCATGCGTGACGTGTTCGCAGTGACGCCGGTTCTGTTGAAGGAGTCCGCGTACGGCATGGGCTGCACGACGTGGGAAGTCATGTGGAAAATCGTGCTGCCGTTCACGAAGACCGGTGTGATCGGCGGCATCATGCTCGGCTTGGGTCGCGCGCTCGGTGAGACCATGGCCGTCACGTTCGTGATCGGCAACACCAACTTGTTGTCCGGTGCTTCGTTGTTCGCTCCAGGCAACAGTATCACGTCGGCGTTGGCCAACGAATTCGCCGAGGCCCAGCCTGGGCTGCATACGGCAGCGCTGATGGAACTGGGCCTGATCCTGTTCGTGATTACCTTTATCGTGCTCGCCTTGTCTAAAGTGATGCTGTGGCGTTTGGAAAAAGGGCAGGGCGCACGATGAGCAGTCCCGTCTATTCTTGCGCGTCGAATCTTGTGTCGCCGGGTAGCGCGAACCCCCATGATGCGACGCGTATCCGGTTGCAGGCGCGTCGCCGTCGCACCAACGCGATTGCGTTGACCCTGTCATTGTTGGCCATGGCCTTCGGCCTGTTGTGGTTAGTGTGGATCTTGTTCACGACGCTGCGCCTGGGTGTCGATGGACTGTCGCTGACGCTGTTCACCGAATCGACGCCGCCACCGAACACGGACGGCGGCGGGCTGGCCAACGCGATCGTCGGCAGCCTTGCGCTGGTGACGTTGGCCACGCTGTTTGGCACGCCGATCGGCATTCTGGCTGGCGTCTATCTGGCCGAGTACGGTCAATCCAATCTGCTAGCTAGCACGACGCGTTTCATCAACGACATCCTGTTGTCCGCGCCGTCCATTGTCGTCGGCCTGTTCGTCTACGCGCTGGTGGTCGCCCGCATGGGGCACTTCAGTGGTTGGGCTGGTGTGGTGGCGCTTGCGCTGTTGCAGATCCCGATTGTGATCCGCACCACGGAGAACATGCTTAAGCTAGTGCCCAATGCGCTGCGTGAGGCGGCATTTGCACTCGGCACGCCGAAGTGGAAAATGGTGATATCGATCACGTTGAAGGCTTCGGTGGCGGGCATCACGACGGGCGTGCTGCTGGCGGTTGCGCGTATCGCCGGCGAAACCGCCCCCCTGCTGTTTACCGCGCTGTCGAATCAGTTCTTCAGCCTGGACCTAAATCAGCCGATCGCGAACCTGCCCTATACGATTTTCAAGTTTGCGATGAGTCCGTTCCCGCAGTGGCAAGTGCTCGCGTGGGCAGGCGTGTTTCTGATTACGCTGGGCGTGCTGGGCCTGAACATTTTGGCCCGTGCGTTGTTTTCGAAGTAAGCGACGGAAGACTATCCATGAACATGGCTGAGTGCCACCTCGACCCTTCGCGTACCGGCGCTAGCGCGCCAATTCCACTTGATCCGGCCAAAAGCGGCGCCCGCGTGCTGGCGCAGCCGAAGATCGAGGTGAAGAACCTGAACTTCTTCTATGGTCAATACCATGCGTTGAAGCACATCAATCTGAGCATTCCCGAGAAGCAGGTCACCGCATTCATTGGACCATCCGGTTGCGGCAAATCCACGCTGCTGCGCACGTTTAACAAGATGTTCGCGCTGTATCCAGAGCAACGTGCCGAGGGCGAGATCCTGATGGACGGCGAGAACCTGCTCGCGACCACTCGCGACATCTCGTTGCTGCGCGCGCGGGTCGGCATGGTGTTCCAAAAACCGACGCCGTTTCCGATGTCGATCTACGACAACATCGCGTTTGGCGTACGAATGTTCGAGCATTTGTCGCGCTCGGAAATGGATGACCGCGTCGAATGGGCGCTAACCCAGGCCGCGTTGTGGACCGAAGTGAAGGACAAGCTGCAGCAAAGCGGCTATGGGTTGTCCGGCGGCCAGCAGCAGCGGCTGTGTATCGCGCGCGGCATTGCGATTCGTCCCGAAGTGCTGTTGCTGGACGAGCCGTGCTCGGCGCTCGATCCGATCTCAACTGGCCGTATCGAGGAATTGATCGCCGAACTGAAGGACGACTATACGGTGGTCATCGTCACGCACAACATGCAGCAGGCGGCGCGCTGCTCGGACTACACTGCCTATATGTACCTGGGCCAACTCATCGAGTTTGGGGATACCGAGAAGATTTTCATCAAGCCGGTGCGCAAGGAAACAGAAGACTACATTACGGGTCGCTTCGGTTGATCGAGCCGATTGCCAAGACGGAAGAACATCATGTCCGACAAACATTTGTCCAGCCAGTTCGACACGGACCTGAACCAGGTTTCGTCCAGGGTCCTTGAGATGGGGGGGCTGGTGGAGTCGCAGATCATCAAAGCGATGCAGGCGTTGAACCATTTTGACGCCGAGGTGGCCGACCAAGTGATCCACGACGAGGCACGGCTCAACTCAATGGAAGTCGAAATCGACGAAGCGTGCAGTCATATCATCGCGCGGCGCCAGCCTGCGGCGCGCGACCTGCGGCTGCTGATGGCCATCTCGAAGACGATCACGAACTTGGAGCGCGCCGGTGATGAGGCCGAGAAGATTGCCAAGCGCGTGAAGCGAATTATGGAGGAGGGCAACGTACGCACGGTGAGCATCGCGGAAATCCGGCTGGCCGGTGACATGGCGACGTCGATCTTGCGCCGCGCGCTGGACGCGTTTGCCCGGCTGGACACGGTCGCTGCTGCGCAGATCGTGCGCGACGACAAGGCGATCGACGAGGAATTCCGGGCGTTTGTGCGCAAGCTCGTGACATACATGATGGAAGATGCGCGCACGATCTCGGTCGGGCTGGATCTGCTGTTCATCGCGAAGGCGGTTGAGCGCATCGGTGACCACGCGAAGAACATCGCTGAGTTCATCATCTACATCGTCAAGGGCAAGGACGTGCGGCACGTGCCGCGCGACCAGCTTGAGCGTGAGGCGTTGTCGTAGGACTGCGCGGCTTCGTTTAACTGTACGATTTTAGAGAGGCGAAAGAGGTGCCGATGCCCAGCAGCATTCTCGTGATTGAGGACGAACCCGCGATTTCCGAGTTGATTGCGGTGAACCTACAGCACGCGGGGCACTGCCCGATTCGCGCGTACAGTGCCGAGCAGGCGCAGAACCTGATCAGTGATGTCCTGCCGGACCTGGTGTTGCTCGATTGGATGTTGCCCGGCAAGTCGGGCGTCGCATTCGCACGCGAGTTGCGTCACAACGAGCGCACCCAGCACATTCCGATCATCATGCTGACCGCGCGGGGCGAGGAGCAGGATAAGGTGCTTGGATTGGAAATCGGCGCCGATGACTACATCACCAAGCCGTTTTCGCCCAAGGAGTTGATGGCGCGTATCAAGGCGGTGCTGCGACGCCGCGCGCCGCAGCTCACCGAGGATATCGTGTCGATCAACGGCCTGCGACTGGACCCGGCGACGCATCGCGTTGCGGCGAACAGCAACGGTAAGGAAACTCAGCTCGACCTTGGGCCGACCGAATTCCGCCTGCTGCATTTCTTCATGACGCATCCAGAGCGCGTGCATAGCCGCACGCAACTGCTCGACCAGGTATGGGGCGACCATGTGTTCGTCGAAGAGCGCACGGTGGACGTGCACATCAAGCGGCTGCGTGCCGCGCTCAAGCCGGCCGGCTGCGATGCTATGATTGAAACAGTGCGCGGCAGCGGCTACCGGCTGGCCAAGACAGCCTGACGCTGGCGCCGTCGGCGCCCGCACCTTCGTCGATTTTTCGCGGCACTTTCCGCTCCGACATGAATATCATTTGGGCGCGCGCGCTCGTGTCGCTGGTCTTGCTGGGCTGTGTCACCACGGCCATCGCCTTTGCGGTCAATGTGGACGCGGCGCTGTCGTTCGCGTTGCTCGCGCTGCTCGCGCAGTCGCTTTTCAACACCTACCATACGCAGCGCCTGTGGCGGCTGCTCGATGCGCCGGTTTACGGGGAAGTGCCGAGCGCGCCCGGGTTGTGGGGCGAGATCTACTACCGGTTGCATCGGCTTGCCAAGCGGTGGCACGCGCAGGTGCGGCAGGTGGAGCAGCAGCATACGCGGTTCATTCAAGGCATCCAGGCCTCGCCCAACGGCGTGATGATGCTCGACGATCACAACCGGATCGAGTGGTGCAATGCCATCGGTGAACAGCACTTCGGGCTCGACGTGAAACGCGATTTACGCCAGCACGTCACCCACCTGGTGCGCCAGCCCAATTTCGTGCATTACCTGAACGGCCATCAGTACGACGAGGCACTGACGATGCGGGGCATGGGCGCAAGCCGACAGCATATTCTGTCGGTGCAGGTTTTTCCGTATGGCGACAACCGCAAGTTGATCCTCACCCAGGATATTACCGAGATGGAGCGCATCGATGCGATGCGGCGCGACTTCGTTGCCAACGTGTCACATGAGCTGAAGACGCCGTTGACCGTGCTGTCCGGCTTTCTCGAGACGATGCGTGAACTGCCGGTTGCGGAATTGGACCGGCGACGATACCTGGATATCATGGCGCAGCAGGCGGCAAGGATGCAGACGATTGTCAACGACTTGTTGGTGCTCGCCAACCTGGAGGGCGACGCTAAGCCGCCGGCCGAACAGCCAATCGACATGCGCACGGTGCTGCAGCATCTGCGTAACGAAGCGTCGGGATTGTCAGGCGGACGGCACGCTATCCGATTCGAAGCTGACGACGAGCTTAACTTGGTGGGAGCGGAAAGCGAAATCCTCAGTGCGCTCGGCAACCTAGTCAGCAATGCGATCCGCTATACCCCGGATGGTGGGTCAATCCAGGTGACATGGCGCGCCAAGTCTGACGGTGCCGTGTTGAGTGTCGCCGACACGGGGCTGGGCATTCCGGCCGAGCATATCCCGCGGCTGACCGAGCGCTTCTATCGCATCGACCGCAGCCGCTCGCGTGACACCGGCGGCACCGGGCTCGGGCTGGCGATTGTCAAGCATGTGCTGCAACGCCACGATGCCTCGTTACACATTGCCAGTGAGGAGGGCAAGGGCAGCACGTTCTCGGTCAGTTTTCCACCGTCGCGGGTGATGCACGGGCGCGGTGCGGCGCTTTGACCTACGCCGGCGCGAAGGGGGCTGCGCAAGCCGTATTGAAGCGCTGGTACGGATCGACAATCCGGCCCGCCACTGACCCATGCACAAGACCCCGCACCTGCTCGCTGCTGTTGACCTGGGCTCGAACAGTTTCCGGCTCATCGTTGCACGCGTGGAGGAAACGTCCGCCGGTACGCAGATTGACCCCGTAGACGCGTTGCGCGAGCCCGTTCGGCTCGCTGCCGGCCTCACGCATGATAAGTTTCTCGACCGGCCGTCGCAGTTACGCGGCTGGGACGCACTCAAGCGCTTCGGCGAGCGGCTGCGCGATTTCCATCCGGACCACGTGCGGGCGGTGGCCACCAACACGCTGCGGGTCGCGAAGAACGCTGGCGAGTTCCTTGGCGAGGCCGAGCGCGCGCTGGGCTTTCCGATCGAGGTCATCGCCGGGCGCGAGGAAGCCCGCCTCATTTATGCGGGCGCTGCGCATTCGATGCCGGCAAGCCACGGCAAGCGGCTCGTGTTTGATATTGGTGGCGGTTCGACCGAGTTCATCATCGGCGAGGAATACGACCCGCTGATGTTGGAGAGCCTGTACATCGGTTGCGTGACGCACAGTGGGCGGTTCTTCCCGAACGGCAACGTCGACGACTACACGATGCGCCAGGCGGAACTGGCCGCCAAGCGCGAGATCCAGGTTATCTCCAGCCTGTACAAGCGGGCCGGTTGGGACCAAGCGGTCGGCTCGTCCGGCACCGCGCGGGCGATTGCGGAACTGATTGAGGCCAATCAGTTCAACGATGCCGGCGTGACGCACGGCATCACGCGTGGTGGACTGGAGCGCCTGAAGCGCGCGCTGATCAAGGCGGAAAATGTGAACCGGCTCAAGCTGGCCGCGCTCAAGGCTGACCGTGTGCCGGTGCTAGCCGGTGGCCTGTCGATCATGTTGGCGGTGTTCGAGGAACTGGGCATCGACTACGTGGACACGACCGATGGCGCATTGCGGCTCGGTGTGCTGTACGACCTGCTGGGCCGCTCACAGCACCAGGACATGCGTGCGGTGACGGTGGAAGGCTTCTCGCGGCGTTATGGCGTTGATCGCGCGCAAGCCGAGCGCATCGCCGCGCTGGCAACCGGTTCGACGTGATCTCGGGCCAGACGGTGGTCGGCAAGATCGTCGCGGCGCTGCACGCGGGCGATCCGCGCGGTGTCGAGCCGGTCCGCATGCCTTTGGCTGAGGCGCTTGCGGCGGTCGATACGAGCGTCACAACGCTGCGTGAGCAGGGCTGCTGCTATTCGTTCCGCGATTGGCACGACGACGTCAACGCGGTGGCCGTGCCGTTTCGCGATCCGCGGCAGGACCGCTGGCTTGTACTGAGCTGCAGCGGGCCTGCGTTGTCGATGGGGCCGCAGACCTTCATCGACGACGTCGCGCCCCGGCTGCGCGCGCTCGCCGCGCGCTTGGGCGGGCGTTGACGTCGTCGAGCGGCGGCCACCGCCAGCGCACCCTGCACGTCTTACAGCAGCGTACGCACCCGCCCCAATTCCGGGCACATCACGACATCGAGCAACTTTCGCAGATACGGTAAGCCGGCCGTGCCCCCGGTACCCTGTTTGAAACCGATGATGCGTTTCCACCGTGGTCACGTGTCGGAAACGCCCCTGCCGGAAGGCATCCTCGAGGTCAACCCGTTCCTCCACCATTTCATAGCACGCCCAGTGCTCAGACGGGTTGCGGTAGATCTCCAGCCATGCCACCTCGACACGGGCGTCGTACTCGGGGGGCACAACGCCCAGTCGCGCTGCAGCCGCGCCGGGGCGATCGCAAAGCCACGCCGTGACAGCATCCGGATCACCTTGTCGTACAGCGACGGCGCCTCGAGCGCGGCTTGCAACTGAGCATCCATATCCGGCCGTTGTGCAGGCGGCTTGAGCCTCTGCCGGTTCTTATGACCCAGCAGGAATGCGAGTTCGCGGCATAAAATTCTTTAGTGAAGGAGAAGAGGAGAATTGTATGCAGGCCATTTCACTCGATGCGACTGATTGCCGAATCCTAGCATTACTGCAGGAAGAGGGCCGCATCAGCAATCTCGAATTGGCGGAGCAGATCGCGCTGTCGCCGTCCGCTTGTCTTAGGCGGATGCGGTTGCTCGAAGAGCAGGGCGTGATCGAGCGTTATCGTGCGTCGTTGTCGCGCGAGAAGCTGGGTTTTGAACTGGAGGCTTTTGTGCAGGTGTCGATGCGCAATGACGAGCCGAACTGGCACGAAAAGTTTGCCGTCGCATTGCGCGATTGGCCTGAAGTGGTCGGCGCATTTGTCGTGACCGGGGAAAGCCACTACATGCTGCGCGTGCTGTCGCACAACCTAAAGCACTTTTCGGATTTCATTCTGAGTCGGTTGTACAAGGCCCCGGGCGTCATGGATATTCGTTCGAACATCGTGTTGCAGACGTTGAAGGATGGCGCTGGCGTCCCGGTCGAACTGCTGCCTCACGCGCGTTGAAACCCGTGCGGATTCAGCCGAGCGGATCGACGGTATGAAAGCCGCCGCGATGGAACACCAGCGGTTCGCGCGCATCACCGGTGACGCCGCAGCGCTCGACCTCGCCGACGAAGATCACATGATCGCCCTCGTCGTAGCGGCTGCGATTGTGGCACTCGAACCACGCCAGGGCGCCGTCCAGGATGGGCATGCCGGTGTCAC
The DNA here is from genome assembly GCF_021991875.1 of Mycetohabitans sp. B8. GTDB lineage: Bacteria > Pseudomonadota > Gammaproteobacteria > Burkholderiales > Burkholderiaceae > Mycetohabitans. The sequence goes on from NZ_JAHLKR010000008.1 coordinate 350,716, forward strand.
CGGCCGCGTGCGCTACGCCGGCAAACCGGTCGCCTTTCAGCGTCGCGAAGCGGCGGCACAGCGCGAGCTGCGACGCGGCGAGCACATTGACGACATAATGTGTATTGGCTTCGAATACGGTCATCGAGCTTGCTCGTTTCGCCAGGCTCCACAGCACGAGGGGTGGCGCCAGCGAAACGGAATTGAACGAACTGGCGGTGATGCCGATCAATTGTCCCGATTCGGCACGTGTCGTGATGATGGTCACGCCGGTGGCGAATTCGCCCAGTGCGAGCCGGAACGCAGCAGTATCGAAGTTAGGTTGGGCGGCGGACTTCATGGGTGAGTGCAGGCGGCGCGCCAGGGACGCACACGTGAGAATAGTGAAGCGTTGAATGAGGTGAAGCTGGGATTGTAGCGGATCGGGCGCGGGTCGGCTGATCGGGCCGCCGGAGGCGTCCGTGGGGCGGTACTGCACGACGACGGGACGGGCGTGCGGCAAGGCTTGGCGGGCATGCCGCACATTGACGGAAGGCATGATTCGATGGCAAATGCCTAACTTGACGGGGGATGTCTGACCCGACAGGGGGCTGATTGATTAATAAAGGGTAATGATGAGTGAAGTGGCAACGCTGGGTGGAGGATGCTTCTGGTGCCTCGAAGCGGTGTTCCTGGATGTCGAAGGTGTCACGGCCGTTGAGTCAGGCTACGCGGGTGGCCATGTCGACGCTCCAGCGTATGAAGCGGTGTGCAGCGGCGCGACGGGGCATGCGGAGGTCGTCAATCTGACGTTCGATCCGGCGGTGATCGTTTATCGCGACATCCTGGAGATTTTCTTTGCCACGCACGATCCGACGCAACTGAATCGGCAAGGTAACGACATCGGCACCCAGTACCGGTCAGTGATCTTCACGCATTCGGACGAACAGGCACGCATTGCGACGGCGATGCGCGACGAGCTTGCACAGTGCCGGCTTGATGACGCGCCAATCGTCACGCGGATTGAGCCGCTGGCGGGGAACTATTGGCCAGCCGAAGCCTATCACCAGAACTATTTCGCAAACCACCCGGCACAAGGCTATTGCTCGTTCGTGATCGCGCCGAAGGTGGCCAAGTTCCGGCAGCGTTTTGCGCACCGGCTCAAGTCGCGGCGCGCATAGCAACGCAGGCCCATGCTCGCACTGGCACGCCGGGACAGGGCGCCCAGCCCAGCCCGCTGCGCGGCACTGCGCACGGTGGCGAGACTATCCGGGCGAAGCTAGATAGGCAACGATTGCGTCGGCCAGCGCGATGCACGAGAGCGGGGCGCATCCCTCGGCGTTGTTGCTGACCGTGATCAGCACGGACTGGCCTACGCGTGCGTGGCGTGCCGCCAGCGCGGCGAGCGCCTCGCGCGTGTCGTGGTCCTCATCGAGCATCGTGTCAAAGGGAGCGTACCGCGCTTGTGCCTGTTGGTGCTTCAATCCCGCATGAAGATTCCAGCGCACGACCAATGGGCCGGGCGTGTCGCCGTCGAGCAGCGCCAGCGCGGCAGCCTGGCGCTGCACGGACGGCATCCGTGCGTGGATGCCGATGCAGTAGCGCACGCGTGCGGTCCGCAGGGCCTTCATCAACCGGGGCGTCAGCAGGATCGCGTCGCGGATCTCCACCGCGTACACGACCCCGTCGGGCAGCGGCGGTAGCGCCTCCAGAAACGGCTGCAGGCGCTGGACGAACGCGGCTGGATCGGCAATCCATCTGTCGGGCAGCGGCGGGAACTGGAACACCAGTGCGCCGGCCTTGTGGCCGAGCCCTTGCAGACAAGGCTCAATGAACTCGCGCCGTGCCAGCCCGCTATCGAGAAAGCATGGATTGGCTTCGCCCGGCATGCCGCGCTCGCCGCGCACCGTCGCATCGGTGATACTCGACGTTGCCTTGACAGTGAAGCGGAACGCGTCGGACACTTGCGACGCGTAACGTGCATAGTCGCCGACGGTCAGTGGCGCATAGAAGGTCCGGTCGATGCTGACGCTGCGCAGCAGCGGATGCGCGCTGTAGGCAGCCAACCCATTGCGCGACAGACGGCTGTCGCTATATTCGTCGCCATAGACGAGGCCGTTCCATCCCGGGTATGACCATGACGATGTGCCGAGGCGCACGTTGGGCGGCAACGCGGCGCCCAGTCGTCGGCAACGCTCGTCGATGCGCGCCGGCAGGATCTCCCCGCGCGAGCCGTGGCGCGCCGACGCGGCGGTTGCGGGCTTGCCGGTATCAGCCGGCTCCGCCGGCGGGGGCGTGCCGAACAGATGAAATTGACCGTCGTTCGGTGGCGTTTGCTCGGTCACAGCGGGTTAGCATACATGTAGCGGCGCGACCAGGGCAGCGTGCCCGCGGGTCGTCCGGCCTTGCGGCAGACCACCTGGTAGATCGACACGTCATCGTTGTCGAATGCATATGCGCACCCGGCCAGGTACACACGCCAAATGCGGAATTTCTCGTCATCGACGAGCGTTCTCGCTTCGGCCGCGCATTGCTCGAAATTTTCGGTCCACAACTCGAGCGTGCGTGCGTAGTGTCGACGCAAACTCTCGACGTCAATGGCCTCCAGCCCACCGCGCTGCATCGCTTCCAGCGCCAGGCTGATATGGGGCAGTTCGCCGTCGGGGAAAACATACTTGTCGATGAACTCGCCGCCGCCCAGCGCGGTTTCGCCGCTGTTAAAGTCGCTCGACGTGATGCCATGGTTCATAGCGATGCCATCGTCGGTGAGCAACTCGCGGATCTTGCTGAAGTACAGCGGCAGGTTCTTGCGACCGACGTGTTCAAACATGCCGACGCTAGTGACGCGGTCGAATTGCCCCGACACGTCGCGGTAGTCCTGCAGCCGGATCTCGATCCTGTCCTGCAGTCCCGCGTCCTTGACGCGTTGCGTGGCCAGCGCGAATTGATTTTCGGACAACGTGACGCCAATGCACTGTGCGCCGAACTTCTGCGCCGCGCGCAGCACGAGCGCCCCCCAGCCGCAGCCGATATCGAGCAACCGCTGCCCAGGTTGCAAATGGATCTTAGTCAGGATGTGGTCGATTTTCTTCAGTTGCGCGGCGTCCAAGTCCTCGTCGCCATTTTCGAAATAGGCGCACGAATAAACCATGTTTTTGTCTAGCCACAGCTTGTAGAACTCGTTGGATACATCGTAGTGGTACTGGATCGCCTTTTTGTCCGAGGCTTTCGTGTGCATGAAATAGCGCCGTACGCGCGCCAGCTTGCTGGCATGGGTGACCGTGCTACGAGCCAGCGAGTAGCCGATGCGGATCACATCAGACAGTTTACCCTCGATGTCGATCTTGCCCTTGATGTATGCCTCGCCGAGGTGGTCCAGGCTCGGGTCTAGCAGTAGCGGCAGCGCCGCCGCCGTGTTGACCTTCAGTGTGACCTGCGGCGCCGCAAACGTGCCGAAATCATGTTGCTGTCCGTCCCACAGGACCAGACGTGCAGGCAGATTGGTCTTTTCGCGCACCTGCGAAACCCATTGCGCAAGCTTTTTTTCCCAGAACATAAGAATTCTCCTGTTCGTTGAAACGCAAGCAAAGCAACTGTTGTTCGTCTGTGATGCAAACGTCCTGGCCCGCAACGCGGCCGCCCTCACGTGAGGCCTGGCCTCGTAAGGCGCCGGCATTGGCGGGCAGGGTCACGGCGACAGGCGCACGATCTGCCACGTGTTGTCCTGATTGCGCAGGTACTGGATTCGATCGTGCAGCCGCGATGGCCGCCCCTGCCAGAACTCGACCGCGTCCGGCACCAGCCGGTAGCCGCCCCAGTGCGGCGGCCGCGGCGGATTGTTGCCGAACTGTGCCGCGAAGTGCGCTTCACGCGCTTGCAGTTCCGCGCGATCGTGCAGCACCGCGCTTTGCTCCGACGCCCACGCACCGATGCGTGAGCCGACTGGACGGGACGCGAAATAGGCGTCGCTTTCGGCGTCGGCGATCTTGCTCACCTTGCCTTCGATGCGGACCTGGCGCTCTAGCTCAATCCAATAGAAGAGCAGCGTGGCGTACGGATTGTGCGCCAGTTCACGACCCTTGCGGCTCTGGTAGTTAGTAAAGAATGTGAAACCTTGCGCATCGACCTCCTTGATCAGCACGATGCGAGCGTCCGGCCGGCCACGCTCGTCGACGGTGGCCAGTGTCATCGTATTCGGTTCGGGAAGCTGTGCGTCGAGCGCCTGTTCGAACCAGCGTTCAAACTGCTTGATCGGATCGGCGTGGACCTCGGCCTCCGATAAGGTGCCAAGCGCGTAGTTCTTACGTAGATCAGCGAGGGAGCTCATCTTTTATGCGATCACTTACTATGGGTCGAGTATATCGGAAGACGACGATAGTCGCTCGATGGGGCGACGCGGCAGCCGCAGGCAAGGCACAATAGCGGTTTGGCTACCGCATCGCGCATGACGCGCGGCGGGGCTTCTTTCTGCTTCTCCAGCGTCAGACCATGTCCGCTTTGCATGCCATTCACAACGCGTCATCCGAACCGTGCGCTGCGCGCGCGGCGTCAGCCAACCTTGCCCCGAAAACCGAGGAATTCGAGACAGCTGACTATCCGCGCCGTTTCGGCGGCGTAGCACGATTGTATGGCGCGGCCGCGCTACAGGCATTCGAGCGCTGTCATGTCGCAGTCGTGGGCATCGGCGGGGTCGGCTCGTGGGTGGCCGAAGCGCTGGCGCGTAGTGCGATCGGGCGCTTGACGCTGATCGACCTGGACCACGTCGCGGAAAGCAACACGAATCGCCAGATCCATGCGTTGAATGGCAACTATGGCAAGCCGAAGGTCGGTGCGATGGCCGAGCGGATCGCGGCGATCCATCCGCAGTGCGTTGTCACGCAGGTCGAGGATTTTGTCGAAACCGGCACCCTGGACGCGCGGCTGGGCGCCGGGTACGACTTCATCGTCGATGCCATCGATAGCGTACGCATTAAGACGGCGCTGATCGCATGGTGCGTCCGGCACCCGGTGCCGCTGGTGACAGTGGGCGGCGCGGGCGGGCAACTCGATCCGACGCGTATTCGCATTGACGATCTGGCCCGTACCATTCAGGATCCACTGCTAGCCAAAGTGCGGTCACAGTTGCGCAAATACCACGGATTCCCGCGCGGGCCGAAGGCCAAGTTCAACGTCCCGGCGGTCTACTCCGATGAGCCGTTGATCTACCCGCAAGCGGCCGCATGCGATCTGGACGGCGGGGAGGGTACGCACGCCGCCGCGCCGGACACTGGCGCGGCGCCGATTGGTCTCAACTGCGCGGGCTTCGGCTCGAGCGTGTGCGTGACCGGCGGCTTCGGCTTTGCCGCGGCAGCCTACGTGCTGCGCGCGCTGGCCGCGCGCCAGCCGGAATCGGCGCGCGGCTGCTCAGAATAGCGCGCTGCTCAGCTTGCGGCGCCACTCCGAGACCAGGTGCGGCTGCCCTGACGCGAGATCGAATACCGACAGCATTGTCTTGCGGCCGATGTCGTCACGGAACGAGCGGTCGCGCTTGACGATCTCCAGCAACTGTTCGAGCGCGCCGGCATAGTGACGTGCGGCGATCCATTGGCTAGCAAGATCAAAGCGTGCTTCCAGGTCCCCCGGATCGTTCGCAATGCGCGCTTCCAGCGCGCTCGTATCGGGCAACTCGTTGGCCACCGCGGCTGCGTCCAGCCGGGTCTTTAGCGCGTTATAGCGCGCGTCGATGCCCTGCGTGGTCCGCGGCGACAGGAATTGGGCCTCGGCTCGTGCGTCATCGAAACGATCATTGTCGAGCAGCCACTCGATCAGATCCAGGCGCGCCTCGTCAAATCCCGGATCGAGTGCCAGTGCCGTGCGCAACCGGCCTAGCGCTTCGTCGGTGCGCCCCTGGGCACGCAGTGCGTGCGCGGCGCGGCGCTCGGTTTCGGCGGCGTCGGGCACCCACTGGTCGATGAAGCGGCGCAATTGCCCTTCCGGCAGCACGCCGACGAACTGATCCACTGGCCGGCCGTCGACGAACGCGATCACGTGCGGAATGCTGCGAATGCCCAAATGCTGTGACAGTTGCGGATTTTCGTCCGAGTTGACTTTCGCGAGCTTGAAACGTCCACCATACTCGCGCTCGATTTTCTCCAACAGCGGGCCGAGGACCTTGCACGGGCCGCACCAGGGCGCCCAGAAGTCAACCAGTACCGGCACGTTTCTCGATGCGGCGATCACGTCCTGCTCGAAAGTCTCAAGCGTCGTGTCCATCATGTTCCTCGCAAAAAAGAAATGGGCTGTCCGACTGACAGATGAGGTCGAGCCCGCGTAATTCAACGGTCCGGCAGCGGAACCCATTCGGTCTTGCCGGGCCCTTGCTCATCGTCTGCTGCCGCCACGCCTGCCGCGCGCGCTCGATCTTCTCGCGTGAGCTGGAAACGAAATTCCAGTGGATGAAGCGCTCGCCGTCAAGTGGCGCGCCATCGGCGAGCATCACGCGAGCGCCGCTCGCTCGTCCGGCGGCGTGCGCTCCGAGTGCACGATACCGCGGCCGGCGATCATCCAGTTGACATCGCTCGGCTCGATGCGCTGAACCGAGCCGAGCGAGTCGCGATGTAGCAGTGCGCCGTCGAACAAATAGGTCACGGTGGCTAGCCCGATGTGCGGGTGAGGGCGCACATCGAGGCACCGATTGTAACGTCGCCGTGTACGCGGCGCTGCACGGGGCGTTACAACTGCTTACTTTTCGCCGTCAACGGTGTCGTTGGCCATCGCGTTTGTGTAGCCAAGCGCGACTGTTTCGCGCGTTCGGAAAAGGAGTCCGACATGAGCAAACTGCTGATTGCATTGACCGCCAGTCTGTTCGCCGCTTCCGCGGCATTCGCGCAAGGCGCGGCATCCACGCCCGCGGCGGCGTCCGCACCTGCCGCAACCGCGTCCGCGCCGGCGGCCGCCAGCGGCGTGAAGGCCAAAAAGCACCATGCACGCCACCATCACGGTGCGAAGGCGAAGAGCGCCGAGCAACAAAAGGCGGCGCGCAACGCCGACAGCAGCGGTACCGGTTCGAAGTAACGGGTCCGGGCGCGGCCGCGGGGGGCGGTCGCGTTCGATGCGTCGCGCGCCGCGAGCGCGGCATCATGGTGTTTCGCACAGCCTCTCCCGCATCGGCGGGCGAGGCTTTTTTGATTGGTGCGGCGTGCTGCCGATACTGTCGCCCGCTCCATAAGCTCGATAGGCGGGTTATCCTGATAGCTATTCGCGTGGCCCAGGCAAGGCCGCCGCGCGGCACACACACCGCAATAATGCGCCAAGGAGTGCCCGATGTCGCCAAAGGACCTGTTGCTCGCGTTTGTCGTGATCGCGGTATGGGGCGTCAATTTTGTCGTCATCAAGGTCGGGCTGCACGGCGTGCCGCCGATGCTGCTCGGTGCGCTGCGTTTCCTGCTTGCGGCTTTTCCCGCCGTGTTCTTCGTCAGGAGGCCAACTGTGCCGTGGCCGCTTTTCCTGGCTTATGGCGCGACCATCGCATTTGGCCAGTTAGCGTTGCTGTTCATGGCCATGTATGTCGGGATGCCTGCCGGACTGGCGTCGTTGGTGCTGCAATCGCAGGCGTTCTTCACACTGGTGTTCGCTGCGCTGCTGCTCGGTGAGCATTGGCGAGCGCACAACCTGCTCGCGCTGGCGATTGCGGCGATCGGGTTGGCAATCATCGGCATACAGGGCGGTCATGCCATGACGGTTACCGGCTTCGTACTCACGCTGCTCGCAGCATCGATGTGGGCGCTGGGCAATGTCGTGATGCGCAGAATTGGCAAGGTCGACTTGTTGGGACTGGTGGTCTGGTCCAGCCTGATCCCCCCATTGCCCTTCCTCGCACTGTCCCTTTGGTTCGAGGGGCCGGCGCAGATCTGGTCGTCGGTCGGCCAGATCTCGGCTGCGTCGGTGTTCGCGGTAGCCTATCTGGCATTCGTCGCCACGTTGCTCGGCTACAGCTTGTGGGGTTGCTTGTTGACGCGCTATCCGGCCGCGCAGGTCGCGCCGTTTTCGCTGTTGGTGCCGATCGTCGGGCTGAGCACTGCGGCGCTGTGGCTCGGCGAGGCGCTCACCCTGCCGCAATGGCTCGGTGCGGTGCTGGTGATGGGCGGCTTGCTGGTGAACGTGTTCGGCCGCTGGCTGAGCGATCGGCTGGCGCGCGTACGCCGAGCTTGAGCATGGCGACGTCAAGCCGGCGCGGCTTGTGCCAGGCCGGCGCGGGCTTGTGCAACGACGCGCGCTCGCCGCATGTCACCCGTTACGTGGATTTTCCCCAACTGTCGCGCAGGCTGACGATCCGGTTGAACACCGGCTGGCCGGGCACCGAATCGACACGGTCCGCGACGAAGTAGCCGTGCCGCTCAAACTGAACCCGGTCCTCGGGCAGGAACTGTTGCGCGCTCGGCTCCAGGTAGGCGGTTACCACGCGCTTGGCATCCAAATTCAGCGCTTCCAGAAAATCGCGCCCGCCGGCATCCGGCTGCGGCTCCTTGAACAGCCGGTCGTACAGGCGCACCTCGGCGCGGTACGCATGTGCGGCGCTAACCCAGTGGAGGTTGCCCTTAACCTTGTAATGGTTCGAACCCTCAGTCCCCGACTTGCTGTCCGCGAAATAGTTGCAATGCACCGCGACGATGTTGCCGTGTTCATCCTTGTCCGCGCCCGTGCATTCAACGACGAAACCGTAGCGCAGCCGCACGCGATTGCCCGGGAACAGTCGGAAATAGCCCTTTGGTGGGTTTTCGTTGAAATCCTCACGCTCGATCCACAACTCCCGCGAGAACGGGAAAGTCCGCGTGCCGCGCTCTGGGTGATGCGGATGCACCGGCGCGCTGCATGTTTCCTCGCTATCCTGCGGATAGTTGTCCACGATAAGCTTGAGCGGATCGAGTACGGCGATTGCGCGGGGGGCTTTCTCGTCCAGATCTTCGCGCAGCGCTGCCTCGAGCAGGCCGAAATCGATCCACGAGTTAACCTTGGTCAGCCCGGTGCGTTCGCACATCAGCCGGATGCTCTCCGGCGTGAAGCCTCGACGGCGCAACCCGACAATCGTCGGCATGCGCGGATCGTCCCAGCCGTCCACGTGCTTGCCCTCGACCAGTTGCAGCAACTTGCGTTTGCTCGTGATCACATACGTCAGGTTGAGCCGTGAGAACTCGATTTGCTGTGGCAGTGGGCGTGTGAAGATGCCGGCATCGGCCAGCTCCGCGAGAAACCAGTCGTACAGCGGTCGGTGATCCTCGAACTCGAGCGTGCACAGCGAATGCGTGATGTTCTCCAGCGCATCGCAGATGCAGTGCGTGTAGTCGTACATCGGATACACGCACCATGCGTCGCCGGTGCGATAGTGATGGGCGAAGCGAATCCGGTAGATGACCGGATCGCGCATGTTGATGTTCGGCGACGCCATGTCGATCTTGGCGCGCAACACATGCGCGCCTTCGGCGAATTCGCCCGCTTTCATCCGTCGAAACAGCGCCAGGTTTTCCTCCGGCGTGCGGTCGCGATATGGTGACGGCGTGCCCGGCTCGGTCAGTGTGCCGCGCGTGGCGCGCATCTGCTCCGCGCTCTGGCTGTCCACATAGGCCTTGCCACGCTGGATCAGGAGCTCGGCGAATGCGTACAGCTTGTCATAGTAGTCGCTGGCGAAGTACAGGTGCTCACGACCGTCCTTCTGCCAATCGAAGCCGAGCCACCGGACCGCGTCGATGATCGAGTTCACATACTCGACATCTTCCTTTTCTGGGTTCGTATCATCAAAGCGCAGGTGGCAAACGCCACCGTAGTCGCGCGCGATGCCGAAGTTCACGCAGATGCTTTTGGCATGACCGATGTGCAGGTAGCCGTTCGGCTCCGGCGGGAAGCGCGTCTCGACCCGTTGACTCCACTTCCCGGACCGGTTGTCGTCGTCAATGATGTTGCGGATGAAGTTCGACGCGGCGGCCAGTTCGGTCGATGCGCGCGTTGGCGCGCCCGAACCGCCACCGGCCGGCGGCGCGCCAGCAGGGGCGGCAGGGTGGGGGTCGGGCTGGGCACCCGATCTTGCGTCGTTGCGTTCGATATTCATGAGCGGGCAGGGTGGGCCGGCCCGTGCCCGGGCCGGACGATG
>NZ_JAHLKR010000009.1 GCF_021991875.1 Mycetohabitans sp. B8
GGGTGGGGGTCGGGCTGGGCACCCGATCTTGCGTCGTTGCGTTCGATATTCATGAGCGGGCAGGGTGGGCCGGCCCGTGCCCGGGCCGGACGATGTTCACGACAATGCATTTTACCCGACGTGATCGCGCGGCCCGTGCCGCGCGATCACGTCGGGAGGCTGCCGCGGCTGCAACACCTGTAACAGCGCGTAAAACCGTTTGCCACCCCGCGCCTTGGTCTCTTAGGCTCCCTGCGCACGCGTATGCGCGCGGATCTGGTCATAAGGAGAAGAAATGAACGCTAAGGCATCGACGCTCGCAAAGGTGGTGGTCCTGGTATCGCTCGTTCCGGCATTGTCTGCATGCGGGTCGTTGTCGCGCTCGGAAAAACACGCGGCGGTGGGTGCGGCGGCCGGGGGCGCGCTCGGTTACGTGTTGACTGGCGGGCCGTTGGGCACGGTGTTGGGTGCGGCCGCTGGCGGCCTGGTCGGTGCAGGCCATTGATGCGTGATACTGAGTGATACATCCACCTAATCGCGGAGATCGAAAAGCGCGTGTTTGCCGAACGCGCACAATACCTGGGTGATCCGGAATACTACAAGGTGCCAGTCGCGCAGTTGATCGACGAGTCGTACCTGACCAGGCGGGCGACCGAGGTCGACCCGAAAGTGCCGTCGGACACCCGTAGCGTGCAGGCAGGCCTGGGCATGGTCACTGCGCAACGCGTGAGCCGCGTCACGGCGAACGAACGCGCCGAGACTACGCACTACTCGGTAGTCGATAGGAGGCCATTGCCGTGATGCGCTTTCATCATCAGTTGCTGCCGCCAAACACGATTTTCTGGGAGCCGTATCGGCCAATCGAGGGTGCGCTCGCGCAGCCACTCCAGGCGCTCGGCTATACGCTGGAAGGGCAGGCGTTCAACGGCGACGTCCAACTCGTGAAGATCAACGGTGACACGCCTGAGCCGGTGGCGGACCCCCGCAAGCGCGGCGTCGCGAGGGTGATCCGGTCGGGCGGCTGTCCGATGCGCCGCCGCGCCGCTCGGTACGAGCGGGGCGCGGGCGCTAGCACGAACTACAGCTTGAGCACGATCAGCAACGTCAACGGATAAAGCCTGGCAAAGCCCTCGCGACGGCAGCGCGTGGCGTTCGCGCCTATTTCGGCGAGCGCGATCGCGAGCACGGCGCAACTCGACGACTGCAGCGCGCCAAAGGTATCGTGAAACAGTGCTCGCCCAAGCGCGAAGCCGAACAACAGCGAGCCGGCGCTCGATGAGAATGCCGACATGCGGCGCTCCAGGTGGTGCTGCGCGGCGTCGAGCCGCCGCGCGGCGCCGTGCGGCATGAACGCGAACACGAGCGCGCCGCCACACTGGAGCGTGCAGGCAAGCGCCATCGCGGCAAAGGCAAGGTAGAGCAACGATACCGGCAATGCAAGCTTATCGATTGCGTACGGGCGCCCGCACCACTGCAGCGTGAGCGCGGCGGCCAGGCCTAGCGCGCCGAACAGCGGCAGGTCGTGCCGCAGGTCGGTCCACAGCTTGAACCATGCGTTAGGTGCACGCTCCATGTTAGATGACCCGTTGCTCGCGTAATGCGGCGAGCGTGGCCGCATTGTCGCCGAGCCATTCGGCTAACACTTCATCGGTATGCTGGCCGAGGGTCAGCGGCGCGAGGCGGGCTTGCGGCGGTGTCGCGCTCATCTTTACCGGGTTGGCCACCCGCATCGTGGTACCGTCGCTTGGGTGCGGCAAGCCCCGCATCGCGGTACCGTCGCTCGGGTGCGGCAAGCCGACGCGTAATCCTCGTGTGATGACTGGCGGATCGTCGAATACTTGTTGAAGGTCGTTGATCGGCCCGTATGGCACGCCGGCACGCTCCAGCGCAACGCGCGTCAGGTCCAGAGCGCGCAGGTAAGTCAAGGCTCCCATAAACCGAACATGTCTCCTTGCAAGTGCGACGGTTGCAGCGATTATACGGGGGCGGGACGCTGTGCCCATCCCGTATAATCAATCGTTTAAACGCATGCGCCCGTGTCCGGATTCACCTGATGCGCTGGCGCGCCAGCGACAGACCACTTGAAGCACGCTATGAAAGCCGCTGAAATCCGCGAGAAGTTCCTGAGGTTCTTCGAATCGAAGGGCCATACGATTGTTCGCTCGTCAAGCCTCGTGCCCGCCAACGATCCGACGCTGCTGTTCACCAACTCCGGCATGGTGCAGTTCAAGGACGTGTTTCTGGGCGCCGACACGCGGCCGTACTCGCGGGCCACGACCGCGCAACGCAGCGTGCGGGCCGGCGGTAAGCACAACGATCTGGAGAACGTCGGCTATACCGCCCGGCACCATACGTTCTTCGAGATGCTGGGCAACTTTTCGTTCGGCGACTATTTCAAGCGCGACGCGATCCACTATGCGTGGGAATTGCTCATACGCGTCTATCAACTGCCGCCCGAGAAGCTGATCGTGACCGTCTATCACGAGGACGACGAGGCGTACAACATCTGGGCCAACGAAATCGGCGTGCCGCTCGAGCGGATCATCCGCATCGGCGACAACAAGGGCGCTCGTTATGCTTCGGACAATTTCTGGCAAATGGCCGATACCGGTCCCTGTGGCCCGTGCTCGGAGATTTTTTATGATCATGGCCCGCAGGTGTGGGGCGGGCCGCCCGGATCGGCCGACGAGGATGGCGACCGCTTCATCGAGATCTGGAACCTTGTGTTCATGCAGTTCAACCGCGATGCACAAGGCAACCTGACGCCGTTGCCCAAGCAGTGCGTCGATACCGGCATGGGCCTGGAGCGGCTCGCCGCGGTGTTGCAGCACGTGCACAGCAACTACGAGATCGATCTATTCCAACGGTTGATCGCCGCGGCGGCTCGCGAAACTGACGTGTCGGATCTTGTGCACAACTCGCTGAAGGTGATCGCCGACCATATCCGTGCGTGCGGCTTCTTGATCGTTGACGGCGTGATCCCGGGCAATGAGGGGCGCGGCTACGTGCTGCGCCGCATTGTGCGCCGTGCGATCCGCCACGGCTACAAGCTTGGCCGCAAGAGCCCGTTCTTTCATCGGCTAGTCGAGGATCTGGTCAGCGAGATGGGGGCCGCCTATCCTGAGCTGACAGCGGCGCAGCAGCGCGTGACCGACGTACTGCGCCAAGAAGAGGAACGATTCTTCGAGACGATCGAGCACGGGATGTCGATCCTGGACGCCGCGCTGTCCGAGCTCGCGGCGCGCGGTGCGAAAGTGCTCGACGGTGAGCTTGCGTTCAAGCTGCACGATACGTACGGCTTCCCACTGGACTTGACAGCGGACGTGTGCCGCGAGCGGGGCATCGGCGTCGATGAGGTGGCGTTCGATGAAGCGATGGCGCGCCAGCGCGAGCAGGCGCGTGCGGCCGGCAAGTTCCGGATGGCCCAGACGCTCGACTATACGGGCGGCAAGACGACATTCCACGGCTATGACAAGCATGTGTTCGACGATGCCAAGGTCGTCGCGGTGTATGTCGACGGCCTAGCGGTGCCGTCGCTGCAGGTGGGCCAGCAGGGCGTGGTCGTGCTTGACCAGACGCCTTTCTATGCGGAGTCGGGCGGCCAGGTCGGCGACCAGGGCACGATCGGCAATGCGACGGCGCGCTTTGCGGTGTTTGACACGTTGAAGGTGCAGGCCGGCGTGGTCGGTCACCACGGTACCCTCGAGCAGGGCGAGCTGAAGGTGGGCGATGTCGTTAGCGCGCGCGTCGATGCCGAGCGGCGCGCGCGCACCGCGCGCAATCACTCGGCGACGCACTTGATGCACAAGGCGCTGCGCGAGGTGCTGGGCCCGCATGTGCAGCAAAAGGGCTCGCTGGTCGATCCGGACAAGACCCGTTTCGATTTCTCGCATCATGCGCCGCTCAGCGATGACGAGATCCGTCGCGTCGAGGCGATCGTCAATGCCGAAGTGCTGGCCAATACGCCGGGTATCGCGCAAGTGATGCCATTCGATGACGCGGTCAAGTCGGGCGCGATAGCGCTGTTCGGCGAAAAGTACGGCGACGAGGTCCGCGTGCTCGACCTGGGTTTCTCGCGCGAGTTGTGCGGTGGCACACATGTGCGGCGCACCGGCGACATTGGTTTGTTCAAGATCGTGTTCGAAGGGGGGGTGGCCGCCGGCATCCGCCGTGTCGAGGCGATCACCGGTGACAATGCGTTGCGCTATGTGCAAAACCTGGAGGCGATGCTCGCGGGAGCTGCCACGGCATTGAAGGTCCAGCCGGCGGAGCTTGCCCCGCGCATCGCGCAGATGCAAGACCAGCTCAAGGTGCTAGAAAAGGAACGGGCGCAACTCAAATCGAAGGTCGCGTCGAGCCAGGGCGATGAGTTGGCGAGTCAGGCGTTCGACGTGGCGGGCGTGCGTGTGTTGGCGGCTCAACTCGAAGGTGCCGATGTGAAGACACTGCGTGAAACGGTGGACAAGCTGAAGGATAAGCTCAAGCATGCAGCAATCGTGCTGGCGAGCGTCGACGGTGGCAAGGTCAGCCTGATCGCCGGCGTGACGACCGACGCGAGCAAAAAGGTCAAGGCTGGCGAACTGGTCAACTTCGTTGCGCAGCAGGTCGGCGGTAAGGGTGGCGGCCGTACGGACATGGCGCAGGCGGGCGGCACCGATCCGTCGAAGCTGCCGGCGGCGCTCTGCGGCGTCAAGGAATGGATTCAGGCGCGATTGTAAACACGCCGCGGGGATAACCGCCGTGTCGCGGTGCAGTGGCGCTCACGCAGCGCGGCCTGCGGACGCAATTGGAGCGGCGGGCGGCTGCCGCCGACGCGACGGCGGCGGCCGCGATGGCGTCGCAGTTGCCGTGGCCGTCGCGGCGTGGGGTGGCGCGACGGCCACGGCAAGGTCAGCCAGCAGGATTTGCCGCAGCGCCCGGGCCGCGGATGACGCGTACCCGCGTCGCCAGGCGAGCAGCGTATCGATCGTGCCGATGTCAGGCAATGGGTGCATCGATAGACCCATTTCATGTCCGCTCGCACGCTGCAGTTCGAGCACTGAGCGGGGGGCCACGGCGATGCCGGCCCCGGCGGCGACGCAGGCCACGATCGCATGATACGAGCCGAGCTCGAGCACGCGGTGAGGTCGCAGCGCGTCGTGCGCGTACCAGCGTTCGGCATACGCGCGATACGCGCAGCCTGGCTCGAATGCAACCAGCGTGGCAACGCCCACGTCCCGCGGCTGGCGGATGGGCGGGTGATCGCGCGCGGCGATCAGCACAAGCTCCTCGCGATACACGGGCGTGAGCTCGAACATGTCGGTGAGGTGGGACAGGCCCTCCACCGGTGTGGCGATCAGCGCGACATCGATATCGAACGCCCGCAAGCGGTTGATTAGGCAACCGGTTGTACCCGTTGCGAGTTCCAGCGTCACGTCTGGCCACTGGTTATGATATTCGGCCAGTCGTTGCGGCAAGCGCGTTGCCGCGGTGCTTTCCATTGCCCCTAACCGCAGTCTGCCGTGAGGACGCTCGTTGGCGAGCGCATCGCGTGCTTCATCGGCCAGCGCGAGCAGGCGTTCGGCATAGTCGAGCAGCGTATGGCCCGCCGGCGTCAGCACCAGCTTGCGGCCTTCTCGGAAGAACAGTTGCGTGCCGAGTGCTCCCTCGAGCTGCTTGATCCGCGTCGTCACGTTTGACTGCACCCGATGCAGCTTCGCCGCGGCGCGCGTAATGCCATTTTCGCGAACGACAGTGCAAAAAATCGACAACGCAGCAAGATCCATGGTTCTTTCCCGGAGATGTAGTGGGTCAGAATAATTCATTTTTTGAGATAGTGCGACGCTGCTACGATCGGATCATCTAATGGGTTTTCTACGGTGGTGTCGTATTCCTGTCCGATCCCGACCAGACTTCATCGTCTGCCGAATCCATGCATGCTCCACGCGCCGGGGCAGCCATGCAAGACTCGCCGAAGCCCCGCGAGCCCGCCTCGCGCGTGGACGAGCAACAGGCGGCGCGGCCGCTGGCGCAGGCCCGATGCACGACGCGGCCAGGCGGCGTCTCAAAGCCGATACAATAGGCGGCTTTTTCGCGCATTTCAAACGATGATGGGATCGACACCCGCAGGTGCGCTGGGCAGCGACTACCGGTATTGTCCGCGCTGCCGCGCCGAATTGATTGACCGACCCGTTGCGCGCGGTGCTCGAACCGCTGGTTCGATAGCGGAGCGGCGGATGCGATACGTCGAATGCCCGCGGATTTAACGATGCAATCGTTCGTTGTCGTATTGCTCAATGGCCTGAGCTATGGGTTGCTGTTGTTCCTATTGTGTGCCGGGCTGACACTTGTGTTCAGCTTGATGGGCGTAATGAACTTTGCGCATGCGAGTTTCTACATGCTCGGTGCCTACATCGGCTACACGGTCGCGCGCTACGGTGGCTTTGCCGCCGCGTTGATCCTCGCGCCGGCCGCGGTGGCCGGCCTGGCCGCCGCTTTCGAGCTTGGCGTGTTGCGCCGCGTGCACCGCCACGGGCCACTTGCCCAGTTGCTGGCGACCTTCGGCCTGGCTTATCTGATTGCCGAGTTCGTGCAATTGGGATGGGGCCGCTCGCCGTTGCCCGTCGTCGTGCCGCAGTGGCTCGATGGCGCACTGGTGAATTGGCATGCTGTGGCATTCTCCCGTCTTCGCGCCTTCATGATGGTGATCTCCGCTGGCGTGCTCGGCCTGTGTGCGCTGCTACTGCGGTATTCCCGCGTTGGCCTAGTGATCGCGGCCGCGCGCACGCACCCGCACGCTGTGCAGGCGCTGGGCCATGATGTCGCTCGTGTGCATACCCAGGTGTTCGCGTGCGGCGCGGCGCTTGCCGCGGTGGCCGGTGTGCTCGGCGGCGTGGCATTCGTTACGGATACGTCGATGGCCGAAACGTTGGGTTCGGTCGTGTTTGCGATCGTCGTGGCGGGTGGAATGGGTTCGTTGGCTGGCGCATTCGCCGCGTCGCTGTTGTTTGGCATTGTGCAGACGCTGCTTGTCGGACTCGACATACGGCTTGGCGCGCTGCTCCATTGGATGGTGCCGATGATGGGCGAGACCGGCGCATGGGGCCGCATCACATTGGCACAACTCGCGCCAGTGACACCCTTTGTGTTGTTGATCATCGTATTGGCGTTGCGTCCGGGCGGGCTGGTGCGTGGCCATACGGAGCCGGACACATGATGGCGCAGCGCGAGACCCCGCATGGTGCGCGGATCGACCGCGCCGTGCAGCCGCCGCCGTGGGGCGGGCTGATGTTGGCGGCCGTGCTTGCCGCGCTGCCGTTGCTGCCGCTGGCGCATGGCGAGCCGAGCGGCGCGGCGCTGGCGCTCGCGTCTCAGGCGGCCGTGCTGATCGTGTTCGCGCTATCGTACGATTTGTTGCTCGGTCAAACCGGCCTGCTGTCGTTTGGCCATGCCATGTATTACGGCATCGGCGCGTTGGCGGCGGCGCGCGTGGCCAACGCGTGGGCATTGTCTGCGCCGTGGCTGCCAGTGGTCGGCGGCGTGGGCGCGGCGCTTGTTGCCGTCCCGGCCGGGTGGCTCTGTGCGCGCCGGGGCGGCGTGACCTTCGCGATGGTGACGCTGGGACTGGGCGAACTGGTTGCGACTGCGGCGAGCACCGTGCCGGACTGGTTTGGCGGCGTGGGCGGCGTGATGATCGACCGCGCAGCCGTCCCGGGCTGGTTCGGTATCGATTTCGGCTCGACGCGCGCGGCCTACGGCCTGGTGGTCGCGATCACACTGGCCTCGTGCATGCTGATCGCCTGGTTATTGCGCACACCGCTCGCGCACGTGGCCAACGCGGTGCGTGACAATCCGCGACGGGCGGCATTCGTCGGCGTGAATCCATCACGCGTGAGATGGGCGATGACGGTCATCGCCGCGTTCTTTGCCGGCGTCGCCGGTGCGCTGTCGGTGGTGACCTTTGAAATCGCTACCGCGGACAATGCGAGCATTGCAACATGCGCGACTGCGCTGATCGCCGTGGTGATCGGCGGCACCAGCACGTTCGCCGGTCCTGTGCTAGGTGCTGTGGTCTATGTGTCGATCGCGAACGGCTTGGCGTCGCTCACCCGCGCGTGGCCGATGTACGTTGGCCTCTTTTTTCTGCTTGTCGTGGTGCTCGCGCCCGGAGGGCTGGTCGGTGCAGGGTTGCATCACCGGGTGTCGCCATCCCTGGTGGGCAGCCGGCGTGCGCGATGCGCGCTACCGTGGTTCAGCGAGCGACGCATCGCACGCGTGCTGGCCGTGCTCGGCATGCTGGCCGGCAGTATCGCTGTGATTCAATCGGTTTATGCATTGCGATTCGACGATACCGGCGCGGATATCAGCCGTTTGCGCTGGTATGCGGTCAATGGGTGGGGCATAGCGGTGGCCGGTGTGGTCTTGATGGCGGTGTCGTCGTTCGCGCTGCGTGCCACGGCGCCGCGTTCGTCGCGCCGGGTTGCCGAGGGCTTGCGTTCGACTCATGCTTCTGCGGCAGCCATGGCTTTGCCCCATGCCTCTTTGGCAACTATGGGGCCAGCCGTATCTGAAGCCACCGCGCCAGTCATCGTCGCAGGCGCTGCCGTCAGCGCCCAGGCACGAACAGCCGGTACGACGGAACAAGCGAAACCCGTTGATCCCGTGCCGGTGGTACGGCCGGGACACGCGCCGAGCAGCCCGGCGCTTGATGTGACGCTGGACGACGTCCATGTCAGCTATCGTGCGACACCCGTACTGCGTGGCGTGCGATTGCACGTGCGGGCCGGCGAAATTCACGCGTTAATCGGCCCCAATGGCGCAGGCAAGTCAACGGTATTCAATGTGCTCAGTGGCGTCACACCGTTTGATCGAGGCACCGTGCGGCTCGGTGACAGGCCGATTCGGCGGTGGGCCGCGCATCGGATCGCCCGCCTCGGCGTCGCGCGGGGCTTGCAGACCCCCAGCTTGTTCGCGCAATTGTCGGTACTGGACAATGTGTGCTGTGCGATGCTTTGCCCGCGTGGCGCGCCGCTTTATCGCTGGCTGCAGCCTGCTGTATGGCGCGGTCTGCGTAAGCGCGCACTCGACTGGCTACAGGTGGTGGGCATTGACGATGAGGCTAGCGCCCGTGCCGCGCAACTGAGCTATGCCCGACAACGCGCGCTTGAGTTGGCCATGGCCACGGCCAGTGGTGCGCGACTGCTGTTGCTGGACGAGCCGACCGCCGGCATGAGTCGGGCAGAGGCCATCGAGGCGCTTGCATTGATCCGCACGATGGCGGCGGGGCGCACGGTCCTGCTGATCGAGCACGACATGGACATCGTGTTCGAGCTTGCAGATCGGATTTCGGTACTGGTCGAAGGCGTGGTCATTGCCACCGGTACGCCGGCGCAGATCCGCGCCAATCCGAGGGTGCGCAATGCTTACCTAGGCCCCGCGCGTGCGCCATGAGGCTTGACGTGCGCCACCTGGAGGCCGGATACCAGGGCGTGCGGGTCATCCAGCACGTATCGATGCACGTGGACGGCGGAGAGATCGTCGCCTTGTTCGGCCGCAATGGCGTGGGCCGTTCGACGCTGGCCAAGGCCATCGTCGGCTTGGTTGAGCGGCGCGGCTCGGTCGAACTCGATGGCATGCAGCTCGGCACGCTGCGCACCGTGGACATCGCTCGCGCTGGCGTCGGCTATGTCGCCGAGACCCGCGATGTGTTCCCGACATTGAGCGTCGCGCAGAACTTGCTGCTCGGCCTACCGCGACACGCACGGGGTCCGGCGGTGTTTGAGCCGCTGTACGAGTTGTTTCCTCGCTTGCGTGTCCGTGCCGACGTAAAGGCGGGCGTGCTCTCCGGTGGGGAACAGCAGATGTTGGCCATTGCCCGGGCGTGGGCCGCGCAGCCCCGTGTGTTGATCATCGACGAGCCGACCGAGGGCCTCGCGCCGCGTGTTGTCGATGAGCTCGGCGTTGCACTGGCGACACTGGCCGCGCGCGGCACTGCGATTGTGCTGATCGAGCAGCGTGCCGCAATGGCGTTGGAGCTAGCGCGCCGCGTCTACGTGATGGGACGCGGCCCGTCGGGCTTGGGTGAGATCGTCTTCACCGGTGAGCGCAGCGCGTTCGAGGCGACGCCGGCGATTGCCCGGCAATGGCTGTCGGTGTAGCGCTGCGCGAGCCGCAGCGGCGGCATGGCGTCATCGAGCTATAGCCGGGTCAGCACGCCGGCGATGCAGACTGCCAGCGTCGTTTCCCGCTACAATTCGTAGGCGGTGCGGACCCGCATCACGTTTGAGTCAACGGTAGGAATTCGATGGAAGTCCACAAGGAAGTCGACGCGCGGGGGCTGAATTGCCCATTGCCGATCTTGCGCGCGAAGAAAGCGCTGGCCGACATGCAGAGCGGCCAAATCCTGAAAGTGCTGGCGACGGATGCCGGCTCGCAGCGGGATTTCGCTGCGTTTGCGAAGCAGACCGGCAACGAGCTAGTCGAAACCAGCACGGACGCCGACAAGACGTTCGTATTCTTGATGCGTCGGCGTTGAGCGCCTGATCCATCGGCGTTGAGCGACACGGCGCCGCGAGCGGCGGTGCCGTGTCGTAGCGTTAGCCTTCGAGCACCGGCGAACGGGTACGCAGGTATTCGGCGAACTCGTCGCGAACCTCCGGGTGTTGCAGCGCGAACTCGACGGTTGCCTTCAGGTAGCCGAGCTTGCTGCCGCAGTCAAAGCGCGTGCCGTGGTACTTGTATGCGAGCACCTGCTCGTCGCCGAGCAGCGACTGGATCGCGTCGGTCAATTGCAATTCACCGCCCGCGCCTGGCTTCAGTGCACGCAAGTGACTGAAGATGCGCGGCTTGAGCACATAGCGGCCGACCACGCCAAAATTGGATGGCGCGACCTCCGGGGCCGGCTTCTCGACGATGCCCGACATCTTGACGATATTGTCTTCCCATTCCTTGCCGTCTACGATGCCGTACGACTTCGTTTCTTCGTGCGGCACTTGCTCGATGCCAATCACCGAACTGTGGTAGTGATCGAACACCTCGATCATCTGCTGCATCACGGGCGGGCGACCGTACAGCAGATCGTCGGCGAGGATGACCGCGAACGGGTTGTCGCCGACGAGCTTTTCCGCGCACAGCACTGCATGCCCAAGTCCGAGCGCCTCGGGCTGGCGAACGTAGAAGCAGTCAACATGGCTGGGCTTGATCCCGCGCACCAACTCGAGCAACTTGTCCTTGCCGCGAGCCTCAAGCTCTGATTCGATCTCATATGATTTGTCGAAGTGATCTTCGATCGCGCGCTTGCTGCGGCCCGTCACGAAAATCATTTCGGTGATCCCTGCGGCAATCGCCTCCTCAACCGCATACTGAATCAGCGGCTTGTCGACCACTGGAAGCATTTCTTTCGGGCTCGCCTTGGTGGCCGGAAGGAACCGCGTGCCAAGACCTGCCACGGGAAACACTGCCTTAGTAACTTTGAGCATCTTCAATGACCCTGTTCGTTTCCGGTTGTACTACGTTAGCCTGATATTGGACAGCGCGACAAAAATTTTTGCCCTGCTATAGCTCATAACCCTGCGCTTTATGCTGGAAGCCGCCCGAGTTGGGCGGTCAATTTTGCCAACATCAACTCAAAATCTGCCAACCTTTTGCGCTCCTGGTCGACGACGGCGGCTGGCGCGCGGGCCACAAAACGCTCGTTTTGCAGCTTCGCATGGCATTTGGCCAGTTCGCCGCCGATGCGGCTGATTTCGCGGGTCAGCCGTTCACGTTCGGCGGCAACGTCAATCTCGACCTTCAGTACCAGCTTGTTCGAGCCGACAAGGGCAACAGGCGCGCCATGCGCCTGTTGATCGAGTGCGGCTTCGTCTGCGAGCACCTGGACTTCCGACAACCGCGCAAGTGCTTGGGCATAGGGTGCGAATTCGCGCAGGCGCGTGGCATCGCCGGCCGCCAACAGCGGCACGCGGGTGGCGGGCGACAGGTTCATCTCGCCGCGCAAATTACGACATGCATCGACTACTGCCTTCAGTTCGGCAACCCACTGTTCCGCCCGCTCGTCGATCTTTGACGGCGTGCTGCGCGGATAGGGCTGCATCATCACGGAGGCGTCGCCGGCTGCGGTTCCAGCCGGATACCGACCTGCCAGCGGCGCGACTTTCTGCCACAACGCCTCGGTAATGAACGGCATCAGCGGGTGCGCGAGCCGCAGGATTGTCTCGAGCACCCTAAGCAGCGTACGCCGCGTGCTGCGCTGCTGCGCCGGCGTGCCGGTTTGCAACTGAACCTTGGCCAATTCGACGTACCAGTCGCAATACTCATCCCAGACGAACTTGTAGATCGCGCTTGCAATGTTGTCGAAGCGGTAATCGGCAAAGCCCTTCTCGACGTCGGCCTCGACCCGTTGCAACAGCGACACGACCCACCGGTCGGCAGGCGAGAAGTCGAGTGTGCCGTGCGGCCCGCAATCGTCATGGCACGGCGCGATACCGCAATCATGCCCTTCGCAGTTCATCAGCACGAAGCGCGTGGCGTTCCACAACTTGTTGCAGAAGTTGCGATAGCCTTCGCAGCGCGCCAGATCAAAGTTCACGTTGCGCCCGAGCGTGGCCATCGACGCCATCGTGAAGCGCAGCGCGTCGGTGCCGTAGGCGGGAATTCCGTTCGGAAACGCCTTGCGCGTCTTTTGCTCGATCGATGTCGCCTGCTTCGGATTCATCAATCCGGTCACGCGCTTGGCGACGAGCGTCTCCAGGTCGATGCCATCGACGATGTCGATCGGATCGAGTGTGTTGCCGCGGCTCTTGGACATCTTTTGGCCTTCGGCGTCGCGCACCAGGCCGTGCACATACACGGTGTGAAATGGCACCTTGCCAGTGAAATGGGTGGTCATCATCACCATTCGGGCAACCCAGAAAAAGATGATGTCGAAGCCCGTCACCAGCACCGACGACGGCAGGAAGTGCTCGAGTTCCGGCGTCGATTGTGGCCATCCAAGCGAGGAGAACGGCACGAGCGCGGACGAGAACCACGTGTCGAGCACGTCCTCGTCGCGCTTGAGCGCGCCGTTATAGCCCTGTGCGCGAGCCTGTGCCAGGGCGTCGGCCTCGCTATGCGCGACGAACACCTGGCCATCGTCCGCATACCAGGCGGGAATCTGGTGGCCCCACCAGAGTTGGCGCGAGATGCACCAGTCCTGGATATTCTCCAGCCACTGGTAGTACGTGGTGGTCCAGTTCTCCGGCACGAACTTGATCTGGCCGTGGCGCACCACGTCCAGCGACGTTTGCGCGATCGACTTGCCCGGATGCAGCGTGCCTTCGGGCGCCGGCCGGCTCATCGCGACGAACCACTGATCGGTAAGCATGGGCTCGATGATCGATTGCGTGCGATCACCACGCGGCACGACCAACCGGTGCGGCTTGACCGACTCGAGCAGGCCGAGCGCGTCCAGGTCCGCGACGATGCGCTCGCGCGCGTCGAAACGGTCCAGCCCGCGGTAGGCGGCCGGTGCGTTGTCGTTGATCTTCGCATCGAGCGTGAGCACGACGATCTGCGGCAGTCCATGGCGTTGCCCGACCTGGTAGTCGTTGAAATCGTGCGCTGGCGTGACCTTGACCACGCCGGTGCCGAACTCGCGTTCCACGTAGTCGTCCGCGATCACCGGGATCTCCCGTCCGACCAGCGGCAGCGTGACGGTCTTGCCGACCAGCGCCGCGTAACGCTCGTCCTGCGGATGGACCATGACCGCGACGTCGCCGAGCATCGTTTCGGGCCGTGTGGTCGCCACGCTCAGGTGGCCTGAGCCGTCAGTGAGCGGATAGCGGATGTGCCACAGCTTGCCGTCCTCTTCCTCGCTGACCACCTCCAGGTCCGATACCGCGGTCCTCAGCTTCGGATCCCAGTTCACGAGCCGTTTGCCGCGGTAGATCAGCCCTTGCTGGTAGAGGCGCACGAACACGTCGGTGACGACGCGGGACAGGCGCTCATCCATCGTGAAATACTCGCGCGACCAGTCGATCGACGCGCCGAGCCGCCGGATCTGCCGCGTGATCGTGGAGCCCGATTCCTGTTTCCATTGCCAGACGCGCTCGACGAAACGTGCCCGCCCCAGTTCGTGCCGTGATTGCTGTTGCGCGTCAAGTTGGCGTTCCACGACGATTTGCGTGGCGATCCCCGCATGGTCCGTGCCGGGCACCCATAATGTGTTCTCGCCGCGCATCCGATGGTAGCGCGCCAATCCATCCATGATGGTCTGGTTGAACGCGTGGCCCATGTGCAGCGTGCCGGTCACGTTCGGCGGGGGCAGCTGAATGGCGAAGTCGGGCCGCTGCGGGTCCAGGGTTGCCTTCGCGTAGCCACGCTTTTCCCATTCTGGGCCCCAATACGCCTCGATCGTCGAAGGCTCAAAACTTTTTGCAAGCGTGGTATCGCTGTTGCTCATTGTCGAAATCTGCCGGAAAGACGGTGAAAATGCGGTCGAATAAATCGTCGTGGTAAATTATAAGGGAGCTGGCGATGCGCGGGCGCCGGTTGCGCTGCCGCGCGACGGGGTACCTGCCGCTGTGGGGCGGCATGCCACGCGCATTCTCCGCGTGCTGGGCCGACCACGGCCGTATAATGGCAAGCTTGTTGTGACCAAGGCCGCTCATGTCTGATTTGCTTGCCCACCTGAATCCCGAACAATATGCAGCGGTGACGCTGCCAAATGAACCGGCCCTGATTCTTGCCGGCGCGGGTAGCGGCAAGACGCGCGTGCTGATTACCCGCATTGCATGGTTGATCTCGCGCGGTGAGGCGAGCCCCGCCGGCATCCTGGCCGTCACGTTCACGAACAAAGCAGCGCGCGAGATGCTGACCCGCCTGGACGCGATGCTGCCGATCAATACGCGCGGCATGTGGATCGGCACGTTCCACGGATTGTGCAACCGCATGCTGCGCGCCCATTACCGCGATGCTGGATTGCCGCAGGCCTTCCAGATCCTGGACACGTCAGACCAGTTGTCGGCGATCAAGCGGCTGATGAAGGGCCTGAACGTTGACGACGAAAAATATCCGGCAAAGAGCCTGCAGTACTTCATCAACAACGCGAAGGAGCAAGGCTTGAGGCCCGAGCGGGTTGATGCGAGCGACAACTTCAATCGCAAGTGCGTCGAATTGTATGCTGCTTACGAGCAACAATGCCAGCGCGAGGGCGTTGTCGACTTCGCGGAATTGTTGCTGCGCTGCCATGAGCTACTGCAACGCAACTCGGCGCTGAGGGCGCATTACCAGGCCCGTTTCCGGCATATGCTAGTCGACGAATTCCAGGATACCAACAAGCTGCAGTATGCGTGGTTAAAGCTGCTGGCCGGCGGACACAATGCGATATTTGCGGTCGGCGACGACGACCAGTCGATTTACGCGTTCCGCGGCGCCAACGTGGGCAACATGCTCGATTTCGAGCGCGAGTTTAACGTCCGGCACCTGATCAAGCTCGAGCAGAACTATCGTTCGCACGGCAATATTCTCGATGCTGCTAATGCGCTGATTGCGCACAATTCGAAACGGCTCGGCAAGAACCTGCGTACCGATGCCGGCCACGGCGAGCCGGTGCGGGTCTATGAGGCGGCGACCGATTCGCAGGAGGCCGGCTGGATCGTCGAGGAAATCCGCGCGCTGATCAACACGGGTCTGTCGCGCGACGAGATCGCGGTGCTTTATCGCAGCAACGCGCAATCGCGTGTGGTCGAGCACGCGCTGGTCAACGCCGGGATTGCGTACCGGGTCTACGGCGGACTGCGTTTTTTCGAGCGCCAGGAAGTCAAGCATGCGCTTGCGTACCTGCGGCTGATCGACAATCCGAGTGATGACACCGCGTTCGCTCGGGTGGTCAATTTTCCAGCCCGTGGCATTGGCGCACGCTCGCTCGAGCAACTGGCCGATGCCGCACGGCTATACAACTGCTCGATGGCACAGGCGATTCCCTACGTGACCGGCAAGGCTGGCCAGGCGCTTGGCGGGTTTCTCGCGTTGATTGAGCGGATGCGTGGCGAGACCCGTGCGATGAGCTTGCCAGCGACGGTCGAGGCGGTGATTCGGCTCAGCGGGTTGGAGCAATTCTATGCCAACGAGCGTGAAGGTCAGGAGCGTATCGAGAACTTGCAGGAACTGATCAACGCGGCCAGCGCGTTCGTGTCCGAGGAAGGTTATGGCCTGGATACGCCGGCGCGCTCGATCCCGCTCGCGTTGGGTGCGAGCCGCGCGGCCGCGTTGCGGGGGGCGGACGAGGATGGGGAGCAGGCCGTGCTGGATGCGCTGCGCATCGACGCACCGGCGCAGAATCCCGACTCGATGACGCCGCTTGCCGGCTTCCTGTCGCATGCATCGCTCGAGGCGGGCGACAATCAGGCGCAGGCCGGTGAGCACGCGGTGCAATTGATGACGGTGCATGCCGCTAAGGGGCTCGAGTTTGCCGCCGTGTTCATCACCGGACTCGAAGAAGGCTTGTTCCCGCATGAGAACAGCGTGGCGGAACAGGATGGGCTCGAAGAAGAGCGGCGCCTGATGTACGTTGCGATCACGCGCGCCAAGGAGCGGCTCTATCTGTCGTTCGCCCAAAGCCGGATGCTGCACGGCCAGACGCGCTACAACGTGCGCTCGCGTTTCTTCGACGAATTGCCTGCCGACGTGTTGAAGTGGCTTACGCCCAAGCTGGAGCCCGGCTTACGCTGGGGTCAGCGCGCCGGTTTCGGCGACAACGCTGGATGGGGCCGCGATTGGTTCGGCCGCGGCGGCCGGCGTGACGACGCGCCGCATGGCAATGCGCGCTTTGGCGATGGCGCGCCGGCGCCGGCGTTCGCGGACCAGCAGCGCGCCGCGCAAAGTGGCTTCCGGATCGGCCAGTGCGTGTTTCACGCGAAATTCGGTGAGGGCACGATCACCGCGCTGGAGGGGGGCGGCACGGACGCGAAGGCGCAGGTCGCCTTCAAGCGGCACGGTACCAAATGGCTTGCACTCGCGGTCGCGAAACTGCAGTCGGTATGATGAACGGATAGCGGTGGGGGCGACGGGTCGGCAGCGGTAGGGCGACGGACCGGCAGAGGTAGAGCAACGGACTGGCAGCGGTGGGGCAATGGACCCGCAGCAGTGACAGTGACGGACCGGCAGCGGTGGGCGCGTGGGGCCGTGGCACGGTCATGCGGCGGCGCTGCCGTGAACGTCACGACGGCTTACGCGGTAGGCTGCGGGCCAGCGCGCTGCTCGACGCCGAAACAGCCGCGATAGGTCGCGTAGAACGAGCAGTAGATCATCGTCCACAGGATCACGCTGACGGGCAACAGCGCGGTCAACGCGCCGCTCGTCAGGCCGAACGCGCTCAGCACGAAACCGAGCAGCAGCGACATCCCCATCAGGACCGCAAACCACGTGGCCAGATAGACGAGGAACGCGCCGCGGTTGCGCCAGCAGGCCATGAAGCTGAAGAACATCGCCTTGACGGGCGGCACGCGATGCCAGGCGGTCAGCAGTGGTGCGAACCAGAATAGCATCATCGTGGGCACGTAGAATACGAAGCCGAGCGCGATACTGGAAAGGAACATGCCGCTGGAGGCGACGTCGTCATCCGGCTTCGCGTCGCTGACGAGCGTTTTCAGCAGTGAGCCGCCGTCGATCAGCGACGTCAGGAACAGACTCGCGGTGACCAGCACCAGATAGAGTAACCCAAGTTGCAACAGCTGCCGCGCGACGGCGCCGCCATGCGCGCGAAAGCCGGTAAACAGCGCAAGCGGCAAAACGTGCTTGCCGGCGATCACGTCGCGGCACGCGCTCATGAACCCGACGGACAAGCCTGGCGCGAGCATCAGCCACAGCGCGGAGCCGACTACTGGCACATGCGCGACAAGCATCATCGAGAACAAATAGGTGAAGAAGATCGCCAGGAAGCTCAGCGGGTTCTTGCGGAACAGCCAGATGCCTTGGCGGAACCAAACATAGCCGGATTTCGCGGGTGCCTCGATTAGTCGCATAGGAGAGTCGTCAAACCCACGGCAACGCGTCTGCGCCGATGCGCTCGCGCAACACACGCTCGAAATGAGCGGGGTCGTGCGGCTTGAGCAGTTGAGCGTCGCGTGGCAAGTAAAAGTCATAGAGCCGGGATAGCCAGAAACGTAACGCACCGGCACGCAGCATGTCGCGCCAATGCCGCATCTCGGCCGGCGTGAACGGCCGTACAGTCTGGTACGCGCGCAGCAATGCCTGTGTTCGCGCATCATCCAGGCAGCCGGTGTCCAGGTTGACGCACCAGTCATTGACGGTCACGGCGACATCGAACAACCACTTGTCACAGCCGGCGAAATAGAAGTCGAAGAAGCCGCCGAGCGTGTCACGTCCGTCGCGCGACACGAACAGCACGTTGTCGCGAAACAGGTCGCAGTGGCATGGCCCGCCGGGCAGCGCCGCGTAGTCGGGCGACGCGAAGAACGCCTGCTGATACGCCAATTCACTGACGAGTAACGGGTGCTGCGCATCGGTTACATAGGGCAACACCGCCGGGACATTGTCTTGCCACCAGGGCAGGCTGCGCAAATTCGGCTGGTGCATCGGGAAGTCGCGTCCGGCGACGTGCATTCGCGCCAGCATCTGCCCGACTTCGGCGCAGTGCGCAACCTGCGGTGCCAGCTGCGGCGAGCCGTCCAGCCGCGTCACGATCGCGGCGGGCTTGTCCATTAGCATGCTGAACAACGCGCCGTCGTCGCGGCGCATTGGGTCGGGCACCGGCACGTGATGCGCCGCCAGATGCCGCATCAATTCCAGGTAGAACGGCAACTCGTGCGCGGCGAGTTTCTCGAAGATCGTCAGTACGTATTTGCCAGTGGTTGTCGTCAAGAAAAAATTACTATTTTCGATTCCGGACGCAATGCCGCGAAAATCGATGATCTCGCCTATCGCGTAGTGCTGAACCCAGGCGGTGAGCCGGGCTTCGGGGACGGCGGTGAAAACGGCCATGCAGACGTCATTGGACAGGTTCGAAGGCTGCCGCCAGTGTGGGACGGCAGAGGTCCGCGCGCGGCCGGCATTCGGTGCCGGCCACCGGGCGGTCAGTACTTGAGTTGCAAGGACGGCAGCCGCGTGGACGGCTTGCCGCTCTCGTGCACTTGCGGCGAGACATCCGGCGAGGCGCTCATCTGGTAGCGTGTGCCGAAATTCGAATGAACCTGGATTTCGACCGGCTTGCCACGATCGCGATATTCGGTGATCGACGTACCGTTCGGACTCTTTTCATAGAAGCTCGGCGTGCGCGGCGCATTAAATTGCACCGTCGAATGCGCGACGCCGGCCGGCCGGTTGATTGCCTTCAGATTTGGCAAGCCGACGGCCTCGTTCTCATCCTGCGGCGTGGCGGTGACCGGCGTTGCCGCGGCGTCCGGTTGGGGCGCACTCGCCGCGGCGACCATCGTGGTGGCCAGCGCCAGGGTGGCCGGCACCAGCACGATCGCGAACCGGGTCGCGCCGCGAGGGATTGCGCCAAGCGCAGTGTGGAACGGCTTCATGACAGTTCTCCGAGACGGTAAAGCGATTTTATCAAACCAGCGTACATCATAGGCACCAGCGTGATGCCGTCGCCGCGTTTTTTTCGTGTCCCGCATCGCAGCCGTGTTCCGTGATAATGTGGGTTGGCGCCGGTCGGCACGGGCCCGGGTGCGCTCCCGCCCCTAGGCCGTTGCGCCTGCTCCGAGGAAATCGAATAATGAATGTGATCAACGCGTCTGCCACGTTTTGCACCGAAGCCTTCGACGATCCCACCGCGGCGGTCGAGCGGCTCTCCGCTATTTATGATGCTAGTAGTGCATCGCTGCGCGATGCATTCGAACGGTATCGGCGCGGCGAGCGCATTGAGGCGCGTATCCGCGCCTGTTATCCGTTCGTGCGGATTCGCACGGACGTCAATACGCATATCGATTCACGCCACTCGTATGGCTTCGTTGCGGGCCCCGGCGTCTATGAAACCACGGTGACCCGGCCAGACTTATTCGCCGACTATTATTGCGAACAACTGAGACTGCTCGTGAGGAACCATAAGGCGTCGATCGAGATTGGGGTGTCGCGGCAGCCCATTCCGATCCACTTTGCGTTTGCGGAAGGTATCCACTTGGAGGGCGAGCTGGACGTGAACCGCCTGCGGCAGATGCGCGACCTCTTTGATACGCCGGATTTGTCGCTGCTGGACGACCGCATTGTCAACGGCACGTACGAGACGCCGTCTGGCGAACCACACCCGCTGGCCCTGTTCACAGCGGCGCGAGTGGACTTTTCGCTGCACCGGCTGCGTCACTATACGGCGACGTCGCCGATTCACTTTCAGAATTACGTGCTTTACACGAATTACCAGTTCTACATTGACCAGTTCGTCAAGTTTGGTCGTTCGCTGATGGCGCGCGCTGACGATGCGCACGAGCGCGCGTATCGCAGCGAATACGTTGCGTTCGTCGAGCCCGGTGACGTGATCACGTACAACGCGAACCTGGGCGAGCAGCCGGAACAGGGGCTGCCGGTGGCGCGCATGCCGCAGATGCCCGCGTACCACTTGAAGCGTGCCGATGGCAGCGGCATCACGATGATCAATATCGGCGTGGGGCCGTCCAATGCGAAGACGATCACCGATCACGTTGCGGTGCTGCGTCCGCACGCGTGGATCATGCTCGGGCACTGCGCCGGCTTGCGCAATACGCAGCGGCTCGGGGACTACGTGCTCGCGCATGGTTATGTGCGCGAGGACCACGTGCTCGACGACGACTTGCCGCTGTGGGTGCCGGTGCCCGCGTTGGCCGAGGTGCAGGTGGCGCTGGAGCGGGCCGTCGCACAGGTCACACGGCTCGAGGGCGTCGAGCTTAAGCGCGTCATGCGCACCGGCACGGTTGCTACCACGGACAATCGCAACTGGGAACTGCGCGATCATCGCGAACCGGTACTGCGGCTGTCGCAAAGCCGGGCAATCGCGCTCGACATGGAGAGCGCGACGATCGCGGCGAACGGTTTTCGCTTCCGCGTGCCGTACGGCACGTTGCTGTGCGTGTCCGACAAGCCGTTGCACGGCGAGTTGAAGTTGCCGGGCATGGCGGATCAGTTCTACCGTGCGCAGGTGGACCAGCACCTGCAGATCGGCGTGAAGGCGATGGAGTTGCTGCGCACCAACGGACTGGACCAACTGCACAGCCGCAAGCTGCGTAGCTTTGCTGAGGTGGCGTTCCAGTAGTCACGCCTTATGAGGCGGGGAATTGGCGATCCCGCCCGCTTTTGCTTCGTCTAGCTTATTTGGGGGAGCAATAAGTGCGCTTGATCGGCATAGGTGGAACACGTGCGACTTCCCGAGCCTTTGCGTCATGCGCAGTCATTCCTTCACTCGTGTGGCTAGCCGGCTTTGGGCCAACTCGAACATTTGCGCTTTAAATTTCGGCGGTTTCATCAAACCTGTGCCGTTACGTGCAATTGCAGCCCGAGCGTTTTAATCACTTTTAAAATGGTTCCAAAGCTTGGGCCGCCGTCGCTTGACAGCGCCTGGTATAGGTCCTCCCGTGTCAGGCCTGCATCTAGTCACATCCATGCGAGTCATTCCCACGAAGCGCACTGACCATCGTCTAATCGCTCGAACCAAGCGTTTCATCACGACGCTGTTCTGCTCCGGCTGCACACGCGTGGGCGGCCGCTGCTTGGCCATCCCTTCGCTTCTACAACACGGCGACTTATCTTCTTGCCAACACAACTTATAGGCGTCGCTTCATTAACGTAGAAGCATTGGCCGGTTGACACGTCTCTTTGTCGGCGCGCTTGCATCGCCCCTACGATGTCGCGTAGCTTGTCCACCGGCTTATTCCACCGGCTTATTCCACCGGCTTATTCCACCGGCTTATTCCACCGGCTTATTCCACCGGCTTATTCCACCGGCTTATGCTACCCGCCAAAGAACTCACACTTACGACGTATCGCTGCGCGTCTTTACCTACTTTTCGCTAGCCTGTTACACAGCTTCGCTACGCGTGGTGTCTTTTTTACTGATCGCTGAGTTTGCCGATGGACTTCGATTTGAATGCCGCTTTGAACGACTACCAAGCCTACATGTGTGCATTGGAGTCGTGCCCGCAGCCTGCCGCATCGGCCCTCCCGCCGACACTGAAACTGACAAGCGGTGAACTGGCGAGCCCGCCTGCCAGCCGACCCACGACATATCGTGACCTGCCGCGTGAACTGATTGAGCAGGTCGGTGACTACGTGCCCGTTCAAGACGTGGGAAGTTTTTCAGCAGTCGATCGTCGCACGTACCATGCGATGCAAAGTCGGCGCGTAGTCTACCGCTACTGGCAACGAGCCAACCAAGCCGTGAGCCTCGCGTCAGTCAACCAGCTGCTCAGTGAGATGGACGGCACGCTCGCCGATCCGGCGCAGCACGTCGAGCCGCTTGACGCGCTGCGCCAGCGTTTGGAAGCGTTGCCGTATCGCGAGCAAGGCGAAGCCTTCAAGCGCGTGTACGCGGCGGCGCAGCGCATTCCGAAGGATGGCGTGCAGATACAGAAAGCGCTGTTGTTGCGCTCATTGCCCGGTTTTCATTGGAGCCATCGGGCTGAATTATTCGACTTCGCTTACGCACTGGCGCAGTGGCGTGCGACCGAAGAGGACAATGTTTGGACGGAACTCGCTGGCAGTTTGGGGTCCTTATTGTTTGGCTCAGCTGAGTTTGTTGAGCGTTATCAGGCGCTTGTGGCTCGGCTTGCGTCCTTGAGGGTGTCCGAGAAAGCGGAGCTGATCCCGGTATTGTGTCGGCAAATGATTCGCTTTCGTGCAAGCGACGACCGCCGCCCTAGGCTGTATGCGGTGTTACGCGGACATGCGTTGCAGCTGCCACCCTCTCATCAAGGCGCATCGGTTGGCATGTTAGCCAGTACCATATGGGTTTTGCCGAAAGCGGAGCGGCTCGCACAGTACACGCAGCTGCGTGATGTGGCACTGTCGCTGCCTGAGGAGCAGTTGGGCGTTGCGCTACGCGATCTTCCAGAGGGGTTGACGGATTTACCGCGCGAGCACCACGCACACGAACTCCAGTTACTGGAGCCGGCATTATTGCGCGTACTGCCAGCGCAGCGCGCGCAGGCCGCACTCGGTCTACTCATGTATACCCACAGACTGGACGATGCACTGGTAAAGTCGGTTTGGCAGCAGGGGTTGAGTCTATTGAATGGCACGGGCGAAGCCGCCTTATGCGATGTGCTTAGCAGACTTCGGTTCGCGGGTGCGCTAGATAACTTAGACGATCGTCAATGGAATATAACGAGGGTTGAGATTACCCGCTTTATGGAAGCCAACCGGTTCTCTGAGCTGGCCCGGGCGCGATTCCAGGACAGCGTGCCTTGGCTCAGAAGTTGGCCACATTAACCTGCGGCTGAACCCGCATGCTTTGTTTATCCGGGGAACCTTCGCGAGGCGGACACAGTGATGCCAGTTCACCAACTACATTCAAGTGGTGAACCCTCACCCTAGTAGCGCCTACAAGTAGAACATCCGGTCTTCATCGCTCTTGGCCGGAGGCTGTGCTGCGCCCTCGGCCGGCGCCCGCTCCTCGTAGAATGCGAGTACGGCCTCGAGCACCTGATCTGGCTCGTCGATTACCTGCATCAACTTGACGTCGTGTGGGCCGATCAGTCCCATCGGCTCGAGCGAGTCGCGGAACCAGTCCAGCAGACCCTTCCAGAACGTGGAGCCGACCAGGATAATCGGCACATGGCGCGATTTCTTCGTCTGGATCAGCGTCAGCACTTCCGCAAGCTCGTCGAGCGTGCCGAACCCGCCGGGCATGACGATCACCGCGTCAGAGTTTTTTACGAACGTGACCTTGCGGGTGAAGAAATGCCTGAAGCGCAGTGAGATGTCCTGGTATCGGTTGCCGCTTTGCTCATGCGGCAACTCGATGTTCAGGCCGACCGAAGGCGCTTTGCCCGCGTGCGCGCCTTTGTTGGCGGCTTCCATGATGCCGGGGCCGCCGCCGGAGATCACCGCAAAGCCGGCATCGGACAGCTTGCGGGCAATCTGCGTGGCGAGCTTGTAGTACGGCGAGTTCGGCTTGAGCCGGGCAGAACCGTAGATGCTGATGGCCGGGCGGATTTCCGACAGGTACTCGGTCGCCTCGATAAACTCTGCCATAATCGTAAACATCTGCCACGATGCGCGGGCCTTCTTGGCTGTCGCGCGCTCTTGATCTGCGAGTGAACGCAGACTCGGAATCACTTTTCTCTTGGTCATAATGCTTGAAAATCAGAACCTCGAAGGCAAGACCCTGCTATTGGTCGATGGTTCGAGCTATTTATACCGGGCCTACCATGCGATGCCGGACTTGCGCGGGCCGGACGGTGGTCCGACGGGTGCGCTGTACGGTCTCATCAACATGATGAGGCGATTGCGTCGCGACATTCCCGCAGAGTATAGCGCGTGCGTGTTCGATGCGAAGGGCAAGACGTTTCGCGACGACTGGTATCCGGATTACAAAGCGCACCGTCCGCCGATGCCCGAGGACTTGTCCCGGCAGATCGAGCCAATCCATGTCGCGGTGCGTGCGCTCGGCTGGCCGCTGCTGATGATCGAGCGCGTGGAGGCCGACGACGTGATCGGCACGCTGGCGGTGCGTGCCGCGCAGGCCAGCATGAACGTGGTGGTGTCCACGGGCGACAAGGACCTCGCGCAACTCGTGAACGAGCGCGTCACGTTGATCAACACGATGACCAACGAGCGGCTCGATCGGGACGGCGTGATCGCAAAGTTTGGTGTGCCCCCCGAGCGTATCGTCGACTATCTGACGTTGATCGGCGATACCGTCGACAACGTGCCGGGCGTAGACAAGTGCGGCCCGAAGACCGCGCTCAAATGGCTCGCGCAGTATCAGACGCTGGACGGTATCATCGAGCACGCGAATGATATCAAGGGTGCGGTCGGCGACAATCTGCGTCGTGCGCTCGCGTTCTTGCCCACCGCGCGTCGGCTCGTCACCGTGCATACCGAATGTGACCTGTCCCCGCACGTGCAGTCCATTGCCGCGTCGCTGCAGGCGCGGGTAGAAGCCAAGGACGAATTGCGCGACATCTATTTGCGGCACGGCTTCAAGACGTGGCTGCGCGAGCTCGACAGCGAGGCCGGGCCTGACACGTTTGCGGCCACGGCCGACGGCGGGGTCGCGCTCGGTCCGAGCGCGGTCGAGCCGGCGCCAGCGACCGACATCGAGCGGCAGTACGAAACCGTCAACGCATGGGAGCAGTTTGAGCGGTGGCTGGCGGTGATCGAGGCGGCGCCCATCACGTCGTTTGACACCGAGACCACGTCGCTGGACCCGATGCGCGCGCGTATCGTTGGCGTATCGTTTGCGACCGTGCCTGGGCGCGCCGCATATATTCCGCTTGCGCACCGCGGGCCGGATCACCCGGCGCAACTGCCGCGCGATGAGGTACTCGCGCGGCTCAAGCCATGGCTGGAGAGCCCTGCGCATAAGAAGGTTGGCCAGCATCTAAAGTATGACGTACAGGTTTTAGCTAACCATGGCATCACGCTGGCCGGCATTGAGCACGACACGCTGCTCGAATCGTATGTGCTTGAATCGCATCGTCCGCACGATATGGACACGCTCGCGATGCGGCACCTCGGCGTAAAAACGATCAAGTACGAGGGCGTCGCCGGAAAGGGCGCGGCGCAAATTGGCTTCGACGAGGTCTCGGTAGACGTGGCCACCGAATATTCCGCCGAGGATGCCGACATTACGTTGCGGTTGCACCAGGTGCTGTATCCGCAGATTCAAGTCGAGAAAGGGCTGGACTACGTCTACCGGTCAATCGAGCTGCCGACGTCGCGCGTGCTGCAGATCATCGAGCGCAACGGCGTGCTGATCGACAAGGACCGGCTCGTTGCGCAGAGCAACGAGCTTGGCATCCGGATGCTGGAGTTGCAGGCCGAGGCGCACGCACTGGCCGGCGGCGAGTTCAATTTAAATTCGCCGAAGCAGATCGGCGAGATCTTCTTCCAGCGGTTGCAGTTGCCGGTGATCAAGAAGACCCCGTCAGGCGCGCCGTCCACCGACGAGGACGTATTGCAGAAGCTCGCCGAGGACTATCCGCTGCCGAAGGTGTTGCTCGACTATCGTGCGTTGACCAAGCTCAAGTCCACCTATACGGACAAGCTGCCGAAGATGATCAACCCGGACACCGGCCGCGTGCATACCAACTATGCACAGGCGGTCGCCGTGACCGGACGGCTTGCGTCCAATGATCCGAATCTGCAGAACATCCCGGTTCGCACGCCGGAAGGACGGCGCATCCGCGAAGCGTTCATCGCGCCGCCGGGCAGTAGCATTGTCTCGGCCGATTACTCGCAGATCGAGCTGCGCATCATGGCGCACATTTCGGGCGACGCGTCGCTGATGGCGGCCTTCGAGCACGGCGAGGACGTGCACCGCGCGACCGCGTCGGAAATCTTCGGCGTGACACGGCAGGAGGTCACGAGTGAGCAGCGGCGCATCGCGAAAGTCATCAATTTCGGCTTGATCTATGGGATGAGTGCGTTTGGCCTCGCATCGAATCTGGGCATCGCACGCGACGCGGCCAAGCTCTATATCGACCGCTATTTTGCCCGCTACCCGGGGGTCGCGCGATATATGGACGAGACGCGGATGGAGGCGAAATCGCGCGGTTTCGTTCAGACTGTGTTTGGTCGCCGGTTGTGGCTGCCGGAGATCAACGGCGGCAATGGCCCGCGTCGTCAGGCCGCCGAGCGCGCCGCGATTAACGCGCCGATGCAAGGTACCGCGGCCGACCTGATCAAGCTGTCGATGATCGCGGTGCAGAATTGGATCGAGCGCGCGCGCGTCAAGTCGCGGTTGATCATGCAGGTTCATGACGAACTGGTGCTGGAGGTGCCTGACGATGAACTGGAAGTCATCCGCGCCAAGGTGCCTGAGCTGATGTGTTCGATCGCCAAACTCAACGTGCCGCTGGTCGCCGAATTGGGCGCGGGCGCCAACTGGGAGGAAGCACATTGACGCCGAGTGGTCCGGCGTTGTCGGCGCAATGCGAATGACGGTTAACGATGGAGGTATCGGGATGCATCGGATCATTGTGGTCGGCGGCGGCGCCGGCGGATTGGAACTGGCCACGCGGCTCGGCGACCGGTTCGGGTCGCGGCGCGCGTCGCAGCGTGTCAGTGTGGTACTCGTGGACCGCTATCCGACGCACATCTGGAAGCCGCTGTTGCACGAGGTGGCGGCCGGCAGCATGGATCCGTTCACGCACCAGATCGAATATGCGGCGCAGGCGCGCTGGCATGGTTTCGAATTCCAGCAGGGTGAGTTGCTCGGTTTGAGTCGCGCCGCAAAGACGATCCGCGTGAGCGCGGTGCGCGACGAGGATGGCATCGAACTGCTGCCCGAGCGCACGCTCGCCTACGATACGCTGGTGATCGCGATTGGCAGTACCACGCATTTCTTTGGCGTAACCGGCGCCGCGCAACACGCAATCGCGCTCGATACGGTCGCGCAGGCAGAACGCTTCCGACGCCGCCTGGTCGCCGCGTGCATGCGCGCGCAGCGGCCGCTGTCCAGCGCGGATGTGGCGTCCGACAATACACCCGCGGCCGCCACGTCGCACCCGCAAGCGGTGGGGCAAGGGCCGCTGCCCGGCGGCGCTGCCAGCCCGGCGCACGGCGGGTCGGCCAGCTCTACACACGGTAGGTTGGCCAGCGCTGCACACGGCGAGGCAATCAGCGTTGCGCAGGGTGGGGCGGCCAGCCCGCGGATCCAGATCGCAATCGTCGGCGGGGGCGCGACCGGTGTCGAGTTGTCGGCGGAACTGCGCAACACGGCACATGTACTGGCCGCGTATGGCTTGCACAAACTCGATCCCGTCACCGACATCGGCATCGTGTTGATCGAGGCCGGTCCGCGGGTCCTGCCGGCGTTGCCGGAACGCGTTTCAGCCGCAACGGCGGCGCTGTTGCGCCGGCTCAACGTCTCGGTGATGACCGGTGAAGCGGTATCGGAAGTGCGCGTCGGCGAGGTTGTCACGGGCAGCGGAAAGGTGTTGCGCGCCGATTTGACCGTGTGGGCGGCCGGTATCAAGGCGCCGCCAGTGCTCGCGCTGCTTGATGGGCTGGCGGTCAACAAACTCGGCCAGCTGGTCGTGCGTTCGACGTTGCAAACTGAGCGCGACGACGACATCTTTGCGCTTGGCGATTGCGCTGCCTGTCCGTGGCCCGAGGCCAAGCGAACGGTGCCGCCCCGTGCCCAGGCGGCGCACCAGCAAGCGAGTTTCCTGCTCGGAGCGCTGCGTGCGCGTCTGGACGGGCGCGCGTTGCCCACCTATACGTATCGCGACTTCGGCTCCCTCGTCTCGCTGGGTCACAACGCAATCGGTAACCTGATGGGCGGCCTAATCGGCAAGAGCCTGTTCGTCGAGGGACTCTTTGCGCGATTCATGTATCAATCGCTGTACCGGATGCATATCGCCGCATTGCATGGCTATGGCCGGATGCTACTCGATATGCTCGCGCACGGGCTGCGGCGCACCACGCGGCCGCGGGTCAAGCTGCACTGAACCGTGGCCAGTCAGGGCTGCGCGCCGGTGGCAACAGGCCTGGCCGGGTCTGCAACCCATTCGCTCCAAGACCCGGCGTACAGTGCCGCGCCGTGCAACCCGGCAATTTCCATCGCGAGCGCATTGTGGCACGCGGTGATGCCGGAGCCGCAGTATAGAATCGTGCGCTCTGGTGCGGTATCGTCGAGCAACGCGCACAATTCGTCGCGCAACGTGTGGGCGGGCTTGAAGTGACCGTCGGCGGCAAGGTTGTCTTTGAAGAAGCGATGGTGGGCGCCTGGGATGTGGCCGGCGACCGGGTCGATCGTCTCGTTCTCGCCGCGATAACGGTCCGGCGCCCGGGCGTCGAGCATCCGGCACGTGGCCGCGTTCATCTGTTGCTGCACGCGATGAACGTCGATACTGACCGACAGCGGCTGCGATGGTGTAAACGAGCCGGGGGCGATGGCCGGTATCGCGTTGTCCAACGGCTGCCCGGCGGCTTGCCACGCCTGTAGCCCGCCATCGAGCAACGCCACCTCTTCGTGGCCCAGCCAGCGCAGCAGCCACCACAGCCGTGCGGCGAACATGCCGCCTTGCGCGTCGTAGGCAACCACCTGTACGCCGCGGCTCAAGCCCCGCTGCGCGAGCCGGCGTGCGAGCGTGTCGCGTTCAGGCAGCGGATGACGCCCGTTGGTGCCGGTCTTCGGTCCGGACAGGTCGTGGTCGATATCCAGGTACTGTGCTCCTGGGATGTGCGCAGCGTCATACGCGGCCGCGCCGGCCGACGTGTCGGCCAGATCGAAGCGGCAGTCGAAGACGAGCGTGGTCACGCCGGGTGTGGCGAGCCGGGTAGCTAGATTCTCGGTGGAAATCAGCGTGGTGTAGTGATGCGGCGGCATAGCGAATCTCCTGGCGAGGTAGTCATGACATCGACCCTGGACGAACTCTCCCTAGTCTAAACAAAAAAAGCCGGACCCGAGTCCGGCTTTGACGGATTGCCGGCGCGTGTCAAATCGTGCCGAGCTCGCGGCGCAGGAACTCGTGAAAATGCTGCATGCCGTCTTCCATCGGGCTTTGGTACGGGCCCACTTGGGATTCGCCGCGTGCGAGCAGCGCGCGGCGTCCGGCATCCATTCGCTCGGCGATCTCGTCGTCCTCGACGGCGGTCTCCAGATAGGCCGCGCGCTCGGCTTCGACCATCTCGCGCTCGAACAGCGCCACTTCCTCCGGATAGTAGAACTCGACGATGTTTGTCGTGCGCTGCACGCCGCGCGGGATCAAATACGACACGACGAGCACGTGCGGATACCATTCGATCATCACGTTCGGGTAGTACACCATCCAGATCGCACCGAAATCTGGTGGCGCGCCGT
This sequence comes from Mycetohabitans sp. B8, assembly GCF_021991875.1. Classification (GTDB taxonomy): domain Bacteria; phylum Pseudomonadota; class Gammaproteobacteria; order Burkholderiales; family Burkholderiaceae; genus Mycetohabitans. The sequence goes on from NZ_JAHLKR010000009.1 coordinate 29,900, forward strand.
TGCGGAACTTCAGCAACTGGTCGTGCCACTTGCGGTATGTCGGCGAACCCGGATTCGCGAGTGCACTGTGTACACCGACTGTCTGTACGCTGTACCAGTCGCCGAATTCCCAGCGCAGATCATCGCACGAGACGAAATTACCGAGTCCAGGATGGAACGGGACGACGTGATAGTCCTCGAGATAGACCTCGATGAACGTCTTCCAGTTGTAGTTGCACTCGTGGACCTCGGTGTGGTCGTACAGGTACCCGGAAAAGTTGAAGTGGCTCGCCGGGCCCAGGCGCGCGAGATCGCGTGCGACGTCCCGGCCGTTGTGCTCGAATAGCATTCCGTGCCAGGACTGCAGTGGCGTGGCGCCCAGGTTCAGGCATGGATTGTCCGGAAAGTGCGGCGCGCCGAGCAACTCGCCGCTCAGGTCGTATGTCCAGCGGTGCAGCGGGCAGACGATGTTCTCGACATGCCCGCGACCGTTAAGCATGATGGCCTGCCGGTGCCGGCATACGTTCGACAGCAGTTCGATACGACCGTGTGGGTTGCGCACCAGTATGCGGCCTTCATTCTCTGCGGGCAGCGCGAAATAGTCCCCCGCTTCCGGCACCATTAGTTCATGGCCGATGTAGCGTGGACCGCGTTTAAACAGGACGTCGAGCTCGCGTGTGAGGAGCGCTTCGTCGAAATAGGCTGAAACAGGCAGCTGGCCGTGAATAGACTTGAGCTGCAGAGCATTGCTCAGATTGGACATTCCCACTCCCGTGCAGACGTGAAAGCAGTGAACAACCCAACCATCGAAAAATCGATTTAGGGGAACCGAGAATTATACTCACTCCGGGCAAACGAGGGTAGGTAAATCTTTGATCCGGATCGCATTTATGACGTCAATTCGGTCCTCGGAGTATATTTTGCCGGCTCGACGTATCCGGCGCGCGGCGCGCCGAATTCGCATTTGCTGCCGGCCGGACGGCGTTTGCCGTAAAATAGACGACTTGCCAGAACACACGTGCATGATGCCCAACACCGCTTCCCCAGCCCCTGACGGGGCAGATGTCCCGTTGCCGGATAATTACGAAACAGCGCTCGGCGAACTCGAGTCCCTAGTCGAGCAAATGGAAGGAGGCGCGTTGAGCCTCGAGGCGTCGCTTGCGGCTTATCGTCGCGGCGCAGCCCTTGTCGCGTATTGCCAACAGCAGCTCGAGAAAGTCGAGCAACAAGTTCGCGTACTCGATGGCGAGACACTCAAGCCCATCGATCCAGCGATTGATGACGGAGAATGTGCATGAGCGTCACGGCATTTGACGAATGGGTACGTGACGTGCTGGCGCGAACTGAGGCGGCGCTCTCGGCGGTGCTGCCGCCGGCGGACGTCGAGCCGATGCGACTGCATCAAGCGATGCGCTATGCAGTGCTGGGCGGCGGCAAGCGTGTGCGCCCGATGTTGTGCCATGCAGCGGGCCAGGCGCTAGGCGCGCCTGCCCAGCGGCTCGATGCGGTGGCCTGCGCGCTCGAGTTGATTCACGTGTACTCGCTGGTTCACGACGACTTGCCGTCGATGGACGATGATGACATGCGTCGTGGCAAGCCGACGGTGCACGTGCAGTATGATGAGGCAACAGGGTTGCTCGTCGGCGACGCGTTGCAATCGCAGGCGTTCATCGCGCTCGCCTCGGACGCGCTCGATGGGTACCGGCAGGCCGCGTTAATGCGCGAACTCGCTTGCGCGAGCGGCTCGCTCGGCATGGCGGGCGGGCAGGCGATTGACCTGACGAGCGTGGGCACGCGGTTGTCGCGCACGCAGTTGGAGACGATGCATCGGATGAAGACCGGCGCGCTGCTGCGCGCAGCGGTCAAAATGGGAGCGCTGTGCGGTGACGGGCTGTCGGCCGACATCGAGGGCGGGCTCGATGCGTATGCGAAGGCAGTGGGACTGGCGTTCCAGGTGGTGGACGACATCCTGGACGTGACGGCCGACTCGGCCACGCTTGGCAAGACAGCCGGTAAGGATGCGGCCCACGACAAGCCGACCTACGTGTCGATCATTGGGCTGCAGGCGTCGCGGGAGCTCGCGGCACAGTTGCGTCGCGACGCGCATGCGGCGCTCGCGCCACTGGGCGAGCGTGGGCTGCGGCTTGCGCAAATCGCCGACCTGGTGGTGGAGCGCGTGAATTAAGCTGACGCGCCGACGGCGGGCGGGGCGCCCGCGAGCGCAGCGGCGGCCTGCCTGGCGGCCGGCGACGTGCAGCATGAGGACACATTGGCCAGGCGCGTCGGCGTATGCGCCGCAGGATTGTCTAAAATAAAATGATGATGTACGACTTGCTGAAAACCATCGATGACCCCGCCGCTTTGCGGCGCCTAGAACGCCGGCAGTTGCAGCCACTGGCCGATGAGTTGCGTGCCTTTGTGCTCGACAGCGTATCGCAGACGGGCGGCCACCTGTCATCGAACCTCGGCACGATCGAACTGACGATTGCACTGCACTACGTGTTCGACACGCCGGCGGACCGGATCGTTTGGGACGTCGGCCACCAGACCTATCCACACAAGATCCTGACCGGGCGGCGTGATCGGATGAGCACGCTGCGCCAACTTGGCGGTATCTCGGGCTTCCCGCGCCGCTGCGAATCGGAGTACGACACCTTCGGCACCGCACATTCGAGCACGTCGATCTCGGCGGCGCTGGGCATGGCCGTTGCCAGCCAACTCAAGGGCGAAGACCGGTATGCGATCGCCGTGATTGGCGACGGTGCGATGACCGCTGGCGAGGCATTCGAGGCGCTGAACAACGCCGGCGTGTGTGAGGACATCCCGTTGCTAGTGATCTTGAACGACAACGACATGTCGATTTCGCCACCGGTCGGCGCACTGAACCGGTACCTTGCGCGGCTGATGTCGGGCAAGTTCTATGCGACCGCGAAAAAAGGCGTCGAGCGGGTGCTGCGCCACGCGCCGCCGATGCTGGAGCTCGCGCGTAAGCTTGAGGAGCACGCAAAGGGCATGGTGGTGCCCGCGACGCTGTTCGAGGAATTCGGCTTCAACTACATCGGCCCGATCGATGGGCATGACCTCGATTCGCTGATCCCGACGCTGCAGAACATCCGCGGCTTGCGTG
>NZ_JAHLKR010000010.1 GCF_021991875.1 Mycetohabitans sp. B8
GAGAACGAGTGTCGGCAAATGCTGCACACGGGATTGCAGATCGACGGGCCGAGTGCGGTGCGCTATCCGCGGGGCACGGGGCCGGGGGTGGCCACGCAGAAGCGGCTGAGCGCGGTGCCGGTGGGCAAGGGGGAGATCCGGCGGCAGTCGCATGCGCCGGCCGGCCATCGGGTGGCGATTCTGGCATTTGGCTCGATGCTGGCGCCGAGTCTGACGGCGGCGCAGGAGTTGGACGCGACGGTGGCGAACATGCGTTTCGTGAAGCCGTTGGACGAGGCGCTCGTGCGACAGCTCGCCGACACGCATGAACTGCTCGTGACCGTCGAAGAAGGTTGCGTGATGGGTGGCGCCGGCTCGGCGTGTATCGAGTCCCTACAGGCGGCGGGGATAAACCGGCCGGTATTACAATTGGGGCTTCCTGACCGTTTCATCGACCATGGCGATCCGGCAAAGCTGCTTGCCGCATGCGGTCTGGATGCGGTGGGAATGGCTAGCGCGATCCGTGAGCGCCTGTCAATCTTGGAACAGCAAAAGCACGATGGCAACGCGAAAACGACCAAGCTCGTCGCATAGGCCGTGCCTGCAACGGCCGTTGCTGTTTTTCATTTAGAATCTGCACAAGCGGCATGGGCCGTCCGGCCGGGTCGCTCGTGCTGGCGCCCTGGTGCCGCCGTGAACCGAGGCGAGCGCCGGTGTCAAGGAATGCCAATGAACCAGATGAATCCCGCTTTTGTGATGCCTGATGTGCAGAGCACGCCAGATACCCGGCAGATTCCGATCCAGCGGGTCGGCATCAGAGCGGTCCGCCATCCGCTGACGGTGAGGACTGCGCGAGGCGATGTGCAACCGACAGTAGGATCCTGGAATCTTAATGTGCGCCTTCCAGCCGAGCAGAAGGGCACGCACATGTCGCGCTTCATCGCGCTGCTGGATCAAGCGCAGACGCCGCTGGACATCGCTCATTTCCGCGCCATGCTGGCGACCATGCTCGAGAAACTTGAAGCCACGGCGGGCCGCATCGAAGTCACATTTCCCTATTTCATCCGGAAAACCGCGCCTGTATCCGGCGTGCAAAGCCTGCTTGACTATGAAGTAACGCTCAGCGCCGACATGCGCGACGGCCTTACGCGCCTGTTCACCAAGGTGTTGGTGCCAGTGACCAGCCTGTGCCCGTGCTCAAAAAAGATTTCTCAGTACGGCGCGCACAATCAGCGTTCACATGTGACGATCGCCGCCGAATTGGTCGATGACATGCCGGTTGAGGACCTGGTGCGGATAGCCGAGGAAGAGGCATCGTGTGAGTTGTGGGGGCTGCTGAAGCGTCCCGACGAGAAGTTTGTCACCGAGCGGGCGTATGATAACCCAAAGTTTGTCGAGGACTTGGTGCGCGATGTCGCGCAGCGGCTCAATGCCGATCCGCGAATCGTCGCCTATGTGCTCGAAGCTGAGAATTTCGAATCGATCCACAATCACAGTGCGTACGCGCTGATCGAGCACGACAAGCGGCGCTTGGACTAGCCTGCTTGCCAGACATCGGTGCCGAGCGGTCCCGGGCACAGGGGGCGTCGCTTGGCTGGCGCGCTCGCGCCATGAATGCGTCGCATCGCTGGACGAAGGTTCACGCGTGAAGGCTCACGCGTATACGGCGGACGCTGCACCCCGGTCCCCTGTGCTAAGGTGATTAAAGGCTATGCCGGTGGCTGCCGCGGTGTGACGCCGGCGGTGGCCGAAGTGCTACGCTGGTTGTTGTCCCGAATCGTTGATGGCACTCAGATCCCAGCGCGGCTTGACAGTAAACGCATACAACGTATTGGCCGCCGTGGGATTGCGTTGCAGGCGTAGTGCACCCGCGAGCGCGATCATCGCGCCGTTATCAGTGCATAGCGCGAGGTCGGGATAGTACACGTCGAAGCCGCGCTTGGCGGCAGCGGCACATAGCGCTTCGCGCAATTGGCGGTTCGCGCCCACTCCGCCGGCCACGACGAGCCGCTTCATGCCTGTGCGCTTGAGGGCGGTAACCGCCTTCGCGACCAGTACTTCGACCGCGGCATCGACAAAGCCGCGTGCCAAATCGGCTTTTGCTTGCTCGCAAGCGTTCGAGCCGATTCGGCTCAGGTGTGTGAGAACCGCTGTTTTCAATCCACTGAAGCTAAAGTTCAGGTCGCCCGAATGCAACATCGGGCGGGGCAATTCGACGGCGCCAGGCGTGCCAAACTCGGCCAGCCGCGAAACTTCTGGGCCTCCCGGGTAGTTCAGTCCGAGCAATTTTGCGGTCTTGTCGAACGCTTCACCGGCTGCATCATCCAGTGTTTCGCCGAGCGTCTGGTAGTTGCCGACATCGGTCACCCGCATCAGTTGCGTATGACCGCCGGAGACCAGCAGCGCAACGAATGGAAACGGCGGTGGCGTTTGCGCGAGCAGCGGCGACAGCAGGTGTCCCTCGAGATGGTGAATGCCGATTACCGGCTTGCCGAGCGCTAGCCCTAGCGCATTCGCGATGCTGGCTCCGACGAGCAGTGCCCCGGCGAGCCCTGGCCCCTGCGTGAATGCGATTGCATCGATTGAGGTGCGCGCCACTCCGGCCTGCTGCAACACCTGCTCGAGCAGTGGCAGCGCGCGCCGGATATGGTCGCGTGATGCGAGCTCCGGCACCACGCCGCCATAGTCGCGATGCATGGCGATTTGCGAATGCAGTGCGTGCGCAATCAGCCCGCGCCGGCTATCGTACAGCGCGAGCCCGGTTTCATCACAGGAGCTTTCGATACCGAGGACGAGCATGAGAATCGGACAAAAGGGTGATCGAGCCGGATGCGGCTTCGCTTGCCCCACCGGCTTAATGGCTGGCACGGCGCCCGCAACGCAATCAGTCAGTATAGCAGTGTGACCGCCAACGTGGCTGGCAAGCCGGTAGAATGCGCGCCATGGAACACTTCGATATCGCCGTGATTGGCGCCGGCGCTGCCGGCATGATGTGTGCGGCCGTGGCCGGTCAGCTTGGACGGCGTGTCGTGCTGATTGATCACGCGCCGCGCGTTGCCGAGAAAATCCGGATCTCCGGTGGCGGGCGGTGCAATTTCACGAACTTGCAGGCGGACTGGACCCATTACTTGTCTGAGAACCCGTCGTTTTGTCGCTCCGCGCTCGCCCGCTATACACCGCAGGATTTTCTGGCACTGCTGCGCGCCCATCGTGTTCGGTGGCATGAAAAGCACAAGGGGCAACTTTTTTGCGACGATTCGAGCGAGACGATTATTGACGTGCTCAAGCGCGAATGCAACGCCGGCGGCGTCACGTGGCGCCATCCATTGCAGGTTGCGGACGTGGCCGTCGATACGATGGGGTTCGTGCTGGGCACGCACGCCGGCGCGCTGCGCGCGCGGGCGCTCGTGGTAGCAACAGGCGGGCTATCGATCCCGAAGATCGGGGCGAGCGACTTTGCATACAGGCTTGCCAAGCGCTTTGGTCATAAGCTGGTCGAGCCGCGCCCGGCGCTGGTGCCGCTGACCTTCGCCGCCGCGCACTGGGCGCCGTATTCGGCGCTGGCCGGGATATCGATGACGGCACGCGTATCGACAGATGGCGACAAGCGGCGCGCCGAGTTCGTCGAGGATCTGCTGCTGACGCATCGCGGACTGTCCGGCCCCGGTATTTTGCAGATCTCTAGCTATTGGAGCCCGGGGCACGCTGTGTCGATTGACCTGTTGCCGTCGTTTGACGTGGCCGGCGCACTGCTGAACGCAAAAGCCGCGTCGCGCCGGCAATTGGCGAACCAGCTCGCTGAATGGATGCCGGTGCGGCTTGCGCAGTGCTGGGCGATCCAACACGGCCTCCCACCCCAGGCGCGGTTAGCCGATATTGCCGACAAGGCGCTGCGTCGACTGGCCAGCGGGCTCCAGCAATGGACGTTGACGCCGGATGGCACCGAAGGCTTTCGTAAGGCCGAGGTCACGCGCGGTGGCGTTGATACCCGTGAGCTATCGTCGAGCACGATGATGAGCAAGCGGTTGCCAGGCTTGTACTTCATTGGCGAGGCGGTGGATGTGACCGGATGGCTGGGTGGGTACAATTTCCAGTGGGCATGGTCATCCGGTGCCGCGGCGGGTCGGGCCGCCGCCGCTGTTACGCAACGTTAATCGGACGCTGAAAGTCGGCGTTGTCTGCACGCATATCTGCTATACTTCCACACCTTTGGTGTGTGTTGGTGGGATACGTCCCTTTTTTCATACCTCGACTGGACATGACGACGATTCGCGTTAAAGAGAACGAGCCTTTTGAAGTTGCGATGCGCCGCTTCAAACGCACGATCGAAAAGAACGGGTTGTTGACCGAGTTACGTGCGCGCGAGTTTTACGAGAAGCCGACCGCGGAGCGTAAGCGGAAAAAGGCAGCGGCAGTCAAGCGCCATTTTAAGCGCTTGCGCGGCCAGATGCTGCCGAAGAAGCTCTACTGATCCAGTATCGCGCCGACGCGGCAGTCGAGTTGGCGCGGTCATCCCGCAAACCTGCGCCGCGTGTGCGTGCAGGGATGCTGCTGTGGCAGGCGTTGATGGGACCGCGTTGCTGCGCAGACCCGCTTGTGGATCGTGTCCCAAGCGGGTTTTTGTGTTAAACGTCGGTTTATCGCGTGTCACAGTTCCATAGGCGAACCTGGGCCGTTGACGGCAATACGCATGAGCTTGAAAGACCGTATCAATGATGACATGAAGGCCGCGATGCGCGCCCGCGACAGCGAGCGGCTCGCAACCATCCGCCTGTTGCTGGCTGCCATCAAGCAGCGTGAGGTGGACGAGCGCGCGACGCTGGACGACACGGCGATCGTGACGGTCGTTGACAAGTTGATCAAGCAGCGCAAGGATTCGATTGTGCAGTTTCAGTGTGCCGGCCGCGAGGACTTGGTTGCGAAGGAATCGGCGGAACTTGTGGTGCTGCAGCAGTACATGCCCGCCCAGCTGTCCGACGCCGACGTCGCCACGCAGGTGCGGGACGCGATTGCGCAAGCGGGCGCGGTCGGCCCTCAGGATATGGGCAAGGTCATGGCGCTGCTCAAGGGCAGGCTCGCGGGCCGTGCCGACATGACGGCGGTTTCCGCGCAAGTGAAGGTGGCTTTATCGACGAAGTAGCCTTGTCGAGGCAACTGTGATTCCGCACTCTTTCCTGCAAGACCTGCTAAGCCGCGTCGATATCGTCGACGTGGTGGGACGGTACGTGCAGTTGAAAAAGGGCGGAGCAAACTTCAGTGGGCTGTGCCCATTTCACAACGAAAAAAGTCCCTCGTTCACCGTCAGTCCGTCCAAGCAGTTCTACCATTGCTTCGGCTGTGGCGCGCATGGCACCGCGATCGGTTTCCTGATGGAGCATGCCGGCTTGACGTTTCCCGAAGCTGTCGGTGAGTTGGCGCAGTCCGTCGGGCTGAGCGTTCCACATGAACCCGCGTCGGGTGCATATGGCGGTGGGAGCCCGCCCGGACCGGGGAGGGGCAACGATCCGCCGTCGGCCCATCCCGGCACGGCGCGCGCGCTCGTCGACATCATGCAGGTCGCGGCCGACTACTATCGCAAGCAGCTTCGGGGCGCGCCGAACGCAATTCAGTACCTGAAGGGGCGGGGCTTGACCGGCGAGATCGCGCTGCGCTTCGGATTGGGCTATGCGCCGGATGGCTGGCAAAACCTCGAGGCGGCATTCGCGGACTACTGCGACGACGCGTTGCTCGACGCAGGCCTGGTAATTGTCAGTGACAAGGCGTCGAACAGCGGCGAAGCGCGCCGCTACGACCGCTTTCGCCAGCGCATCATGTTCCCGATCCGCAATGTGCGCGGACAGGTAATTGGCTTCGGCGCGCGCGTGCTAGAGGGCGGCGAGCCGAAGTATTTGAATTCACCGGAAACGCCGCTATTCAACAAGGGAACTGAGTTGTACGGCCTGTTCGAGGCCCGTCTTGCGATCCGGGAGAAGGGCTTTGTGCTGGTTGTCGAAGGTTACATGGACGTCGTTGCACTGGCGCAGCTGGGCTTTCCGAACGCGGTGGCGACGCTGGGTACCGCGTGCACGCCGGTGCATGTCCAAAAACTGATGCGGCAGACCGACACGGTGATTTTTAGCTTCGACGGTGATGCGGCGGGGCGCCGCGCCGCGCGGCGAGCGTTGGACGCATGCCTGCCGCATGCGGCGGATAATCGCACAATCCGTTTCCTGTTCCTGCCCGCGGAGCATGATCCGGACAGCTATATCCGTGAGCACGGCGCACAGGCATTTGCAGATCAGGCCGGGCGAGCAATGCCATTGTCGCAGTTCCTGCTCAACGAGGTGCTGGCGGACAAGGAAATCGACCAGCCGGAAGGACGGGCTAAGGCCTTATATGACGCCAAGCCACTGCTGCAGGCACTGCCGCCCAACGCGCTGAGGGCTCAAATTCTGCATATGCTGGCGGATCGGCTGTCGACGCCCGTCGAAGAAGTGGCGCAATTTTGCGAAATCGGCTCACGCACCGCGCCCGCGGTGCGTGGTGCGCCGGCACGTGCCGATCGTCGTCGCGTCACCGGCCACGAGCATCGGGCACTACGCAACGTGATCATGTATCCGCGCATTGTCGCGATGCTCGATGTGCAGGATTGCGACACGCTGGCCACGCTTGCCCGGCAGGGGGCCTTGTTTGCCGAGACGATCGCGCATGCGCAGCAACTAGGCGACGCGGCCGAATATCGGTTGTTGAAGGACCTGCTGCTTAATTCTCCGAATGCGCCAACGTATGAGGAAATCTTCCGGGAAATTCTGGTCTATGATGAAAACGTGCGCGATTTGCTGCATGCGCCGCCGGACGACGACAGCGCGCATCGTCGCGATGAGCAGGAGCGCATCGCAGCTGACGAAGTCAAGGCGGTTGTCGCGAAGATGCGTTACGACGCTTGCTGCGAACGACTTGAAATCTTGTCTCGGCAGCCAAAATTGGCAGGAGAGCAGGCCAGGGAGTTTGCCGAGTTGTCGCAGCGGCGTGCCGAACTGAAGCGTCGGGTCGCGGAGTCAGCGCTTGCCGGAGGGACTTGACCACCGTGCTATAATTGAAGGTTTTTAGCGGAGTTGTTTCCAGGCGGCGTCGAATAGAGCGGAATTGCCATGGCAAAGACCCGGCGGGAAAGGGGGTTGGGTCATATCGGAAGCGCAGGTCGGCGGTGGTAAAGATGACCCGGCCCGCGGCGAAACAGGCCCTTTCCGCATGTGGCGCGCCGGCGAACATCTCGCGTTCCGGCCAGCAGGAAGCGACGACGCGGTCCTGCGCGACGGCGAAGTCTGTCGAGCAGGACCGTGATGTGCGCGGCCGAGAAGCTCCCGAAGCGGGCAAATCGGCAGGTCGCGGCCGCCGGGCACCAGCCGGATAGCCGCACTGACAGAGTATCCACGGTTGAAGCGGCGGCCGTCAAAGAGCCGCAAGTCGAGACCAGAGCCGTAATGGCGACATCCATGACGAAAAAGCTGAACGAAGTACCAGTTGATGAGGAAGCGGGCCAAGTCGATGAGTCGGCCGGTTCGGCCGCGCCGGTGAAGGGTGAGAAGATCAAGGCGCGCGATCGCAGGGCCAAGGAAAAGGCGCTGCTAAAGGATGCGTTTGCGTCTCACCAGCCGGGTACCGCCGAGGAGCTCGAGGAGCGCCGCTCGAAGCTGCGCGCGCTGATCAAGCTGGGCAAGGAACGCGGCTTCCTGACGTATGCTGAAATCAACGATCACCTGCCGGACAATTTCGCGGAAACCGAGGCGATCGAGAGCATTATCAGCACGTTCAACGACATGGGCGTGGCGGTCTATGAACAGGCGCCCGATGCGGAAACGCTGCTGCTCAACGACAACGCGCCGTCGGTGTCATCCGACGACGAGGTTGAAGAGGAGGCCGAGGTCGCGTTGTCGACGGTGGACTCCGAATTCGGCCGCACGACCGACCCGGTGCGCATGTACATGCGCGAGATGGGCACTGTCGAGTTGTTGACGCGGGAAGGCGAAATTGAGATCGCCAAGCGTATCGAAGACGGCCTGAAGCACATGGTTCAGGCAATCTCGGCGTGCCCGACGACGATCGCGGACATTCTTGCGATGGCCGAGCGGGTCGCCAACGATGAAATCCGCGTGGACGAACTGGTCGATGGCTTGATCGATCCGAACGCGGAGGATGCGGACGGCTTTAGCGCGTCGGATGCGGCCGAGATCGAGTCGGAAGCCGACGACGCCGACGAAGGTGACGAGCAAGAGGAAGAAGAGGACGAAGGTGCAGGAGCGGCCGCGGCCAGCGCCGCGCAGCTTGAGGCGCTAAAGCGTGCGTCGCTGGAGCGTTTTGCGCTGATCGGTGAGTGGTTCGACAAAATGCGTCGCGCGTACGAGAAGGAGGGCTACAAGTCCAAGTCGTACCTGAAGGCGCAAGAGGCGATCCAGGCCGAGTTGATGTCGATCCGCTTTACCGCCCGCACGGTCGAGCGGCTGTGCGACACATTGCGCGCGCAGGTTGACGAGGTGCGTCAAGTGGAGCGCCAGATCTTGCATATCGTCGTCGACAAGTGCGGGATGCCGCGCGCGGAATTCATATCGCGCTTCCCGGGCAACGAGACCAACCTGGATTGGACTGAGCAGATCGTCGCTGAGGGGCATTCGTATAGCGCGGTGCTCGAGCGCAATATCCCGGCGATCCGCGAACAGCAGCAGCGTCTGATCGACTTACAGGCGCGCGTCGTACTGCCGCTGAAGGACTTGAAGGAAACCAACCGTCAGATGGCGGCTGGCGAGCTCAAGGCGCGGCAGGCCAAGCGCGAAATGACGGAGGCCAATTTGCGGCTGGTCATTTCGATTGCGAAGAAGTACACGAACCGTGGCTTGCAATTCCTGGATTTGATCCAGGAGGGCAATATCGGCCTGATGAAGGCGGTTGACAAGTTCGAATATCGGCGGGGCTACAAGTTTTCCACGTATGCGACGTGGTGGATTCGCCAAGCGATTACACGGTCGATTGCGGATCAGGCGCGCACGATTCGGATTCCGGTCCACATGATCGAGACGATCAACAAAATGAACCGGATCTCACGGCAAATCTTGCAGGAGACGGGGCTCGAGCCGGATCCGGCCACGCTCGCCGAAAAAATGGAGATGCCGGAGGACAAGATCCGCAAGATCATGAAGATCGCGAAGGAACCGATTTCGATGGAAACACCGATCGGCGACGACGACGATTCTCACCTGGGCGATTTCATCGAAGATAACAATACGGTGGCGCCGGCCGAAGCGGCATTGCACGCGAGTATGCGAGACGTCGTGAAGGACGTGCTGGACTCGTTGACGCCGCGCGAAGCAAAGGTACTGCGGATGCGCTTTGGTATCGAGATGAGCACGGACCATACGCTCGAGGAAGTGGGTAAGCAGTTCGACGTGACGCGGGAGCGGATTCGTCAGATCGAGGCGAAGGCATTGCGCAAATTGCGTCATCCAAGCCGCTCGGATAAGCTAAAGTCGTTTCTCGAAGGCAACTGAGCTTCATTTTGCCCCATAATGACTGATTCGGGCCTCTAGCTCATGCTTGGTTAGAGCAGCGGACTCATAATCCGTTGGTGCCGTGTTCGACTCACGGGAGGCCCACCAATACCCACGCGGGTTTGCTCGATTGTCACGCAGCCCGCGTTTTTTTATGGTGGAGGAAATTTTGTCTGATTCGCGTGATGGTACCTCTTAAAGATTCTGTGGCCAGATAAGCTTAGCGCTGCATGCTAGCATGGGCTTGATGCGCGGGTTCCTGTCCGCCATGCTGCGCGATGACAACTTTACCAATTTAAGTCAGCCCCCTAACGCTTGAGGAAAGGCATAGTGGCACCCTCCAGCCTGCCGCCATTACACAGGGATGCCGACCGCTTGTTGTGTCGGTGCGCCGCAGGCGTGCCAATACAGCAAGTTGCACGAAGTTCCATCGCACATCCATCGTGCCAGCTCGCAGCTCGGCCTGGTGCCACTCGGTGTGTGCCTGTAAGCCCGACAGTGACCGCTTGCGATAGTATTTCTCAACCACCGTGAAATGCACGGCAAGCGGAGCGGACAGTTCGGCAAAACGCGCATAGCTCACGTTAAATTCGTCAAGCACGAAGGCTATCCCCAAAGGGGCCTCGCAGAACATGTGAGACGCTGCAGTGCAGGCTTGCCGTGTGGCTTCGTCACATGAGGCCCGGCACATGGTCGATTTCATGCTCGAAGAAAAACGGATGGTCTGGTTCAATGATCAATGGAGCTACGAACCGATCCTGTCCATCTTCGGTGGCAGGCACCGGATCTATCCGGTTATTCATTTGCGAGTCGCGACTACAGGAATGGGATCAGTATCTGTAAGGAAGTGGACACAACTGCGCCGGCCAATGCGTGATGAACTTAGCGCATTGACCTGATTCGTGCAGCCACGCGTTGGGCGGCGCGCCCGCTGAATGTATAACGGACGATGTGCCTAGCGTCGATACCGTACGCTCTTGCGTTACTAACCGGCTCCTGTTGATCGAACACTAGCGCGCGCACGTTTGGCGAAAAGACGTTGCGTGTGCGCGCTGCACCATCACAACCCTGGTCGGGAAGTAGTGTACGTAATCAAGCGGGGTGGTCAGAACAGCGTACCGGCCTCGACACTTGAACGCATCCGGCGTTATCTCGTCGGTTTGCGCATGCCGCGCGCTCGAAGCGCTGGACGCCACACTGGGACGTTTCGAGCAAGGTGGCAACTCAATGCTGGAAAGGCTCGAAACGTTACTGAGCGAGGAATTCACCACGCACAAAACCCGACGTATCCAAGCTCGTGAACTCGATGGCCAAGGCCGAGCGCGAAAGGAACCTGACACAGCGATTGAGCATAGCTACTATATCTCCGCCACGGAGCGTAGCACCCACAACAATGGCGCAGACACTCGCGCGTGTCACCAGGACTACCGGCGCAACGCCAGCGTGGCGGCAGCGAAACGTGCAATAACAGCGAATGTTTCGGGCGCGATGGCTGACCTGGTGTGTGCCGCGGCGTTGAAGGGGGAGGCAAGCGGCTTACCGGGGCGGGGTGTATTGAGCGTGCTAGGGGGTGGATGAGCAACGCGAGAAAAAATATCCGCTGCCCCTTGCGGGGGTTGCGCCATGGGTCTATGATTTGGCCCCTTGCTGCTCAGGCAGCGGGGCCGCTGAACGAGCAAACGCAGCGGGCGG
>NZ_JAHLKR010000011.1 GCF_021991875.1 Mycetohabitans sp. B8
CCCTTGCCCCCCAACGCCCGCTTCCAAATCGAAGCGGGCGTTGGGCTTTTAAGGGCCCACCCCCCGCTTAAGTCCACCCGCTTGCCCAACCCGCGCTCGAGCACCGCCTGGAGCGCGTGGCGTGCTCCGCTGCCCGTTCGCTCCAGTGCCTCCCGTATGGACGAGCTTGATCCAATAAGCCGCGCTAACCCCCAGCAGCGTGTTATGGCCGTCATCGCTGGCGGCACGGGTCCAGTGCGCATTCCACGGCGCGATGAGCGCCGCTTCCATTGCTGAGAAACGCTTGCCGGTCCAATGCCGGCTCGATTGCGATATTCATTGGGGGCGCGATTCGTATCACACTAGCTCGCAATGAGTATGACGTAACCTTCCATGCCACGCGACGTGACGGCCTATTACCCCAGAACCTAACAGCGCTCGTTCCTGCCTGGACATTCCCACTTTCTCACGAAGCGCTAATCAGACGACGCGAAGCCGACATTGAATAAACGAACACGACCCGAGGCGCCGAGCTCCGCATGCATTCCCATTCGTCGCGGCGAGTGCCTTATCAGATAAGCCTGTGGGCCTATACCGTAAGCGGTTGTCCCCGTGTTTCCCGTCGAGTCCCCAAATCTTTGTGCGTTAGCAGACCGAGGTCGCGAAGGCGGTTAAGCAACGATCTGTATCGGATAGCGTAAATCCGGCTCAACGAAACGGAGATGAGAAAAATGAAGGCGGTGTCAATTGCGATTGCGGCCATTTCTGTTGGAATCCTAACAGGATGCAACAGTGGGCTGACGGAAGTTTCACCGGGCGCCTATGCCGGAAGCGGCCCGAATGGGGGGCAGTTCGGTGTGCCGCAGCCCGGTACAAGTGCGAGCAACGCCGATAACGGAGGCAAGGGTACGGGCGGGCGTCCAGGTAATGACGGCAATCGGCCGGTAGCGAGCCTTGCGCAAGGCTACTACGTGGGCATGGCGACACCGGACCAGCGCGAGGTGGGTATTGTTCGGGATGATGGCGTGTTCTGGATCGCCTATGAGCGCGGCACGCCGGGATTGGGCGGCTTCGTCAGCGGCACCAGTACGACGAGCGGCACGCAGGCCAGCGGCACGCTCGTCTCCACCGACGCGATTCGCTATGACTTCGCGCAGCGCACGAGCGACGCGGAACGGGTGGACGCAAATTATGTGTACAAGGACTGCTTGTGCGGCCGCAGCACGAATGCGTCAGGCACGGTGGGGGTGGAGTTCGGCTCGACCTACCAAGGGCTGTATGAGCGGCAGCCGACGCTCGCGGCGTTAGCTGGGACGTACAGTGACGGGGTCGCGCAAACGCTGGTGGACGACCAGGGTGTCACGTTGCAGATCGATGCGGGCGGCACGCTGAACGCCCGGACCACCAATGCTTGCACGCTGACGGGTGTGTTTCGGCCGCGTACGGTGGGCAATCTGTACGACGTGACGGTCACGGCCGGGCCCGCGCCTTGCGCAACACCCGGTACGGTGTACGCGGGCGCGGCGGTGCTGGACGGCAGCAAGCTGCTGGTGATGGCCACCGATGCATCACGCCAGGCTGCGCTGGTGCTCGGCGGCACGCATTCGCCGGATAAGCCCGGTTTTCAGTAATCCTGCCCCAAAACGGTGCGCCGCTACAGCGATTTCGCCGCTTAGAGGCGGGTATTGGCCAGCGATGAGTATATCGCTTGCCTTCGGGGCCCACGTAGTTGACAATTCCTATCTTGCCAGAAGGCAAAGGACTGACGGTCGCTAAGTCGGCGGGTAGTGGCACAGATGTTGACACTCGCACCTAATTAGCCGATAATCGTCAGTTCTCTGCGGAGGGGTGCCCGAGTGGCTAAAGGGGGCAGACTGTAAATCTGTTGGCTTACGCCTACGTTGGTTCGAATCCAACCTCCTCCACCAGAATTTTGCGGCAGCGGTACTGGGTGGAAGCACCTCGCGGGTGTAGCTCAATGGTAGAGCAGAAGCCTTCCAAGCTTACGACGAGGGTTCGATTCCCTTCACCCGCTCCAGCGTTTTAGATGTTCGCCCATGTGGCTCAGTGGTAGAGCACTCCCTTGGTAAGGGAGAGGTCGGCAGTTCGATCCTGCCCATGGGCACCAGCAAGTGTCGGTGATGCGTTTGCGCGCGGCGCAACGGACCAAATTCCTGTTAGGAGTCGAATATGGCCAAAGGCAAGTTTGAACGGACCAAGCCGCACGTGAACGTGGGCACGATCGGTCACGTTGACCATGGCAAGACCACGCTGACGGCGGCGATTGCGACGGTGCTGTCGTCGAAGTTTGGCGGCGAAGCGAAGAAGTACGACGAGATCGACGCGGCGCCGGAAGAGAAGGCCCGTGGCATCACGATCAACACGGCGCACATTGAGTACGAAACAGAGCAGCGTCACTATGCGCACGTGGACTGCCCGGGTCACGCGGACTACGTGAAGAACATGATCACGGGCGCGGCGCAGATGGACGGCGCGATCCTGGTGGTGTCGGCCGCAGACGGCCCGATGCCGCAAACGCGTGAGCACATTCTGCTGGCGCGTCAGGTGGGCGTGCCGTACATCATCGTGTTCCTGAACAAGTGCGACATGGTGGACGATGCGGAACTGCTCGAGTTGGTAGAAATGGAAGTGCGCGAGCTGCTGTCCAAGTACGAGTTCCCGGGCGACGACACGCCGATCATCAAGGGCTCGGCGAAGCTGGCGCTGGAAGGGGACAAGGGCGAGTTGGGCGAGGCGGCGATCATGAGCCTGGCCGATGCGCTGGACACGTACATTCCGACGCCGGAGCGTGCGGTGGATGGTGCGTTCCTGATGCCGGTGGAAGACGTGTTCTCGATCTCGGGTCGTGGTACGGTGGTCACGGGTCGTGTGGAGCGCGGGGTGATCAAGGTCGGCGAGGAAATCGAGATCGTGGGCATCCGTGACACGACGAAGACGACGTGCACGGGCGTGGAGATGTTCCGCAAGCTGTTGGATCAGGGTCAGGCCGGGGACAACGTGGGTATCCTGCTGCGTGGTACCAAGCGCGAGGATGTGGAGCGTGGCCAAGTGCTGGCCAAGCCGGGCACGATCACGCCGCACACGCATTTCACGGCGGAAGTGTACGTGCTGAGCAAGGATGAGGGCGGACGCCACACGCCGTTCTTCAACAACTACCGGCCGCAGTTCTACTTCCGCACGACGGACGTGACCGGCTCGATCGAGTTGCCCAAGGACAAGGAAATGGTGATGCCGGGCGACAACGTGTCGATCACGGTCAAGCTGATCGCGCCGATCGCGATGGAAGAAGGTCTGCGTTTCGCGATCCGTGAAGGCGGCCGTACCGTCGGCGCCGGTGTCGTCGCCAAAATCATCGAGTAAGCCAGTTATTTGACGACTGCGATAGGGGTGGCGATGGCCACCCCGACAGGGTTTTAGGGGTATAGCTCAACTGGCAGAGCGTCGGTCTCCAAAACCGAAGGTTGGGGGTTCGATTCCCTCTGCCCCTGCCAATACAGCGCCGCTTATGCGGCGCGTTCGTTTAGGGTGTTATGGCGAATCCATCCGTCGAAACTGTGAATACCGGAAGCGACAAGCTATTGCTTGTGCTGGGCGTATTGCTCGTCATCGCCGGGATCGCCGGGTTCTACTTGTTGGGCACGCACGAGTGGTATGTGCGTGGCACGGCGCTGGTGGTCGGCATCGCCGCGGGTATCGCAGCGGCGCTCGCCTCTGCGTCAGGCAAAGGTTTTATTGGATTCGCGAAGGACTCGTACCGCGAGGTGCGTAAGGTCGTATGGCCAACCCGCAAAGAGGCTGGTCAAACGACATTGGTCGTGTTCGGTTTCGTGCTGGTGATGGCGATCTATCTTTGGGTTAGCGATAAGACCATCGAATGGGTCATCTTTTCGCTAATTCTAGGTTGGAAATGATATGAGCGATAGCGCAGCATCATCGGGTGGAAAGCGTTGGTACGTCGTGCATGCCTACTCTGGCATGGAGAAAAGCGTGCAACGTGCGCTTCAGGAGCGCATTGAGCGTGCTGGCATGCAGGATAAGTTTGGCCAGATCCTGGTCCCGACCGAAGAGGTGGTCGAGATCAAGGGTGGGCACAAATCGGTCACCGAGCGTCGGTTCTTTCCAGGCTACGTGCTGGTTGAGATGGAAATGACTGACGATACATGGCATTTGGTGAAAAATACCGCCAAAGTGACCGGATTCGTCGGTGGGGCGCGGAATCGTCCGAGTCCTATCTCGCAGCGCGAAGTCGACAAGATCATGTCGCAAATGCAAGAGGGCGTCGAAAAGCCGCGGCCGAAGACGCTGTTCGAGGTCGGTGAGTTGGTTCGCGTCAAAGAAGGCCCATTCACGGATTTCAACGGTAGCGTCATGGAAGTCAACTACGAGAAGTCGCGCGTACGTGTCTCGGTGACGATTTTTGGTCGCGCGACGCCGGTCGAGCTCGAGTTCGGCCAAGTCGAGAAGGTCTGATAGGGGTTTTATGCGTGACGCGTGCGGCGCGTCACGCAGCAAAGTGTTGACAGCCCGCTTTATTGGCTGTTGAGGAGCGCGGGTACGGTTTGCCGGAAAGCGCGTTATCACTCACCGAACGCCAAGCGTTCACCCGGGGTTTCAAATGGCAAAGAAAATCATCGGCTTTATCAAGCTGCAGATTCCTGCAGGTAAAGCCAATCCGTCGCCGCCCGTTGGCCCAGCGTTGGGTCAGCGTGGCCTGAACATCATGGAGTTCTGCAAGGCGTTCAACGCGCAAACGCAGAGCCTTGAACCCGGTCTGCCGACGCCGGTCGTGATTACCGCCTATGCGGACAAGAGTTTCACGTTTGTCCTGAAGACGCCGCCGGCAACCGTGCTCATCAAGAAGGCGGCGAAGATCGACAAAGGCTCGAGCAAGCCGCACACGGACAAGGTGGGCAAGATCACGCGCGCGCAAGCCGAAGAAATCGCCAAGACGAAGATGCCGGATCTCACCGCAGCTGACCTCGATGCGGCGGTTCGCACGATCGCTGGCAGCGCTCGTTCGATGGGCATTACCGTGGAGGGTGTGTAAATGGCCAAGATTTCGAAGCGCCTGAAGGCCCTGGAAGATAAGGTCGATCACCTGAAGCTGTATCCGGTGGACGATGCGCTCGCGCTCGTGAAGCAATGCGCGACCGCCAAGTTCGATGAGTCAATCGATGTCGCGGTGCAGCTCGGTATTGACGCGAAAAAGTCGGACCAAGTGGTTCGTGGCTCGGTCGTGTTGCCGGCCGGCACCGGCAAGAGCGTGCGTGTTGCTGTGTTTGCGCAAGGCGACAAAGCGGAGCAGGCAAAGGCCGCGGGCGCTGACATCGTTGGGATGGACGACCTGGCTGAGCAAGTCAAGGCGGGAAATCTGAATTTCGACGTCGTGATCGCGTCGCCGGATACCATGCGCGTGGTCGGCACGCTCGGCCAAATCCTGGGTCCGCGCGGCTTGATGCCGAACCCGAAGGTAGGCACCGTCACGCCAGATGTGGCGACCGCGGTGAAGAATGCGAAGGCGGGGCAGGTGCAGTTCCGTGTCGACAAGGCGGGGATCATCCATGCAACAATCGGCCGTGCATCGTTCGAACCGACCGCGTTGAAGTCGAATTTAACGGCGCTGGTTGACGCGTTGCAAAAGGCGAAGCCGGCGACAAGCAAGGGCGTTTATCTGCGTAAGATCGCGGTGTCGAGCACGATGGGCGTGGGTGTGCGCGTGGACTCGAGCACGGTTGTCGCGTAACGATCAATAACGCGGCGAGACGCAACGGTGGTTGCGCCTCGCCACACACAAGCTTTGGGCGGCTGTGTCGTTGCTGTTAAACGATGCGGCCGGTTGTCAAAGACCGTTGGCGGAAGGGTGACGAGTATGACCCGACCTTAATTGTAAGCCAACGCAGATGGCGAACCCGAAACAGTTTTGCAGGATGGAAGCAGGACACGGTGACAAGTGTACCGGCGGAAATACTCCTAACAACCTCGGACGCCGTTTATGAAACGCGGTATGCGATGTGGTCGGAAACGACCCCCTAGCATACCGAATCTGGAGGTTAAACGTGCCACTCAGTCGTGAAGATAAGCAGGCCGTCGTGGCTGAGGTTTCCGCGCAAGTCGCGAAAGCTCAGACCATCGTGCTGGCCGAATATCGTGGGATTGCGGTTGGCGATCTGACCAAGCTTCGTGCGAAGGCGCGCGAGCAACAGGTGTACCTACGCGTGTTGAAAAACACGCTCGCGCGTCGCGCGGTCGAGGGTACACCGTTTGCCCCGCTCGCCGAGCAGATGACCGGTCCCTTGATTTATAGCATGTCGGACGACGCAGTCGCGGCAGCCAAGATCATCCATGATTTTGGCAAGACGACCGATAAGCTTGTGATCAAGGCCGGCTCCTACGAAGGCAAGGTGATGGACAAGGCTGACGTGCAAGCGCTGGCTTCCATCCCAAGCCGCGAGGAACTGCTCGCGAAGCTGCTGGGCGTCATGCAGGCACCTGTTTCCGGCTTCGCGCGTGCTCTGGCCGCGCTGGCCGAAAAGAAGCAGGGCGAGGCGGCCTGACAGGCGGCCGGGCGGGAGCCTGGTTGGCCACGGATCGTTGGCTGAGGATTCAAATTCCAAGTTAGGAGTATTTTAAATGGCAATCGCAAAAGAAGACATCCTGGAAGCCGTTGGCGCGATGTCGGTTCTGGAACTGAACGAGCTGGTCAAGGCGTTCGAAGAGAAGTTTGGCGTGTCGGCCGCTGCGCTGGCCGTTGCGGGTCCGGCGGGTGCCGGCGGTGGTGCTGCCGCTGCGGCGGAAGAGCAGACCGAATTCACGGTCAACCTGCTCGAAGCCGGTGCGAACAAGGTGTCGGTCATTAAGGCCGTTCGTGAACTGACGGGCCTGGGCCTGAAGGAAGCGAAGGACCTGGTCGACGGTGCACCGAAGCCCGTGAAGGAAAGCGTGCCCAAGGCCGCGGCTGAAGAAGCGAAGAAGAAGCTCGAAGACGCTGGCGCGAAAGCTGAAATCAAGTAACTTTCGGCATTTTGCGCGAAGGGCTGGCGGTTTCGGACCGTCAGCCTTTTTGCGCTTTCTGGATCAGGCGGGCGCCTTGCAGGTCGGGCACCGCGATGATCGCCGGAGAAGCCAAAGAAAAGGCCACCGTGCACGGCACATGCCCTTTTCTTTGTCTTCTGAAGCGACTGCAGAAGGCAAGTTTGGTCGGGTAGCGGGCAACATGGGCATCCGCTGCCGTCAGCCAGCGGTTGGTAGCGGCCAACCACCAAGCTTCTTGGTCCGTTCGAGCGTCTGGACGGCCACAGGGTCTCAGTCGGTGAACACTCGGGCAATCCGGTTCACTGCTGTTGGAGCAATGAACCATCCCGCCGTGATTCGGAGATCGTATGCACTATTCCTTCACCGAGAAGAAGCGTATTCGCAAGAGTTTCGCGAAGCGCCCCATCGTTCACCCGGTTCCTTTCCTGCTGGCCACCCAGCTTGAATCATTCAGCACTTTCCTGCAAGCGGATGTGCCCGCCCCGCAGCGCAAACCGGAAGGGCTGCAGGCTGCGTTCACATCGGTCTTCCCGATTGTCTCGCACAATGGTTTCGCCCGGCTCGAATTCGTCAGCTATGCGCTGTCGCCGCCGGCGTTCGACGTCAAGGAATGCCAGCAGCGCGGCCTGACCTATTGCTCCGCGTTACGGGCAAAGGTGCGCCTGGTGATCCTCGACAAGGAATCGCCGACCAAGCCGGTCGTCAAGGAAGTCAAGGAGCAGGAAGTGTACATGGGCGAGATTCCGCTCATGACGCCAACCGGCTCGTTCGTGATCAACGGCACCGAGCGCGTGATCGTCTCACAGTTGCACCGTTCGCCGGGCGTGTTCTTTGAGCATGATAAGGGCAAGACGCACAGCTCGGGCAAGCTGCTATTCTCGGCGCGGATCATTCCGTACCGCGGCTCGTGGTTAGATTTCGAATTCGACCCGAAGGACATCCTGTACTTCCGTGTCGATCGCCGCCGCAAGATGCCGGTGACGATCCTGCTGAAGGCCATCGGCTTGACGCCTGAACAGGTCCTGGCGAATTTCTTCGTGTTCGACAACTTCACGTTGATGAACGAAGGCGCGCAGATGGAGTTCGTGCCGGAGCGGCTGCGAGGCGAGGTCGCGCGCTTTGATATCGCCGATCGGGACGGCAAGGTCATTGTCCAGAAGGACAAGCGGATCAACGCGAAGCACATCCGTGACCTCGAGAATGCGAAGACGAAGTACATCTCGGTGCCAGAGGACTACCTGATCGGTCGCGTACTCGCGAAGAACGTGATTGACGGGGACACTGGCGAAGTGATCGCCAATGCGAATGACGAGATCACCGAGAGCGTGCTCGAGAAGCTGCGCGAGGCGAGCGTGAAGGAAATCCAGACGTTGTACACGAACGATCTGGACCAGGGGCCGTACATCTCGTCGACGCTGCGTATCGACGAGACCACCGACAAGACCGCCGCGCGCATCGCGATCTACCGGATGATGCGCCCGGGTGAGCCGCCGACGGAGGAAGCGGTCGAGGCGTTGTTTAACCGTCTGTTTTATAGCGAAGATGCGTACGATCTGTCGAAGGTCGGCCGCATGAAGTTTAACCGTCGTGTCGGTCGTGATGAGATTCACGGTCCGATGACGCTGACCGACGATGACATCCTCGCGGCGATCAAGATCCTGGTCGAGTTGCGTAACGGTAAGGGCGAGGTCGACGACATCGACCACCTCGGCAACCGTCGCGTGCGCTGTGTCGGCGAGCTGGCCGAAAACCAGTTCCGCGCTGGCCTAGTGCGCGTGGAGCGGGCGGTGAAGGAGCGTCTCGGCCAAGCCGAGAGCGAGAACCTGATGCCGCACGACCTGATCAACTCAAAGCCGATTTCGTCGGCGATTCGCGAGTTCTTCGGCTCGTCGCAGCTGTCGCAGTTCATGGATCAGACCAACCCGCTGTCGGAGATCACGCACAAGCGGCGTGTGTCCGCGCTGGGTCCGGGCGGCTTGACGCGTGAGCGCGCTGGCTTCGAGGTGCGCGACGTGCATCCGACCCACTACGGCCGCGTGTGTCCGATCGAGACGCCGGAAGGTCCGAACATCGGTCTAATCAACTCGCTCGCGCTGTACGCCCACCTGAACGAATACGGCTTCCTCGAGACGCCGTATCGAAAGGTGATCGACGGTAAGGTGACCGATCAGATCGACTATCTGTCCGCGATCGAGGAAGGTCGGTACGTGATCGCGCAGGCAAATGCGGCGATCGACGACGAAGGCAAGCTGATTGATGAGTTGGTTTCGGCCCGCGAAGCGGGCGAAACGCTGATGGTCACGCCGGATCGGATCCAATATATGGACGTCGCGCCGTCGCAGATCGTGTCGGTGGCCGCGTCGCTGATTCCGTTCCTTGAGCACGATGACGCAAACCGTGCATTGATGGGCTCGAACATGCAGCGGCAGGCGGTGCCTTGCCTGCGACCGGAAAAAGCAGTGGTGGGCACGGGTATCGAGCGTACGACTGCGGTGGACTCCGGCACCACGGTGCAGGCGTTCCGCGGTGGCGTGGTCGACTATGTCGACGCGGGCCGCGTGGTGATTCGCGTCAACGATGACGAAGCGGTGGCGGGTGAGGTCGGCGTCGACATCTACAACCTGATTAAATACACGCGCTCGAACCAGAACACGAACATCAACCAGCGCCCGATCGTGAAGGTCGGCGACCGTGTCGCGCGTGGCGACGTGATCGCCGATGGCGCGTCGACGGACCTGGGCGAGCTCGCGCTCGGCCAGAACATGCTAGTCGCGTTCACGCCGTGGAACGGCTACAACTTCGAGGACTCGATCCTGATTTCCGAGCGTGTCGTCGCCGACGACCGCTATACGTCGATCCACATCGAAGAACTCAATGTCGTGGCGCGCGACACGAAGCTTGGGCCGGAAGAAATCACGCGCGACATCTCGAACCTGGCTGAAGTGCAACTGGGCCGCCTGGACGAATCGGGCATCGTCTACATCGGCGCCGAAGTCGAAGCGGGCGACGTGCTGGTCGGCAAGGTGACGCCGAAGGGCGAGACGCAACTGACGCCGGAAGAAAAGCTGCTGCGCGCGATCTTCGGCGAAAAGGCATCCGATGTGAAGGATACGTCGCTGCGCGTGCCGTCGGGCATGACCGGCACCGTGATCGACGTGCAAGTGTTCACGCGCGAAGGGATCCAGCGCGATAAGCGTGCACAGCAAATCATCGATGACGAGCTCAAGCGCTATCGGCTGGATTTGAACGACCAGTTGCGCATCGTTGAAGGTGACGCATTCGAGCGGCTGGCGCGGATGCTCGACGGCAAGGTTGTGAACGGCGGTCCGAAGAAGCTGGCGAAGGGTGCCAAGATCACGCGCGAATACCTGGATGACCTGGACCATTATCACTGGTTCGACATTCGGCTGGCCGACGAGGACGCAGCGGCGCAACTGGAAGCGATCAAGGAATCGATCGAGCAAAAGCGCCATCAGTTCGACCTCGCGTTCGAGGAAAAGCGCAAGAAGCTCACGCAAGGCGATGAACTGCCCCCGGGTGTACTGAAGATGGTCAAGGTGTACCTGGCGGTCAAGCGTCGTTTGCAGCCGGGCGACAAGATGGCGGGCCGCCACGGGAACAAGGGCGTGGTGTCGAAGATTGTTCCGGTCGAGGACATGCCGTACATGGCGGACGGCCGCCCGTGCGACGTCGTGTTGAATCCGCTTGGCGTGCCGTCGCGGATGAACGTCGGCCAGATCCTCGAGACCCACTTAGGCTGGGCCGCAAAGGGCTTAGGCTGGCGTATCGGCGAAATGCTGCAGGCCAAGAAAGCGACGCTCGTGCAGGATCTGCGATCGTTCCTGACGAAGGTCTATAACGAGTCGGGTCATCCGGAGTCGATCGACGAGATGTCCGATGATGAAGTTATCGAGCTCGCGCAGAACCTGAGGGAAGGCGTGCCGTTCGCGACGCCGGTGTTTGACGGCGCGCACGAGAAAGAGATTTCGCGCATGCTCGATCTCGCGTTCCCAGATGAGGTGGCGCAGCAGCTTGGGATGACGAAGTCGAAGAACCAGGTGGCGCTATACGACGGGCGCACGGGCGAGGCGTTTGAGCGTCCGGTGACGGTCGGCTACATGCATATGCTGAAGCTGCACCACTTGGTGGACGACAAGATGCACGCGCGCTCGACCGGCCCGTACTCGCTGGTGACGCAGCAGCCGTTGGGCGGCAAGGCGCAGTTCGGCGGCCAGCGCTTCGGGGAAATGGAAGTGTGGGCGCTGGAGGCGTACGGCGCATCGTACGTGTTGCAGGAAATGCTGACGGTGAAGTCGGACGACGTGACGGGCCGCACGAAGGTGTACGAGAACCTCGTGAAGGGCGACCACGTGATCGACGCGGGGATGCCGGAGTCGTTCAACGTGCTGGTGAAGGAAATCCGGTCGCTCGGTATCGATATCGACCTGGACCGGAACTAATCGGACTACTGGAGAGAAGCGATGAAAGCTTTGCTCGATCTATTCAAGCAAGTCCAACAAGAAGAAGTTTTTGATGCGATCAAGATCGGTCTGGCCTCGCCGGACAAGATTCGGTCGTGGTCGTTCGGTGAAGTGAAGAAGCCGGAGACCATCAACTACCGCACGTTCAAGCCGGAGCGCGATGGTTTGTTCTGCGCGAAGATCTTCGGCCCCATCAAGGATTACGAGTGCCTGTGCGGCAAGTACAAGCGCTTGAAGCACCGCGGCGTAATCTGCGAGAAGTGCGGCGTTGAGGTGACGCTCGCGAAGGTGCGCCGCGAGCGCATGGGCCATATCGAGCTTGCCTCGCCGGTCGCGCACATCTGGTTTCTGAAGTCGCTGCCATCGCGCCTGGGCATGGTGCTCGACATGACATTGCGCGACATCGAGCGCGTACTGTACTTCGAAGCCTATGTCGTGATCGATCCGGGCATGACGCCGCTCAAGGCGCGGCAGATCATGACCGAAGAGGATTACTACAATAAGGTTGAGGAGTACGGTGACGAGTTCCGCGCTGAAATGGGCGCGGAAGGTGTGCGTGAGTTGCTGCGCTCGATCGACATTGATGCGCAGGTCGAGCAGCTTCGCACCGAGCTGAAGAACACCGGCTCCGAAGCGAAGATCAAGAAGTACGCGAAGCGCCTGAAGGTGCTCGAGGCATTCCAGCGTTCGGGCATCAAGCCGGACTGGATGATTCTCGAGGTGCTGCCGGTGCTGCCGCCGGAGTTGCGTCCGCTGGTGCCGCTGGACGGCGGCCGGTTCGCGACGTCGGACCTGAACGACCTGTATCGTCGCGTGATCAACCGTAACAACCGGTTGAAGCGTCTGCTCGAGCTGAAGGCGCCCGAGATCATCGTGCGCAACGAAAAGCGGATGTTGCAGGAGGCGGTCGACTCGCTGCTCGACAACGGCCGTCGTGGCAAGGCAATGACTGGCGCGAACAAGCGGCCGCTGAAGTCGCTTGCCGACATGATCAAAGGCAAGGGCGGCCGCTTCCGCCAGAACCTGCTCGGTAAGCGCGTTGACTACTCGGGTCGCTCGGTGATCGTCGTCGGTCCGACGCTCAAGCTCCACCAGTGTGGCCTGCCGAAGTTGATGGCGCTCGAGTTGTTCAAACCGTTCATCTTCAACAAGCTTGAGGTGATGGGCGTCGCGACGACGATCAAGGCGGCAAAGAAGGAAGTTGAAAGCCAGACGCCGGTCGTGTGGGACATCCTCGAAGAGGTGATCCGCGAGCATCCGGTGATGCTGAACCGCGCGCCGACGCTGCACCGCCTGGGGATCCAGGCGTTCGAGCCGGTGCTGATCGAAGGCAAGGCAATCCAATTGCACCCGCTCGTGTGCGCGGCGTTCAACGCCGACTTCGACGGCGACCAAATGGCCGTGCACGTGCCGCTGTCGCTCGAGGCGCAGATGGAGGCGCGCACGCTGATGCTCGCGTCCAACAACGTGTTGTTCCCGGCCAACGGCGATCCGTCGATCGTGCCGTCGCAGGATATCGTGCTGGGCTTGTACTATGCGACGCGCGAAGCGATCAATGCGAAGGGTGAAGGGATGACCTTCACCGGCGTGAGCGAAGTCCTGCGCGCGTATGAGAACAAGGAAGTGGAGCTGGCCTCGCGCGTGAACGTGCGGATCACCGAGATGGTGACCAACGAAGATCGCTCCGAGGGTGCGCCGAAGTTCGTGCCGAAGGTCTCGTTGTATGCGACCACCGTCGGCCGTGCGATCCTGTCGGAGATCCTGCCGCCGGGTTTGCCGTTCAGCGTGCTGAACAAACCATTGAAGAAGAAGGAAATCTCGCGGCTGATCAACACGGCGTTTCGCCGTTGCGGCTTGCGCGAGACTGTCATCTTCGCCGACCAGCTGATGCAGTCCGGATTCCGGCTGGCCACGCGCGCCGGGATCTCGATCTGCGTCGACGACATGCTCGTGCCGCCGCAAAAGGAAACGATCGTGGGCGAGGCCGCCAAAAAGGTCAAGGAATACGATCGCCAGTACATGTCGGGCCTGGTCACCGCCCAGGAGCGCTACAACAACGTGGTTGACATCTGGTCGGCTACCTCCGAGTCGGTTGGCAAGGCGATGATGGAGCAGCTGTCGACCGAGCCGGTGGTGGACCGCGATGGCAACGAGACGCGCCAGGAATCGTTCAACTCGATCTACATGATGGCGGACTCCGGTGCCCGTGGCTCGGCGGTGCAGATTCGCCAGTTGGCGGGCATGCGTGGGCTGATGGCCAAGCCGGATGGCTCGATCATCGAGACGCCGATTACCGCGAACTTTCGCGAAGGCCTGAACGTGCTGCAGTACTTCATCTCGACGCACGGCGCACGTAAGGGCTTGGCGGATACCGCGTTGAAGACCGCGAACTCGGGCTACCTGACGCGTCGTCTGGTCGACGTGACGCAGGATCTGGTGGTCGTCGAGGACGACTGTGGCACCAGCCAGGGCGTGGCAATGAAGGCGCTGGTCGAGGGTGGTGAAGTCGTCGAGGCGCTGCGCGACCGGATTCTCGGTCGCGTCGCGGTGGCCGACGTCGTCAATCCGGAAAACCAGGAGACGCTGTACGAATCGGGTACGCTGCTGGACGAAACCGCGGTCGAGGAGATCGAGCGCCTCGGTATCGATGAAGTGCGCGTGCGCACGCCATTGACCTGCGAAACGCGCTACGGGTTGTGCGCGAAGTGCTATGGTCGCGACCTGGGACGCGGCTCGCTGGTGAACGTGGGCGAGGCGGTCGGCGTAATCGCCGCGCAATCGATCGGCGAGCCGGGCACGCAGCTGACGATGCGCACGTTCCACATCGGTGGTGCGGCATCGCGGGCGGCGGTGGCCTCTAGCGTCGAGGCGAAGTCCAACGGTATCGCGCGCTTCACCGCGACGATGCGCTATGTCACGAACGCAAAGGGCGAGCAGATCGTCATTTCGCGCTCCGGCGAAGTCGTCATCGCGGACGACCACGGCCGCGAGCGCGAACGCCACAAGATCCCGTACGGTGCGACGCTGCTGCAGTTGGACGGCGTGCAGATCAAGGCGGGTACGCAGCTCGCGACGTGGGACCCGATGACGCGTCCGATCATCACCGAGTACGGTGGCACGGTGAAGTTCGAGAACGTCGAAGAGGGCGTGACCGTCGCGAAGCAGATCGACGAAGTGACCGGCCTGTCAACGCTCGTCGTGATCGACTCCAAGCGCCGCGGATCGCAGTCGTCCAAGAGCGTGCGTCCGCAAGTGAAGCTGCTGGATGCGACCGGCGACGAAGTGAAGATTCCGGGAACCGAGCATGCGGTGCAGATCGGCTTCCAGGTTGGCGCGCTGATCACGGTGAAGGATGGTCAGCAGGTCCAAGTCGGTGAGGTGCTGGCGCGGATTCCGACTGAGTCGCAGAAGACGCGCGACATTACCGGTGGTCTGCCACGGGTTGCCGAGTTGTTCGAGGCGCGCTCGCCGAAGGATGCGGGCATCCTGGCGGAAGTGACCGGGACGGTGTCGTTCGGCAAAGACACGAAGGGCAAGCAGCGCCTGGTCATCACGGATCTGGACGGCAATCAGCACGAATTCCTGATCGCGAAAGAAAAGCAGGTGCTCGTGCATGATGGCCAGGTCGTCAACAAGGGCGAGATGATTGTCGACGGGCCGGCCGATCCGCACGACATCCTGCGCTTGCAGGGCATCGAGGCGCTGTCGCGCTACATCGTCGACGAAGTGCAGGACGTGTATCGCTTGCAGGGCGTGAAGATCAACGACAAGCACATTGAAGTGATCGTGCGCCAGATGCTGCGCCGCGTGCAAATCGTCGACAACGGCGATACGCGGTTTATCCCGGGCGAACAAGTTGAACGTTCCGACATGCTCGACGAGAACGACCGGATGATCGCGGAAGACAAGCGGCCGGCAACCTACGAGAACGTGCTGCTGGGTATCACGAAGGCGTCGCTGTCGACCGATTCGTTCATCTCGGCTGCCTCGTTCCAGGAGACGACGCGCGTGCTGACCGAAGCCGCGATCATGGGCAAGCGCGACGACCTGCGTGGTCTGAAGGAGAACGTGATCGTCGGTCGCCTGATCCCGGCCGGTACGGGGCTTGCGTTCCACAAGGCGCGCAAGAGCAAGGAGACGGCGGATCGCGAGCGTTTCGAGCAGATTGCGGCAGAAGAAGAGCACGCGAGCCCATTCGACTTCGTCACGCCGGAGATGCCGGTCGAGCATCCGCATTCGGAAAACGAGTGACGCATGCCGGCGTCGGGTTGACGGCGCCGGCAGCCTCTCGTGACCGCATGACAGCGTGCCCGGTCAGGTGTCCGCGTGTCAGTAGACTGTCAGTCTGCGGCGCCCGATGGTTGAACAATGAACCCTACGTACGAGAGTGCGTAGGGTTTTGTCTTTGTATGGATCGACGAGCGTGTTGAGCGGTTGGAGATTAGAGACAAGGGGGCAAGAGGCAGGGGGTAGGAGGTAGGGCATTAGGGTCGTAGCCAGCGGACATCGGTCGGCAATTGGAAGGTGGAATGGGTGCAGTTGGCATCCGGCCTACACCAGGGTCTTCAAGGCGGCGGGCGCCAACTGTCACATAAGGCGAGACAGGGATTCGCATCAAGCCACGGCAGTTCGCAGTTTCCGGAGCCTGGTTCGGCGGCATGCTGATAATCGATTCACGATCCGTTGCCCCGTTCAGGGCATGTCTTGCGCACCACTGTTGCTGGCGCGCCACCGAGAGGAGCCAAACTCGATGAATACTTTAGTGCAGCAGTGGAGTAGCCCATGGCTCAACACGGGACTACACATTCCTGAAGCCGACGCCAAGGGTGACAAGCCTGACGCGCAGAGTGATAAATTTCCGTCCCACTTGAGCCTGTTGGGGCTGTCCTACCTAGATTTGGAGTGGGAAGACTCCGATGTCGACGACAGCGGCTCGGAGACCGATATATGGGCTCCCCCGGCGCAGACAGCGCACGATGGCATCAAAGCGAACCAGTCCGGCACCGAATCGAATACGCCGTCGAGCAGCGCCAAATCGGATACATCAGCCTTCGGAAACCGCAC
Organism: Mycetohabitans sp. B8; assembly: GCF_021991875.1. Lineage (GTDB taxonomy): Bacteria > Pseudomonadota > Gammaproteobacteria > Burkholderiales > Burkholderiaceae > Mycetohabitans. Next base: position 16,578 of record NZ_JAHLKR010000011.1, read on the forward strand.
CTTTGTGATCCGTGCGCCGTTCGTTACCGTCAACGACGAACAGGATTGGTCAGACGACGATTCGACCATCGTAGATGGGGCGGACACGGATACCGACACGACAGAATGTGGTTGTGACGACGAGTTTATTCAAGGCGACCCGAAGTATGCCGCCCTCGATAATTTCATTGACCAGTACGAAGGTGATGACTTATCGAAGTGGAACGACATGGCCTCGGCCGATCAATGCATCCAGTTGGAGCGCCCGATTGCCGCGATGCAGATCCTGAGCGGCCAAGTTGATGGGGCCATGGATGAGATGAAGCAAGCCGCGCTGCAGTATGTCAACGACAATCCGTCGCTCAAGAGTGCACTGCAGCGAACCGGTGCATTGAAGGATGATGGAACGGTCGACCAGGGAAAAATGGGCGACTTTTTAAAATCGGTTCATAAAAATCTGGAACAGGCCGATAACAATATCCAAGAGTATATGAAGAAGCACCCAGACGCCGATCCCGATTCGTTGGCAACGGCGCGCTCGGCTGCACTGCTGCAAGCCTACATCGCGATCACCGGCCAGTCCACGGGCCACCAGGACGCCGGTGGTAAGAACCATAGCTACAACGGCGGAAAGGGCGGCGGCATGGTGGCGACTAAACAGCAGGTCTGCGATCTACAAAATAACAGTGGTTTCAGCGACGCGCTGAAGAATGCCGCGAAGGCATTGTCGACCAACGGCGGGTTCGACGCGATTGACCGCGCCGGCGTCGACAAGGCGACGAACAAGGCCGATAACTTGATCAACGACGATAACCTGACGAGCTTCATCAAGGAAGAAGCACCGACGGACGAACAATCCGACTTGAACTTTTTAAAAGACGCAGGCCTGAAAAACGTCACCGCCAATACAGATATTAGTACGTTGAATCAGGACATCTTTGCTCATCCCGGCAATTACACGGCGGAGCAGAAGGCCGCGGTCATGTGCAAGCTGATGCAGACGCTGATCAACGTACAGGCCGGCGGTAGCGATCATCTGCGCAACGTCGACGAGACGGTCAAAGTGCTCACGCAGGACATCCAGACCCTGGCTAATGATCCGGCCGTGGGCGAGTACCTGAAAAAGAAGCTGCCGCCTGAAATGGAGAGCCTGGCGCAGTTGTTCGAAAAAGCGGGCGGCGGCGCGGCGTCGAACGGTGCCGAAAGCGCCGATTCCAGCGCCAGCGGCAACGGATCGTCCAGCGCGAATCCGCTCGACATCATCGACACGATCAAGGACGCGGTCAAAGATACTAAGGACATTGGCTCATGGCTTACCCGCGGCGCCGGGGCGGCTGGTGAGGCTGCGGCAGAAACGGGTGAAGTCGCCACCAAAATTGCGACGACCGCTGCCCGCGTCGCGGGCAACGTGGCGGGCGAAGCGGTTGCCGGGATCGTCAGCGCGGTATCGACGGTGCTCGATGCACTCGGGCCGATTGGCGAAATTGCCGGTGTGATCGCGACGATTGTGTCGGCGATCGTTGAAGCGGTGCACAAGAAGCAGAATCAGGAAAAGTTTGCCGATAACGTGAATCCGACGCTGCAGCAATTCGGCATTCCATTGCCAACCTGATCCGCTGTTTGAACCCAATCATGCGACGAATCGTGTATCACCGTGGCGACGAAGTCATGCGCTTTGTCGCCGCGGCAACGGGCGAGGCGAGCTACAACGACTGCACGACGATTGGGCTCGAAAAAGACGGCCATATCGTGGCCGGCGTGGTGTACCAAGGGTACAACGGCCCGAACGTGCTGATGCACTGCGCGATGCTGGAGTCGCGTCATCTGCTGACGCCGGCGTTTCTGTCGGCGGTTTTTCTGTATCCGTTCGTGGTGCTCAACTGCCGGCGGGTGACGGGGCTGGTGCGCACGGATAACCTGCGTGCGCAGCGGCTCGACGAGCACCTGGGTTTTCGGCGTGAAGGCATTATGCGCGAGGGTGCCGGAGACGGCACGGATTTCATCCTCTATGGCATGCTCAAGCAGGAATGCCGCTTCCTGCGCGGACGATATTTGCAGGCGCTGCAGCAGGAGTTGGGGCTGATCATGCCCGGGCCGACGCGGACCCAGCGCGCCGAGCCGTCTAAGTGACTCCTACCGAACGGTATCCTTCATCGGCCATCGGGCGGATACCGCTGACTGCGCGCGGTTGATAAAATGTACCGGTCTGAACGCGCACGCTGCGTGCCGTTCCCACCCGTGGAGTTGCATGTCCCGCTGTCTTGCGTTGCTTAAAGAGGTCTTCGGCTATCCGGCGTTTCGCGGGCCGCAGGCCGATATCGTTGAACATGTCGCGGCGGGGCACGACAGCCTTGTGCTGATGCCCACCGGTGGCGGCAAGTCGTTGTGTTACCAGATTCCCGCGCTGGTGCGGCACGAAGCCGGCCTGGGCGCCGGCATCGTGGTGTCGCCGCTGATCGCGTTGATGCAGGACCAGGTCGCGGCATTGACCGAAGCGGGGGTGCGGGCAGCCTACGTGAACTCGGCGCTCACCGCGGCCGAGGCGGCGGCGACCGAGCGCGCGTTCGCGCGTGGCGAGTTGCAGTTGTTGTACGTTGCACCGGAGCGACTGCTGACAGCACGGTTCCTGGAGCTGCTCGCGCGCAGCCGGATAGGGTTGTTTGCGATCGACGAAGCCCACTGCGTGTCGCAGTGGGGCCATGATTTCCGGCCCGAATATATGCAGTTGTGCGCGCTGCACGAGCGTTTCCCGCAGGTGCCTCGCATTGCGTTGACCGCGACGGCAGACGCGCTCACGCGCGAGGAAATCATCGAGCGGCTCGCGCTGAACAACGCTCGAGTGTTCATTTCGAGTTTCGACCGGCCAAACATCCGTTACCGGATCGTCGAGAAGGACAATGCGCGTGTGCAATTACTCGATTTTATCCGGGCCGAGCACACCAACGTGGACGGCACCACCGATTCGGGCATCGTCTATTGCCTGTCGCGGCGCAAGGTCGAGGAGACGGCTGACTGGCTGATACAGCAGGGGCTGCGCGCGTTGCCGTATCACGCCGGCATGGACGCGCAGCTTCGCCAGCGGCACCAGCAGGTTTTCCAGCACGAGGAGGGGGTTGTGATGTGCGCGACGATCGCGTTCGGAATGGGGATTGACAAGCCGGACGTGCGCTTCGTCGCGCATCTGGACCTGCCCAAGAGCATCGAAGGCTACTATCAGGAAACCGGCCGGGCCGGCCGCGATGGCCTTGCGTCCAACGCGTGGATGGCCTACGGGTTGGGCGACGTCGTGCAACAGCGCAAGATGATCGACGAGTCCGAGGCCGACGAGTTGCACAAGCGAGTGCAAACGGCGAAGCTCGATGCGTTGCTTGGATTGTGCGAGACGGCCGGATGCCGGCGCGTGCATTTGCTCGGCTATTTTGGCGAAACGGGCCAACCCTGTGGCAACTGTGATACGTGCCTGGAGCCGCCGGCAACCTGGGATGGCACTCGCGAGGCGCAGATGGCGCTGTCATGCGTGTACCGCGTGCAGCGGGCTAGCGGCTTTGGATTTGGTGCGGGCCACCTGATCGACATATTGCGCGGCAACAAAACCGAGCGCGTCAAGCAACGGGGGCACGATGCGTTGAGCACTTTTGGTATCGGCGCAGGGTTGTCAGAGGCGCAATGGCGGGCGATTTTCCGCCAGTTGATTGCGCTAGGCCTGCTTGCTGTCGATCATGGAGGCCACGGCGTACTGGTGCTCACGGAGGCGAGCAAGCCGGTGTTGAAGGGGGAGCGCAACATCACGCTGCGCCGGTATGCTAAACCTAAACGGGTGCGTGAGGCGGATGGCGCGCGTCGCGGCGAGCGCACCGATCCGACCGCTGGCATGTCGCCGCACCAGCGTGCGCGCTGGGACCGGTTGCGCGCCTGGCGTAGCGAGACAGCCAAGGCCGACGGCGTGCCGGCCTACGTCATTTTCCACGATGCGACGTTAGCCGAGCTGGCCCGCAGCGCGCCGGTTTCGCGCGATGAACTGCGCGGCGTACCGGGCCTGGGCGCGCGCAAATTCGAGCGCTTCGGTGACGAACTGCTCGAGGTGATCAGCGACGACTGACGGCGGTAGTCGCTCCATCGGCGTGAGCCAATGCGCGCAACCTGCTGTTGACGTACTTGCAAATCTTGGATTACTATGCCAGGTTCCGGTATTCGGCGCGATTGCGCTCGCATCGCTGGTCGCCCTCTTGGTTATTGTAGGTCGGCCGGTTGTCAGCATGGCGGGCGCGGCACTATTGCCGCCGATTATTCCGGTGTCGGTTCATCGGGTGGCGTGCGTGCAGCCATTCAGGTCCGCTTGCCCGGGCCTGCGTCGTCCGATTTTGTCTATTTCCAGGAATCAACAATGCCAACCATCAATCAATTGGTTCGCAAAGGCCGCGCTTCGGAGCATGTGAAGAGCAAAAGCCCGGCCTTGCAGGACTGTCCGCAGCGTCGCGGCGTGTGCACCCGTGTGTACACGACGACGCCCAAAAAGCCGAACTCGGCGCTTCGTAAGGTCGCGAAGGTGCGTTTGACGAACGGCTTCGAGGTTATCTCGTACATCGGTGGTGAAGGCCACAACCTGCAGGAGCACTCGGTCGTGCTGATTCGCGGCGGCCGGGTCAAGGACTTGCCGGGTGTGCGTTACCACATGGTGCGCGGCTCGCTCGACACGCAAGGCGTCAAGGACCGCAAGCAGGCCCGTTCGAAGTATGGTGCAAAGCGCGCCAAGGCGGGTAAGTAAACTGCATCGCCCGTCGATGCAAAGGCGGTAGTGCCGGATCGATCGGCGCTATCGAGTAAGTGGTCACCCGGCCAAGCTGGTTAGTCGTGAGATGGATCGGGTTAGTTGGTGGCCGCGGAGTGGGGAACATAACCGCTCCAACTGAACAGTCAAAGGAACAGAAATGCCGCGTCGTCGCGAAGTCCCCAAGCGGGAAATATTGCCGGACCCGAAGTTCGGCAATGTTGATGTTGCAAAATTCATGAACGTACTGATGCTGTCGGGCAAGAAGTCGGTGGCCGAGCGCATCGTGTACGGGGCTTTCGAGCAAATCCAGGGCAAGGCCGGCAAGGACCCCCTGGAAGTGTTCACTGTCGCGCTGAGCAACGTGAAGCCGGTGGTTGAAGTGAAAAGCCGCCGCGTTGGAGGCGCGAACTACCAGGTTCCGGTCGAAGTGCGCCCGTCGCGTCGTATGGCATTGGCGATGCGCTGGTTGCGTGAGGCCGCGAAAAAGCGTAGCGAGAAGTCGATGGCGCTGCGCCTGGCCGGTGAACTGCTCGAGGCCGCGGAAGGTCGGGGCGGCGCGATGAAGAAGCGCGACGAAGTGCACCGGATGGCGGAAGCGAACAGAGCTTTCTCGCATTTCCGTTTCTAACGGCCGTTTAGGCTGGAAAGCCTGGTAAACGGAGAAGAAAATTCCGGGCGGGTGCGCTTCCAAAGCGCCTCGCCCGTTTGTGTTAAGGCGCACCGGGGTTCTCCCGCTGCGCAATCCTCTTGAGAGATTAAAGTGGCTCGTAAGACTCCTATCGAGCGTTACCGTAATATCGGTATCAGCGCTCACATCGACGCCGGCAAAACGACGACGACCGAGCGCATCCTGTTTTACACCGGTGTGAACCACAAGATCGGCGAAGTGCACGATGGTGCCGCGACGATGGACTGGATGGAGCAGGAGCAGGAACGTGGTATCACGATCACGTCCGCTGCGACGACGGCGTTCTGGAAAGGCATGGGCAACAACTACCCAGAACACCGCATCAACATCATCGACACGCCGGGACACGTGGACTTCACGATCGAGGTCGAGCGCTCGATGCGCGTGCTCGATGGCGCGTGCATGGTGTACTGCGCGGTCGGTGGCGTGCAGCCGCAATCGGAAACCGTGTGGCGCCAGGCCAATAAGTACAAGGTGCCGCGGCTCGCGTTCGTGAACAAGATGGACCGTACCGGCGCAAACTTCTTCAAAGTGTATGACCAGCTGAAGACGCGCCTGAAGGCCAATCCGGTGCCAATCGTCGTGCCGATCGGTGCAGAGGAGTCGTTCAAAGGGGTCGTCGACCTGTTGAAGATGAAGGCGATCGTTTGGGACGACGCATCGCAAGGAACGAAGTTCGAATATGCCGATATTCCGGCTGAACTCGTGGACACGTGTAACGAGTGGCGCGAGAAGATGATCGAGTCGGCAGCCGAGGCGAGCGAGGCGCTGATGGAAAAGTATCTCGGTGGCGAAGCGCTGACCGAAGATGAAATCGTCAAGGCGCTGCGCGATCGCACGATCGCCTGCGAAATTCAGCCGATGCTGTGCGGGACCGCGTTTAAGAACAAAGGCGTGCAACGCATGCTGGATGCGGTGATCGACTTCCTGCCGTCGCCGGTCGACATTCCGCCGGTCAAGGGCGAGACCGAGAGCGGTGAGGAGGTGGAGCGCAACGCATCGGATGACGAGAAATTCTCGGCGCTCGCGTTTAAGATCATGACGGACCCGTTCGTTGGCCAATTGATTTTCTTCCGCGTGTATTCGGGCGTCGTCAATTCTGGCGATACCGTGCTGAACTCGACGAAGGGCAAGAAGGAGCGCGTCGGACGGATTCTGCAAATGCACGCGAACCAGCGCGAGGAAATCAAGGAAGTGCGCGCTGGCGACATCGCCGCCGCGGTCGGCCTGAAAGAGGCGACCACCGGTGACACGCTGTGCGATCCGGCCAACCCGATCGTGCTTGAACGTATGGTGTTCCCGGAGCCGGTGATCTCGCAGGCCGTCGAGCCGAAGACGAAGGCCGACCAGGAAAAGATGGGCATCGCGCTGAACCGCTTGGCGCAAGAGGACCCGTCGTTCCGCGTGCATACCGACGAGGAATCGGGCCAGACGATCATCTCGGGCATGGGCGAGCTGCACCTGGAAATCCTAGTCGATCGGATGAAGCGCGAATTCAACGTCGAGGCGACGGTTGGCAAGCCGCAGGTGGCTTACCGCGAAACGATCCGCAAATCGGCAGAGGACGTCGAAGGCAAGTTCGTTAAACAGTCCGGCGGTCGCGGCCAATACGGCCATGCGGTCATCACGTTGGAGCCGAATGAGCAAGGCAAAGGCTACGAGTTCCTCGACGAGATCAAGGGGGGAGTGATTCCGCGCGAGTACATCCCCGCGGTCGACAAGGGTATTCAGGAAACGCTGAAGAGCGGCGTGCTGGCCGGTTTCCCGGTCGTCGATGTGAAGGTGCACTTGACGTTCGGTTCGTACCACGACGTGGACTCGAACGAAAACGCGTTCCGGATGGCCGGTTCGATGGCGTTCAAGGAAGCGATGCGCCGGGCGAATCCGGTGATTCTCGAGCCGATGATGGCTGTCGAAGTCGAGACGCCGGAAGAGTACATGGGCAATGTGATGGGCGACCTGTCGGGCCGCCGCGGCATCGTGCAGGGCATGGAAGACATGGTCGGCGGCGGCAAGATCGTCCGCGCGGAAGTGCCGATGTCGGAAATGTTTGGCTACTCGACGTCGCTGCGCTCGCTGACGCAAGGCCGTGCGACGTACACGATGGAGTTCAAGCACTATGCCGAGGCTCCGCGCAACGTGGCTGATGCGATCATCAACGCGAAAGCGAAGTGATCGGTCGGCAAACTCATTCACGAACCACTATTGAAAGAAGAGAAATATGGCTAAAGGTAAATTTGAGCGGACCAAGCCGCACGTGAACGTGGGCACGATCGGTCACGTTGACCATGGCAAGACCACGCTGACGGCGGCGATTGCGACGGTGCTGTCGTCGAAGTTTGGCGGCGAAGCGAAGAAGTACGACGAGATCGACGCGGCGCCGGAAGAGAAGGCCCGTGGCATCACGATCAACACGGCGCACATTGAGTACGAAACAGAGCAGCGTCACTATGCGCACGTGGACTGCCCGGGTCACGCGGACTACGTGAAGAACATGATCACGGGCGCGGCGCAGATGGACGGCGCGATCCTGGTGGTGTCGGCCGCAGACGGCCCGATGCCGCAAACGCGTGAGCACATTCTGCTGGCGCGTCAGGTGGGCGTGCCGTACATCATCGTGTTCCTGAACAAGTGCGACATGGTGGACGATGCGGAACTGCTCGAGTTGGTAGAAATGGAAGTGCGCGAGCTGCTGTCCAAGTACGAGTTCCCGGGCGACGACACGCCGATCATCAAGGGCTCGGCGAAGCTGGCGCTGGAAGGGGACAAGGGCGAGTTGGGCGAGGCGGCGATCATGAGCCTGGCCGATGCGCTGGACACGTACATTCCGACGCCGGAGCGTGCGGTGGATGGTGCGTTCCTGATGCCGGTGGAAGACGTGTTCTCGATCTCGGGTCGTGGTACGGTGGTCACGGGTCGTGTGGAGCGCGGGGTGATCAAGGTCGGCGAGGAAATCGAGATCGTGGGCATCCGTGACACGACGAAGACGACGTGCACGGGCGTGGAGATGTTCCGCAAGCTGTTGGATCAGGGTCAGGCCGGGGACAACGTGGGTATCCTGCTGCGTGGTACCAAGCGCGAGGATGTGGAGCGTGGCCAAGTGCTGGCCAAGCCGGGCACGATCACGCCGCACACGCATTTCACGGCGGAAGTGTACGTGCTGAGCAAGGATGAGGGCGGACGCCACACGCCGTTCTTCAACAACTACCGGCCGCAGTTCTACTTCCGCACGACGGACGTGACCGGCTCGATCGAGTTGCCCAAGGACAAGGAAATGGTGATGCCGGGCGACAACGTGTCGATCACGGTCAAGCTGATCGCGCCGATCGCGATGGAAGAGGGCCTGCGTTTCGCGATCCGCGAAGGCGGCCGTACCGTCGGCGCCGGTGTCGTCGCCAAAATCATCGAGTAAAATCGCCGGTTTGCTGTAGCGGTATGTCGTAGTGTCCGGAGCGGGCGCCCGTTTCCCGATTGGGGCCCGCTTCATGTTCTTTGGTTATGGCGATGCCATATCGCCTCGCTCTTTACAGGAAATGTCATGCAAAAGCAGAAAATCCGTATCCGCCTGAAAGCTTTCGACTACAAGCTGGTCGATCAATCAGCGCGGCAGATTTTCGAGACGGTACAGCGCACCGGCGCGATCCTCGTTGGCCCGATCCCGCTGCCGCGGCGCATCCAGCGCTTTGACATCCTGCGTTCGCCGCACGTGAATAAGACGTCGCGCGATCAGCTGGAAATCCGCACGCACCTGCGCTTGCTGGACATCGTTGATCCGACCGACAAGACCGTAGATGCGCTCATGAAGCTCGACTTGCCAGCGGGCGTCGACGTCGAAATCAAGCTGCAGTAACGCGGCTTTGCGGCGTACCCTGCACGGCGATGGCGTGGTGCGCCTAAGTCATTGATTGCTTGCAAAAAACGAAAAGCCCTGCTACAATGCCAGGCTTTTCGCGTATTTGCGTTAAAAAGCCGTGTGACAGGTGGGCGTTAGCCTTCTTTCCTGTTCGCCGGTGTTTCGTAATCAGCCCCGACCAATCGCAGTCGGGAATGGAGAAAACGATGAGCCTTGGACTCGTAGGTCGCAAGGTTGGGATGACCCGTATTTTCACGGCTGACGGTGATTCGATTCCCGTGACCGTGCTGGACGTGTCGGACAACCGCGTGACGCAGATCAAGACCGTTGAAACGGACGGTTATACGGCCGTGCAGGTTGCTTTCGGTGAGCGTCGCGCGTCGCGTGTGACCAAGCCGCTGGCTGGTCATCTCGCCAAAGCCGGTGTTCAAGCCGGTGAAATCCTAAAGGAATTCCGCATCGATGCCGACAAGGCGGCCGAGTTGTCGCCAGGCGCGGTGATCAGTGCCGACTTGTTCGAAGTGGGTCAGAAGGTTGACGTGCAGGGCGTGTCCATCGGTAAGGGCTATGCCGGTACGATCAAGCGCTACAACTTCGGTTCGGGCCGCGCGTCGCACGGTAACTCGCGTTCGCACAACGTGCCGGGCTCGATCGGTATGGCGCAGGATCCGGGTCGTGTGTTCCCGGGTAAGCGTATGACCGGCCACCTCGGTGATGTGACGGCCACTACGCAGAATCTCGAGATCGCACGTATCGACGCGGAGCGCAAGCTTATCCTCGTCAAGGGTGCGGTGCCGGGCGCAAAGGGCGGCAAAGTTTTCGTGACGCCGGCCATTAAGGCTCGCGCGAAGAAGGGGGCGTGACAATGGAACTGAAGCTCCTGAACGACCAAGGTCAGGAAAGCGCGGGTGTGAACGCATCGGACATCGTGTTCGGTCGTGACTACAATGAAGCGCTGATCCACCAGATCGTCGTCGCGTACCAGGCGAACGCGCGTAGCGGCAATCGTGCGCAGAAGGATCGCGAGCAAGTCAAGCACACGACTAAGAAGCCGTGGCGCCAGAAGGGCACGGGCCGCGCCCGCGCCGGTATGTCGTCGAGCCCGTTGTGGCGCGGCGGTGGCCGTATCTTCCCGAACTCGCCGGAAGAGAACTTCGGCCAGAAGGTCAACAAGAAGATGTTCCGCGCCGGCGTCTGCTCGATCCTGTCGCAGCTCGCTCGTGAAGGCCGTCTGTCGGTGGTCGAGGACATTAAGCTCGAGGCACCGAAGACCAAGTTGTTGGCGGCCAAGTTCAAGGCCATGGGGCTCGAGTCGGTGCTCGTGATCACCGATACCGTCGACGAGAACCTGTACCTTGCGTCGCGCAATCTGCCGCATGTGGCGGTTGTCGAGCCGCGTTATGCCGACCCGTTGTCGCTGATCTACTTCAAGAAAGTGCTGGTCACGAAGGCTGCGGTCGCCCAGATCGAGGAGTTGCTGTCATGAGCGAAATTCGCAAGAACGATCATCGTTTGATGCAGGTTCTGCTCGCGCCGGTGATCTCCGAAAAGGCGACGCTGGTGGCCGACAAGAACGAACAAGTCGTATTCGACATTGCGCCGGATGCCACGAAGCAGGAAGTCAAGGCGGCAGTCGAATTGTTGTTCAAGGTCGAAGTAGAGTCGGTCAACGTGCTGAACGTGAAGGGCAAAGCCAAGCGCTTTGGCCGTTTCATGGGCCGCCGCAAGGACGTGCGCAAGGCGTACGTAAACCTGAAGCCGGGCCAGGAAATCAACTTTGAAGCGGAGGCCAAGTAATCATGGCACTCGTTAAGCTCAAACCGACTTCGCCTGGCCGTCGTGCGATGGTGAAGGTGGTCAACAAGGAACTGCACAAGGGCAAGCCGTACGCGGCGCTGCTCGATAAGCAAAGCTCCACGGCTGGCCGCAACAATAACGGTCATATCACGACGCGCCACAAGGGCGGCGGTCACAAGCATCACTATCGCGTCATCGATTTCCGTCGCAACAAGGACGCTATCCCGGCGAAGGTTGAGCGTCTTGAATACGACCCGAACCGCAGCGCGAACATTGCCCTGCTGTGCTATGCCGATGGTGAGCGTCGCTACATTATCGCGCCGAAGGGCGTGATGGTGGGCACACAACTGTTGTCGGGTTCGGAAGCGCCGATTCGTGCGGGCAATACGCTGCCGATCCGCAATATTCCGGTGGGTACGACCATTCACTGTGTCGAAATGCTGCCGGGCAAGGGGGCGCAAATCGCGCGCTCAGCCGGTGCGTCGGCGATGCTGTTGGCTCGCGAGGGCACGTATGCGCAGGTTCGCCTGCGCTCGGGTGAAATCCGGCGCGTGCACATCGAATGCCGTGCAACGATCGGTGAAGTCGGCAACGAGGAACACAGCCTGCGTCAGATCGGCAAGGCCGGCGCGAATCGTTGGCGCGGTATCCGTCCGACGGTCCGTGGTGTGGCAATGAACCCGATCGACCACCCGCACGGTGGCGGCGAGGGTCGTACGGCGGCGGGTCGCGATCCGGTCAGCCCGTGGGGTACGCCGACGAAGGGCTTCCGCACGCGTCGCAACAAGCGCACGACGACGATGATCGTCCAGCGCCGTCACAAGCGTTAAGGAGTAGGCAATGGCACGTTCTGTTAAAAAAGGTCCGTTCTGCGACGCCCATTTGCTGAAGAAGGTTGAGGCGGCTGCAGCTTCGCGTGACAAGAAACCGATCAAGACCTGGTCGCGTCGTTCGACGATCCTGCCGGATTTCATCGGCTTGACGATCGCTGTGCACAACGGCCGCCAGCATGTTCCGGTGTATGTGTCGGAAAATATGGTCGGCCACAAGCTCGGCGAATTCGCGTTGACCCGTACCTTCAAAGGGCACGTGGCCGACAAGAAGGCCAAGAGATAAGGGGCAATCAAGATGGAAGTGAAGGCAATTCATCGCGGTGCCCGCATTTCGGCGCAGAAGACGCGCCTTGTGGCCGACCAGATTCGCGGTTTGCCGGTTGACAAGGCCCTGAATATTCTGACGTTTTCGCCGAAGAAAGCGGCTGGTATCGTCAAGAAGGTGGTGCTATCGGCGATCGCCAATGCGGAGCACAACGAGGGTGCGGACATCGACGAGTTGAAGATCAAAACGATCTACGTCGACAAGGCAGCTTCGCTGAAGCGTTTTACCGCTCGCGCGAAGGGTCGTGGCAACCGTATCGAGAAGCAATCCTGTCACATCACTGTGACGGTCGGGAATTAAGGGGTCACACGATGGGACAGAAAATTCATCCGACTGGCTTCCGCCTGGCTGTCAGCCGTAACTGGGCATCGCGTTGGTACGCGAACAATACCCAGTTCGCTGGGATGCTGAAGGAAGACATCGGTGTTCGCGAATACCTGAAGAAAAAGCTGAAGAACGCGTCGGTGAGCCGCGTCGTGATTGAGCGTCCTGCAAAGAACGCGCGGCTCACGATCTTCAGCTCGCGTCCGGGCGTCGTGATCGGCAAGAAGGGTGAGGATATCGAGTTGTTGAAGACCGAACTGCAGCGCCGCATGGGCGTGCCGGTTCACGTCAACATCGAAGAAGTCCGTAAGCCGGAGACCGATGCGCAACTGATCGCCGATTCGATCACACAGCAGCTCGAGCGCCGGATCATGTTCCGTCGCGCGATGAAGCGCGCGATGCAAAACGCGATGCGTCTGGGTGCGCAGGGCATCAAGATCATGAGCGCGGGTCGTCTGAACGGCATCGAAATCGCACGGACCGAATGGTACCGTGAAGGCCGTGTGCCGCTGCACACGCTGCGCGCCGATATCGACTATGCGACGTCGGAAGCGAAGACGACGTACGGCATCATCGGCGTCAAGGTGTGGGTCTACAAAGGCGATACGCTCGGCCGCAACGATGTGCCGGTCGCCGAAGAGCCGGCGGACGACAAGCGTGCGCGCCGCAATGCCCGCCCAGGCGATCGTCGCCCGCGCCGTGATGGCGAAGGCGCACCGGGTGCACGTCGGGGCGGTCCGCGCCGTAGTGGTGCCGGTGCTGGCGGCGACGCGAAGAGTGGAGAATAACTATGCTGCAACCGAAACGCAGAAAGTACCGCAAAGAGCAAAAGGGTCGTAACACGGGCGTCGCAACGCGTGGCAACGCGGTGTCGTTTGGCGAATTTGGCCTGAAGGCGGTCGGTCGCGGTCGTTTAACCGCGCGTCAGATCGAATCCGCGCGCCGAGCGATGACCCGCCACATCAAGCGTGGCGGCCGCATCTGGATTCGCATCTTCCCGGACAAGCCGATTTCGCAAAAGCCGGCCGAAGTGCGGATGGGTAACGGTAAAGGTAACCCTGAGTACTACGTTGCCGAGATCCAGCCCGGCAAGATGCTGTACGAAATGGATGGCGTTAACGAAGAGCTGGCGCGTGAGGCGTTCCGTCTGGCAGCGGCGAAGTTGCCGCTGAAGACGATGTTCGTCGCTCGCCAGATCGGCGCCTAAGGAGTCAAGCGATGAAAGCTTCCGAACTTCGCGACAAGGATCAGGCCGCGCTCAACAAGGAGCTGTCGGACCTGCTGAAAGCCCAATTCGGTCTGCGCATGCAGCTCGCGACCCAGCAGCTGCAGAACACCAGCCAGCTGAAGAAGGTCCGCCGCGACATCGCGCGTGTGCGTACCGTGTTGACTGAAAAGGCGAACCAGAAATGAACGATAGCGTTAAAACCTCGCTTAAGCGGACGCTGGTCGGCAAGGTCGTCAGCAATAAGATGGACAAGACCGTGACCGTGCTCGTCGAGCATCGCGTCAAGCACCCGATCTACGGCAAGTACGTCGTGCGCTCGAAGAAGTACCACGCGCACGACGAAGCGAACACGTACAACGAGGGCGACCTCGTGGAGATCCAGGAAAATCGTCCAATTTCGAAGACGAAGGCCTGGAGCGTGTCTCGCCTGGTTGAAGCGGCGCGTATTATCTGAGTGCAGGTGGCGTGAGCCACCACAGTATCGCAACAAATTGTTGCAAGTCCGGGATTATTTGTTATAATCTCGGACTTCCCTCATATAAGGGATGCCCCGTCGCGGGTAAGTGGTGGGGCTGAGTTGGCCAGTGCGCGTGTGGGTGGCTGTCATCTGCACCGCAGGATTCACCGATTGCGATGGCGGGTTTCGTCTGCCGTCGCTGCTGTTCTAACCCAAGCAGCCGATCGGCTGACGGGACCAAGACTGACCGGCCGCGCCATGGTGGCGTGCCGGATTAAGTTGGGAAAGATAAACCATGATCCAGACCGAAACTCGGCTTGAAGTAGCCGACAACACGGGTGCACGCGAAGTGTTGTGCATCAAGGTGCTCGGCGGCTCGAAGCGTCGTTACGCGAGCATTGGCGACATCATCAAGGTGAGCGTCAAGGAAGCCACGCCGCGTGGGCGCGTCAAGAAGGGCGAAATCTATAACGCCGTGGTGGTCCGTACCGCCAAGGGCGTGCGTCGCCAGGACGGCTCGCTGATCAAGTTCGACGGCAATGCCGCCGTGCTCCTGAACAACAAGCTTGAGCCGATCGGTACGCGCATTTTCGGGCCGGTCACGCGTGAATTGCGTAGCGAACGTTTCATGAAGATCGTTTCGCTCGCGCCGGAAGTGCTGTAAGGAGTCGCGATGAACAAGATTCGCAAGGGTGACGAAATCATCGTCATCGCAGGCAAGGACAAGGGCAAGCGCGGTACCGTGCTGGCGGTTGCGGGCGATCGTGTGACGGTTGAAGGTATCAATCTCGTGAAGAAGCACGTGAAGCCGAACCCGATGAAGGGTACGACTGGCGGTGTGGAAAGCAAGTCGATGCCGTTGCACATCTCCAACGTCGCGTTGGTCGATGCGAACGGCCGTGCGTCGCGAGTGGGCATCAAGGTCGAGGACGGCAAGAAGGTACGCTTCCTGAAGACCACCGGTGCTGTGCTGAGCGCCTGAGTCGGGAGTCGAAAATGGCACGTTTGCAGCAGGTTTACAAAGAAAAGATTGTTTCCGAACTGACGCAAAAGTTCGGCTACAAGTCCGTGATGGAAGTGCCGCGCATCACCAAGATCACGCTGAACATGGGTCTGGGTGACGCGGTCGCTGACAAGAAGATCATCGACAACGCAGTAGGTGATCTAACAAAGATCGCTGGTCAGAAGCCGGTCGTGACGAAAGCGCGTAAGGCGATCGCGGGCTTCAAGATCCGCCAGGGCTATCCAATTGGCGCGATGGTCACGCTGCGTGGTCGCGCAATGTATGAGTTCCTGGATCGCTTCGTGACGATCGCGCTGCCGCGGGTGCGCGATTTCCGTGGCATCTCGGGCCGGGCATTCGATGGTCGCGGCAACTACAACATCGGGGTCAAGGAGCAGATCATTTTCCCCGAGATTGATTACGACAAGATCGACGCGCTGCGTGGGCTGAATATCAGCATCACGACGACTGCGAAGACTGACGAAGAAGCGAAGGCACTGCTCGCCAGCTTCAAGTTCCCGTTCAGAAACTGAGGTTACCGTGGCTAAACTGGCACTGATCGAACGTGAAAAGAAGCGTGCTCGTCTCGCAGCGAAGTATGCGCCAAAGCGCGCGGCGCTCAAGGCGATCATTGACGATACGAGCAAGTCCGACGAAGAGCGCTACGAAGCGCGCCTGAAGCTGCAGCAACTGCCGCGCAACGCGAACCCGACCCGCAAGCGCAATCGCTGCGCGATCACCGGGCGTCCGCGTGGCACGTTCCGCAAATTTGGCTTGGCGCGCGGCAAGATTCGCGAAATCGCATTCCGCGGCGAGATTCCCGGCCTGACGAAGGCGAGCTGGTAAGGAGCAACATAAATGAGCATGAGTGATCCTATCGCCGATATGCTGACTCGCATCCGCAACGCGCAGATGGTCGAGAAGGCGGCGGTGACGATGCCCTCGTCGAAAGTGAAGGTCGCAATCGCGCAGGTCCTGAAGGACGAAGGCTACATCGACGACTTCGTTGTGAAGGCCCAGGGCCCGAAGGCGGAACTGAACATTGCACTGAAGTACCACGCCGGCCGACCGGTCATCGAGCGTCTGGAACGCGTGTCCAAGCCAGGCCTTCGCGTGTATCGCGGCCGCAACGATATCCCGCAGGTCATGAACGGCCTGGGCGTCGCCATCGTGTCCACGCCCAAGGGTGTGATGACCGATCGCAAGGCGCGCGCCACGGGTGTGGGCGGCGAAGTCATTTGCTACGTCGCGTAAAGCCCGACAGGAGAGTGAAACATGTCTCGAGTAGGTAAGAGCCCGATTCCTCTGCCCAACGGTGCTGAGGTGACGCTGGGCGATACGCAGATTACGCTAAAAGGGCCGTTGGGCACGATTTCTCAGGCGCTAAACCCGCTTGTGAAGGTGATCAACGACAACGGCGAACTGAAGTTCCAACCGGTTGATGAGTCGAGCGAAGCGAACGCGCTGTCCGGCACGATGCGCGCACTTGTCGCGAATATGGTGAACGGCGTGACGAAGGGCTTCGAGCGCAAGCTCACGCTGGTCGGCGTTGGTTACCGTGCGCAGGCGCAAGGCGACAAGTTGAATCTGTCGCTGGGCTTCTCGCATCCGGTCGTGCATCAAATGCCGGAAGGTGTGAAGGCGGAAACGCCGTCGCAAACGGAAATCGTCATCAAGGGGATCGACAAGCAGAAGGTCGGCCAAGTTGCCGCGGAAGTGCGCGGCTACCGTCCGCCTGAGCCCTATAAGGGCAAGGGTGTGCGCTACGCCGACGAAGCCGTGATCCTCAAGGAAACGAAGAAGAAGTAAAGGTGCGCAATCATGGATAAGACTCAATCTCGCCTGCGCCGTGCTCGTCAAACGCGTATCAAGATCGCTGAGCTGCAGGTTGCGCGTCTGGCCGTGCACCGCACCAACCAGCACATCTACGCGCAGGTGTTCTCGCCGTGCGGTACGAAGGTGGTGGCGAGCGCATCGACCGTCGAGGTCGAGGTGCGCCAGCAACTGGCCGACAAGTCGGGCAAGGGCGGTAATGTCGCCGCGGCCCAGTTGATCGGCAAGCGTATCGCCGAGAAGGCCAAGGCTGCCGGTATCGAATCCGTCGCCTTCGACCGCTCGGGCTTCCGCTATCACGGCCGCGTCAAGGCGCTTGCCGATGCCGCGCGTGAAGCCGGGCTCAAGTTCTAAGGATAGGGATTCGTCATGGCAAAGATGCAAGCGAAGGTTCAGGCCGACGAACGCGACGACGGCCTGCGCGAAAAAATGATCTCGGTCAATCGTGTGACCAAGGTCGTGAAGGGTGGCCGGATTCTCGGTTTCGCCGCGCTGACGGTGGTCGGCGACGGTGATGGTCGGGTTGGCATGGGCAAGGGCAAGGCCAAGGAAGTACCGGTCGCTGTCCAGAAGGCGATGGAGCAGGCTCGCCGCAACATGTTCAAGGTACCGTTGAAGAACGGTACGCTGCAGCATGAGGCGCACGGCAAGCACGGCGCGTCGCAGGTGTTGCTCGCACCGGCCAAGCAAGGTACCGGCGTGATCGCCGGCGGCCCGATGCGTGCGGTGTTCGAGGTGATGGGCGTGACGAACGTCGTGGCGAAAAGCCACGGTTCGACGAACCCGTACAATCTCGTTCGTGCCACGCTCGACGGTCTGCGTCGCCAGTCCACGCCGGCCGATATCGCGGCCAAGCGCGGCAAGAGCGTCGAAGAAATTTTGGGTTAAGGCGGGGTGGTCACCATGTCTGAAAAAACTGTCAAGGTCCAGCTCGTCAAGAGCCTGATCGGTACCCGCGACACGCATCGCGCGACGGTGCGCGGCCTCGGCCTGCGTCGCCTGAACTCGGTGAGCGAATTGCAGGACACGCCGGCGGTGCGCGGCATGATCAACAAGGTCTCGTACCTGATCAAGGTCATCGGCTAAGCGCGACACGAGCTCAAGGAGTGAATATGGAACTGAACAACCTGAAGCCGGCCGCAGGCTCGAAGCACGCAAAGCGTCGCGTCGGCCGCGGCATCGGCTCCGGCCTGGGCAAGACGGCGGGCCGTGGGCACAAGGGGCAGAAGTCGCGTTCGGGCGGCTTCCATAAGGTGGGCTTCGAAGGCGGTCAAATGCCGCTGCAACGCCGCTTGCCCAAGCGCGGATTCACGTCGCTGACGAAGGAGTTCGTGGGTGAAGTGCGCCTGGGCGACCTGGAAAAGCTGCCGGTCGACGAAATCGATCTGCTGGCGCTGAAGCAAGCAGGTCTCGTGGGCGAGTTGATCAAAAGTGCGAAGATCATCGCGACCGGCGAGATCAAGCGCAAGGTCACGATCAAGGGGGTAGGCGCCACGAAGAGCGCGCGTGCTGCGATCGAAGCTGCGGGCGGTTCGTTTGCTGAGTAAGTCGTTGCAGACGCGGTCACTCGGATTTGCTACGGAGAAGGTTCTTGGCTAACAGTCCGACTTTCGCAAAGACTGGACGCGGTGGGCCGAAGTACGGCGATCTGCGCCGGCGGCTGGTCTTCCTGCTGCTGGCGCTAATCGTCTACCGGATCGGCGCGCATATCCCGGTGCCGGGAATCGATCCTGATCAACTGGCCAAGCTGTTCCAAAGCCAGTCCGGCGGCATCCTAGCCATGTTCAACATGTTCTCGGGTGGCGCGCTGTCGCGGTTCACGGTGTTTGCGCTAGGGATCATGCCGTACATCTCGGCATCGATTATCATGCAGCTGCTCGCGATCGTGTCCCCGCAGTTGGAAGCGCTGAAGAAGGAAGGGCAGGCGGGTCAGCGCAAGATTACCCAGTACACGCGCTACTTCACGGTGGCGCTGGCGACGTTCCAGGCGTTCAGTATCGCGGTTGCGCTCGAGAATCAGCCGAACTTGGTGATCGATCCAGGCATGATGTTTCGGCTTACAACGGTGGTAACGCTGGTAACCGGCACGATGTTCCTGATGTGGCTTGGCGAGCAGATCACCGAGCGCGGCTTGGGCAACGGGATTTCGATTATTATCTTCGGCGGTATCGCGGCGGGCTTCCCGAACGCGATCGGCGGATTGTTCGAACTGGTGCGCACTGGATCAATGAGCATCATCTCGGCGATCGTCATCGTCGTGCTGATTGCTGCGGTCACGTATCTGGTCGTGTTTATCGAACGGGGGCAACGCAAGATTCTTGTGAATTATGCGAAGCGCCAAGTCGGTAATAAGATCTACGGTGGCCAGTCGTCGCACCTGCCATTGAAGCTGAACATGTCGGGTGTGATTCCGCCGATTTTCGCGTCGTCGATCATCCTGTTGCCGGCGACGATCGCGAACTGGGTCAGCTCCGGCGCGAACATGCGTTGGCTGCATGATCTGGCGTCGACGTTGGCGCCGGGGCAGCCGGTGTACGTAATGTTGTACGCGTTGGCTATTGTTTTCTTCTGTTTCTTTTACACCGCATTGGTGTTCAACAGTAAGGAAACGGCCGACAACCTGAAGAAAAGTGGTGCCTTTGTGCCGGGGATTCGCCCGGGCGAGCAGACCGCGCGTTACATCGACAAGATTCTCACGCGTCTGACGCTGGCCGGTGCGATCTATATCGTATTCGTGTGCCTCTTGCCCGAATTCTTGGTGCTGCGCTGGAACGTGCCGTTCTACTTTGGCGGCACTTCGCTGCTGATCATCGTCGTCGTGACGATGGACTTTATGGCGCAGGTGCAGTCGTACGTTATGTCGCAACAGTATGAATCGCTGCTCAAGAAAGCTAATTTCAAGGGCGGCAATCTCCCGATGCGTTGAGCACAAGGAATATGGCCAAAGACGATGTCATTCAGATGCAGGGCGAGGTCATTGAAAACCTCCCGAATGCAACATTCCGGGTCAAACTGGAAAACGGCCATGTCGTGTTGGGGCATATCTCCGGAAAGATGCGGATGCACTATATCCGGATCCTCCCGGGCGACAAGGTGACGGTGGAATTGACGCCTTACGATCTGTCTCGTGCGCGGATCGTGTTCCGGGCGAAGTGATTGAGAAAAAGGGTAATATCATGAAAGTGATGGCATCGGTTAAGTGCATTTGCCGCAATTGCAAAATCATCAAGCGCAAGGGCGTCGTGCGCGTCATTTGCAGCTCGGATCCGCGTCACAAGCAGCGCCAGGGCTAAGGCTACGCTTGCGCTTTTTGTTTGAGGAAAAACAATGGCTCGTATCGCAGGGGTTAACATCCCAGTTCACAAGCACACCGTGATCGGCCTACAGGCGATTCTCGGTATTGGTGCCTCGCGCGCACGGTTGATCTGTGTGGCAGCTGGCGTGGACACTTCGAAGAAGGTTAAGGAACTGACCGACGCGGATCTCGAAAAGCTGCGCGATGAAGTCGCGAAGTTTGTCGTCGAGGGCGATTTGCGCCGTGAAGTGACGATGAACATCAAGCGCAAGATGGACATCGGTTGCTACGAAGGTGTCCGCCATCGTAAGGGTCTGCCCATGCGCGGTCAGCGCACGCGCACGAACGCCCGTACCCGTAAGGGTCCGCGTCGTGCAGCCCAAGCGCTGAAGAAGTAAGCGGAACTGACAGTTACAGGAAAACGTAATGGCTAAGGCTTCGAACAGCAGCGCGGCGCAACGCGTTCGCAAGAAGGTCAAAAAGAACGTCGCTGAGGGCGTAGTGCACGTCCATGCGTCGTTTAATAACACGATCATCACGATCACGGATCGTCAGGGCAACGCACTGGCATGGGCGACGTCGGGTGGTCAAGGGTTCAAGGGTTCGCGCAAGTCGACCCCGTTCGCTGCGCAGGTAGCCGCCGAGTCGGCTGGCCGCGTTGCGATGGAGTATGGCGTGAAGAACCTCGAGGTCCGGATCAAGGGGCCGGGCCCAGGTCGTGAATCGGCGGTTCGCGCGCTGCACGGCCTTGGCATCAAAATCACGGCGATTTCCGATGTGACGCCGGTGCCGCACAACGGATGCCGTCCGCCGAAGCGCCGCCGCATCTGATGTGGGCAAGTGTATTGGAGCCTGTTGCCGTGCGCGGCAACAGGCTCGCTGTATTGAGTTTATCGACTAAGTCCACCGTTCGGCCCAAAGGGTGCGAACTAGCGCGGATCGGCCAGATCCGTGTAAATCAACGTTAAGGAATTGCAAAGTGGCACGCTATACCGGTCCGAAAGCAAAACTGTCCCGCCGCGAAGGCACCGATTTGTTCTTGAAGAGCGCGCGTCGCTCGCTCGCCGATAAGTGCAAGCTCGACAGCAAGCCGGGGCAGCATGGTCGCACGTCGGGCGCACGCACGTCCGACTACGGTCTGCAGCTGCGCGAAAAGCAGAAGGTGAAGCGGATTTACGGCGTGCTCGAGCGCCAGTTCCGTCGTTACTTCGCCGAAGCTGATCGCCGCAAGGGCAACACCGGCGAAACGCTGCTGCAACTGCTCGAATCGCGTCTGGACACAGTCGTGTATCGCATGGGCTTTGGCTCGACGCGCGCTGAAGCGCGTCAGCTGGTCAGCCACAAGGCAATCACCGTGAACGGTCAGGTGGCGAACATCCCGTCGTTGCAGGTGAAAGCCGGTGATGTGGTTGCCGTGCGCGAGCAAGCGCGGAAGCAAACGCGAATTCAAGAGGCGTTGTCGCTGGCCGAGCAGAACAGCTTCCCGGGTTGGGTGTCGGTCGACGCGAAGAAGTTCGAAGGCACCTTCAAGCACGTGCCCGAGCGTAGCGACATTGCCGGTGACATCAATGAAAGCCTGATCGTCGAATTGTATTCGCGCTAATCGTATCGAGGCCGAGCTGCTTGTCCGCGCGCGTGCGTCGGTGGCTCGGCTGTTCGTCTTTCAGGTTGTCACCGGTCAGCCTTATCGGTGTAACGAGCCGAGGGTATTGAAAAGGAAAACCTATGCAAACCAGTTTGTTGAAGCCCAAGATCATCGCAGTGGATTCGCTTGGCGACAACCACGCGAAAGTGGTCATGGAGCCGTTTGAACGCGGTTATGGCCACACCTTGGGCAATGCGCTCCGGCGTGTTTTGCTATCGTCGATGATCGGCTATGCACCGACCGAAGTGACGATCGCTGGCGTCGTGCACGAGTATTCGACGCTCGACGGTGTGCAAGAGGACGTGGTCAACCTGCTGTTGAACCTCAAGGGCGTGGTGTTCAAGCTGCACAACCGCGATGAAGTGACCGTCACGCTGCGCAAGGAAGGCGAAGGTGTGGTGATCGCCGGTGATATCGAGGTGCCACACGATTGCGAGGTCATCAATCCGGAGCACGTTATCGCCCATTTATCCAAGGGTGGTAAGCTCGACGTGCAGATCAAAGTCGAGAAGGGACGTGGCTATGTGCCGGGCAACGTACGCCGCTATGGTGACGAAAGCGCAAAGGTCATCGGCCGCATCGTGCTCGACGCGTCGTTCTCGCCGGTTCGCCGGGTCAGCTACGCGGTCGAGAGTGCACGCGTCGAGCAGCGTACCGACTTGGACAAGCTTGTGATGAACATCGAGACCAATGGCGTGATTTCGCCGGAGGAAGCGATTCGTCAATCGGCCCGCATCCTGGTCGACCAGTTGTCCGTGTTTGCGGCGCTGGAAGGCACCGAAACGACGGCTGAAGCGCCGTCGCGCGCGCCGCAGATCGATCCGATCCTGCTGCGTCCGGTGGACGATCTCGAACTGACGGTCCGCTCCGCGAACTGTCTGAAGGCCGAGAACATCTACTACATCGGCGACCTGATCCAGCGTACCGAGAACGAGCTACTGAAGACGCCGAACCTGGGCCGCAAGTCGTTGAACGAGATCAAGGAAGTGCTTGCTTCGCGTGGCTTGACGCTCGGCATGAAGCTGGAGAATTGGCCGCCGGCTGGCCTCGACAAATAATCGGTGGGCATCGCTGCCCATTGTAATGAACTGGCAATGACGTGGATATTCTTTTAGAATCCGCGTCTTGTCGTATCCTGTACCGGCCCGTGCACGTTCCTCGTATCGAGTCGCGCAATAGAAGAGCTGGATCAAAACTCTGAATCAAGGAAACTGAAATGCGTCACCGTCACGGTTTGCGGAAACTAAACCGCACGAGCAGCCACCGCTTGGCCATGCTCCGTAATATGTCGAACTCGTTGATCGAGCACGAAGTCATTAAGACGACGTTGCCCAAAGCAAAGGAGCTTCGCAAGGTCGTCGAGCCGCTGATCACGCTGGGCAAGAAGCCGTCTGTCGCGAACCGCCGTCTTGCTTTCGCGCGGCTGCGCGACGACAAGTCGGTATCGAAGTTGTTCGAAGTGCTCGGTCCGCGCTACGCCACGCGCCCGGGCGGCTATTTGCGAATCCTGAAGTTCGGCTTCCGCGTCGGCGACAATGCACCGATGGCACTGGTTGAGTTGGTTGACCGTCCGGTTGTCGAGGAAGCAGCGGCGGAAGCGGTAGAAAGCGAATAAGCGCTGCCGTCAGCAAATCAAAAGGCCAAGCTCCGCTTGGCCTTTTTTTGTTACGCGGCGCACCGAATGCTGGTTTCGCGCACGAACACGATCGTGCGCGGGTGTTACGATATTGCGGTAGAGGCGGCGTGCCCGGCAAGCGCCGCTCATCGTTCAATGATGCGGGAGGAAGGGGTGTCATCGACCGTTATCTTAATGCTTACGACCTTGCCCGATGCCCAGGCCGCGGCGACGCTTGCGCGCGCCGTACTGGACGCGCGGTTAGCGGCCTGTGCGACGCAACTTGCGCCGTCTCACTCGGTCTATCACTGGCAAGGCAGCCTCGAGCACGCGGACGAGGTGCCGCTGTTGTTCAAGACGGCGATGGCGCGCGCGTTCGAGTTGGAAAAATTTATTGCCGCAAACCATCCGTATCAGACGCCGGAGATCCTGTCCTGGTCCGCTGCGTCGTCGCCTGCCTACGCGTTGTGGGTTGACACGCAGACATCACGTCCGACACATGTTTAGTCTGTCTTTCAAACGTTCGGTTGCTGCGTCATGGTTGACCGGGATCGCGCTGCTCATCGCGGTACTGTGGGCGACTGGGGCGTCCCGCGCCGCGTGGGCGAGCGACGATTTTCTCGATCCACAAGACGCGTTTCAATTCAGCTCGGTCGAAAAGCCGGGGACGGTCGAGTTGCATTTCAGCATTGCCGACGGCTACTACCTGTACCGCGAGCGCTTTGCGTTTGCTATCAAGTCGGGCGATGCCGCGCTGGGGGCGCCACAGTTGCCGCCTGGCAAGATCAAGTTCGACCCAACCTTCAATAAAGACGTCGAGATGTACCGTGGCAATCTTGTCATCACGGTGCCCATTAGCCGCGCGGGCGGCGCGTTCGATCTTGTCGTGACGTCGCAGGGCTGCGCGGACCAGGGGATCTGTTACCCGCCGGCCGAGCACGTCGTGCATCTGAACGGCCCGGCGCTCAAGGCTGGCGTGGCAGGTGCGACGGCGACTGGTGACAGCAATGCACGATCGGGTTCGTTGATCGAGCGCTTCTTCAGCGCCGACGATGCGCGAGCAGTGTTGCAACAGGATGGATTGTTTGCTGTGCTGGCGTTCTTTTTTGCCGGTGGCATCGTGTTGAGCTTGTTTCCCTGCTCGCTGCCGATGATCCCGATCCTGTCATCGATCATTGTTGGCCAAGGGGCCCACGTGACACGCGCGCGCGGCTTCGCGTTGTCAGTAGCCTATGTACTTGGCATGGCGCTGGTGTACGCGTTGCTCGGCGTAGCAGCCGCGGCGATCGGCCAAAGCCTCGGGGCGTGGCTGCAGAGCCGATGGGTGCTCGGTGCCTTCGCGGTACTGATCGCGGGGATGGGGGGCGTGTTGTTGGCTGGTCGGGATATTCAGTTGCCACAGGGGCTGCAGGACCGCGCCAATGCGCTGTCGCAGCGCCAGGCAGGGGGCCGGTTTGCGGCCGCCTTTATCATGGGGGCGTTGTCGGCCGTCGTCGTCGGCGCATGTATGACCGCGCCGCTGGCTGCGGTCCTGCTGTTCATCGCGCATACCGGCAACATCGGCGTGGGGGCCGCATCGCTGTTCGCGATGGGGCTCGGCAATGGCGTGCCGCTGCTGGTCGTTGGAATCGGGGCCGGCGCGCTGCTGCCACGCGCGGGTCGCTGGATGGACGCCGTCAAGCGCATTTTCGGCATGATGCTGTTGGCCGTCGCGCTATGGCTCGTGACACCGGTGTTGCCCGGCACGATCTCGATGTCGCTGGCGGCGCTATGGCTACTGTTCACAGCAGCGCTACTGCGGCTTTTTGATCGCTCGACCGGCGCGGTATCGATCGGCGCGCGATTGAGCAAGGGCCTGGCCGCGGCGCTTGCCGTGTGGGGTGTCGCGCTGCTGGTCGGGGTGGCCGCCGGTTCGTCGGATCCGTTCAGACCGCTCGCTGTCTTTGCCGGCGCGCGGACCGGGCCCGGGGCTGCGGCAATGATCACTGCGCCTACCTTTACCCCGGTCACGTCGACGGCACAGTTGGATCAGACGCTGGGCGCGGCGCGGCGGCCGGCGATGTTGGATTTCTACGCGAACTGGTGCACCAGTTGCAAAGAAATGGAGCAGTTTACGTTCAGTGACGAGCGTGTGCGGACAAGATTGGCGTCGATGAGCCTGCTGCGTGCCGACGTTACGGCGAACAACGCCGACGACCAGGCGTTGCTGCGGCGCTTCCGGCTGTTCGGGCCGCCCGGAATCATTTTCTTCGACGCTCAAGGCCGGGAACTGGCTCGGGTCGTCGGCTATCAGTCGCCGGAGCTTTTCTTGAAAAGCCTGGACCGCCTGATCGGCGCCCCATCCCCGATCGCCGGCTAAAAGTCTTGGAACGAGCGCTGCCGGCGACGTGACGCTGGACCATGCCAGAGGCGGGGCCCGCTGCTAGCTCACCGGCGCTGGACTGCCTCCCGTGGATAGTTCCCGCCGGATGATTTTCGCCGATCGCGCCCGCTGCATCGCTGAGGCCGGGTCGCTCAGACTTGATCACTCAGGCCGGATTACTCAGGCTGGATCACGCCCGTGCGAGGTGGGCGGTATCAGCGACGCTGTTCCCGCAGGATACGGGCGGCATCCAGTGCAAAGTAGGTCAGCACGCCATCCGCGCCAGCCCGCTTGAACGCCAGCAACGACTCCATGACGACCTTATCGTGGTCCAGCCAGCCGTTTTGCGCGGCGGCCTTCAGCATCGCGTATTCGCCGCTGACCTGATAAGCATAGGTTGGGAAGTGAAATGCTTCTTTCACGCGATACACGACGTCCAGGTACGGCATGCCAGGCTTGACCATCACCATGTCCGCACCTTCCTCGATGTCCAACTGGACCTCGCGCAGCGCCTCGTCGCCATTGGCCGGGTCCATCTGGTACGTCATCTTGTCGCCCTTGCCCAGATTGCCCGCTGAACCGACCGCGTCACGAAACGGGCCGTAAAATGCCGATGCATACTTGGCCGCATAAGCCATGATCCGGGTATGGATATGGCCTTCGTGCTCGAGCATTGTGCGGATCGAGCCGATCCGGCCGTCCATCATGTCCGATGGCGCCACGATATCGACGCCGGCCTGCGCTTGCGTGCGTGCCTGCTCCACGAGGATTGCCGAGGTCACGTCGTTGATGACGTAGCCATGCTCGTCCAGCACGCCGTCTTGTCCATGGCTCGTGTACGGATCCAGCGCGACGTCGGTTAGCACGCCGAGCTCGGGAAAACGGCGCTTGAGTTCGCGCACTGCCCGCGGAATCAGCCCGTCGGGGTTGGTCGCTTCCCGGCCGTCCGGCGTCTTCAGTGACGGCTCGATCGCCGGGAACAACGACAGCACCGGAATGCCGGCCTGGACACATTGTTCAGCCACGCCCATCAACAAATCGACTGACGTGCGTTCGACGCCTGGCAATGAGGCTACCGGTTGGCGAACCTGCGTGCCTTCGACGATGAATACCGGGTAGATCAGATCATCCGTCGTCAGGTGGTTCTCACGCATCAGGCGGCGCGAGAAATCATCACGACGCATGCGGCGCGGACGGTATTGGGGGAAGAAGCTCATGGGGATGCGTATTCGAGTACGTTATTGGACAGATGGCGGCGCCCAAAACTTTTTAGGCCATTGGTATATCATACCGAGCGAGCGCCGCACAATGTGCGGAACTCCCCGCTTCTCCTCCCTGAGCGGGTGCCTGTCGTTCTACGATTAGGCTGTTGGCCCGCCGCGTGACGGCGGGTTTTTTTATCGGCGCACGCTTATTCGCTCGCCTCGGGACCGGATGGCGCACCCGCCTGCGAAGCGCCGTCAGGTGCCAGCCAATGCTCCAGCAGTGCATGAGCCTGGTCTAGACCGGTACGCTTGAGGGCCGAAAACAACTGTATCGTGATCTCGCTGCGCAGACCGCTAGCCTGGTAAGCGGTGGCGGCTTTTTGCGCGTCACGCAATGCATTCATGCTTTCCTGCCGTGTCAATTTGTCGCATTTGGTCAGCAGCACGTGGATCGGCCGCGCGGTCGCGCCGAACCACTCGACCATGCGCCGGTCCAGTTCCGTGAATGGCCGCCGCGAATCCATCACAAGGATCATGCCGCGGATCTGCGGCCGCGTCGTCAGGTAGGTGCTCAGTAACGCTTCCCAATGCGCCTTGGCGGCGCCGGGCACTTCGGCGTACCCGTACCCAGGCAGATCGACTAGGTGCGCGACGGGCGCGTGCGCCGGCCCGATCGCAAAGTAATTAATATGCTGGGTGCGTCCGGGCGTCTTGCTTGCGAACGCAAGCCGCTTCTGGTTGCACAATACGTTGATCGCCGTGGACTTGCCGGCGTTGGAGCGGCCGGCGAACGCCACTTCCGGCTGTATCGTCGCGGGCAGGTCGCGCAGATGGTTGACGGTCGTGAAAAAATGGGACTGATGTAGCAAGGGCATGAGATCACCAACGGGGCGGCGCAATGCAAGGGCAGTGGCCGGGCAACCCCGGGCTGGCATCATCGCGAATAGCGCGTTATTGTACAATGCGACGGTTTACTGACGATCCGATTGTGACGATTTGATTGCGTGCCCGCCAGGTCGGCGGAGGATGCCTACCGTCGTTTGTTGCAGAACCTCCGTTCTCTTTCCTACAAGACGAAACAAGGTGTGCGAATGAACCGATTGAGCAGGTCTGTGATCGTGCTTCAAATGTTGGCAGGAATCGGTACGGTGTTGGCAGGGGCAGGGGTGGCGGCAGCGGCGGATGCGCTGGCAAAGCCGGACCTCAATCGAGGACAGACCATTGCCGTCCAGGTGTGTGCGACGTGTCATGGCACGGACGGCAACAGCGCGGGTGGGGCATTCCCGAAGCTTGCCGGGCAGCACGCGGACTATACCGTTAAGCAATTGGGCAATTTCAAGACGCAACCGGGCACGAAGCAACCGGAGCGCAAGAACGACGTGATGGCACCTTTTGCCGCCGTGCTGTCGGAACAGGACACAGCGAACGTGGCGGCCTATTTCGCGTCCCAGCAGCAAACGCTCGGATTCGCGAGCGACAACGCGTTGGTGGCGGTGGGCCAGCGGATCTGGCGCGGCGGCCTCCCCGAAAAGGGCGTGCCGGCGTGCGCGGGTTGTCACGGGCCCGCCGGCGCGGGGATCCCGGCGCAGTATCCGCGCCTGGCCGGACAGTGGAGCGACTACACAATTGCCCAATTGAGGGCGTTCGCGCAAGGCACGCGCAACAACAACGTGCCGATGAGCCAAATCGCGGCGCGGCTCAGTGATCATGAGATCAAGGCGGTGGCCGAGTACATCAGCGGCTTGCGGTAATACGACGGCGGGCCGCCGGTGAAAACCGCAAAGGGTGAGGGCCGGCGATGCCAGTGCCGTCACCCTTTTTTGCTGGCAGGGGCGCAGGCAGCGTCCGAATGGAGTGTGAATTGAGTGTTTCAACATCGGGCGTGCAGATTCGTACCGAACACCGGATTGTGCGCGATGCGATCGAGTTGCTCAGCTCGATGCGCTTTGCGATCAGCCTGCTGGTCATTCTTGCGATCGCGAGCGGCATCGGCACGGTGCTGACGCAGGAAGACCCGTACCCGAACTACGTTAACCAATTTGGTCCGTTCTGGGCCGACATCTTCCGCGCGCTCGGGCTATACACGATGTACAGCGCGTGGTGGTTCATGCTGATTCTCGCGTTTCTGATCGTGTCGATCTCGCTGTGTGTGATCCGCAATGCGCCAAAGATGATCGCCGACATGAAAAGCTGGAAGGAGCGCGTGCGCGAGGGCAGCTTGCGTGCCTTTCACCACAACGCGGAGTATGTGGCAACAATGGATCGGGAGCACGCGGCGCAGACGCTCGGCGCGCTCGTGCGCCGGCTCGGCTACCAGATGCGAGCCGTGCCGCGTGACGAACCCGACGGGACGGCAACGCTGATCACGGCCAAGCGTGGCGCATTCAATAAGCTTGGCTATATCTTCGCCCATCTGGCGATCGTCGTGATTTGCCTTGGCGGGCTGCTCGACAGCAACTTGCCGATTAAGCTGCAAATGTGGCTATTTAACAAGACCCCCGTGCAGTCCAACCAGGTGATCAGCCAGATTGGCCCGGAGCACCGATTGTCGCAGTCCAATCCAACCTTTCGAGGCTACGCGTGGGTGCCGGAAGGCCAGCATGTGTCCACGGCCATACTGAACCAGCAGAACGGTTCCCTGATCCAGGATTTGCCGTTTTCGATCGAGTTGAATAAGTTTATCGTCGACTATTACTCGACCGGCATGCCCAAGTTGTTCGCCAGCGACATCGTCGTGGTCGACCATAACAGCGGCAAGCGCATCCCGGCACGCGTCGAAGTGAACAAACCGTTCGTCTACGACGGCGTGGCCATCTACCAATCCAGTTTCCAGGATGGGGGCTCGACAATGCGCATGACCGCTTACCCAATGACCGGCACCGGCAGCCAGCCCGTGCCGCTTGCCGGTACGATCGGCGAATCGATGCCGCTGGGATCACTCGGGCAGGACGACACGGTCGAGTTTACGGATTTTCGTGCCATCAATGTCGAGAACGTGTCGAACGGCGCCGGGCAGAAGGATGCGCGCGGCGTATCGCATCAATCGCTTAAACAGGCGTTTGACGAACGGTTGGGCTCGGGGGCGAAGACCTCGAAACCGGTCGAGTTGCGCAATGTCGGTCCGTCCGTGCAGTTCAAGATTCGCGACAAGAATGGGCAGGCGCACGAATATAACAATTACATGCTGCCGGTGCTGATCGATGGCCAGCGCTTGTTTCTGGCAGGCATGCGCAGTCGTCCCGATGATCCGTTCCGTTACTTGCGCATTCCGGCGGACAACGCCGGCTCCGTCAATGAATGGATGCGGCTGCGCGCGGCGCTGGCAGATTCCGCCGTGCGCGACGAGGCAGCGCGCCGATTCGCCGTACAGTCGATGCCATCGGCCGACCATAGCGCATTGCAGGACCCTTTGCGCGACAGTGCCGAGCGCGTGCTGAATTTGTTCGCCGGCGGCGCGCGCATCGACGGCATGCCCGCCGGAACGCCCTCGAGCGGCGGATTCCAAGCTGTGGCCGAGTTCATTGACCATTCGGTGCCGAGCGCGGAGCAGCAAAAAGCAGCCGAGTTGTTGTTGCGGATGCTCGAAGGAGCGATCTGGGAAGTGTGGCAGATCGCACGGGAGCGCGCCGGTGAGCCGCCCGCGCCGCCCAACGCCGACAACACGCGTTTCATGCAAAGCGCCATTAACGCGTTGTCGGACAGTTTTTTCTATGGCGCGCCAGTGTACCTGCAACTTGACTCCTTTAAGCAGGTCCAGGCGTCGGTGTTTCAGCTGACCCGTGCGCCCGGCAAGCATCTCGTGTATCTTGGCAGCATCCTGCTCGTGCTGGGCATCTTTGCGATGTTCTACGTGCGCGAACGTCGCTTGTGGATCTGGCTCAAGCCTGAGGGAGCGCACGGCGGCACTCGCGTCCTGATGGCTATGTCCACGGCGCGCAGCACGCTCGATTTTGCTGGCGAATACGCGCGCATGCGCGACGCGTTCGGTGCGGCGCTGGGTGCGCGGCCGCTCGATGCAGGCCCGTCGCATGTTGCCACGTCCCATGCCGATACGCGTTCGTCCGATGCCGGCGACGACGCACCGTCGTCGCAAACGGGCGGCACGTCGGCACCCACCTCCTTGCGATCTCCGCAAAAGTAAAGATCATGGATTTAACTCATTCGTCTTCCCGGCCCGCCCGGGCCTCAGTGGCGGATACGGCGTCACGCCCGCCATCCGTCGCCCAAGCCACTGCGTCGGTTGAGGGGCCGCTGGCCGGGCTACCCGACTTCGAAACCCGTGCGCTGCTGCGCCGCCTGACGCTGCTCGACGGGTTGTTCGCGTTGTTGGTCATCGTGGGTGCGGGCTTTGCGCTGTCGCGCTATCACGCGTATATGAACGTGTATGACGTGGGCGTGTTGTGCGGTACCGTGCCGGCGTTAGTCGTGCTGGGCTGGCGCTGGAAGCCGATTCGATGGCTGGCGCTGGGCATCACGGTGCTGGCACTGTCCGGCGTGGCGCTATATCGTGGCGACTTGGCACGGGCCGAGTCGACGTTTTTTCTGAAGTACCTGCTGTCGAGCCAGTCGGCGATCCTATGGATGAGCGCGCTGTTTGTCATCGCGACCGTGTTCTACTGGATCGGCACGCTGACGCGCTCGGCCTCGGGCGGCGCGATCGGCTCGAAGCTGACGTGGGCGGCGGTACTGATGGGATTCGTGGGGATGATGGTACGTTGGTACGAGTCGTACCTGATCAGCCCGGATGTCGGCCACATTCCGATGTCGAACCTGTATGAAGTGTTCGTGCTGTTCTGCCTGATCACCGCGTTGTTTTATCTGTATTACGAATCGCATTATCGCACGCGGGCATTGGGTGCATTCGTGCTGCTGGTGATCAGTGCGGCCGTCGGATTTCTGATGTGGTACTCGATATCACGCGACGCGCAACACATTCAGCCGCTCGTGCCGGCGTTGCAAAGCTGGTGGATGAAGATCCATGTGCCGGCGAATTTCATCGGCTATGGCAGCTTTGCGTTGTCGGCGATGGTATCGGTGGCCTATCTGCTCAAGCAGCGCGGCATGCTGGACGATCGGTTACCTTCGCTCGAATTGCTGGACGACGTGATGTATAAGTCGATCGCGGTCGGCTTCGCGTTCTTCACGATCGCGACCATCCTCGGTGCGCTGTGGGCTGCCGAGGCTTGGGGAGGCTATTGGAGTTGGGACCCGAAGGAAACCTGGGCGTTGATCGTCTGGTTGAATTACGCGGCTTGGCTGCACATGCGGCTGATGAAAGGGTTGCGTGGCGTGCCGGCGGCATGGTGGGCGCTGACCGGTTTGCTCGTGACGACTTTTGCATTCCTCGGCGTCAATATGTTCCTGTCCGGCTTGCACAGCTACGGCAAGCTCTAGGCGCCGCCGCCGCACGGCGATGACTCGCATCGCGACCGGCGCACGTCGGCGGGTTTTTGGGCGGGGCCCCGATGCAGCGCAATATGAATGAGCACGCTCGCTCACGTCGCTAGTTGGCACTACGTCGTTGAGTTGCCCACGCCGTCGGAGTGCCGCCCGTTTGAGAGGCGAATCATCCGGTGAGGAACGCGCCGCGCGGCGCTACCTTCCGAGTCGTCATCCGGTTCAGTCGGGTAGCGCTGATTCGCCGTCCATCAGTTGCGCGAGCGTTTCGCGTCGGCGGGCCACGTGCACCCGCTCGCCGTCCACAAGCAATTCGGCGGCGCGGGGGCGGGTGTTGTAGTTCGAGCTCATCACGAACCCGTACGCACCAACGGACCGTATCGCAAGCAGGTCGCCGGACTCCAGCGCGAGTGACCGATCGTGAGCCAACCAGTCGCCACTCTCGCACACCGGGCCGACGATGTCGTAGGTCTCCAAAGGCTGGCCATCGCGCGGTGCGACCGCGTCGATCGCGTGATACGCATCGTACATGGCGGGGCGAGCAAGGTCGTTCATCGCCGCATCGACGATCGCGAAATGCTTGACTGCTCCCGGCTTTAAGTATTCGACGCGGGTCAGCAAGATTCCCGCATTGCCAACCAGCGAACGGCCAGGCTCGAACCAGATTTCACGATGGCCATGTCCACGTCGACCAAAATGGTCCAGTATTGTTTTCACGAACGTGCCGATGTCCGGCGGCGTTTCGTCGTCGTAGCGAATGCCCAGGCCGCCACCGACGTCGATATGGCCGATTGGCGCGCCGTCCGCCTCGACTTGCTCGACTAACTCGAGTACCTTGTCGATGGCATCGAGGTAGGGGGAAATCTCGGTGATCTGCGAGCCGATGTGGCAGTCGATGCCCGCAATGCGCAAATGTTTCATGCCCAGCGCCGCGCGATACGCCGCACGCGCATCGTCGAAGGCGACGCCGAACTTGTTCGCCTTTAGACCCGTCGAAATATACGGATGAGTCTTCGCATCGACATCGGGATTGACACGCAGCGATATCGGTGCGATCCGACCTGATTCACCGGCGACCTGGTTCAGTCGTGCCAATTCGGCCAGCGACTCGACGTTGAAGCACCGCACGCCCGCATCCAACGCAATGCGCATGTCGGCTGCGTTCTTACCGACGCCGGAAAACACCACGTCGTGCGGCTTGCCGCTGGCGGCGAGCACGCGCGCGAGTTCGCCGCCGGAGACGATATCGAATCCGGCGCCCAGGCGGGCGAACACGTTCAGCACGGCAAGGTTGCTGTTGGCCTTGACCGCGTAATGGATCTTGGCGCGGCGGCCGACGGCCGCGCCCGCGTAGGCCTGGTAGGCGTCGGTTAGCGCGGCACGCGAATAGACGTAAAGCGGCGTGCCGTATTGTTCAGCGAGTTGGTTCGCTGGTACGCGCTCAACGTGCAGTTGACCGTCGATGTAGGCGAAGGCATTGACCATGAATCAGCGGGCAGATCAGCGTGCAGGTTGGGCGGTATCGGGGGCAGACCGTGGAGCCGACAGGTCTGGCGCAATCCGAAGGCCGCGCTGCGATGGGTTGGGGGAGGGCGTCGCGGATGCGCCCGTGGCGCTGCTAGCCGATGACGTAGCGGTGGCGCTTGCTGATGGTGCGATGAAGGCTGGCCGTTCGGGCAGCGGCGGCACACTGGGCAAGTACAATGGGCCACGCTGTCCACAGCCCGCGAGCACGGCGACTCCCCAGGCCACGATACCATACGATACGGCGCAGGCACGTGCGCGCGGACTCGCTACAATGCCCGACAACCCTGAAACGACACGCATGACAAACCTTGTCAATCTAACCGGTGGAGTTTAGCATGACCGATACCGAATACCTGGAACTCGCTGAGCAGACGCTCGACGCCGTGCAGACGGCGGTCGAGGACGCGGCCGATAAGGCGGGCATCGACGTCGAATGCGAGCGCAGTGCAAACGTGCTGACGCTCGAATTCGACGACGACTCGAAAATTATTGTGAACCTACAGCCGCCGATGCAGGAAATCTGGATCGCGGCGAAGTCCGGCGGGTATCACTTTAAGTATGTCGAGGGCGCGTGGCGCGATACCCGCGCGTCGACCGAGTTTTTTGCGACGTTGTCCGCCGCGATGTCGCAGCATGCGGGCCAGCCGATCACGCTAGCGCGTGCGTCGTGAGCCGCTGTGCGGTGCACCGCGTTCCGTGCGCGCCGCGCTTGTGCGGCGTGCTCACTGGCCTTTGAACAGGTTCATGATGTCCTGTCGTTCGGATTCGTTTACGCTCGTGTTGACACCCGAGTCCGGGGCTGCGTTCGCCGATTCGTCAGCTAGCGCCGAAACAGGCACGCCGACTGTCGACACGAACCCTGAACCCGGCAGCATGTTGGCGTAGTACAGTTCGCCGCCGATGTCCTCGATGCCCGGTGGGCGGGGCATTGTGTAGGTGGGTTTGCCCTTGAGCGCCCGGCCCATGTAGTCAATCCAAATGGGCAATGCGAGGCCGCCGCCGGTTTCGCGATCGCCCAGGCTGCGCGGGCTGTCAAAACCGATCCATGCGACTGCGACCAGCGTGTGCTGATAGCCGGCGAACCAGGCGTCGCGCGAGTCGTTGCTCGTGCCGGTCTTGCCGCCAATGTCCACGCGCTTGAGCGCGTTCGACTTGGCGCCCGTTCCGCGCTGGGCGACGCCAATCAGCAGGTTGTTCATGATGTACGCATTGCGCGGATCGATCGCGCGCGGCGCATTCTGGTCGGCCACCACCGGCTGCGCGCGCGCGGCGAGCGCGCCGCGCGCATCGGTGATCTCGGCAATCAGGTAGGGATTGATCCGGTAGCCGCCGTTGGCGAACACTGCATAGCCGGCGGCCATCTGCAATGGCGTGACGAGCCCCGCGCCAAGCGCCATCGGCAGGTAGGCGGGATGTTTGTCCGCGTCGAAGCCGAATTGCGTGATGTACTGCTGTGCGTAATGCGTGCCGATATGGCTCAAGATCCGGATCGATACGAGGTTCTTCGACTTCTGCAGTGCGGTGCGCATCGTTATCGGACCATCGTAGCTGCCGCCGTAGTTCTTCGGCTCCCACGCTGGGCCGCCGGGCGTGGTTGGCGGAAAGTACAGCGGCGCGTCATGGATGATCGTCGCCGGACCTAGCCCCTTGTCCAGTGCGGCCGAATAGATGAACGGCTTGAAGCTCGAACCGGGCTGGCGCCACGCCTGCGTGACGTGATTGAATTTGCTCTTGTTGAAATCAAAGCCACCGATCAGTGCGCGGATCGCGCCGTCCTGCGGCGAGAGCGCGATGAGCGCGCTCTCGACCTGCGGCAACTGCACGATGCTGAATGCACCATCCGCGGCCTTGGTGATTCGGATGATCGACCCGGGGCGGATGCGCTGGTTCCGCTGCGCACGCCCGGACAAGGCCGCGGCAGCAAAGCGCAGCCCGTCGCCTCGGATGGTGACGGTGTTGCCGTCGAGCATCGAAGCTTTGACCTCGTGCGGGCCAGCTTGCGTGACGACGGCGGCGACCAGGTCACCGTTGTCCGGATGTTCGAGCAATGCGTCATCGATCGCCTGCTCGCGCTCGGCAGCATCCTGTGGCAATGCGACAAATCCTTCCGGTCCACGGTAACCGTGGCGGCGGTCGTAGTCCATCACACCTTTGCGCACGGCGCGGTATGCGGCCTCCTGGTCCGCCGAATCGATCGTCGTCACGACTTCGAAGCCGCGCGTGTAAGTCTCGTCGCGATACTGCGCATGCATCAACTGCCGCACCATCTCGGCCACGTACTCGGCGTGCACGCTGTACGGGGCGCTGACCGTGTTGAGTACGATCGGCTCGTGTACCGCCGCGTCGTATTGGTCCACGCTGATGGCGTGCAACTCGAGCATACGTTTCAGGATGTACTGCTGGCGTATCTTCGCGCGCCGGGGGTTCACCACGGGGTTGTATGCGGATGGCGCCTTGGGCAGCCCGGCGAGCATGGCCGCCTGAGCGAGCGTTATGTCCTTCAAATCCTTGCCGAAGTACACGCGCGCCGCGCTGGCGAAACCGTACGCACGTTGTCCGAGATAGATCTGATTCATGTAAACCTCGAGAATCTGATCCTTCGTCAACGCCGACTCAATCTTGTACGCGAGCAGCATCTCGTACAGCTTGCGGGTGTAGGTTTTCTCGCTGGACAAAAAGAAGTTGCGCGCCACCTGCATCGTGATCGTACTGGCGCCTTGCGCATTGCCGCCCCGAGTGAAATTGGCCACGCCGGCGCGCAGGATGCCGGTCAGATCGACCCCGCCATGATCGTAAAAGCGGTAGTCCTCGATCGCTAGCACCGCCTTTTTCATCACATCCGGGATGTCGTCGAATCGCACGATACGCCTGCGCTCCTCGCCGAATTCGCCGATCAGCACATGGTCCGCCGTATAGATGCGCAGTGGCAACTTGGGGCGATAGTCCGTCAATGCGTCCAACGGCGGTAGGTTGCGCTCGGCGACGAGCACCGCGTAGCACACCACCAGCGTCAGTGCCAGTAGCGTACCGATTAGCAGCGTGCCCAGCCCGAGCAGAGCCCGCCACCATAGCGCGCGCTTGCGCTTCGGGCCGGCCGGGGGAGGAGAGGCGTCAGGCGTCGTTGATTGCATGGGAATACCAAAAACACGAACTCGCGATTATAGCGGGGCGTGCTGACAGGACGGCCCGCCTTGTCCGCAAGGATGCCCATTGTGGACGCGACGTGGTGTGAGCGAGCCGCCGCTGGCCGATCAGCCGAATGTTCGGCGGCGGCGCGGCTCGCAACAATGTCGGCATGCTTCGTTGAGCGCAGAGCCGGAGCGGTTTCCGGCCGACGTGGCGCAGCAAGGGAGGGAACATGCAGAATGCTTTATTGTCTGTCGGACGCCGGTTCGCGGCGGGAATCGACATTACGCCGTCGGAAATCCGGATGGCGGTGGCCAGCCGTAGGCTGGCTGACGGCGCCGACGTGCGCGTCGAACACCTGGCGGCGCAACCGCTGCCGGCGGGCGTGGTGGATGATGCCGAAATCCTGCGGCCCGAATGCGTGTCGCGGGCATTGAGCGTATTGCGTGACGGTATTCCAATACGGCGCTCCCTCGCCGGTGTGCGATACGCGATGGCGTTGCCGCCGGCGGTGACCTACACGGGCGTGACCTCGCTCGCCGAACTGGCACGGCGCACGCCCGGCCTCACTTCGGCGCAGCATGCGTGCGCCGCGTTCGACGAATTGGAGCCGGCCGTGCTGGCCGAGGCCGAACGCCTATTCGGTGTGGATCCATCGTCGATCGTCGTCGATTGGCTCATGGCAGATCGGGATGACGATCCCGACGCGGTGACGATCACCGCCGCTTCGCGTGATTGGCTCGATATCCGGATTGCCACGGCAGCGGCTGCGAACATCGTGCTCAGTACGGTGGACGGCGAGGCAGCGGCTGCACTGCGTGCGTGCCGGCTGCATGGTGCACTCGTGCTGCCCGCCGGTTGTTGCTGGTGCGCGGTATGGGTCGGCGGTGGCACTGTGTATGCATGGCTGCTGCGCGGCACGATGGTACGGCGCGAGTGGCATGCATTAGCTGGGCACCGGGGCCCGATATTGGACGCGCTGCGTGACGCGCTGGCCTCTGACGACCTCTCGGGCGCCGTGGTGAGCGGCGAGGTGGCCGCGATCGCGGCCGCGGGACTTGATTTCGATGCGTTGCGCGGCGCGCTCGGATGCGATCCGCAGCTATTCCAGTGTGCGCCGTTTTGCCGCGCGTCGATTGCCGCACAACCGTGCAGCAACAGTCCGGCGTATGCCGTCGCCTTCGGGCTCGCGATGCGCGGGGTGCTCGAATGAGTGGCGTGTCAGCGAGGGCTCGTGACGGGCGTTGCCGCGCGGCATGTGCGTTGCTGCTTAGGGACCTTGGCGGTTTCAACCTGTTGCCCCATCGCGCGCGGCGCCGAGGCAGAATGCGTCAACGCAGAGCGTTTGGCGCCGCGTGTGCCGCGTTGGGCGGCGTTGGGGTCGCGGCGATCGTGGCCGCTGCCGTCGGACGCAATGACATCGCGGCTGAGCAGAGCCGGCAACGGCTCGAAAGTGACCTTGCGGCTGCAGCGATTCCGATGGCCGAGCACGCCGGCCTGCAGGCCGAGTTGGGCGCCTACCGCGCGTTTTGCGAGCATGCGACACAGCGCGCGGTGCGCAGGGATCAGTTGCTCGCGCTGCTCGACCGTCTGTCGAGGGCCACAGCCCATGACGTGCGCCTGACCGAGCTGAGTCGGCATGGCGACGAGACGTTCGTCAGCGGGCAAGCCACTGGCCAGTCCGCTTTATCTGCATGGTTAAATGAAATGCGGCATGCGCCAGGCGTAGTTTCGACCAGCGTCCTGTCATTTCGGCGCGTGCTGCCTGATCGTGAGGCCGCCGACACAGGTCGTACCACGCCTGCTGGCGCGTTCAACTTTACCGCGCGCTTGACCCACGCCGGTACGCGGCCGCCGGTGTCGCCGCATGAGCAGCGTGTTGCGGCGAGAGGTGTGAAACAGTCCGTCCACGCTGGAGAGGCTTCATGATGGCACACACAATCGATGCTTCCCTTTACGGCTTACGCGGCCAGGCGGCGCTGCTTGCATCGTGGCGGGCATTGGCGCGGCCGCTGGAGCAGTGGCCGGCCATGCAGTTCCGTATCGCGATGGGGGCGTTGGCCACGCTGTCGTTCGGCGGCACGCTGTACGTGTCGCAATCCTCGCATGATGAGCGCATGCGCGCCGAGGCCGTGGCGGCGGCTGGATTGCGTGCAAAGACTGCACAAGCCCATCGGCAAGTCAGCGCGTTGCCCGCCCTCAGGCGCGAGTTGGAACAGATGCGTGCTATGCGGATCGATCCGGATGTCGCACAGCACATGCAACGGCTCGACACGTTGGCAGCACGTGCGGGCCTGTTACTCGACAGCGTCGAGCCTGTTGCCGAAGTCGCGTTGGGAGAATACCGGGGTGAGGGGGCGCAAGCAGTTGGCCGGCAGACAGCCAGGCTGGCCGCATCCGGCGACTTTATCAGCGCATGGTCCTTTCTCGGCGCGCTGAGCGCGCTGCCGGTGATCGCGGTACCCGACGAGGTCCAACTGAAAGCGGACGGTGGGCAACTCTCGTTGCGCGCCATGTTGACGATATACGGCATGCGCGGTGGACCCGGTCTCACTGCAGCTGGCTGCGGCCGCGAGTGGGTGCACGAGCCCCGTGTGCCGTTACCGGCGCGCAGCCTGGCGGCTGCTGCTATTCGCGTGCATGATGCCAGCAGGGATGACGCTGCCGAGCGAGACGTCGATGCCGACCGAAAGCGTGCCGGCGATCCACCTTCGCCGTTGCCATCGGATCCTTTTAGTCGGCCCCGCGCACGCCAGCCTCGCGTAGCGTCGGTTGCGCCACCGGTGTGGATCGGCACGATATGGAGCGGGTCACGCCGGGTCGCCGTGGTCGACGCGATCAAACCTCGCTTGCCGGCCGCCCCAGGCGATGGCGCCGACTTGGCGGCGGGGGCCATTGCCGACGACGCGGCCTGGGAGGTCGGGCGAGGCGATCATGGGCCATCGGCGCCACCCGCGGAGGGTTACGGGTGAGCAGCGTTCGATTCGGCAACACGCGTCGCGTGGCGGCGCGGTGTTTTACGGCCACGCTGGGCGTTGCGCTTTTCGGGCTTGCCGGGGCACTGGTTGATGCCCGTGCCTCGTTGGCCACAGGACGGCCCGTGTCGCATGCCATGGCCGAGCATGATGTGCGCATGCTACAACTGCCTAGCGCGGCGATGGCGGCGGGTGCGCCGGCGCCGGCGTTTCGTCTTGGGCCCGTGCCGAGTCTTGCGTCCACACCCACGCCCACGCCTGGTTCCGAGGCCATACCTGCACAGACGCCATGGCCGACGCCGAAGGTCAACGCACGGGATGGTGCCGAGCCTTCCGCCGCCCCGCCGGCTGTGTGCAGCGGCTTGCGCTCCGGCGCAAACGTGCACGATGGTACGGACGCGGCCAGGCCAATATCCTTGACTTTTCGTGACGCGGAACTGAGCACGGTACTCGGCGCCTTCGCCGAATTCACGGGATCCAACATCATTGTCAGTGACAAGGTTCGCAAAAAAGTGTCGCTGCATCTGGTCGACGTGCGATGGTCCCATGCGCTGGCCGCGTTGCTGCAAGCGCACGGACTCGAAATGGAGCGACGCGGCAATGTGATATGGATCGCGCCGGCGGCCGAAATCGCGGCGCGAGAACGCGCGTTGCTGGAGGTGCGCGCGAAACGATTGCAACTGGAGCCGCTGGCTAGCCGCTTGTTCGAACTTCATTATCAGCGAGCCGAAGACGTGCGCACGATGATCTGCGCATCGGGCAGCCAGCGGCTGTTGTCCAGCCGCGGCGCGGCGAATGCTGACCCGCGTACCAATCAATTGTTTGTCACCGATGTCCCCGAGCGGCTGACCGACATCGCGTCGCTGATCCAGGCGATCGATCGGCCGACCCGGCAGGTGTTGATCGAGGCGCGGATCGTTGAGGCGGATAATGAATTTTCCCGCGCGCTGGGGGCACGAGTCGCGATGCTCAAGCGCGACGGCGGCGACCGTCCGACATCCGGTGGCGAGGTGGTGTCTCAAGGGCGTACCGGGGCAGGGCTGCGAGGGCCGATGGTCGATCTATTGGCGGCCCCGCTTTCCGGGTTTGCGCCGGCCAGCGCGGGCATTGGGCTGTTGAGCGCGTCGGTATCGAGGCTGCTCGACATCGAGCTCAATGCACTGGAGATGCAAGGGCGCGGCCGCGTCGTATCGAGCCCACGCGTGATCACCGCGGATCGCTTCAAAGCCGTGGTCGAGCAGGGGGCCGAAGTGCCGTACCAGACCCGTACGCAGCGGGGCAGCACGGTACAGTTCCGGCGCGCGACGCTCAAACTCGAAGTCGAGCCGCGCATCACACCTCGCGGACATGTGATGCTGGACCTTGACATTGCCAAAGACAGTGTCGGCTCCGAGATGTTACATGGGCCGGCGATCCATACGAAGCGAGTGCACACGAGCGTGGAGGTCGAAAACGGCGGCACGGTCGCGATTGGCGGCATCTATTCCCAGGACGATCGGCAAGACGAGGCTCGCGTACCCGTCCTAGGTGATATCCCGCTGATCGGTGCTTTGTTCCGGCATCGGGCCCGAAGTGACCGTCATAGTGAATTGATCATATTGATTACTCCCACCGTCGTCACTGGGCTGCAAGAAACCGCGTCCGGGGCGCGACGCAAGGATTTTGGAGCCACACCACGGCCCGGCGGCGCCGAAGCCGACCCTGCGCAGGGGACCGAAGCGGACCTGCCGCAGCCTGCTGAAGCGGGTCCGTTGCAGCCAATCGAAGCGAACTGACTACGGCCTACCGAGGCGGGTTCGTCACAGTCCGCCGAGCAGGACGCACACGAAACCGAGGGGCAGCATGAGGGGGGATGCGCAAATCGTCCGCGCCGCCTGTCGCGATGCGTGTGTCCCGGCTCCACAAGTACGGTGGTACTGTGCTGCGGCCTCGACAAACTACGACGTTTGCAATTAAGCTGCGCGACGGACTAGTAGATTCATGTCAATGACACAGTTGCTCGACGCGATGGCAAACGCCAGCGTTTTTTTTATCGGATTGATGGGGGCGGGAAAGACGACGGTCGGTCGTGCTGTCGCCCGTCGCCTCGGACGCCCTTTCGTCGACTCCGATCACGAAATCGAAGCCCGTACGGGCGCGCGCATTCCGGTGATATTCGAGCACGAGGGGGAGGATGGCTTCCGCCACCGGGAATCGGCGATCATCGATGAGTTGACGCGCCGTCCAGGCCTGGTCCTGGCGACGGGCGGCGGCGCAGTGATGCGGCCCCAAAACCGTGAGTGGCTGCATACGCGCGGCATTGTCATTTATTTGCGCGCCACGCCGCATGACTTGTGGCTGCGTACCCGTCGCGACAAGAATCGTCCGCTGCTGCAAACCGACGATCCGCGCGGCAAGCTGGAATCGCTGTTCGAGTTGCGAGATCCGCTGTATCGTGAATGCGCGCATTTCGTGATTGAAACCGGACGGCCCACTGTCAATGGTCTTGTCAATATGGTACTCATGCAACTGGAACTGATCGGCCTGCGCCCGCAGCCCGACTGCGAAGCATCGCAAGATGCGCTGCCGCC
This sequence comes from Mycetohabitans sp. B8, assembly GCF_021991875.1. Taxonomy (GTDB): domain Bacteria; phylum Pseudomonadota; class Gammaproteobacteria; order Burkholderiales; family Burkholderiaceae; genus Mycetohabitans. Next base: position 59,386 of record NZ_JAHLKR010000011.1, read on the forward strand.
CCATGACAATGCTTGTTGAGTTGCCCCGTATGATCCATGTCGAAGTCGAACTGGGCGAGCGTGCCTACCCCATCCATATCGGTGCGGATTTGATCGACCGGCAGGCGTTGTTCGCGCCGCATATTTGCGGGACATCTGTGGCCATCGTGACCAATACCACGGTCGAGTCGTTGTACGGCACGCGGGTACGAGCAGCGCTTGAGCGCGCTGGCAAACGCGTGCAGACGATTGTGCTGCCCGATGGCGAAGCGCATAAGAACTGGCAAACGCTGCACCAGATATTTGATGCGTTGCTAGGTCAACATGCGGATCGCAAGGTGACGCTGGTTGCACTGGGTGGTGGTGTCATCGGTGACATGACCGGCTTTGCCGCCGCATGCTACATGCGAGGTGTGCCGTTCATCCAGGTGCCGACCACGTTGCTGTCCCAGGTCGATTCGTCGGTCGGAGGCAAGACCGGCATTAATCATCCGCTCGGCAAGAACATGATTGGCGCGTTCTACCAGCCGCGAGCGGTGATCGCCGACATCGGCACGCTGGACACGCTGCCGCAGCGCGAGCGTGCCGCCGGCCTCGCCGAGGTCATCAAGACAGCGGCCATCGCGGATCCGGCGTTTTTTGACTGGATCGAAGCGAATATCGACGCGTTGAACCATTGTGACGCATCGGCGCTGGCATGGGCGGTCAAGTGTTCCTGCGAGTTGAAGGCAAAGGTGGTGGCTGCTGACGAGCGTGAGGCAGGCTTGCGCGCGATTTTGAATTTTGGCCATACGTTCGGTCATGCGATCGAGGCCGGACTCGGGTATGGCCAGTGGCTGCATGGCGAGGCGGTCGGTTGTGGGATGGTGATGGCCGCGGACCTGTCGGTACGGCTTGGCCTGCTTGACGAGGCCACGCGCGAGCGACTGGTCCGATTGATCAGTGCAGCGCACTTGCCCACGCGCGCGCCGGCACTTGGCACGGATCGGTATGTCGAACTGATGCAGGTCGACAAGAAAGCGGACAGCGGTACGATAAAGTTCATTCTATTGAAGCAAATCGGTGACACGCTGATCACCGGTGCGCCCGAAGCGGATGTGCGCGCGACACTAGCGGCGAGCGTCTGAGTTTACGCCCTGGTGTCCGGGCGGCTGAAGCAGGGCTGCAGCAGTCGTTGCTCAAGGAGTGTCAGTAAGTGAAGAGTGCGTTCGAAGGTCAATTTCGGCATACGGTGCCGGCGTTGCGCGATCTTGAGGATCATCTCGCGCCGTATGCGGTGTCTTCGCGGCTGTCCCGCGGGCGCCGCCATCCGGAATCCGCGCCGGATTCCCGGACCGAGTTTCAACGCGATCGGGACCGTATTATCCATTCGACGGCGTTTCGGCGCCTCGAATATAAGACGCAGGTATTCGTCAATCACGAGGGCGACCTGTTCCGCACGCGGCTCACCCACAGTCTGGAAGTCGCGCAGATCGCGCGTTCGGTGGCGCGTAACCTGCGCGTCAACGAGGACCTGGTGGAGGCGATCTCATTGGCGCACGATCTCGGGCATACGCCGTTCGGCCACGCCGGACAGGATGCGCTGAACGAATGCATGCACGAGTTCGGTGGATTCGAGCATAACTTGCAAAGTCTGGCGGTAGTCGATGAGTTAGAGGCGCACTATGGCGGATTCAACGGCTTGAATCTGTGTTTTGAGACCCGCGAGGGCATCTTGAAGCACTGCTCGCGTGAAAACGCGCGGCGCCTGGGCGAGCTCGGCGAGCGTTTTTTGCACGGGCGCCAGCCTTCCATCGAGGCGCAGATCGCCAACCTTGCCGACGAAATCGCGTATAACAATCATGATATTGACGATGGGCTACGCTCGGGGCTGCTGACCCTGGAGCAACTCGATGCAGTCGAGTTGTGGCGGGCGCATTACGCATTGGCGAGGCAGGCTCATCCGACGTTGAATGGGCGGCGGCTAATCTATGAAACAATACGGCGGATTATCAATACGTTGATTGTCGATTTGATCGGCGCGACGGCTGAGCGCTTGGCGATGGCGGCGCCAGACTCGGTCGATGCGGTTCGCGCATCGGCGCCGCTGGTCGCGCACAGTGACGCGATCGCGGCGCAAGCGCGCGAGCTTAAACAATTCCTGCTCCACAACCTGTATCGCCATTATCGTGTGATGCGCATGGCGAACAAGGCGCGTCGCGTGGTCGTGGGGTTGTTCGACGCGTTCCAGGACGATCCGCGCTTGCTGCCGCCCGCTTACCAGTGCGATGATTCGGCGGCGACACAGGCTAGACTCATAGCGCATTACATCGCTGGGATGACGGATCGGTATGCGTTGAAAGAATATCGCCGTCTGTTCGTCATTGACGACGGCTAAACCCCGATGCTTGCTTTTCCCGTGCGTTGACTTGCGCTGCTTCCAACTTTGTTCAAGCGAGGAATGCAAGGTGGCCGATTGGCCTTATCCGCGCGTGGTCGCGCACCGGGGTGGCGGTACGCTGGCGCCGGAAAACACCTTAGCGGCGATTCGCGTCGGCGCGAAGCTAGGGCTCAAGATGGTTGAGTTCGATGCTAAGTTGTCTGCCGACGAAGTGGTTTTTCTGCTGCACGACGATACAGTGAATCGGACTAGCGACGGCCGGGGGGCTGCGGCGCGTAAACAGTACGCGGCGATTGCCCGGTTGGATGCCGGCAGCTGGTTCGACGGGCGTTTCAGTGGTGAATGGATGCCGACGCTGCAGCAGGCGAGTGAGTACTGTCGCGAGCTGGACTTAGCCGTCAACGTTGAAATCAAACCGTGTCCGGGGCGCGAAGCCTTGACCGGGCGCATTGTGGCAGGCGAAGTGGCGCGATGGTGGGAAGGTGCCACGTCGCCGGTGCTGCTCTCGTCGTTTTCCCTCGAGGCACTGCGCAGCGCGCGCGGCGCGGCGGCGCACCTGCCTCGCGGCTGGCTGGTCGATGCCGTGCCGGCGGACTGGCGCGAGCACGCCCGTGCGCTCGGCTGCGTCTCATTGCACGTGAGCCACCGCCAGTTGACCGCCGCACGCGTTGTCCAGATTAATGAAGCCGGCTTGCGTGTCCTAGCTTACACCGTCAATACGCCGGAACGCGCCCGCGAACTTGTCGAGTGGGGCATCGATACGATCTGCACAGACCGCATTGACTTGATCGGCGCGAGTTTCTTAGGCTAGGGCGCCGCGTTACGCACGGCGAGCCCGTTACGCCGAGTTGGTAATCCGCATAGGTAGGAAAATGCCGTACCACGTAAGACGTTGGGTACGCGAAGGATACGCTGGCCGTTAGTAGAAATGCCAGTCCGTCAATGGGGTGCATGCCAGCATCACGACGCCGCGCCGTGACCGGCGCGGCGAGTGAGGCGCCATGGGATCAGAGCCTGCTCAACGGCCTCAAACGCTGTTGCGGCACACACAGGCTACCCCGGGGCGCAGCAGCAGCAGGCCGGCGCTGCGCATGTGTGCTGCGCCTTGGCGCGTCGCTAAGCGCGTCCCAGCAACAAGCCCAGTAGCAACGCCGCGCCAGCGGCTGCGGCGACGGCCTGCCATGGGCGCTCATGGACATATTCGTCCGCCCCGCCCCATGCGGCTTGGGCGCGGCGCCTCACGTTTGCCTGGGTATCCTCCAGGCGCGAGCGCGTGGCTTCGATCTTGTCTTGCAATTGCTGACGCAAAACCTCGGCGTCGGCTTGAGTACCGTCAGTGAGCGTATTTTCCAAATCGGACAACAGCTCACGTACTTCGGCGCCGACGTCCTGCACGGCATGACGCCCATGGTGCGCGATACGCTGCGCGTGGCGGCCGGCCCTGTCGAACGAATCACCTAGCGCCTGGCGGGTATTTTCCAAATTTGCCATTGCAGCTTCCTCCAAATATTGTCGAAATGTTCGACGGTGTTGCAAAAAAGCCATCCGTGTTGGCACGCAACGTGCGGTAACGCACTGAACAGCCGTGGCTGTGTGAGTGTTGACAACGCCACGTCGAGTTGGTTCTGCGACTTGCGACTGAGTTCTCGATGGTGGTGGCAGTGCGCAATGCGGCTGTCGGTGCCGACACAGTGAAGCACATTGCAGGCCAACTTGGAGGTGATCGGCGTCGTGCCGCTCAAGGCTGGCGATAGCTGCGCCGGCCAAGGCGGTGTTCTGAGGTAGGCGGCGTGCGACCCAAAGCGGTGGCGTAGAGCTAGACGGCGCGCGACCCAGGGTGGTGGCCTGGAGCTAAACGGCGCGCAGCCACGAGGCGGTGGGGCGGAGCTAAACGATGCGCGGCCCAAGGTGGATGACGCGCAGTTAGAGGGCGCGCGGGGCAAGGTAGGTGCCACGCAGACCCGCGTTGCACTGGCGAACGCGGGCGGCACGGTTGCAATGCCGCTCTCGGCATGAAGAGGCCAGCACGGCGCCCCCGGTGCGTCGGGCGTCAGAAGCGGTAGCCGACGTTCAGGAGCGTGACGAGCGGATTGAGTTTGATGTGCGCGTGGCTCGTGACGTTACGTACGCCGACCGGCGTTTGCGCAGCAGTATGCAGCGTGGCATCGGTTGAGAATGGGAGGAACGATACGGAAAAGCTGGCGAACATGTGCTTATTGAAGTTGTACGCGAAGCCGGCGTTGAACACCGGTGCCCATGCGCTGTCTACGTTTACAGAGGCCGGACCATGCAACTGCTGCGACACGAACCTCTGGTTCGTGATCCGTGCGTTGGTGAACCAGATGTAGCTCACGCCGATTCCGACGAACGGGCGAAACGCGGCATCTGCATTGCGCAAGTAATATTTGAAGACGAGCGCGGGACTCCATTGTCGTGCCTGCCCGAGTTTGCCGTACGAGGCGAGGGTGCCGCCGCCGAGCAGGTCGAATTTGGGCGGAATGCCCGCATCGGCTTGGACGACGAAGTGATCAGTGATGAAGTACCCTGTGGAGAAGCCAAAAGTATTGGAGGAGCCGATACTGGCACTCGACCCAGGGACCGCAATGTTGACGGGAGAGCCGCCGATGTTCGTGGTTCTCAGTACGTCGCTGCTGTCTTGCGGCGCAAGATGGAACCATCCGGCTGCCATGTAGACGCTGCCAGCCGTTTGAGCATGTGCCTGATTGAAGCAGCAGGCGATGGCCGTGAACCCCACGATGGCCTTGATGACGCGTATTAATTGCATGGTGCTCCTCCATTTTTTTTAAAAGCCCACCCATTATGCAGACAACATTTCAAACGAACCATAGCCCTGCGCTAGAACATTTTCCCTAAAGCTGGAGCAATGGGTTTTGCACGCCACGTCGTGCGCGAGCGCCGCGAGATAATTGACTCCCGCGGGTATACTGTAAGTGCGATCTAAACGGAAATCCCTGCAATGGCCCGGTTAGCACGTCTTTATGTCCCCGACCAGCCGCAGCACGTAATTCTGCGAGGCATCGATCATCAGCCTGCTTTTGTCGATGACGAGGATTATGCGCTGTTTGTCGAATGCCTGAAAATGGCATCTCGCGACCACCGGCTTGCGATCCACGCGTACGTCCTGATGCCGTCGGCGGTGCAGTTGCTGGCGACGCCGCGCGAGGAGTCCAGCCTTCCCAAAGCGATGCAGGCCGTGGGTAGACGCTACGTCGCGCACTTCAATCGTCGCTATGGACGACGGGGTACGCTGTGGGAAGGGCGTTACCGCGCCACGGTGATCGAGGCAGAAAGGTATTTCATGCTGTGCAGCCGGCTGGTGGAGCTCAGTCCGGTACGCGAGCGCCTCGTTTCTTCTGTCGACGCATACCCGTGGTCTAGCTATCAACACCATGTTGGCCTCACACTCGATTCGCTGATTACCGACCATCCGCTATATTGGGCGTTGGGCAATACGCCGTTCGCGCGCCAGCACGTATATAAAGAGCTGTGCGAGCAGGCGTTGGATGAAAACGCGGTGAATGAGCTGCAGCAGGCCACGCTCAAGGGCTGGGTGCTGGGAAGCGAAAGTTGGCGCGATTGGGCAGCCCAACAAGCGAACCGCCGTGTGTCGCCGTTGCCGCGTGGACGCCCTCGCAAGACGCGGGACGACGATGACCAGGGGCCGGCCGGTGCGCAGCCGGCTGGTACAGAGGCCGAAGGCGACGCTTCGGCGGCTGCGCCCCCGCCAGGCGATGCGCCATCGTCGGAAGCGGGCCGCTCAGGCGAGGCAGGGTCGGGCAATGAGCCGTGCGCACAGCGCAGGCAGGCGGGGCAGGCCACTACTGGCCTCGGCGCCGCTGGCACGGGGGCGAGTGATGGCCCTCCGGCACAGGCATCGGGGGAGGGGGCGGCCAATGGCGGTTCGGAAAAGGATCATCCTACTTCAACGTAGGACACCGCTGTTCAGCGGCGTCTCCACCGGCGGCCACTCGCTTAGTGGCTACCCGTGGTTCTCCCGGCGGCGACGTTACATTCGATGTTCTCATCCTGATAGTCCCCTTCTGGGCGGCCTACATCGAGCAGTTGCCCCCTCGAGCGCTTCCTCTCGGGCATTTCCTTCCGGGCACGCCTCCCCCGGAACGCTTTCTCCGATACTCCCCCTTCAGCATTCCCCCTCTTAGGCACTCCCTTTTAGGCATACCCCTCTCTGGCCCTCTATATCGCGCAGCCACCCATCCGGCAGTTGCTCATCGCACGGCGTAGTGGCCCTGGGGACAGCGCGACGCACAGGCTTTCGCAATGATGCATCGCGTGCAGAACGGACAGAGGCAAGCGGGGGTATTTCGGTTGCCACAGACGCCATCCTAATCGACGAAGTAGGCACATCCAAATAGGCTTTTTTATGCACTTCAGTGATATGGAACCAATTTATTGGAACAAAAAATGAAGACAAATATTAATGGGGACATATATTCCGATTTTTCTTGGCATCCTGTTGATTCGTCGCGTATATTCCGATTTCCAGCTGCTTCATCGCTGCCGTGTCCACAAGCCGCGGCCGCTCCCGATCCAGCCGACATGCGCCGAAAACCTTTGCGCCAGCGACACAGCGCTCAAGCACGAGTTTTCTCGGACGGTTGCACGGCCAAATCACAATCACGGTGTCCCCATGAAAGACGTAACACAATCGACCGTCGGCCAGGGCGTGCCTGAAGCACAAGGCCTGTACGCGCCAGAAAACGAACATGACGCGTGTGGCGTCGGCTTTGTCGTGCACATCAAGGGCCGCAAGAGCCACGAAATCGTGGAGCAGGGCCTGAAAATTCTCGATAACTTGGATCATCGCGGCGCGGTGGGCGCGGATCCGCTGATGGGCGACGGTGCCGGCATCCTGATCCAAATTCCGGATGCGTTCTATCGTGAGGAGATGGCGCGGCAGGGGGTGACGTTGCCGCCGTCCGGCGAGTATGGCGTCGGCATGATTTTTCTGCCCAAGGAGCAGGCGTCGCACCTGGCGTGCGAGCAGGAACTCGAGCGCACGGTCAAGGCCGAAGGGCAAGTGGTGCTCGGCTGGCGCGACGTGCCAGTCGACGGCACGATGGAAATGTCGCCGATGGTGAAAGCCAACGAGCCGGTGATTCGTCAGATCTTCATCGGGCGCGGCAAGGACATCATGGTGACCGACGCGCTCGAGCGCAAGCTGTACGTGATCCGCAAGACGGCCAGTCATCGTATCCAGGCGCTCAAGCTCAAGCATGGCAAGGAGTATTTTGTGCCGTCGATGTCGGCGCGCACGGTCGTCTATAAGGGGCTGCTGCTGGCGAGGCAGGTGGGGATCTATTATCGCGACTTGCAGGACGCGCGGGTCGTGTCGGCGCTTGCGTTGGTGCACCAGCGTTTCTCGACCAACACGTTCCCAGCGTGGGAGTTGGCACACCCGTACCGGTTAATCGCCCACAATGGCGAAATCAACACGGTCAAGGGCAACGTCAACTGGCTGAACGCGCGCACCGGGGCCATTGCGAGCCACGTGCTCGGCGATGATCTGCCCAAGCTGTGGCCGCTAATCTACCCGGGCCAGTCCGATACAGCATCGTTTGACAACTGTCTCGAATTGCTGGTGATGGCGGGCTATCCGCTGGCGCACGCGGTGATGATGATGATTCCGGAGGCGTGGGAGCAGCACGCGCTGATGGATGAGAACCGTCGCGCGTTCTACGAATATCACGCGGCGATGATGGAGCCGTGGGACGGTCCGGCGGCGATCGCATTCACCGACGGTCGTCAGATCGGCGCGACGCTGGATCGCAACGGCTTGCGTCCGGCGCGCTACCTCATCACCGATGACGACATGGTGATCATGGCGTCCGAAGCCGGCGTGCTGCCGATCCCCGAGTCCAAGATCGTCAAGAAGTGGCGCCTGCAGCCGGGCAAGATGTTCCTTATCGACATGGAGCTCGGCCGCATCATCGATGATAAGGAACTGAAAGACAATCTGGCGAACGCGAAGCCGTACAAGAGCTGGATCGACGCGGTGCGCATCAAGTTGGACGAAATCGAGCCGAAGCCGGAGGACGTTGCGGCGGCGGCTGAGCCGCAGGCCGCGCCGGCGTTGCTGGACCGGCAGCAGGCGTTCGGCTACACGCAGGAAGACATCAAGTTCCTGATGGCGCCGATGGCGCAAGCCGGCGAAGAGGCGATCGGCTCGATGGGCAATGACTCGCCGCTCGCGGTGATGTCGAACAAGAACAAGACGCTATACCATTACTTCAAGCAGTTGTTCGCGCAGGTCACGAATCCGCCTATCGACCCGATTCGCGAGAACCTAGTGATGTCATTGGTGTCGTTCATCGGACCGAAGCCGAACCTACTCGATACAAACAACATCAATCCGCCGATGCGGCTGGAAGTATCGCAGCCGGTGCTCGACTTCAAGGATATCGCGAAGATCCGTGCAATCGGCGAGTACACCGGCGGCAAGTTCAGTTCCTACGAGTTGAATATCTGTTATCCGGTCGCGTGGGACAAGGCCGGTATCGAGGCGCGCCTGGCGTCGCTGTGTGCTGAGGCAGTCGACGCTGTGCGCTCCGGCTACAACATCTTGATCGTATCGGATCGCAAGACCGACCGGGACAATGTCGCGATCCCGGCGTTGCTCGCGACCTCGGCGATTCACAGCCACCTGGTGGCGCATGGGTTGCGCACGAGTACGGGCCTGGTGGTCGAGACGGGTTCCGCGCGCGAGGTTCATCACTTCGCGCTGCTCGCTGGCTACGGCGCCGAGGCGGTGCACCCTTACCTGGCGCTCGAGACGCTGGTGGCGATGTCCAGCAGTTTGCCGGGTGTGCTGTCGGCTGACAAGGCCATCCAGAACTTCACGAAGGCGCTCGGCAAGGGTCTGCAAAAGGTCATGTCGAAAATGGGCATCTCAACCTACATGTCGTACACCGGCGCGCAGATCTTCGAGGCGGTGGGCTTGTCCAGCGAACTGGTCGCCAAGTACTTCAAGGGCACTGCATCCAACGTCGGCGGCATTGGCTTGTTCGAAGTGGCGCAAGAGGCGATCCGCCTGCATCGCGATGCATTCGGCGACAACCCGGTTCTCGCGACAATGCTGGATGCCGGCGGCGAGTACGCGTACCGCGTGCGTGGCGAAGACCACATGTGGACGCCCGACGCGGTTGCGAAACTGCAACATTCGGCGCGCAGCAACTCATACCAGACCTACAAAGCGTATGCGCACATCATTAACGACCAGACCCGCCGTCACATGACGTTGCGCGGCCTGTTCGAGTTCAAGGTCGATCCGACCAAGGCCATTTCGCTCGATGAAGTCGAGCCGGCCAAGGAGATCGTCAAGCGCTTCGCAACCGGTGCGATGTCGCTTGGCTCAATTAGTACCGAGGCGCATGCGACGCTGGCGATCGCGATGAACCGCATCGGCGGCAAGTCCAACACCGGTGAAGGTGGCGAGGACGAGCGTCGTTATCGCAATGAGTTGCGTGGCATGCCGATCAAGAACGGGGATACGCTCGGCTCGGTCCTAGGGGAGAAGGCGGTCGTTGTCGATATTCCGTTGCGCGACGGCGATTCGCTGCGCTCGAAGATCAAGCAGGTCGCATCGGGCCGTTTCGGCGTGACCGCCGAGTATCTGAGCTCGGCCGACCAGATCCAGATCAAGATGGCTCAGGGCGCCAAGCCGGGCGAAGGGGGCCAACTGCCCGGGCACAAGGTGTCAGAGTACATCGGCCAGCTGCGCTACTGCGTGCCAGGCGTCGGGCTGATTTCCCCGCCGCCGCACCACGATATCTATTCGATCGAGGACCTCGCGCAGCTGATCCACGACCTGAAGAGTGCCAACCCGAGCGCCGGCGTATCGGTGAAGCTCGTGTCTGAAGTTGGCGTGGGCACGGTGGCGGCGGGCGTGGCCAAGGCCAAGGCCGACCACGTCGTGATCGCGGGCCACGATGGCGGCACGGGTGCATCGCCGCTGTCGTCGATCAAGCACGCCGGCACGCCGTGGGAGTTGGGCCTGGCTGAGACGCAGCAGACGCTGGTGCTCAACAAGCTGCGCGGCCGGATTCGCGTGCAGGCCGACGGACAGATGAAGACGGGGCGCGACGTCGTGATCGGCGCGCTGCTGGGTGCCGACGAGTTCGGCTTTGCGACGGCGCCGCTGGTCGTCGAAGGCTGCATCATGATGCGCAAGTGCCATTTGAACACGTGCCCCGTGGGTGTTGCGACGCAGGACCCGGTGCTGCGCGCGAAGTTCAACGGCCAGCCCGAGCACGTGGTGAACTTCTTTTTCTTCGTGGCCGAGGAAGTGCGCGAAATCATGGCGCAGCTTGGGATTCGCCGCTTTGACGAACTGGTCGGGCGGGCTGACTTGCTCGACACGAAAAAGGGCATCGAGCATTGGAAGGCGCGCGGGCTTGATTTCTCGCGGATCTTCCATGTGCCTGAGGCGGGCGCCGAGGTGGCGCGCCGGCACGTCGATACGCAGGACCATGGCCTGGATCGGGCATTGGATCATGTGTTGATCGACAAGGCGAAGGCGGCGATCGACAGAGGCGAGCATGTGTCGTTCATCCAGCCGGTGCGCAACGTGAATCGCACGGTCGGCGCGATGCTCTCGGGGGTGATCGCCCGCAAGTATGGGCACGCTGGCCTGCCCAACGATACGATCCACATTCAGTTCAAGGGGACGGCGGGACAGAGTTTCGGCGCGTTCCTGGCGCGCGGCATCACGCTGGACCTGGTCGGCGACGGCAACGACTATGTGGGCAAGGGGCTCTCGGGTGGACGCATCATCGTGCGTCCGACCAATGACTTCCGCGGCAAGTCAGAAGAGAACATCATTTGCGGCAACACCGTCATGTATGGGGCGATTGAGGGCGAGGCGTACTTCCGCGGCGTTGCGGGCGAGCGCTTCTGCGTGCGTAACTCCGGCGCGACGGCGGTCGTTGAGGGCACCGGCGACCACGGTTGCGAGTACATGACCGGCGGCACCGTCGTTGTGCTCGGCCAGACCGGCCGCAACTTCGCGGCTGGCATGTCGGGAGGCGTCGCGTACGTATTCGATCCGGACCACACGTTCGCGACCCAATGCAATAAGGCGATGGTCGCGCTTGAGCCGGTGTTGCAGCAGGCTGAGCAAGAGCGCACTGTCGATCCGGCGCTGTGGCATCAGGACCAGACCGACGAGGCATTGCTCAAGGGGCTGATCGAGCGCCACTTCGAGTTCACCGGGTCGCCGCGCGCCAAGGTGCTGCTCGAGAACTGGGATACGTCGCGACGTCAGTTCGTCAAGGTGTTCCCGACCGAGTACAAGCGTGCGTTGGCCGAAATCGGCGCCAAGAAGAAGGCGGCGAGCGCGCCGAGCCTAGCGGCCTGACGGTGCATGCACCGACGCGGCTGCGGATGCGCCGACAAGTCAACGCACGACAGTCCCGCCGCGGTGCAGCGGGCTGCCCCTTAATATACATTGGTTAAGAGAACCTCATGGGCAAGGCAACCGGTTTTCTCGAATATGAACGCCGCCACGAGGCGTATGAACGACCGCTAGAACGCGTGAAGCACTGGAAGGAATTCGCGCATGCGCTGACCGATGAGGACGCAAAGATCCAGGGCGCACGCTGCATGGATTGCGGTATTCCGTTTTGCAACAATGGCTGTCCGGTAAACAACATCATTCCGGACTTCAATGACCTCGTGTTTTGCCAGGACTGGAAGCAGGCGATCGAGGTGTTGCACTCGACAAACAATTTTCCGGAGTTGACCGGCAGGATCTGTCCCGCGCCGTGCGAGGCCGCCTGTACGCTCAATATCAACAGCGACGCGGTGGGCATCAAATCGATCGAGCGCGCGATCATCGACAAGGCGTGGAGCGAAGGATGGGTCGCGCCACAAGTGCCCAAGCTGAAGACCGGTAAGAAGATTGCGGTGGTGGGGTCCGGGCCCGCCGGGCTGGCCGCCGCGCAGCAACTGGCGCGAGCCGGTCATGAGGTGACAGTGTTCGAGAAAAACGACCGGATTGGCGGCCTGCTGCGCTACGGCATCCCCGACTTCAAACTGGAGAAGTGGCAGATCGACCGCCGTATGCGCCAGATGGAGGCCGAAGGCGTGACGTTCCGTACCGGCGTGTTCATTGGCAAGGAACCGTTGCCGCCGTCGATCAACAATGCGGCAAAGGAAATCCTGTCGCCGCACGCATTGCGCGAGCAGTTCGACGCAATCGTGATGGCGGGCGGTGCCGAAACGCCGCGTGATTTGCCGGTGCCGGGCCGCGAGCTGGCCGGTATCCACTTCGCGATGGAGTTCCTGCCGCAGCAGAACCGGGTCAACGCTGGCGACAAGCTCGCGGATCAGTTGCTCGCCAAAGGCAAGCACGTGGTCGTGATTGGCGGCGGAGACACCGGGTCGGACTGCGTCGGCACGTCGAACCGGCACGGCGCGAAGAGCGTCACGCAGTTCGAATTGCTGGCGCAACCGCCGCAGGAAGAGAATAAGCCTCTCGTGTGGCCGTACTGGCCAATCAAGCTGCGCACGTCGTCGTCGCATGAGGAAGGTTGCGAGCGCGATTGGTCGGTCGCGACCAAGCGTTTCGAGGGCAGGAACGGCAAAGTCGACAAGCTGATCGCTGCGCGCGTCGAGTGGAGGGACGGCAAAATGCAGGAGGTGCCCGGTTCCGAGTTCGAAATGAAAGCGGACCTGGTACTGCTTGCGATGGGCTTCACGCAGCCGGCGGCGGCGATGCTCGATGCGTTCGCCGTTGACAAGGACCAGCGTGGCAACGTGCGAGCCGGCACCGACGGCGAGCGCGCGTATCACACGTCGGTCGACAAGGTGTTTGCTGCTGGCGACGTGCGTCGGGGGCAATCGCTGGTGGTCTGGGCCATTCGTGAAGGCCGCCAATGCGCGCGTGCGGTGGACGCGTTTCTGATGGGGGCCTCGGAGCTGCCGTGTTGAGCTTGAGCCGTGCGCGGGCCGGTGTCGGGTCAGGCCTGGCTGCGCGTCGATGAGCTCACGAGCCGCAACGTACAACGTATATACGTTGCAGTTTTTCGTCATCGGCTACCGTGCGCAGTAGGATGGCTTTGCCGTAAGGAGTCGTCGATGGATGTCAGACTGCAGCGTTGCTTTGTCGCACTGATTCCCGATTCCGACGCCCTCGATGCGATCGACGCATGGCGCAATCCATGGCGCGCCAATCGTATCGCAGGCGTCAGATGGACACCGCGCGAGCAAATTCACCTGACCATACGATTCATTGGCGCGCTGACGCCGGATGGGGGAAAACGGCTGATCGACGAATGGCCGACACTGACGCCGGCGCCGGACATGCTGCTCACCTCGCATGCCGCGATGCTGCCCAGCGCCACGCGGGCGCGCGTGTATGCGCTTGAACTGATCAGCGCGCCGGCGTTCCTCGCGTGGGTGGCTCGCGTCGCCGTGCTGCTGGAGCGGGCCGGTGTGCCCGCCGCTGCGCGGCCGTTGCGGCCGCACCTGACCCTGGCCAGACTGCGCGGCGATCTTCCCGCGCCGACGTACGATTTCGAAACGGTGCGTCCCGTGCCGCCGTTAATCACCTTTGATAGGCTGGCGTTGGTCAGCAGTACGCTGACGCCGGCCGGATCGCGCTACACGACGCTCGCGGCGGTACCGGCCAGGCGCAGCCGGCCGTGACTGTGCGATGCGTGCGCGGCACAGTCGTCATCACGCTGCCGCACGTCAGTTATCGCGCACCACTTCGATCGTCTCGTCGTGCATCGCTTGCACGGACTCCCGGTGCGCGACACTGACGATTGCCGCGTGGGCCAGACGTTGCGTCAGCACGTGGTACAGCGCCGCTTCGGTGTCGAGGTCGAGCGCGCTGGTCGCCTCGTCAAGGAACAGGAAATTGGGCTTTTGCAACAGCACGCGGGCGATCGCTAGGCGTTGCTGTTCGCCTGGTGACAGCACGTGCTCCCAATGGTCGCTCACGTCGAGCTTATCGACTAGTTCGCCTAGTCGGCAAGCGCGCAGCACGTCGGCACAGTCTGCGTCGGTGAACGCGTCGGCCGATGCCGGATAGCACAGCGCGCCCTTGAGCGTGCCGATCGGCACGTAGCTTTTCTGCGGCACGAACATCACGCGCGCGTTGACAGGCATCACGATGGTGCCGCTGCCAAATGGCCACAGGCCGGCCAGCGAGCGCAGCAGTGTGCTCTTGCCGGAGCCCGACGCGCCTCGCACTAACACCCGCGAGCCGGGCGTAATGGCAAACGAGCCGATCGTCGATAGCGGCGTGCCATCCGGGCGCAACAGCCGCAGCGCCTGCACGCGCAGTACCGTCGTATCGGCCATCCTCATGTGAATGCCGCCGTGTTCGGTGGCCCGCGACGTTGACTCGAGCAACTGCGGCTGCGCCATGATGCGCCGGAATTCCTTGAGCCGGTTAGTCACAGCGCGCCATGCGGCCAGCGTCGAGTAGCTGCTGATGAACCATGAGAACGAGCTACTGACGGTGCCGAACGCGCCGATTGTCTGCTGATAACCGCCGTAGCTGATCGCCTTCGCGAAGTATTTCGGTGCGGCGGCGATGAACGGGAACACAATCGCTAGTTGCGAATAGCTGACCACGACAAGGTTCAGGCGACGCGTATAGCGCATGATCATCCGCCAATTGTCGCGGATGTGCCCGAAGGCGCCTTGCAGCGCTTTCTCCTCGGAGCGTTCGCCCTCGTACAGGGCAATCTGGTCCGCATTCTCGCGCAACCGGATTAACGAGAAACGAAAATCCGCCTCGACCCGTTGTTGTTGGTAGTTGATCGACACGAGCGGATGGTTGACGCGATGCGTGATGTACGAGCCAATCACAGCGTAGAGTAGGGCGGTCCACACCATGTAGCCCGGTATTGTCACCTCGGTGCCCAGCACGGTGAAGCTGAGCGGGCCGGCCAAGTGCCACAGGACATTGCTGAACCACAGCAACGTGACGGACGTGGACAGGAAATCCAACGAGAGCGCCAGCGTCGTGCTCGCCAGTTCCTGTAGGTCTACTGAAACCCGCTGGTCCGGGTTATCGGCGAGCTTGTCGCGCTCGATCCGATAGTACGCGCGGCCCGACAGCCACTCGTGCATGTATTGCGTGGTGAGCCACTGGCGCCAGCGGAATTCGAGCATCTGCCGGAAGTACGTGCGGTATGAGCCGAGCAGGATCATCGCCATCGCGATCGCAGTAAATTGCAGCAGCGAGTGCTTGAACACCGGATAGTTGTACTGCTGGATTGAGTCGAAGAACACGCGCTGCCATGTGTTGAACCACGCGTTGACCGCCACCATGGTCATGTTGATCGTGACCACGAGCGCGAGCAGTCCCCAGGCGATCCACTTTTCGTTCGATACCCAATACGGCTTGATCAAGCTCCACGTGGTAATACATTCGTTGTTGCCCGATGCGGGTTGACTCATGGGGTGTCTCAAATGTAGGGTTCCTCAAATTGGTCCATTCACCGGCGCGTCGCGGGCGTCGCGACGATGACCGACTCGTGCCAGTGCGGATTGTTCCGGCTACCGCTTAATTCCGGCTTAAAGCGCGCGGCAGCGTGCGCTCCGGCGGTGGCGATTGCGCGACATTGTGTCAGAGCAACAAATTGCGGCCCGCGGCGGTTTTGTGATTTAATGGGCTTAGACGAAACAGGGGTGCTTTGCAAGTCGGTGCGCGGCGATCCGCGCAGTGCGAGGCTGAGAGAGTCCCTTCGCACCCGATCCGGGTAATACCGGCGCGGGAAGTTTTCGGTTCCTGTCGTGAGGGAGCGGACGTGCCTGCCGGCGCGCCACTGTGGTCAGGTCCCGCACGTGAATCTCGCCGGTTTCGTCCTTGTACCCCGATTTTCGTACATAGGTTTCGATTGCCGTGCACCGATCCGACCCCTCTTTAGAAACCGCGTACCACGCTACGCCGATGCCCGATGTCGCCATCCTGGGCGGCGGCTTGTCCGGTCGCCTCATTGCGTGGCGGCTCGCGCGCGCGGGCCATCACGTCGCGTTGTATGAGCAAGGCGAGCCGAGCGGCCGCAGCGCAGCAGCGTGGGTCGCCGCGGCCATGCTCGCGCCGCTGGCCGAAGCTGCCAGTGCCGAGCCGTTGTTGGTGGAGCTGGGCGCCGCGTCGCTCGAGCGCTGGGCCGAATGGTTGCCGCAGCTGCCACAACCGGTGTTCTTTCAGCGCAACGGCACGTTGATTGTCTGGCATGCGGCCGATCGCGCCGAATGGCCCTTGTTCGAGCAGCGTGTGCGCGTGAACGCGCCCATTACGATGCTGCGCGACGGCATCGTCGCACTGCACGGCGCTCAGGTCACGCAAGCCGAGCCGGCGCTTGGTACACGTTTTCACGACGCGTGCCTGCTGCCTGGCGAGGGGCAACTGGACAATCGGCAGTTGCTGGTGGCGCTGGGGGCCGCGCTCGAAGAACTGCATGTCGACACGCACTGGCATACCTGCGTGCGCGAGGATGCCCTGCCGGCTGCCGGTCTGGTGATTGATTGCCGTGGACTGGGCGCGAAGCGGGCATGGTCCGGTCTGCGCGGGTTGCGAGGCGAAGTCGCGCGGGTTCATGCGCCGGGCATTGGTCTGAGTCGGCCGGTGCGTCTGTTGCATCCGCGCTATCCGTTGTATATCGCGCCCAAGCAGGACGATCACTATGTGATCGGGGCCACCGAGATCGAGGGCGAGGACATGTCGCCGGTGAGCGTGCGCTCGGCGCTCGAGTTGTTGTCGGCGGCATACTCGCTGCATCCTGCCTTTGGTGAGGGCCGGATTCTTGAGCTAAACGCGCATTGCCGGCCCACACTGCCGGACCATCGCCCTGCGCTGTCGTGGGATGGCGCGTCGATGCTGCGCGTCAATGGCCTGTACCGCCACGGCTACATGATTGCGCCTGAGGTGGCGTGCGAAGCCGTGGCGTTCGCGGACGCGTTGCTCGATGGGCAGGTGCGCGATCCGGACGGTTTTGACGCATGGCGTGCCGCCTCGCGCTGGCCGATACTTTACCGTACGGCTGCGCTGCAGCCGTACCCGACTGACGCATAAATTATATGGATATCCAGATCAACAACCAGCCGTTCTCGTTGCCTGACGATGCGCGCCTTGCCGACGCACTGGCCTCGTATGGTGCGGTGCCGCCGTACGCGGTCGCGATCAACGGCGAATTCGTACCACGCGCGCAGCATCCTGCGCGTACGCTCACGCAAGGTGACCGAATCGACGTCGTCAAGCCCGTTGCAGGCGGATGACGCATTAACGGTATGCCACGCGAGCCGACAACCTGGCCCGACAACCTGGCCCATAGGTCACCGAAACTGACGGAGACAATGATGAATTCGCATTCCACTGCCGACGCGCTGATCCTGTACGGACAACCCTTCACAAGTCGGCTGTTGCTCGGCACTTCGCGCTATCCGTCGCTGCATGCGCTCGAGGCCTCGCTCGTGGCCGCGCGGCCCGCGATGGTCACCGTCGCGCTGCGGCGCCAGTTGGCCGCGCAGGGCGACGCCGACGTCGGGTTTTTTGACGCGCTGAAGCGCCAGGGTGCCGCGCTGTTGCCCAACACCGCCGGTTGCCATACTGTGAAGGAGGCGGTGACGACCGCGCAGATGGCCCGCGAAGTGTTCGAAACTGACTGGATCAAGCTCGAGCTAATTGGGGACGACTACACGTTGCAGCCGGATCCGGTCGGTTTGATCGAGGCGGCCGACATCCTCGTGCGGGACGGCTTCAAGGTATTACCGTATTGCACGGAGGACCTCGTCGTCGCGCGGCGACTGCTCGACGTCGGCTGCGAGGCGTTAATGCCGTGGGGCGCCCCGATCGGAACCGGCAAGGGAGTGGTGAACCCGTATGGGCTCAAACTGCTGCGCGAGCGCCTGACGCACGTACCGCTGATCGTCGACGCAGGGCTAGGTGTGCCGTCGCACGCGTGTCAGGTGATGGAGTGGGGGTTTGACGCCGTGCTGCTCAACACGGCGGTGTCGCAGGCGGCGCGGCCCGAGGCGATGGCGCGGGCATTCGCGAGCGCGGTTGATGCGGGTCGCGAAGCGTACTTGGCCGGGCCGATGCCGCAACGCGACAGCGCGCATGCGAGTACGCCGGTGGTTGGCATGCCGTTCTGGCACCAGGACGGCTATAGCACGCCGGAAGGCGCCGCCGTCCCGCCGTCGGATGAGCGCACGTGAGCAGTCCCTTCCCGTGGGGACGCGAGGTTTTTTACCCGCCTGCTGCAGACGAACTGTTGGAGGCGGCCGAGCGGATTCGCGCACGGTTGGATGATGGGCCGCGCGCCAGCCAGTCTGTGCGTATTTGTCTCGCGCCGCCGCCGCAGCCCGGGCCCGGTGACGTGATCGTGGCGACCGATGCGCAGCCGCATGCGGTCGATGTCGCGCGCTGGGTGGCTGCCGGCGCCACGGTGCTGGACGCGTCGGCGCGTGCCATGCGGTTGCATCAAGGCGATATGGTCCGCACGTTGGAGGCCACGCCGTGCGGCGACTGGATCGCGGCGTTCGCCGCGTTTATCGATTGTGGTTGCGTGCCGCACGATGCGTTGTGCCTCGCCCTGGCGTGGCGGCAGGGCGACGAGTATGCGCAGGACCCATGGCCGAGCGACTTGTCGCGCTTTCCGCGCGTGCTGGGGTTGCCCAATGCGCCTGTGCAGCCGTTCGCCGCGTGCCCGGCGGCGCTGGGTCTGTATCCGGTGGTGCCGACGGCCGACTGGATCGAGCGGTTGCTACCGCTCGGTGTGCGGACTGTGCAACTGCGCCGCAAGGTTGACGAGGCGGACGACGCGGCGGATTCGCGCGAGTTAGCCGTGCTGCGGGCCGACGTGCGCCGCGCCGTTGTGGCGGGCCGCCGCTATGAGGGCGCACGCGTGTTCATCAACGACCACTGGCAACTGGCAATGGACGAACGTGCATACGGCGTGCATCTAGGCCAGGAGGATTTGCAGCGCGCGGACATCGGTGCGCTGGCGCACGCGGGGCTGCGGCTGGGTCTGTCCTCGCACGGATACTACGAGATATTGGTGGCGCTGCACTTCAAGCCGAGCTATGTCGCGCTGGGTGCGGTGTTTCCGACCAACACCAAGGCGATGCCCAGCGCGCCGCAAGGGCTTGCGCGACTCGCGCGCTACGTGCGGCTGCTGGACGGCGTGGTGCCCTGCGTGGCAATCGGTGGTATCGACTTGCAGACGCTGGACGACGTGCTGGCCACGGGGGTACGCGGCGCCGCGGTTGTGCGTGCGATAACGCAGGCCCACGACGTCGAAAAAGCAATCTTTGCGTTGCAAAGAGGGTTTACCCGATAATGCGGGGCTCGCCTGCCATTTCCCTACGCCGCGAAGGCGGCATATAAGCGGTCTTGCGCACAGTTCACGTCGGGGTTTTAGGCGGCAGATCCGCTTTAGGCCCTATAATCCGCGTTCCGTGCTTTTGATGACCGCCTACGTGCCGCCCACCACCTCCGATATCCTGCTTGAGCTGCGCGACGTTGCTTTCGGCTACAGCGCTGAGCGGCTCGTGCTCCAGAACCTGAACATGCGTTTCAAGCGTGGACAGGTGGTTGCGATCATGGGCGGCTCCGGGTGCGGCAAGACGACGGTGTTGCGGCTCATCGGTGCGCAGGTGCGTGCCAACCGAGGCCAGGTGCTGTTCCGTGGCGAGGACGTTGGTGCAATGGGCCCCCAGGCGGTCTACGCAGCGCGGCGCAAGATGGGCATGTTGTTCCAGTTCGGGGCGTTGTTTACTGACATGTCGGTGTTCGACAACGTCGCATTCCCGCTGCGCGAGCATACGGACCTGCCAGAGGAGTTGATCCGCGATCTCGTGTTGATGAAACTCAACGCGGTCGGCTTGCGCGGCGCACGCAACTTGGTGCCGTCCGAAGTGTCGGGCGGCATGGCGCGCCGGGTTGCGCTGGCCCGGGCGATCGCGCTCGACCCCGAACTGATGATGTACGATGAGCCGTTCGCGGGACTGGATCCGATCTCGCTGGGCATTACCGCGAAACTGATCCGTACCCTCAATACCGCGCTCGGCGCCACGTCGATCCTCGTGACGCACGATGTGCCGGAGTCGTTTGCGATCGCAGACTACGTGTATTTCATTGCGAATGGACGGGTGCTTGCCGAGGGTACGCCCGCGCAGTTGCGCGCGTCGCAGGACCCGAGCGTGCGGCAGTTCATCGACGGCGCGCCTGATGGTCCCTTTCATTTTCACTATGCGAGCGCGCCGCTGGAGGCGGACTTCGGTCTTGGCGTCGCGCCGCGCGCAGGAGAGTAGCGCATGATCGCCACGGTTGGCCGCGCCGTTCTCGACGGCCTTTCGCGCACGGGCTACGGCGCCCGCATGTTCGCGCGGCTTGCATCGGAGTGCTTCCCATTGCTGCGGCGCCCGCGCACCGTCACCCAGCAGATCCACTTCCTGGGTAATTATTCACTTGTCATCATCGCCGTTTCAGGGTTGTTCGTCGGCTTCGTTCTGGGCTTGCAGGGCTACAACACGCTGAATCGCTACGGCTCCGAGCAGGCGCTCGGGCTGTTGGTCGCGCTGTCGCTGGTGCGCGAGCTGGGGCCGGTGGTTACCGCGCTGCTGTTCGCCGGACGCGCTGGTACGTCGCTGACCGCGGAGATCGGCCTGATGAAGGCGGGCGAGCAGTTGAGCGCGATGGAAATGATGGCGGTGGACCCGATCCGGGTCGTCGTCGCACCGCGATTCTGGGCTGGCGTGATCGCGATGCCGATCCTGGCGGCGATCTTCAGCGCGGTCGGCATTGTCGGCGGGTATTTCGTTGGTGTGGTATTGATCGGCGTGGATCCCGGCGCGTTCTGGTCCCAGATGCAATCGGGCGTCGACCTGCGGCAGGACATCGGCAACGGCGTGATCAAGAGCATCGTGTTCGGCTTCGCGGTGACTTTCGTCGCGCTGTTCCAAGGCTATGAAGCCAAGCCGACCCCCGAAGGCGTGTCGCGCGCGACGACTAAGACGGTCGTGTTCGCATCGTTGGCAGTACTCGGGTTGGACTTTCTGCTGACCGCGCTGATGTTCAATTAATGGATGGACCCGGCGCCACGGCGCGCCGGCACGACTGCGTGCGCGATCCCCGTGCGGCACGCAGCGACAACAGCTATTCCGATGGGATGACGATGAAGAAAAACGCTCTGGACTTCTGGGTCGGCTTATTCGTGGTGCTCGGTTTTGTTGCGCTGCTGTTCCTGGCGCTCAAGGCTGGCAATATGAGTTCGCTGTCGTTTCAATCCACCTACTCGGTGAAAATGAAGTTCGACAACATCGGTGGACTGAAGCCGCGCGCGGCGGTCAAGAGCGCCGGTGTGACGGTGGGTCGTGTGCAGAGCATCGGATTCGATACGCAGACTTATCAGGCACTGGTTACGATCGACGTGTTTAAGCAGTACACGTTCCCGAAGGACTCGTCGGCCAAGATCCTAACCGCGGGCCTGCTCGGCGAGCAGTACATCGGCCTGGATCCGGGAGGCGATGAGCAGTTGCTCAAGGATGGCGACACGCTCACGATGACGCAGTCCGCGATCGTGCTGGAAAGCCTAATCAGCCAATTCCTGTACAGCAAGGCGGCGGATGCGGGTGCGGGCAAACCGGCCGCGCCTGCCGCGCCCGCTCCGGCGGTGCCCGGGCCCGCCGGGGCCAGCCTTGGCGCATCTCAAACCCAAGTCGCGCCGGCAAGCGCGACGGCAAACTGAGGGGAAGCAGCATGACAACGATGCGAGCCACCGTTGTGGTTGCGGCCGCTGCGATGGCGCTGGGCGGTTGTGCGACGGTGAAGACGCCGTCGAAGCAAGACCCGCTGGAAGGATTTAACCGGACGATGTTCGAATTCAACGATACGCTGGACCGCGTGGCGATGAAGCCGGTGGCGCGCGCCTATAACTGGGCGTTGCCTCAATTCGCCCGCGATCGTGTGTCGAGCTTCTTCTCGAACATCGGTGACGTGTATATTGCCGCTAACAATTTGTTGCAAGGCAAGATCACCGCGGGCACGGAAGACATCATGCGCGTAGCGATCAATAGCACATTCGGGCTGGGCGGGCTGTTCGACTTTGCCAGCCAGGCCAGGTTGCCGAAACACCAATCGGACTTCGGCGTCACGTTGGGCCACTATGGCGTGCCGCCGGGCCCGTACCTCGTGCTGCCACTGCTTGGGCCCAGCACCGTGCGTGATGCGGCAGGCCTGCTGGTCGACTGGCAGGGCGACCTGACTGCCTATATGCGTCCGATCTGGCTGCGCACGACGCTGTATGGTGTGCGCATCGTCAGTACGCGCGCGGCGTTGCTCGGTGCGACCGACCTGCTGTCTAATGCGGCGCTCGACAAGTATTCGTTCGTGCGCAATGCCCATTTGCAACGGCGCCAGTACCTGATTTCGGATGGCAATCCGCCGCCGCCCGCGTACGACGATGAATCGGGCGCCGACACCGGCCCGACCGACGATGGCGCACCGACGCCTGGCGCCGAAGGTGCGCCGGCTGCCGGTGCTACCGGAACTGCTGGCGGCAGTCTTGCCCACCCGGTGGTGACGCGACCACTGGTACCGGCCGCCGCACCGCGGCCCGACGCGGCGCAGGGGGCATCGGCCCCACAACGGCAGGAGCTGACCGGCGCGGCCGGGCCGGATGCTGCGGCGGCGCGATTGGCGTCGGAGACGCATGTGCCAAGCCAGCAGATGATTCCACCCGGCGGCCGCCCCTATAGCTTTCCGAATCTTCGGTTTAGGTGAGCATGCTTCGCGGCGAATGAAACTCGCACTGTGCAATTCGCTCCAATGTTCGATGATCGTTGACCATAGCGGAAAGAAAAATCGATAGGACTAAGTTAATGAAAAAATTTTTACTGATCCCCGTCGTTGCTACGTTGTTGTCATTCAGTGCCGGTTCATTTGCCGATGCGCCGGCCATTGATATGGGCACACCGGATGGGCTGGTGAAATCGGTGACGACCGATGTGCTGGGCATCGTGCGCGCCGACCCGTCGATCAAAGCCGGCGACATCGATCGGATCACGCAGGTCGTCAACCAGAAGATCCTGCCGTACACTGACTTCGCGAGGACAACGCGTCTGGTCATGGGGCGGCACTGGCGCACCGCGACGCCGCCGCAGCAGCAGCAGATCGTCGAGCAATTCAAGCTGCTGCTGATCCGAACCTATTCCGGGGCGCTGTCGCAGGTGGGCAATCAAGAAATCCGGTACCAGCCGTTGCGCGCGGCGCCGACCGATACCGACGTCGTCGTGCGCTCGACGGTCATCAACAATGGTCAGCCGATCGAGCTCGACTATCGGATGGAGAAGACCGCGCATGGCTGGCGGGTCTATGATTTGAACGTCGCCGGTGCGTGGCTCGTGCAGACATACCAGCAACAGTTCAATGAACAGATCCAGCAACATGGGATCGATGGCTTGATCACCTACCTATCGCAGAAGAATACATCGGCCGCCGCGGCCAAGAGCACATCGTGACGACCTTCGAAATGCACCCGGCACTGACGGTCGCGACGGCGAACGCCACGCTCAAGGCTGGCCTGAACCATATCGCCGGCGGCGCAACCGGTGTGGATTGCGCCCGCCTGCGGCAATTTGATTCGTCGGCATTAGCGGTATTGCTGGCGTGGCAACGTGCGGCTCGCGCGCGTGGCGCCGCGTCGTTCTCGATTTTGAACCTGCCCGACGGATTGGCCAGCCTTGCCCAGGCCTACGGCGTCCAGGCGCTGGTTTCGTCAGGCCGACATTGACGCTGTCACGTCATCCCAGGTGACGGCGCGGACCATGCGAGCGATCGGCTTCCTCGCGGCGACCCGCTGACTTCGCCTATAATCAACGGTTTTTTAGGCGCTTGATAGGCCGCCCGCGCAGCCTGCATGGGCGAGCCTGCACAAACCCTGCCGGCGCCGTCGTGCCGCACACTCATGCCAGCCATAGAAATCCACAACGTCAAGAAGCGCTATCGCGATCTGCAGGCGCTCAAAGGCGTGTCGTTCACCGTTGAAGATGGTGAGTTCTTCGGATTGCTCGGCCCCAATGGCGCAGGCAAGACGACGCTCATCAGCATTCTCGCGGGTCTGGCGCGCGCGCATGAAGGATCGATTGCGGTGCGTGGTCACGATGTCGTGACGGACTTCAGGCGCGCACGGCGCGCGCTGGGCGTGGTGCCACAAGAATTGGTTTTCGACCCCTTTTTTACCGTGCGTGAATGCCTTCGCATCCAGTCCGGCTATTTCGGTTTGGCCCGCAACGACGATTGGATCGACGAGGTGATGGCCAATCTGGACCTGACCGAGAAGGCAGACGTCAACATGCGTGCGTTATCCGGCGGAATGAAGCGGCGCGTACTGGTCGCGCAGGCGCTTGTGCATCGTCCGCCGGTGATCGTGCTGGACGAGCCGACCGCGGGCGTGGACGTAGAATTGCGCCAGACACTGTGGAAATTCATCTCGCGGCTCAACCGCGAAGGGCATACGATCGTGTTGACCACGCACTACTTGGAAGAGGCTGAGTCGCTGTGTGACCGCATCGCCATGCTGCGTCGCGGCGAGATGGTTGCGCTCGAGCGCACCGGTGCGTTGCTGCAGCGCTTCAGCGGACTGCAGTTGTTCGTGCGAGTGAGCGCAGGCAGGGTGCCGGCGCAGGTCAGGGCTCTGGAGATCGGCACGCCCGATCCGGCGGGCCGGCAGCACCTGCTGCGGCTGGACTCGTATGACGACGTGGAGCCGATTCTTGCGCAATGCCGTGCGGCCGGCTGCCGGTTTGACGAGATCGACGTGCGCAAAGCCGACCTGGAAGACGTGTTCGTGCAGATCATGAATGCGCCCGACACTGTGGAGGGGCTGGCATGACCGGCTTCAGGACGCTGTTCTACAAGGAAGTGCTGCGGTTTTGGAAGGTGGCCTTCCAGACCGTGCTGGCCCCGGTGATGACCGCGCTGTTGTACCTGACCATCTTTGGCCACGCGTTGCGTGGTCATGTCCAGGTCTATCCTGGCGTCGAGTACACGAGCTTCCTCATCCCGGGACTGGTCATGATGAGCGTGTTGCAAAATGCGTTTGCGAACAGTTCGTCGTCGTTGATTCAGTCTAAGATTACCGGCAACCTGGTGTTCGTCCTGTTGCCGCCGCTGTCGCACTGGGAGATGTTCGGCGCCTACGTGCTGGCCTCGGTCGTGCGTGGCCTGGCTGTTGGGCTGGGGGTATTCGTCGTGACGATTGCGTTCATCCCGGTGTCGTTCTCTGCACCGCTGTATATCGTCGCGTTCGCCGTGCTTGGCGCGGCGATCCTCGGCACGCTGGGCCTGATCGCCGGGATCTGGGCCGAGAAGTTCGACCAGTTGGCGGCATTTCAAAATTTTCTGATCATGCCATTGACGTTCCTGTCCGGCGTGTTTTATTCGACGCATACGTTGCCGGACCTGTGGCGGCACGTATCGCGCCTGAACCCGTTCTTCTACATGATCGACGGATTTCGCTTCGGTTTCTTCGGTGCGTCCGACGTGGCGCCGCTTGTGAGTCTGACAGTGGTAGGTGGATTTTTCGTCGCCGTCGCGGCATTGGCGGTACGCTTGCTGGCGAGCGGGTATAAGCTGCGCCATTGAAGCATGGGAATCGGTCGAGGCGTCGCGTCTGACGTGCGTCGCGGCTCACACTTGAGAGAATACTGAGAGGAACTTGCGATGTTGCCGACCCCGGAACAAGTCAAGGGATATATTGAAACAGGCTTGCCGTGCGAGCGCGTCGACATCGAAGGCGACGGCCAGCACTTCTTCGCGACGATCGTCAGCTCGGCATTTGAGGGCAAGCAAAGGATTGCACGGCACCAACTCGTCTATGCGGCGCTGGGCGAGCGCATGCGCGAGGAGATTCATGCGTTGAGCATGAAGACGCTGACACCGGCTGAATGGCAAAACCGATGAATCGGGATTCGAGTGCGGATTGAACAAGATAACCTGGGCGTGACGAACGACGCCCCAGTGGCCCAGGCGGTTCACGCGTCGCGCCCGCCGGCCACACAATGCGGAAGCGAATCAATGGATAAATTGCTGATCGACGGTGGCGCTCGCCTCAATGGCGAGATCACGGTGTCCGGCGCCAAGAACGCGACGTTGCCGATCTTATGCGCAAGTCTGCTGAGCGCGGAGCCGGTGCAGTTGGAGAACGTGCCGGACCTGCAGGACGTGCGTACCACGTTGAAGTTGCTCGGCCAGATGGGCGTGCGCTCGGAGGTGAACGGCAACGCCGTGACGCTGGACGCGTCGCAGGTCGACAAGCCGGTGGCGCCCTACGAGTTGGTCAAGACGATGCGTGCGTCGATTCTCGTGCTTGGACCACTGGTGGCGCGCTTCGGTCATGCACAAGTGTCGCTGCCTGGCGGATGTGCAATCGGCGCGCGTCCAGTCGATCAGCATATCAAGGGATTGACCGCGATGGGCGCGCAGATCTCGATCGAGCACGGCTTCATCGATGCGCGGGCGCGACGCTTGAAGGGCGCGCACGTGGTCACTGACATGATTACCGTGACCGGCACGGAGAACCTGCTGATGGCGGCGGTGCTCGCGGACGGGGAAACCGTGCTGGAAAACGCGGCGCGTGAACCGGAGGTCACCGACCTGGCGAACCTGCTGGTCGCGATGGGCGCGAGAATCGACGGGATCGGCACGAATCGGCTCGTGGTGCATGGTGTGCCGCGCCTGCACGGTGCGCGCCACGCGGTCATCCCGGACCGTATCGAGGCCGGCACGTTCCTGTGCGCGGCCGCCGCCACGGGGGGCGACGTCACGCTGCGCGGCGTCACGCCGCTGATCCTGGAGGCGGTTATCGACAAGTTGCGCGAGACGGGCGCGCAAGTGTCGGCCGGCGATGACTGGATCCGCCTGCGGATGCCAGGCCGTGCGCGTGCGGTATCGTTTCGCACCTCCGAGTATCCAGCGTTTCCGACCGACATGCAGGCGCAGTTCATGGCGCTGAACGCCATTGCGACCGGGACGTCACAAGTGGTGGAGACGATTTTCGAGAATCGCTTCATGCACGTGCAGGAATTGAACCGGCTTGGCGCGAACATCACGATTGACGGTAATACGGCGCTGGTGACCGGCGTGGACAAGCTGTCTGGCGCGAAAGTGATGGCCACGGACCTGCGCGCATCGGCCAGCCTGGTCATTGCCGCGCTGGTGGCCGACGGGCAGACGCTGATCGATCGGATTTACCACCTCGATCGTGGCTACGACCGCATGGAGATGAAGCTGGGCGCGCTGGGCGCGTGTGTCAGCCGTATCAGCGCGAATGCACCCAGCAATACGGATGATGCGCGCGGCGATGCCGCGCAAGACGCCGCAGCAACGGCCTTGCAAGACGCCGCCGTGGCTTCGCAAGATGCTATCGGGCAGGCGTGCGCTGCCACGGGCGGGGAGGGTTTGGCCCACGGAGCGGCTGCATGAGTCCGCCGGCCAGCATACCGGGCGCGTTGGCGCCGGTAGTCGGGCCGGGCGCGCCGTTGACATTGGCGCTGTCCAAGGGCCGTATCTTCGAGGAGACGTTGCCGCTGCTGGCGGCGGCTGGGATCACGGTGACCGAGGCCCCGGAGTCGTCGCGCAAGTTGATTCTGCCCACCACGGATTCGGGCTTGCGCGTGATCATCGTGCGGGCGACCGACGTGCCGACCTACGTCGAGTATGGCGCAGCCGACTTCGGCGTGGCCGGCAAGGACGTGCTGCTCGAGCATGGTGGCGACGGGCTGTACCAGCCGATCGACCTAAACATTGCCCGCTGCAGGTTGTCGGTGGCTGTGCCGCAGGGTTTCGATTACGCGAATGCGGTGCGGCAAGGTGCCCGGCTGCGGGTGGCCACGAAGTATGTGAGCAGCGCGCGCGAGCATTTCGCGGCCAAGGGCGTGCACGTGGACCTGATCAAGTTGTATGGCTCGATGGAGTTGGCGCCGCTGGTGGGCCTGGCTGATGCGATCGTCGACCTGGTCAGTTCCGGCGGCACGCTGCGTGCGAATAACCTAGTCGAGGTTGAGCAAGTCATGGAGATCTCGTCGCGGCTGGTAGTCAACCAGGCCGCGCTCAAGCTCAAGCGTACACAACTCAGGCCCATTCTCGAAGCGTTCGAGCGCGCCAGCAAGGGTGGGGTGCAAGCCGTGGCCGGGCGCCGCGCAGAGACCGGGACGCCTGGCGCATGATGCCCGCATCGCGGGACACAAGGAACTCGTATGGCGATCAAGATCCGCAAACTCGACTCTTCTGATGCTAGTTTCAAGCCGGCGCTGGCGGCCGTGCTCGCATTCGAGGCGGGCGAAGACGAAGCGATCGAGCGCTCGGTCGCGCAGATCCTAGCTGATGTCAAATTGCGCGGCGATGCCGCTGTGCTGGAATACACGAAGCGTTTTGACCGGCTGGACGTGGACAGCGTGGCGTCCCTGGAATTGCCGGTTGCCCGGCTGCAGGCGGCACTGGATGCGCTGGAGCCCAAGCGCCGGGCAGCGTTGGAGGCGGCAGCGGCGCGCGTGCACGCGTATCATGACAAGCAAAAAATCGAATGCGGCAGCCACAGCTGGCAGTACACTGAGGCGGATGGCACAGTGCTCGGCCAAAAGGTTACGCCGCTAGACCGCGTCGGCGTATACGTGCCCGGCGGCAAGGCCGCCTACCCGTCATCGGTGCTGATGAATGCGATTCCGGCGCGCGTGGCGGGCGTACGCGAAATCGTGATGGTGGTGCCGACGCCGGACGGCGTGGCCAATGACCTCGTGCTGGCTGCCGCGCTGCTCGGCGGCGTGGACCGGGTGTTGACCATCGGGGGCGCCCAGGCCGTTGGCGCGCTCGCATACGGCACGGATACGATCCCGGCCGTGGACAAAATTTGCGGACCGGGCAATGCCTACGTCGCCGCCGCTAAGCGACGGGTGTTCGGCACGGTCGGCATCGATATGATCGCGGGTCCATCGGAGATCTTGGTGTTGTGCGATGGCACGACCGATCCGCGTTGGGTCGCGATGGACCTGTTTTCGCAGGCCGAGCATGATGAACTCGCGCAGTCGATCCTGTTGTGTCCGGATGCTGCGTTCATCCGGCGCGTTGAGGAGGCGATCGACCAGTTGATCGGGACGATGCCGCGGCGCGACGTGATCACCCGTTCGCTGCAGGATCGCGGCGCGTTGATCAAGGTCCGGGACATGGCCGACGCATGCGCGATCGCCAATGACATCGCGCCGGAGCACCTGGAGGTGTCGGCGCTCGAGCCGCACCAATGGGTGCAGCACATTCGCCACGCTGGCGCGATCTTCCTCGGCCGCTACACGAGCGAGAGCCTCGGCGACTATTGTGCAGGCCCGAACCACGTGCTGCCGACTTCCCGTACCGCGCGTTTTTCGTCGCCGTTGGGTGTGTATGACTTCCTGAAGCGCTCAAGCGTGATTGAGGTGAGCGCCGAAGGGGCGCAGACGCTGGGTGAAATTGCCGCGGAACTCGCGTATGGCGAGGGCTTGCAGGCGCACGCGCGCAGCGCCGAGTATCGGATGAAGAGCGGCGCCTGAGCGCACCGGCGGGCAGGCGGGGCAGCTTGGACACCAGACTATGACGATACCCCAGGACATCATTCGCGCGGATGTGCTTGCGATGACAAGCTATCCGGTACCGGATGCCGCCGGCTTGATCAAGCTGGACGCAATGGAAAACCCCTACGCGCTGCCGCGGCCGCTTGCGGACCGGCTCGGCGAGCGGCTCGCACAGGTTGCGTTGAATCGCTACCCGATGCCACGGCCCGGCGCACTGCTGGACAAGCTCAAGCGCGCGGCACAGGTGCCGGCTGGTTGCGATATGCTGCTGGGCAACGGCTCAGACGAATTGATCAGTCTGATTGCGACCGCGTGCGCGAAGCCGGGCGCTAAGATCCTGGCGCCGGTGCCCGGCTTCGTCATGTATTCGGTGTCGGCCAAGCTCGCCCATCTGGAATTCGTGGGTGTACCGCTGAACGCCGATTTGACGCTGGACGTGGGCGCGATGCTAGAGGCCGTTGCCGCGCACCAGCCCGCGGTGATCTATCTGGCCTACCCGAACAATCCGACCGGCACGCTGTTCGACGACGCAGATCTCGAGCGGGTCGTGCGCGCGGCCGACCGGTCGCTGGTGGTCATCGACGAGGCGTATCAACCGTTTGCGCTGCGCAGCTGGATGTCGCGAGTCGACGAGTTCGACAATGTGGTGGTCATGCGCACCGTCTCCAAGCTGGGCCTGGCCGGTATCCGGCTTGGCTATCTGGTCGGCTTGCCGGCCTGGATCAACGAACTTGACAAGGTGCGTCCCCCGTACAATACCAACGTGCTGACGCAGGCGACGGTCGATTTTATGCTCGATCACCTGGAAGTGCTCGATGCGCAGGCCGCCGAGTTGCGTGCCGAGCGGGCGCGGCTTGCCGAGGCGATCGGCGTGTTGCCCGGTGTTCACGTGTTCCCAAGTGCGGGCAACTTCCTGTTGGTGCGCGTGCCGGATGCCGCTGCGGTGTTTGACGCGCTGCTCGGCGCGCGGATTTTGATCAAAAACGTGAGTAAAATGCATCCATTGCTGGCTGAGTGCGTGCGGATCACGGTCAGCACGCCGGATGAGAATGCACAATTGCTGGCTGCGTTGAAAAATGTGCTGGTTTGATCGCGTGCGAGTCGCCGTTTAATTTTTTCCGCCATTTCAGGAATATCCATGCGTATTGCGGAAGTCGCGCGCAACACGAGCGAAACGCAGATCCGAGTCAAGGTTAATCTGGACGGCACCGGCCAGCAGAGGCTGAACACCGGGGTGCCGTTTCTCGATCACATGCTGGATCAAATTGCCCGCCACGGCTTGATCGATCTTGAGGTCGACGCGCTCGGCGATTGGCACATCGACGACCACCATACGGTCGAGGACACCGGCATCACGCTGGGCCAGGCTGTCGCCAAGGCGATCGGCGACCGTAAGGGCATCCGCCGCTACGGCCATGCGTACGTACCGCTGGACGAAGCATTGTCCCGCGTCGTCATTGATTTTTCCGGACGCCCGGGACTGGAGTTCCATATCCCGTTTACGCGCGCGCGGATCGGCAACTTTGATGTCGATCTAACGATCGAGTTTTTCCGCGGCTTTGTCAATCATGCTGGCGTCACGCTGCATATTGACAACCTGCGCGGCCTGAATGCGCATCACCAGGTCGAGACCGCGTTCAAGGCGTTCGGCCGGGCGCTGCGCATGGCCGCCGAGATCGATGAGCGCGCGGCCGGACAGATCCCATCGACCAAGGGCAGCCTGTAGAACACATTGCCACCGTTGCTCAACCGCGCGTTGCCGGAGACCAGGCCGGTGAGCGCCACCGCGGTACCGCGATGGATCTTCTTAAATCGTTCATCTCGCTGCTTGCGCTGATCAATCCGGTCAGCGCGGTGCCATTTTTCTTGGGCCTAACCGTGAACCAGCGCGCGGCGCAGAAGCGCCGCACAATGCGCGTCGCGTCGATATTGGCGGTCTACGTGATCGCGGTATCGGCCACACTCGGCGAGCGCATGATCCCCTTCTTCGGCATTTCGACGGCGTCGCTCGAGGTCGGTGGTGGGATCGTGATGCTGCTCATGACGATCAGCCTGCTCAATGCGCAAATGGGCAACGCGCGCAGCCACGCCGAGGAACGCGATGAGGCCGAGGTGAAGAACCGCGCGGCTGTCGTGTGCCGCTGGCGATTCGGCTGCTCACGGGCTGCTGACGGGGCTGGGGACGATCAGTACTGTGATCGTGTAGGCGAACAAGTCGCGCCACGGGTTTGAGTTGCTCGAACTGATTGAAAATACTGCTATCGGTACTCAGGTAGCAGGCGGACAGCGCGCGGGACGGGCGGTGCGGCCACCCTGCGCGGATTTGGGAAGGATGTGTATCAAAAGCGGGTTTGCATGAAAACTTCGATAGCAATTGTCGACTACGGGATGGGTAACCTGCGCTCGGTCTGGCAGGCGATGTTGCGCGCCGCGCCACAGGCCGACGTGCAAGTGGTCAGCGACGTGCACAAGGTGCGCGCCGCGCATCGCGTGGTGCTGCCCGGTCAAGGGGCGATGCGCGATTGCATGGCGTCGCTGGCCGCGTCGGGACTGCAGGACGCGGTGCTGGATGCGACACGCACCAAGCCGGTTCTAGGCGTGTGTGTGGGTGAGCAGATGCTGTTCGACTGGAGCGAGGAGGCCAATACGGAGGGTCTGGGCGTGCTGGCCGGCAAGTGCATGCGCTTTCAACTGGATGGCAAGCTGCAGGACGATGGCTCGCGCTTCAAGGTGCCGCAGATGGGCTGGAACCAGGTGCGGCAGACTCGGCCCCACCCGCTGTGGGATGGCATCGCCGACCAGAGCTTCTTCTATTTCGTACACAGCTATTATGTGTTACCCGACGACGCATCTGACACCGTGGGTGAAACCGCATACGGCGCGCCGTTTACGTCCGCGGTAGCACGGGATAACATTTTCGCCACGCAATTCCACCCCGAAAAAAGCGCGGAAGCGGGGTTGCGGCTGTATCGCAATTTTGTCAGGTGGAATCCATGATAATTGCGGGTATCGGGTATCGGGTATCGGGTATCGGGTATCGGGTATTCGGTGTTCGGTGTTCGGTGGTGCGCAGCCTTCGGCACTGGGCCGCGCGCCGGCTGGGGCCGCCTTACAACTTGTACTAAACTAGCAAAGACCTGCCGTCACATTGCAACGTGGTGGCAGCCCGATGAATCTTTCACTCCAGACTGATACGCGATAGTTATGTTGCTCATCCCGGCCATCGACCTCAAGGACGGTCAATGTGTGCGCCTGAAACAAGGCGATATGGACCAGGTGACGGTCTTCTCCGAGGACCCGGCGGCCATGGCCCGTCATTGGGTGGACAACGGTGCGCGTCGGCTTCATCTGGTCGACCTGAACGGCGCGTTCGCCGGCAAGCCGAGGAATGAAGAAGCAATTCGCTCGATCATCGCCGAGGTCGGTGATGAGATTCCCGTGCAACTCGGTGGCGGGATTCGCGACCTCAATACGATTGAGCGGTACCTGGACGATGGACTGTCGTATGTGATCATCGGTACGGCTGCGGTGAAGAACCCGGGATTCCTGCGGGATGCGTGCAGTGCATTTGGCGGCCATATCATCGTCGGGCTGGACGCGAAGGATGGCAAAGTGGCCACGGACGGCTGGAGCAAGCTGACCGGGCACGAGGTGATCGACCTGGCGCGCAAGTTCGAGGGTTACGGCGCTGAGGCGATCGTCTATACCGATATCGGCCGCGACGGCATGTTACAGGGAATCAATATCGAGGCGACCGTGCGTCTCGCGCAGGCGGTCAAGATTCCGGTGATCGCCAGCGGCGGGCTGTCGAACCTGGCCGACATCGACGCGCTGTGCGCCGTCGAGGACGATGGGATCGAGGGTGTGATTTGTGGGCGCGCGATCTATTCCGGCGAGCTCGATTTCACGGCTGCGCAGAACCTTGCCGATTCGCTGCGCGAGTCCAGTGCCTGAGGCTGCGGCGCGCGCCGCGGGCCGGCTGCCCGTGCGCCGCCGTCGCGTGGCCACACGCGTTTCACTTTTCAGCACCTACGTTCATGGCTTTACCAAAACGCATCATTCCGTGTCTTGACGTGACCGCCGGACGGGTCGTCAAGGGCGTCAATTTCGTCGAACTGCGCGACGCCGGCGATCCGGTCGAGATCGCGCGTCGCTACGATGAGCAGGGGGCCGACGAACTCACGTTCCTGGACATTACCGCGACGTCCGACGGGCGCGACCTGATTCTGCCGATCATCGAGTCGGTCGCCGCGCAGGTGTTCATCCCGCTGACGGTCGGCGGTGGCGTGCGCACCATCGAGGATGTACGACGGCTGCTCAACGCAGGCGCCGACAAAGTCAGCGTAAATTCCACCGCGGTGGCCAATCCGCAGTTCGTCCGCGACGTGAGCGAGCGTTACGGTTCGCAGTGCATCGTCGTCGCGATCGACGCGAAGCAGGCTGGCGATTCGCATGAGGCGCTACGTTGGGAGGTGTTCACGCACGGCGGCCGCAAGGCGACGGGGCTCGACGCGGTGCAATGGGCGCGCCGGATGGCGCAGTTTGGGGCCGGTGAGATCCTGCTGACCAGCATGGACCGGGATGGTACCAAGCGTGGATTCGATCTGGCACTTACGCGTGCGGTATCGGACGCGGTATCGGTGCCGGTCATCGCCTCGGGCGGCGTGGGCTCGCTACAGCATCTGGCCGACGGGGTGACCGATGGCCGCGCGGACGCGGTACTGGCCGCTAGCATTTTCCACTACGGCGAATATACGGTCGGCGACGCGAAGCGGTTCATGGCCGAACGTGGCATTGCAGTGAGGCAGTAATATGGGCGGCAATGACTGGCTGGACAAGGTGAAATGGGACGCGAACGGCTTGGTGCCGGTGATCGCGCAGGAAGCGTCGAGCAATGATGTGTTGATGTTCGCGTGGATGAACCGTGAAGCATTGGCCAAGACCATCGAACTGGGGCGCGCCGTTTACTTTTCCCGCTCGCGCAACAAGCTGTGGTTCAAGGGCGAGGCGTCCGGCCATGTGCAGCACGTGCGTGAAGTGCGGCTGGACTGCGACGAGGATGTCGTGCTATTGAAGGTCGAGCAGGTATCCGGCATTGCCTGCCATACTGGACGGCATTCGTGTTTTTTTCAAAAATTCGAAGGCACCGTGGACGACGGCGGCTGGATATCGGTCGACCCCGTGCTGAAGGATCCGGAAAGTATCTATCAATGATTCACGATATTCAACCTGCGCTGCAGGGGGCGGCTGACGCCGTGGGTCCGCGGGACGCGAGTGAGGTCCCGCGCGACGTGTTGCTGCGGCTAGCGGCGACGATCGACGGCCGCAAGGGGGGTAATCCCGAGGCCTCTTATGTCGCGCGACTGTTCCATAAGGGCGACGACGCGATTCTGAAAAAGATCGGCGAAGAGGCGACCGAAGTCGTGATGGCGGCCAAGGATGCGCGCTACGCAGGCTCGAGCGCGACGCTGGTGAACGAGGTGGCCGATCTGTGGTTCCATTGTCTTATCATGTTGTCGCACTATGGTGTGGGACCCAATGACGTGCTGACCGAACTGCAACGCCGCGAGGGCCTGTCGGGCATTGAAGAAAAGGCGTTGCGCAAGCGGCGCGAGCGCGAACACAATGGTGATTGAGCTATCCGGCAGTGCCGTGGAGCGACGCGATGAATGATCCGTTCAATGACAACGAGCGTACGGTGCGCACGCTCCAGCGTGCACCGCTGGACGAACAGCGGCTGCGCTCGCTCAGAACGCTCACCCATCTGTTGTACGCGCTCTATGCGTTATTGTGGTTCACTGGCGGTGTGTCGGCGCTGATCGCTGTCATCGTCAACTACGTCAAGCGTGACGATGTCGCCCACACGCCGTACGCCGCGCATTTCGATTGGCAGATCCGCACCTTCTGGTGGGGATTGGTGTGGGGTGGCGTGGGTTTTGCCACGATGGTGATCGTGATTGGTTTCGCCATCTGGTTCGCTGCCGGCATTTGGGTGCTTTACCGGATCATCAAGGGGTGGCTGTATCTGAACGACAACAAGCCGTTGCCGGTGCGACAGCGGGCGGCGGCATGATGGTGGACTGACTGGGAACATGATATGACGCAATCCGACTGTATCTTTTGCAAGATCGCGAGCGGCGAACTGCCGAGCAAAAAAGTGTTCGAGAACGACGAATTCGTCGCGTTTCACGATCTGCGGCCGGCAGCTGCCGTGCACGTTCTCGTCATTCCTCGAAAACATATCAAAACACTGTCCCATTGCACGGAAGACGATGCGCCGCTGCTTGGTAGAATGACAGTATTAGTCGCGCGTCTGGCCGAGCAATTGGGTTGCGCTTACACCGGTGGGCAGACCGGTTTCCGGACCGTAATGAATAGCGGGCCGGGTGGCGGGCAGGAGGTTTACCACCTGCACGCGCATATCCTTGCCGGCCCACGGCCATGGCTGCGTATGGGCTGACACACCGCACGCAATCGAGATCGGAGAGTTTTTATGGGTTCATTCAGTATTTGGCACTGGCTGATCGTGCTGTTGATCGTTGCGTTGGTGTTCGGCACGAAAAAGCTGCGCAACATTGGCAGCGATCTCGGCGGAGCGGTCAAGGGTTTCAAGGACGGCATGCGCGACGCGCAAGAGGCTGGCACTGATTCGCACAAGGAACTGCCACGCTCCAACACGATCGACGTTGACGCGAAGGAGAAGTCTGGTTCGCGCGATGCGCGTTGAGCATCCGACTCACGCGTTAACTGGCTCCCCGCGATGCTTGACTTAGGCCTTAGCAAGATGGCGTTGATCGGCGTCGTTGCGCTGATCGTGATCGGCCCGAAGAAGCTGCCCGGTGTGGCGCGCACCGCGGGCGCACTGTTCGGCCGTGCCCAGCGCTATGTGAACGACGTCAAGGCGGAGGTGATGCGCGAGATCGAGCTGGACGAGTTGCGCAAGATGAAGACCGACTTCGAGGATGCCGCGCGGAACATGCAAACCTCGATTCACGAGCACGTGCAGCAAGCGCAAACCGAGTTGACCGAGATCTGGCATGATGGCACCGGCCCGAACACGGACAGCGCCGAGCAAGGCGTCGGCGCCGGCAGCACGCCGAATTCAATTTGGCACAACTCGCCCAGTGGCGCGGTACGGGCATCATCGCGCAAAAATTGGCGGGTTAAGCGCACGGCGACACCGGTGTGGTACAAACGGATCGCCGCACGCCGTACCCGTGTGCAGTCGGGCGCGGCTCGTGTGGCGCAGCATACGCCGCCACATCTGCGGCGGCCGATCCGTTTCCTGTGATCCTGCCCCGTTTCCTGTCCACCTTTTTTCCGTCCCAGGCCGCTGTGAGCGAAGCTCCGCAAAATCCGCAGAACGAAGACACCGAAGAAACGTTTATTTCGCATTTGATCGAGTTGCGCACGCGGGTGATCCGCGCCGCCGTCTCGGTGCTGGTGGTGTTCGTGTCGCTGGTCTATTGGGCGCCAGACATTTTCCGGTTGCTGGCTCACCCGCTGATGGTGAACCTGCCCAAGGGCGGCAAGATGATCGTCACCGACGTCACAGGCTCGTTCTTCGTGCCAATGAAGGTGACGATGCTGGTCGCGTTTGTGATCGCGCTGCCGGTGGTGCTGTACCAGATTTGGGCGTTTGTTGCGCCAGGCCTGTACCAACATGAGAAAAAGCTTGTGGTGCCCCTGGTTTCGAGCAGCTACACGCTGTTTCTGTGCGGGATGGCGTTCGCCTATTTCGTCGTTTTTCCGACCGTCTTCCGCGTGATGGCGCACTACAATGCGCCGCTCGGCGCTGAGATGTCAACGGATATCGACCATTACCTGAGCTTCGTGTTGACGATGTTCATCGCGTTTGGCATGACGTTTGAAGTGCCGATCGTCGTCGTGTTGCTCGCGAAGCTGAATCTGGTAACGGTGAAGAAGCTCAAGGAAGTGCGTCCGTACGTGATCGTCGGCGCGTTCGTGGTCGCCGCCATCGTGACGCCGCCCGACGTTTTCTCCCAACTCATCCTCGCGGTGCCGCTGGTCGTGCTATACGAACTCGGGATCATTGCGGCACGGCTGCTGGTTACTCGGCAGCCGGACAGCGAGCCCCAAAGCGAAGAGGCGAAATAGCGGCGCGGCGGGCTATGCGCTCCTTTCTGCTGAGCGCCGCGCGGCCCCGCCCATTACTCATCGTCGTCGCCGTTGTTCAGCGTTTGCTTGGGCGGCGGCGGGCGCTTGCCGATCGTCACGTCGATGTCCATTTCGTGCGACTTGCGCCACAGGTGTACCTTCGCGACCGTGCCGGGCTGAATCAGCGCGATCACATTGAGCAGGCGCGTCGTGTCGGTGATGTCCTCATCGTTGACCTTCACGAGGATATCGCCTGGCTTGATACCCGCCTTGTCTGCCGGTCCGCCTCGTAGCACGCCCGCCACGATCGCGCCCGATTTTTGCTGCAGGCCGAACGATTCCGCGATTTCCGGCGTCACGTCTTGAGGCTCGACGCCGATCCAGCCGCGCGTGACCGTGCCCGTCGTGATGATGCTCTCAAGCACGCTGCGTGCCGTCGACACTGGGATGGCAAAGCCGATCCCCAGTGAGCCGCCGCTGCGCGAATAGATCGCGGTATTGATGCCGAGCAAGTTGCCGTTCACATCGACCAGTGCACCGCCGGAATTACCCGGGTTAATCGGCGCATCGGTCTGAATAAAGTTTTCGAACGTGTTGATCCCCAGGTGATTGCGGCCGAGTGCACTGATAATGCCCATCGTCACTGTCTGTCCAACCCCGAAAGGATTGCCGATCGCCAGCACGATGTCGCCCACGCGCGCATCCTCCATCCGTCCGAGCGTGATCGTCGGCAGATTGGGGAGATTGATCTTGAGCACCGCTAGATCCGTTTCCGGGTCCACGCCGATCATTTTCGCGTTCGCCGTGCGCCCGTCGGCCAACGCGACCTCAATCTCGTCGGCGCCGTCCACCACGTGCTGGTTCGTTAAAATGTAGCCCTCCGAGCTCACAATGACGCCGGAGCCGAGGTTGGACGCGGGCTCCTGGCGTTTGCGCTCGTAATTGCGATCGCCGAAGAAATAGCGGAACAGCGGGTCGTTGGCGCGCGGATCCGGCATCTGAGAGCCGTCCTTGCTGGAAAATACGTTCACCACTGCCGGCATTGCGT
Organism: Mycetohabitans sp. B8; assembly: GCF_021991875.1. Taxonomy (GTDB): domain Bacteria; phylum Pseudomonadota; class Gammaproteobacteria; order Burkholderiales; family Burkholderiaceae; genus Mycetohabitans. Next base: position 98,508 of record NZ_JAHLKR010000011.1, read on the forward strand.
GCTGGGCGGCGTCTGCGTATGACGTGACCAGTCCGCGGCTTGCAATGCCCGGGGCGACCTCCTGCAGCGCGACGATCGGGGACGCCAGCTGTTGCCCGAGGTTACCTTGGCGCTGCAGCCACTGCGGCTTCAGCGTCGCGACGATGAACATCAACGCGAGCAGTACCGTCACCGCCTGCGCAAAGAACAGCCAAAAGCGTCTAAGCATTTGAACTTATGGGGCTTGCATGGATCGAAATGAGCTTGAATTGTACTTGAACGGGTTGCTTGAAACCTCCCGGTTCCGGGACTACTGCCCCAACGGGCTGCAAGTTGAGGGCCGTCGCCGGATCGAGAGGGTCGTCACGGGTGTGACCGCTTGCGCGGCGTTGCTCGAGGCGGCGATCGACTGGAAAGCTGACGCGGTGCTCGTGCACCACGGGTATTTTTGGAAGAACGAAGCGCCGCAAATTACGGGCCACAAGTATCGTCGACTGCGCCTTTTGATCCAGAACGACATCAACCTGTTCGCCTACCACCTGCCGCTGGACGCTCACGCGGAACTGGGCAACAACGCGCAACTCGGTGCGCGGATGGGCTGGCTGGCCGACGCGCGGTTCGGCGACAACGAGCTCGGCTTCATCGCCACGCTGCCGATGCCCACGTCGCTGTCGCATCTGGCCGCACAGGTTGGCAATACGCTCGGGCGCGCGCCGCTCGTGCTCGGCGATCCCGATCGCAAGTTGCGCCGTGTCGCGTGGTGTACCGGCGCCGCGCAAGGCTACTTCGACGATGCGATCCGGGCCGGTGCCGATGTCTACCTGAGCGGCGAAGTGTCCGAGCCTACCACCCACTTGGCGACGGAGTCCGGCGTGGCGTATGTGTCGGCCGGCCACCATGCGACCGAACGTTACGGCGTGCAGGCCATCGGGGCTCACTTGGCTGACACATTCGGCTTGGAACATCTGTTCATCGACATCGACAATCCGGTCTAGTCGGGCTGCGTCGATATCTGCGCTGGCAAACCTGCACGCGTTGGTGAGGAATGAGTGACGCGACATATTGTCGCGACTGTGCTGTGCCATGCCATGCTATGTCAGGGGGCGGCATGCGCCGCCGCAGACCGTACTGTCCGCATTCGGCACATCTCCCCGTCCACGTCGGTACATATCGCCCTCCGCATTCGGTACATCGTGCCGCCGGCCTGGACCTCACAGCGGAATGCGCTCGTCAGTCACAGCGCCCGCGCGGATCCCGCGCGACGTCGATTTCACGATTTTATTAAGTACTTGCTTAATCTTAGATGCCGCGCTGTCCGAATCGGTGCCGCCAAACCCTTGCGCAGCAAGCCTTTACTCGGCAGCCGCAACCAAGACTTGTAAATGGCGGCTGCATTCGCGCACACTATAAGTGGGTAGCCGAAGCAAGATTGGAGTCCAACCAAAAAGTGGGGCGTGTGATGCGAGATAAGGAAGACAGTCGCGTCGATGGCAGCCGCCGTACCTGGCTGATAGCGACGTCAGTAGCAGGTGGAATGGGAGGCATGACAACGCTGGTGCCGTTTGCCGCATCGCTGGCGCCCTCCGAAAAAGCCAAGGCCGCAGGTGCGCCGGTCGAAGTGGACATCAGTACCCTACAGCCCGGCGAGATGATGACCGTTGCATGGCGCGGCAAGCCCGTGTGGATCATCAATCGTACCGAGCAGATGCTGGCCGAGGTTACCAAGGCCGACGGCGAGGTCGCCGATCCGCATACTCAGAATCCGTTTTCAATCCCGCTCCCCGAGTATTGCCAGAACGAATACCGCTCCCGTCCCGAGCACAAGAACATCCTCGTGCTCGTGGGTATTTGCACGCACCTGGGCTGCTCGCCGAGCCCGCGCTTTTTGCCGGGTCCCCAGCCGAACCTGCCGGCCAACTGGCCGGGCGGTTGGCTGTGTCCGTGCCACGGCTCGACCTTTGACTTGGCTGGCCGCGTGTTTAAGAACAAGCCTGCACCGCAAAACCTCGATGTACCGCCGTTCATGTTCAAGACGGCCACGCAGCTCGTGATTGGCCAGGATGAAAAGGGAGAGGCGTAAATGGCGATAACGGACAACCCTGACGGAGACACGGGCCTGATTGGCTGGATCGATCGCCGCTTTCCGCTGAGTTCGACGTGGAAGGCGCACGTCTCTGAGTACTACGCGCCGAAAAATTTCAACTTTTGGTATTTCTTTGGCTCACTGGCCCTGTTCGTGCTGGTGATCCAAATCGTCACCGGCATCTTTCTGGTGATGAATTACAAGCCCGACTCGCAGTTGGCGTTCGCGTCGGTCGAATACATCATGCGCGAAGTGCCATGGGGTTGGCTGATCCGGTACATGCACTCGACCGGCGCATCGATGTTTTTTGTCGTCGTCTATCTGCACATGTTCCGGGGGCTGCTGTACGGCTCCTATCGCAAACCGCGCGAACTGATATGGATCTTCGGCTGCTTGATCTTCCTGTGCTTAATGGCCGAAGCGTTCTTCGGTTATTTATTGCCGTGGGGCCAGATGTCGTTCTGGGGCGCGCAGGTCATTGTGAACCTGTTCTCCGCGATTCCGTTCATCGGTCCGGACTTGGCGCTGTGGATCCGTGGCGACTACGTCGTGTCGGATGTGACGTTGAACCGCTTCTTTGCGTTTCACGTGATCGCGATTCCGCTGGTGCTGATTGGTCTAGTCGTCGCTCATATCGTCGCGCTGCACGAAGTGGGCTCGAACAACCCTGACGGCATCGAGATCAAGGCGAAGAAAGACGCAAACGGCGTTCCGCTGGATGGCATCCCATTCCATCCGTACTACTCGGTGCACGACTTCTTCGGCGTCTGCGTCTTCCTGCTCATATTCTGCGCAATCCTATTTTTCGCACCCGAGATGGGCGGCTATTTCCTCGAGGCGAACAACTTCGTGCCGTCCGACCCGCTCAAGACACCGACCGAAATTGCGCCGGTCTGGTACTTCACCGCGTTCTACGCGATGCTGCGTGCGACGACGGACGACTTCAAGATCGCGTTGATGATCGTGGCCGGGTTGCTCGGCGTGTTCGGCTTGATCAAGGCCCGCGGGGGAGTAAAGAAGACGAGCTCGGTCGTGGCCGCCGTGCTCGTGATCCTCGCAATGGTCAGCACCCAGGCCAAGTTCTGGGGCGTCATCGTTATGGGCGGCGCCGTCCTCACGCTGTTTTTCCTGCCTTGGCTTGATCGCAGCCCGGTCAAATCTATCCGCTATCGTCCGGGCTTTCATCGATTCTTCTATGGGATCTTCGTCGTCGTCTTCCTGACACTGGCCTTTCTCGGCACCCGGCCTCCATCACCGGCCGCGACCGTGATCGCGCAGGCCTGCACGCTAGTGTATTTTGCGTTCTTCCTCGGAATGCCGTTCTGGACCCGCCTGGGCACATTCAAGCAGCCGCCCGAGCGCGTGACCTTCAAGCCGCATTGAACGCGGGAACCGGACGCGAACGGAGCATACCGATGAAGAAATGGCTTTCGATACTTGCGCTGCTGGCGGCGGCGCTGGCTACTACGCTGGGCGTGGCCCGTGCCGAGGACGATATCGTCCTCGATCGCGCGCCGGACCGCACCAACAACCTCGCGTCGCTGCAACATGGCGCGCAGTTGTTCGTGAACTACTGTCTGAACTGCCACAGCGCGAGCATGCTGCGCTACAGCAAGCTGCAGTCGATCGGCATCTCGCAGAAGGAAATCGAGGACAACCTGCTATTCAGCGGCGGCAAGGTCGGTGACACGATGACCGTTGCGATGCGCCCGGCCGATGCGCAAGAGTGGTTCGGCGTTGCGCCGCCGGACTTGTCGCTCGAGGCGCGCGCGCGAGGCGTGGACTGGCTGTACACGTACTTGCGCACGTTCTATCGCGACCCGACGCGGCCGACCGGGTGGAACAACCTCGCATTCCCGAATGTCGGAATGCCCCATGTACTGTGGCAACTGCAGGGCGTGCGCGACGCGAAATTTATTGAACATAAAGGTGAGGACGGTGAGGTGACGCACCAGTTCGACGGCTTTACCCAGGTGACCAACGGGATGCTTGCGCCGATAGACTATGATTCGTCTGTCGCCGACCTTGTCTCCTACCTTGCCTGGATGTCAGAGCCGGCACGCAAAACGCGCGAGCGTGTAGGCGTGTGGGTGCTGCTGTTCCTTGGCGTGCTGACGCTGTTCGCCTGGAGGCTTAACGCCGCGTACTGGAAAGATATCAAGTGAACACGCCGTTTGCGGTGTGGGGCTGGCAGCCAAGAAGACCGACATGGGTGGGTCTTCTCAGCGCTGGCCCTTCGGTTTTTTGAGGAAAGTAGAAATGATGGTTTTGTATTCCGGCACCACTTGTCCATTCTCCCAGCGTTGCCGGCTGGTGCTGTTCGAAAAGGGCATGGACTTCGAGATCCGCGATGTCGACCTGTTCAACAAACCGGAGGACATCTCGGTGATGAATCCGTACGGGCAGGTGCCAATTCTCGTGGAGCGCGACTTGATCCTGTACGAGTCGAACATCATTAACGAGTATATCGACGAGCGTTTCCCGCATCCGCAATTGATGCCTGCCGACCCGGTCCAGCGTGCCCGTGCACGGCTGTTTCTGCTCAATTTTGAGAAAGAGCTGTTTGTGCACGTTGGCACGCTCGAGAATGAGAAGGGCAAGACGGCTGAGAAAGCGCACGAGCGCGCGCGTGCGGCGATTCGTGACCGGTTGACGCAATTGGCACCGATCTTCGTCAAGAACAAGTACATGTTGGGTGAAGAATTCTCGATGCTTGACGTCGCGATCGCGCCGCTGTTGTGGCGCTTGGATCACTATGGCATCGAGCTGTCCAAGAACGCGGCGCCGCTGATGAAATATGCGGAGCGCATTTTTAGCCGGCCGGCCTATATCGAGGCGTTGACGCCATCCGAGAAGGTGATGCGTCGTTAAACGGCGGCGGGCTTGCGTCCCCAGCCGTAACTGCTTGCCGGTGTGACGCCCGCGTGCCGGGCGCGACGCGTCGGCAGTTCGAGGAACAATAATGCAAGAGATTTCCACCAAGCCGTATTTATTGCGTGCGCTCTATGAGTGGTGCACGGACAATGGATTTACGCCGCATATCGCGGTGAAGGTTGACAACTGCACGCGTGTACCGCGACAGTTCGTGCGTGACGGCGAAATCGTGCTGAACATCAGCTTCGATGCGACCAGCCAGTTGCAAATGGGCAACGATGTGATCGAATTCCTCGCGCGCTTCTCCGGTAAATCGCACAAGATCGAGGTGCCGGTGGCCAACATTCTGGCGATTTATGCGCGTGAGAACGGGCAGGGAATGGCGTTCCCGGTCGAAGGGATTCCGCAGGAGCCGGTTGAAGGCGCGCCCGAGTTCGAGGCCCTTGCAGCGGACGAATTTTACGATATGACGCCCCAGGAGAAGCAGCGCATCCTGCGGGATCGTGCATTGCAGCAGGCGGGACAGAGCAGGCCGGCCGTGGTCGGCCATGACGTGCAGCACGGCCAGCACGCAGAGGGTCGGGCTGTGCAGGAGCCCAATGCTGACGATGCCGGGGGCGAGGGCCATAAGGACAGTAGCCGCAAGCATCTGAAAGTGATTAAGTGATCTTTTGCCGCAAGCCAGGACTGTAGTATACTGCGTCGCTAAGCCGGCTTAGCTCATCTGGTAGAGCAGTTGATTTGTAATCATCAGGTGGCGGGTTCGAGTCCTGCAGCCGGCACCAATACTGACGCGGGTCCCAGCGAATGGGGCCCGCTTTTTTTGTTCTACAAAATTGCTTTTGCTGACAAGACGGAGGCCGCGTAGGATGCTATGAAAGGCCAACTGCAGCTAAGCACTTCACGCCGGTCGGTGCTGCATGACTCGTCCACAATAGAAGCCGCCGCCGGTTACCATCCCAACCGACGGAAGGCTGGCTGGCCATGCAGGAGATGTCCTCGTCACCGGCCGATCGGAGATTGGATAAGAGCACGGCTGAGTTGGCGATACGATAACGCCCACCTTGGCGAGACGAATGGAAAAAGTTGACACACGCTTGCCAAGCTTGCCTACCGGGCGAAGTAGGGTCGTATCAGCCGGCAATGACTGCGATAGCGCCAAGCATGACGAAGAAACTCTTGTTATCTAAGCTATAGCCAGGCGTACCTACACATATCGCTTGCGAAAAAAATTGTGCCCAGCTGTCTGGAAAATGCCTTCGTATTTAGCGTTGGTTGGGTGATGGTCTTGTTCGCGATGTTATTTGTTTTGTCGCACCTGGATGTGCATACGCCGTTTGGCGTTTAGCGTCGCCCTTTTCCAGATAGCAGGAACGCGTCCAACGAGTAGAAGACTCCAATACCGTGGCGATAGCCAGAGGGTAGGTCACTTTAACTTCAACACAGCCACGCAGCGAGTTTTGGCGGGCAATTTTTTTACCCTATCGGGTTGACGCGCCAAAACCAGGATGATCGGCATTTGTAAATGCATTATCAGCAATGGTTCAGAAAACCGTTCACCCATGTGTTATAAAGTCGGTGTAACCCTATTCGTATCCGCCCGGGTGGCCATGCGACATTAGGCTATCGTGCGTGCAATATCGCTTCGCGCTGCGCTCTTCTCACTTCTTGCTAAGGTTACCGATGGATTTTGATCTAAACGAATTTTTGAACACGCAGGCCGCCATTTACTCGAGCGACGAACGAGCCTGCCCACAGGCTACAGCTGCACTGTCCACGGGCATAAAGCGATCGGCTAGTCCGGCACCCGACACATCGCTAAAAAAGCCGAAAACTCACACTGCGTTGCCGGATAAAGTGATTTTAACTATTGCGGATCATTTGTCGGCTAACGATATCCCTGCGTTTTCACTACTGGACAAGCACACTTATCACCTAATGGAGGAAAGGCAATGGGCTGCGCGCTGCGCCAAGCAAGTGGACAATGTCTGTGATCTCGCGTCGTGGCAACAGTTAATCGATGACGTCGAGCGTATCCAGGCTGCGCCGGGACTACGGGCCGAACCCCTTCTAGCGCTCTCTACACGATTCCCGTATTTACCTCCGCAGCAGCAAGTCGAAGCATTCAAACGACTGTTCGCGGCGGCCGAGCGTATTCCGGAACAAGGCTTTCGAATACAAAAAAAGTTGCTATTATCACAGCGCAGTTACTCAAGCCCGCAACGCATATTCGATTTTGCCTATGCAATGGCCGAAAGACGTCGACCCGACCAAGAGAATTTCTGGCCCGAACTGGTCGAGTTGCTTGGGGCAGTGGACTATGAACGCTTTGGCTTACAACCACCTCAGCGTGAAAGGTATCAGGCGCTGCTCAATCGACTTGTACACCTGGATCCGTCTGAACAAGCTAAGCTGATCCCTCCATTGGCTGATCGACTGATACTTAGCAGAGAGGAGGCCCCCAACTTGGCCTCTTTGGCCTTGGCACAGCAGCAGGCACATCAGCAGATTGCTTTACAGCAAAGCGCATCGGTCGGCGCGTTGGCCGCTGCTACACGGGATCTGCCCGAAGCAGAGCGTGCCGCGGGCTACGCAGCATGGGTTGATCGATTAAGACGCAGAGAAAGCAATATTCTCTCGGCCTATGTGGCCTTGCTACAGCAAATACGATCGCTGCCCCCCTCTCAGCAAGGCGCATCGGTTGGCGCGTTGGCCGCTGCTACACGGGATTTGCCCGAAGCAGAGCGTGCCGTGCGCTATGCAGAAATGCGACAACTGGCATTATCGCTTTCAGACGAGCAATTGGGAATGGCACTGCACCGTCTTCCACTGGGGCTAACTGGATTGCCACCCGAGCAACATGCGCACGAACTTCAATTACTGGAGCCTGCGCTATTGCGTGTGCTGCCCGCGCAGCGCGTGCAGGCCGCCCTCGGTTTGCTGAGATGTAGTTTCCAGCTGAACGACGTGCTCTCAAAGCAGGTATGGCAGCGTGCGCTGCAGCTGCTTGACGGCAGCAGTGAGGCGGAATTATTGGAGTTGTTTAGTGATTCAAGGCTCGTGTCCGCCATAGAGAGCTCAACAATGGATGGCGGAAAACGACGCGATGCCATCAATGAAATTTTGGTTTTTATGGAACGTAACCATGTCACTGAGCCCACTCGTGCAATGATGTACGTGCATATGCCATTATTACGTATGAGCATGGGGCCCACAGAGCGTCTTCAGGTCGCACTCAGTTTACTGCGATATAGTTCCCAGCTGGACGACGTGCGTTCAAAACAAGTGTGGCAGCTTACGCTACGGCTGTTTAGCAACAGCTTTGCAACGGAAATATTGGAGGTGTTGAGCAAGGCAAGAGAAGAGGGCGTGACAACCACGATGAGCGACCAAAAATGGGAAGATGCCGCCAACGAAATTTCGGCTTTTACGAGACGCAGCTGGCTCAATGATTCCAGTCGTGCAATAATATACGCGCATTTACCATGGTTACGCAGCCCTAATTTGGAGCGGCCTAGGCAACAGCGGCTAGAAATAAAAAGCGGCAACGTGTGCCAAACGACGTTCCCCCACCTACCGTAGGCGACAATAAGTTCGTCACCAGCCTTGACTTATAAGGGGCAGCTCTAGAACCGCAATGGCACGAATTGCGGTGTGCTCAAGACTGCGTAGCTGTCCGCCTACAATAATCTGAACGCCGTGCGGGCTTGGCTGTTCAATGATGCTGACACGAAAACGAGGTTTGAGAACTACCGCAAGGAGGGGTGATCATTCGATGCGTGCAAAAATGGCAGTATAGGTGGAAAAATGCTTACGCTTTAGAAGATTGCGTAATGACTAGGTCGCTTTAACAATCAAAGCGTGGGTGCAAAGGCGCAGGTGAATTGAACAAAGGCAAGGAAGTTGCGGACGAGTTTGTCATGCCGAGTAACGAGGCGGCGAAACTGTTTGATGCGACTAAAAAGCGCTCGATGATGTTGCGGCAGCGATACTGCAAACGCTCGAAAGGGCGCGGGTGGCGCCGATGGGCGCGCGGCGCAATGGCCGCTTGTGCGTCGCTCGCTTTGATTTGCTCGACGAGCGCGTCGCTATCGTAGTCTTTGTCGGCGACGACAGCCTGAGCCGGAAATTGTGCGATCAACTCGGCCGCGCAGTTGCAAACTAAAACCGCTACACAGCAGATACGATGTCGAGCGCTGAGTGCCGCCTTGGCACTGGTTGTTCGGTGTTGGCCTCGTACCGGCGTACCAATGTCGTATGCGACAGGCCACCACGTCGCTTCATTTGCGCAAATTGTTCGTCGGTGGGCACGAACGTGTCGGTGTCAGCGGCAATGCCACGCTCGATCGCAGCTTCTTCCTGCGCAGTGTTACGAATCAACTTCGATCGCTCGTTCATAACGGCTAATCTCCCGGTTATTGGCTTTGCGAAAACTGATTACGCGAAACATGTACAGCCTATCCGGGATCTGCAAGAGGTGCCAGTGGTAGTGTGGCAAGTCATCGGCAGCGCCGTGGGCCTCAATCTGCTTGATTCAATTGAAGCACATAGTCGCAGGTGTCCGTAGCCAACCGGTTACGGTTACGTTCGATAAACGCACTGATCTCGGTTTTGGCGTCTTCCCATTGCTGGTCAGGCATTCCTGATAAGGAATCCCAGTATTGCAATTCCCAAAATACGTCGTACACGTCTTTTACATCGTAGTTGTCAAATGCACGTAGGGTACTGCGCCACACTTGCCTGGATAGTGCTTCGTCCAGTCTCTTTGTACTTTGAATGAGCTCAAACCCCATCGATACACGCTGCTCGGGCGGCATGCGTTGGATGACGTCACTGCTGCTGTCAAGTAGGTTTAGTGCGCGCTGCCACACTTGCTTGACTAGCGCTTCGTTCAGCCCCCCTGTACTGTTAATCAGCCCGAGCACCACCAATGCACGTTGTTCGGGTAGCACACGCTCAATGATGGGTTCGAGTCGCGACAGCTCGTGTGCTTGCTGGGTTGATGGCAAGTTTGCTACCGCGCTTGACAGATAACGTAACGCCTTACCTAATTCGTGATCGGGTAGTGACAACATGAGGTGTCGTAGGTTGGCATAGTGGACAGGCCTTTGCGCCTGCGACAGCAGCCATATTTTTTCGGCTAATGCACCGATCGGCGCGCCGCGGTGCGACGCTGGCATATGTTGCACCCATTGGGTCAATGTTTCGTATAGCTCTGCGACTGTCGTCGTAGTTGTGGCGTAGGAGTTGACGTTAAATTCGATTAGCAGTTCGGCTAGTTCCACGATCAGTTCAGCTTGTTCGGCTGGGCTCAACGCGGGAAGCCGACTCACAAAAGCTCGATATTCGGTTGCAAACTGCGGGGGATCAATGGGGAGCTCATCTTGCACCGACCAATGTTTTCGCACCGATGCAAGGGCAGTCCAAGTGCTGCCCTGTCCGGGGCGTCGTCGTTCGGCGTCGGCATAGGCAAACGCATACAAAGCAGATCGCTGGCCCGGAAAATTGACTATGGACCCAATCATCTTTTTTTGTATTAGCAAGCCTTCCTTTGGCACATGGCCTGCGGCCTCGAAAATCTTCTGGAATGCCGCTGTCTGTTGCTCTTTGGGCAACTTATCTATCTGTCTAAATAACGCATTGATTGGCGCGCCGCGGTGCGATGCCGGCAGACGCTGTACCCATTGGGTCAGCGTTTCGTATAACCCAGCGATTGTCGCCGCTGTAGGGTAGTGGGCGGGGAAGGGGTCCCACGATACTTCGGAGGGAGGGTCGGGCAGCCGTGCGGCGAGTTCCGCGAGTAGTTCAGCTTGTTCGGCTGGATTTAACGCGGGAAGCCGGTTCACAAAAGCCCGATATTCAGTTTCAAACTGCAAAGACTCAGTCGGTGGAAACCATCCTAGTATCGATGCAAGAGCAGCCCAGGTGCTACCTTGTTCGGGGCGTCGTCGTTCGGCGTCGGCATAGGCAAATGCATATAAATCGGATCCCTGGCCCGAGAAAGCGGGGATAGATTTGATCATCCTTTTTTGTATTTGCAAGCCTTGCTTGGGTACACGGCCTGCGGCCTCAAAGACTTGTTGAAATGCCGCTTTCTGTTGCTGTCGTTCTTCGGGCAACGTAATCAAACAGTTTGCCAGCATTCGCAGTGGCTCGGCGCGCAGCATCGGATCGTGGATACGCTCGATTTCAGCGAGTAACTGTTGTGCCCGCAGAAAACCTTCCGGCGTCTCGAAGCGGGTAGCATCAGCAGCGCGTTGGCAGCAAAGCCGGCTCAGTCGTCTTTCTTGCAGCGCATGGTAGGTTCGCCTGTCCACAGTCGATAGATTGCCGATGTCATCGAACGGCATGTGGTCGGCCACCTGCTGAAGGATCTCGGGCGGCAAGTCATGATACGTCGTCGGGCGTTGCCGCACGCTAGTGTTCGCCCGCGCCGCTAAGCGCGGGGAGGGCGGTGGGGCAGTGGCTGCAGAGCGATCGGCTTGCTGACTTTGCATTGCGTAAAGTGCAACTTGAGCGCTGTTGGCAGTGGAGGTGGGATCAAAATCCATTTTATGCAGTTCTAGATTGCCAGCCGCCTGTGTGGTTGACACGCCACGCTTCTTGACCAGCGTCATTGCCTTGCATTTGAAGCCCTTACTGAATTGCTTTCATGGGTCTTCTTTTGCTTCATTGTTCACCGTATCTCGGTGTCCGTGAAATTGTCAAGTGTCCAATCTGGCACCGCCTCCGCATCAGTCCACGATCTCATGTCATCTGCAACGTTGATTGCGCGGTTCAGGCTGTTCTCACAACGTTCAAGCCCTTCGAGCAGATGATCGAAGCCACTATACCGCTTACGATTACGCTCGACGAAGGCCCTGATTTCAATTTTGGCGTTTTCCCATTGCTGGTCGGAAAATAGTAAGATTGCAGTGCCATGCTGGAATTCAGAAAATACGTTAAATACGTCTCCTGTATCGCAGTTGTCAAGTGCACGTAGCGCACGCTGCCACACTTGTTGGGATAGTGCTTCGTCCACTTCATTCAACCTAATCGTACTAAATAACAGTTTATGTACTAACGATGCCCGCTGCTCGGGTAATCCCCCTTAAAGCGGTGCATCCAGAAGTAGAATTTTCTCGTTAAGGGAGTTTTACGGATGAAGAAGTCGAGATTCACGGACAGCCAGATCATCGAAGCTCTGAAGCGGGTGGAGTCCGGGCTGGCAGTGCCGGATCTTTGCCGGGAACTGGGTATTAGCACGGCGACGTTTTACAAGTGGCGCTCGAAGTTTGGCGGTATGGATACCTCGCTGATGGCCCGGATGAAGGAACTGGAAGCGGAGAATGCCCGGCTACGCAAGATGTATGTCGAGGAGAAACTCAAGGCCGAGGTGGTTGCGGAGGCACTCGCAAAAAAGTGGTGAAGCCATCTCGCCGCCGCGAGATGGCTCAGTGGGCAGTACAGGAGCGGGCCATGTCGGTTCGCCAGGCCTGCAAGGCATTTGGCCTGAGCGAAACGTGCTATCGCTATGTTGTCGGCAAGCGCGATGAAAAGAACGGCGAGGTGGCCCAGTGGCTGCTGCGTCTGACGGACAATCATCGAACATGGGGATTCGGTTTGTGCTTTCTGTATCTGCGCAACGTGAAGGGCTATGGCTGGAATCACAAGCGGGTGTACCGGATCTATCGCGAACTGGAGTTGAACTTGCGAATCAAGCCGAGGCGACGGCTGGTACGTCAGGCGCCCGTGCCGTTGGTGGTGCCCACGGCGTTGAACCAGGTCTGGTCGATGGATTTCATGCACGACCAGCTGGCAGACGGGCGCAGCATCCGGCTATTCAATGTGATCGACGACTTCAACCGCGAGGCACTGGGCATCGAGATCGACTTCTCGCTGCCGTCCGAGCGTGTAATACGTTCGCTGAACCAGATCATCGGCTGGCGCGGCAAGCCCGTGGCGATTCGTTGCGATAATGGCCCGGAGTACCTGAGCGCGGCGATCACGGCGTGGGCGGCGAGAACCGGGATCAAGCTCGAATACATCCAGCCGGGCAAGCCGCAGCACAATGCGTACGTCGAGCGGTTCAACAGGACCGTGCGCTACGAATGGCTATCGCTGTACCACTGGGAAAACCTCGACTGTCTGGCGTCAACTACAAACGCCGCCGACGACAACTAAAATTGCCGCCCTATGCTGTTAGCAGGGCTGGCGCCGTCGGCTTGGCGCCGGCAGCTTTTGCCCGATAGCTTTCAACGTTCATCAAGTCGAGAATGACACTGTGATGGACGACGCGGTCGATGGCCGCGAGCGTGGTCATCGGATCCTTAAAGATGCGCTCCCACTCTGAGAACACGAGGTTTGTCGTGATGACGATGCTCTTGCGCTCGTAGCGCTCAGCGAGCAACGTGAACAGCACTTCCATTTCATCTCGGTTATGCTGGACGTAGCCGATGTCGTCCAGAATGAGGCACTCGAAGCGATCCAGCTTCGCTAGCTCCTGCGGCAAACGCAGATCGCGCTTTGCTGCCAATAGTCGCTGCACCAAGGCTCCCGTGGGTGTGAACAGGACCGGGTACCCTTGCTCGACGAGCGCGTGCCCCAATGCGCAGGCAAGATGGCTTTTCCCGGCACCAGGTCGGCCCAGCGCGATCACATTGGTGGCATCCTTGAGGAAGCTGCCGCTGCGCAGCCGCTCGATCTGCAGGCCAGTGGCCGGATCGAATCTTTCCAGTTTTAACGTGCGCAAGTTCTTCTCGGGCAGCAGTCCGGATTGCTTCAGTAGCCGCTCGATTCGGCGCGACGCCTTCGCTGCACGTTCGATACGAGCCAGCTCGAGAAGAAACGCCTCATGGGTCATCCCTTCCTTTGCCGCTTGCAGTGCCGTGTCTTCCACAGCTGCCGCCATGGCACCAAGATTGAGCGCACGAAGCGACACCAGCAATTCTTCACGGGCGTTATGCATGATTGCTCCGCGACGGGATTAGGGCGTCATAGTCGCGCAAGTTGATGGCGGCCTTGCCAATTTCCGGCTCGCGCACCGGTGTCGGCGTAGGGCTTGCGACGAGTTCGCGCACGACATCGAGCGTCGGTATGCGCTCGTCATGCAACAAGCGGCCGATTGCTTCGTCAACTTCCACCTCGGATGTGCTCGCAGCTCAATGCAACAGACGAAGGTATTGCTGGTCCGCCTTCGTCGGCGTTGTGGCAAGCAGTGCGTCGTAGGCCCGGCGAAACGTGGTCGTTGGAAACAGCTCGTCTCTGTAGCAGTAAGCTGCGAACGCGCCGGGCTTTCTCACCAGTGACCAGATCAGATGCCGGTAGTCGATTCGCCGCTAGTTGCGCCCGCTCAAGCGCGGCAGAGTAAGAACATGTGCCGTCCCGTGGTAAAGATCCAAGTTCTCCGAGCGGATGCGCGCCTTCAGCGTGGCGCCGATCAATCGTGACGGCACCGAGTAGTGATTGTTGAGAACCCGAACCAAACTGAAACGAGAAACGCGCACCGTGACCTCGCGCGTGAAGTCCAGCGGCGCTGTGGGCAGCGCTCTAAGCGCCGCTCGCTCCGCCTCGAATCGTTGCGAGCGCGTGAGATTGCGCTGCCGAACAAGTTCGCCAAGGCAGTGTTCGTAGTCGCTGCGCGTTGCAAAGTCTCGCGTGCCGCGAACCCGTAGCGCCTGGTCCACGGCCTCTTTGAACCGGAAGTGCGATTGCTCGACGTCGCCGTTTTGATTAGCGCATCCGGCCGTGTTCGCTGATGGCTGCATGCCGTAGTGAGCAAGCAATGCACGATAGTTCTGCGTGAACTCATGCATTCCTTCGCGATCAAGGTCGCGTACGGCCGCAGTCAGATTGTCGGTGCGATGCCATTGCGCAACACCACCGATCCGGCAAATCTAGTTGGCGCCACCGGCAAAAGTAATTGTCGCCAGACACTTCGACCACGTGCAGCAGTTCGCGACAGACTGGATGTGGACTTACAATCACGACCGCCCGAACATGGCCTTGGGCGGATTGACGCCAAAACAGCGGCCGGCCATGGCCGCATAGCTTCTACTTTTGGACTCCGTTAAAAACGGGGGGATTACCGGTTCGCGCGGACCTGATCTATGCAGTGCATGATCGCCGAAACCGCATCGCAAAGACCCGCGCTTACCGGTTAGTCGGCGCCCGGTTTTGAGGAGCCCATGCGGATGGCTGTGTGTGGGATTTCGCTCCCATTTTATCGTACTGCTGATAAGTCAGATTGTTTTGTCGATAAATGGTTCTGCTTACGCCAAAGATGGGCATAAACACCTTGTTGCCTTAGCAAACTACTATGCGTGCCCGTCTCCACGATCGTCCCATCTTGCATGACCAAGATGAGGTCCGCATGCTGAATTGCAGCGAGCCGGTGTGCAATCACGAGCCGCGTGGTGTGACGATAACGCTCATAGAGATGCTTGAAGATATCGGCCTCGGTGTGTGCATCGAGCGCGGCAGTCGGTTCGTCCAGCAGTAGCAAAGGACTATTGCGCAATAAAGCGCGGGCCAGTCCCACACGTTGTCGCTCACCGCCCGACAATTTGTTGCCTCGCTCGCCAATCGACGTCTCCAGGCCCTGGCTCGCCGCAGCAATGACGGGTGTCAGCGCACAGGAATGGATAACTTGTTCAAGCTCTGAATTGGAGGCTTGTGGGCAGGCAAAGCAGATGTTTTCGCGTATCGAGCGATCCAGCAAATGCGCGTCTTGTGTCACATAGCTGACCGACTGACGCAACTGCGATTCGGAAAGCGATTCGATCGGTTGACCATCGATGAGGATTTGCCCTTCATCGAGCTTATACAGGCGCAATAATAACTTGATGAGCGTGGATTTCCCCCCGCCGCTCGGTCCTACCAGTGCACAGAAGGCGCCAGCAGGAATCGAAAAATTTACGTGGCGCAATACTCGTTTACCGCACGGATGGCGAAAGCTGGCGTTGCGAAATTCGATCGACGGCGCTTGCTTGAGCAGGGGGGAGCTCAAGGGTTCGAAGTGCCATCTGACACGGATCGTGTGCAGCAATTCCGATAGATTGAACAAACCGATTTGGACTTCCCGCACCACATAGCCGAATGTGCTGAGCGGCAAAGTAAATCGCAGCAGGTAACTGTTCAACAGCACGAAATCGCCAATGGTGAGCCGGTGTGCCAGGATATCTCGTCCCGCTAAAGCCGTGAGCGTGGTCAACCCGATACTGACAATCAATAATTGAGCGGCGCCAACGATCTCCATCTTGCGCGTGATATGGACACTCGCCCAGGCGCGCATTTTTAACACACGGTCGAGCCGGGTTAATTCGCTGGCTTCATTCGAAAACGCTTTGACCGTATCGGCATGCGTTAGCGTATCGACCAGCCGCGTAGAGGCACGATCCGACGCTCGGTTTTTCTTGCGTTGCAGCACTTCACAGCGCTTCGCCGTCGCGACGCTAAAGTAAATATAAAGGGTTAGAACCCCCAGCAAGACAGCTGCATAAACGAGGCCAAACAACGAGAATACGACGATGCCGACGACCGCGATTTCGACACCAATCGGTGCGAGGCTCCAAAAGAGCCCGATAATTGCACGCATCGCACTGTCTTGTACGCGCGAGAGTTCGCTCACAGAAGCGCCCGTTTGGTGAGCACTCAATGCCGCAGTGGTCTGACCGAGCACGTGACTGACGTAATTCAGCGTAATCGTACGTTTGATACGCTCATTGACCAACACGAACAAATACTGCTCGCAACGGTTCGTCGCTTGTGACAGAAACCATGCGCCGCCGTAAGCTACACAGAGCAGATAGACGTTCACCGCCGAGAGCGGCGCGCCGGACAAACCGTCGATGAGCCACTTGAGCAGCATCGGTGCGATAATGGCCAGCCCGACCGAGCATCCGGTACAGCCGATAGCTGCGATGATCTGAAAACGCGTTTTCCATTCACGCGTCCACAAGCAACGCAGCAAAAAAAGACTGTTTTGAAGAGACCGTGCTGCATCACGCTTCACTCACTAGTCATTGCCATCCTTGAACAAACAGTTCGGCGGCATAGAGGTGAAGGAGGCCTATAAAATATTTGCTGTGTCCTTTGCTGCTATGCTGGATCGCAGCACGTGTGCGCTTTACGTCGAGATAGCCCTCTTTGGCCAAAAATCCCTCGAGACAGGTCGCCATCATATGATCCTTGTGGTCACGAATGCCCAACAAATCGATACCTGATGTTTCGCCTTTGTTTCGGCGCCACAGGTTCGGATACCCTGTGGCCGCCGAGACCGATTTTCTTAGCACAATGCGATTATGTGCGCCTTCGAAATGATCGTAGCTGGGGATGGACAGCGCGAACTCGACCATCGGCTGACAAAGAAACGGATAATGCGTGGGTTGGGTAAATGGATAGGCGGGCGATCGAATGTCGTCGAGCGTCAAAAAAGCCAAAGCCAGCTGATATAGCTGGCCGGGTAACCGGACCTTATTTTGCTGGAGAAACGGATGCAAGTGGGCTCGTTGATCGAACGATTCGTGCTGTTTTTCTTCAGATAGAAGATCGAGTGTGCAGCCGTTATTTTCAAAAGGATTTGAAGAAAACAACGATCGGACCGCGTCCATTGCCACTTGAATCAGAGGCGCTCTGCGAATGAGCGCCAAGTCCATCGCCACGTGCACTAATCGCCGCCATTGCCATGCAAGTGCCGCATCGGCAAGCGCGCCGAAAGGCGGAGGTGCCAAAAAGAGCGAATCCCCTCCATGCCCGCTGATCAACTGAGTATGCTCTCCCTTCTCGAGTTGGCTTGCAAAATACTGATTAAAGGCGAGCAGACAATATCGGATATGCGGTTTAGCCACCCGCGGAACAGACTGAACAGGGGCAAACGATAATACCCTCGTATCCACCTCATGGAGGCGAGCCTGTACGCTTTGTGCAACGTGACGCGCATGTTCCAGCTCGTTGGATGAAGCGACACCGGCATGGTAATAATGCGCGCAAGACAGCGGATGGTCAGCCGAGGCGACGGCGCGCATTGCCAGCAACACGGAGCTGGATTCCAGACCTCCGGAGAGTTCCAGCACGGGCCGATCGGCCAACGATACAAACCGGTTAAAATAATTCTTTAAAATGCCGAATGGGGTTTGGGCACCATTTTCTACTGCGTGCTTGAGGGGATCCCAAACCGTCACGATTTTTGGTTTACCGTCATCGATATAGGAGACGGCGCAGCCTGCCGGAATTTCTTGGATACGATCAAACGGCAGTTCACCATTTTGTACAGTACCCGTGCGTAACCATGTCGTAAAAAAGTTTTTATTCCATGCCGGACGCTCGCCGATTTCCACCAAGGTTTGATGCAGGCACGTGATCGTATCCGAAAAAAGCAAACCGTAACGGCTGGACCATGCCCAATATACAGGCCATTGGTTACTTGGATCGCTGCAGCAGATCAACTTTTTTTCGGTCAGTTCAAAGCAGATAAATAAATATTTGCCCCAGAATCGAGCCATGAGACGCGCAGGACCTACTGTCGCAATTGCCTGTAAGTCGTTTTCCTTAATTTTGCTCTGGTCCAGCTTCGAAAATGCTGAACCATAAAAACAGTAGAAGTACGTGCCAAATTGCCCACATAGGGCACGCGTGTCGGCCCTGACTTGTTGATGCCAAAGTGCACCTGCAATCTGGTTGGATGGGTCACGTACGAACCTCCAATCCCGTTTTTGTGCTAAATAATCCTGCGTCTTCGGATAGGCGATGCCAAGTAGGGTCATAGGGGTAGTGCTAGCAGAGGATGGGGGCATTCCAGAATAACGGATAACTCTTTGCGTCGGAGTGGGCTATCCCCAATCACCATTCCTCCGGCTTCCGACCAGGCGTGCGCATAAAATGGAAAAGATTGCACGCCGATCACCAATTTCAATGCCAAGCCGGCACGCGCGCACAGCACAGTCAGCGCGACGGACCACTCCAAACACTTGGTTGGCCGAGGGTAAAACAGGCAGGCCCAATTGAGCGTGTTCACGAAGGGCGCGTAATCATCCGGCTGGCCGACACACAGGCCTGATTTGGCTTCACGGCGAGCTTGATTGCACAACTGCAACAACCCGGCCAGTCCGCGCCGCGCGGCGCATCGATGCACGGATCTCAGAATGAGCGTGGCTTTGACGATGTTTGTCCAAGCAGGTCGATGCGCAAAGGCGTCGTCAGGTAACTTCCAACCATTGGCCGACATCCCACCTGTTTGCGGCGAGGGGCTCAATGTGTTCAACTTAGCGTCAGCTTCTGGGAACGAGGCGGCGCTAATCCAATTAGCACGCTTTAATTCTTCCAGAATGGCTGAATTCTGAATCGTGTCAGCCTGAGAAAAGCGCTCAACATCGAGCCCAAGCTGTGACGCCAATGCCGCAGATTGCATCTCGGTTAAAACAGCGTACCGATCGCGCACCACATCGAGCAAGATAATCTGCTTAGCGAAACAGGCCCCAAACACATTGGGCATCAAATGATGCGGCATTTTGTATGATTGTTCTGTGGCGTGACTACGGGGAAATACTAGATACTAACTTAGTATGCTTAACAATAAATCTGGGATTCGTGTAACTCTGAGATCCATTCGAAGCAGTACTTAAGGTATTTGCTTAGCGTTGTTTTATATCGATCCACACTTTAAGATTTGAAACGGCCAATGCCAGCTTCTTTGTATACTCCCGCACCGCCCAGCGTCGAGTTCCATCAGCGATTCATCATTTACAGGAGGTCCGACACTTTATGCTTCACGTCTTGTTGCTGATTCATGAGAATCTCCCTGATCCCGTAGCTGAAAGGGAGCCGCTTCCCAAGTAGGCAAGCGGCTAAGCCTGTGTCGTTTAAGCCAACATGGGCAGAATCAGTGTATTGGATCAGAGGAAGCGGCCAACACCAGCTTCTCTGTATTGTCCCGAACCGCCCAGCGTCGATTCGGAAGCGCACAGTTCCATCAGTGATTCATCATCCAACAGGAAGTCCGACACTTCATGCGTCACGTCTTGTTGCTTATTCATGAGAATCTCCTTGATCCCGCAGTGTTGAAAGAAAGCCGCTACCCGAGTAGGCAAGCGGCTACGCCTATGTCATTCAAATCAACATCGGCAAAGTTAGTGTAATAGAGGAATGAGATTTTTGCAAAGAGGGCGGGTGAAAGTTGTGTCAACTCCATTGGCATTGTTTACTAATTCTGGGGGGCAAGCGCGGGAGCTGAAAATATTGTTGCGTACATCGCACCACAAGGATACTGTATGCCGCAATGCGGTGAAAGGTACAACATTTTGAAAAGATAGCGTCGGATACTTTTCGGTATCATGGTTCAATTTGGGTTGCCTCTATGTACTTGCATTTGCTCTAACTGCTCTGCCATCCATGAAGATCCGTCGTTGGCGTTCCGCGATAGCCGGCGTTATCGCTGTCGTTCTGATTGTCACGCTTTTGCTACATGTCTTTTCTCGGGACAAGTATTCGCATTACTTGACCGCGAGCGTCGAACGCGGCGATCTCGAGAACGCGGTGCTCGCGACGGGCACGCTACAGGCATTCAAGCAGGTTGATGTTGGCGCACAAGTCTCTGGCCAACTCAAGTCGCTGAAGGTCAAGCTCGGCGATAAGGTCAAGACGGGACAATGGCTCGCGCAGATTGACCCGGTTCTCTTGCAGAACGCGCTGCGTCAGGCGGAAACCAACGAGCAGGACCTCGTTGCGCGGAGACGTGCAACGGCTGCGCAGCTTGTGCAGGCTGAACTCGAATTCCGCCGCCAGCAGCAAATGCTGCGGGATGACGCGACCTCGCGGCGGGATTGCGAAGTGGCGAGAGCGGCGCTCGATGTGCAGCATGCGAATCTCGCGTCCCTCGACGCGCAGATCCGCTCGGCCCGCATTCAGACCGAGACCGCACTGGCCAACCTCGGCTACACGCGGATCGTCGCGCCGATGGATGGCGAAGTGGTCGCGATTGTTACGCAGGAAGGCCAGACTGTGATCGCGCAGCAGCAGGCACCGGTGATCCTGAAGCTCGCCGACCTCGACACGATGACGGTGAAGGCACAGGTATCGGAAGCTGACGTGATCCGCCTGCACCCAGGCCAGGCCGCATACTTCACGATACTCGGCGAACCGGACAAACGCTATTATGGCAAGTTGCGCGCGATCGAGCCCGCGCCGCAGAATTTCCTCGATACACAACAAAATTCGCTCGGCGGCTCGTCCAAGCTCAATACCGCTGTGTTCTACAACGCGTTGTTTGAAGTGCCGAATCCCGGTCACCGGCTACGCATCTCGATGACTGCGCAGGTCAGCGTGCTGCTCGGCATCGCGCGGCAAGTGCTCAGTATCCCGGTTTCCGCGCTCGGCGCGAAGGCGCCGGATGGGCGGTACACAGTGCGCGTGCTCGACGCCGATGGCAGGGTCGTCACGCGTCAAGTCAGCACCGGGCTGAACAACAACGTTAAGGTCGAGGTCCGCGGCGGACTCAAGGCCGGCGAACGCGTCGTGATCGGCGACGCGTCCGACGCTTTCACCAGCTCAGTACGCTGACGATGCCCCGACCGCTGCTGCAGCTTATCGACGTCACACGGCACTTTCCCGCCGGTGACCGGGATGTGGTCGTGCTGAAGGACGTCAACCTGTCGATCGGCGCGGGAGAGATCGTTGCGATTATCGGCGCGTCAGGCTCCGGCAAGTCGACGCTGATGAATATTCTGGGCTGCCTGGATCATCCGAGCGCCGGCAGCTACCGGGTCGATGGCCGCGAGACACGCGAACTCAATGGGGACGAGCTTGCACAACTGCGGCGCGAGCGCTTCGGCTTCATTTTCCAGCGCTACCATCTGCTGCCGCACCTGAGCGCGGCAGCGAACGTCGAAATGCCGGCAATCTATGCGGGCAGTGCGCAGACTGTGCGGCGAGCGCGCGCTGAGCATCTGTTGGCGCAACTCGGGCTCGCGCAGCGCGCCGGGCACCGTCCGAGCCAGCTATCCGGCGGACAGCAGCAGCGCGTCAGCATCGCACGCGCGCTGATGAACGGCGGCGAAGTGATCCTCGCCGATGAGCCGACAGGGGCGCTCGATTCGAAGAGCGGTCAGGAGGTGATTCGGCTTCTGCGTGAGCTGAACGCGCTCGGCCATACGGTGATCATCGTCACGCACGATGAGCATGTTGCCGCACACGCGCGCCGGATTATCGAGATCCGCGACGGCAAGATCGTTGCGGACCGGATGAATACGCCATGCTCGGCGGCCGATGCCGGCGTTTCGGCCGCGGATACGGTAGCCACCGACGCTGCATTGGCCGCATCCGTCTGTGTCGACACATCGTTTGCCGTTATCGACCACGCAACTGTACAGGCAAACGCACCCGTCGCATGCGGCACACCCGTTTCCGAGGTGGGCACGCGGGCTGCCACGCCGGCGCTGCGTGCGTGCCTCTGGCCGGCGAGCGCCGGACGCTTTGCCGAGGCATTTCGGATGGCATGGCTCGCGCTCATGTCGCATCGGCTGCGCACGGGTCTGACGATGCTCGGTATTATCATCGGTATCACGTCGGTTGTATCAATTGTCGCGATTGGCGAAGGCGCGAAGCGCTACATACTCGATGAGATCGCCAGTATTGGCACGAACACGATCAGCATCTTCCCGGGCCGCGACTGGGGCGACAGCCAGGCGAGCATGATCGAAACGCTTGTGCCCGTTGATGTGGCCGCACTCGCCGAGCAGCCCTATCTTGACAGCGTGACACCCGAGACGTCGCGCAGCCTGTTACTACGCTACCGAAACATTGACATCAACGTGCTTGTGAGCGGTATCGGCGAGCATTACTTCCAGGTACGAGGGATACGCTTCGCCCAGGGGGTGGGTTTTGGTCCTGACGACGTACGCCGTCAGGCGCAAGTGGCGGTGATCGACCAGAACACGCGTCGCAAGTTGTTCGGCGCAAACTCGAATCCACTTGGCGAGGTGGTGCTCATCGGCAACCTGCCGTGTGTGGTGATCGGTGTGACGGCGGACAAGAAGAGTGCATTCGGTGAGATGAAGAACCTAAACGTATGGGTGCCCTACACGACAGCGAGCGGCCGGCTGTTTGGTCAGCGCCATTTCGACAGTATCACGGTGCGGGTGCGTGATGGACAGCCGAGCACGGCAGCCGAGAACAATCTCGTGAAGCTGATGACGCAGCGCCACGGGCGCAAGGACTTTTTCACCTACAACGTGGATAACGTGGTCAAAACGGCTGAAAAGACCGGCCAAATGCTGACACTGTTGCTGTCGCTGGTCGCGGTGATCTCACTCGTGGTCGGCGGGATTGGCGTGATGAATATCATGCTCGTGTCGGTGATCGAGCGAACGCACGAGATCGGCATCCGGATGGCCGTCGGCGCGCGGCAGAGCGATATCATGCAGCAGTTCCTCATCGAAGCGGTCGTAGTATGCCTGATGGGCGGAGCAATTGGCATTGTGTTGTCGTTTGGCACGAGTTTTGTTTTTCCGCTGTTTGTCGCCCAATGGAAAATGGTGTTCTCTGTCGGTTCCATTATCACCGCGTTCTTGTGTTCGACGCTGATCGGCATCATTTTCGGTTTCATGCCCGCTCGCAACGCTGCACGGCTCGATCCGATCGATGCGCTCGCGCGCGATTGAGGTGACGCCATGATGATCCGCATTGCGACCGTTTTCCACCGCCTGCTCGCGCTCGCATGCGCCGCCGCGTTGCTTGCTGGTTGTACGAACGCGCGTCGCCAGCCGTTGCCTGCAGTGGGACTGCCTGCCCATTGGACAGCGTACGACGCGAGCGGCGCGACAGCGCAAACGCATCCCTGCGCTGCCTTTAGCCCAGCTGAGCCCTGCGCAGCAGCGTCTATTCCGGCCGACTGGTGGCGCAGCTTCGGTGACCCGGTGCTCGATCGGCTGATTGCCGACGCGCTTGCCGTGAACAACGATCTTGCCGCCGCTGCGATCCGCGTCTATCGCGCACAGCTGCGGGCCAATCTTGTCGCGACCAACCTGACGCCAACCGTGACGCTCGGCGGCAACGGCCGCGTATCGCGCACGCTTGATTCGCACCAGACATTACGCGCAAGCAGCGTATCCGGCTCACTCAACTACGAACTCGATCTGTGGGGCAAGCTCGACGCGCAGCGCGATGCGGCGCGTTGGGAAGCCGACGCGACGCAGGCCGACCGCGAGGCAGCACGGCTCTCACTGATCGGTACGACGGCCGCGTTGTACTGGCAGATCGGCTATCTGAACCAGCAGATCGCGCTTGGCGATGCGAACATCGCGTATGCGCGGCGTACGCTCGCGCTGGTGCGGGCGCGTCATGCGGCCGGCGCAGTTTCCGGGCTCGATGTCGCGCAAGCCGAGCAGAGCCTGTCCACGCAGCGCGCGATGCAAACACAATGGATTCAGCAGCGTACCGAGGATCGTCACGCGCTCGCGATCCTGTTCGACCGTCCGCCGCAAGCGCGGGCCGCCGAACCAGCTGCGCTGCCAGACCGGCCGTTGCCAGCAGTGCCAGCGGGCTTGCCTGCCGACCTGCTTGCGCGGCGTCCGGACCTGCGCGCGGCGGAATTCCGATTGCGTGGTTTGCTCGCGAACGTTGATATCACGCGCACCCACTTCTACCCGTCGCTCACGCTGACCAGTTCGGTTGGCACATCAAGTATGAGCCTTGAGCGCGCGCTGTCGAATCCCATCGCAACGCTCGGCCTTGGGCTCGCGCTGCCCTTCATTCAGCGGAACACGATGCAGCTGCAGATCAAAGTGTCGCAGACTCAATATGAGGAAGCTGTTGTCAACTTCCGCCAGCAGCTGTACACGGCGCTCGGCGAGGTCGAGAACGCGCTGTCCGCACGCGTGCAGCTCGAACAAGAAAGCGAACAGCGCACGCTGTCGCTCGCTCAGGCGCAGCGTGCAGAAGCGCTTGCGCGGGCCCGCTTCGTCGCCGGCGCAACCGGCGTACAGCCGTGGCTCGATCAGCAGCAGCGGTTGCGCGACGCGCAGAGCGCCGATGCACTGAACCGCTTGCATCGGCTTAACAACCGAATGACTTTATACAAGGCGCTGGGCGGCGGCGATCACTGATTGAATTTCCATTCTCCCAGAGTCACGTACACCCGAGAGTATCCACCGGCATTCGTCGGCTTGCCGCTGTCGAGCTTCTTGTGGTTGTTCGCCGTGGGGGGCGCTGTCGATCGGCATGAGTAGCAGACGCATGTCTTTGATGTTCATCGCCGCGCCATAGCGTTTGCCCAAGCGCGTGAGAAACGGCATGTCGAGTTCTCCTTGTCTCTAGGATAAAGAAAACTCATTTGCCGGATGACTACAAGAAACGTCTCGGGTTACTAGATGAACTCCATACATTCAGTGCTACGAAGTATTGAGAATCCGAGAATCTCATGCACAGTTTGGTAATACCACTGTGCCCGGCTGGGCTGCGGCCGCGCACGCCGAAGTAATCGTCAACGCCGGTGTGAAAGCGCATCGGGGGAGCCTTCCCCTATGCGTTCCGTTCGACAATGATCGTTGACTGCTCCGGCCACGCTTGTCTTCAGCCGGCGTCCGTGGTCATTCCCGCCAAGCGCTGGGTGCGCAGTCGGCGATACAGCGTGGAGCGGGAAATACCCAACTCTCGTGCCGCTTCGGTTTGCCGGCCGCGGTGCCGCTTCAGCGCCTGGTCGATTAAATGGTCATCGATGACCACCGGTGGTTTGATGATCGGCATGGCTTCCGACGGCGCCCATTGTTCAAGCTCCAGATCGCGAGGCGTCAGGATGGTGCCGTCAGTCATCACCAACGCGTGCCGTACGCGGTTGATCAACTCGCGCACATTGCCTGGCCACGGATAACGACGCATTGCGGCCATGGCCGACAAGGAAAAACCCTTCACGTGCGGCGCGTCGGACTTGTATCGTTCAAACATGCATTGCGCGAGCACCTCGATATCTTTGCCGCGCGTGCGCAACGCGGGTTGCTCCACGCGCAGCACGCATAGTCGATGGTAAAGGTCGGCGCGAAAACGTCCGGCATTGACCGCTTCCTCCAGGTTCGCGTGCGTGGCTGAAATGACCCGCACGTCGACGTGGATCGTGTCACGCCCGCCCAGGCGCTGGATCGTGCGCTCTTGCAGGAAGCGCAATAGGCTGGTCTGACTCTCCAGCGGCAGGTCCGCGATCTCATCGAGGAACAGCGTGCCATGGTTGGCCGCTTCGATCCGGCCAACCTTGCGCGACACCGCTCCGGTGAACGCGCCGCGCTCGTAGCCGAACAACTCGGACTGGACCAGGTGAGGGGGTAACGCCCCGCAGTTGATCGCGACAAACGGCCGGTTAGCACGCGGCGAGCGCTCGTGGATCGCGATCGCAGTCAGCTCCTTGCCGGTGCCGGACTCGCCGGAAATGAGCACCGGCGCGTCGGTGCGCGCGATCCTCGGGATCTTGTCGAATAGCTTGAGCATCGCTTCGCAGGTACCGATCATTCGGCCCTCGCGTGAGCGTGACGAGCTTTGAGGCGGGCGCAGCATGAGCATGCCATACGCGTGTCCGAGCGCATCGGCAATGCGCTCCTGCGACGCAGGAAGCGTGACGTAACCGAAACAATAGTCACGAAGCACCGCCCTGACTGCCGCGATACTGAGCTGTCGCGGCTCGACTAGACCGATCCAGGCTATGTCCGATGTCGCCTGGCAGACCGCCAGCGTATCGAGCAATTCGGTGTCGGGCACCGTGCTCAGGTCGAGGATCCCGCCTGCCTGAACGACATGCTTCAGTGCGTGCCTAACGGCATGCCCATCGACGACGACCGACACGAGCCAGTTACGTCGGGCTAAGTGTTGTCGCAGGTCCCGACGCGGCTCGCGCGTCCAGTAGACGAGTGTTCGAGAAAGGGTGAATTGACTGTTGTTAGATAGCGACATGACTACCCCGTATCGATGCATTGTTTTTGTTGTTTGGACAATCATCTCCGCGGCATAACGCGAAAGTGATCGGTCTTGTCAAATCGTCGGTTGGCATGTCGCAATCGAGGCCGCAGCAACAGCGAATAAGTATCGGACAGGTGAGTCGATCGCCCCCCGCCTTCTCTGCCGATTTTGGATGTCCGGCACTTTCAGACTATAGCGAGGCTCGTCCGCCGAGACTGGCACGTATGCGAAAGAGACGCGAGAAAAACGCAACGCTCGGACACTATTGTTGTCTGAAGTGATTGATCGAGTGGCTGAAAAGCTAATATGGGGCGAGAGCGTCGTCGAGTTTTGGTCATACGTGCCACGCAAGTGCTTGCGTTCCCACGAACGGCTGACGCGCAAGAGCGCTTCGTACGCTGTGTCCTTCAACGCGAGATAAGCGTTGACGCATGGCTCACCCAGGATCGCGGCCAGCGGCTCGCCTGCCCGCAGCAGCGTCAAACCTTCCTGCAGATTGCGCGGCAACGGATACGGTCGCTGATCTCCGTCGCTGGATGGGGCTCGGTCGGCTTGAGCACTTGTGACATACGCAGGTAGCCGGCCGCGAGTGTGCCGGTAATAGCTAGATAGGGATTGCAGCCCGCACCAGGCATGCAACGCTCGATGCTTCGGGCCTCAGAAGAGGAATGCGGCACGCGAAAGCCCACGGTGCGATTGTCATAGCCCTAATGTTGATGAGCGCCGCCATGCAGCGCGACAGCCGCCGGTACGCATTGACCTACGGTGTGAAAATCGGTATCAGCGCCGGTGCTTGGCTTGAATAGAGCGATCGGCACTGCATCAGTTGCGATGGCGACCGCTTCTTGCTCGGGACGATGAAGACGACTGAGTGCCCGGCATAGACGAACCACGATGGCCGTCCATTCCTTTTTGCGCAGCGGCCGGTGCCGTTACTTCAGCGTCTGCAACGCGTTACGCACCGTGTCGAAGACTTGCGTGATTTGTTGTTCGGAGATGATCAGCGGTGGCGAGAACGCGAGCGTATCCCCGGTATAGCGGATCAGCACGTCAAGCTCGAAACACTTCGCGAACGCCTCGTAGGCGCGCGCACCGAATGCGCCGTCGCGCGACTCCAGCTCCACACCACCGACCAACCCCAGGTTGCGCACATCCTTCACGTACGGCGCATCGCGCAGCGCGTGAATCGCATTCTCGAAGAAGGGTGCAATTTTTGCCGCCCGCTCGAACAATCCTTCGCGCTGATACAGGTCCTGCGTCGCGATTGCCGCCGCCACCGCGATCGGGTGAGCCGAATACGTATAGCCATGAAACAGCTCGATGGCGCCCGGTGCGCCAGCATTCACAATCGTGTCGTAAATCTTCCTGTCTGCGGCTACCGCGCCCATCGGCGCGGCGGCGTTATTGATCGCCTTGGCCATCGTAATCAGGTCTGGCTTGACGCCAAAGCGTTCAGCGGCCGTCGCGCGACCGAGCCGCCCGAAAGCGGTGATGACCTCATCGAAGATCAGCAAAATGCCGTGCTTGGAACAGATTTCCCGCAGCCGCTGTAGGTAGCCTTTTGGCGGAATCAGCACGCCGGTCGAGCCGGCCACCGGTTCGACGATCACGGCTGCGATCGTGGACGCGTCGTGCAGAGCGACCAGCCGCTCGAGTTCGTCGGCCAGATGCGCACCATGTTGGGGCTGTCCGCGGGAAAACGCGTTCCTTGCCGGATCGTGCGTGTGCGGCAGATGGTCGACCGCGGGCAGCAGCGCTGCGGAGAATGTCTTACGGTTGGCGACGATGCCGCCTACCGAGATTCCGCCGAAACCGACGCCATGGTAGCCGCGCTCGCGGCCGATCAGCCGGGTGCGCTGCCCGTCGCCGCGCGCCTGGTGGTAGGCGAGCGCAATCTTCAGCGCGGTATCGACTGACTCCGACCCCGAGTTGGTGAAGAAAATGCGGTCCAGCCCGTCCGGCATGATGTGGGCCACCTTGGCTGCCGCCTGGAAAGCGAGCGGATGGCCCATTTGAAACGGCGGCGCATAGTCGAGCGTGCCGGCCGATTGCTGTATCGCACAGACGATCTCCTCGCGCGCGTGGCCGGCATTCACGCACCACAGGCCGGCCACGCCATCGAGCACCTTGCGGCCATCGCTGGCCGTGTAGTACATGCCCTTGGCCGACGTCAGCAGGCGCGGCGCGGCCTTGAACTGGCGATTGGCGGTGAACGGCATCCAGAAGTTCGACAGGTCGCCAACGGTATCGGATGAAGTCATGGTCGCTCCTTGAGTCGTGATCTCACTTGATCGCCGTCCACTCGCCGACGGACAGATACAGTTTGCCAACTGCGCTGCTAACGGTATTGTTCACCAAAACTGCGTTGGACAACACGAGACGTCGAACCGCGATCATCGAGCCCGGCCTGCAACTGGACCGCGACTGAGCACGGGCGCCAACGCTGGTGGACCTGTTGATGCACCGCTTTGCTGTCACGATCGGACGACATTGGGTCCGCGCCGGCACGCAATTGCCGGCGGTGTACAAGCTGGCTCGCACACCGGCGCGCTGCGCGGGCCGGCAATGCGCTGCTGTGGGATGCAGCACGACGATGTCAAGCCGGACCTGATAACGATGGCAAAGCGTCTGGACGGTGGCATGCCGCTGTCCGGCATGGTCGGCCGGGTCGCGCTGACGGATGCCGCGGAGCCCGGCGCACTGGGCGGCACCTACGCAGACCATTCGCTCGTCCGCACGGCGGCGCATGCGGTGCTCGAGGTGATGGTCAAAGAGAACTTGAGCGCACGGGCCGACATGCTGGGGCGACAACTGAAGGAGCAACGCAAGCGTGGCCTGTTGCTGCTCGTAGGCGGCGTACATGGTAAGGTAATTCGCTTCCTTTTCCCGCTGACGATCGAGCCGGCAGTGCTGGACGAGGGGCTGGACATACTTGAACACGCGCTGACGCACGGCACTGTCGCGCAAGCATAGGAACAAGAGCATGGGATCGGACAATCAGGCGTTATCGTTGAAGGATTCGTCGCTGCTGCGCGATCTGGCTTACGTCAGCGGGGCATGGACCGGCGCGGACGAGGGGTGCACGTTCGATGTGATCGATCCGGCGACGGGCCGCACGCTAGCGGCCGTTCCGGCGATGGGCGCGGCCGAGACGCATCGCGCGATCGACGCAGCGCAGCTTGCACAACGCATGTGGCGGGCGAAGACGGCTAAAGAGCGTGCCGCGATACTGCGCCGCTGGCACGATTTGATGCTGGCCAATGCGGACGACCTGGCCACGATCATGACGGCCGAGCAGGGTAAGCCGCTTGCCGAGGCGAAAGGCGAGATCGGCTATGCGGCATCGTTCCTCGAGTGGTTTGCGGAAGAAGCCAAGCGGGTGAGTGGCGACACGTTGGCGAGCCCCGCCGGCGACAAGCGACTCGTCGTACTAAAGGAGCCGGTGGGCGTATGTGCGGCGATTACACCCTGGAATTTTCCGGCGGCAATGATCACGCGCAAGGTGGGCCCCGCGTTGGCGGCCGGCTGTGCGATCGTGCTTAAGCCGGCGGAAGCCACGCCGCTGTCGGCGCTTGCGCTGGCAACCCTGGCCGAGCGCGCTGGCGTGCCGGCGGGTGTGTTCAGCGTGGTCACGGGCGATCCGAAGGCGATCGGCGCGGAAATGACGTCCAATCCGCTCGTGCGCAAGCTGTCTTTCACGGGCTCGACACCGGTCGGGCGGCTGCTCGCGGCCCAGTGTGCGCCGACGATCAAGAAGCTGTCACTGGAGCTGGGCGGCAATGCGCCGTTCATCGTGTTCGACGATGCGGATCTGGACGCGGCCGTGGAGGGCGCGCTCGCCTCGAAGTACCGCAATGCCGGCCAGACCTGCGTGTGCACGAACCGCTTCTACGTGCACGACTCGGTGTACGACGCATTCTCGCGCAAGCTTGCCGATGCGGTCAGCCGGATCAAAGTGGGCAACGGGTTCGAGGCGGGGGTCACGCAGGGACCGTTGATCAACCAGGCCGCGGTGGACAAGGTTGAGTCGCACATCGCCGACGCGCTCTCCCACGGCGCACGCGTGCTCTCCGGCGGCAAGCGGCATGCGTTGGGCGGCACTTTCTTCGAGCCGACGGTATTGGCCGGCGTGACCCAGGCAATGCGCATCGCGCGTGAGGAAACGTTCGGACCCGTCGCGCCGCTGTTCCGGTTCAGTACCGATGATGATGTGATTTGTCTGGCTAATGAGACAGAATTCGGGCTGGCTGCGTACTTCTACAGCCGCGATCTGGGGCGCGTGTGGCGCGTGGCGGAAGCGCTCGAGTATGGCATGGTGGGAATCAACACGGGCTTGATATCGAATGAGATCGGCCCGTTCGGCGGTATGAAGCAGTCAGGGCTGGGACGCGAGGGGTCCAAGTACGGGATCGATGAGTATCTCGAGATCAAGTACCTGTGCATCGGCGGGGTTTGATCCCTTCTGGTCGGGCGCGCCGCTCGGAAGAGCGGCGTGCTGGTCCGCGCCAGGTGGTCAGTGTCAACCCGGATAGGCATCGTCCACCGGCAGGTCGGCGAGCTTGAAGATCACCCGAAGCGTGGCCGGCTTGATGTCGCGGCCGGCCGCGAGTGTGGTGAGCACGAAGTCGACCACCTTCGCATATTTGAGCAGTTGCAGGCAACTGACTGCGCCTGGCCGTGCTGTCGTCCCTGCGCCGCAGTCCGTCTGCGGTGCCGCGTCTGGACTGCCCGTCCTTGTCTCAGTGACGTCACATCCGGCTCGTGTTACGGTGTTGCTTGTTGCACCAGCGGTTCCGACAATCCCGCCCTCGCGTGCCGCAAGCCTGGTGCGACGTGGCGCCAGCGCCGTTTCATCGCGCGCCCGGCAGGGCATCGAAGTGCCGCACACCGCAGATCGCACATAAAGCGGGCTAGTGTCGGCCGGATGGCTTCGCGGCTGCTGTCGGCGATGGATCTCGCCGGTGCCGCAGGCTTTTTCGGTACACTGTCACCGGAGGCCAGTTGCATGGATTGTGCAACCGGCCTACCGGTGACAACTGTGCGCCACCGCGCTTGTCGGCGTGGCGCTTGAACCTGTGTTTCGACCTCCCATGTCCGAGAAGTACGACGTCCGCCCCGGCCAATCCATTGAATTGCTCAAGGAACTCCATATCCTGACGCGCGAGGGCAAGCTTAACCAGGACAGCCGGCGCAAGCTCAAGCAGGTCTACCACCTGTACCAATTCATCGAACCCCTGCTCGCCGAGTTGAAGCAACAGGGCGGCGACGTGACGCTGGTCGATCATGGTGCCGGCAAGTCGTACCTCGGTTTTATCCTGTACGATCTGTTCTTCAAGAACCTGGGCGACGGCTCGCGCCTGTACGGTATCGAGGCGCGCGACGAACTGGTGACCCAATCCGTTGATCTGGCCGCCCGGCTCGGGTTTTCTGGTATGGCGTTTCTAAAATTATCTGTAGCGGAGTCGATCGCATCGGCCAAACTGCCGTCAGCGGTAGATATCGTTACTGCGCTGCATGCGTGCAATACTGCGACCGACGATGCGATCCGCTTTGCTCTGGCCAAGCAAGCCCGCTATATCGTGCTGGTGCCATGCTGCCAGGCGGAGGTGGCGGCCGTGTTGAGGCGCAACAAGGCGAAGGCGCTCGGACGCACCGTGCTGAGCGAGCTATGGCGCCATCCGCTGCACACGCGCGAATTCGGCAGCCAGTTGACCAACGTGCTGCGCTGCCTGCAGTTAGAGGCGCATGGGTATCACGTTAGCGTGACCGAACTGGTCGGCTGGGAACACTCGCTGAAAAACGAACTCATCATTGCCACTTACAAAAACCTGCCACGTCGCAAGCCATCCGAGCGGCTAACGGCGATGTTGGCCGAACTCGGGCTGGAAGAACTCGCGCAACGTTTTTTCATCCCGGCGCTGGCCCGCGAGCGCGAGCAGCGGATCGCCGATCCGGCATGATCAACGACGTTCGTCGTCCGCTTCCAGCAGGCGGCGCCAGCCCGCGTGACCGAGTGCGCGCATCGTTTGCTCGTTGCGTTCGTAGATTTGCGCCGCATCCGCAAACGCGTCAACGGCCCGTGTCACGCTGGCTTCCCGCAGCAGATGCAGGATCGGATACGGCGCGCGGTTCGTGTAGTTCTCGATGTCGTGCTCACCGGTGCCGGCGAATTGGAACAGGGGATGAAAGCTCGCGATCTGCACGATGCCTTCCAGCGCGCGCCGACGCAAAAGCTTGTCCGCGCGTGGCAGGAAATCATTGAACGCGTAAAAGTCGGCAAATGCGTCCGGCAATATCAGCAACGTCGTATCGATCGATTGCGGATCCGCCTCGACCAGCGTCTGCAGTTCGACATCGAGCGCGGCCAGCACGTCGGCGTCGGTGCAGGCGTCGCTGACCGTGTAGCGGATCTGCCGCTTGACATGGACGGACTTCGCGAAAGGGCACAGATTCAGGCCAATGACGGCCCGTTCGAGCCATTGCACCGTGGCGCCGACGACGGCGGCGCGGCCCTTGTGTTCATCGTGTATCGGCATCGGAGGGGGCGGTGGCCGCGTCGATCAATTGGGCGGCCAAGGCCGGCGTCGAGTCGATCACATCGCAGCGCGGATTGAAGGTCTGGCTGGCGGTGTAGACGCCCTCAACGAGCAACGCAAGCGACGCGCCGAGCCGTGTAGGCTCGCGTGCGCCGGCCTGTCGCGCCAGATCGGTCAGCCGTTCGAGCAACGCTGTTTTGTTACGGGCGACGATTTGGCGCGCCGGGTGGTTTCGGTCCGAAAACTCGCACGATACGTTGGCAAACGGACAACCCCGGTAGTCAGGTCGGCGTGCGCGCGCGGCCAGATCGTCAAAAAACTGCTTCAATTGGCGTGCCGGCTGCCCGGGATGTTGCGCAGTACTGCGTTCGAACCGTTGCCAATACTCGGCGTCCATCCGGTTTAGGTACGCGACCACGAGCTCGTCTTTCGAGGCGAACTGGCGGTACAGGCTCATCTTGTTGACGCCCGCCTGCTCGACGACTGCGTCGATACCCACCGCACGTATGCCTTGAGCGTAGAACAGCCGCACCGCCGCGTCGAGCAACTGTTGCTGCGCATCGGCGCCTGCTGTCGGCGCACGCCGATGCGTGCTGGTGGACGGCGTTCGCGCGTGTGTGGAGGGTGGATTGCTGCGACTCATGACTCATTTCTGCACTGCACCAATACGAGACGCTTGGCAGCGCGTTACCGTGCCTTGATAGGTTACCGGTCAGTCACTCAGATCGCAACCCTATGTTACCGATCAGTAATGTGCAGTGGCAATCGAACCAACGGGACAGGCACCCATGAATGCAGCGGATCGGCGCTCGCTGCCATGATGGAGGGGTGGCGGGGTAGTCGCCGCTCACCCATTGGGCGCTGCGTTCGCGGTGGCGCCAATCAGATAGCCGCCGAACACCGATGAACAAGCATAGGCGCCACCCATAGTCCGGTGGCAGCAGCGCGGGGGCTAGCAGCACGATCGAGCCCGCCGCGCCCAATCCTGCTCCGAGCCAGAACGTGCCGTTGATCGTCAAATCGGTCCAGCCGCGCAGCGACAGAGGCTTTGCTTGCAGCGCTGCTTCGTGCTAAAAACCTGTCCCTTCCCGAGTGGGTGGTGTCAGCCGCGAGTTCGCAGCCGGCCGTCCTAGGAGCATCGAATGAACTATTGTGCAATCGATTTTGGCACGTCCAATTCTGCCGTCGCGCTGCCGGCGCGGGGCGCCGCGCCGCATGGCGTCCGGCTGGCCCCGGTCGAGGGCGACCATGCGACCCTGCCCACGGCCGTGTTCTTCAATCTGGACGAGGACATTCGTGTGTTCGGCCGGGCTGCGATCGAATCCTATATCGATGGCTACGACGGACGGCTGATGCGCTCGATGAAGAGCATTCTGGGCTCGTCGCTGGCCGAGCAGAGCACTGAATTGGGGGACGGCACTGCGGTGCGTTATCTGGACGTGATCGTGCTGTTCCTACATCATCTGAAACAGTGTGCGCAGGCCGCGTCGGGCCGGCCGGTGGAGCGGGCGGTGTTAGGCCGTCCCGTATTCTTCGTCGACGACGATCCCCGGGCCGATCGTCTGGCGCAGGACCAGTTAAAAACAGCCGCCCAGGCCGTAGGTTTTCGGCACATCGAGTTCCAGTTCGAGCCGATTGCCGCGGCGTTCGACTACGAGTCGCGGCTCGATTCCGAGAAACTGGTGCTGGTCGCCGATATCGGCGGCGGTACGTCCGACTTCTCGCTGGTGCGGGTTGGGCCGGAGCGGGCGCGCAAGCTCGAACGGCAAGCAGACGTGCTTGGCCACCACGGCGTACACGTGGCCGGCACCGATTTTGATCGGCGCGTGGAGTTGGTGGCGATCATGCGTGAGTTGGGCTATCAATCACTGGACGAACAGGGGCGTGAGGTGCCGAACCGAATTTACTTTGACCTCGCGACTTGGCACTTGATCAACACCGTCTATGCACCCAAGCGGGTGGGCGAGTTGCGGCTGACCAAGTACGTTTATGCGCAGCCCCGCTACCATGACCGGCTGATGCGTGTCATCGATGCGCGGCTCGGACATGCGCTTGCCGGGCTGGCCGAGCGCGCGAAGATCGACGTGGCCGTGGGCGGCGACGCGACGCTCGACTTGTCCCAGGTCGAGACCGAGTTGGCGGTGGCTTTTTCCGAGCCGGCACTGCTGGAGGCGGCGCAGGATGAGATCCGCCGGATTGTGAACGCGGCGCGCGACACGCTACGTCAGGCCGGCGTGCAGGCCGCCGATTTGGGGGCGGTGTACTTCACCGGCGGCTCGACTGGTTTGCGCTGCGTGACCGGGGCGATCGGCGACGCGTTTGCGCAGGCGGAGAAAGTCTTTGGTGATCGTCTGGCCAGCGTCGCCACCGGACTGGGGATCCACGCGCAGCGTCTGTTTGATTGACGCGTACGTCGGATGAAAAAAATCGCGGTTGCCTAAAAGACGCAACCCCACGCTCCGAAGAACGTGGGGTTCGTCAGCAGTCTGACCGCGTAGCGCGGGGGGCATTGGCGCATCGCGCCAGTCGGCAGGGGCTTACGCCGCGCGAATATTCGCCGCTTGCTTGCCCTTCGGGCCCGTCTTCACTTCGTACGTGACTCTTTGGTTTTCCTGAAGAGTCTTGAAGCCATCCATGCGAATTTCGGAGAAGTGCGCAAACAGGTCTTCACCACCGCCGTCCGGCGTAATAAAGCCAAAACCTTTGGCGTCGTTGAACCACTTGACGGTTCCGGTTTCCATAAAACGAATCCTTAAAAATGAATAAGGGCCGAGGCCCGATAGCGCACGAAAATCAAGGAAGGGTGAGAGGAACAACCGAAGTACCGTCGTGGGAGACTACAGATGGACAACCACCAACACTCGCCGCTTGAAATCCTGCAAACACGTTTATATTGCGAAAATCCGACCCGGTCAATGCTTTCTTCGCAAACTCAGTAGTTTCCCCAATGCGCTTCGACCGGGATTGCTTCGGATTCCGTGGTTTTCCGCAACGGCCCGCCTCACCATCAAAAATGGGCGTAGAACTCGCTTTCTACGCCGCGGCTGACGTTTTGTGTTAATCATTTGTCATTTGTTTGATGCCGCGAGCAGGGGTTGATGCCACGCTTGTCGGGTCGTCTCGTGTTTCGCCGATTCGCAACTCATCAGTCAGTTGAAAGGTGCCACCGTTAAACTTCGCGCCGGTTGCAACCGACGCGTGACGCGTACTCACGAGACGTGCCAGCCGGAAACGGCACAGCGGTAAGGCGCGCTCATGTTCCTAGGAGATGTTGTGGATAGTTCGATCAAGCGAAACATCAGCCCATTTGCGCTGATGTTGACCGGCTTGGGCTCGATTATCGGGTCGGGCTGGCTCTTTGGAGCCTGGAAGGCGGCAAAAATTGCAGGGCCGGCGGCAATTATTGCATGGGTGATTGGCGCGGTAGTGATCCTGGCGATCGCGCTGACCTATGCGGAACTCGGGGCGATGTTCCCCGAGTCGGGCGGCATGGTCCGCTATGCCCGCTACTCCCATGGTTCGCTGGTCGGCTTCATCAGCGCGTGGGCGAACTGGATCGCGATCGTCTCCGTGATACCGATCGAGGCAGAGGCATCGATCCAATATATGAGCTCATGGCCTTATGATTGGGCCCATGCGCTGTTCGTGCACGGCGAGCTGACCTTACCCGGGCTCTTGCTGTCGGCTGTGCTCGTGATCGTGTACTTCCTGTTGAACTATTGGGGTGTAACGCTGTTCGCGCACGCAAATTCGGCCATCACGATCTTCAAGTTTCTGATTCCGGGCGCCACCATTCTGGGCCTCGTGCTAACCGGCTTTCATACCGATAACTTTGCGACCGGTGCGACTGGGCAGTTCGCGCCTTATGGTTGGTCGGCGGTGCTAACCGCGGTGGCTACCAGCGGCATTGTCTTCGCCTTCAATGGGTTCCAGAGTCCGGTGAACCTGGCGGGCGAGGCGCGCAATCCGGGCCGCAGCGTGCCGTTCGCCGTGGTCGGCTCAATCCTGATCGCGCTGGTGATCTATGTGCTGCTGCAAGTCGCGTATATTGGCGCCATCAATCCAGCGGCCGTCGTCAAGGGCTGGGACAAGCTGAATTTCAGTTCACCGTTTGCCGAGCTTGCGCTCGTGCTGAATCTGAATTGGCTCGCGATGCTGCTGTACGTTGATGCGTTCGTGAGCCCCAGCGGCACCGGTACCACCTACATGGCGACGACGACCCGGATGATTTACGCGATGGAGCGTAACAACACGTTGCCCAAGATTTTCAGCAGTGTGCATCCGCTCTATGGGGTGCCGCGGCCCGCGATGTGGTTCAACCTGATCGTCTCGTTCATTTTCCTATTCTTTTTCCGTGGCTGGAGTTCATTGGCCGCGGTCATCTCGGTGGCCACGGTGATCTCGTATTTGACGGGGCCGATCAGCCTAATGGCGCTGCGCCGCACCAGCGGGGATATCGCCCGGCCGCTGCGCATTCCTGGCATGGGCTTGATTGCGCCGTTTGCGTTTGTCTGCGCGTCGCTGATCTTGTATTGGGCAAAATGGCCGCTGACCGGTGAGATCATCCTGCTGATGGTCGTCGCGCTGCCGGTCTTCTTCTACTACCAAGCCAAGGCGGGCTGGAAAGGGTTCTCCAAGGATTGGCGCTCAGCCTGGTGGTTGGTCACCTACCTGCCTGTGATGGCGGTGCTGTCGTGCATCGGCAGCAGGCCGTTCGGCGGGCTCGGCTACATCCCTTATGGTTGGGACATGGCGCTCGTTGCGGTGATCTCGCTCGGGTTCTATCAGTGGGGGGTGTCTAGCGGCTGGCGCACCGCGTATCTGGATGAGCGGGAACAGCGCGAGGAAATCCTGGAAGGCGTCGGTATTTGAGCGTGGGGCATTGGTATCGGCGAGCCGCCCGCGTGCATCGGTGTCAATCCGCGCCGATGCACGCGGGCGGCTCGCGCCGCCGCACTGCGTTACGCCGGCGGCAGGTGCGATAGCGTCGCCGCCGCAATCAGCGCGGCCGCCAGCAATGCCGACTCGACTAACAGTGTCCTGCCAAGATGGGCGGCCGTGACTGAATAGCGCGGCGACAACGTATTGCTTTCTCCTTCATGAGCGCGTTGCGCATCGCGCAGCCGCGGCAACCATACAGCACGGTTCAGTGTCCTGAGCAATACGGCCGCCGCCACGATGACGAGCTTGGCGCCAAGCCATCGGCCGTAGTATGTGCCGGCTAATGGGGCGGGCGCGTTGGCGCAGATCCATGCGACGTTGTATAAGCCGGTGAGCGCGACCAACGCCAAGGCGATTGCCGACGCGCGAGACAGTCGTTCACAAAACGCCAGATGCCGCCCACCGTCGGCGCGTGTATGCAAGGCGAACGTCGGCAACACGAATGCCGCGATGCTCACGCCGCCAGCCCATGCGGCACTCGCGCCGACATGGACGCAGTACACGGCCTGCGTGAGGCTAAAGTCGCCCGCATCTGCCGCATGACTGGCCGCGGCCTTGCCTGCCGCATACAGTGCGAGGCCCAGCACCGTGATGCGCATCGGCCAACGGGGTAGGGCGCTGCCCGGTCCGGGTAGCGGGCCGCCTCGTGCTTGGCCGCCGCGCAGATGCACGCGCGAGGCGGCGAGTGCCACCGCGATACCGGCCGCCCCGGTCAGCCACGCGGCGCCGTAATGCGACTGCCGCAGCACGATGCCCAGCATGCCCAGCGCGGCGCTCAGTGTCGAGTTGCTCATCGTGGCGGCCTGCAGCCACAGGTACACCAACTGGGTGATGCCCAGCGCGCACAACGAAAACCATAGGATGGCCGGCCATCGGATGCCAGGCATGGCTTGCTTGATCGAGCCACGCAGCCTTAGCCGTGCGGCGTCGCGAGACGAAGCGAACACGGTGGCCAGCGTCGCGCCGCACAGTATCGAGCCTGCGGCGATCGCGAACAGCACGTCCTGGATGGCGGCAATCGTCATCTGCATGATGGAGAGGGACGAGATCATCGGGCCGCGCTCCGGTTGTCAACTACGCGTGTGCGCGGTCGCGCGACGGCGGTGGGCGACGCATCTTCACGGGGTGTGACAGTGTTTTCGCGGGCGGCGACGGAAAGTGGGTGCAATGCTTGGATAGTCATCGAGGCTGGAGCAGTCGGTGCGCTGTCCCACCAAGCCACGGCGACCGTCATCGCAGGGTGGGCAGTGGCAGGACGGGCGGGCGGCAGGCATCGGCGCCGGGTCCGCGTATGTCGGGAAAACGAGCGCCGATTATGCCATGCGCCGCGACATGGTGAGCGTGCGCGAAGCCGCTTCGCCGCGACGATGATGCGGTGTGTGCCACGGGCTCGCGTCCCGAATGTCGCTGCCCCGTTGCCTATGCGGCGCTACAGCACGTAATGGGTCATCGCCAATGAGCGCTGATAGATGCCTTGCGCGTAAATATTCAGCTTGTAGTCGTCATCGGCCGCGCCCAGCACGGCAAACACAGGTAGTAGATGTTCGTCGCTTGGATGCATCGACACGGCATAGGGCGCCTGCTGCCGGTAGTCGAGCAAGGCGTCCAGGTTATGCGTGGCCATCCTCGCTTCAAACCATCCGGTGAACTCGGCCACGTGCGGATCTGCATCACCAGGCCGTGCCGAGAAGTCCGCAGCCCGTAGATTGTGCGTGATTTGTCCGGAGCCGACGATCAGCACGCCGTCATCGCGCAGGGGCCTGAGCGCGCGCCCGACCCGATAGTGATGTGCCGGATCGCGGTGCGGCTGAATCGACACTTGCACCACCGAGATATCGGCCGCGGGATACAGTAACAGCAGCGGGACCCACGCGCCGTGATCCAGCCCGCGTACGGCGCCGCTAGCCGCGATGCCGGCTTGCATCAGCAACTCGATTGCGTGCTGCGCGACGTCCGGTGCGCCGGGCGCATCATACGTCAGTTCGTACAGCGTGCGGGGGAAGCCATAGAAGTCGTGAATGGTTTCCGGTGCCGTCGCGAGGCTGGCGACCGGCTCGGTGCTGGCCCAGTGCGCGGACAATACGAGAATGGCGCGCGGACGCGGCCAGCGCGTGGCCAATGCGGCGAACCCGGTACGCGGCATCAATGGGTCGATCGGCAGCGTCGGCGCGCCATGGGACAGGAAGACGGCAGGTAGACGGGGCATCGCGGTGGGCACGCATCGGGTGTACAAAACAAGTGATGCCGCGACTATAAGGGCGCGCGCCCGTCTAATAAATGCGGCGGCAGGAAATGCATTGTGTCGTGCCGGTTGTTAATCTCGCGCGGTTGCCAGTCCCATCCACGCTCGCGAGCGCGCTGCCGTGAGGCCGAACATATCCAGTGCACGCGCG
Source organism: Mycetohabitans sp. B8 (assembly GCF_021991875.1). GTDB lineage: Bacteria > Pseudomonadota > Gammaproteobacteria > Burkholderiales > Burkholderiaceae > Mycetohabitans. The sequence goes on from NZ_JAHLKR010000011.1 coordinate 139,226, forward strand.
ACAGTATCGGCCACCAATTCGTCGATTGTCGCAGGGCGGTTGTAGAACGCCGGCACCGGCGGAAACACAATGCCGCCCATCTCAGTGACAGCCGTCATGTTGCGCAGATGCGCGAGATTCAACGGCGTTTCGCGGACCATCAGCACGAGCCGGCGCCGCTCCTTCAGCGTGACATCGGCAGCTCGGGCAATCAGATTGTCGGACAAGCCATGCGCGATGCTGGCCAGCGTTTTCATCGAGCACGGCGCCACGATCATGCCGTCCGTCTGGAACGAGCCGCTCGCGAGCGTCGCGCCGATGTCGCGCGGATTGTGCACGTGATGCGCCAACTGTTCGAGTGCCGCGCGCTCGATGCCCAATTCGTGCCGTACATTAAGCCAGCCGGCGCTGGAGACCACCAGATGGCTTTCGACGCCGTCCAACTCACGCAGCGCGCGCAGCACGCCGGCGCCATAGGCGGCGCCGGTGGCGCCGGTGATCGCGACGATTAGCCGGCGTGTTGACGGCCGCGCGTCATCAGGCATTCGTGAACAGTTGTTGCAATTCTCCGGACTCGTACATCTCCATCATGATGTCCGAGCCACCGACGAATTCACCGTTCACATACAACTGCGGGATCGTGGGCCAGTTCGAAAACGTCTTGATGCCTTGCCGCACTGCCTCGTCCTCAAGGACATTGACCGTATGTACCGAATCGACGCCGCACGCCTTCAGGACCTGGAGGGCTCGACCGGAGAAGCCGCACATCGGGAACTGCGCGGTGCCCTTCATGAACAGCACGACCGGGTGGTCGCTGACGATTTGCTTGATGCGCTCTTGGGTATCCATAGTTGACCTTGCTTCAAATGCGGTTTGAATTAGATGATAGCGGATTTCGTCTGCCCGGGCCGGCGTTGCGGCTGCTACCGGCTGCCGTAGGTGACGCGCTCGATGCCGGCCAGGTCCCGCACGGAGCGCACCGAATCAAAGCCGTGCGCCTCGAGCAGCGCGCGCACGGCTTCAGCCTGATCGTACCCGTGTTCCAGCCATAGCGTGCCGCCCGGCGCCAGCCACGCGACGCAGGCGGCGACGATCGCGCGAATCGCGCTGAGCCCGTCTGCGTGGTCGGTCAGCGCGTCCAGCGGCTCGAAGCGCAGGTCGCCCTCGCGCAGGTGCGGGTCAGACGCGGCGATATAGGGCGGATTGCTGACGATGGCGTTAAAGCGCGCCGGAGCGGCGTAATGGGGTTCGCTAAGCGCATCGAACCAATCGCCGTGGCATAGTGCAAGACGGGGTTGCGTGGGTGTGCCTGACGTGACACGCTCGTGACACGCGGCCGACGCCGGCAGTGCCGGCGCGAGCGCCGTATCGCCAAGCAGGCGCCGCGCATTGCGCCGCGCGACCTCCAGCGCGCCGGCACAGCGATCTGTGGCGACGATCCGCGCATCCGGGCGAGCATGGGCGATCGCGATCGCGATGGCACCGCTGCCCGTGCCAAGATCGAGTATGCGGGGGGCCGGGATCGTTCGTACCGCATCCAGCGCGCACTCGACCAGCAACTCCGTCTCCGGACGCGGGATCAGTACATGCGGCGTCACATCGAAGTCGAGCCCGAAGAATTCGCGCGAACCGATTAGTTGCGCGATCGGCTCGCCCTCGACACGCCGGGTCTGCAACGCCAGAAAGCGCGCCGACAACGCGTCCGGCAGCGCGTCGTCGGCACGCGTGATCAATGCGGTACGCGGCCAATTCAACACGTGGGCGAGCAAAATCCGGGCCTCCAGCGGGGCGAGCGGCGAGGTCCGCAGCAGTTGCGCGACGCAAGTCATGACGCGCTTACTCGGTCTCGCCCATCGCGGCGAGCAGCTCGGCCTGGTGTTCCGAGACGAGCGCGTCGATCAGTGCGTCCAAGTCGCCATCCATCATTTGTTCCAGCTTGTACAGCGTCACGTTGATTCGGTGGTCGGTCAGCCGGCCCTGCGGGAAGTTGTAGGTGCGAATGCGCTCGGAGCGGTCGCCCGAGCCCACGAGGCTTTTGCGGGTGGCGGCCTCCTTCGCATGCTGTTCCTGATATTGCTTATCCTTGATGCGGGCGGCCAGCACCTTCATCGCGCGCTCCTTATTTTTGTGTTGCGAGCGATCGTCTTGGCATTCCACTACGATGCCGGTTGGAATGTGCGTGATGCGCACTGCCGAGTCGGTCTTATTGATATGCTGGCCGCCGGCGCCGGATGCGCGGAACGTGTCAATGCGCAGATCGGCCGGATTCAGCTCGACCTCGGCGATCTCGTCCGCTTCCGGCATCACGGCGACCGTGCAAGCCGACGTGTGGATACGGCCCTGCGTCTCGGTGGCCGGCACCCGCTGCACGCGATGCCCGCCTGACTCGAACTTGAGGCGCGAATAGGCGCCTTGGCCGATGATGCGAACGATCACTTCTTTATAGCCGCCCAGGTCCGACGCGCTTTCCGACATCATTTCGACCTGCCAGCGATGGCGCTCCGCATAGCGCAGGTACATGCGTAGCAGATCACCGGCGAACAGCGCGCTCTCGTCGCCCCCGGTGCCGGCGCGGATTTCCACGAAGATGTTGCGCTCGTCGTTCGGGTCCTTGGGCAGCAGCATTTTCTGCAAGTCGCGCTCCAATTGCTCCATCCGGCTGCGCGCCGCATTGAGTTCGTCCTCCGCGAAATCCCGCATCGATGGATCGGCCAGCAATTCCTGAGCGGTCGCCTCATCGTTGCACGCAGTTTTCCACTGTGCATATTGCTCAACCACTGGCGCGAGTTCCGCGTGCTCGCGGGTGAGCTTGCGGTACTGGTCGAGATCGGACGTGACATCCTCGCGCGAAAGCAGTTCGTTCAACTCCGGCAGTCGCTTGGTAAGCTGCTCCAGCTTGGCTTGCATACTCGGTTTCATCGGCGCATCTGGCAAAGGGCGCGAACGGGTTCGCGTTCAATGGAAAACGAAGGCACGCTCGACGATACGCGCGTGCCGGCGGGTGTTGAGCGCCACTAACGCTCGGAGGGGCCGGCGTGCTGGTAGAAGCTGGACATCAAGTCAACCAACTTGTCGCGATCGCCGCCGGCCGCGTGGGTCAGCGCATGTGTTGGGCCGTGGATGAACTTGTTGGTCAGCGCCTGCGACAGTGCTTCGAGCACGGCGGCGGGATCGTCGCCGCGTGCTAGCATTTTCTGGGCGCGCTCCAACTCTACGCGGCGCAGCCGGTCGGCTTGCGTGTGCATATGACGGATCACCGGTACGATGCTGCGCTGCTCGAGCCAGTGCATGAAGGCTTGCACGCGTGTCTCGATAATCGCCTCGGCCTGCGCGACGGCGGTTTGCCGAATGGCATGGCTTTCCCGCACGATCGAGCTGAGGTCGTCCACCGTATAGAGGAATACGTCGTCTAGCTCGGCCACTTCGGGCTCGATGTCGCGCGGCACCGCCAGGTCCACCATGAACATTGGCCGGTGCTTGCGTGCCTTGACCGCGCGTTCCACCGCGCCCAGGCCGATGAGCGGCAGGGTGGACGCGGTACACGACACGACGATGTCGAACTCATGCAGCCGCGATGGCAGCTCGGCAAGCATGATCGCCTTGCCGCCGAAGCGCTCGGCCAGCTTGCTGCCGCGCTCCACGGTGCGGTTGGCGACGATCAGCTCACGCGGATTGTGCGCGGCGAAATGCGTCGCGCACAACTCGATCATCTCGCCGGCACCGATGAACAACACGCGTTGCCCGGCAATGTTCTCGAAGATGCGTTGCGCCAGCCGCACTGCCGCAGCGGCCATCGATACCGAATGCGCGCCGATCTGCGTCTGCCCGCGCACTTCCTTGGCCACCGCGAACGTGCGCTGAAACAGCTGGTTCAGGTAGGTACCGAGCGCACCGGCTTCCGACGCGGTACGCACGGCGTCCTTCATCTGGCCCAGGATCTGGGTTTCGCCGAGCACCATCGAGTCCAGACCCGACGCCACTCGCATCGCATGGCGGACTGCTTCGGATTGCGGCAGCGCGTAGATATGCGGAGCAAGCGCCTCGACCGGGACCCGGTGATAGCTCGACAGCCACGCGATCGCATGCTCGCGCGCGGCGCGGTCGTCGGTCGCACAGTAGATTTCGGTCCGGTTACAGGTCGACAGTATCGCGGCCTCCGCCAGTGCTTGCTGTGCGTGCGCGATACGCGCGACGGCGCTGGGGGCTGCGACGCGCGTGTCATCGCGGCGCGCCCACGCGTCCTTGAGCGTGTGCAAGGCTGGCTTGATCTGCTCGAGCGGAAACGCCACGCGCTCGCGCAATGCGACCGGCGCGGTGTGGTGGTTGATTCCGATGGTGAGCAGGTGCATGGTTGCCGTCAAAAGTAGCCCGTCATTATAACTTTTTTAGCCGTTGTCAACTCCGGACGCCGGCGCGCTGAGAGCGGCACATCGCGGCCGGTCGGCGTTCGATGACGATACCCAATATTCTTGTGCTGGGCGGCGACGCGAAGCAAAATACGGTTTCTATCTCAACGTTTGATGCGCTGTATTAACCGTGAAATACGGACATTTTAAAAATAAAGCACGTCAAGCGTGCGCAGAGGCTGGCACCCAGCGGTAGAGCGTCGGGATCGACACGCCGAGGTTCTTGGCCACGTCTTTGGGTGGGACACCACTTGCCAGGAGTTGCCTAGCCGATTTGATTTTGCTGTCGGTCATCTTCGGCTTGCGCCCCCCCTTGCGGCCAAGCTGCTTGGCAACTTCCAATCCGGCACGGGTGCGTTCGATAGTCAACTCGCGCTCCATTTCGGCCAACCTAGCCATGACGTGGAAGAAGAAGCGGCCGGGCGGTGTACGGGTGTCAATGGAGTCGGTGAGGCTCCGGAACTGGATGCCGTGCTTGTGCAAATCGTTGACTAGATCGACCAGTTGCTTGACCGACCGGCCCAGCCGGTCAAGCTTCCAGACGACTAGAGTGTCACCCTCGCGCAGCATGTCAAGCGTTCTGGCCAAACCGGGCCGGTCTGCTCGCGTGCCGCTCGCTTTGTCTTCGAAGACCTTTAGACATCCGGCCTGGGTCAACGCTTCACGTTGCAGCGCAAGTTCCTGATCCTGCGTCGAGACGCACGCATAGCCGATCAACATGGTTTGTCGCTCGCCCGATCGTTGCACTCTTCTTGGTCGGCGTGCTGGCGCACGGTGGGCAATCGCTTAAGCAGTTCCGGCAGCGCCGCTTGCACGGTGTCCCACACCACGTCGAGATTGATGTCGAAATAGCCGTGAGCGATGCGGTTGCGCATACCGCGCATGTTGCGCCACGGCAATTCGGCATGCGCCTGCGCGAACCCAGCGTATCCATCCATCGTCTTTGTAGCGGCCTCTTCGATAATAATGAGGCTCATGATGACAGCCTGTTGGGTGCGCTTGTCCTGAAGGAAGTCCTCTTTGGCTAAGCCCTTCACGAAGCTGCACGCATCGGCGGCGGCCTGCTGCATGTGGTCAAGGTAATCGGGCAGTCGATTCTCGCTCATACCGGCTGCGCTTGCGCGAGCACCTTGGCCCGGAACTTCGGCGGCAGATCACCGGGCGTCAATACATCAACGTGAACGCCGAGTAGCGATTCCAACTCGTCTTGCAGGCCGCCTAGGTCGAACAGCGTTGCACCAGGCAGCGCATCGACCAGCAGATCAATGTCGCTGCCATCTCGGTCGGTGCCATGCAGCACCGAGCCGAAGATGCGTGGGTTCGCCGTGCGAAAGTGGCTTACCGCTTCGCGCACCGCGCTGCGTTTCATGTCAAGCGCCACGGACGGTCGCATAGGATCCTTTTTTATCAAAACTCGTTAAAATAATATGCAATCGAGAACGTATTTTCAAGCACTATTCGCTATGCGCTACCATGGAAACCTGTTCCTGATGGTTAGCCGCCTAAGCGACTCGCGAGTCGCTTGCTATTAACGGTCTCCACGATACTGGGCACACTGCGCTGATGGGCTGGATCGGCACCTTGCTGCTGGGCGCCGCGATTGGCGGCTTCGGCTGGTGGCGCCATCCGGCACGCCGCGCAGCGGCACTGCCCACGCTTATCGTCGGCGCGTTGGCCGCCGGTGCGGTTAAACTGGCCGGCAACGCGAGCGGGCTATTCGAGGATGGCGAGGTGCTCGAATGGTCGCTGTGCGTGCTCGGCGCGATGACGGCCGTGACCGTCTCGCTTGGCTCCCATCCTTTTCGCCGATGAACTCAATGAACACCCGACAACCCGACGCCGCTCAGGCGGTCTCTTTCCCGGAGCGGCTGGCGCGGCTGCGCAATGCGATGAAGCGTGCCGATTTGGCCGCGTATATCGTGCCGTCCGCCGATCCGCACTTGTCCGAGTACTTGCCGCAACGCTGGCAGGGCCGTGCGTGGCTGTCCGGCTTTACCGGCTCGGCTGGTCTGTTAGTCGTGACGCCGTACTTGGCGGGACTGTGGACCGACAGCCGCTACTGGGTGCAGGCTGCCGCGGAACTGGCCGACAGCGGCATCGAGCTGATGAAGATTCAGGCTGGACAGGCGCAGCCCCATGTGGACTGGCTCGCCTCGCACCTGGAACCCGGTGCGCAGGTTGGCGTGGATGGCAGCACGCTGGGCCTGGCCGCTGCGCGTGTGCTGCAAGACGCGCTGCAGGCAGCGGGTGTGCAACTGCGCGCCGACGTGGACCTGCTCGAGCTGATCTGGGATGGCCGGCCGACACTGCCTGAGACGCCGGTGTACGAGCACGATCCCTCTTACGCACCTGTGGCCCGCGCGCAAAAGCTCGAGCAGATGCGCAGCGCGATGCGCGACAAGGGTGCGCACTGGCATTTCGTCTCCACGCTGGATGACATCGCATGGATTTTTAACCTGCGTGGCGCCGACGTGAGCTACAACCCGGTATTTGTCGCGCACGCGTTGATTGGGCCGCAGCACGCGACGCTGTACGTGGCCGACGGCAAGATTGACGCGGTGTTGCGTGAGCGGCTGGCGCAGGACGGCGTGCGCGTTGCCCCGTACCGGGACGCGCCGGCGGCGCTGGCTGCGATCGAGCCGGGCAGCACGCTGTTGATCGATCCACGCCGCGTCACGTATGGGCTGATGCAAGCTGTGCAGCCTGGTGTGAAACTCGTCGAGGTGGTGAATCCGTCGACCTTTGCCAAGTCGCGCAAGACGGAAGCGGAAGCTGTCCATGTGCGCGCGACGATGGAGCAGGATGGCGCCGCGCTCGCGGAATGCTTCGCGTGGTTCGAACAGGCGCTCGGGCGTGAGCGCATCACTGAGTTGACGATCGACGAAAAGCTCACCGCCGCGCGAGCACGCCGCTCCGGCTTCGTGTCCCTCAGCTTTCCGACGATCGCCGCGTTCAACGCCCATGGCGCGATGCCGCACTATCGTGCGACGCCGCAGTCGCATGCGCTGATCGAGGGCGACGGTCTGCTGTTGATCGACTCCGGCGGTCAGTATCTGGGCGGCACCACCGATATCACACGCGTCGTGCCGGTGGGCCGGACCAGCGCCGAGCAGCGGCGCGATTTCACACGGGTGCTCAAGGGGATGATTGCGTTGTCGCGCACGACGTTTCCACGTGGTGTGCGCTCGCCGATGCTGGACGCGATAGCACGGGCGCCGATTTGGGACGCATGCATGGACTTTGGGCACGGCACGGGCCATGGGGTCGGCTACTTCCTGAACGTGCATGAAGGACCGCAGGTGATTTCGCACTATGCGCCGGCCGAGTCCTACACGGCGATGGAAAAAGGCATGATCACCTCGAACGAGCCTGGTATCTACCGTCCCGGCCAGTGGGGCATCCGCATCGAAAACCTGCTGTTGAGCCAGCCGGCGCGCACGACTGAGTTCGGCGAATTCCTCTGCTTCGAGACGCTGACACTGTGCCCGATCGATACCCGCTGCATCGAGCGCTCGTTGCTGCGTGAAGACGAAGTGGTCTGGCTTAACGCCTATCACGCGCAAGTGCGCGAGCGGGTCGGCCAGCATCTGTGCGGCGACGCGAAGGCGTGGCTTGAGACCCGTACCGCGGCAATCTGACTCTGCGCCAACTGGCTACTGGGGCTGCCGGCTGGGCCGCACAAGCGGCCCGCAACCTAATGTCAACGCGTGATCGGCTTGTACCGCAGCCGCTTCGGTGCGGCTGCCTCGTCGCCGAGCCGCGCCCGCTTGTCGGCTTCATATTCCTGGTAGTTGCCATTGAAAAACACCACCTGCGATTCGCCTTCGAACGCGAGGATGTGCGTGGCAATTCGGTCCAGGAACCAGCGATCGTGCGAAATCACCATCACCGATCCCGCGAATTCGAGCAGCGCATCCTCAAGCGCACGCAACGTTTCGACGTCCAGGTCGTTTGATGGTTCGTCCAGCAACAGCACGTTGCCCCCGGCGATCAGCGTCTTGGCCATGTGCAGCCGTCCGCGTTCGCCCCCCGACAGGTTCCCAACCTGCTTTTGTTGGTCGGCGCCGCGGAAATTGAAGCGGCCGATGTATGCGCGCGACGGCGTTTCGTAGCGGCCGACCGTCAGCACGTCCGCGCCGCCGGAAATCTCCTCGAACACCGTCTTGTCGGCGGCCAGCGCATCACGGCTTTGATCCACGTAGGCGAGCTTGACCGTGGGGCCGAGCTTGACGGTGCCGCCGTCCGGTTGCTCGCGGCCCGTAATCATCCGGAACAGCGTCGACTTGCCCGCACCGTTCGGCCCGATGATGCCAACGATCGCGCCGGGCGGTACCGAAAAGCTCAGATTGTCGATCAGCAGGCGGTCGCCGAAGCTTTTGCTGACGTTCTGGAACTCGATGACTTCGTTGCCGAGACGCTCACCCACCGGGATGAAGATTTCCTGTGTTTCGTTGCGCTTCTGGTATTCGACGCTGTTCAGTTCCTCAAAGCGGGCAATACGCGCCTTGGACTTGGCCTGGCGGCCCTTCGGGTTTTGGCGTACCCACTCCAGTTCCTTGTGGATCGCCTTCTGACGAGCGGACTCCGCCGCTTCTTCCTGCTTTAGGCGGGTTTCCTTCTGGTCCAGCCAACTGCTGTAATTGCCTTTCCACGGGATGCCGTGGCCCCGATCTAGCTCCAGAATCCACTGTGCTGCGTTATCCAGAAAGTAGCGATCGTGCGTGACGGCCACGACCGTGCCCGGGAAGCGCACCAAGAACTGTTCGAGCCACTCGACCGATTCCGCGTCGAGGTGGTTCGTCGGCTCATCGAGCAGCAGCATGTCGGGCTTTTGCAACAGCAGCTTGCACAGCGCAACACGGCGTTTTTCGCCGCCGGACAAGTGCTCGATCTGGGCGTCCCAGGGCGGCAGTCGCAGCGCGTCGGCGGCTACCTCGAGTTGCTGCTCGGCGCTACCCCCTTCGGCGGTGGCCAGGATCGCCTCGTACTTCGCCTGTTCGGTGGCCAGCGCGTCGAAGTCGGCGTCCGGCTCAGCATAGGCCGCGTAGATGGCATCAAGCCGCTGCTGCGCGTGGAACAGCTCGCCGAGGCCTTCTTCGACCGCTTGTTTGACCGTGTGCTGCGGGTTGAGTTGCGGTTCCTGTGGCAGGTAGCCGATCTGGATGTTGGACATCGGCGTGGCCTCACCCTCGATGTCCTTGTCCAATCCGGCCATGATTTTCAGCAAGGTTGATTTGCCCGAGCCGTTTAGGCCGAGCACGCCGATCTTCGCGCCGGGAAAGAACGACAGCGAAATGTCCTTCAGGATATGTCGCTTGGGCGGCACGATCTTGCCGACCCGGTTCATGGTAAAGACGTATTGAGCCATCGAGTTTGCGTAACGGAGACGAAGCTGGAGGAGGGGCAGCTTGGCGCGGGCGCAAAGCGCATGCGCGGCTGCCCAAAACCCTCATTGTACGGCTCCGGGCGCCGATGGCGGCGCACTTCGGCAGTGGGGTGGCTTAGCCAACGTGCGAGCGGTGCTATAGAACAAGGCGGGGTGCGCCCGAAGGCGAGGGGCTATGCGCCGCTACGATGCGGCAGGATACGGCCATGGGATGCGCTGCGGCGCGACACCGCCCGCTCGTGGCCACCGCATGCTGAATTGCCGTAGTTTGCAGTTGCATTGCGCTGCTGCTACGATCCGGTTTCAGGCATGCTCCACTTTTCTTTTCCGACCCAACGACACCGAGGGAGGCGCAGTGATGTTGATACCGCAAATCGCCGTCCCACGCGTGGCGCCACAGCACCGTTAGGTCACTGCCGGCGCGGGCTGCCGAGTACCCGCGCGGTTTCCCGACAGATCCGCTGCTTGTCGCCGGTTTTATCCGGCCCGCATCGTCTGTCCGTTTCTGTTTCTCTTTTGGGACAGTCCCGCGACCAGTGAGTCGTGGGCGGTTGCAAATGGCTCGAAAAAAAATCGACTTTGGCGGACAAGCCTTCAAGGCTGTCCTCGGTTTCACCTTTTCGCATTGGGGCAAGCAGCCCTGGCGGATCGCGGCGATCACATCACTGGCGTGGCTGTCGGCGCTCACCGATGTGCTGACGCCGCTTTATGCGGGACGCCTGATCGACGCGCTTGCCACCGGCGCGAGCGGTGCCGTGAGCAAGCAGGCCGCGTGGGGCGCGGCGGTTTCGGCCTTCTGGGTCCTTGCGACGCTGGGGTTGGGTGGCATGTTAATGCGCCAGTTCGGTTTCCTGAACATCATCGCGCTCACGCTAAAGATGATGAGCGAGATTGCATCCAGCGCGTTCTATCGCGTGCAGCGTTTCTCTGTCGACTGGCATGCGAACAGCTTTGCCGGCTCGACGGTGCGCAAGATCACGCGCGGCATGTGGGCACTGGACCTGCTCAACGACACGTTGCTGATCGCGTTGTTGCCGTCGCTGGTGATGCTCGTCGGCGCCACCGTGCTGCTTGGCGTGCAGTGGCCGGTGATGGGCATCGTGGTCGGCATCGGATCGATCGTGTATGTCGCGGTCACCCTGGTGCTATCGCTTGGCTACGTGGCCCCGGCCGCGCGGCTGGGTAATGCGTGGGACACGCGGATGGGCGGCGCGTTGGCCGACGCGGTTAGCTGCAATGCCGTGGTGAAGGCGTTCGGCGCTGAACAGCGCGAGGACGCGCGCCTTGCCCGTGTGATCGGCAAGTGGCGACAACGCACGCGCCGTACTTGGATCCGCGGTACGCTCAACGGTGGGGTGCAGGGCGGCATGCTAGTTGCAATGCAGGCTGCGATTCTCGGCGCGGCTCTACTGCTGTGGGTTCGCGACTTGGCTAGCGTGGGCGATATCACCTTTGCGCTGACCATGTTCTTCATGTTGCAGGGGTATCTGCGCGACGTGGGCATGCACATCCGCAACCTGCAGCGTTCAGTCAACGACATGGAGGAACTGGTGTCGTTGCAGGCGCAGCCCTTGGGTATCGACGACAAACCGGGCGCGGCGCGTATCGTGATTCGCCGGGGCGAGATCCGCTTCGAGCATGTGACGTTCCGCTACGGCACTCACGCGACACCGCTGTACGAAAATTTCTCTGTGCGCATCACCCCCGGCGAGCGTGTCGGTTTGGTTGGCCATTCAGGCTCGGGCAAGACGACGTTTATTAAGCTGATCCAGCGGCTGCATGACGTAAGCGGTGGGCGGATCACGATCGACGGGCAGAATATCGCCAACGTCCAGCAGGCGTCGCTGCGCAGCCAGATCGCGATCGTGCAGCAGGAGCCCCTGCTGCTTCATCGCTCGCTGGCCGAAAACATCGCGTATGCGAAGCCCGGCGCAAGCCGCGCGCAAATCGAGCGTGCGGCGAAGCTGGCCAGCGCCCACGACTTCATCACCGCGCTGCCCGACGGCTACGAGACGTTGGTCGGCGAGCGGGGTGTCAAACTGTCCGGCGGCGAGCGCCAGCGGGTGGCGATTGCCCGTGCCTTCCTTGCCGATGCGCCGATCCTGATCCTCGATGAGGCGACCTCCAGCCTGGACAGCGAGAGCGAAGTGTTGATCCAGCGGGCGATGGAGCGACTGATGATTGGGCGCACGACGCTGGTCGTCGCGCACCGGTTATCGACGGTCCGAGCATTGGACCGGCTGCTCGTAATGAATAAGGGGCGCATCGTCGAGGAAGGCGGCCACGATGAATTGATTCGCGTGGAAGGCGGCTTCTACCGACGGTTGTTCGAGTGCCAGGCGCTGGAATTGACGCGGGGATGGGACGCCATGGGTGCGGCTGGGGAGCGCCGGCAGCCCACGGCCGCTGGCGTGCTGGATGCCGATTTGTCGTTGCCGTTGCCTGAGTAGCGGCGGGGGCGGTCGCAATGCACGGACATGGCCGCGGGCGATTCGCGGCGCAATGTTGGGTAATGCGGTGACAGCGGAAGTGGCGATGCGTGAGTGACGACGCGAGTCGCAGACATCCCGCAATTGACGAGGGGACCGTTCCGCTCGCGTGTGCCCGCCATGGGCGGGCCCTGGCATGGCGGATGTTCGAGGATGCCGGCGGCGTGGCCGGCGTCCGGCCAGCGGTATGGTGTTGTGAAAGCAGCGCTACTGGACCGTGCGCCGGCAACAGCGCGTTAAACGTTGAACAGTTAGACGTTGAACAAGAAGTTCATCACATCCCCATCCTGGACCACGTACTCCTTGCCCTCGGCGCGCATCTTGCCCGCTTCCTTCGCGCCTTGCTCACCTTTGTAGGCAATATAGTCATCGTACGAAATCGTCTGAGCGCGGATGAAGCCGCGCTCGAAATCCGTATGGATGACACCGGCCGCTTGCGGCGCCGTATCGCCGACGTGGATGGTCCACGCGCGCACTTCCTTGACGCCGGCAGTGAAGTACGTTTGCAGTCCCAGCAGCTTGAAGCCTGCTCGGATCACGCGGTTCAGCCCAGGCTCGTCCATGCCCATGTCGGACAGGAAAATGCCCTTTTCATCGTCGGGCAACTCGGCGATTTCCGCCTCGATGGCGGCGCACACGGCGACGACCGGCGAGCCTTCCTTCGCGGCGTAGCCACGCACCGCATCGAGGTACGGATTGTTCTCAAAACCGTCCTCCCGTACGTTGGCCACGTACATCGTCGGCTTCGCAGTAATCAGGCAGAACGGCTTGATCAACGCACGTTCGTCGTCGGACAAATCCATCGCACGGACCGGGCGTACCTGGTCCAGTTGTGCGCGCACCTTGTTCAACACGGCGGCTAGCTTGACCGCCTCCTTGTCATTGCCCGATTTTGCCGCTTTCGAATAGCGTGCGAGTGCCTTCTCGACGGTCGCCAGGTCGGCCAGCGCCAACTCAGTATGGATTACTTCGATGTCCGCGAGCGGGTCCACCTTGCCGGAGACGTGAATCACGTTGTCGTCGTCAAAGCAGCGCACCACGTGCGTGATCGCATCCGTCTCGCGGATGTTGGCGAGGAACTGGTTACCTAGGCCTTCGCCCTTGCTCGCACCCGCGACGAGCCCAGCAATATCGACGAACTCGACGACTGCCGGCAGCACGCGTTCGGGTTTGACGATCTGTGCCAAAGCGGCGAGCCGCGGATCTGGCACCTCGACCACGCCGACATTCGGCTCGATCGTGCAAAACGGATAGTTCTCGGCGGCGATGCCCGCCTTAGTCAGCGCGTTGAAGAGAGTGGACTTGCCGACGTTGGGCAAGCCGACGATGCCGCATTTGAGGCTCATGGAAAACCTTTACGAATCAGCGTTTGGCGCGTCAGTGCGTGTGCTTTGTCGCGACTGGCTCCACGCCGGGCAACTGCGAAGAGTCGAGGACGAGACCAACCAACACGGTGTAGGGACGCGATTTTTTGTCCCTACTTGGCCGGAAAACGGAGATTGTAACGCTTTCGGACGCCGCCGCCCCCTGTCGCGCGGCTGCTCCGAGCGGAAACATGAGTTCAAATGAGGCGACTAGCGCGCTTGTGCGCCAAGCGCGCCGGTGACGAGATGCGCGACGCATAGCGCTGTCCGGGCTGAGCCTCTCGTCGCCGTCCGGCGCATCACGCGCCGACTGGATGACGCGTCTTGCGCAGACGCCGACTGACACGTGAGCTGAAGCTTTTCACGCTGGCCGCGATGCTGGCGAATGAGCGCTTACTCCTCCCCGTACTGTCGGTAGTCGCCGTATCTTGCCGCGTCGGACGGTGTATGCCGGTTTCAATATCTGCATTCGCGGAATCGGTTTTATTTCTTTTCTTGAAAAAGCTCTTGACTCGTTTAAGGATGTTTGGCTTTGCTGCAAATTGGCTTTGCTGATCAATAGCTTCCGACGAGCCAGTGACATTATGTGCAAATGGCTTAACAGGCGATGGAAGGCCGTGATCGTTTATTAATTCCGTTTGCGTGTCGGTTGCCTTGGTTATCCCCTGATTTACCTGCGACTGCTTTTGGCTGTGTGCATCACTCGCTGCGGGATCCACATCTTTGAATTGATCTTCCAACCATGCTTTAGCCTGCAGTATGCTCTTATTGAGTTCGTCGTCCCAAATCTCGTTTATCGAAGAGCGATGGGCTTGGGGCGGTGTTGATCCGGGACTTTGCTTCTCCGGTTGGCTCGTCTGCGACGCCGCACTATGGGTAGGCTGAGCCACCGGGCAATCTGCTGACAGGGAGGCTCGCACTTGCGCCGCGTAGCGCGATGCATCGGTATTGTACTGCGCAGAGCGGCGCTCCGGTGTCCGGGGCCGCTCGTCGTTTTGTTCCCGGTCCTGACGCTGGGCGCTCAGCTTATTTTTGCCGAGCGGATTGGCATGCGGATTTTTCAATGCTTGCAGAAACTTGTCGCCCTTTTCTTTGGCTTCTTCTAAATTCGAAAAGCTGGGCACTTTCCTGAGACTAGCCGGCTGAAAGGATAATGTATCACGTTCCTGGGAGACCTTCCCAAGCGCCAATTGGTAAAACTGCTCAAGAGTGACGGGTTTCCGTGGTGAGGTTGGACGCTGTGCCTGCAGGGCAGCACCTCTAAATGGATTGTGGTCTTCTGCGCTAAATGGGTTATCGCTTGCCTGACTTGATGCGGCGCGTTGCGTCATGTGCCGATCCGCGAGGGCATTATTTACTTGCATATCGTCAACCAGCATGATTAATTGGAGTTTGCACCTTAACGATTTTGCTTCGGGCGGGATGCCAATTGCGCGATCCCGGGAGAGCTTAAACGAAGCGGAACAATCATTGGTTTAGCATGTTTTAATAATCCGCCATAATCGGCATATTCTCGGACGGATGAGGCTTCGTGCAATGGACGACGGAGTGGTTAATTCAAAATGCGCATCGTAAGGTGTGACTTGCCTTTGTCGGTTAATACATTACGTGCCCTGTACTTGTGTGCTGGACGGGCGTTCCACGCTCGATGTTGTCCGGTGCAACCGCGTACCTGTCTGCTGAACGGAATGCGGCCTTGCGCGCAGCATCTCAGCCCGAAGTTCGCCGGCCCCGGCCGCTATAATGTGCCGATGAATTCCGCACAATCGAACCATCAGGTCATCGTGATCGGCGGCGGGCTGGTCGGCAAGGCCGCCGCGCTCGCGCTGACCCAGGCCGGCCTGCGCGTGGCGTTGCTCGCGCAGCGTGCGCCCGCGCAAAGCGAACATCGGTTCGATGCGCGTATCTATGCGCTGTCGTCCAGTTCACAAGCGTTGCTGGAGCGGCTGCGGGTCTGGCAAGCCCTTGACCCGGCGCGGTTATGCCCGGTGTACGACATGCGTGTGTTCGGCGATGCGCACGCACAACTGCATTTTTCGGCATTTCAGGCGGCGGTTCCGCAACTGGCGTGGATCGTCGAATCAAGCTTGATCGAACGCGCGCTCGACGCCGCATTGCAGTTCCAGCCGCTACTGACCTGGTGCGAATCGCGGGCACAGGCGCTGCAACATTACCCGGAAGCCGTCAGCGTGACGCTGGACGATGCGCGGGTGTTGTCTGCCGACCTGGTCGTCGGCGCGGATGGCGCGCACTCCTGGGTGCGGGAGCAGGTCGGCGCGAAGGTGAAACGGCGCGACTATCGGCAAACGGGTGTCGTGGCGAACTTCCGGTGCAGCAAGCCGCATCACGAAACCGCATTTCAGTGGTTCATCGACGGCGAGATCCTCGCGTTGCTGCCGTTGCCGGACTCGCACGTGTCGCTGGTCTGGTCCGCCTGCACCGAGCACGCGGACGCGTTGCTGAAACTGGACCTGGCCGCGCTGGCCGAACGGATCGAGGCAGCCACAGGCGGTGCCAGTTCGCGTCAGGTGGGCACGCTCGAAGGCGTGACCCCCGCGCAAGGCTTCCCGCTTGCGCTGCAGACGGTGGATCGGCTGATTGCGCCGCGCGTGGCGCTCGTCGGCGATGCGGCTCACCTGATTCACCCGCTCGCGGGGCAAGGGGTCAACCTCGGACTGCGTGATGTCGCTGCGCTGCTAGACACGGTGAACCGAAAGGAACCGTTTCGTGATCTCGGCGATCTGACACTGCTTAGACGTTACGAGCGTTCGCGCCGTGAGGATATTCAGAAGTTGACCATTGCGACCGATGGGCTGCAGCGGTTGTTTGCGCTGCCGGGCGGGCTAGCCCGCGGCATCCGCAATGTCGGGATGGCGATGGTCGGCGCGCAGCCATTGATGAAGCGCTGGCTGGTGTCGGCCGCGCTCGGCTGACGTGTGTGCGCTCAATCAAACAAGGAACCACGATGACATTTCGAATTCGCACGATCGCGCTGACCTCGGTGGCCGGTGCGCTGCTGGCCGCCGCCGCGTTGGCCAGCTATCCCGCATTCGCCGATCCGAACCTGGACAGCGTGAAGGCCGCGGTGCAGAAGCGGCTAGGCTCCGACACGAGCGTCAAAGGCGTGGCCAAGACGCCGATCGCCGGGCTGTACGAGGTCAATCTCGGCAAGGAAATCGTCTATAGCGACGCCAATGCCGATTACCTGGTGTTGGGCGACCTGGTGGATACTCGCACGCGGAAGAACTTGACGCAGGCGCGTAACGAAGAGTTGAACAAGGTCGATTTTGCGAGTCTGCCCCTGGCCAACGCCGTCAAGGTCGTCAAGGGTAATGGTGCGCGCAAGCTCGCGGTATTCTCTGATCCGAATTGCGGGTACTGCAAGCGGCTGGAGACGACGTTGAAGGGATTCGACAATATTACCGTCTACACCTTCCTGTATCCAATGCTTTCGCCCGACTCCGACGTGAAGGCGAAGGCGATCTGGTGTTCGGCGGACCGCGCCAAGGCGTGGCAGGCGTGGATGCTCGATCATCAGTCACCGAGCGCGGCCGGCCATTGCGACACCAGCGCGCTGCAGAAAAACCTGGCGCTGGGTCAGAAGTTGAACGTGAGCGGCACGCCGACGATCATCCTGGCCGATGGGCGCCGGCTCCCCGGCGCGGTGCCGGCCGAGCAGCTCGACAAGGCCCTGTCTGCACAGCATTGACGGTTCGCCGCTGGGCGGTCCGTAGCGCCGATTCGTCCGGCCGGCAGGCCGGCGCCTACCTGTGTATCCCGATGAAGCCGATTCGTTATTCCATCGTCCCGAAGCATCCGGCTGCCCACTTGTTCGAGGTGACATTGACCGTCGCGGATCCGGATCCGGACGGCCAGCAGTTTATGTTGCCGGTTTGGATACCGGGCAGTTATCTGGTACGCGAATTTGCACGCAATATCGTGACGCTGAGAGCGACGAACCAGGCCGGCCGCAAGGTCGCCGTCGCCAAGCTGGACAAGAACACATGGCGTGCGGCCGCCGTGGACGGTCCGTTGACGCTGACCTACGAGGTCTACGCGTGGGACCTGTCGGTGCGCGCCGCGCATCTGGACGAGTCGGTCGGTTTTTTCAACGGTACCAGCGTATTCCTGGCCGTGGCCGGACGCGAACAGTCGCCGTGCGAGGTGGAGATCCGGCGGCCTGAAGGCAACGCCTATCGCGGCTGGCGGGTCGCTACCGCGTTGCGCGAGGCGCGCGGCACGCGTCGTTACACCTTCGGCTTGTACGTCGCCCAGGATTACGATGAACTGATCGACCATCCGGTCACGATCGGCGAGTTCGAACTGGCCCGCTTCGATGCGCACCGTGTGCCGCACGACGTCGTGGTCGCCGGCAGGGTACACGCGCTGGACATGCCGCGGCTGTGCGCGGACTTGAAGCGGATATGCGAAGCGCAGATTGCGCTGTTTGAGCCCCGCACGAAGCGTGCGCCGATGGACCGGTACGTGTTCATGACGTTGGCGGTGGGCGACGGATACGGTGGGCTCGAGCATCGCGCATCGACCGCGCTGATCTGCAAGCGCGCTGATCTGCCGGCAAAGGGCAAGCCGCAGACCACGGATGGCTATCGCTCGTATCTCGGCTTGTGCAGTCACGAGTATTTCCATACCTGGAACGTGAAGCGGATCAAGCCGGCGGCGTTTGCGCCGTACGACCTGACGCGGGAAAACTATACGTCGCTGCTTTGGCTGTTCGAGGGGTTCACGTCGTACTACGAAAACCTCATGCTGGTCCGAGCAGGGCTGATCTCACAGGACGAATACCTTGCGCAGTTGGGCAAGACAATCGGCTCTGTGCTGCGTGGCGCCGGGAGATTGCGTCAAACCGTGGCCGAAAGCTCGTTCGATGCATGGACCAAGTACTACCGGCAGGATGAGAACGCGGGCAATGCGATCGTCAGCTACTACACGAAGGGATCGCTGATCGCGTTGGCGTTTGACTTGTCGATTCGGGCACAGACGCGCCATCGCAAGTCGCTCGATGACGTGATGCGTCTGCTGTGGCAACGCTACGGACGCGATTTCTACGCGGGGCGGCCAATCGGCGTCGAGGCGGCCGATATCCCGGCGTTGTTTGCCGAGGCGAGTGGCGCGGACGTCAGCCGGCTCTTTCGTGATGCGGTGAACGGCACGCGCGACTTGCCGCTGAGCGCACTGCTCGCGCCGTTCGGTGTCGAACTGGCTGCCGCCGACACGAACGGCAAACCGTCGTTGGGCGCGCGCTTGCGTACCGGCAGTGACTGTACGCTTGCGAGCGTATCCGACGGTGGCGCGGCGCAAAAGGCCGGCTTGTCCGCGGGTGACGTGTTGGTGGCCATCGATGGGTTGCGGGTGCCCGGCGGCGGACCCGATGCGCTGCTGGCCCGCTATCGGCCCGGCGACGTGGTGCAGGTGCACGCGTTTCGTCGGGATGAGTTGCGCACCGTACGGCTCAAGCTCGATGCACCGGAGGTCGCACATTACACGCTTACGGCGCGGCCGAGTTCCGCACCGGCCAAGCGCGCGCGCGATGCGTGGTTGCATGCCGGCCGGTGATTGTTCCGCCAGCGCAACAATCCGTGTCGCGTAGCCCCCTTTTTCGCGCTGTGCCAAAAACTAGAATGGCTCCTGAACCGGTATGACGCTCGAACTGAACCTGACGGAGCCCCAAGATGACTACGATTCTCCAGATCAATTCCGCTGCGCGCACGCAGGCGCAATCCACGCTGTTGGCCAATGAGTTGACGGCGAAACTGCAACAGTCGCATCCGAATGCCACGCTGGTCGTGCGGGACCTGTTGACCGACAGCTTGCCGCATCTGGACGAAGCAGCACTCGGCGCTTTCTTCACGCCGGCAGAACAGCGCAATGCGCAGCAGCAGGCGATCATCGCCCGCAGCGACGCTTTGGTGGCGGAGTTGAAGGAGGCCGACATCATTGTCATCGGCGCGCCGATGTACAACTTTGGTATCTCCAGCCAGTTGAAGGCGTATTTCGACCATGTCGCGCGTGCCGGCGTGACCTTCCGCTATACGGCGGAGGGTCCACAAGGACTGGTCACTGGCAAGAAGGTGTATGTCGTGACCGCGCGCGGTGGCAAGTACCTCGGCACGCCGGCGGACTTGCAGACGCCTTATTTGAAAATGTTCCTCGCTTTTATCGGCCTGACCGACGTCACGCTCATCTTCGCCGAAGGGCTGAACCTCGGTGAGCAATCCAAGCAAAGCGGCCTGGCGGCGGCACGCGAGGCGATTGCCGCTGTGTGATGCGCAGCGGCCGGCGCGCGGGCATGACGTCGCCGTGGCGTTGCCAGGGACGAGCGGCGTTTCGCTTGCCGACCGGGTGGCCAACGGAACGACGCCCCGAATGGGGTCGGCTTCTGGCAGACTCAAATCGGCTTCGGGCAGGCTGATAGGCGGCGCAGGGCAGGCTCCAATCGGCTCACGGCACGCGCCAATCGATCGGCTCGCGACCAACCTGGCGCAGATGCTCATTGGCGAGCGCGAAGTGGCGGCAACCGAGGAAGCCGCGGTGCGCCGACAGCGGTGACGGATGCGGTGCTTCAAGGATCCGGTGGCCGCGGCCGTGCAGTAACGGTCGTTTGGCTTGCGCATGCGAGCCCCACAGCATGAACACGAGGCCTTCGTGCTGCGTGGCAAGGTGCTCGATCAGCGTGTCCGTGCATTGTTCCCAACCACGCTTCGCATGGCTGGCTGCCCGGTTGCGCTCGACGGTCAATACCGTATTGAGCAGCAGCACCCCTTGCCGGGCCCAGTCATCCAGGCAGCCATGGCGTGGCACCGCATGGTCGAAAGTCGCGGCAATTTCCTTGAAAATATTGCGTAACGACGGGGGAGGCTGGACGCCGGGGGGCACGGAAAACGCCAGTCCATGCGCCTGCGGCACGCCGTTGTCCTCGCCATGATAGGGATCCTGACCTAGGATGACCACCTTGACGTCGTCCGGCGACGTCAGATGCAATGCGCGGAACACGTCTGTCGGATAAACCGTCTTGCCGCTGCTGCGCTCTTGGTCGACGAACTCGCACAGGCGTGCGTATGCCGGACTGCCGATGAACGGCGCCAGGTGTTCACGCCACGCCGGTGGCAGGCTATCGAATTGTTGTTCGAGGGTGAGCGCTGCGCCAAGTGGGGAGGCCGACCGGGACGATGGTGTCGCCGAGCACTCACGCGGCGGTGGCAGCGGATCGTCAAACAACGAAGGTTGTCGAGCGTCGGCAGTGGTGGAGTGTTTAATGCGGGAAGCCATGATCGCGATAAAGGCGGATAGAAGGGTGAGTTGCCTGGCAACAACGAATGGTTTACGGGCCGCTGCGTAACCGATAACCTCGTTCGGCCTTGCTGACGTCCTCGGACGTGGTGCCCGGCAAGCGCTGCTTGATGACGGCGGCGAGCGCGTCGAGGGCCGCATGCGCACTGGCCTTCGGTGCATCCTTCAGTTCAAGTTCGATTTCGCAGATCGGCGCACGCCGCATTGCGCCGTTCACGTCGGCCTGCACTTCGCCAATGTCCAGCGCAGCTTCGATGGGGGTGCCGGTCCAGTGAAGCGGCCATAGCGTGCGCGTGAAGTCGGTGCGAAATAGTGGCACGAGCGTCGCCGCAGCGTCGCGCATGAGCGCGCGCGCTTGCGCGTCGCCGCACGCGGCGAGCAGCGCGTCGAGTTCGAGCGCTTCGCCGGCCACCGCCATTTCCCATTCATGGCGGCTGTGCACCCCGCCCGACGCGCCGCCGCCAAACTTGAAGGTTTGCAGCCAGCCATCGGGCGTGCGTCGCAATCGCAACGCACCGCCGGCGCGGGCGAGCCCACCGTCGGGCGTATCGAAGTAGAGATTGGCGAGTGTGACCGGTTGGCCGTCATGTCCGCTCAGCTCGGCGAGCAGCGCGCGGGCGGACTCGATGCTCGACGCCGGCAGCGCAAGCTTGATTTCCCGTTCAATGCTCATCGTCGTCATGGACGTTGCGGTCCGAAAAACATGTCGCCGAGCGCGGCACCGGGGTTGTCCGCGCGCATGAACGCTTCACCGACCAGGAAGGTATGAACGCCGGCTGCACGCATCCGGTCCACGTCGTCGCGTGTCAGGATTCCCGACTCGGTTACCACAATACGCTCGTCGGGAATGCTGTCGAAAAGCCCAAGTGTAGTGTCCAGTGTAACGGCGAACGTGCGTAGGTTGCGGTTGTTGACGCCGATCAGCGGTGTCTTCAGCGTCAGCGCCACGTCCAGTTCGTCCGCATTGTGCACTTCCACCAGCACCGCGAGCCCCAACGAATGTGCGTACGCTTCCAGCTCGCGCATCTGCGCCGGCTCCAGCGCGGCGGCGATCAGCAGGATGCAGTCCGCACCCATCGCACGCGCCTCCAGCACTTGGTACGGGTCGATGACGAAGTCCTTGCGCAGCACGGGCAGCGCGCACGCGTCGCGAGCCTGCTGGAGATAGCGCGCGCTGCCCTGGAAAAATTGCACGTCCGTGAGTACCGACAAGCATGCGGCGCCGTGCTGCGCGTACGAGCAGGCAATGTTGGCTGGCACGAAGGTTTCGCGCAACACGCCCTTGGAGGGGCTGGCCTTTTTCACCTCGGCGATGATCGCCGGCTGTCCGAGCGCGTGCTTGGCACGCAACGCCGCAACGAAGTCGCGTAGGTCGCCGCGCCGCGCGTGGGCGCTCAGTTGCAACTCTGCCAGAGGCGCACTCGCCTGCGCGGCACGGATCTCATCGCGCTTGACTGCAATGATGCGATCGAGAATATCAATCATGGTGGTGCTCTGTTTGGCTCAATGACTCCACTGCTGCGTGAAACGGACAAGTTCATCGACCTTCGCACGGGCGGCCCCGTTGGCGATTGCCTCACGCGCTTGCCGGATCCCGTCGCCGATCGAGACGGCGACGTTGGCCGCATACAGCGCGGTACCGGCATTGAGCGCGACGATCTCGCGGGCGATGCCCGGCGTATTGTCCAATGCGCTGAGTAGCATGGTTTTCGATTCGTCCGCGTTCGCGACCTTCAGAGAGCGATTCGACACCATTTGCAGGCCAAAGTCCTCGGGATGGATCTCGTACTCGTGCACCTGGCCATCGCGCAACTCGCCGACCCGTGTCGCCGCGCCAAGCGATACCTCATCCATCCCGTCGCGCCCGTAGACGACCAGCACGTGGTTTGCGCCAAGCCGTTGCATCACCCGGACCTGGATGCCGACCAGATCCTCGTGGAATACGCCCTGCAGTTGGTTCGGCGCCCCAGCCGGATTGGTCAACGGTCCCAGTATATTGAAGATCGTGCGTACCCCCATTTCGCGACGGATCGGCGCGAGGTTCTTCATCGCTGGATGGTGGTTCGGCGCGAACATGAACCCCATGCCGGTCGCCTCGATAGACTGCGCCACCTGTTCCGGCGTTAGGTTGATGTTGACGCCGAGTGCCTCGAGCACGTCGGCGCTGCCGGACTTGGACGACACGCTGCGATTGCCATGCTTGGCGACCTTTGCGCCGGCTGCGGCGGTCACGAACATGGTTGCCGTGGAAATATTGAACGTATGCGAGCCGTCGCCGCCAGTGCCCACGATATCGACAAAGTGCCGGCTGTCGGCTACCTGCACGTGGTGGGCGAACTCGCGCATGACGGTTGCCGCCGCGGTGATCTCTCCGATCGTTTCCTTCTTCACGCGCAGCCCGGTGATGATGGCGGCCGCCATGACCGGCGACATTTCTCCGCGCATGATCATCCGCATCAAGTGCAGCATCTCGTCATGAAAGATCTCGCGGTGCTCGATGGTACGCTGCAGCGCTTCCTGGGGGGTGATGGGCATCCGGTTCTCCGTGCGGGTTAGGCCAGTGAGCGGGGGCGACAGGGGCATCGCGCCGGTAGGGCACGCGTTCATCGAGTAAGCGCCGCAGTGCGGCTTTGAACGATGAAGTTCTCAAGCAGTGCATGGCCATGCTCGGACAGGATCGATTCCGGGTGGAATTGCACGCCCTCAATCGGCAGCGTCTTGTGGCGTACGCCCATGATTTCGCCATCGTCGGTCCATGCGCAAACTTCCAGGCAGTCGGGCAGCGTGTCGCGCTCGATGGCCAGCGAGTGGTACCGCGTGACCTTGAAGCGGTGCGGCAAATCGGCGAAGATTCCCCGCCGATCGGTCTCAATTTCGCTGACCTTGCCATGCATGATCGTCTTGGCTCGCACGATGCGGCCGCCGAACGCTTCGCCGATCGCCTGGTGTCCTAGGCATACGCCTAGCATCGGTATGCGGCCGGCGAAGCGTTGGATCACCGAGAGCGTCACGCCGGCGTGTTGCGGATTGCTCGGTCCAGGCGACAGGCAGATACGCTGCGGGTCCAGCGCGGCGATCTCGTCACAGCTGATCTCGTCATTGCGGTAGGTCCGCACGGGCTCGCCCAACTCGCCAAAGTACTGGACGAGGTTGTAGGTGAACGAGTCATAGTTATCGATCATCAGCAGCATACGGCACCCAATGGACTGATATTGAACGAAAAATCGACGCGATGAGGCCGCTGGCCCACGGACCTGCTCAGTGCGGCCCGGCATGGGGCTGCCACAGGCGGGGTCGCCACAGGCGCCCGACGTAAGCGAGAGCGAACATGAACGCAGGCGCGCAGCGCGCGGGCGTGGCACGCGCAACCGGCTGCGCGTGCCACAGCCGGGACGACGACGGGGCCCACATCGATCGGTTCGGGCGTGTTGGCGACGGCTGGATCTGTCAATGGCATCGGCAATCTCCTTGAGCTTGGAGCCGCCGTACCGTAGCACTATCAGGGTTGCAAACCTGCCACCGGATACGGCGGCAAAGTGCGGTGGGCGAACCACGACGACGTGCCGCTTCCTAGCGGAAGCGCCACCATTGGGCTGCGCGAGTCAACGTGGTCGAAAACATCGGTTACATCTGGCTGAAATAACGGCTCGACGCGTTGGCCGGGTCGGTCGAGTCCATTGTAGCGTTTCGTGCGCGGCCCTGTCGATCAAAATGACACGGTGCGGTTGCCGATAATGCGCTCAATCCGGTTTGCGGCGGGTTCGCGTCGCTCAATGGGGGCATGTGTGCTGTCAGAATTCCACATCCAAGCCGTCCTGTACGTGCTCGGCGGCGCGCAATACTGCACGTGCCTTATTCTCGGTTTCCTGCCATTCTGCTTCAGGCACCGAATCGGCAACGATGCCGGCGGCGGCCTGCGTGTACAAGTTGCCGCCGTGGATCACGCCGGTGCGGATCGTGATCGCCAAATCCATCTCACCAGAAAATGACAGATAGCCGACCGCGCCGCCGTACAGGCCGCGCTTGACCGGCTCAAGTTCATCGATCAATTCCAGCGCGCGGACCTTCGGGGCGCCGGACAGTGTGCCGGCCGGGAACGTGGCGCGCAGCACATCGAAGGGCGTCGTGCCGGGCTTGAGCTTGCCCTCGACCGAGCTGACGATGTGCTGCACGTGCGAGTATTTCTCGATCACCATCTTGTCGGTGACGACCACGGAGCCCGTTTGCGCGATGCGGCCGATGTCGTTGCGTGCGAGATCGATCAGCATCACGTGCTCGGCGATCTCCTTCGGATCGTTCAGCAACTCCGTGGCCAACTGCATGTCGCGCTCCGGCGTATTACCGCGCGCGCGCGTGCCGGCCAGCGGACGGATCGTCACGATCTGCTCGCCGCCGCGCGCTTCCTGCCGCACCAGGATCTCAGGCGACGCGCCGACCACGTGGAAGTCACCGAAGTTGTAGAAATACATGTACGGCGACGGGTTCAGCGAGCGCAGCGCGCGATACAGCGACAAGGGATTGTCGCGAAACGGTTTCGTTATCCGCTGCCCCACCTGCACCTGCATCAATTCGCCGGCAGCGATGTATTCCTTGGCTTTGCGCACCGCGGCCAGATAGTCATCCTTGGCGAACTCGCGATAGGTGTCGGTGCGCACCGTCGGCGACGTGACCGGCGGCTGGGCCGGGCTGCGCAACCGGTTGCGCAATTCGCGCAGCCGCTGCTTGGCGCGCGTGTACGCTTCCGGTGCACCCGGATCGGCGTAGACGATCAGGTAGAGCTTGCCGGCCAGGTTGTCGATCACCGCCACTTCTTCGGTCAACAGCAGTTGGATGTCCGGCAGACCCAGATCGTCCTTCGGCGTTGAATGCGCAAGCTTCTTCTCGATGAAGCGCACCGCGTCGTAGCCGAAGTAGCCCGCCAGGCCGCCGCAGAAACGGGGCATGCCGGGCCGAAGTGCGACCTTGAAGCGCGCCTGGAACTGCGCAATGAATGCAAACGGATCGCCTTCGTGCGTTTCGATGACCTGGCCGTCGCGCACCACTTCGGTGATGCCCGTGCCGTTGGCTTGCCGCGTGCGCAACAAGGTGCGGGCGGGCAGGCCGATGAATGAATAGCGGCCGAAGCGTTCGCCGCCGACCACCGATTCGAGCAGGAATGAATTCGCGCCTCCTCGTTCGGGTTGAGCGAGTTTCAGATACAGCGACAGCGGCGTATCGAGGTCGGCGAGCGCCTCGGCAATCAGCGCAATGCGGTTGTAGCCTTCGTTGGCAAGGGACTGGAATTCGAGCTCGGTCATGTTGGCAAGTCCTATTGGCGCTCGGTGCACGGCGCGGCATGCACCGAGCCGATGTCGCGGCCCGGCTGTAGCGTAGATGCCAAAGCCGACGTACCGGGATGCGGCGGCGCTACACGGCGCGCATCGCGGACACAGCCGCGATGCCAGGGGCGACAACGAAAACAAAAACGGGAGAAATCGAAACCCGGTAAGCAGCGGGCTTCGGCGCGAGATCGCGCTCAGGCATGCCAGCGGCGCCAGGGCCAGGCTCCCCGGTCGATATTGCCAAGGCTGCGTTTTCTGTTTAGAAACATGACGATGGTAGCGGATACCCTGGGATGAATGCTACTGCACGGCGCTCGACGCTGTTACCCAACGGGCCGCTTCTAGCAGCGAACTCACTATACCATCCGAGTCGATCGATTGTACAGGTTGGCCGTGGTTGTAACCGTATGGCACGGTTAATGTCGCGAGCCCGGCGGCGCGCGCCGCGCGCGCGTCGTTTTCCGAGTCGCCGATCGCGACTGCCTGCGCGTGCGGCACGCCGAGCGCGTCGCACGCAGCCAGCATCGGTAATGGGTCCGGCTTTTTCCGCGGCAGGCTGTCGCCGCCGAACACTACCTCGAAATACGGCCGCAGGCCATACTGCTCGAGCAACCCGAGCGCGAATCGAAGCGGCTTGTTGGTCACGCATGCAAGCTTGATCCGCGCAGCCCTCAATGCGTCCAGCCCGCGGATCACGTCCGGGTAGAGCCGCGTGTGGCGGCCATTGACCACCGCGTAGGCCCGCTGGTACCCAGCCAGTACCACGTCGAACCGTTGCTCGGCCTCGGTGGGCGGCAGGCGTGCCGACAGCACACTGCGTATGAGGTGCTCGGAGCCCTTGCCGACGTAGGCGACGACTTCGGCTTGGTCGATCGGCGGTAAGTCGAACTCACCGAGCACCGCGTTGAGCGCCGCCATGAAATCGCCGGCGGTGTCGACCATCGTGCCATCCAAATCGATGATCACGGCGTGGACCGGTCCGATGGGGGATGCACCGCGGCGATCGTCGTCGGCAACTGCCGTCAGGTCCGTGTCGGTCATCGTGCGCCCACTGACACCAGTGCGGCGCGCATCTGGTCGATCACCTGCTGGTAATCAGGCTGCCCGAAGATCGCCGAACCCGCGACAAACGTATCGGCGCCGGCCGCCGCGATCTGCGCAATGTTGTCGGCTTTCACGCCGCCGTCGACCTCCAGATGGATCGCGCGGCCCGTCTGAGCCGCATGCGCGTCAATGCGCCGCCGCGCTTCGCGCAGTTTGTTCAGTGCCTCGGGAATGAACGACTGTCCGCCAAAGCCGGGATTCACCGACATAATCAGCACCAGATCGACGCGGTCCATCACATGGTCCAGGTAGTTCAACGACGTGGCAGGATTGAATACCAATCCCGCCTTGCAACCGTGATCCCGGATCAGCGACAGGGTACGATCGATGTGATCGGATGCCTCCGGATGGAAGCTGATCACGTTCGCGCCCGCTTTCGCAAAGTCCGGCACGAGACGGTCCACCGGGCGCACCATCAGGTGCACGTCGATCGGCACGTTCACGTGCGGGCGGATCGCTTCGCAGACCATCGGGCCGATTGTCAGGTTGGGCACGTAATGGTTGTCCATCACGTCAAAGTGGATCCAGTCGGCGCCGGCGGCGACCACATTGCGCACTTCTTCGCCGAGGCGGGCGAAGTCGGCTGAAAGAATGCTTGGGGCGATGCGAAAAGTCATCTTGGAATTCGTCGGCGGACGCTGAACGTCAGATAAAGCGTTATTCTAGCGTGCCGGCGCGACGCCAGCCCGGGCGCGGCGCCCTGATGCCTGCGGCGACGTGTCAATGGATTGCGTCACGCTAGCGACGTCACGTCGGCCCCATCGGGTTAGCCATGTCAGGCCAGTCATGTCGGGTTGGCCACATCGGGCCAGCCACATTGCATTGCAGGTTGCGACACGCAGGCGCATCAACGAAAATGCGATGCGCAGGGGCCTGCATACCCGCGCCGCGGGTGAGCGCGCGCCCATATTGCGCGACCTTTACCGGAATCCAGGATGAGTCAGTACGAATTGAGCGTCTCGGCACAGGCGGCCTATCTGCCGGACCAGTCCGACCCGGAGCGCCAGCACTATGCGTTTGCCTACACGTTGACGATACGCAATACCGGACAGGTCGCTTCGCAGCTGATTGCGCGCCATTGGATCATCACCGACAGCGACGCGAAGGTGCAAGAGGTCAAAGGGCTCGGGGTCGTCGGGCATCAGCCGTTGTTGCAACCGGGCGAGCAATTCGAATATACAAGCTGGGCCGTCATTGCGACGCCGGTCGGCACGATGCGCGGCGAGTACTTTTGCGTGGCCGAGGACGGTACACGCTTTGAGGCACCGGTCGCGGAGTTCGTGCTGTGCATGCCACGCATGCTGCATTGAGCGCGCACGATGGCGACGCGCCGCCGCGACCGCTTCGGCGTGGAGCAGCGGCCGTGGCGGCTGACCGGTGCCGCGCCGCGGGGCGTTAATCGCGCTGGCGCGGTGGGCGGCGCACGTACCATACGATGTACGCGAGCAAGCCAATCGGCAGCAGTATCTCAATCGTGGGCAGGAGCCACGGGCAAGCGGTGAAGAATGCAGACATGACGGTTTGGGAAACGAGCAAGCATTTTAACGGCGGCGCGCATGGCAGCGGGCCGAGGCGGGTGGCCGCAAGGGGTCAGTATGCGGCCGCAGCGCGGCGCTGGGGCCGCGCTGCGGCGCTGGCCGCGACGATCGTTGCGGCGGGGATGCTGGCTTCATGCGGCGGCGGAGCAGGGCGGCCGGTGGCACGCATGTTGCCGGCCGGTGCCGTGCCGAGCCAGCAGGCGCTGGCCGATGCGCGGCTCACGCCGGTCAGTTGGCAGCAGGTGCCCGGTTGGCAGGAGGACAGCCTAATCGGAGTCACCGCCGCGCTGCGGCAGAACTGTGCGCGCATGAGCAGCCTGGCGAATTGGCGTAGCGCGTGTGTTGCCGCGCAGCAACTGGATGATCTCGACGTGGCCGCCACGCGCACGTTTTTCGAGACGTACTTCACGCCGGTTGTGCTGGCCAATAGCGACGGCACCCTCGACGGCCTTGTCACCGGTTACTACGAGCCATTGTTGCACGGGTCTCGGTACCGGAGTGCGCCGTACCTTTACCCGCTGTATCGTTGGCCCAGGGCAGCCCGCCCGGGCGCCGTGTTGCCACCGCGTGCGCAACTGATGCGCTCCGGCATGCTAGCCGGCAACGAGCTTGTCTACGTGGACGATCCGATTGAGGCGTTTTTCCTGCAGGTGCAAGGCTCTGGCCGGGTATTGCTCGACGATGGCACGGTGATGCGGGTGGGTTACAGTGGCACTAACAACCAGCCATATCGATCGATCGGCCGGTGGCTGATCGATCGTGGCGAGCTTTTACCGGCGCAGGCGACGATGCAGGGGATCAAAGCATGGGCCCGGGCGAACCGGTTGCGCGTCGATGCCCTGCTGGACGTGAATCCGCGCTTCGTGTTCTTCAAGGAAGTGCCGTCCAGCGAAGGCGTGCCCAGCGGCGGAGCCGACGGGCCGGTCGGTGCGCTGGGTGTGCCGCTCACGCCCGAGCGCTCGATCGCGGTCGACCCGACGTCGATTCCGCTCGGCACGCCGGTATTCCTGCAGACCACTCGGCCATTGTCGCATCAGCCGATGAACCGGCTGGTGTTCGCGCAGGACGTAGGCAGCGCGATTCAAGGCGGCGTGCGGGCCGACTACTTCTGGGGACTGGGTGATGACGCGGGCGACCTGGCCGGCCGGATGAAGCAGAGTGGCCGGATGTGGCTGCTGCTGCCCAACAGTTGAGCGGCCGTGTTGCGCGCGGCCGCCATCGGCTCAGGCCTTGAGCTTACGCGCGGCGTTTGTCCACGACGCGGCGTGCCTTGCCCGTTGAGCGCTCGATGCTGTTCACTGGCAAGGCGGCGATGTGCGCCGTGACGCCGACTAGCGCCTTGACATCGTGCGCCAGGCTCACGCGTGCCGCTTCGACCGCGCGTTCGTCCAGCGCCGATTCCGGACAGGGCTCGACATGGATCGTCATCACGTCGAGCGGGCCTTCTTTGGTTAGCACGATCTGGTAGTGAGGGGCCAGTATGGTCGTGTACTTGAGCAACAGTTCCTCAATTTGCGACGGGAACACATTCACACCCCGGATGATCATCATGTCATCGGAGCGGCCGGTGATCTTCTCCAGGCGCCGCATCGTGCGCGCAGTGCCGGGCAGCAGCCGGCTCAGATCACGGGTGCGATAGCGGATGATCGGCAAAGCCTCTTTGGTCAGCGAGGTCAACACCAACTCGCCGAATACGCCTTCAGGCAGCACCTCACCCGTGTCCGGATCGATGATTTCCGGATAGAAGTGGTCTTCCCAGATTGTCGGACCGTCCTTGGTTTCCGCGTATTCGGATGCGACGCCGGGGCCGATGATCTCTGACAGCCCATAGATGTCGATCGCGTCGATGCCCATGCGTTTCTCGATCGCCGTGCGCATGTCGTTGGTCCACGGCTCCGCGCCGAAGATGCCGATACGCAACGACGATTCGGCCGGATCCAGGCCGCATCGCTCAAATTCATCGGCGATCGATAGCATATAGCTCGGCGTGACCATGATGATGTCGGGGCGCAAGTCCTGGATCAGCTGGACCTGCTTCTCGGTTTGCCCGCCGCCGAACGGGATCACGGTCAGACCCGCGCGCTCTGCGCCGTAGTGCGCGCCCAGCCCACCGGTAAAAAGCCCGTAGCCGTAGCTGACATGGACCTTGTCGCCGCGCCGTGCCCCCGCCGCACGGATAGAGCGTGCCATGAGATTGGCCCACATGTCGATGTCGTTGGCTGTGTAGCCGACCACGGTCGGCTTTCCGGTGGTACCGGACGAACCGTGGATGCGCGAGATCTGGTCCATTGGCACGGCGAACATGCCGAACGGATAGTTATTGCGAAAGTCCTGCTTCGTTGTGAACGGGAAGCGGGATAAGTCCGATAGCGTTTTTAAGTCGTCCGGATGCACGCCCGCTTCTTTAAATTTGCGCTGATACACTAGAGAATGTTCATACGCGTGCGCTAGCGTTTTCTTTAGCCGTTCCAGCTGCAGGGCCTGTAATTCGTCGCGACTGGCTTTTTCAATCGGCTCCGGTGGCAGGGCAGTGTTCATTAAAATCTCCTTTGCTGTGTCTGTCCCGTAGCTTGTAATAGGTGTCAATCGTTCGATCGAATGACGTTCCCTTTGATGTGTGCCGACTTGCCGCGAAACATCGCGACCGGCTCGCCGGCGCGATTTGTCACACGGATGTCGTAAAGGCCGGTGCGCCCAGATCGCACCTGTTCCACGGCTTCCGCGGTCAACGCGTCGCCGCGGTGCACCGGCCGCAGGTATTCGATCGTGCATCCGGCTGCCACCGTATTCACGTTATAAGTGTTGCACGCAAATGCGAATGCCGAATCGGCAAGCGTGAAGATCAACCCGCCGTGGCAGATATCGTGGCCGTTCAGAAATTCGGCGCGCACCTGCATCGTCGCGCGCGCATAGCCGGGCCGAACTTCGACTATCTGAATGCCGAGCCAGCGGGTGCACGCATCGTTCTCGTACATCGTCGCGGCACATTGGCGTGCGAGCAGTTCGGCTTGTACCACGCCGGCTTCGGCGTCGGTGTGGGACGGGTGGTCCATATCAGTGTCCTTCAAAACGGGGTTGACGTTTCTCGATGAACGCGTGCACGCCTTCCGCATAGTCGTGCGACGCACCAAGCTTGCGCTGCAGGTCGCGTTCAAGATCCAGTTGTACATCCAAATCCAGCGTTGCGCCGCTGCGGATGGCCTGCCGGGTCGCGACGATCGCGGCGGTAGGTTGCTGCGCGAGTTCCGCGGCGAGCTTCCGCGCTTGTGGCAGAAGGGCCACATCGTCGACGACGCGCCAGATCAGACCCCACGCTTCGGCCTTCTCCGCGCTGAGCTTCTCGCCAGTGAGCGACAGTCCCAGCGCGCGAGCGATACCGACTCGTCGTGGCAGCGTCCACGTGCCGCCAGTGTCCGGTACCAGCCCAATCTTTACGAAAGCTTGGACGAAACGGCTCGAACGCGCGGCAAGTGTGATGTCGCATGCCAACGCCAGGTTCGCGCCGGCGCCTGCTGCCGTGCCGTTGACCGCTGCAGTCACCGGCAGCGGTAGCTGCTGCAGCCGTCGCACGAGTGCATTGAAGTTTTGATCGATCAACTCGCCCAGGTCGGTCTCATGGCCGGGCGTGAAGTCGAGGTCCGCGAGGTCCTGACCCGCGCAAAATGCCTTTCCTGCGCCTGTCAGTATCAGCGCCCGGGCATCCGAGCACTGCACTTCATCCAGCGCCGCGCGCAACTCGGCGTGCATCGCGCGGGTGAAGCTGTTGAGCTTGTCCGGGCGGTTCAGCGTAATGGTTGCGACGTGAGCGGCTGCGTCGATGTCGAGCAGAATTGACGTGTAAGTCATGGGAGTTCCCTCCTGCCTAGGCAAAATGGAATGCGCGAGGCCGACTTCACACGCGCTCGATGGCCAATGCGATGCCCTGTCCGACTCCAATGCACATCGTGCACAATGCATAGCGGCCGCCATTGCGGTGCAACTGGTACATTGCGGCCGTTACCAGCCGCGCGCCGGATGCGCCGAGCGGGTGGCCAAGCGCGATCGCTCCGCCGTTCGGGTTCACGCGCGGGTCGTCATCGTCGATGCCCAGTAGCCGTAGCACGGCCAGGCCTTGTGCAGCGAATGCTTCGTTTAACTCGATGACGTCGAACTGCTCGAGCGTCATATTCAATTGTCGCAGCAGCTTGCGCGTCGCGGGCGCCGGTCCGATGCCCATCACGCGTGGCTCGACACCTGCCGTTGCCATGCCGAGCACGCGCGCCTTCGGCGTGAGCCCGTGCGCGCGTGCGGCTGCTTCGCTGGCGATCAGCAGCGCACATGCGCCATCGTTGATGCCGGACGCATTACCGGCGGTGACGGTACCGTCTGGGCGTACCACACCGCCGAGTTTGGCCAGTGCGTCCATCGACGTTTCGCGCGGATGCTCGTCGTGCTGCACCACGATCGCATCGCCGTTGTGCGACGGCACGGTGACCGGCACGATCTCGGCCGCCAGCACGCCGTCACGCTGCGCACGGGTGGCCTTTTGCTGGCTGCGTAACGCAAATGCATCCTGGTCGGCACGGCTCACGTTATAGTCGGCCGCGACGTTTTCGGCGGTCTCTGGCATCGAATCGATGCCGTACTGCTGTTTCAACAGCCGGTTCACGAAACGCCAGCCAATCGTCGTATCGAAGACTTGGGCCTGGCGCGAGAACGCGGTGCTGGCCTTGCTCATCACGAACGGCGCGCGCGTCATGCTCTCGACACCGCCGGCTAGCATCAGCGACGCGTCACCTGCGCGGATCGCCCGCGCCGCGGTGCCGATCGCATCCATGCCCGAGCCGCATAGCCGGTTGACCGTGGCGCCCGGCACGTCAACGGGCAGGCCGGCGAGCAGCGCGGCCATCCGGGCGACGTTGCGGTTATCTTCGCCGGCCTGATTCGCGCAGCCGTAGATGACGTCGTCCACCGCTGCCCAGTCCATTGACGGATAACGCTCGAGCAGCGC
This sequence comes from Mycetohabitans sp. B8, assembly GCF_021991875.1. Taxonomy (GTDB): domain Bacteria; phylum Pseudomonadota; class Gammaproteobacteria; order Burkholderiales; family Burkholderiaceae; genus Mycetohabitans. Next base: position 173,111 of record NZ_JAHLKR010000011.1, read on the forward strand.
CTTGATCGGGATCGCGCCAAGGTCGTCTGCGCGGACGTCTTTTAGCGCGCCGCCATAGCGGCCAAACGGTGTGCGGATTGCATCACAGATAAAAGCTTCGGTCATGGTGCCAGTCGCCTGCGCTTGTCGAGTATCGTCGTTCTCGTCGGTGTGGAGCAATGCCGGGGTGGCGCCGGTCAGCCGCGCGGTGCCACGTGCGCGCGGCTTTGCACGACGCGGAAGCGGTTCGCCACGAACGCAGCGTCGGTCAGCGTCGCATTGGCCGCTGGGTTCGCCCCGGTGCCATGGAAGTCCGAGAACGCCGCGGACTGGTTCACGAACACGCCGCCGGTCAAGTTCAGCGACAGCGCGACGCCGCCTTTGATCGCCGCTTCGTGCGCGGCTTGCTGTACGGCCTCATCACCACTGTATACAGATAGCGTCAGTGCGCCGTGCTGCGCGGCAATTGAGCCGGCCAACGCCAGCGATTGCGCGGTGGAATCTGTCGCGATGACGAATGCGATCGGGCCGAACCATTCCTGCGTGAACCGGTTCTGGTCGGTGGCCGCATCCAGCTTGACCAGCAGCGGCGTGTGCACGCGTGCATGCTCGAACGTGGGATGCCCGAGCGGCTGGCTCTCCAATAGCACGGTACCGAGCGCGCGCGCCCGTTCGATGCGCTGCACTACGGCGTCGTTTTGGAGGGCTCCGATTAATTCGACTGCCTTGGCTGGGTCTGACGTCAGTTTCTGGACGGCCTCGGCGATTGCTTGGCCGACTTCGTCGAAGCTCAGCGTACCGTCGGCGGTGCGGATGCCGTCGCGCGGCACATAAATGTTTTGTGGTGCGGTACACATTTGGCCCGAATACAGCGCCAGCGAGAATGCGATATTGCGTGCGGCCGCCTTAATGTCGTCGACCGAGTCGATAACAATCTGGTTGACGCCCGCCTTCTCGGTATACACCTGGGCCTGGGTCGCGTTGCGCTCGAGCCAATTGCCGTTGTGCGTGCTGCCTGTGAAATCGATTAGTCGGACATCGGGGCGCGTGGCGAGCTGCGGCACGAGCGTGCCATCGTCATCCGGGTCCGTTGCCAACAGCGTAACGACATTCGGATCAAAGCCGGCCTCGCGCAGCACGTCGCGCGCGATCCGTACGGTGATCGCCAGCGGCAGGATCGCGCCAGGATGGGGCTTGACGACCACCGCGTTGCCGGTCGCAAGATCGGCGAACAGTCCCGGATAACTGTTCCATGTCGGAAAGGTACAACAGCCAAGCACCAGGCCGATGCCGCGTGGCACGATCGTGAAGTGCTTTTCCATTGCCAGCGGCGGGTTCTTGCCTTGGGGCTTTTCCCAGTAAGCTTGGGCCGGGATGCGCCGCAATTGGTCCCACGCGCATGTGATGGCCTCGAGCGCGCGGTCTTGCGCATGCGGCCCGCCGGCCTGGAACGCCATCATGAATGCCTGTCCGGTCGTATGCATCACGCTGTAAGCAATCTCGAAGCTCGCCCGGTTCAGCCGCTGCAGGATCTCCAGGCTCACGCCAACCCACGCGTCGCGGCCCGCGCGCTGCCATGGTTGCTGCGCGCGCGCCACGGCGGCGAACAGCCGGTCCGGATCGGCCTTCGGATAGCGCACGCCCAAAGCAAAGCCGAACGGCGAGTGCTCCTGGCCTACCAGTCCATTACTGGGTTGATCCAAATCGAACGTTTGGTTCAAAAGCGCTTTGAACGATTGCTCACCGTGCGCGTTCGCCGTTTCCCCGTACACCTTTGGGCTGGGCATCTCGGGGAACGGACTCCAGTAGCCGCGCGTTTCCTGTGCCTGAAGTGCCTGTGTCAACGTCGATTCATGCTTCGCAAAAAACGGATGTGTCATGGCGGATAGTCGGGAAAGTGAGGCGGAGATGGATAAATAGACCGACCGGTTGGTTGGAAAATGGTAGCATTCTTTTCGGGTTGCGCGTCGTTTTTTCGCGGGTCCCCCTTGGCAATGGAGAATTCATGACATACGAAAACATTCTGGTCGACACACACGGACGGGTCGGGCTAATTACGCTGCACCGCCCGAAGGCGCTCAATGCCCTGAACGACGCGCTGATGGACGAGTTGGGCGCGGCGCTCAAGGCGTTCGACGACGATGAGCAGATCGGCGCGATCGTGGTGACGGGCAGTGAAAAGGCATTCGCCGCCGGTGCGGACATCGGAATGATGGCGAAGTACACCTATATGGATGTCTATAAAGGAAACTACATTACGCGCAACTGGGAGGCGGTGCGTGCGGTGCGCAAACCGGTGATCGCCGCAGTGGCGGGCTTCGCACTGGGCGGCGGGTGCGAACTGGCGATGATGTGCGACATCATCATCGCAGCGGACACCGCGCGGTTCGGCCTGCCGGAGGTCAAGCTCGGGGTCATGCCGGGCGCCGGTGGCACGCAGCGCTTGCCGCGTGCGATCTCTAAGGCCAAAGCGATGGACCTGTGCCTGACCGGGCGGTCCATGGATGCACACGAAGCGGAGCGCGCGGGGCTGGTATCCCGCGTAGTCGGGGTGAACAAGCTGCTGGACGAGGCACTCAGCACGGCGGCTGCGATTGCTGAATATTCGCTGCCTTCGGTGATGATGATCAAGGAATCGATCAATCAGTCGTACGAGACTTTGCTGACCGAGGGCGTGCATTTCGAGCGCCGGCTGTTCCACTCGCTGTTTGCCACCGAGGATCAGAAGGAAGGGATGGCTGCGTTTGTCGAGAAACGCAAGCCCGTCTTCAAGCACCGTTGAAAACGGGCTTGCGTTGGCGGTGGCAAGTCGCTAAAATCTTATTTTTCGCGCTGCGGATGTCGTTGCGCGAAAGTGGGGCGGATGAGCAAGATTTTCTCAAATCCCCGGGGTGCAAAAAGTTTTAAAAACTTCTTGACGCCGCGATGAGAAATCTTCATAATCTCGTTTCTCTGCTGCTGATGCAGCGACGCGACGCAGATGCGGCAGGCCCGATGGGCCGACGTGGAGTTGGCGCGATGCTCTTTAACAAGTAACA